>NZ_JACBZO010000001.1:1200000-2400000 GCF_013409005.1 Demequina lutea
GCCAGGTCATGACCACCGCGCCATGCCCGCGTTGCGGTGGCTACGGCTCGATCATCGAATCGCCCTGCACCGATTGCTCGGGGCAGGGCCGGTCGCGCGAACGTCGCACCGTCCCGATTGACATTCCCTCCGGGGTGGAGACGGGCACGCGCATCAGGATGTCCGGTTCGGGCGACGCGGGGCCTGGGGGCGGGCCGCGCGGTGACCTCTATGTCGAAATCCGCGAAGGCGCACACAAGACGTTCGAGCGTCGGGGAGACGACTTGCACTGCACGATCGAGTTGCCGATGACCGCGGCCGCTCTGGGTACCGTCGCCACGGTCGAGACCTTCGACGGTCCCCAGGAAATCGACATCAAGCCGGGCACTCATGCGGGCGCGACGGTCACGCTCAAGGGTCTTGGCGTGGGCAAGCTTCAGAGGTCGGGCCGCGGCAACCTTCACGTGCACCTCGACATCCTGACGCCCGATGAACTGACGGATGAGCAGTCTGAGCTCTTGCGCAAGCTCGCCGTGCTTCGCGGCGAGGAGTTCGCCGAGGCGCGGCTGGCGCCCATCGGCGGTGGTGTTTTCGCACGACTGAAGGACGCCTTCCTGGGCAGGGCCTGATGGCGAGGCGCTGCGCATGAGCGCACGCATGGTCTCGTGGTCCATGCGCCCGTGGTCGGGCACTGGCCATACGCTAGAGCCATGACCGACTGCCTCTTTTGCCGCATCGTCGCTGGTGAGATCCCCGCCACCCTGGTCGCGGAGACCGACCGCGTGATTGCCTTTCGTGACATCACACCCAAGGCGCCCGTGCACGTCCTCGTCGTCCCCAAGACCCACGTCGCGAATGTCACCGAGGCCGCCGCACAGATTCCCGATGTTCTCGCGGAGATGGTTGCCGTCGCCCAACAGGTGGCCGATGCCGAGTGCGGCGGTGAGTTTCGCCTCGTCTTCAACTCGGGTGAGGCGGCGGGACAGTCCGTCTTCCACGCGCACGCCCACGTCATGGGCGGCAAGCATCTTGCATGGGAGGACGCGTGAGCACATCTCGCATCTTTGAGATCGACGATGCCGCGGTGATGCTTGGGCTCCTCGGTGCGGGGGACTCGGTTCTCGCCGAGGTCGAGAGGACATTCCCCGGCGTGAACGTCTTGGTGCGCGGCAATCAGATCTCGTTGTCAGGCCCCGATGCCGCGGTCGCCGCGTGCTCGGCGGCCCTCGACGAGTTGAGATTGATGGTCGCCTCAGGAGTGTCCCTCACCCCCGAGGTAGCGCGCGAGTCCATGCGGATCATCGGCGAGGCAACCGCCGCGCAGCAAGAGCGACCCGTGGCCGTGTTGGCGAGGTCGATCCTGTCCTCGCGAGGGCGCACGATCAGGCCAAAGACCGAGGGTCAAGCCGCATATGTTGCCGCGATCGAGCGCCACACCATCACGTTCGGTATCGGCCCCGCGGGAACGGGCAAGACGTATCTTGCGATGGCCCAAGCGGTCGCCGCCATGCAGTCCAAGCAGGTGAGTCGGATCATCCTGACGCGCCCGGCCGTCGAGGCGGGGGAGCGCTTGGGGTTCCTGCCGGGCACCTTGTCCGAAAAGATTGACCCGTACTTGCGTCCGCTGTACGACGCGCTCCACGACATGGTCGACCCCGAGTCGATTCCCAAGCTCATTGAGGCGGGAATCATCGAGGTGGCGCCCCTGGCCTACATGCGTGGCCGCACTCTCAACGATGCCTTCATCGTGCTCGACGAGGCCCAGAACACGACGCGCGAGCAGATGAAGATGTTCCTCACTCGATTGGGATTCGGGTCGACGATGGTCGTGACCGGCGACATTACCCAGGTGGATTTACCAGGTGGAACGCAGTCTGGTCTGCGCGCGGCTCGCGACATTCTCATGGGTGTGGACGACATCGGGTTCTGTGAGCTCACGGCCCAAGACGTCGTGAGGCACCGGCTCGTGAGCGACATCATCACCGCCTACGAACGCAGCGATGCCGCGCACGCGGCCGCACCTCAACGCTCTAGAACAGACGGCCAAAAGCGGCGTTTGCCGCGCCAAGGAGGCGACAGATGATCGACGTCAACAACGAGACGGATGCGGAGCTCGACGAGGCCGAGTTCGCCGCTCTCGCCGCGTACGTCCTCGGCGAGATGCACGTCGCGCCAGACGCCGAGTTGGCCATCCTGTTCGTCGACGAGGCCGCGATGGAGGAGCTCCACGTCAAGTGGATGGACGAGCCAGGCTCCACCGACGTGTTGAGCTTCCCGATGGACGAATTGCGGCCAGGAACGTCCGACCTACCCACCCCTGCAGGACTGCTCGGGGACATCGTCGTGTGCCCCGCAGTGGCCGCGCGTCAAGCCAAGAACGCGGGCCACTCCGCCGAGGAGGAAATGCTGCTCCTCACGACCCACGGCATCCTGCACCTGCTCGGCTACGACCACGCCGAGCCTGATGAGGAGAAGGAGATGTTCGAACTGCAGCGCAGGCTTCTCCTGACCTTCCTCGCGCAGAGGTCATGAGCGGCACCGCCGTCGCGCTCCTCGTATCCTTCGGGGTGGCGAGCCTGATCGGGGCCGCCGTGATGCATGCGATCGTGGCGGCGTTCGAGCAGCTTCCCTACGCGCGCGAGCGCGTCATGGCCGAGGCGAAGCGGCAGGACGGCAGGCCGACAAGCGCGGCGCGGCTCGCTCGCGATGCGCACCAAACCTCGAACGCCGCGTCGGTCGTCTACGCGTCCCTCGAGGCCGTCGCACTGGTGGCGTGGAGCGTTCTCGCGTGGACATGGGGAGTCGAGTTGTCGTGGCCGGGTTGGGTCGTCGCGTTGATCACGATGGCCTTGGCAGCCGCGTATTCGCTGCTTCTCGTGCGCGCGGGTCCTCGCCAGCTGGGGAGGAGCCACCCGGAAGACTCCCTGAAGGTGCTCGCTCCTCTTGGCGTGGCGCTCATCGCCCTGTCGACGCCTATTCGGCGCATCGTTCCCGCGCTGCAGATTCGCGCGCTCTCCGAGGCCGAGGACCTCGTGGAGCAGGCCCAGGGGGCCCTCGAGGACGAAGACGCCGAACTCCTGCGCGGCGTGGTGAATCTGGGCGACACACTGACGCGCGAGGTCATGGTGCCCCGGACCGACATGATCACGATCGCGACCGGCGCGACCGCGCGAAAGGCGATGCTGCTGTTCATGCGCTCGGGCTTTTCGCGGATTCCCGTGATTGGAGATGGCGTCGACGACGTGCTTGGCGTGGTCTATCTCAAGGACGTGGTGCGCGCGACGTGGGACACCGCCGACGCGATCGAACAGCCCGTCGACACCCTGATGCGCGAGCCCGAGTTCATTCCCGAGTCGGTGCCCGCCGATGATCTGTTGCGGCGGATGCAGGGCGAGGCGTTCCACATGGCGATCGTGATCGACGAGTTTGGCGGAGTCGCAGGCCTGGTCACGATCGAGGACGCCCTCGAGGAGATCGTGGGTGAACTCACCGACGAGCACGACAGGGCGGAACCGCAGGTCTCCTACCTCGGGGGCGGGCGCTACCGCGTGCCCGCAAGGCTCTCCCTCGACGACCTTGGCGAGCTCTTCGACATCGAGATCGACGAGGACGATGTCGACACCGCGGCGGGCCTGCTCGCCAAGGCGCTCGGCAAGGTTCCGATCCCAGGGTCGAGGGCGACGGCGCACGGCTTGGTGTTGCTCGCCGAACGGGCCGAGGGCAGAAGGCGTAGGCTCACCTGGCTCACGGTGGAAAAGGAAGCCGACGACAACGTCGGCGACGAAGACGAGGCGGCAACCGCTCGCCCGCGCAGCACTCGCGGCTCTGGCCGCAGGAAGGCGGGCGAAGATGACTGAGCACCGCAGTGGATTTGCGGCCTTCGTTGGCCGGCCAAACGTGGGGAAGTCGACCCTCATGAACGCGCTGGTGGGGGAGAAGGTGGCGATCATGTCGTCGCGCCCCCAGACCACGCGCAGGGCGATCCGAGGGATTATTACCAGGGACGATGCCCAACTCATCATCGTTGACACCCCCGGGCTTCACCGGCCGCGCACGCTGTTGGGCGAGAGGCTCAACGACGTGGTGCGAGAGACGTTTGCCGAGGTGGACGTCATCGGCTTCTGCCTGCCCGCCGACGAGAAGATCGGCCCAGGAGACGCGTGGATCGCGCGCGAACTGGCGCAGGCCAAGGCCCCCGTCGTCGCGATCGTGACCAAGGTGGACAAGGTGTCTCGCGACCGCGTGGCGGAGCACCTCATGAAGGTCAGCGAACTCGGCGAGTTCATTGACCTTGTCCCCGTGAGCTCCGTCGAGGGCATCCAGGTGGACGTTTTGACGGACGTGCTCATCAAGCACCTGCCCAAGGGGGCGGCGCTGTACCCGACGGGTGAGGTCACCGACGAGCCCGAGGACGTCATGATCGCGGAGCTCATCCGGGAAGCCGCGCTCGAGGGCGTCCACGACGAGCTTCCCCACTCGATCGCGGTCATCGTCGAGGAGATGGAGGAGCGCCCGCAGGCGGAAGACGATCCGCGCAGGCCGCTGCTCATCATCCGCGCGCAGCTCTATGTGGAGCGCGACAGCCAGAAGGGCATCATCATCGGCCACGGAGGCGAGCGACTGAAGGCCGTCGGTGCCGAGGCGCGAGCGGGAATCGAGCGGCTGCTCGGCCGCAAGGTGTATCTCGACCTGCACATCAAGATTGCTAAGGAGTGGCAGCGCGATCCCAAGCAGTTGGGGCGCATGGGGTTCTAGGTAGCACAGGTTGAACCGGTTCCGCCGGGACTTGTGATCGCGCTCTCACGGTGTCATGATCCCTACACTGGCGTGACCAAAAACCCCGCTGGGGAGGCGTGCAATGACGGACGGACTCGTGACCACTTCTGATGAGGAGGGCGCGCGCGGCGACGACGTGGAAGGTCGACTCGTCGACCTTGCGGGCGAGCGGTTCTATCGCATCGGCCACTACGACCGCATGAGCCCGTTCTTCATGAGCGTGGTGAGCGATTCGGACCACTGGATGTTCCTGTCGAGCAACGGTGGACTCACGGCCGGTCGGCGAGACCCTGACAATGCCCTGTTTCCGTACTACACCGACGACCGCATTCACGATGCGTCCGAGACCACCGGTTCGATCAGCGTCCTGCGCGTGACTCGCGGTGGACGGACGATGTTGTGGGAGCCGTTCTCGACGCGCCAACAGGGCCTATACCGCTCCGAACGTGCGCTCTACAAGAGCGTGTATGGCAACCGCGTGCTCTTCGAGGAGACGAACCACGACCTCGGCCTGGTGTTCCGCTACTCCTGGTCAAACAGCGACGCGTATGGCTTCGTGCGCCAATCGGAGATTCTCAACACCGCTAAGACGGATGCCTCCGTCGAGCTTCTCGACGGCATTCGCAACATCCTTCCCTCCGGGATCAGTCGACGCTTTCAACTGGAATTCAGCACGCTCGTCGACGGCTACAAGCGCACCGAGACGGCCGACGGCACGGACCTCGCGCTGTACCGCCTCAGCTCGATTCCGGTGGACACCGCGGAACCCAGCGAGGCGCTGAGGGTGAACGTGGCTTGGACGACGGGCCTCGCATCGGCGAAGGTACTGCTCTCCGAAATCCAAGTTGACGCCTTCCGCCAAGGTGCGTCGGTCACGGCCGAGACGGACATTCGTGGACGCCGCGGTGCCTATCTGGTCTCTGGGTCGCTCGAACTTGCACCGGGGGAGTCGGCGGATTGGCTTGTCGTGGCGGAGGTCGAACTCGACGCCTCGCGCGTGCGGTCCCTCATGCGTGACGTGGCCGCGCCGGGGGTCAAAGACCGGGTCCTGGCCGACGTGAAGCGCGGCACCGCCAACCTTGTGCGCATCGTCGGAGAGACGGACGGGCTGCAGGCCACGGCGGACGAACCGAGCGTGTGGCGCCACTTCGCCAACACACTGTTCAACGCGATGCGGGGCGGAATCCCCGCCCACGGCTACGTGGTCTCACGCGATGATCTGCGCGCGTACCTTGCCAAGACCAACGCCCCCGTTGGCGTCCGCCACACGGGCTTCCTTGACGCCCTCCCCGCATCGCTGACCCGCGACGACCTGATGGAGCGGGTGGCGGGCGTGGGCGACGTCGACCTGGAGCGTCTTGCCGCGGAGTACCTGCCGTTGTCCTTCAGCCGCCGTCACGGTGACCCGAGCCGGCCGTGGAACTCCTTCTCGATTCGCCTCAAGGACGCCCAGGGGCAGCCGATGTTGAACTACCAAGGCAATTGGCGGGACATCTTCCAGAACTGGGAGGCGCTCGCGCTCTCGTACCCCGACTTCGTCGAGGCCATGCTCTTCAAGTTCGCCGACTCGTCGACCGTCGACGGCTACAACCCCTACCGCGTGCTGCGCGAGGGTTACGAGTGGGAGGTGATGAATCCCGCGGACGAGTGGTCGAACATCGGCTATTGGGGCGACCACCAGGTGATTTACCTGTTGCGCCTGCTCGAGGTCGCCGACCGTTACCGCCCCGGCAGCCTCACCCCGCTGCTGACGCGCAAGGTGTTCACGTTCGCCGACGTGCCCTACCGCATCCTGCCATATGAGGACCTCCTGCGCGACCCCAGGGACACGATCGACTTCGACCAAGCCGTGAACGACGCGGCGATGGCGCGAGCGGAACGCATCGGTTCCGACGGCAAGGCGGTCCTGGGTGCCGACGGTGACCTGCTGCGCGCCAACCTCACCGAGAAGCTGCTGATTGTGGCGTTGTCCAAGCTGTCGAACTTCGTTCCCGGCGGCGGGATCTGGATGAACACGCAGCGCCCCGAGTGGAACGACGCGAACAACGCCCTCGTCGGCAACGGCGTGTCGATGGTGACGCTGTGCCATTTGCGTCGCTACCTCGCGTTCCTGGATGAGCAGTTTGCGGCCTCGGGTCTCGACGAGGTCGAGATTTCGGCGCCGGTCGCCCGGTTCCTGCGCGCGGTCGCCGCGGCCTTCGAGGATCACGCCGACCTCGCGAATGGATCTCACGCAGCGGGCGCCATCTCGGACGGCGGCCGCAAGGCTCTGCTGGATCGCCTCGGGGCGGCAGGAACCGCGCATCGCGCGAGTGCCTACGACCCGGCGTCTCGCGGGGTCGATGCCATGGTCGCGGTGGTGGAGATTCGCGGCTTCATCGAGGTTGCGCTGCGTCACGCCGACCACACGATCGCCACCAATCGCCGCGAAGACGGCCTCTACCACTCGTACAACATCATGCGGGTGTCGGACGACGGTATTGCGATCACGCACCTCAAGGAGATGCTCGAGGGCCAGGTGGCCGTGCTCAGTTGCGGACTCCTCAAGGCCGGAGAGGTCGCGGAGCTACTCGACGCTCTGCGCTCCAGCGAACTGTACCGCGCGGACCAAAACAGCTACACCCTGTACCCAGATCACGAGCTCCCGCACTTTCTCGAGAAGAACACGCTGCGCGCGGAGGAGCTGGCGGCTTCGGCGCTTCTCAGCGCGATGCTTGAGCGGGGCGACTCGCGCATCGTCTCTCGCGATGTCGATGGCGACGTCCACTTCAACGCGGCGTTCCGCAACGCGGAGTTCCTGCGCGAGGCGTTGGCTGCGCTTGGCAGCGACGGCGACTGCGACGGCGACGGCGACGGCGAATACGGCTCGCTCGTGACCGAGGAAAGGGCACAGGTCCTTGACATCTATGAGGCCGTGTTCCAGCACGCTTCCTTCACGGGGCGCTCGGGGACCTTCTACAAGTACGAGGGTCTCGGATCGATCTACTGGCACATGGTCTCCAAGCTTCTCCTCGCCGTGGACGAGGCGCGCCTCGGTGCGCTGCAGGCCGGGGCGGGCGCGGCCGCCATGGAGCGCCTCGAGGTCCACTACGGCCAGATCCGCGAAGGCATCGGCGTCCACAAGTCGCCTTCCGAATACGGCGCAGTGCCGACCGATCCCTACTCACACACCCCGAGCTTCTCGGGCGTGCAGCAGCCGGGGATGACGGGCCAGGTCAAGGAAGACCTCATCACGCGCGCAAGCGAGATGGGCATCGTCGTGGCCGACGGCATGGTCCGTTTCGAGCCGCGCGTCGTGCGTGTCGAGGAGTTTCTTGACGCGCCCTCGTCGCTGGCCTACGTAGGCCTGGATGGGGAGAATCGCACTGTCGCGCTGGAGGCTGGCACGATGGGCTTCACCCTGTGCCAGGTGCCCGTGGTGCTCCACCGTGGCGGTGCGGCGGGGATCTTGGTCACGCTTGGCGACGATACGAACAGTGTTGACGGGCTGAGCCTTGACCGGGCCGACTCGGCGGCAATCTTCGATCGCACGGGCCTGATTTCACGCCTGGACGTGTCGCTGGGACTTGCCGACTGACGGTCGGCATCGGCTAGGGTGTGGATATGCGTGCACTCTCGCTCCTTCTTGGTCGCCGCGACGAGGCCTAAACAGGCCGAATCCTCGTCGCGGTGGTTGTTGTGCCGGCTCCTCCACACGAAGGCACCAGCAAGAGAAGGACAGCAGCAGACATGAGCGACTACTACACCGGCGGCGAGCAGACGGCGTCGAAGATGCCGATCCACAGGTACCTCCCGTTTCACGAGCAATTCACCGTGGACATGCCCGACCGCACGTGGCCAACCAAGCGCATTGACAAGGCTCCGCGTTGGTGCGCCGTGGACCTGCGCGACGGCAACCAGGCCCTGATCGAGCCGATGAACCTTGAACGCAAGATGCGGCTCTTCGAGTTGCTCGTGAGGATGGGTTACAAGGAGATCGAGGTCGGCTTCCCCAGTGCGAGCCAGACCGACTTTGACTTTGTGCGCGCGCTGATCGAGCAGGACAAGATTCCAGCCGACGTCACGATCCAGGTCCTGACTCAGGCGCGTGAGCACCTCATCGAGCGCACATACGAGTCCCTGCGCGGCGCCCCGAATGCCATCGTGCACCTGTACAACTCGACGTCCATTCTGCAGCGCGATGTCGTGTTCCGCGCCGACAAGGACGAGATCAGGGACATCGCCACGCACGGCGCGATGCTGTGCCAGAAGTTCGAAGAGCTCATTCCCGACACCAAGGTCTTCTACGAGTACAGCCCGGAGTCGTACACGGGTACGGAGCTCGAGTACGCGGTCGACGTGTGCAACGCGGTGCTCGACGTGTGGAAGCCCACCCCCGACCGCAAGGTCATCATCAACCTGCCCGCGACGATCGAGATGGCGACGCCCAACGTGTACGCCGACTCGATCGAGTGGATGTGCAGGCACCTCGCCTACCGCGACTCCGTGGTGGTGAGCCTGCACCCGCACAACGACCGAGGCACCGCGGTGGCGGCCGCAGAGCTCGGATACATGGCGGGTGCCGATCGCATCGAGGGTTGCCTGTTCGGCAACGGCGAGCGCACCGGAAACGTGGACCTGGTCACGCTGGGCATGAACCTGTTCAGCCAGGGCATCGACCCCAAGATCGACTTCAGCAACATCGACGACGTCCGTCGCACCGTCGAATACTGCACCCAGCTCGACGTGCACCCGCGCCACCCGTGGGGCGGAGACCTCGTCTTCACGGCCTTCAGCGGTTCTCATCAGGATGCCATCAAGAAGGGCCTCGAGCGCATGGAGGCAGATGCCGCCAAGCAGGGCGTGTCGGTCGACGACCTCCTGTGGGGAGTGCCGTACCTCCCGATCGACCCGCGCGATGTGGGCCGCTCCTACGAGGCCGTGATCCGCGTGAACTCGCAGTCCGGCAAGGGTGGCGTGGCCTACCTGCTCAAGGCGGAGCATCACCTGGACCTCCCCAGGCGCCTGCAAATCGAGTTCTCGCGCGTGGTCCAGCGTGAGGCCGACGCATCGGGCGTCGAAATGAGCGCCGCCGACATCTGGCAAATCTTCGAGGACGAATACCTGCCCGCGACCGACCCCGGGCATGCGTGGGGCCGCTTCGCGCTTCAGGGCACCAGGGCGACATCGTCCGATGTCGGGCCGGACACTCTCGCGGCAGACCTCGTCGATGGCGGGACGCCGGTGACAATCGAGGGGTCAGGCAATGGACCCGTTGACGCGTTTGCGGCAGCGCTCGGCACGAGGGGAGTCAAGGTGGAGGTGCTCGACTACACCGAGCACGCCCTGACATCGGGCGGGGACTCCAAGGCAGCCGCCTACGTCGAGTGCCAGATCGACGACGACATCATGTGGGGCGTCGGAATCGATCCGTCGATCACCACGGCGACGCTGAAGGCCATCATTTCGGCCGTGAACCGCGCGGGTCGCTAGAGTTCACTGCGCGCACGCGCGCCCGGGACGCCTTCCGAGGCCACCCTCACGCTCGGCAGCTAGGACATCAGGGGGTGCGAGATGACGATGGAGATACGGCGGTTTGCCGTCGAGGACACCGATGCTGTGGTGGCGCTATGGGCCGACGCCTTCCCGAACGACCCTGCGCGCAACGATCCACCGCAGATGATCGCGCGCAAGATCGCAAGGGACGCCGAACTGTTTTGGGTGGCGGCCGATGGCGCGGTCGTCGGCGCGGTGATGGCCGGCTACGACGGGGTGAGGGGCTGGATTTATCACCTCGCAGTGACGCCCGCGCGCCGCGGTGAAGGGATCGCGAAGGCCCTGGTACTCCACGCGATGGGCGAGCTGCGGGCACTGGGTTGTCCCAAGGTGAACCTTCAGGTGCGCGGCGGCAACGCTGGTTTGATCGCGTTCTACGAGGCCCTGGGGTGGCAAGAGGATGACGCACGGTCGTTCGGCCTGCTGTTCTGACGGCCCGCGCGGGGATCAGGCAACGACGGTGACGCGGGGGACAATGAACCGTGCCCCTCTACCGCGACCATGCGATCGTGCTGCGCACCCACAAATTGGGTGAAGCCGACCGGATTGTCACGATGCTGACGCGCGATCACGGCAAGGTACGCGCGGTTGCCAAGGGGGTGCGGCGAACCACGAGCAGGATCGGTTCGCGCATGGAGCCCTTCATGCTCGTCGACGTCCAACTCTACGAGGGCCGCAACCTCGACATCGTCAGCCAGGTCGAGATGCGCGAGCCCTACGCGAGGCGTATCGCGGAGGACTACGCCCTGTTCACGGCGGCAACCGCAATGGTGGAGACCACCGACACGATCGTCGCCCAAGAGAAGGAACCCGCGAGGGAGAACTACCGGTTGCTCCACGGTGCGCTCGGCACCCTCAGCCGCAAGGAGCACGACGCGGGTCTGGTGCTCGACTCGTTCCTGTTGCGCGCGCTCGCTATCGCGGGCTACGCCCCCAGCTTCGATGTGTGCGCGACGTGTGGGGCCAAAGGGCCGCACCGGGCCTTCGCCGTGTCGGGCGGCGGCGCGACGTGTGAGAACTGCAGAGCACCAGGGTCTGCGGCGCCCGCACCAGAGACCTTTTCGCTCCTCGCCGCGCTCCTCACGGGGGACTGGGCCACGTCCGACGCCTCCGACGCCAGGCATCGGCGCGAGGCGGCCGGTCTCGTTGCCGCGTACGTGCAGTTTCACCTGGAACGCCAGGTGAGGTCGTTGGGCCACGTCGACCGGGGTGGATCCGAAGGGCCGTGACACCGCAGGCGGGGGGCAGGTGCCGGTGACAAAGCGTGGAACTCTTCCCCAAGAATTATTCAAAAGTTAACCTGATCGTGGCCATACCGTCCCAATTGGCCCTCTAGTCTGGACGCATTGTCCATGTACTAGAGGAGACAGGCGCGTGAGCACGACGGTGATCTTTGACTTTGACGGAACGCTCACGGTGGGCTCCGGGCCCGTCGACGCGTACGCCGGGGAGGTTGCCGCACTCGTCGGCGATCAAGACATCGTCGCCGCGGTCGCCGCTCACCTGGCCTCATTCGAGGCGGGCGAGTCGGAATTCATCGACGGCTACGACGTAGTCAGGCACGTCGCACATGAGCGAGGGGTCAGCGGCGCGACGCTCACGAGCGCCTATGAGCGCAGCCGCGAGCGCCTGGCGACGGAATCCGTTCCCATCACGGCTCCAGACGGGCTTGCCGAGTTCCTCGAGGATCTGCTCACCGTTGCTGACGTTGTCTTGGCCACTAATGCGCCCGCGACACGCCTACCCGAGGCGCTCGAGATGCTCGGGGTGAGTGGCGTCCTGACTAGCCACCACACGTCAGTCGGCAAGCCCGATGGCCTGTCCTCGATCGTCGCCGACGCGATGAAGCACGGCCGGGTGTTGAGCGTCGGCGATGTCTACGCCAACGACTTGGAGCCGGCGGCCGCCAGGGGGGCGAGCACCGCGCTCGTTGGTCCTACATGGCGGACCTTCTCCGGCCAGGTGACGATGGCCGCACGGACTCTTCCCGAGCTGTATCTCCCCATCAAGACGTGGGCGGGCATTCTCCCTCCCGCTCCGCCTGTGCCGACCGGCACCGGACCAACCCACGAAAGGCACCACTAGCATGCGCAAGACCATGATCACCACCGGCGTGGTGGCCGCCGCCCTCCTCTCCTTGGCGGGTTGCAGTTCCAACGCCGGCGCGACCAACACCTCCGCGGGCGACTCCGCGGCCCCCACCACATCCGCGGCCGGCTCCAACTGGCCGTCCGAAATCACGCTTGCACTCATCCCCAACGAGCAGGTCAACGACCTGGTCACCTCCGCGGCGCCACTCACCGACTACCTGTCCAAGGAACTCGGAATCAAGGTCAAGGGCGTTGTCACCAAGGACTACCAGGCCGCCGTCGAGGCCGTCTGCGCAGGCCAGGCACAGATCGCTATCGCCGACGCGGGCTCGCTCGCGGCGGCTCAGGACCAGTGCGGTGCCTTCCCTGTCCTACAGGACGTGCGCTACGGAGCGTCATCTTATGCCTCGGAGTTCTTCACCAACATCGCCAATGCCAGCAAGTACTGCACCGACGCCCCTGTGGAGGCCACGTACGCGGCCAACGGTGAGAAGTACCTCTACTGCAACGGCGTCGCCGACGCCACCCAGAACAACGGCGTCGGCCCTGTCGCGGTCGATGCACTGAAGAAGATCACGCCGGGAACCAAGGTCGCCTTCGGCAACACCACCTCCCCGGCTGGGTACCAGCTTCCGGTGCTTGCGCTCGAGAAGCTCGGTATCAAGGTCGACGACCTCGAACAGGTCCCCGTGACCGGCAACGACAACCTGGTCATGGCGGTCTACAACGGCGACGCCGAGGTCGGATTCGCCTACTGGGACGCCCGCTCGGCGATCAAGACCTCCGAGGTGCCTGACATCGGTTCGAAGGTTGTGGTCTTCGGTCTGTCGCAGATGTACCCGAACGGCGGCGTCGTGGTCGGCAAGGACGTGCCCGCCGACCTTCGTGAGAAAATCACTACCCTCATGGCAGGCTTCTCCAAGGTCGACCCGGACACGCTGAAGAACATCTTTGGCCAGACCGCGTGGGTGCCTGCCGACCCGACAGCGATCGACCTGGCGCGACAGGTGAACGCTCGCTTCAGCAAGTAGGAAAGTCCCTCATGACTGATCACGCACGACGCACGGAGGTCGGGGCGGCAACGTCTCCGGCCTCCGTGTCGTGGCCTATCGACCTGTCCCACGTGACGGTGCGCTACCCGAACGGGGTGGTCGCTCTCAAGGACGTCTCCCTCCACATCGCGCCCGGCGAGATGGTGGCCGTCGTGGGCCTGTCTGGCTCAGGAAAGTCGACGCTCATCCGGACCATCAACGGGCTTGTGCCTGTGACATCGGGAACGGTCACCGTGGGTACTCACGTCGTGAACGACCTGTCCGGAAGGTCGTTGCGCAGCTTGCGTGGCCACATCGGCATGATCTTCCAAAGCTTCAACCTCGCCGATCGGGCTTCCGTCTATCACAACGTCTTGGTAGGGCGCTTTGCGCACTCTCCCACGTGGCGGACGATGCTGGGGCTCCCCAGTGCCACGGATCGCGAGATCGCGATGCGGGCGCTCGATTCGGTGGGGATGCTTGAAAAAGTGTGGGGTCGAGCGGGGGCACTGTCGGGTGGCCAGAAGCAGCGAGTCGCTATCGCGAGAGCTCTCAGTCAGGAGCCCGCCGTGATGCTCGCCGATGAGCCCGTGGCCAGCCTGGACCCGCCCACGGCGCACACCGTCATGTCGGACCTGCTGCGGATTAACCAAGAGCGGGGCCTCACCGTGCTCGTCAACCTCCACGTCATCGACCTCGCTCGTCAATACACCACACGCCTGATCGGCTTGCGCGGAGGAGAGCTGGTATACGACGGCCTCGCCGGGGATGCGACGGATGCCGATTTTGAGGCTATCTACGGTCGGTCCATTCAGCCCCGAGACAGTACGGGTCGCTGATGTCGGCGGCCGAACTGTCGCTGCCGCCACGGCCACGGGTGTGGCCGCGCATTGCCGTGATCGCGGGTGTGGTGGCGGTGATCACCGTGCTCACGACGTTGCCGACCCTGGGCGGTGTCGACATCGACCTGCACGCGATCGCGCGCAATTGGGGCAATGGGGCGGAGCGCATCGCCAAGCTCTTTCACCCCGACTTTTCGATACTCCCGCGCACGTGGAAGCCCCTGCTGGAGACCCTCGAGATGGCTCTCATCGGCACCGGTATCGCTGCGGCGCTCGCCGTCCCGCTCACGCTTTGGGCCGCGCGCCCCTCGAACCCCCTTGTGGGGAGCCGCCGTGTGGTGCGCCTGGTGCTCAACGTGGTGCGCGCCGTGCCTGACCTCGTGTACGCGACGATCCTCGTCGCAATGATTGGTGTGGGCACGTTGCCCGGCATCATCACGCTCGTGCTGTTCGACCTCGGCATCGTGGTCAAGTTGGTGTCTGAAGCGGTGGACTCCGCCGATGCCTCGTACATGGAGGCGGGCCGCGCGGCGGGCGGCACGCAGGCCCAGATCAACAGGCTCACGACCCTGCCGCAGATATGGCCGATGTTTGGCAGTCAGGTGTTGTATTCGCTCGAACTCAACGTTCGCGTATCTGCCATCCTCGGCATCGTGGGCGCGGGCGGGCTGGGGCGCCTGATCGACGAGGTGCGTGGCTTCTACCGCTACGACGCGCTGGGGACCATCATCCTGGAGATCCTCGTCGTCGTGATTGTCATCGAAGTGATTTCGAACGCCCTGCGAAAGAGGTTGAGATGACTGCACCCGCCATCTCTTTCCGGGTACCTCCCAGGCCGAGCCGCGTGGTGGTGCAGATCGCCTCGATAGCAGTGGGAATCCTGCTGGTCGCGGCGTTCTGGAACCTCGGCATCGCTTGGGAGAAACTCGCGACCCTGCCGTCACGCCTGGGGCACTACGGCGCGCTCATGTTCGCTGACCCCAACTGGTCCAAGCTTCCCGAGGCGCTCTACCAGACCTGGCGTTCGGTCGCGATGGCGTGGGTGGGCGCACTACTCGGCGTGGTGGTGTCGACGGTGCTGGGAATTCCGGCCGCGGCGGGCGTTGGTCCCTGGTGGCTCCGGCTTCCGCTCCGTGGTCTCTTCGCCGTCCTCCGTGCCATCCCCGAGATCATCATCGCGATCATCATCCTGACGGTGACGGGGCTTACCCCCTTCACCGGAGCTCTCGCGCTCGCGATAGGCGGCATCGGGACGCACGGCAAGTGGACGTACGAGACGATCGAGTCGGTGTCGCATGGCACCGCGGAGGCCGTCAAGGCGTGCGGAGGAAACGTGCTTGAGGTGGCTCGGTGGGGCCTGTGGACCGTGGCATCGCCCGAGTTGATGTCGCTCGCGCTGTACCGCTTCGAGATCAACGTGCGCACATCGGCCATCTTGGGGCTCATTGGCGTTGGTGGGATCGGCGACATGTTGACGGGCTACACGCAATATCGCCAGTGGGATACCGTGGGAGTGCTGATTATCGTGGTGATCGTGATCACGATGAGCATCGATGCCATATCAGGTGCGATCAGGCGCAGGATCATGGAGGGGGCGACCGTACGTGACGTGGACAGGAGCGTCTGACGCCTCGCCGACGGCGCGCATTGCGGCCCTGACGCCTTCGCTCCAACCGAGCGAGCGCAGGGTCGCCGAAGTCATCGCGTCCGACGTCGCCCGCGCGGTTGACCTGACGGCTCAGGAACTGGCCGAGGTCGCGAGCGTGGGTCGTGCCACGGTGGTGCGCACCGCCCAAGCGCTCGGGTACGACGGCTACCCGCAACTCCGTGTGGCCCTAGCACGCCAGCGGGCGATAGACACGGTCCCCGTGGTGAGTGACGAGGGAAGCCTCGGCGTCGTCCGCACCATGATGGACAACTTTGCGAGGGCCGTGCCGCACATGGCAGCCACGCTCACCGCAGACGTGGTGGACGCTTGTGTGGAGGCCCTTGACGGGGCCACTCGAGTGGTGATCTCCGCCAATGGTCTCTCGGCACCGCTCGGCTTTGACGTGGCCTTGCGACTCACCGCGGCTGGTAGGCCCATCGAATATCTGCCCGACGCGCTTGCTCAGCGAATCGCGGCAAGCCACCTCGACGAGTCCTGTGTGCTCTTGGCTATCTCGGGATCGGGTGCCCACCGCTCCACTCTTGACGCCGTCGACGCGGCGGCCGCGGCGGGCGCGACCGTGGTGGCCGTGACGGGATTCGCCCGGTCGGCGCTGGTGTCACGCGCCACGATCGCGGTCATAGTGCCACCCGTAAGCGAGTCCTTCCAGGATGAACTGGTGCACACGTCGCGGGCGGCGATGACGCTGGTCGTCGAGGCGCTGGTAGAGGCCTTGGTCGTGCATCGCGGGCCGCGCGCGCGAGACGCGAGGTCGACGGCTCTGTCGGTCGTTTCGGACAGCCTCCGGGAGTAGCGGCGACCGCCCCGGTATTCTCAAGCGGTGACGACTCCACCACCCGCACACCCTTCGGGAGCGATGCCCCCCCGCCTTCCTGCATCGGCAATCCCAGCCCATGTCGCGATCGTGATGGATGGCAATGGTCGCTGGGCCAAGGAGCGAGGCCTGCCGCGCACCGAGGGCCACACGAGGGGAGAGGCTGCCCTCCTCGACGTGGTCGCGGGTGCGATCGAGGTGGGTGTGACCCACGTGAGCGCGTACGCATTCAGCACCGAGAACTGGAAGCGCAGCCCCGATGAGGTCCGCTTTCTCATGGGCTTCAATCGCGATGTCATCAGGCGCCGACGCGACGAGATGCACGCGTGGGGCGTCCGCGTGCGCTGGGCCGGACGCCGTCCTAAGTTGTGGAAGTCGGTCATCGACGAGCTCGAGCGTGCCGAGGAAATGACTCAACACAACACCGTCATGACCCTCACGATGTGCGTCAACTACGGAGGCCGCGCCGAGATCGCCGACGCTGCCAAGGCCATTGCTCTCAAGGTGGCGGCGGGACAACTAGACCCAGCAAAGGTCACCGAGAAGACGCTCGCGGCTCACCTGGACGAGCCAGACATGCCCGACGTCGACATGTTCTGGCGCTCGAGCGGGGAGCAACGGTCGAGCAACTTCCTGCCGTGGCAAGCGGCCTACGCGGAGTACGTCTTCAGCGACGTGTTGTGGCCCGATGTGAACCGCACCCACCTGTGGGCGGCTATTGAGGAATACGCACGGAGGAACCGGCGCTTCGGCGCCGCCGAGTAACCGCGAACGCCGCGACGATGAGGCCCGCGAGCACCACGATCCCCACCACGACCAGCACGGGGGAGTGAGCCCAGGCCTTGACGAGCGAGAACGAGATCAGCGTGTAGGCGGCGGCGCCCACGATGCATCCGGGAATCATCGCGACCGTATACAGGTCCCACCGCATGCGAATGAAGCCCGCGAAGGCATTGACCATTGTCTGAAAGCCCACGGTGAGGAATGAGGCGGGGATTCCGAGGAATCCCCAACGCTCGAGGTAGCGCCGGGCGCTGTCGGCACCCGGCCCCGATAGCCGCCGAGCGAGAGCGGCTGCCCGTGGGTGCGGCGAGACGGCGGCCGCATCCGCACCCCTGCGGGCCCATCGCCCCAACCAGTAGGTACCCTGCGCGCGGAAAAAAAGGACGCCAACGAGAAAGATGAAGACGGCCCACCAGCCAAGCTGCGTGATGAAGTCCGGTACTCCCGCCACTCATCGGCCCCTTTGTACGCAGTTTTTGCACACGCCTGTGAATTCCACGGTGTGCTCGATGTGAGCGTACCCGTGCTTTGCGGCAACCTCTGTCGCCCAGGCCTCGAAGGTGGGGATATCAACGTCCTCGGCGGCGCCGCACTCTCGGCATCGCAAGTGGTGGTGGTGGCTCGTCGCCGAGTCGCATCGGCGATACAGCGTCTCGCCGGTGTCGGTGAGGACGGAGTCCACCTCGCCCGTCTCGGCGAGTGCTTGGAGCGCGCGATAGACGGTGGCGAGACCGATGGGCGAGCCGTCGTGGCGCAACAGGTCGTGCCAGTCTTGGGCCGATCTGAAACCGCCCTCGGCAAGCACCTCGACTATCGCGGCTCTCTGCTTGGTCATGCGGGTTCGGGGTTCCTCGGTCACGATGCGGGCCTCCAGCGTCGCAAAAGGCCCGTGACGGCCGTCGTGGCGACGTAAGCGACGACGCCGAGGACAACGATGAGTGCACCCGGCTGCAGGTTCTGGGTGAGGGTGATGGAGACGCCCGCGAGCGTCAGCACCGCGCCGATGCCCATCGCGAGGTACATCGTGCGCGAGAAGGAGCGCGTGAGATGTTGAGCGATCGCCACCGGAAGAATCATGAGCGCACTGACGAGGAGGACGCCGACTACCCGCATGGCCACGGTGATGGTCACCGCCGCGAGGACGGCCACCACGAGGTTGAGCGCGCCCACCGGCAGCCCCGTCGAGCGGGCGAATTCCTGGTCGTGGGTGACGGCGAAGAGCGCCGACTTGAGTCCGAGCCCAATCGCGACGATCGCCAGGGCGAGGCCGGTGGTGATCCAGACATCGGTCCACGTCACGGTCGAGATCGATCCGAAGAGGTAGCCGAGCAGGTTGGCGTTTGATCCGCCCGCCATGCCGATCAGCAGCACTCCAGTCGCGATGCCTCCGTAGAACAGAATCGCCATGACCACATCCGCGGCTTCTCCCTTGGAGCGCATCCTTTCGATGACGACGGCGCCCGCGATCGCGAAGATGACGGCGCCGGGAACCGCGAGCGCATCGCGTTGCGCAAAGCCTGCGGCGGAGCCTGCGAGCCAACCGGCGGCGACTCCAGCGAGCGCCACGTGGCCGACGCCGTCGCCAAGCAGCGCCATGCGACGCTGCACCAAATACGTGCCGACGATGGGCGCAGCCATGCCCACCAAGAGGCCCACCAGCAGCATGCGCTGCACGAGTGGTTCGGTCAGAATGCTCATCGCGGGCCCTCCAAACCGAGCGTGCCGCCAGCGCTTAGTGCCGGGTCTTCGTGGGGGTGCTCGTGGTCGTGACCGGGCAGCGCGTGGACGCCAAGGTCGTGGGGAGGCGCGCCCACATGGGTCACGCAACCGTGCTCGAGCACCACGGCGCGGTCGATGAGCCTTGTCAGGGCGCCCAACTCGTGGAGCACGATCACGATCGAGACGCCGTGTTCCTTGAGGTGGCCAAGGGCATGGGCGAGCGCGACCTGGGACTGGAGGTCGACCCCCGCCATGGGCTCGTCGAGGATAAGTAGCTCGGGCTTTCTCACCAACGCGCGGGCGATCAAGATGCGTTGCTGTTGGCCGCCCGAAAGGCGGCTCACGTCCCGTCGCGCGAGGTCGGCCACGCTCAGGGCGGTCAGCGCCTCGCGGACGCGCGCGGCCGTGTCCCTCGGCAGGCGGAGCGTTCGATAGCCGAGCAGCCCCGATGCGACGACCTCTTGAGCCGTCGCGGTGACGCCTCCGGCCGCGCTGACGCGCTGCGGCACGTAGCCGATGAGTTTCCTGGCGTCTGGGGTCGCTTCTTTGCCGAACATCGAGATCGTGCCGGCATCGTGGGGAATGGCGCCGACGATGGCACGGACGAACGTCGACTTGCCCGAGCCGTTGCCTCCCATGATCGCCACGACCTCGCCCGATGCGGCGGTGAGAGACACCCCATGCAAAATTTCGGTTCCCTGTAGTGAGACACGCACGTCGGTTGCCTCGAGAGCGAGGCCGGTGGTGGGTCCCAAATCGGCGGGATTAGCTGCAGTCAAGGGCGGTCCTCAGGGCGGCAAGGTTCTGGTCCATGACACTAAAGTAATCCGTGCCTTCGGCCACCGATTCGATGGGATTCAGAACCGTCGTGGTGACGCCCGCGTCGGACGCAAGGGCGTCGGCGACACGGCTGCTGACGAGGGTCTCCGTGAAGATGGTAGTCGCGCCAGTCTGCGCGATGAGGTCCTTGATTTCGCGCAGACGTGCGGGCGAGGGCTCCGCCTCCGGGTCGATTCCCGCGAGACCCTCTTGGTGAAGGCCGTAGGCGTCGGCGAGGTACCCGAAGGCCTCGTGCGTCGTGATGATGTCGTGCCTCTTGCACGTGGCAAGGCCCGTCTTGAAGTCGGCATCCAGCGCGTCCAACTGTTTGGAGAGGTCTGCCGCGTTGTTCTTGTAGGCGTCGGCATGGGTGGGGTCCAGTTGCGCGAACTGGTCACCCACGGCCAGCGCGTACTCGGCGACGAGGGCGGGGTCGAGCCAGAAGTGCGGATCGAAGGACAGGTCGCCGGTCTGGCGTGCCACCAGGGGCACGGCGTCGGCGGCATCGAAGGACGGCACCCCCGTCGCCTTGATCGCGTCTTCTACTGCTGGCTGCAAACCGCCGACGTAAAGCACCACATCGGTGCTCTGCATGGACCTGACCGTCGCGGGGGAGAGCTCGAGATCATGGGGCTCGATGCCTGGCGCCGTGAGCGTCGTCACCGTGCCGTATTTGCCCGCGACGCGTTCGGCGACAAACTGCAGCGGGTAGAACGCCGCGTCGATCGTCAGGCCGCCGGTGCCGGCCGACGGTGCAGTTGAGGACGAGGCGGTCGAGGAGCATCCCGTCGCGAGGAGGGTGAGGGCGGCTGAGGCCGCGAGCAATCGAGTGGCGCTCTTGTTCATGGCGCCCACACTATGGGAAGTGATAATCATTGTCAATTAGGCGAGATTCGTGGCGTATGTGGCGACGGGATCGCCGCAGACGGCGCACTAGACTGACGCGACAGGACAACCTTCAACCCAGGAGAGTTACCCATGGCCACGCGCCTCGAAGAAGTCATTTCCCTCGCCAAGCGACGCGGATTCGTGTTCCCTTGCGGCGAGATCTACGGGGGCACCCGCTCGGCGTGGGACTACGGGCCACTCGGCGTTGAACTCAAGGAAAACATCAAGCGCCAGTGGTGGCGGGCGATGGTGACGAGCCGCGACGACATCGTCGGGCTCGACTCCTCGGTGATCCTTCCCCCGCAGGTGTGGGAGGCATCCGGACACATCAACGCGTTCGTCGACCCGCTGGTCGAGTGCCTCAACTGTCACAGGCGCTTCCGCGAGGACCACCTGCTGGAGGAGTTCGAGGAAAGGAAGGGCCGCGCTCCCGAGAACGGCCTGGCCGACATCGCGTGCGGAAACTGCGGCACTCGCGGCCAGTGGACCGAGCCCAAGATGTTCAACGGCCTGCTGCGCACGTACCTCGGCGCCGCGTCCGACGACTCTGGACTTCACTACTTGCGCCCCGAGACCGCCCAGGGCATCTTCGTGAACTTCGCCAACGTGCTCTCCGCGAGCCGCCAGAAGCCGCCCTTCGGCATCGGCCAAATTGGCAAGAGCTTCCGCAACGAGATCACGCCCGGAAACTTCATCTTCCGCACCCGTGAGTTCGAGCAGATGGAGATGGAGTTCTTTGTGGTGCCTGGCACCGACGAGGAATGGCACCAGTACTGGATCGACACGCGAATGGCCTGGTACACGGGCCTTGGGTTGAGCGCGGACAACCTGCGCCTCTTCGAACACCCCAAGGAGAAACTCTCCCACTACTCCAAGCGCACCGTCGACATCGAGTACCGCTTTGGTTTCCAGGGCAGCGAGTTCGGCGAACTTGAGGGCATCGCCAACCGCACGGACTTCGACCTGAAGACGCACTCGGAGCACTCGGGCAAGGACCTGAGCTACTTCGACCAGGCCACGGGGGAGCGCTACACGCCGTACGTGATCGAACCCGCCGCGGGCCTCACGCGCTCGCTCATGGCCTTCCTGGTCGAGGCGTATGCGGAAGAAGACGTCGCGACGGCCAAGGGCGGCACCGAGAAGCGCATGGTGCTTCGCCTCGATCACCGCCTCGCGCCCGTCAAGGCCGCGGTGCTCCCGCTGTCCAAGACCGACGCGCTCCTGCCCACGGCCAAGAATCTCGCCAAAGAATTGCGCGAGGTCTGGACCGTTGACTATGACGAGACCCAAAGCATCGGCAAGCGTTACCGCCGTCAGGACGAGGTGGGAACGCCGTTCTGCATCACCGTCGACTTCGAGACGATCGACGACCAGGCCGTCACTATCCGCCACCGCGACACGATGAAGCAGGAACGTGTCGCCTTGTCGCAGGTCAAGGGCTACTTGGCCGAGCGGCTCATCGGCGCGTAGGGGTAATTGAGTGGGCGCGGGACACAGCCACGACGGTCCGCCTCCGCGCGCCTCTGAGCGCACGACAACGATCCTGGCGACGCTCGTCGGGCTGATCCTGTTCGCGACGGCGATGGGGGCTGCCGCCGTCTGGCCGAACGACTTCAGCTTCAGGGGTTCGGTTCCCTCCATTCCCGACGGCGCCACATGGGTGGGCGCCACCATCGCCACCGTCAATTCGGACGGCACCGCCACCGCGGTGGTACATGGCGAAGAGGCACGTGGGGCGCGCAACATCGCCACGCTGGGGGATCCGACGATCGTCCTGCACGTGGGCGACAAAGTGCGGGCGCTCGAACTCACCGACGGCACGCTCGGGTTTTCCGACTTCGAGCGCGGATCGCCGATGTTGTGGCTGTTCCTCCTGTATGTGGTGGTGGTCGTCGCGGTGGCGCGGTGGCGGGGCGTCGGCGCGCTACTGGGGCTTGCTGCGGCGTTTGGCGTTGTCGTCTTCTTCACGATCCCTGCGCTCTTTGACGGGCGCGATGCACTTGGCGTGGGGCTGGTGACGGGTTCGGGGGCGCTCTTCGTGTTGCTCTATCTTGCGCACGGTCCCAACGCGCGGACCACGACCGCATACCTGGGGACGTTGGCGGGTCTGTCGGTCACTGCGGTGCTCGCGTGGTGGGCGGTGGGCGCGAGCAAACTGACAGGGGTATGGACCGACGCGAACACGCAGATGGAGTTCTCCGACCGTGGGGTCTCGCTCCGAGGCATGGTCCTGTGCGGGATCATCCTCGCGGGGCTTGGTGTCCTCAACGACGTGACGGTGACCCAGGCCTCGGCAGTGTGGGAACTGCGTGCCGCCAGGCCGGACCTCGGTTGGCGTCAGCTATTCGTGCGCGCCATGCGAATCGGCAGGGATCACATCGCCTCAACCGTGTACACGATCGCCTTCGTGTACGTGGGCGCTGCCCTTCCCACGCTCATGCTGGTAATGCTCTATGGCCAGAGCCTTGGAATCACGCTGACGTCTTCCGACATCGCGGAGGAGGTCGTAAGAACCCTCGTCAGTTCAATAGGCCTCGTTCTGGCCGTGCCGTTGACAACGCTCATCGGAGCGCTCGTCGTGGCGGGGCGTTCGATCGCGCACGAGCCCACCGCTCGCGGTGGCCCGGAGGTTGTTGCGCCCGCGCCGCACCCGTCGTGACATCGGCGACAATGGACACCATGCCCGCCCCCACGCCCTCCGCTGAGCGCGTGTTGCCGCCCTTGCGCATCGGGCCGCTCACCGTCGATACGCCGGTGATCCTGGCCCCGATGGCGGGCATCACGAATGCGGCCTTCAGGCGCCTGTGCCGCGAACACGGGGGCGGGCTGTACGTCGCCGAGATGGTGACGTCCCGAGCGCTCGTGGAGCGCACTCCCGAAAGCCTGCGCATCATCGCTCATGACCCCGACGAAACGCCGCGTTCCGTTCAGGTCTACGGCGTGGACCCCGCCACCATCGGTGCGGCCGTCAAGATGATCGTCGAGGAGGACCGCGCCGACCACATCGATATGAACTTCGGTTGCCCCGTGCCCAAGGTGACAAAGAAGGGTGGGGGAGCGGTGTTGCCGTGGAAGCGGGACCTGTTCCGCGACATCGTGCGCGCGGCCGTGCGAGAGGCGTCAAAGTTCGACGTGCCCGTCACCGTCAAGATGCGCAAGGGCGTCGACGACGACCATCTCACGTACCTTGACGCGGGCCGCATGGCCGAGCGCGAGGGCGTGGCCGCCGTGGCGCTCCACGCCCGTACCGCGGCCGACTACTACAGCGGTCACGCCGATTGGGATGCGATCGCGCGCCTGAAGGAGGCCGTGACCTCCATTCCGGTGCTTGGCAACGGCGACATCTGGGCCGCGGAGGACGCCTTGGCGATGATCGAGCGCACCGGTTGCGATGGTGTCGTGGTCGGTCGTGGCTGCATGGGCAGGCCTTGGCTGTTTGCCGACCTCCAGGCCGCGTTCGAGGGCCGGCCCGAACGAGTCCAGCCCGGCCTGCGGTACGTCGCCGACACCCTCTACAGGCACGGTGAGTTGATGGTCGCGCACTTTGACGACGATGAGAACAGGGCCATGCGCGAAATTCGCAAACATGTTGCCTGGTATCTCAAGGGATATCCCGTTGGTGGGGACATCCGGCGCCGGCTGGGCCTTGTGGAATCGCTCGCGGGGCTTCGGGGCACGCTCGACGAGATGGACCTCGACTCACCCTTCCCTGGCCCGGACGCCGAGGGCCCGCGAGGTCGACAGGGCACCGCACGGGTTCCCTCGTGTCCCGACGGCTGGCTCGACTCCCAAGACATCACGCCCGCGATGGAGATCAAGTTGCGGGAGGCGGAGCTTTCCGTCTCAGGCGGTTAGGCAGGTCAGCGTTGAGCGAGGCGAACCGCGTCGGGGCGCTGGCCGGATAGCATCGAATGGTGAGTTCGCTACCCGAGGGCTACGGCCCCGCCGACATCGAGAGATTTGTCGACGAGCCACCCAAGGAAGCGAATCGTTCCCCTTTTGAGCGGGACCGAGCGCGCATCGTGCACTCGAGCGCGCTCCGGCGGCTCGGGGCGAAGACGCAGGTGCTCGGGGCCGGATCGGGCGACTTTGTGCGGACGCGCCTTACCCACACGCTCGAGGTCGCTCAGGTGGGCAGGGGCCTCGGCAAGCAGCTCGGTTGCGATCCCGATGTTGTCGACGCGGCTTGCCTTGCCCACGACCTTGGGCACCCGCCGTTTGGGCACAACGGCGAGCGCGCGCTCGACCTGGCCGCGAAGGACATCGGCGGCTTCGAGGGGAACGCCCAGACGCTGCGGCTCCTCACCCGCCTAGAGCCCAAGTCGGTGGACCCAGTCACGGGCAAGAGCGTCGGCCTCAATCTCTCTCGCGCCACCTTGGATGCGAGCATCAAGTATCCGTGGCGCGAAAACGCGACGCCCTTGCGAGCCGACGGCCGACCCACGCGCAAGTTTGGCGTCTACGAGGACGACCTCGCGGTCTTTGAGTGGCTTCGTATTGGTGCACCAGACAGGGCCCCGAGCTTCGAGGCGCAGATCATGGACATCGCCGACGACATCGCCTACTCGGTTCACGACGTCGAGGACTCGGTCGTCCACAGCGCGATCGCCCTCAACGTCTTGCGGGACGCGGGGCAAGCGAGAGCCGTCGCCGCCCACGTGAAGGAGTGGTACGGGCGCGGCGACGAGGCCGCGATTCTCGACGCCCTCGACCGGCTGCGGTCGATGTCGTCGTGGACCGACGAGTACGACGGCTCGCATCGCGCGCTCGCAAGCCTCAAGGACATGGCGAGTCAGCTGATCGGCCACTTCGTGCAGTCGATCGCGGTTGCGACGCGTGCCGAGTATGGCGATGGTCCCTTCACGAGGCATGCGGCTCACCTCGTGATCCCCGAGGACACCGCGTCAGAGATTCTGCTGCTCAAGGGGGTCGCGGTCCACTTCCTCATGGCGCCACGCGAACTCAAGCCCGCGTACAAGGCTCAGAGGGAGAGGCTCGTCGAACTGGTACGTGCCCTCGCGCAGAGGGGCCCGGAGGCGCTCGAGACGCACTTCGCGGGCTTCTGGGAGGATGCGCGGGACGACGCGGGGAGGTTACGCATCGCCGTCGACCAGGTCGCGTCGCTCACGGACAAGTCGGCCTACGACTGGCATCACCGGTATGTGGTCAAACCCCGCAGGACGGTCGCGGCCAAGTAGCAGGTCGTACTCGGCCCGTGCGCCCGGTCGGCACCTAAGTTGCGCCGTATCCGCACATGGCGCAAGGTTTGTTCGTTCTCGCCGTGTCTAGTGTGCGGATAGGGCGCGATGCGAGGTGGGGATCGTGGAGGCGGGCTGTGTCGACGCTAGGCCGCGCTGTTGCGTCGCGCGCGAATGAGCGCCCACAAGGCAAGGATCGGCAGGATGAGCGGAATCCAGCCGTAACCGGAACCGAAGCCCGTCCAGACGGTCTTGTCCGGCCACCAGTTCGATTCGATGTATCCGAGAGAGCCGGCCGTGAGAACGCCAACGAGCTCGATCGAGGAGCCGATGAGCGCTAGCCGATTCTTGCCGCGCCACAGCGCGAAGGTAATCACCGTGTACAGCACCGCGGAGATGGCGGAGACCGTGTACGGCAAGGGGGCGTCGCCGAACTTGGTGGTGATCTCGAAGGACGACCGGCCGAGTGCTGCCAGAGCTAGCACGGCGTACGCGACGATGAGCGTGATGCGCGCGATCGGGTTGAGGTGGCCCGTGCTGGTCATGAGGCTGCCGTTGTTCATGAAACTGCTCCAAGGATGGTGGCGAGGCGCCATGCGACCGTGGCGGCCGCGATGGCGATGATCATGGCCGCGGCGCCGTCGACGCGCGCGATCTGGTCGGGCTGCAGGATGGGCCTGTTCGGATCCTTGTCTTTGGAAGGCGTGTCGTCGGAGTCGGGGGCGCCGAGGCGGGCGATGCCAAGCATAGGCAGCAGCGCGATGGCGGCGAAGAGGTAGCTCACGGTCATGACGATGGGCGCTCCTCCCTGGACGAGCGCGACGATCAGCGAGATCACCTCGATCGCCGTGACAATGTAGAAGCCCGAGACCACCCATTTGAGGATGCGATGTGCGCGAATGGCGGCCATCGTGATGCCCCCGGCAAGAAGCAATACCGCGCACGCGACGAGTACCGCCGGATAGACGGCGTCGAGATAGGCAGACACGGCTAGCTGGCGAGCTGGACGCGCATCGGCAAGCGCGTCGCCTCGGCGCCATCGATCGAGATGACCCAAGCGAACTTGGTGGGGTCCGTGAAACGCATCCCATCGACACCGAAAGCGAAGCAAGCAACCTGCTCATCGCCGTCGACCAGTAGCGGTGGGCGGCCGAGCGTGAATTCGCCGCCGAGCGCCTGGATTGCCTCCGGTTGCCCGTCCTCGCCCGCGCGCATGCCCACCGGATATGGCATTCCGTCCTCGGTTTCGAGCCGCAACTCGAAGCGGTGGGAGGCGTTGGTGTCCGTAAAACTGACGTGGACGACCGCCGCTACGGTGAGCCGACGGTGAACCGCAGGGAACGACCGCACAAAAATGGTGTTCCACCCCGCCCCGAGGGCATAAATCTTGTTGCCAACCACTTCGGCCGAATCGGCAAGAAACGCATCTACCCTCACGCGTGTGTCCTTTCGTAACTATCTCCTAGCCTACAGATGATGGACGGGGCGAACGGGACGAGACCGTGAGCCTAGAGTGTGACCTGTGGCAGGCACGATCAATAGGGACGACATCGCGTCCGTTCGCGAGCGCGCTCCCATCGAGGCGATCGTGGGCGAGCACGTCGCACTCAAGCCCGCGGGGATGGGCTCGCTCAAGGGACTGTGCCCCTTTCACGACGAGCGATCGCCCTCCTTTCACGTGCGTCCGTCCGTGGGTCGGTATCACTGCTTCGGTTGCGGAGAGGGCGGAGACGTCATCACCTTTGTGATGAAGCTCGATGGGCTCACGTTCGTCGAGGCGGTCGAATACTTGGCGCCCAAGGCGGGCGTGACCCTGCGATACGAGTCTGGTGGACCCCGCACCGAGGCGACAGGCACGCCGCGCTCACGGCTGGTGGACGCGCACAGGCTCGCCGCGGAATTCTTCGTGGCCCAGCTCGATTCGCCCGAGGCGCAGACGGGTCGCGACTTCCTCAAGGAGCGCGGCTTCGGCAAGGAGGCCGCCGAGCGCTTTGGGGTCGGATATGCGCCCCAAGGGTGGTCGGCGCTGCTCGACCATTTGCGCGCCCGCAACTTCACCGAGGCCGAGTTGCGCGCAACGGGAATGCTCTCCGAGGGCAACAGGGGTCTCTACGACCGGTTCAGGGGCCGTCTCGTATGGCCCATTCGGGACGTGACTGGTGACGTGATCGGCTTCGGTGCGCGCAAGCTCTACGAAGACGACCAGGGTCCCAAGTACCTCAACACCCCGGACACGTCTCTCTACAAGAAGGCCACGGTGCTGTACGGCATCGACCTGGCAAAGGGCGCGATCCGTACCGAGCGCACCGCTGTCGTTGTCGAGGGCTACACCGACGTGATGGCCTGCCACCTCGCGGGCGTCACCAACGCGGTGGCGACATGCGGCACGGCATTTGGCGAGGACCACGTTAAGGTCATCAGGCGCCTCATGGGCGACACGGGCAGCGCCCAAGTCAAGGTGGGGTCGACGGGTGCCAAGGTGATCTTCACCTTCGACGGCGACGAGGCGGGCCAGAACGCGGCCCTCAAGTCGTTCGCTCTCGACCAACAGTTCCTCGCGCAGACGTTCGTGGCCGTGGATCCGTCTGGTCAGGACCCGTGCGAGCTCCGGCAGCACGGTGGTGACGCGGCAGTGACGTCCCTACTCGAGTCGCGAGTACCCTTGTACGAGTTCGTCATCAAGACCACGCTGGCGGGGCACGACCTCGAGACGCCCGAAGGCCGCGTTGCCGCGCTGAGGGCGGCAGCACCCGTCGTGGCGCGGCTCAGGGACACCGCTCTCCGCCCGGAATACGCCCGCCGCTTGGCCGGGTGGCTCGGCATGGAAACCGACGTGGTCATCGCCGCCGTCACCCAATCGGGAGGTGGGCGCGCCGGGGGAGCGGCTGCGTCGGCCCAGCGTCCGCAAGGCACCGAACCCGCCGATGGCAGGCCCGCTGTGGAGCGCCCCAACAGGCGGGACCCCGTGGTGCGCGCGGAGGCGTTGTCCCTGGGAGTGCTCCTCCAGGCCCCCGACGCGATTCGCAATGACGCGGCCGCGCTCGCGGTCGTGGACGAGCTCCCTGCCGATGCCTTTGGCGTGGGCCTCTATCGGGCGATCTTCTCCGCGGTTCAGGCCGCAGGCGGCGTCCGGGTGGCCGGGGCGGATTGGGTGGCGCGGGTCGCGGAAGAGGCGGGCGAGGATCTCGCCAGTTCCGTCAACGAGCTTGCCGTGACGCCCTTGCCGCACGATCGACCCGAGACCATGGGTGCCTACGCGGGCTCCGTCATGGGCAAGGTTTTCGATGGCCACCTCACCAAGCGCATCGGCGAGCTGCGAGGCGCCATGAAGCGCGCGGGTGAGGGCACGGACGACGCGTCGCGCATCTTTGGCGAGATCATCGCCTTGGAAGCCAAGAGGCGAAGCCTCAGGAGCGACTGACTCCGGGGCCGAATGGTGGGAGCGAAGTGACGGAGGACCTGGGCCCTCAACGTCGGGCTCCCCCGGGTGGACTCGAACCACCAACCTGCCGATTAACAGTCGGCTGCTCTGCCAATTGAGCTACAGGGGATCAGCGACAACGCTGTCGTCGCGAACCGTGAAGACTTTACACGATCTGCGGTCCCGGCGTGCGCACGGTACCCTTGCTCCGCACTGCGATGAAGGGGAGGCCATGACGCCCACATATGACACCGGCGACACCGCGTGGATGATCGTCAGCACAGCTCTTGTGCTGCTGATGATTCCGGGCCTCGCCATCTTCTACGCGGGCATGGTCCGCTCGAAACATGCGCTCGGCATGATCATGTACACGATGTCGGCGATGGTGGCGATCTCGGTCACGTGGGTTCTGGTCGGATTCACTCTCGCCTTCGGGCCCGACACGGGCAGCGGCCTCATCGGGAGCTTCCACAATGCGGGCCTCGAGGGACTTGCCGATAGCCCGGTGTTCTCGCAACTTACGTTCCCGCCCATCGCGTTTGCGATGTTCCAAATGATGTTCGCGATCGTGACGGGTGCCCTCATCTCGGGTGCGGCGGCCGATCGCATGAAGTTTGGCGCGATGATGGCCTTCCTCACGCTGTGGTCCATCTGCGTCTATCCCGTGATCGCGCACTGGGCCTGGGGTCAAGGCGGCTGGATGCACAAGTGGGGAGTGCTCGACTTTGCGGGCGGCACCGTCGTCGAGATCTGTGCGGGGGCCTCGGCGCTTGCACTCGCGCTGGTGCTTGGCCCACGGCGCGAATGGCCCCACACGCCGATGTTGCCTCACAACCTGCCGTTGACGATTCTGGGTGCGGGCCTGCTGTGGTTCGGCTGGATCGGCTTCAACGCCGGGTCGGCGCTGGCCGCAAATGGCGTGGCAGCGTCGGCCGCCTTGGCCACGCATCTTGCTGGGGTCGGCGGAATTGCAGGCTGGCTTCTGCTCGACAAGCGCCTCACCGGCAAGCCCACCGCTCTTGGAGCGGCATCGGGCGCCGTGGCTGGGCTCGTGGCGATCACGCCGGCTGCGGCCTACCTGGACCCCTTCGCGTCGCTCCTGGTCGGCTTCATTGCCGGTGGTGCGGCGTACTTCGCGATCAAGTTGAAGTTCCGCTTCAAGTACGACGACTCGCTCGACGTCGTCGCCGTCCACTACGTCGGTGGAGTGGTCGGGATGCTGTTCCTCGGCTTCTTTGCGCGACTCATCGTGGGCAATGGCACGAACGGGGTCGGCCTGGTGTACTCGGGAGATGCCGCCCTGTTGGGGAAGCAGGCCGTCGCAGTGGTGGCCGCGAGCGCGTTCGCGTTTGTCGGGAGTTGGATCATCGCGATGGCCCTGCGCGCCATCATGGGACTGCGCGTGACGCCCGAAGGCGAGGAGCAAGGCATCGACTTCCACCAGCACGGTGAGACGGCCTACGAGATTCGCCACTAGTGTGGGGCGTTCTAGGGCCAGTAGCTCAGCCGGTTAGAGCATCGGACTCATAATCCGTCGGTCGTGGGTTCAAGTCCCACCTGGCCCACCTGGTAGATGCCCTGTTTGGGGGTGCTACATGCGTGTCGTTTGGGGTGAATCCCCTCCGAAACCCCTCCGGTAGGGCAATAATGCGGGTATGAGTCTTCCAAACGCGTATCTCACTAGCTTCAAGAACACCGGCGACATACTCACTGCGATGCAGGGTGCCCAAGCGCCCGATCGATTCACGACGAAGTTCCTTGAGGGCCTGGGGTTCGGCAGTAGCAATGACCGGGCGATGGCGAATGTTCTGAAGGCGTTGCAGTTCATCGACGAAAATGGCGTACCGATGCGGCGCTATCACGAGTACCTAGATCAGACGCAGTCCGCCGCAATCCTGGCGGCGGGCATACGCGACGCGTATGAGGACCTTTTCCGTATAAACAAGAACGCGCACCAGATGTCGACCAGCGACGTCAAGAACAAGATGAAGACGCTCTCCGAAGGCCAGTTCACCGACCGAGTGCTCACACAAATGGCAGGGACGTTCACGACTCTCGTCAAGTCTGCGGATTTCTCCCCCGACGCGGCGCAAGCGCAAGAGCGTCGCACGCAACCTGACGCTCAGGAGCGCGACCAAGGACCTGACCGCATGGAGCCGATCTCACCCGCCGGAGCCAGGGAGAGCCGCATTGGCGATTTGGTCTACAACATCAATATTCACCTGCCCGAATCGCGCGATCCGGCCGTCTACAACGCACTCTTCAAGTCGCTCAGGGAACACCTGGGATAGCGATGCACAACCGCATGTACGACTTCGTTTACCGGGGAATGCTGACAGAAGAGGCTCTCGACGCGGCAGGACGTCCAGGGCGTACCGCGTACTCCGCCACCGAGGCGGACATTGAGCAAGCCCTGAGTCTCGAGTTGTTTGACTCCGAGATGCTTGACTCTGCGAGACTAATGTCGGTGGTTTACGCGGCCATCGCGGCGTTCGAACATTCGGTTCGGAAATTCGTGTCCCGGGTGTTGATAGACGAGTTTGGGGAAGACTGGTGGGACCGAGGCGTCTCTCAGAAGATCCGGACATTTTCGGAGTCTCGGCGTGTGGACGAGGAGAAGAGCAAGTGGCACGGAGTTCGCGGCGATGACTTGCTGAGCTATACCGAACTCGGCCACTTACCGAACATCATCCAGCAGAACTGGGAGTTGTTCGAACCCTACGTGAGGCGGCTCGACTGGGCGACATCGATCTTTGCAACGATCGAGCGTTCCCGGAACGTCATCATGCACAGCGGAACTCTGGATCTACCTGACGTCGAGCGGATCGGGATACTCATGAGGGACTGGAACAAGCAAGTCGGCCTCTAGCACGCATCCCGGAGCTCCTCCTACCGGAGGCTCGATCTTGGTTACGTCAACCTCCCCGGCAGGACAAACCAGTACCCCTCACGCCTTGGGCCTGCTGATTGCGACTACGACGTGGAGCGCCGTCCGCAGAAAGTCGGAGACGTTGGCCCAGTTCGAAGCGCCTGCGTGGGGACATGGCTACGTCGCTCGTCGAGACCACGCGGGTCCCTCCCAGTAAGGTGGGATGGTCGCCGAGCCAGGCGAACGAGAGGTCGGGGTGAGCCGTGGAGTACTGGTTCCTAGGTGATGAGACAAACAACAGTGCCAAGTTGGGCGAGTTCTTCATCGTCGGCGGCATTGTCTTCCCACTCGACGCAATCGACGCGATCCATGCCGACATCGAGGCGATGCGGCTCAAGGCAGGCTACGAGCCGGGGGACAGTTTCAAGTTCCACACGCGAGCGCGTCCCGATCAAGTCAGCATCGAAACGGCCACTCAAGCTAAGGCTGAGTTGATCGAGTGCCTCGTGGACCGTGGCGCCAAGATGTTCACCTATGTGATCCTGCAGGATATTGCGGATAACCAGTCCGGCCAGGTGAGGATGGACTACGCGCTGAACACACTTTCGCTGGCCTACTACAGGTTCCTGGGACGCAAGAAGTCCTCGGGGGCGTTCATGATCGACCGCGAGGACAATCAACACAAACACCTCGCGACGATGTTCCAGTCGGGTCTACAGATGCAGACCAAGGTCATTGACTTGTCAGACCGTATTCGGTTCTTTGGGATGACTTCCAACAACGCTTCACACCTGAGTTCCGCAGTGGATGTGTCGCTAGGCGGCTTCCGGTACTGCGTCAACCACTGCGTCAATGGGACTGGCAAGTCGGAAGTGGCCAAAACGATATTCGGGCCTCTTGCCCGGCTCATCTATGGCGTAGATGGGGGTGGTTACCACAACATCTGGGACTATGGTTTCCACGCCTTGCCGGTCAACGTCAAGAGCAGCGCGCACGCAGCAAAGTACGACTTGCTCCGCGCTGAACTTGTCGCACTCACGAAGGAACCCGCCTAGCGCCGGTTACCGCGCCTCTGCCACGAACGCCGAGAAGCGGTCGACGTGGGCCGAGTAGTCGCTCGGGTACAGGTGCGCGTAGATCGAATCCGTCGTGGCGAGGTAGGCGTGGCCGAGCCAGCGTGACACCTCGTACGGTGGGAAGCCTGCCGCCAGCATGAGCGAGGCGAACGTGTGGCGCAGGTCGTGGAGCCGCATCTGCGGCAGCCCCTCGGCCTCGACCGCCGGGCGTAGGTAGTTCCGCAGTACCGAGCCCGTGTCGAGCACCCGATCGAAGGCAACGAGATGAGAGCCGGACACCCGCCCCGGCCAGAGCAGCGCCTCGGGGTCGCCCGAGTTCGGGTGCGCCACCAGGTACGCCCGAAGGTCCTTGACCAGCGCCCGGTCGACGAGCGGCACGTTGCGGGATGAGCGCGCGGACTTGGGTGTGCTGATCTTCCAGACGCCACCGATGCGGGCGAGGGTTTGGCGGACCTCGACGTGCCCGGCGGCGAGGTTGAGGTCTCGCACCCGTAGCCCCGTCAACTCGCCCGCCCGTAGCCCCGTGTAGGCCGCGAAGCGCACCAAGAGCCCGTTGTTAACGCCGACTGAAAACAGGGCCACTAGCGCCGACTGAAAACAGGGCCACTGTTGTGTGGTTCTAGTGTGCCTCAGTCGAGACAGGTGCGTGGCTCTTGAGCCGGTAGCTGGTGCCTTTGAGGTTGATGACGTCGGCGTGGTGAACGATGCGGTCGATCATTGCGGAGGCGATGGTGAGGTCGCTGAAGACGTCTCCCCAGCGGGCGAAGGGCAGGTTGGAGGTCATGATTAGCGATGCGTGTTCATAGCGACTCGACACGAGTTGGAAGAACAGGTTTGCGGCGTCCTGGTCAAAGGGGATGTAGCCGACCTCGTCAACGATCAGCAGGCTGTAGCGGCGCAGCCGTGCGAGTTCCGCGGGGAGTTTCCCGCGGGAGTGGGCTTCCTGCAGCCGGGCCACCCACCCGGTTGCGGTATCGAACAGGACCCGGTGGCCGGCTTTCGCGGCCTTGATACCGATGCCGACAGCGAGATGCGTTTTGCCGGTCCCTGGTGGGCCGAGGAGGACGATGTTCTTTCCCTCGGTGAGGAACACGCTGGTCCCGAGGTGTGCGATCAGGTTCCGGTCGGCGGACGGTTGGTGGTCGAAGTTGAAGTCCTCCAGGGTCTTGTGGCCGGGGAACCGTGCGGCCTTGATTCGCAGGGCCGCGCCGGAGGCTTCTCGTTCGGAAACTTCTTTCGATAAGACCGCGGCGAGGTATTCCTCGTGGGACCAGCCCGCGTCGCGGGCCTGGTCGCCGAGGCGGCGGAACGCGTCACTGATCCGCGGTGCGCGCAGGGCGCGGGCGTAGTACTCAATCTGCGATCCCGCCTCGCCCGTGGCCTGTCCTGTCATGATGCGACCGCCAGCACCGCGGGCGCTGCGGCGACGACGCTGCGATCGAGGGCGGGGTCGACTCCGAACAACTCGTCGTAGTGCGCGAGCGAGGCCAGCTCCACGACCGCGGCCACCGGCGCCCGACGCCGGTGCTGGGCCTGGAACTGCGACCGCAGCACCGCCGCTCTTGTCACATGGGCCGGGTCGGTGACCGTCAGTTGCCTGGCCCACCTCCTGCGGTGCTCGGCGATCAGGATGCCGTCGTGGTGGACGGCGACGGTGTCCAGGGACGCGGTGACGTCGACGAGGCGACCGATCATGGTCGGGTCGACGGAGTAGTCGTTGCTGAACGCACGAACGTAGTAGTCACGCGGCAAGCGGACCGAGTTGCGGAACACCACCTCCGGGGCGACCGGCGGCAGGGCGCGCATCGCCGCCCGATCGGCGGCCACGAGCTCGCCCGGACGTCCGCGCCGCGACCTGGACATCCGGGCGTTAGCAACCGGCAGCCATGCTGCGAGCTGGGTGTTGAAGTCGTCCGGCGAGGCGAACACACGGCCAGGCATGAACCTCGAGCGGAAGAACCGATTCATCCGCTCGACCCCGCCTTTGGACTCCGGATCGCGTGCTTTCAGCAACTTGATCTGCGTGCCCAGCGTCCCCGCGAACGCGGCCGCCGGGTCAGTGAGGCGACCGCGGCCGATGCCGGTCTCGTTGTCCCACGTCAACCGGGCAGGGACCGCGCCAGCCTCCTCGATAAGGGACCACATTCCGCCGAGCAGATCCGATGTCGTCCGCGACGGCAGCATCCTGGCTTGCAGGAACCCCGAGCAGGTCGAGGTCATCACCAGCACCGGCGGAGCCGCCTGCTGATCATCGCCCAGGGGCAGGTCCTCGTGGGGAAACCACAGGTCGCATTGGACCTGGAACCCGGGCAGGTGCACCAGCCGGTCCGCCGGATCCGGGACCGCATAGTCCGGTCGCACCTCGGCAACCTTCGCACGGAAGAGCGACTCCGACCCCACCCATCCGACGCGCTCGGCGATCGTCGCCGCTGGCATCGTCGGTGTCACCGCCAGCAACCTCCGCACGTCGGCCGCGAACGTGTCGAAGCTCGACCCCGACGGCGCACGCCGATAGGCCGGCTCGCGGTCCTCCGCCAACGCCCGATCGACCGTCCCCCGCGAGACACCAGCCAAACGTGCTATCTCCCGCTTCGAATGCTCACCCGTCGAGAACAGGTGGCGAATCTTCGCCCAATCATCCAATTTGATCACCTTCCATGATGGTCGGTGGCCCCGTTTTCAGTTGGCGCTAGTGGCCCTGTTTTCAGTCGGCGTTAACACCCGTAGGGCGCCGCCGTCGCGTCAAGGCGAGCCGAGACCCGCTCGACCTCGGCCGCAGTCAGGAATCTCGGCGCGAAGTCGTCCACCGTCGCCACCTTTGGCAACTTCACCCCGTCGCATGGGTTGAACGCGATGAGTCGGTCCCATTGGGCAAAGCGGAACGCCTTCTTGAGGGCGACGTAGTGATGGTGGACGGTAGCGGGGGAGAGACCCTCGCCGTCGAGCGCCGTCACCCACGTCTGGACGTCGGCCCGAGTCACGGCGTTGACCCGCCGACAACCTCGGAGAAATGTTAGTGTGCTCCTAATCCACACGGGTGCCCTTGCAGGGGCTGAGATCAGGCTGACGCGGCCTGCGACCGTTGAACCTGTCCGGGTAATGCCGGCGAAGGAAGTAGGAGTCCGCGCATGGAACCCGTCAGCCCATCCCACACGCTCGGATACACGCACGATGTCGAGCACGGCATACGTGTCCCGGTGACGCAGATCGCGCTTGAACCGTCGCCGAACGGTCAGGTGAACGAACCGTTCACGGTGTATCGCACCGAGGGGCCGGGGAGTGATCCGGTGCGCGGCTTGCCCCCGTTTCGCTCGGAGTGGATCGAGGCACGTGGTGACACGGAGGCGTATTCCGGGCGGCAACGTAATCTGCATGACGACGGGCGTACGGCGCTGCGCAGAGGTGCCGCATCCGCCGAGTGGGAGGGCGACAAACCCATAACTCGCCGGTCTCTGCCGGGCAAGACGGTCACGCAGATGTATTACGCGAAGAAGGGCGTAATTACTCCGGAGATGCGTTTCGTTGCTCTTCGCGAGAACTGTGACGTGGAGTTGGTGCGGTCCGAGGTGGCTACTGGTCGGGCGATCATCCCCAACAGCATCAACCATCCGGAGTCTGAGCCGATGATCATCGGCAAAGCATTCCTGGTGAAGATCAACGCCAATATCGGCAACTCCGCGGTGACTAGTTCAGTTGCCGAGGAGGTGGACAAACTGCAGTGGGCGGCTCAGTGGGGCGCAGACACGGTCATGGACCTGTCCACTGGTGATGACATTCACACGACCCGGGAGTGGGTCATCCGCAACTCCCCGGTGCCCATCGGCACCGTGCCGATCTACCAGGCTCTCGAAAAGGTCAATGGTGAAGCAAACGCGCTCACGTGGGAGATCTACCGGGACACGGTGATCGAGCAGTGTGAGCAGGGCGTGGACTACATGACCGTCCATGCCGGAGTCTTGCTCCGGTATGTGCCGTTGACTGCGGAGCGGGTGACGGGGATTGTCTCTCGCGGCGGGTCGATCATGGCTGGGTGGTGTCTGGCGCATCATCAGGAAAACTTCCTCTACACGCACTTTGATGAGCTGTGCGAGATCTTCGCTCGTTACGATGTCGCGTTCTCCCTCGGCGACGGGCTGCGCCCGGGATCAACAGCTGATGCCAACGATGCGGCCCAGTTCGCGGAACTTGACACCCTCGCGGAATTGACGAAGCGGGCCTGGAAGTACGACGTTCAGGTGATGGTGGAAGGGCCCGGCCACATCCCCTTTCATCTGGTTCGGGAGAACGTGGAACGTCAGCAGGAGTTGTGCGACGGTGCCCCGTTCTACACGCTCGGCCCCTTGGTCACGGATATTGCTCCCGGTTATGACCACATCACCTCTGTGATCGGAGCTACCGAGATCGCCAGGTATGGGACGGCGATGCTCTGCTATGTCACCCCGAAAGAGCATCTGGGGCTGCCGAACAAGGACGACGTCAAAACGGGTGTGATCACCTACAAGATCGCCGCTCACGCGGCTGACCTCGCAAAAGGTCACCCCGGCGCGCACGAACGCGACGACGCGCTGTCCAAAGCACGTTTCGAGTTCCGCTGGCGGGACCAGTTCGCACTCTCCCTTGACCCGGTCACGGCCGAGGCATTCCACGACGAGACGCTCCCAGCCGAACCGGCGAAGACGGCCCACTTCTGTTCGATGTGCGGACCGAAGTTCTGCTCCATGCGGATCTCGCAAGATATCCGCGATCAGTTTGGGGGCTTGTCTGAGCAGCAGATCATTGCTGGGATGGAGGAGAGGTCAACAGCGTTCCGGGAATCTGGCGGAAAAGTGTATGTCCCGGAACCCGTCATCGGCAGACCGTAGAGTTGCTCGGTGACGAACCGTCTCAGCGCGGCTGACGTCTGCGCCCTCCTTGAGAAATTGCGCGAGAGCACGCCTCTCGTTCAGTGCCTGACGAACACGGTGGTGACCAACTTCACCGCCAACGTTCTGCTCGCGATAGGTGCGACCCCAGCGATGACAGACATTCCGACCGAGGCAGGACTGCTTGCCGAAATCGCGTCGGCGACGTTGGTCAATGTTGGAACCCCGCATGCCGAGCAACGAATCGCGATGATCGAGGCCGCTCAGGCAGCCCACCATAAGGGCGGTCCATGGGTACTTGATCCCGTCGCTGTGGGTGCACTTCCGGTGCGCACGGCGTTGGCACGGGAGTTGCTGAAGTACTCGCCTACTGTGATTAGGGGAAACGCCTCCGAGATCAAGGCTTTGGCCGGCTTCGGGGCTGGCGGCCGAGGTGTGGATACGGTCGACAGCGCAGAAGGCGCGCTGGATGCCGCCACCCATCTCGCCCACACCCACGGTTCCACCGTCGCAATCTCCGGCGCAACCGACCTTGTCACGGACGGAACGGATGTGTTGCGGATCAGCAACGGGCACCGCTATTTGACTCTCGTCACCGGAGGGGGGTGTGCCTTGGGAGCCGTGACCGCGGCCTTCCTCGCGGTCGGAGAAGACCAGCTGGCCGCAACCGCATCGGCCACAGCTGTCTATACGATCGCGGCAGAATTGGCGGCGGTGAACGCGCATGGTCCTGGCACGTTCGCCATTGCCTTCATTGACGCGTTGGCTGCGATCGACGCGGCCGAGATCCAGTCGCGAGTCAAGATCGCATGACGGGTCGCCCGACTTTCACCGGCGGTGTGTATCTTGTCACGGACACCGTGCTGTGTGGTGAGCTCGGCGTCGTGGATACTGTGCGGGCAGCGGTCGCAGGGGGTGTCAGACTGGTCCAGATTCGGGACAAAACGGCCAGCGACACAGACTTTTACGATCTTGTCATGCGCACTGCAAATGCTGTCGGCGACCGGGCACTGCTCCTGGTCAATGACCGAGTCGACGCGTTCTTGGCCGCCCGTTCTGCTGGCGCCGCAGTACACGGCGTACATGTCGGGCAGGGCGACATGTCCCCGCTTCAGGTGAGACGAATTGTCGGGGCCGATGCTGTGATCGGGCTCACCGCCCACACGGCTGCGCACATTATGGATGCGCACCGCCTTCCTGAGAGCACCGTTGATTACTTCGGGGTCGGCGCCATTCGGCCCTCCGCAACCAAACCGGACCATCCCCGACCTCTTGGCGTCGTCGGCTTCAGAGCTCTTGCAAGTCTGACGTCGTTACCGTGCGTGGCCATCGGCGGCATCACGCTGGCGGACATGCCGATTCTTCGCCGTGCTGGGGCTGCAGGAGCCGCCGCGGTCTCAGCGATCTGCGGCGCGCCAGACCCACGGGCCAACACCGAAGCGCTCATCGCCGCGTGGGACGAATGACCGCCTCACCGCCCCTGGCAGTTCCTCGGGTTCTCAGCATTGCCGGAACAGACCCCGCAGGAGGTGCAGGTATTCAAGCCGACCTGAAGAGCATCGCCGCCTGTCCGAGATTCACGATGTGATCGTTCTGGTGAAAGGCGGTCACCTGCAGGGCCCGGAATCCCCCGACGCGCTCGTCGATGCTGTGGGCCACCTCGGTGACGGCCTGCAGTTGTTCGAGTTGACTGCGGCACGAGTGAGTAGCACGAACACGCACGGGACAGGCTGCTCCCTCTCCTCCGCGGTCACCACACTTCAGGCGCAGCTCAGCCACTGGACTGTCGCCCTGACCGTCGCGAAAGCGTGGCTGCAGGACAGCATCCGCCACGCCGACCAATTGGAGGTCGGGTCGGGCAATGGTCCCATCCACCATTTTCATCACCTGTGGGATGCCGCTTCGGAGGGGCAACGTTAGTTGAGAATCCCGACTTTGTTCGTTTCCGGACCCGTGATTCCGCCGATGAATACCAGCACACCGCCGAGGACGAGGAGCGCTGCGATTGCCGTCTGCTGCCCAAGGGCCGCTTGCAACGCTGGCAGGTAGTAGGGGTACAGCGCGGGGAGCACGATCGAGAGGCTGTACCCGACCCCGTACCCGCTGGAGCGAACGGCCGCAGGGAACCGTTCGGCAAGATATGCGCCGACCGGACCGTAGCCGGAAACCGTCACTACTTGCAGCGCTACAACCAACACCAGGGCGACCGGAATTCCGTTGGTGCGGAAGATCGCGAGGAATGTGATCGGCGCGAACACGGCGGCGAGCAGTCCGAAGCCCATGAAAAAGGTGCGCCTTCCCAGCACCGTCGACAGGTGTCCTGCCGCGAGCATCGTCACGGCCGATACTGCTGTGGCGCACAGCATCGTGAACGATATCGCTTGCGCACTCAGGTGGGAGGCAACCTTGAGCTCGCCAGTCAGAGTGGGAATCGCCATATCTGTCATGAGCCATAACCCAGTCATCAACACGAAGACCTGCACGAGCGCGCGGCGGTGCGGGCCAACGAAGATTTCCTTCAGCGGGTTTCGCGCCTTTAGCGCACCAGTCCAGACTGGTGAATCCACGACCGCAAAGCGGTAGTAGACCATCATCGCGACGGCAAGCGCCGACCCGAGCAGGAACGGAATACGCCAACCCCATGCACCATACATTTCCGGAGTAGAGGTGCTGAGGAGCACAAACACAATCCCGGCGATCGTCGCGTTCGCCCACGGAGACATCCACATGATGAACCCGCTGGCCAGACCTCGCCTCCTCGGGGCGGACCACTCCATCGCCAACGGCACAGCAGATGTATATTCCCCGCCCAGGAAGACCCCGCCCAGAAAACGCAGTCCGACGATGATGAATAGGGTTCCGTTACCCAGCACGGAATAGCCGGGGACCAGCGCAATGAGGAGCGTCGTCAGTGCGATCCCCGCGAGAGCAACTTTCGTCGTCCACGTCCGCCCAAACCGGTCAGCAATCGGACCAAAAATCGCGGCACCCAGAGGGCGGCCCAGAAGTGCCGCGACAAAAACTAGCCCGGCGTTGCCAACCAAATTGTTCGGACCGAACACCTCGGCGGCTGCGGGGGTCAAGGCAATAACTGGGAGGAAGATATCAAACTGATCAACGAAATTTCCGAAGATGCCACCGCGGAGTGCGCGGCGGACAGCGGTTGGCATCGTGGAGTTTCGCCCATCCGGGCGAACGAGGGCGGCCGCCTGGTTAGAGGGCTGGACAGAGTTATTCACCGAAGCTCACTTCCTTCGCCGGCATTACCCGGACAGGTTCAACGGTCGAAGCTGCGTCAGCTTCCTCTCAGCCCCTGCATCAGGGCTCCCGTGTGGATAGACATGACTATAGCGTCAGCCGAGAAGGCGCAAGACGCCGCCAGGGGGGATTTGCCCAAGCGTCGTTGACTCGCTGTAGCCTCGGCGCGTGACCTACACCTTCGCCGCCGAGCTCTACTTGTGGGCCGCACGCACCGACTGCTGGGTGTTCGCGAACCTCCCCGAGGACGTGGCCGACGAGATCGAGGATGCCGCACCCGAGCCCCGCAGGGGCTTTGGGGCCGTCAAGGTCGAGGTCACCGTGGGCTCCAGCACGTGGCGCACGTCGGTGTTCCCCTCGAAGCAGGACGCCACGTTCGTGCTCCCGGTCAAGAAGGCGATCCTCAAGGCCGAATCTCTCAGAGCGGGGGAGACCGCCACGTTCATCCTGCGCACCGTCTGACAGGCGCACGCCCGGCCGATAGGGCTAGGTCGTGGGTGACGACGATTTGGGCAACTACGACCCCAGCAGCAGCTCCGCGATCACGGCCGGGAGTGCGTCGGCCACGTCCAGCGCGACGATGGGCCCGCCGCCAGAAGCCGCCTCCGCGGCCCGCGCGTGCACCCAGGACGCCGCCGCCCCGGCATCGGCCGCCGATAGCCCCGACGCGAGCAGCGCGCCCGCGATGCCCGCCAGCACGTCCCCGGCTCCGGCGGTCGCGAGCCATGCGGGGGCCTCCTCGAGCTCGACGACGGCGCCGCCTGCGGACGCGATGATCGTCCGCGAACCCTTCAGCAACACGGTGGCGCGAGCCGTCTCGGCGAGAAGCCGCGCGTGGCCCGCCCTGTCGCGCTCGACATCGGCCAGAGTCACGTCGTGGCGAATTGCCGCGAGGGCCCTCACGAGCTCGCGCGCATGGGGCGTGAGGAGCACTCGGTCGGGTGGGGTTTGCCGAGCGCCCGCCGCACGTGACCGCACGCAAGCCTCGAGCGCGCCGGCATCGGCCACCAGGGGCGTCCCGGAGGCAAGAGCCGCGCCAATGACGGCGTCCTGTCCTGGGTGATCGGCCACGCCACTGCCCACGATCCACGCCGAGGCGTGGGGGAGACGGTCGGAGGCATCGGCTGGATCGTGAACGACGACCTCGGGCCGATACGCGAGAACCAGGTCCTGGGCGCGGCGAGGGCCGACGTAGCGCACCATCCCGACCCCAGCGCGCGCGGCGCCGCACGCGACCAAGACGGCCGCCCCCGGATAGGCCTCGGAGCCGGCGACAATGCCGACAACCCCTCGCGAATACTTGTCGTCGTGAGCCTGGGGGCGCGGCCACACCGCCGCGACCCAGGACCGATCTACGGAATCCATACCCATAGCCTGGCACGCGCGCCGCTAGCGGCGGACCTTGAGCGGCCCCGAGGCGCTTCGCGACGTGAAAGAATGCGTCCATGGCCACGCGAGAAATCCGAGTGGTGGGCGACCCAGTGCTGCGCACCCCCTGCGAACCGATCACCGAAATCACCGAGAGCGTGCGCGCCTTGGTCGAGGACCTGCTCGAGACCGTCGATCACGACGGCAGGGCCGGACTCGCGGCAAATCAGATCGGCGTGAGCCTGCGGGCCTTCTCCTGGAATATCGACGGAGACATCGGCTACGTGCTGAACCCCGAGATTGTGGAGAACTCCGCCGAGCTTCAGGAGCTCGGTGACGAGGGTTGCCTATCGGTTCCTGGTCTCTGGTTCGCGTGTGAGCGCCCGCTCTACGCGAAGGCGATCGGCACCGACCTCAACGGCAATCAGGTGGTAGTCGAGGGCGAGGACATTTGGGCCCGGCTCGTCAACCACGAGGTAGATCACCTCGGCGGCAAGCTCTACATCGACAGGCTGGCCAAGGAAGAGCGCCGCAGGGCCATGAAGGAACTGCGCGCGCAAATCGACGCTTAGGGCGGCGACCTCCAGAGCTGCGACTTCTAAACGACGTCGACACCCACGTCGGCCACGACGATGCGGCCCGCAGCCCCGGAAGCGGGGGCGGTTACGAGGCACCACGACGGAGCGGTGAACGCAACCGTCACGTTGGCCGTTACATGCGTGCCCGTCACCTCTCCGCTATCGGCATCGAGGCCGCTCGGAAGATCGACGGAAACGATCACGGCGCTCGACGGGATGACGCTCACCAGGTGATCCGCAGGGGCCCTCAAGCCCGCCGTGCCGCCCAGGCCAGCAATGCCATCGATCACCAGATCCGCCGTCTTGACCTCGGCATCTGCCGCGCGGAGCCCCGACTCGGCAATCGCGTTGAGGAGCACGCCACCCGCCGCATCGAACAACTCCTTGCCGCGAGCGTGGGCCGACGTCGAGACCTCCACCGCAGTCACATCGGCGCCGTCCTGGGCGAGGAGCGCGCCGGCCAGCAGCGCGTCACCGCCGTTGCGGCCAGAGCCCGCGAGAATGACCACGTGAGCGTTGGGGACCAATTGGCCCGCTGCCACGAGTTCCTCCCTTACTACCCTGGCGACGGCGCGCGCCGCGCGATCCATCAGGACGTCTTCGGGGGCGCGAGACAGGGCCACCAGTTCGGCTTCCTTGATCTGCGCGATGGTCAAGGGTGCGGGGAGAGCGGCGCTGGGAATGGGGACTTCGGTATCGTCGGTCACGCCTTCAGGGTCCCACGTTCGGCGATTGTCTGCTCACTCCTCGGGCAACGGGCGCGGGGCGGCATTCGACGCAGGCGACTTTGCCGACGCCACTCCGGCAGGTAACTGGCGCTTTGGGCGTTGCTGAGGCACCATAGAGGTACATCCGGAGAGCCGGACGCCTCGATAGGTCGTAGGGGAAGACGCACCTATCAACAAGGAGGGGTCATGGCCGCCATCACCCGCGGTGTTCTTTTTGTGCATTCGGCATCTCGAGCGATGTGCCCCCACGTGGAGTGGGCGGCACAGTCAGTGCTGGGCTCACGCGCCACTTTCGACTGGATTGATCAGCCGGCTGGCACCAGCCTGTACCGTACCGAGGTCGCTTGGCAGGGCCATCAGGGCACGGGGGCGCGGCTCGCCTCAGCGCTGCGCGGTTGGGAGCATTTGCGCTACGAGGTCACCGAGGACCCGTCTTTTGGTTGTGATGGCGCCCGGTGGTCGCACACGCCTTCGCTCGGCATCTTTCACGCCGTGACGGACGTCCACGGAAACATTTTGGTGCCCGAGGATCGCATCCGTGCCGCGATTGAGGACGGCGGATCGATTACCGAGGTGAAGCGGGCGATGGACCTCGCCCTGGGCACGGCATGGGACGACGAGCTCGAGCCGTTCCGTTACGCGGGCCAAGGCGCTCCAGTGCGCTGGCTCCACCGCGTGGGCTAGCGATGAACATCGACGCCACCACCATCCTCACGCTGCAGGCGCTCGAAGAGGCGATGTGGCGCACCGAGACGCGTTTTGACCGTCGCCACATGGAGGCGGTGCTGCATCCGGACTTCACCGAGATCGGCCGCTCGGGTCGCATATTTTCGCGTGCGAATGTTCTAGAGATGCCGCCAGTCGAGATAAGTATCGAGATTCCCTTGAGCGACCTGACTTTCTCGGACGTTGCCGACGGTGCGGTACTGCTGACCTACACGACGGTGCCCGAACGATCCGAGCACGGTGCGGCGAGGCGGGCGTCGGTGTGGGTGCGAGAGGGCGAGCGCTGGCTTCTGCGCTACCACCAGGGTACGCCGACAAGCCTCTAATCCCCGCGACGGCCAGCGACCCTTCGGGCGGTAGGCGCTCGGATTCCCGGCGGGCGGACGTGCCCGAGCGAGCCCTCCCCGACGCTCCGAACCAAATTGCGACGCGACTCGCCGCTACGCGGGCGTTTGGAGCGGCAGACGCGGCGCGTCGGCGCTCTGATTGGTTCGTGGCGCTCGGTGGGGCGCAGCAGTGACGCAACGACGCCGTGACGCGGCGTGGGCTACGCCGTAGCGAACACCAGCGCGACGTTGTGGCCGCCGAAGCCGAACGAGTTGTTGATAGCGGCCAGATCGCCCGACGGGGCAAGGTCGGCCGGCTTGTCCCTCACCAGATTGATCGCGAGGTCTGGGTCCGGCTGAGACACGTTGATCGTAGGCGGCGCCTTGCGGTCGTGGAGCGCCATGATGGTGAACATCGACTCGAGTGCACCCGCGCCGCCAAGCAGGTGGCCCGTCATGGACTTGGTTGCCGAGACGAGCACATCGGCGGTGTGGTCGCCGAAGAGGCTCGCGATTCCGCGCGCCTCGATCGGGTCACCAACTTGCGTCGAGGTCGCGTGGGCGTTGACGTGGATGATGTCGGTGAGAGACAGGCCCGCGCGTTCGACGGCGAAGCGCATGGCGCGCGTCTGGCCCTCGCCTGAGGGTTCGGGGGCGGCAATGTGATACGCATCGGAGGTCATCCCTACGCCGAGCAGCCGCGCGTAAATCTTGGCGCCGCGGGCACGGGCGTGCTCCTCCGACTCAAGGACCAGGATCGCCGAGCCCTCGCCGAGCACAAAGCCATCCCGCCCGGTGTCATACGGACGCGAAGCGGCGGCGGGGTTGTCATTGCGCTTCGAAAGGGCCGCCATCGCCGCGAAGGCAGAGATTGGCAATGGGTGAATGGCCGCCTCCGTGCCCCCGGCGACAACGACATCGGCGCGACCAGACTCGATCATCTCGAAGGCCATGCCGATGGCCTCCGCTCCCGATGCGCATGCGGACACCGGTGCATGGGCGCCCGCCTTGGCCCCAACCTCCAGCTCGACGTATGCGGCAGGGGAGTTGGGCATCAGCATGGGCACCGTCATGGGCAGGACGCGCGCGGCGCCCCGCTCCTTGACGGTGTCCCACGCTGTCAAGAGCGTCCACACCCCACCAATTCCCGACGAGACGACCGCGCCAAGGCGCTCGGGGTCGACCTTGGGGGACCCCGCATCGGCCCATGCCTCGCGCGTCGCGACGATCGCGTATTGGGCCGAGGGGTCCATCCGCTTGGTCTCCGGCCGCGTGAGGATGGTGTCGGGCCGCACGGCAAGCTGGCCCGCGAAGTTCACGGGCATGCCGTACAACTCCGCCCAGTCGTTGTCGAGAGTGCGCACGCCTGAACGTCCAGCGAGCGCAGCCTCCCACGTGCTGGACGCGTCCCCGCCGAGCGGGGTGGTCGCGCCTAGACCTGTGACGACAACTGCCATGGTGATCCTCCGGGATAAACGGGGTGAACGGGGACGGCTAAGCGCTTAGGCCTGTGCCGACGTGATGTACGAGACGGCGTCGCCGACGCTGACGAGGTTCTTGACCTCTTCGTCGGGGATGCGAACGTCGAACTTCTCTTCGGCGAGCGTGACGATGGTCATCATCGACAGTGAGTCGATGTCCAGGTCATCCGTGAAGGACTTGTCGAGTTGCACGTCGGCGGCGTCGACACCGGTTTCTTCGACCACGATTTCTGCGAGGCCGGCGAGGACTTCCTGCTCCGAGAGAGCCATCTGATTTTCTCCTTGGTTTGGTAGATGCCTCTTCGGCATCTGCACTATGGACGAACGTCTACCGAGGGTAGCGCCGCATGACCCACCACTACGGCAGGACGATCACTTGCGCGGCGTATACGAGGCCCGCGCCAAATCCGATTTGAAGGGCGATGTCTCCCGACTTCACCGCGCCGTCACGATACAGGCGCTCCGCTGCCAGGGGAATCGACGCTGCGGAGGTGTTGCCCGAATCGACGATGTCGCGGCCAATGGCCACGCTTGCAGGGAGGCCGATCTGCTTAACCATCTGGTCGATGATGCGCATGTTTGCCTGGTGGGGGATGAACGCGTCGATGTCGCTCGGCGTCAGCCCCGCCGCCTCGATCGCCTTGAGCGCGATGGGCGCCATGTCAAACGCGGCCCACTTGAACACGCTCGGCCCCTCTTGGCGCAGGGTGGGGAATGAGGCGCCGTTGCGAACCTCGGTCCACGAGTGATTCTGGCCAACGAGGCCGGCTCCGGCGCCGTCCGAGCCCCAGATGGTGGGTCCGATGCCCGCAGTCTCGGAGGGACCGATGACGACGGCGCCCGCTGCATCGCCCAGCAGGAACGAAATCGAGCGGTCGGTGGGATCGATGTAGTCGGACATCTTCTCGGCGCCGACGACGAGAACATACGTGCTCTGTCCGGCGCGCACGAGCGCGTCGGCCTGGCCGACGCCGTAGCAGTAGCCGGCACAAGCCGCCGAAATGTCGAAGGCGGCCGCGGGGGTGGCGCCGAGCCGGTCGGCGAGCACGGGGGCGGCGCCGGGAGTGATGTGCGGGAAGGTAATGGTCGACACGATCACGGTGTCGATCTGGGAGGGTTCGATTCCCGCGTTGGCGATCGCCTCACGGGAAGCGCGCTCGGCGAGATCAATCATCTCCGTGCCCTCGGCAGCGCGGACGCGAGTGGCGATGCCCGTCATCTTGCGTATCCACTCGTCCGAGGAGTCGATTGGTCCGATGATGTCGGCGTTGGGCACCACGTTCTCGCCCCTGGCGACTCCGAGGCCCATGACGCGCGAAAACTCGGGTCCCTTGGTGATGCTGATCTTGCCTGTCATGCCACGCTCCTTGAGAGCTCGAGGGCGGCCTCAAGGTCGTCCGGGGTCTTGAGCGCCACCGAGGGCACGCCCTTCATGGACCGCTTGGCGAGCCCACTGAGGACGCCTCCTGGCGCAAGTTCGATGATCCCTGTCACTCCCAGAGCGATCAGGGTGTCCATACACAGATCCCAGCGCACGGGGCGCGCGATCTGGGCGATGAGGCCCGCCACCACATCGTCGCCCGTGGCGACCTCGCTGCCGTCGGCGTTCGTGAGAATCGCAATGGAGGGATTGTGGCGGATCACGGTCGAGGCCGCCTCGGCAAGGGCAGGGACGGCGGGCGCCATGAAACGCGTGTGGAACGCGCCTGCCACCTGCAGTTCGATCACTCGCGCGCGGGCAGGCGGGTTCGCGACCAGTTCGGCAATCGCGCTGGCGGTGCCCGCGGCGACGACCTGGCCGCCACCATTCATGTTTGCGGGGGTGAGGTCGAGGCTGAGGAGGGTCTGTGCGATCTCCGCGTCGTCTCCACCGAGAATCGCGGCCATCGACGTTGGCTCGGAGGCGGCTGCGGCGGCGGCCATCGCGACTCCACGAGCCCGCACGAGGCGCACGGCGTCGGTGGGAGAAAGCACGCCCGCTACGGCGGCCGCGGAGAATTCGCCGACGGAGTGCCCAGCGACGACGCCGGGCACGACTCCGTCAAGGGAGGCGTACGCCGCAAGCGCAGTGGCGACGAGGAGCGGCTGCGCGATGGAGGTGTCCCTGATCGTGTCAGCGTCCGCTGCGGTTCCGAGAGCGATGAGGTCCAGTCCCGCGGCGTCGGTGGAGAGCTCAAGGGAGTCGCGTGCAGAGGCCAGTTCGAGCCACGGGGACAACATTCCTGGACTTTGCGCGCCCTGGCCGGGACAGACGATGGCAAGCATGTGTCAAGACTGCCTTATGTGGGGCGGTGTGCCGCGCTTTTGGGGTACCGACTTGCGGCGCCGCTATTGGAGGAAACCTACAAACTGGCGCGGCCCGCGTCCCTCAAGCGACCGAGAGCGAAGGCGGTCTCGAGCACGTGGGCGTCCCGAGTGGACAACACATCCCACCCCGTCAGTTCGGATACCTTCTTGAGGCGGTAGCGAACCGTGTTTGCGTGGACGAACATCGTGCGTGCCGAGAGTTCAAGGGAGCGGCCGCAATCGAGGAACGTCGCGACCGTCTCTTGTAGAGACCCTCCAGCACGAACGATGGGGTCGTACGCGATGGAAATGAGACGATCCCTGGCGCCGGTGTCGCCAACGAGTACCCGTTCGGGAAGGAGGTCGTCGGCGAGGACGGGCCGCGGCGAAAGCGACCACGCCGGCGCGGCAACGACACCCGCGAACGCCGCCCGTGCGGAGCGTGCGACCTCAAGGAGAGTGACGGCCGGCGGACCGATGACGACGGGACCAGGGCCAAAACTCTCCATGATGCTCGAGGCTAGTTCGCGCAGGTCTTGGTCCGAACGGGCGATGACGATGAGATCTTCGCCGTGGATGCCCACCATCGCCCCAGTCGCGGCCCTGCGCATGGAGCGCCTGAGTTCGGCGGATTGCGTCTCGCCGAGTGGGCCGTGCGTACGGCCGACGACCACGAGAGTGGGTCCTGGCTTCCAGCCAAGTGCGGCGGCACGCGAGGGCAGGTCGTCGTCGACCTCACCGCGCACGAGCGCGTCGATGACGAGGGCCTCGAGCCGAGCGTCCCACGCGCCCCTGGTCTCGGCGGCACGCGCGTAGACCTCGGCCGCGCTGAAGGCCACCTCGCGCGAGTAGCGCAGGATCGCCTCGCGCAAGTGAGCCTCTCCGCCGACAGCGGCGAGCTCATCCGCGTTGTCCTCGACGACCTTGACGACGGTACGCACGATGCTCAGCGTGTGTTGCAGGGAAACGGACCGGGTCAACTCGGGCGGCGCGGCCGCGAAGATTTCCAGCGCTCCACGGTACGTTCCCGTCGGGTTCGCATACCAAGACACGAAGGAGGTAATGCCCGCCTGAGCCACGGTGCCGACCCATGAGCGCTCCTGGGCGGGGAGCTCGCCGAACCAGCGGTAGTCGGCGTCCAGCTCTCGCAGGGCGGCCGTCGCCAACTTCCCCGTGCCCGACTTGAGCCTGCGCAGAGTTTCGTGGCGAACATCAACCGTGGCGACCATATCTCAAGCATAAGGCCAAATTGTGAGTGTTGCACAAAAACGCGCCCCCATAATGGGGGGCAAGAAAAGGCACAAAGTGGGGCAAAAGGGGGCATCCACGCCACGAAATCGGTTTGAGATTGGGCAGTCTCACAGTTGAAGGCGCCTCATGAGCGCTCACCGAGCGGCCGACAGCCGTCCTCGCTAGGCTTGTCGGCATAGCGAAAGCGGGAATGTCATGGACGCCAAGCCCCGGCCTCTACTTGGATCCCTACTCGGGCTGTTGCTCGGAATCGTCGTTGTCGCCTTGCTGTGGCAACTGGGCGTGGTGCCGCCGGATCGGCTTGTCCTGTTTGGAGTTCTCGCTGTCACGGTAGCTCTCGTGACGATCATTCTGACGCAGCGCACCGTGCTCGTGCGCAAGCGCTTCGTCATGTTGATGGTGTTGAGCGGGCTCTTGGCCGGAGTCGCCGTCGCGGGCATCCCGGACGCGATCGCAGGGGGATCGATAACGGACGGGTGCTCAGCCGATGGAACATCGTCGCTCGGCAGCAAGACGCCAGCCCAGACATCGATCGCCGACCCCTTTGCCGTCACCAGGACCGATACGGTGCAGTGGACCGCTGGGTCGACGGCTGTCTTGACGAACTGGCGGAGCGCGCTCGGCATGGACGTCGGAGGCTTCCAGGTGAAGACCTGGAGCGGTAGTTCCGCCAACAATGACCAGAAGCAGTCAAATTCTGGGTCTGCGGCTGTCGCGAGTCATCTGAAGGATATCGAGGGCAGCACGGGGATCACGCTTGCCGGGATTTACCACATGTACGGCCACCTCGATGCTGACCAACGCACGTGCGACATGAGCGCCTATGTGCGGGTGCAGGGTGAAGGGGCGTTCACGGGCGCCCTCAACAGGGGCTTGTGGATCGCCCTTGGTGCGTTGAGCCTCATCACCATCATCATGGCCGGCGTGGTTCGGCACTCCATCACGAGGGCAGCACGCGCCGCCGCGAGCGGTTTGGCACCCATGGCAGCGGCCCAGCCGCCCGCGACCAGCAAGCCTCCTGCGGAGCCAACGCAACCGTCCGAGGCTGGTCGTCAGACGAGTACCGACACCCGGAGTCGCCCACCCCAGGAGCCAAACAAGGCCGCGCCCGCGTCGAGGGAGACACCCGGTAGCAACGTGCGCGCAACGGACAACGCGCCGGTTGAGCAGATGGGCGCGCGGGGCGTGGAGCCGACGCAGGGCGTAGAGCCGATGCCAGGTAATGGCGAGGCTGCGGTGCCGGGAGCCGACGGAGACGTCCTCCCAGAGACCGACAATCCCGGCGCTACAACGCCTCTAAGTGACGGCCCCGAGGCGCCGCCGATTACCGACAGCCCGGACAGGCCCGCGGGTGAAGCGGGCTGATCCGCGAGACGAGGTCGGCTAGGCCACTAAAACTCTAGGCCTCGCCACCAGAGTTGCCGGAGGTGCCTTTCCTCACGTCATGCAACTCGTAGCGCTCGATCGCCTTGGCGGTGGTCCCAGCAGGCACCTCGCCCTTGCGCTCAAGTTGCTGAAGCACTCGCGCGGCCGTCGAAGGTCCGTCGATGTGGAAGAACCTACGCGCGGCTTGACGTGTATCGGAGAAGCCGAAGCCGTCCGCCCCGAGCGTCGCGTAGTCGCCGGGAATCCAGGCGCGCACCTGATCGGGAACAAGGTGATCGAAGTCGGTCGTGGCAACGAATGGACCCTGCGCGCCTGCAAGCCTGCGCGTGAGGAACGGAATGCGTGCGGGCCTTTCGGGATACAAGAACTCGTCGCGCTCACAGCTGAGGGCCTCGCGGCGAAGTTCCGACCACGACGTCACGGACCACACGGTTGCGTGCACGTTCCAGTGGGCCTCGAGCAGTTCCTGAGCCTCAAGCGCCCACGGCACCGCAACGCCTGAAGCGAGAATCTGTGCCTGCGGTCCATCGCCAGGCGCGGCATCGGCGACCTTGTGGATGCCCTTGATGATGCCCTCGATGTCCACGTCCTCGGGCTCGACGGGTTGCTGGATCGGCTCGTTGTACACGGTGATGTAGAACATGACGTTCTGGTCGCGGCCATCGCCTGGGCCGTACATGCGCTCGATGCCGTCACGCACAATGTGCCTGATCTCGTAGCCGAACGCAGGGTCATAGATGACCATTGCCGTGTTGGTGCCAGCGAGGATCGGCGAGTGGCCATCGGCGTGCTGCAGGCCCTCTCCCGTAAGCGTGGTGCGGCCTGCGGTGGCGCCGATGATGAAGCCTCGGGTCATTTGGTCGCCCGCGGCCCAGAACTGGTCGCCCGTGCGCTGGAATCCGAACATTGAATAGAAGATGTAGACCGGAACCAGGGGATACCCGTGCGTCGCGTACGACGTGCCTACGGCCTGGAATGCGGCCGCGGAGCCAGCCTCGTTGATCCCAGTGTGCATGATCTTGCCCTGCTCGGACTCCTTGTAGCTGAGCATGAGTTCGCGGTCGACCGGCAAGTAGTTCTGGCCCTGGGTATTGAAGATCTTGGCGGTGGGGAAGATCGCATCAAGGCCGAACGTGCGCGCCTCATCGGGGATGATCGGGACGATGCGATGGCCGAAGTTCTTGTCTTTGATGAGGTCCTTGAGCAAGCGAACGAACGCCATCGTGGTCGCGGCCTCTTGCTTGCCGGAGCCCTTCGCGAGGAGGTCGTAGACGGCGGGATCGGGCATCTCGATGGGATCGTGAGACACGCGCCTTTCGGGAACGAAGCCCCCCAACACCTTGCGCCGGCCAAGCATGTACTGGATCGCGGGGTCGTCCATGCCTGGGTGGAAGTACGGCGGGTTGTACGGGTCGTCGTCGATCTGCGCGTCCGTGAACGGGATGCTAAACGTGTCGCGCAGCACCTTGAGGTCCGCGGCCGCAAGCTTCTTCATCTGGTGAGTCGAGTTGCGGGCAGCAAAGTTGGTGCCCAGCCCGTAGCCCTTGATCGTCTTGGCAAGGATGACCGTGGGCTTGCCGTTCTTCTCCGTCGTGGCCTTGGCGTAGGCGGCGTAGAGCTTCTGGTAGTCGTGGCCGCCACGCTTGAGCGCCCAGATCTCGTCGTCGGTCATGTCGGCGACAAGTTCCTTGGCGCGAGGGTCGCCGCCGAAGAACTGATCGCGGATGAAGGCACCCGACTCGGCGCGGAACGTCTGGAAGTCGCCGTCGGGGACGGTGTTCATGAGGTTGACGAGCGCACCCTCGTCGTCGCGAGCGAGTAGCGGGTCCCAGTTGCGGCCCCAAATGACCTTGATGACGTTCCAACCGGCACCGCGGAAGAATGCCTCGAGTTCCTGAATGATCTTGCCGTTGCCTCGCACGGGGCCGTCGAGACGCTGCAGGTTGCAGTTGACGACGAACGTGAGGTTGTCGAGCTTCTGGTTGGCCGCGTGTTGCAACATCCCGCGGCTCTCCGGCTCGTCCATCTCGCCGTCGCCAAGGAACGCCCACACATGCTGCTCGGACGTGTCCTTGAGGCCGCGCAGTTGGAGGTAGCGGTTGGTCCATGCCTGGTAGATCGCCGACGCGGGGCCAAGACCCATCGAGACGGTGGGGAACTCCCACAAGTCGGGCATGAGGCGCGGGTGCGGGTAGGACGACAAGCCGCGGCCGGGGCCCGACTTCTCTTGCCTAAACGAGTCGAGGTCATCCTCGTTGAAACGGCCCTCGACCAGTCCACGCGCATATACGCCCGGCGCGGCGTGGCCCTGGAAGTAGACGTGGTCGCCGCCTCCCGGGTGGTCCTTGCCCTTGAAGAAGTGATTGAGGCCGACTTCGTACAGCGTCGCGACGGACGCGTAGGACGAGATGTGGCCACCGACACCCTTGCCCGCTGCCTGGGCGCGAGTCACCATCACCGCGGCGTTCCAACGAATCCATCCGCGGTAGCGACGCTCGATTTCCTCGTCGCCGGGAAACTCCGGCTCGTCGTCAACGTGGATGGTGTTGACGTAGGGCGTGTTCAGGCTGAGCGGAACGGAAAGTTGCTTGGAGGCGGCGTGCTCAACCATCCTGTCGATGACGAACTCGGCACGCGTGGCGCCGCGTTCTTCAATCATCCCGTCGAGCGACTCGAGCCACTCGTTGGTCTCTGCCGGGTCCTTGTCAAGCGGGCCGTGTTGTGCCACAGGGGACCTTTCGTAGGGGCGCAGGGTGTCGCGCCACGTCATGAGGATTCGTGGTTGCGGGGATGCCGCGTACCCCAACATTCTTGCCATATCCAGCCGCATTGTCACGCCAGCATGGGCCCGATGCCCTGGGAAGTACCCCAAACTACCCGCCTAGGTTGCTCTGGGCCGTTGCGACGGGCCATGGTCGCCCCGTACTGTGTAGCGAACGAGCAACGAATACGGCGCTCCCGACGGAAAGAGGTACGCAGGCCGTGGCCACCACAGAGGGCTCGGAGACGCTAGACGTCTCCGTAGTGTCACGACTTGGGCTCAACCCCGGCATGGTCGTGCAGGAATTCGGCTTCGACGCCGACGTGTGCGAGGCGCTGAGGGCGGGCATCGAGGCCGTTACAGGCGAAAAACTTGTTGACGAGGAGTTCGGAGACGTCACCGACTTCGCGATCGTCTGGTTCCGTGAGGGCGACGATGATCTCGCCGATTTGTTGATGGACGTTCAGGCGCTTCTCGATTCGGGAGGCCAAGTATTGCTCTTGACGCCCAAGGCGGGCCGTGCTGGCCACGTTCCACCGCACACGGTCCAAGAGGGGTCGTCACTTGGCGGCATGCACGCCACCTCGACCTTCGTGGTCGACGCGGATTGGGCGGCAACGGTGCTTGTGGAAAAGGGTCGCTCGAAGTGACCCACCCCCTTGTGGGTCATCCAGCTCCCGATTTCAACCTTTCTGATCAGGACGGCGTGCCCGTGTCCCTCGTGGACCTTCGCGGCTCAGAGGCGCTCATTGTCTTTGTTCCCTTCGCGTTCTCACCCGTGTGCACGTATGAGCTCGAACAGTTGCGGGATGCGAGCGATCTCACGGCAGCGGGCGCGCGCATCCTGATCGTCAATTGCGACTCGACCTACGTCAACCAAGAGTGGGCGTATCAAAACAAGTTCGACGGCACGCTGCTCAGTGACTTCTGGCCGCACGGCGCAATGAGCGAGAGCTTTGGGGTCTTCGACGAGGAACTTGGGCGCGCGGGGCGCGGCACCTTCCACATCGACGCCAGTGGCATCGTCGATTGGGTCTTGGTGAACCCCACGGGCGATGCGCGCGACCTGGCCGAATACCGCAAGGTCTTGGGCGTTACCGCATAGTTGCGACTCACGTGATGGGCGGCGTGCTCCCTGGGACGCCTCCCGATGGTGAAGAATGGTCCAGGGCCCTTAGCTCAGTTGGTTAGAGCACTGCGCTTACACCGCAGGTGTCATCGGTTCGAGTCCGGTAGGGCCCACTAAAGAGAATCAAGGCGGTCGCCTCGAGCCGACCGGGTCAGGAAGTGCGCGTGGCCACTGTCGCCGATGTCGTTGCTTGGGCCGATCGCCGCTACCCGCCGAAGCTTGCCGAGGATTGGGATGCTCCGGGGCTGTCGGTTGGCGATCCGCGCCGGGTCGTACGGCATGTGCGCTTTGCGGTTGACCCCACCATTGCCGTGGCCCGCGAGGCGATCGCGGCCGGCGCCGACATGCTCATCACTCACCACCCACTCATGCTGCGCGGCGTCACCACCGTCGCGGCCAATACCGCCCAGGGCGCGGTGGTCCACACGCTCATCGGCAATGGCTGCGCGCTCTTCGCCGCGCACACCAACGCCGATGCCGTCGACGGGGGAGTCGCCGAGGCGCTCGCGCTCGCGATCGGGATGAATGTCGAGGGGCCGCTTGTGCCCGTCGAGCCCGGGTCCGTCGATGGCACCGGTCGCATCGGGACCATCGCGCCGACGTCCCTGCGGGAATTTGCCGCCAGGGTCGCCGCCGTACTGCCCGCCACCGCGGGAGGCGTGTTGTTTGCCGGGAATCCCGACGGAATGGTCACGAGCGTCGCGGTCGTTGGCGGTTCAGGAGGCTCCTTCATCGGCGATGCCGTGTCCTCAGGTGTTGATGCGTTCGTCACCGCCGACCTGCGCCACCACCCAGCGACCGACGCCCGCGAGGCCGCCGCGCTTACCGACGGCAAGCCGTACCTCGTCAGCGTGTCCCACTCGGCATCCGAGTCGCTGTGGCTTGAAGGGGCCGCCGGCGAGCTGGCTCAAGCGCTCGATGTGACCACCTCGGTGAGTACGCTAAACACCGATCCATGGACAGGCCACGCGCCGTCCACCATTTAAGGAGACACAGTGCCCAAGGCCCCAGCAGCGGACCAACTGCGGTTGCTGACCGTTCAGGAGCTCGACACGCGCGCGGCTCAGGCCCGCCACCGCCTCGACTCGCTTGAGTCCAAGGCGGAGCTCCAGAAGCTGCTCGAGCGCGAGGGTGAGCTGACGGGCCGGCGCATCGAGGCCGACACCGCCATTTCGGACCTCAAGCGCGAGGTCACCAAAGCGGAGGACGACGTGCAGTCGGTGCGTGCCCGCGCCAAGCGAGACAACGACAGGCTCCTGGTGGGCGGCCAGACTCCCCGCGATCTGCAGGGGCTGCAGTCCGAGCTTGAGGTCTTGGTGAAGAGGCAATCCGACCTCGAGGAGATCGAGCTCGATGCGATGCAGCGACTCGAGGACGCCGAATCCGTTGCGGACGGTGTCGTTGCCGAGGCCGCCGTGATTGCGGCAGCGCTCGCAGATGTCCGTGCACGCGTCGAGACCGAGTCCGCCGCGATCGAAGCGGAACTCGCCGACGTGGCGCGCGAACGGATCAACGCTACCTTCAACCTCGACGAGTCTCTGCTGGCGCTCTACGAGAAGTTGCGCGCCCAGAACGGCGATTCCGGTGCGGCCGCGCTCACGCGCGGAACCTGCCAGGGATGCCACATGAGCCTCAATCCCGCGGACCTCGCGGGCATCGAGGCGACCCCGGCGGACGAGGTCGTCAGGTGCGAGGAATGCGGCAGGATCCTCGTGCGTGGGACGACCGCGTGAGTGGTGAGCAAGGCGCATCGGTCGAGGCCACCGCGCCGTTGGTGTCTCTAGAGTCCTCCGAAGCGCACCTCATTTCTCCGCTCACGATCGTCTTGGTGAGGCATGGCGTGACCGATATGACGGTCACCCGCAACTTCTCTGGCGGACAGGTTGAGGGCCCAGGCCTGAATGCTGCGGGCCGCGTCCAGGCCGCCAAGGCCGCCGATGCCGTCTACGCCATCGGCCGCAAGTCGTGGATGAAGTTGCCGCGGGTCTCGCGGGTCTTCGCGTCCCCATTGACTCGGACTCAAGAGACGGGTGCCGCGGTCGCGCGTCGGCTCGGCCTGCACGTGGAGACCGAGCCCTTGCTGCGCGAGGTGGAATTTGGGCGTTGGGAGGGCCTCACGGCCGAGCAAATCGTTCTCCAGGATGGCGACGCGGTTCATCGGTGGCGCTTTGGTGAGATTGCCGCGCCCGGCGGCGAGTCCTTTGACGACGTTGGCGCCCGACTCGACGAGGTGCTGCGCGGCTTTGCCGCAGAACACGCGCGGCTGAGCGAATCAGGAGACGACGTCGAACGGGCCTGGTCCGCCGTCGCGCACGCGGTCGCCATCAAGTGTGCCGTCGGCGTCTCCCTCGGGGTCGACAAGCGATCGTGGGGAGCGATGTGGCCCGAGCCCGCATCCCTCACCATCCTGCAACTGCGAGTCTCCCGCGAAGGCGACATCGTCGAGAGGCACCTCATGTGCCTCGGAGCGCCCACTCACTAGCGTCGTGCCCAAGGAGGCAGTCAATGTCTGTTGCATGGATGGCACCGTTGCCGGTGTGGAGAGAACCCCGGTGGGCGTCGATCCTTCGCGCGGGCGTTCGCCTGGTCCTCGCGATCTTCTGGGCCACGGCCGCCGTGGTTGTGCCCTGGAAGGGGCCCGCGCTGATCTTCGCGGTCTTCTCCTTGATCGCGCTCGCGCACACTGCGCTCGCGATCGCGAACCGCATGAAAAACCATGGTGTGCTTCTCCAACTCATGGGCTCGGGCACCCTCGAATGGCCGCGGTCCCTGCAGGAGCAGTGGCTGCGCAGGCCAGCAGACTGGGTGGACGGAGTCGCCATCGAGGTTGTCCCCATCGACCCCATTCCCGTGCGCGCACCAGCCGCGCCGCACGTCACGCTTTCGGGCGACAGTCACGAGATCGCGCGCCTGCCGTTGTACCGCCGCACCATGGTCGAATTCATGGATGAGGTAAACACGATTCTCGCCCCGAGGGGCGTCGCGCTTGTGTGGCAGGGAACGGTACGCAAGCCCCGCGGACGCGAAGCCGACTAACCGCCGATCACGAGCGTCAGTTCGTGAGGACCCTTCGCGCACGCAACGAGCGACAGGTCCACCAAGTGCGTCCCGATCATCGTCGCCGCAGCATCAGCCACGTCCGACGGTGTCTGAGGGACGGTATCCAAGGTCAACAGATGCGCCGTGAGAAGCCCTCGTGCGTGCTTCGCCATGTGGCTCACCACCGAGCGAGACCCGTCGCGCTCTCTCAATACCTTCACCGCCACCCAGGGTGCGTCGATCGGCGACCAGACGGGCCCGTAGGCGCTTGACCGGCAATCCACGACGACGCCGTCCCCGGCAAGCGGGCGCAACACGGTGTCAAGGTTTCGCCTCCACAGGCCTGACAGGGACCCAATGCGGGGGATCGATGTCGTCATCGACAGGCGATACGCGGGGATCTTGTCCATGGGCGAAATGGCCCCCCAGAGCGCCGAGACGATGCGAATGCGCTCGTGGGCCCTTGCTTGCATGCGCGCGTCCCAGGAAGCCGCCTGTGCCGCGTCGTACAGCACTCCCGTGTACACGGTGGCCGCAGGTGCGGACAGGTTCTCCCACAGGGTCGTGTTGTGTCGCACCTCGGCCTCGAGCGAGGCACCGACGCCGAGCGCGGCCAAGGCGCCGCGGGTCTTGCTGACCCTCACCAGGGCATCACCCACGCGGCGGCGGATGTCGGAAAGTTCAGGGTGACTCAGGGAACTCAGCGCGACCGGCGAGCCGGTGGTGGGTGCTGTCTTGCCTTCCGACGGAGGCAAGAGGATAAGCATGAGTCCAGGGTAGTGACGATGTGCGAAGGGTCATCACCGCGTAAAGTGGTCTCGGATGAGTTGGCCAGGCGGCCGCGTTGCGGGGAGACCCGTGCCGAGGAACGTCCGGGCTCCGTAGAGCAGGGTGATGGTTAATAGCCACCCGGGGTGACCCGCGGGAAAGTGCCACAGAAAATAACCGCCTCCGGCCTCGGCCGGCGGTAAGGGTGAAAAGGTGAGGTAAGAGCTCACCGCGTCGCTGGTGACAGCGACGGTCACGGTAAACCCCACCCGGAGCAAGACCAGACAGGATGCGTTTGAGGGCTGCTCGCCCGAGTATCTGGGTAGGTTGCTAGAGGCGTGCGGCAACGTACGTCGTAGATGGATGGCCGCCCGTCTTCTTCGGAAGACGACAGAACCCGGCGTATCGGCCAACTCATCCGCCTTAAGGTTCTTTACGAGGTGGTTTGCCCTACGCACTTCTGCGTTGTCCGCACGGTGTCCGCACCGCCAGAACTTTCACGCGCCGTGCGCCGAGAGATTGGGCCCCGTGAACTCAGGTCCCAGCACGTCATCAACGGCGTCGCGGGTGCGGTCCACCGAGTCGGGCCAGAGGTGGGCATAAGTGTCTAGAGTGTCAGAAGCGCTAGCGTGTCCGAGGCGTGCTTGGACGACTTTGACATTTTCACCTCGACGAATCAGCAGGCTGGCGTAGTAGTGGCGAAGGTCGTGAGACGTGATGCGATCCACGCCTGCGGATGCGCATGCCTCATGAAGCGCGTCGTTGAACCGCCGCCACATCAATGGACGGCCCTGTTCGTCGACGAAGACTAGGTCGTCCCCATAACAGGGGCCCCGGGTCGCGAGATGCTCCTCAAGTGCATCACACACGACTTGAGGTAGGGGGACACTTCGGTAACTTGCGTCCGTTCTCAGTGGTCCGAATGATTTCCTTCCGTTGGTCGTCCGCATCAGTTGGCGGTCGATTTCGATTGTCTGAGCCTCCAGGTCAATCCGGTTTCGCGTCAAACCGAACGCTTCTGCCTGCCGGAGGCCGGTGCCAGCACAGAGAATTATCAGCGCGCGGTGGCCGGTCGGCATTGCATCTGCGAGTGCAACGATTGAGTTCGTGTCCTTGGGTCGGATCCGTCGCGGGGTTACCTTTGGCGCTTTGACGCCGTGTGCCGGAGACTCCGCAATCAGGCGGTCTGCAACCGCCTGGGGCGTCGTTCTGAGCGGCTTGGGCCGTGGGGCGCAGATCGTGGCCCACGCGGCTGGACCGGGCCGCCAACGTCTCGGCTCGCGTCCTCCGTGACTCCGGGGTGCCGACCGCTGTGGTCGTTATGGACGCCGTCTCGTGTGTCCCGCCGTGTGTCCAGTTGCTACGGAAGCCCTCCGCCAAGCCGCGGCGGTCAACATTGAGTAGACGGGGAATCAGGCCGCCAACGGTTCGTTCGAAGCCCGCTCACGACGGTGGGGCCCCTTTCAAGGGGCCCCACCGTTTGCGTTGGGAGGCGACGAAGGGACGCGCAGGGACGCGCGCTCCGGGGCTTCAACCCCGTGCTATCAACGATCCGGGCTCTGCACACGGTCTAGGGCGTGCCGCGTAAACTCGACCATCCCTCACCCGTGGGGTGAGGGATGGTCTGGCACGCGTCACCGTTGGTGCTGACAGGGAGCGGACAGAAGCGAAGTTGAACGCGAAATAGCCCTGTTGCGATTGACGCCCTGAGATAGCCTTGTCACGATACTTGCCGGTCGCGTGGAAGGGGGCGTCATGAGGCGACGACTAGTGAGCATGGTCATCGTCCTTTGCGTCGCCCTCGTTGCCGGCGGAGCCTTCGCCTACCACAGCGCCTATGCCACGTGGTGGGGAACGCCTGCTCGCCTCCATTACTGCGGGCGGGACTTCGTCCGTGGAACTCCCGATCTGACCCTCGCCGAGATCGTGGGGATCGGGGCCGCGTTGCCCGGCGATGCGCCCCATCCGGTCGTGACGGTCGCCACGGTCCCGCCGGTCGTCGGCCAACCCCTCGTCGCGGCCCTCCCCCCGCAAGCCGAACAGAGACGGCTCGGCTTGCCGTGCACCATGGCGGTCTACCTGAAGACCGGAACCGACGCGTACAGCGGTTACGTCCTCTCTGGCGGACCGTAGACGAGACCGGAGGAGACCCCTCCCCGCCCTCGACCACGCGGGATGGGCGCGCATGTCGACTAGGCGCTCTCAACGCCGCAGGTCTGGGCGACCTTGGTCGCCGTAAGTTTCGCTACTGGATCGGTGTCAGGTCACTGGTCTGACGCCGTCGCGGAAGTCATCGGGTCCTTCAGGTGACCATGCTGCCGCCCACAAGGGTCCAGGAGCGATGACCCGAACGGGATTGCCGCTGAGCGCCGAATGGGTGGCTGGGGATGTGTCCAGGGCGTGCGGATTTCGCCCGTCTTGAAGTCACGCTCAGCCGCCGTTCAAGCAGGACTCGGGCCGCATCCGGTTCGCTGACTCACCGGGGGTCAAGGGGTCGCAGGTTCAAATCCTGTCACCCCGACGAATGTGATGTCTCAAGGCATCGTTCACAGGGGCTTCTCCTTCGGGAGGGGCCTTTTGTGGTTTCCGGGGTTGGTAGTCCTTGTCGGGGTTGATGGTGTGTTCGGCGAGGATTTCGCTGGTGGTGCGGTCGATGGTGATGGTGTGGGGTCCGTTGGTCAGGACGATGACGGGGCGGTGTTTGTGGGTGCGGCCGATGCCGAGGTGGCGTAGTTGGCCTGCGTGGCGCAGGGTGATGACGCCGGAGGCGTCGATGTGGTCGAAGCGGATTCGGTAGTGGTGTCCTGCGACGTTGATTGAGGGTGCGGCTGGGGGTGTGGCGGCGTGGACGGTTGCTGGGGTGCGTCTGCCGATCGCGCGGTGGGGGCGTTCGTGGTTGTAGACGTGGGTGAATTGGTCGAGTTGGTTTTGCAGGGCGGTCAGGGTGTCGGCTGCGGGGCGTGCGGTGAGCCAGCGTTTCAGGGTTTGGTGGAAGCGTTCGATTTTGCCTTGGGTTTGAGGGTGGCCGGGGTGGCCGTTCTTCTGACGGATCCCGAGGTCGTGGATGAGCTGTTCGAACTGGCCCAGTCCTGGTGTTCCGGTGGCGAAGCGTGCGGTGAAGATGCGTCCGTTGTCGGTCAGTGTCGATGCTGGTAGCCCGTGGCGTTCCGCGGCGGCGGTGAAGGTATCGACGACTGTTTTGGCGGTTACGACCTGGTGGGCCGAGATGTGCATGATCATTCGGGAGTGGTCGTCGAGCCACGTAATGATCTCGACACCGGTGGTGTCGTCCAAGCGCCAGTGGGTCATGTCTGATTGCCAGGTCTCGTTGGGTAGGGCCGCTTCGAAACGTGTCCACGACGAGCGGGGCCGTTTGTGGGGTTGAGGTGTCACCCGGTCGGTGGCGGCAAGGATGCGGTGGATCGTGGCCCGGGACGGCACTGTCAGCCCTGAGGCGTTCATCCGGTCCAGGATCGACTCCGCACCAGCGTCGAGACCCGCAGCGGTCAGCCTGTCGCGCTCCGCCACGATCGCGTGGCGGAGCGTGTCGTCCACCCTCGTCGGGGACGTTCTGGGCGCTTTTGAGCGGGGCGCGACCGCCTCGATGCCCTGTTCGCGGTAGCGGGCCAGCAGCACCCGCAGCCACCGTTTCGATACCCCGAACCTGACGGCGGCGTCGGCAACACTCAGCCCGCCCTCCACGATCGCCAGCACCATGACCTCGTTCTTGACTCGTTGCGACATGCTCCATCGTCGTCAACGGGGTGAACGATGTCTTGAGACATAGGTGAACGATGTCCTGAGATCAGACACTGTCAGCCCGACGGGGTGAAAACAGGTCGGCCGAACGAAATCGCAACGACCACCGCCTTGTGATGGAGGTCGCCGCAGTGTGGTGTGGACGTGCGATCGAGCCGGCGCCCACGTGACGGCGCAAGCGTCTTTGCGCTGCTCAGGGGGTTAGAGGCTGGGGTCCTCTCCAGCGGCCAGTTCGCTGAGTGCCTTTGCCACGTCGCGCTGCCGCTCGCGTTGGGGTGTAGATCCTCTGCGGTGCACCGTCGGTGCCGGCCTGGTCCTCGTCGTAGCGCAACGGTGCGGGGAATATCACTACACTCTCCCTTGCGAAAATGTCACATTCTCCCTAGACTTTTGTGACACGAACAAGATGATCAGGATGATGAAGAAGAGGAGGAGCGAGATCACGATCATGACGAAGACGATGACTAGTCCTTCGAAGTCGAACGCGTCGATCAAGAGCTCGACGACGCCTGCCGCGGCGATTCGCGCACTCCCGGTGAAGTCCTTCGTGCGTCTGAGTGATCTTCCTGGCACGGATACGGCTCGCAGGAAGGCTGTGTCCCGCGCGGTTGATAGCGGTGACCTCCTCAAGGTGCGACGCGGTCTGTACTACCGCGGCAAGGCGACGCGATACGGAATGACGCACCCCTCTACCGCTGATGTCGTCAACGTCGTGATGGGTCGCGTCGGTGTTGGTCTAGCCGGATTCTCGGCAGCCCGTGAATGGGGAGTGACGACTCAGTTGCCGGTCAGTGTTCACGTCGCGACCTTGAAGAAAGTTGAGGGTTTCGAGGGCGTGAAGCAGACGGTTCGAAGCAACTTGGCTCGCGCTGATCTCAACGCCAAGGAGATTGCTCTGCTGGAGTTGATGCGCGAACCTGACGTGTATGTCGAGGCGGGGTGGGACGCCCTTGTCGCGGCGGTTCGCGATGCGATCGTTACCCGTGCCGTCCGGGTCGACCGCCTCCGGTTCGCTGGGCACTGTGAGTATGACCTTGCGACTGGTTCGAACATTGACCGACTTCTCGATGACGTTGGCGACCTGTCGCCCACCGGCGCACGCGCGGCATGAGCCCCCGCCTTCGCGAAGACGCCGATAGCCTCAACGCGCTTGTCGCCCAAACTGCACGCGCTCGTGGGCTGGACCCGGCCTACGTCGAGAAGGACTTCTGGGTCACCGAAGTACTCCGGGCTGCTGCGATTGAGCGCACGATCGACGGGGCGAGCGAGGCTACCCGAGTTGTGTTCAAAGGAGGAACAAGTCTCAGCAGGGTCTTTGGACTCATAGAGAGGTTCTCCGAAGATATTGATCTGCTGGTGGTGTTCCCCGAGGGCCCGAGTGCCAAGGCCCGTCACAAGATATTTAGGAAGATCGACGCCGACGTGTGCTCCTGGCTCGGTACAGAGAGCAAGTCGCCAGACTCGAGCACAGGGATCCATCGCACGACAACCTACGTGTATCCAGCCTCGTATGGATCGAGTGCGATCAAGGAGGTCGTTGTTCTCGAACTCGGCAGCCGCGGGGGCGAGATCCCCGCGAGTGAGCACCAATACCGTTCCATGGTGGCGATCTACGCCGAGGAGACGTACGGCGACGACGAGAGTGTTTGGGAGGAGTTTGCCTCCTTCCCGGTCACGGTGCTTGCCCCCCAGCGCACTCTGCTTGAAAAGTTGGCGGCTGTTCATGCTGCGGTGACCAACAACGACCAACAGGCGATCTTCCAGTTTGGCCGGCACTTCTACGACATTGGGCGACTGCTCAAGTCGGAGCAGGTTCAAGGTGCTCTCGCTCTACTCGGTCCCGATGGAGTCGCGTCGCTCACTGACGACATCAACGACCGTAGCCAAGCAGCGGGCTGGAAGTGGGTACCGCGGCCGGATGGCGGCTTTGCCGACAGTCCCGCGTTCGACGACCAGCACGAGGCTCACGCGATTGTCCAACGCGGCTATACGGCGGCGCTGGAGTTGGTCCATGGCGTGGCCCCGTCACTCGCTGAAGTCGTCGACACGGTTCGTGCAAGTCGGGCAATTCTCTAGTTCTACACGCAGCCATCGCCAGACCCCATTCGGGCGCAGGAGTCCGTTGCCGAATCCCTTGCGACGCGGTGGCGCGGCGGCGTGCTTGGCTACTGCGGTTCTGGGTAGTCGAGGCTGATGCGCCACTGTCGGAGCGACTCGAAGTCCGCCTGGGACAGGTATGAGTAGTTGCCACTGCGGTAGGCGGTGATGCCGCGCTGCGCAAGCCAGCGGCGAAGGCCCGTGCCGCTCACGTGGAGGGTGCGACGCGCCTCCGCGAGCGGCACAAACTCAGAGCGAGGCTTCAGTGTCACGGCGGTGCCGGTCGCGACCTGGGAAAGGGCTGTGGTGATCTCGCTCAATGCCGCTGCCTCAGTGGTGTTCAGGCGACGTGTGGCGTTGTCGGGGCCGGCGAAGCGTCCATGGGTGACGTTGTTCACCAGCGCGGTCAGCGCGAGTTGGTGCTGCTCGGTCATGGTGATGGTGGTGTGCTTCTGACCATACATGTGGGCTCCTCAGGTGGGTGGTGGGGCGTCGTGTTTGCACGGTATCCACGCGGCCTGAAACGGTTGACTTGTGGGCAAGCCAGACCGATGCTCACCCGGTCTGAGGTGCGCCCGCTAATCCCAGAATGAGGGGTCTGGCGGCAGGTTGAACTGGCTCCGCCAACCCCTGCTAGGCGGAACTGACGCGGGCGCCACCAACACCTCGGTTGCATGGGAGCCGACCCCTTGCCCACAGTCGTGAAGGTGGTTGCAACAAGTCGTTGCCGCTGATGTCATACCCGTGTCGGACGGTGGTCTCATGAAGATTGGCTATGCGCGTGTGTCGACGAAGGCGCAGGAGTACGGGATTGCGGCCCAGTCCGCTCAACTTGCTCAACTCGGGATCGAGCCCGCTCGTATCTATACCGATGAGGGCCTGACTGGCACCAATCGTGACCGCCCGGGCCTCCGAGAGGCGATGGCCGCGTGCCGTGACGGAGACACCCTCGTCGTGACCAAACTTGACCGGCTTGCCCGCTCAGTCCTGGACGCCAGGAACATCGTCGACGAACTCGCGAGCCACGGTATTGCGCTGTCCATCGGTGGTTCGACCCATGACCCAAATGATCCTGTCAGTCGATTGCTGCTCAACGTGTTGTCCATGGTTGCTGAGTTCGAGGCGGACCTCATCCGCGCACGCACCCGGGAGGGAATGGCCGTCGCCGAGGCGAAGGGGAGACTGAAAGGCAAGAAGCCAAAGTTGTCGCGTCGTCAGGCGGCGCATCTTCTCGATCTTCATCAGGCGGGTCAGCACACGATCGCGGAACTCGCCGAGTTGTTTGGCGTGGGGCGCGCCACGGTGTACCGCGAGATTGAACGAGTTCCCGTGACGACCTGACCGTGTCCCAGTGATTATCTGACCGTTTGACGGGCCCCTACCGGGCAATTCAACGGACGGGTCTTACGGACACCCTCCGTAAGCGTGCGGGTCCAGGACTCTGAGTGTGTCCGCTGGCCGGACGGCTTTCGGTCGGCTGGTGGTTGCGTCGTCGCGAGATGCCCCCGCAACAATCGGTCTTCCGAGGTGGGCCGGATGAACGGATAGGTGAAAGCCGCACACGGTCCAATCGCCTTACGGGACATACCCCGGACGGTCGACCTGCTCAAGAGTTGCGGGTTTGCAATGCAACGGGCCGCTCAACTTGAAGTTCAGGGGAAGTCCCGTAGCCAAGTGTCGGCGCCGGGTGCTGTGAAGACGTCGCTACGCGCCGGAGGGTTCTCGCGGATTGGCGTTGATGTCGGTGTGAACTTGAACATCCGCAACGCCGAGAGCCCCGGCGATGGTCGACGGCGTGCTACACCACGGCGCGCCCCGCCACCAGGCGGGCCTGGCTCGCAGCCGGAGCAGCGGTCGCCCACGGCCTTTGAGGCGGCGCAGTCCGTCCCGAAGCCTCTCCCGTCCCGCATAACCGCAGACAAAGCGATGGCCCGCCCCCTGACGGGGGACGGGCCTATGTCCAAAAGTTCTTCACCGTCATGCCTTGCTGGGTGCAGGTGAAGAACTCCACTCAGTGCACACTCGGGTGCACTGTCGCTTGGAGACCAAGATAGCCGCCCTGCGCACGGTGATCCAGGGCGCGTTCCTCAATCGTGCCGCTCCCGGGTCGCAGCCGTTGGGTCTGCGACAGTTTCCCTAAGCAGCGTGGCTTCGACGGTACTTTGCCGCTAGGACGAGTAGCACGGCACCGACAAGCAATGTTAGGACTCCACCAACACCCCAAGGCAGAACGTCGAATCCGGTGGCTGCCAGAACAGGCGCCACCACAGCGGCTGCTGCAACCGTGACCGTGTAGGTCTTCGAGTTTGTCCCGGCACTGTTCGTTGCGGTGAGCGTGAACGTCGCAGAGCCTGTCGAGGTTGGGGTCCCTGACACCACCCCGGTGGTGGAGTTCAGGGTGAGTCCGGCGGGCAGGGTTCCCGATGACACGGTGAACGTGATCGGCCCGGTACCTGCAGCAACGGTTGCGGAATACGGTGTGCCCACTGTCGCGGCAGGAAGCGTGCTGGTCGTGATCGACGGGACCACAGCGGCGGCTGCAACCGCAACCGTGTAGGTCTTCGAGTTTGTTCCGGCACTGTTCGTTGCGGTGAGCGTGAACGTCGCAGAGCCTGTCGAGGTTGGGGTCCCTGACACCACCCCGGTGGTGGAGTTCAGGGTGAGTCCGGCGGGCAGGGTTCCCGATGACACGGTGAACGTGATCGGCCCGGTACCTGCAGCAACGGTTGCGGAATACGGTGTGCCCACTGTCGCGGCAGGAAGCGTGCTGGTCGTGATCGACGGGACCACAGCGGCGGCTGCAACCGTGACCGTGTAGGTCTTCGAGTTTGTTCCGGCACTGTTCGTTGCGGTGAGCGTGAACGTCGCAGAGCCTGTCGAGGTTGGGGTCCCTGACACCACCCCGGTGGTGGAGTTCAGGGTGAGTCCGGCGGGCAGGGTTCCCGATGACACGGTGAACGTGATCGGCCCGGTGCCTGCAGCAACGGTTGCGGAATACGGTGTGCCCACTGTCGCGGCAGGAAGCGTGCTGGTCGTGATCGACGGGGCCACCACAGCAGCCACCGAAATGACCGACACCGTACCGTCGTTCGCGTTGGCGACGTAGACGGTGTTCGTGGTCGCATTCACCGCCACCGCGGACGGGTAGGAGCCCACAGGGATGGTGGAGGTCACCACGCCCTTCAACCCATCGATCACCGACACCGAACTGCCCAGGTAGTTGGCGACGTAGACGGTGTTCGTGGTCGCATCCACCGCCACCCCGAACGGGTGAGAGCCCACAGGGATGGTGGAGGTCACCGCGCCGGTCGCCCCATCGATCACCGACACCGAATTGTCGGACTCGTTGGTGACGTAGACGGTGTTCGTCGTCGCATTCACCGCCACCCCGAACGGGTTGGAGCCCACAGGGATGGTGGAGGTCACCACGCCCTTCAACCCATCGATCACCGACACCGAATTGCCCCAGTAGTTGGTGACGTAGACGGTGTTCGTGGTCGCATCCACCGCCACCCCGTACGGCCAGGGGCCCACAGTGATGGTGGAGGTCACCAAGCCGGTCGCCCCATCGATCACCGACACCGAATTGCCGTACTCGTTGGCGACGTAGACGGTGTTCGTGGTCGCATTCACCGCCACCGCGTACGGGTTGGAGCCCACAGTGATGGTGGAGGTCACCGTGCCGGTCGCCCCATCGATCACCGACACCGAATTGCCGATAATGTTAGTGCCGCCGGAGTTGGTGACGTAGACGGTGTTCGTGGTCGCATTCACCGCCACACCCCTCGGGCCTGAGCCCACAATGATGGCGGAGGTCACCACGCCCGTCGCCCCGTTGATCACCGACACCGAATTGCCCCAGTAGTTGGTGACGTAGATGGTGTTCGTGGTCGCATTCACCGCCACACCGTCCGGGCCTGAGCCCACAGTGATGGTGGAGGTCACCTGATAGGTCGACGTTGCCGCTTGCGCGGTCAGCGGAGCGAGGGTGGCCAGGACCAAACCACTCGCGAGTGCGAGCGCTACCCGTGCCAGATGTGACCGCGTGTGAGTTCTCATCGTGCTCCTGAGTAGTGGTTGTAGGCAGAGGAGGTGACTGCAGACCGATCGCTCGCCCAACGGAGGTGCTAAACCACTTGCACGCTAGCAGAGAAAGCGAGGTTGTCCCGGGGGGCTATGGTCATTGGACGCAACCAACTACCTAACGGCGCACGCCCTCGCCCGGGACTGCTGCACGGGTAGGTGACAGGTTGTAGTCACGCAGCCAGTGCGGCTGGCGTGTTCATGATGATCTCGAATTCGACCGGGGTCAAACGGCCTAGCGCTGCTTGTCGACGACGCCGGTGGTAGGTCCGTTCGATCCAGGTCACGATCGCGATCCAGAGTTGCTCTTGGGTGGTCCAGGAGTGGCGGTCGAGGACATTCTTCTGTAGCAGCGCGAAGAAGCTCTCCATGGCTGCATTGTCGCCGCACGAGGCCACTCGACCCATCGACCCGACCAGGCGGTGACGGTTCAGAGCGTGCAGGAACTTCCGGCTTCGAAATTGACTGCCTCGGTCGCTGTGGACCACGCAGCCGGCGACGTCGCCGCGCATCACGATGGCGTTCTCGAGCGCCAGGACAGCCAAGCTCGACTTCATCCTCGAGTCGATGGAGTATCCGACGATCTTGTTGGCGAACACGTCCTTGATCGCGCAGAGATAGAGTTTGCCCTCGGCGGCTTGGATTCCAGCAGTCGTCGCAACGGTGTGACCTACGTGGTGTTCAGTAAAGCAGTCATTCGTTCGGTGGGAGTGTCCCAGTCGAGGATTTTGCGGGGGCGGGCGTTGAGTTCCTCGGCGATCGCGGCGAGGTCGTGAGCGCTGTGAGCTCGGAGGTCGGTGCGTTTCGGGAGATATTGGCGGAGGAGCCCATTGGTGTTCTCGTTCGTGCCGCGCTGCCAGGGCGATGCGGGGTCGCAGAAGTAGACGGCCATGTCGGTCGCGACGGCGAATGCTTTGTGCTCGCTCATCTCCGCGCCCTGGTCCCAGGTAAGAGTGCGTCGCAGGCCAACGGGCAGGCCGACCAATGCAGTGACGAGGCTGTCGCGGACGGCTTCGGCGGTCCGCTCGATGGGGAGGTGGCCGAGAACGACGTAGCGCGTGGCACGCTCGACGACTGTCGCGACGGCGGAACCGTTCCCGGCGCCAAGGATGAGGTCACCTTCCCAGTGACCGGGTAAGGCACGGTCCTCGACTTCGGCGGGTCGGTCAGTCAGTGGCGTCATCGGGTCGGTGAACCTGCTGGTTCGCGCTTCCGGGTCGCGGTGGGGCTTCCGGCGCTTCCGGCCTCTGCGCAACGACGCCGCCAGTTCCCGTTTCAGCTCACCGTGAGCGTGAACGTAGATGGCCTGGTAGATCGTCTCGGGGCTCACGCGCATTCCAGGGTCATGCGGAAAGTCTCTACGAAGCCGATGGCTGATCTGCTCCGGCGACCAGCGCTTCTTCAACTTCGCGGCCACGTAGTCACGCAACGGCCCCGCAGACGCGAGCTTCGCAACGCGAACCCGTTCGCGACGCTTAACAGAGGTCCGGTGCGCGGTGTGCGGCAGGTAGCCGCCCTTGCTGACCGTGTTCCGTCGCAGCTCACGGCTGATCGTCGACGGCGACCGTCCCATCGTCACGGCGATCTTCCGTATTGATGCGCTCGTCATCAGCAAGTCTTTGAGGCGCTCCCGCTCGATCAGGCTGAGGTAGCGAGGATCGATGACCTGTTCGACTTTGGCCAGGGAAACGCGTTCTCCCTGCACCCACGCTGTTCTGCGGTTCTTCACATTCGCCAGTATCTCGGCCGGACGGTAGAGCACGACCCTTCCATCGGGGTAGACGCGGCCCTTCGAGAACACCCGAATGCCCTTGTCCCAGTCCGAGGCCTGATGACTCTCGATCCCGAGCCGCGCCGTGGCAACTCGCCGGGACAGACCTTCGCGCCGTAACCGAAGGAACTCCTGCCGGTTCGCGTCGGCATACTCGGCGGCGAAGATCCCCGCCTTATGCGCCCAGACGTAGCAGGTTACCCGGTTGAAGCCGAGTTCGCGGGCTACGGACGAGATGTTTCCGCCCTCGGCGAGCCGACGAAAGAACAACGCCTTCTCCTCGGCCGAGTACCTCCGCTGGGTGCTCCGCGGCGTCGACAATCCCGCTTGTTTCATCCACTTGTAGCCCGCGTCCGGATGCACCCCGACCGCGATCGCAGCAGCCCTCACCGACCCGCCCCGGTCGATCAACGCCATGAACGCCAACCGCTGCTGCTCGGTGTATTTTCTCGCCGGCATCCCAACTCCTCATCGCTAGTGTTGCTACGACTGCTGGAATCCAAGCGGTCTTGTGCTCGGTGATGTCGGTGAGCCAGAGCTGGTTCGGACCGTCGGCGGTGAACTCGTGCCGGGTCCGTCCGTCCTCGTCCGTGACGGTGCAGAGGTCGTTCTGGACTGGTGGACCCGGTTTCTTGCCGTTCTTGCCCCGCTTCTTCCCGAACGCGGACCACCAGCCGTTGTCCGAGGCGATCCGCCAGGCGGTCCGGTCCGACATCGCCTCACCGGCGTCTCGGGCCTCGTCGGCAAGGAGCCGGTGCCCGAACTCAGGATCATCCTTGTGTGCGTCAAACAACGCGTTCGCCCGATACGCCTCCACCACCTCGCTGGGCGTGATGGGGTCAGCCAGCCACCGGTAGTAGGGCTGGCGTGAGAGCTTGAGGACCCGGCACGTCACCGTCACGGGGATCCCCGATGCGGCGAGCTCTGTCACGAGCGGGTACCACCTTTTCTCGGCAGGTTCGCCTGCGACAGATACGCCGCCGCCCGCCGCAGCACCTCGTTCTCCTGCTCGAGCAGCCGGACCCGCTTCCGCGATTCTCGCAACTCGGCGGACTCGGTGCGGGATTGGCCGGGTTTGGTTCCGTCGTCGACCGCGGCGCGCTGCAACCACTTCTGCAACGTCATCGGGTGAACGCCGAAGTCTTTCGCGATCCGATCGATCGAAACACCAGGTTCACGGTTGCGCGCGACGCGCACCACGTCATCCCGGAACTCACTTGGATAGGGCTTGGGCATATTGACATCCTTCCAGGCCCACCCCTCGGGCAAGCCAGATCAGATGTCACCTACCCGTGCAGCAGTCCCGCCTGCTGTCAGCGCAGGGCATGAGTACGCGCGCCGTCGCTCCGGCGGTGGGGGCGTCCCACATGGCGGTGCACCGCGACCGTGGCGCAGGTGTAACGGAGCGTTACACCTCAGTAGAGCCCATCGCATACATAGACCGCACCACGGGCGAAGTCCTGGACGCCCCTGCCTCGTCTGTCCGAGGTGTGGGCGGCTTCATCTTGCGCCTGGACACGATCCGCGCCAATATATGTACTCACCCCGCCCGGATACGTCTCGCCCCCCTGAGACCCCGGGCGGGGCTTTTTGTGCGCGCCAACACCCCGCAGCGTTGCAGGCGCCGCCGCACCGCTCGCTCGCACATGACAAGACCCCCGGCGTCGATGGTCGCCGGGGTCTCTTTGGTGTGTGTCTCCCCTCAATCGGGACCAGCGCTGGGGCTAGTGCGAGCCGCTGACAATGCTGTCCATGTCGCCTGCCACGTCAAGCAGAATCCGCGCGCACCTTCGCATGGCGTCGGCGTTGGCGAATGCTGCGTGGAAACTGAAGTGCAGTTGCTCGATGATCGGCTCAGGTGCCCCGTGGGGGTCGTTCGGCTGAGCCGCTAACTCGAACATCAACGCCTCGTCGTCGTCGAGCATCGTGCCCGGCTCGGACCCAGAGCCCGGCAAGTAGTAGGCGCGCCCCACTGGAGCAACGAACCAGGGACCGCCGCCGTGTGGTGTGACCGTGCGCTCGAGTCGGCACCGAGGTGACGTCGCAAGAGTCTTTGCGCTGCCCAGGGGGTCAAGTGACCACAGTTTCAAATCCTGTCAACCCGACGGGGTGAAAACTGGTCGGCCGAACGAACTCGCTACGACCACCGCCTTGTGATGGAGGTCGCCGCCGTGTGCTGTGACCGTGCGCTCGATCCGCCGCCCAGGTGAGGAGGCAAGAGTGCTTGCGCGAACCCACTGCTAGAGGTCGGGATCCTCGCCAGCGGCCGCCGAATTGTGTGGTTCTGGCGCTCTGGCGTCGGGGCCGTGCGCCCCCAGGTGCAACTACTACGGTTCGGGGTAAACGAGGCTGATGCGCCACTGCCGCAGCGACTCGAAGTCCGCCCGGAAGAGGTACGACTGGATGCCACCACGATGGACCGTGATGGAGTCCGAGGGGGAAGCCCGGAACGGACACCCCAGGACCCGGAGCGGGGCGGGCACCTAGCGCTGCACTCTGATTAGGTCAGCATGCGCGTTTTTTTAGTCGCGGTCGGACATGGCCTTGATGTCGTTGTGGATCGTCTGCACGGTTACTTCGTGGCGAGCCGCGATTTCCGCCACTGAGAGCCCGTTGGCGCGGAGCCTAGTAACTTCTGCGCGTCTGGCCGCAATTCTGGCCTGCTTCGGGAACTGTGCTGCGACGACTCGACGCGATTGGCTGGCCGAGTACGTGCCGACGGCCCGGACCTGCTGAGGGGCCTTGCCGTTCGCGGCCATGGTCTGTGCCTGGGCTAGGCGCGCGCCGTCGGGGTCTCCGTATTTGCTGAGTGCGATGGTGCGGTGCCGCCCAGATGACTGCTCCGGGCTGAGGACCTCCCAGGAGCGCCTGCCTCGTGCAGACTGCTCGGCAAGGTAAGCAGCGCGGCGTTGCGGTGAGAACTCGCCTGTTCCGTTTCCATGCATCTCGCGCTATGTGAAGCGAGCCACGCTCTTGCCGCAGTCCCCTACGGGGGCTACGCGGCTTCCCTGACACGGAATCGTTAGTGCGTTGGGGTGCTTGCGGCGACTGAACGTATCGGGCATATGCCACGCCCCGTGCCGTCTTGCTCGGGAACGCGACCACCCGGTCCAGGCCTGCTGGATCCAGAATCAGTGGGTGAGGGGTGTGCTGGCTGGTTTGCCGAAGTAGTAACCCTGTCCGCATTCCCATCCCTGGTCGCGCAGGATGTCGGCTTGCATCTGGGTTTCGATGCCTTCGGCGATGCCGGTCAGGTGCATGCCCTTGACCAGACCGTTCACGCCCTGGGTCAGGGCGTTGGCTTGGCTGTTACCGGCGGTGAGGTCGTGGACGAAGCGCAGGTCGAGTTTGACTCCGGTCACGGGCAGTTCCCGTAGCACCGAGATGGAGGAGTATCCGGTGCCGAAGTCGTCCAGGTGGATGCCAATACCGAGTTCGCGTAAGGATGTCAGTGCGGTTCGGGCGCAGCCCACCAGGCTCAGGACGGCGGTCTCGGTGACCTCGATCACGATCCGGGCGGGGTCGACCCGGTGGGCCGCCAGAGTGTCCCGCACGGTGGTGAGCCAGTCCGGCCTGGCCAACTGGACGGCCGAAACGTTGACGCTGACCGGACCGGGCAGGTCCGGATGTTCTGCGAGGAGGGCGCAGACCTGGTCCAGGACTTGGGCTCCGATGGCGGTGATCAGCCCGGTGGTCTCGGCGATTTCGAGGAATTCACCGGGGCTGAGTAGGCCGCGGGTGGGGTGCGCCCAACGTATGAGTGCTTCGTGTCCGACCACGTGGGTGTCGGCCAGGGCCACGATGGGTTGGTAAAACACCACGAACTGATTGGCGGTGATCGCCTCACGTAACTGGTCCTCTATGTTCAGACGGGCCAGAGCCTGGGCGTGCATCGTGTCGTCGAAGAAGTGCCAGCGCGCCCGTCCGTTGGTTTTGGCCCGGGATAGCGCGGAGTCGGCGTCGCGTAGCAGACTCTCGGGCGTCGACGTCGAGGTCGAGGTGGCGATACCGATGGACGCGGTCGGTACGATCCGGTGGCCTCGCACCTGCAGATCGGTGGCGATCGCGGCAGACACCCTCTCGGCGTAGCGTTCCATGTCTTGGATGTTTTGGACGCCCTGCACCACGATGATGAACTCGTCGCCCCCAAAACGTCCAACACGGTCCCCCGCGCGCACAGCGGCCACGATCCGGCCCGCCACCGTGGCCAACACCTCGTCGCCGGCCGCGTGACCCAGCGAATCGTTCACGACCTTAAAGTTGTCCAGGTCCACGAACAGTGCCCCCACCGAACGTCCCTCCCGTTTGGCGATGCGCAGATCGACCTCCAGGATGTCCAGGATCCAAGCCCGGTTGTGTAGCCCGGTCAGCGAGTCGTGGAAAGCCTGGTAAGTCAAAGCCTCCTGAGCCTTGTGCTCGACGGTGATGTCTTCCACCTGGACCATGACCATGTTCGCCTCGCCGTCCTTACCGTGGAGCAGCAACTCCACCCGACGCACCCAGACGGTAGCGCCGTCGGCCCGCACCAGACGCAACGTCGTGACGGCCTTCTCGGTCGATCCGGCGATGACCCGGGCGCGGGCCTGGAGAACTTCTTCGACGTCGTCGGGGTGCACGGCGTCCTGCAGTCGGTGTGCCAGGACGTACGCCTCGTCGTACCCAAGCAGGTCGCACAATGCACGGTTCACGACCTGGATAGAACCGTCCAGGTCGGCCAAGACGATACCAATCGAAGCAGAACCCATCACCGTACGGACCAGATCCTCCGCCGCAACCAGACTCCGCGCGGTCTCGGCCGCCTTCCTCTGCTCGGTCACATCCCGTGTGATCGTGGACGCACCGACGATCGCACCGCCCGCATCATGGATCGGCGAGACGGTGATCGACACCGGGAGTGTGGTTCCGTCCTTGCGGACACGGATGGTCTCATAGTGCCCGCCAGGCTGACCTGCCCCAATCCTGGCCAGGGTGGCGTTTATGTCGCCGGGTCGATCCTCGAGGTTGAAGAGGTCGATAGGCTTGCCGACAGTTTCCTCGCTGGAGTACCCGAACATCCTCTCGGCAGCCGGGTTCCAGTTCATGACGATACCGTCGAGCGTCTTACCAACGATGGCGTCCTCAGAATTCCGGATGATTGCTGCCATCTGCTGGAGTTCCTGTGCTGTCTTGATGCGCTCCGTGATGTCGCGGATGGCCGCTGTGACGAAGAGGCCGTCCTCGGTTTCGATGAAGGACAAACTGACGTCGACGGGGAACTCGGTGCCATCCCGACGCCGTCCAGCCAACTGCAAACCGGTCCCCATGGCCCGAGCCTCCGGGTTGGCAAAGTATCCCGCCCGGTGCGCCAGGTGGCCCTTTCGGGACAACTCCGGCACCAGTATCTCCATGGGCTGACCCACCAGATCGGTGCGGTCGTAGTCGAACAACAACTCCGTCTGGCGATTGACAAACCGGATCACACCCGCCGGACCAATCCCCGCCATCGCATCAGGGGCTGCCTCTAGCAGGCCCTGGAAGTCCAACGGGTTTTGCAACATGCGAATCCTTCCTCTCGCGCAATAGCAAATAGTTCGGATTTCACAAAGTCAGGACAACTCAAGAAACAACCCCGGGTCAACTTTGTGTGATGAATTGCCCTCGACCGCGTCGACCGCCTCAACGCCGACAACGGGCTCTTCACAAAAGGGGGGTGTGCTGAGCACGGCGCGTCTGTCCGGGGTAGGTGGCTTCGTCTTGCGCACGGCCACAAACCGCGCCACGCTAGGGGAGTCCCGCTCGGTGGGTCTCCCTCCCAGGGACGCCGCCGAGCGGGCGTGAGCAACCGCAGACGTGTAGCCAAAGTGCGGTGGTGGCGTGTAGTTATTCGAAGGCCAGTGCGGAAGACTTGGCGTTACGGATACGAGTTGCGAATTCGTTTTCCGTGAGAATTTCGATCGGGTGTCCCTGTGCCCTCATGTCGGCCACCATGACGGCTACCAGTGTGGGGAAGTCTTGAGGCTCGTGACCTTCAAATCCGTCGCCGATGACCAGGATTGTCGTCTTGCTCGTCACGCCCCGTTGTAGTGTGCCCCCAAGGAGTGCGACCCGTGCGGCAACTTCGGCTCGTGACAGGCCCAGGGTGCCCGTGAATACGACGTGTGCGCCGACGAACAGATCCGATCTACTGGTTTCGGTGTAACTGATGGTTGCGGGGCCTCCTCGATCGTGGCGAACTACCTAACGGCGCACGCCCTCACCTGATCTCCCCGTCGCCATATTCCTAGCACTCGCCTTCGCGATACTGAAGCGTGCGCGGCACGATGTGGGACGACTCACACCAAGTTGCGCGTTTCGCGTGCACACAGCACTCTAAATACACCCCGCCCGGATGTGTCTCGACCCCCCTCTGAGACCCCGGGCGGGGCTTTTCGCGTCCTACAGCGCCCAGTCACCGTCGCAGGCTGCGCCGCGCCGTACCCCGCGCGGCAACGTAAGCGGAAATTACTTCAGGAACTTGCGTAGCGCCTTTGCTGTCTGTCCGCTCGTTTTGCGATATACAGCCTTGCGAACCTCACGCTGACCCAACGCGACCGGACCCTTACGTGCCGCACGCCCCGTCGCCGAGGCCCGGGCCATCCTGTACAACATCGAAGTTAAACTCATGTCCAGATCATATCGACGACAATGCCCGCCGAGCCGAAGCCGCCGCACACGTCGCTCACACATGACGAAACCCCCGGCGTGTCGGATCGCCGGGGCTCTCTCTGGTGTGTGTCTCCCCGCAATGGGGCCCATCGCTGGGGCTAGTGCGAGCCGCTTAGAATGCTGTCCGCGTGGTCTGCCACCTCGCGCAGAATCCGCGCGTACCTTCGCATGGCGTCGGCGTTGGCGAATGCTACGTGGAAACTGAAGTGCAGTTGCTCGATGATCGGCCCGGGTGCCCCATTGGGATCGTTCGGTTAAGCCACCATCTCGAACGTCAATGCCTCGTGGCCAGGGCGCTAAGCGACCTGGCCATGAGGCGCTGCCGCTCGCGTTGGACGTGCTGGTAGCGTGCCGCCGTCTTTGGTGATTTGTGGCCGAGGCGCGACATTACGTCGAAGCCGGATGCCTGGCCTGTCTGCGTCGCGAGGATGGCCAACGTGGGTTGAAATTCGTGGACACGCTTGTCGGGCACACAGTCTTCCGGCGGTCTTGACGTCGCTGCGCACGAATACGGCTTTGAAATTTGGCTGCCCAGAGCGGGTGGCTTCGGCTTGCGCACGTCCGCACGTCCGCACGTCCGCACGTCCGCACGTCCGCACGTCCGCCCGCAGCAGATTGTCCGCAAACTGTCCGCAGCACGCATGGCTCCAGATGGCTCAAGACGACGGTGAACGCCGTGTCATCCCTGGTAATTACGACATAGGTGGCTCTAGATGGCTCTAGGTGTACACGCAGGAGCATTACCCGGCGTATCGGCCAACTCATCCGCCCGCCGACGGGCCCACTCGGCTCGTGCTGACGCGACCCTCTCGTATTCTGAGCAAACTCCCTGAATTCTCTGGGCCATTTGTTTCATTGGGAGCGTGGACTTTGGAATAGACCCCAGCCAGGGAGAGAACCATGACCATGGAGAGCCCACAGCCCGCAGACCCGACGATTGACGCCGCACCTCAGCGTCGGCGGTCACGCTGGCGCGGGGCACTCCGCCCCAAGGTGGGCGTGATCGCCGCCTCGGTGCTCGCCCTGGCGTACGTCGCTGGGGTCGGCGTATGGGCCGCGAGCACGAACACCACCTCAGCAGCGACGACGGCGCAGATCGGCACGGCACCGAGTCTGGGCAACGCGCCCTCGGGCGAGGCGGGTGGCGGCTATGTGGGCCCGCGTCAGCGATATGTCGGGCCGCGCCAGGGCTACACCTACCCCGGGAACGGTACGACTTCGCCGGGGACCACGACCTCGACGGAGGCGGCCGCGACCACCGCGTCCGCCTCCGAGTCCACGGGCCTGGTCCTCATCGAGACCGTGCTCGGCTACGACCGGGCCGCGGCTGCAGGCACAGGCGTGGTGCTCACGAGCGATGGACTGGTCCTCACCAACAACCACGTCATCGACGGCTCGACCGCGATATCGGTGACCATCGCTGCGACTGGCAAGACGTACACCGCGACTGTCGTGGGCACTGATGCGACGGACGATGTGGCCCTCCTCCAGCTCCAAGGTGCAACCGGTTTGGCCACGGCGACCCCGGATAAGAACGCCGAACCCGCCGTCGGCGCGGGTGTGACAGCGGTGGGTAACGCCTCCGGCGGCGGCGTGCTGTTGGCCGCAGACGGCGTGGTCACCCAACTGAATTCCTCCGTCACCACCTCGTCGGAATACACGGTGCAGGGGGAGACGCTCGGCGGGATGATCGAGTTCGACGCCGCCGTCGTGGGCGGCGATTCGGGCGGCGCGCTGCTTGACAAACAGGGTGAGGTGGTCGGCATCACGACCGCGGCCTCGGTCGGACGTGCCACCACGGTGGCCTACGCGATTCCGATCAACAGTGCGCTGGCGATCGTCGACCAGATGCGGGCTGGCAACCTGTCTGCTGGCGTGAAGCTCGGCTACCCGGCCTTCCTGGGCGTCGCGATCGCGAGGGACGGCACGACCGGCATGCTGGTGCCCGGTCAGGGTGCTGGTGGGGCGAATGCGGTCGCAGGCGCACAACTCACCTACGTCTACGCCAACACCCCTGCGGCATCCGTGGGCCTGGTAGCGGGGGACACGATCACCGCGATCGGCGGTCAATTGGTGACGAGCGCAGACGACCTGTCGACCGCGATCTCGGGCCACAAGCCAGGCGACTCTGTGAGCCTGACCTGGACGGACACGGGCGGAGCGACTCAGTCCGCCACGGTGACGCTGATGCAAGGGCCTGCCGCGTAGCTGTCGTTCGGTGGCCTCAGCCGACGCCCTCCGCGGCGAGCGCGTCGGTGAGCAGACCGACTAGGGCTTCGAGTTGTACGTCCACAGATGCTTCGACGTCCTCGTCCGGCGCCCCATCCAAGGCCCGGGCCGCCAGGCCCGACTTGGCGTCGATCAGCGCGGCGATCTTGGAGTCGATGGTCTGCGCGGCGATGACCCGCCACGCGGTGACGGGCTCCTCCTGGCCGATGCGGTGGATCCGGTCGATGGCCTGTGTCTGCTCGGCGTCGGTCCAGGACAATTCGGCGAGCACCAGGTTGGAGGCGACCTGAAGGTTCAGCCCCACGCCCGCCGCCATCAGGGAGCACACCGCGATCGCGACATCGGGGTCGTTCTGGAACGCGGCGATGTTCTTCTCGCGCGCCTTGGGTGTCTGGTCGCCGCGGATCGAGGAGTAGCGGATGCCGCGATCGGCGAAGGTCTGCTCGGCCTGATCCATCACGTCGATGTGCTTGGCGAAGAACACGACCTTGCCGACGTTGCGCGCGAGTTGCGCGGCGTAGTCGGCGGCCAGTCCGGCCTTGGCTTGCCCGATCCTGCGGACCATCGTGAAGACGTTTTCCGCGCCGCCTTGCCCGCTCGACTCCTTGAGCTCCCACGACGCGACCCTGCGTATGAGTTCGTGGTCTATCCCGTCCACGACAACGCCGCTCCTGCGCGCCTCCAGCGCGGACCGGTAGCGACCGACCAGTCGAGCGGCAAGCGCGGCCTCGGCCGCGCGGATCGAGCGACCGGCCGCGCCGTCGAGCTCGACCGGCAGGTCCGCCACGCGGCGGGCGGGGATGTCGGCGGCGACGTCGATCTTGCGGCGGCGCACGATGCCCATGTCGATCACGCTTGCCCGCGCGGCGGAGTAGAAACCCTGGTCGACAGGAGTGAGTCCGGTCTCCTCGAGGACGCCCATCAGTGCGCCGAGCGGCATCGTGTCGTCGATCCAGCCCAGGAACTGCCAGATCGCTCGGAAGTCCTCGATGTCGTTGATCAGAGGGGTGCCGGTGAGCGCCATCAGTAGCGGCCGGGCCGCGCGGGCGCGGATCCGGTCCGAAAGCGCAAGGATGTGTTGCGAGCGCTGGGAGCCCTTGTTCTTGATGAAGTGCGCCTCGTCGACGACCATGCCGCGGAAGCCGAGGTCTCCGAGCCAGCCGACGTGCCTATCCAGGAGCTCGTAGTTCACGATCACGATGTCCGCGAAGGCGTCGACCCGATCGCCGTCGCCGTGGACCACCGTGGACCGACGCTCGGGCGTCCACAGGTCGACCTCGTGCGCCCAGTTCGTCTTCACCACGTTGGGTGCCACTACGAGCAGCGGGTAGGCGTTGGCCGCCTGGGCGGCGAGCAGCGCCTGGGCCGTCTTGCCGAGCCCCGGTTCGTCCGCGAGTAGGAACGTGCGATGGCCGGCGGCCGCAGCCGCGACGACCTGCGCCTGGTGCGGCATGAGCTGTCGACCGAGGGGAGCGAACGTCGAACGGGCGGTAGGTAGCGGCATGCAGGCGGGCACGCCGTCGGTACCACGCTCGAAGGACCTGAAGAGAGGCTCAAGCAGCTCCCAGCCGGCCAGGCGCCGGGCCCGCGAGGCGGTCCGCGCGGCCGCGGCCTCGAAGTCGGGCGCAAGGAATGGGTTCGCGAGTTGGCGAGAGATCACCGACTGGGGCACCACCTGACTCTTGGCGCCCGGCAACGGCGCGGCGGGCGCCACGGGAGCTGGTTCCTCGGGCGGCTCCAGCCCCCCGGCACGCATGAGGGTCGCCTTGAAGGAGCGAGCAGAGTCGGAGACCCTGGCGTCGTCGGCGAGAAGCGTGAGCAGGGAGGTGTCGCGGGCGGCGGTCCTGGCAAGAAGGGTCGCCACCCCGTCGAGTTCCTTGAGCTTCTTGGTGCGTTGCGCATCGGTCGTGCCGGTGTCCGCCAATACCCGGGCCCTCTCCTCTCGCACGAGCAGCGCGACCACCTGAAACTTGGTGCGCACCACCGGGCGCGTCGGCGGTTGCCGCACGGCGCCTGCGACCTCCTGGGCGACGCCTGCGAGGACCGCGATGATTCCCTGCTGGGCGGGCGGCTTGCGGCGCTGCTGAGCGGCACGCGAAGTGCGCGCGCCACCGGACCGGCGTTGGCCTGCTCGTGCCACATCTCCTCCTTCTCAGCGTTCGCGCCGTCATTGCGGTGTGACGCGTCATGCCGCGGCCTCCGGAGACTGGGCGGGTGTCGAGCCCGCGCCCGTGTCACTGGAAACCCGTGTCACTGGAAACCCAGGTCACGCAAAACCCAGACCAGGGCGACCACATGGGGCGCCCCGCCACCGCGCAACTTCTCCGGCTGCGTCCCCGACTGCGCCGAGCGCAGGTCCGTGCTCGTACCGATGGTGTCACGTCATTGTGCATCTTTGCGAACCACGGCGGGTTGGTGCCGTGGTCTTGCTGCCCAATGGAGAACCTGAAACGTCCCGCCAGACACGTCGTCCGAGTCCGGTCCGACAATGATCTCACGTGAAGCCCCTGGACCTGCAGCAGGCGGCTTGGCGGCCCGGAGCGGGTTCGCCACCACTATGGTCCATGCGATACCGATCGAGCATCTGGGTAGGTTGCTAGAGGCGTGCGGCAACATGCGTCGTAGATGGATGGTCGCCCGTCGTGCCCCATGCACGACGACAGAACCCGGCGTATCGGCCAACTCCTCCACCTTCAGGGGCACTGACGGGGGCAAACGATGGTCGGCGCCCACTGAACTGGGCTTCGCTCGCAGAAATGTGAGGCTTCAGCCTTCTGCGTGGCTGGGGGCGTCCATTGAATCGGAGCGGACGACGCGGTTGCGGCCACTTCGTTTGGCGCTGTACAGGCGCGCGTCGGCGACGCCGAGCAGTTTCGAACTGCGCTGGCCTTCGATCGGCGCACCGGCGACGCCGATGCTCACCGTTACCGGAATGCCCGTTGTGATCGGCCGCCAGTCGTGCTCCGCGATCGAGCGCCGCACCGCCTCGGCAAACCCGTCGGTCGCTTCCTCGTCGGTGCCGGGCAGGATCAGCAAGAACTCCTCGCCGCTGAGGCGGGCCGCGACGCCGCCAGGAACCGTGGCCGCCATCCGGCTGAGGATCTGACCGATGGCGCGCAGGACGTCGTCGCCTACTTCGTGCGAGCGCAGGTCGTTGACACGTTTGAACAAGTCGATGTCGATCATGGCGATGGTGAGCGCTGGCCCGCCGTCACGCACCGCCATGAGGGACACGCTCAGCTGCTCGTCAATGTACCGGCGGTTGTACAGGCCAGTGTCAGCGGGTCCCGCTCGGCCAGGTCGTGGTAGCGCGCCGTCTCGCGCCGCGCCTCCGTCGTCTGAAAGGCGGCCTTGAGGAGCTTGCCACGGGCCTCGCGGGAGCTCGCGCTGTGCGCCTCGATCCGACTGTGGAAATCTTGATAAGCCTCGTACGCGCCGCGGAAGTTCCCTGTCGCCGCGAAGATTTCCGCTTGCTCGCGTGCGGCGTCCGCCGCGCACCGGGACAGTTCGTAGGTTCGGCACAACTCCTGGCAGCGATCGATGACCTCCTGCGCGCGACCGAACTCGCCCTGCGTGCGGTGGACCTCGGCGAGGGTGACCAGGCACGTCGCGACGGTTTCGGGAACGAACTCGGTGGCTTGCGCGTCCATCGCCGGGGCAAGCACCCGCTCCGCCTCGGCCACTCGGCCCGCCGTGAGGTAGACGCGCCCGACGGTGTCGCGGACGTGCATCGCGAGGGGGCGGTCGTTGATGGCCGACACCCTGAGCAGGTGATCCACGGCGGCGAGCGCCTCACTCATCTCATGCGACAGGAAGTAGGTGAAGGCCGAGTTGTTGAGGATCGTGTTGCGCAAGTTGGACGCGTCATCGTCGCCGACGAGTTGCAGTGCCTCGCTGTAGCGGCGTTGCGACTCGTCGTAGGATCCTGCCGAGCCGAGCCGAGCCGAGCCGAGCCGAGCGCGTCGGCAAGGCATAGGAGCGCTGCCGCGCGCATGAGCGGCACCTCGGACTCGTCGAGCAGGTCATCCTCCACGTGGCGAACGAGAACGACGACGCGTCGGCGTTCTACGTGGCACTCGGTTTCGAGTTCACGGGTGTCTAGACGCTCTTCGGGGGACCGGGCGGCATGGTCGCCAGGGAAATACGACGGGGTCTGCGGGAGTGAAGGTCGCCCGCGCGCGCCGACGGTTCCCGCGGGCTCGGCGTTGTCGCGCAGGCATCTGCGGAACTTGGCGATTCGGCGGGCCGGCGTCTTGCCTTGGCCCGAGCGGGTGATCGTTCACTCCGCTTTGCAACTGCGGGGCGAATCCTGGGAGCCTCACCCGGGGGAAGGGCAATCTGTTCACACCAAGAGCAAACGCGCCGATTGATGGACAAGAGGATCGTCCGGTCGCGCGATGCCGATGTGTCGGGAGGACAGCCATGGTGAAGGTGCGTGCGTCCGAGCCGACTAGTAGCCCGGGGGCGACACGTGGTCCTTCGATCTGGCGCGACGGCCTGCTCATGGGGCTTGGCGCGCTCATCGTTGGTTGCCTGATCGGCTACGGCCTGGACTTCGGTTCTTGGGCGTCCCAGGTGGCGGCCCTGTGGGTGCTGGTGCTCTTCATGCATATCATGCTGGTGCTCACAGCGGGCCGTGTCGCTCGTGCCGACGGTGCGACGACGGCGACCAGGCGGGTGTGGGGCGCGCTGAGTCTCGCAGGAGCCGCGTACGCCGTCGGTGACGGCATCCAAATGGTGGCGCTCGCGATCAATCCGATTCGGGGAGCGGAGCCCACAATGGCCTGGTTGACCCCGGGCCAGTCGATGTCGATCATGGTCGGAACCACCATCGTCGTCGTGGTGATGCTCACGACACCGACCGGGCTCGTCTCGCGACGGGACCGGACACGGTTCTGGCTCGACGTGAGCGTCGTGATGGCAGCGGCCACGACCTTCGGCGGCTACGTCTACCTTTCTGAGGATGCCTCGACCTTCACGGGCGTACTGTTCAGCATGTTGGCCGGACCCGGCGCGTTCCTGGTCGGAGCGTTCTCGGTGGTGAGGTTGGTGCTCAGCGAGCGATCGCCATTCTCCGCCCTGGCAGGACGCACGCTGGTAGCCGCGGCGGTATTGCAGGGGACGGTGCAGGCGTCGAGCGTGCTGATGATCCAGAGTGGACGGTTGTCCTGGTATCTCGGCCTCGCGGCGATCGCCTCCACGCTGCTGCTGGCTTCCGCCCGCATTCAGCAACTCCAGGTTCGCGCAGACCCAAACTTCATGCACGCTCGGCCCCAACGCCGATTCAGCAAGCTCCCGTACGTCGCGATCGCTGCGACCTACCTCCTCCTGGTGTGGGTCTTAAGAGAGGTCGGTCTCGACGTCCACATGTGGATCGTCGTTTGCGGCGCGATTGCCTCTACCGGACTGGTCATCGTGCGGCAGTTGGCCGCCTTTGCCGACAACGCCCACCTTCTTGACGAACTCGACGCCACGGTGGACCAACTCCGTCAGTCACTGGGCGAGCGGGAGCTCCTCACCGCCGAACTGCGCCACCAAGCCTTTCACGACCCGCTGACCGGTCTGTCCAACCGCGCGATGCTTGGCAACCGGCTGGAGCTCGCACTGAACGCGGTCGGCATCGTCGCCAACCGCAGAGCGTTGATGATCGTCGATCTTGACGACTTCAAGGCGGTCAATGACGTGTTTGGCCACGCCGTTGGTGACGAGCTGCTGATCGTGGCTGCCCGCAGGTTGCGCGACTGCGTCCGCGGGTCCGATCTCGTTGCTCGGGTTGGCGGGGATGAGTTCGCCGTCCTTCTCGACAATCCACAGGACGGAACTGACGAGATTGCCCAACGAATCGTTGACGCGATGGCGAAGCCCTTCATGGTCTCCGCCGGGACCGCCTCGGTGAGCGCGAGCGTCGGCGTTGTCGTTTTCGACGGTGTCGGACGCACCGCTGAAGAGCTCCTCCATGAGGCCGACACCTCGATGTACCAGGCGAAGCGCGAGGGTAAGGGCGAGTACCGCATTTGCGCATGATCGGTTGCGGTCGATCGGGCGGCGGGAGCTCGCGATGGTGAGGCGGTGGACCCGGTGCCGTCGCGCGGGTCAGTTGCCCTTCGTGACGCTGCCGAAGATGGGTTCGACGGCGCCCCAGTTGCCGCTCTCATGCTCGCCGATGACTCCCGTGTATTTCGCGTGACCTCGAAGGCGGCCGCGGGTGACGGGATGCGCGCGGCCGTCCGCGACCATACCTGGTTCGCCACGGCCCAGGCGATCCGCTGCATGACGCGACTCGAGATCGCCACCACCGTCCGGACCGCGGGTCATTCCGTCTGTCTAGAGCAGAGACCTTGCCTGGCGTTGTCGGCAAATCGGGGGGATCCTCGGTCTCGGGACACTCGTCCCTTTTGGTGCATGCGACACGGGACACGGTTGGGATATACGTCCGGGGTATTGCGCCAAAAATGCCCGGTAGGGTATCGCTGGAGACAACCAGTCAACGCAAAGAGGCACCAATGACGTCTGTATCGAGCGTGCAGTCACCCGAGTCGGTTGAGACTGCACCACCCATGACACTTGGCATTCCCGCCGAGACCAAGAAGGGCGAGAGCCTTGTCGCGGCCAGCCCCAAGACCGTCGGCCAGCTGGTGAAGCTGGGCTACTCGGTCATCGTGCAGAAGGGTGCTGGCGACAAGGCAACCTACTCCGACGCCGAGTACGCCGAGGCCGGGGCCAAGGTCGCCGATGCCAAGGCCGCGTGGGGTGCAGATATCGTCACCGCAGTCAACGCGCCCGGCAGCGCCGCGTTGGACAAGATGCGCAAGGGCTCGGTCCTCATCTCGATGATGAGCGCGCCCTCCAGCCCCGACTACATCGCCGATCTCGCGAAGCGCGGCATCACCGGAATGGCGCTCGACGCGGTCCCGCGCATCTCCCGCGCCCAGTCGATGGACGTGCTGTCGACCATGTCGAACGTGTCCGGCTACCGCGCCGTCATTGAGGCCGCCGAGAACTACGGCGGCATGTTCACCGGCCAGATGACGGCCGCAGGCAAGACGCCCCCCGCGAACGTGTTCGTGATCGGCGCAGGCGTCGCAGGATTGTCAGCGCTCGGCACCGCCGCGAGCCTGGGTGCCGAGGTCCGCGCGTTCGACGTGCGCCCCGAGGTGGGGGAGCAGATCGAGTCGATGGGCGCCACGTTCGTGCAGGCCGAGGCCGCCCAGCAAGAGGTTTCCTCCGACGGATACGCGAAGGCGCTGTCCGAGGAGCAGGAGAAGCTCACGGCCATCATGTACGCCGAGGAGAGCGCTAAGGCCGACGTGGTCATCACTACCGCGCTTGTGCGCGGCAAGGCGGTGCGCACGATTTCGGCCGAGATGGTCGCTGGCATGAAGCCCGGTTCGGTCATCATTGACCTCGCCGCCATCGGCGGGGGCAACTGTGAACTGACCGTTCCCGGCGAGCGCATCGTGACCGACAACGGCGTGATCATCGTTGGTTACACGGACCTCACCAGCCGGATGCCCAAGCACACGTCACAGTTGTTCGGTACCAACATCGTCAACGTGATGAAGCTCCTGACGCCCGGCAAGGACGGCCAAGCGGTCCTCAACTATGAGGACGAGGTGGTGCGCGGCATGACCGTCGCCCACGCGGGTGAGGTGATGTGGCCGCCGCCGCCGGTGAACGTTTCTGCGGCAGCAGGCGCTCCCGTCGCCGAGGTGCCCGTCGTGGATCCCGTGGAGAAGGCACGCCTCGCCGCCGAGGCTGCGGCCAAGAAGGCCAAGAGGCGCCTGATCGGGTCCGCGGTGGCCGCCGTGCTCGTGGTGCTCGCCATCGCGTCCTCGCCCATGTCATTCGTTTCGTACTTCACGGTCTTCCTCCTCGCCGTCGTGGTGGGCTATTACGTGATTTCCGGCGTGTCGCACGCGCTGCATACGCCGCTCATGGCTCAAACAAACGCGATCTCCGGAATCATCCTGGTCGGAGCGCTGATGCAACTGGGGTCGACGAATATCGCGGTCCTGGTGATGTCGTTTGTCGCGGCGTCCATCGCGTCCATCAACATCTTCGGTGGGTTCCTCGTGTCCTACCGGATGCTCGGCATGTTCCAAAAGGAGGCGTGATCACTGTGACGATCATCGGACTGATTCAGGGCCTGTACATCGTTGCCGGCGTCATGTTCATCCTGTCGCTGGCTGGACTGTCAAAGCCGGCCACCGCTCGCGCAGGCAACACCATCGGCATCGCGGGCATGAGCCTTGCGCTTGCCGCGACGGTCTGGAACTCCCTGTACGAGTCGGCCGAAATGCCCGACCGCCAGTCGGTGTGGCTCACCGCGCTGCTCATCCTCGCCGTGCTCGCGATCGGCTTGTCGATCGGCGCTCCGATCGCCCGCAAGGTCGAGATGACCCAGATGCCTGAACTGATCGCCGCATTCCACTCGTTCGTGGGTATGGCAGCCGTGCTGGTGGGCGTCAACTCCTACCTTGCCGAGTCCGGTGGCGACACCGTCCACACCGTCGAGGTGGCGCTCGGCGTACTGATCGGTGCCTACACGTTCACCGGATCCATCGTGGCGTTCCTCAAGCTGTCGGCCAAGATGAGCTCCGCGCCGCTCGTGCTGCCTGGTCGCAACCTCATCAACGTGACCGCCTTTGCCGCCTTCGTCGCCCTGATGTTCTGGCTCATTGCGCTCGGTGACGGCAGCCGCACGCTGGGCCTCGTGCTCGTCGTGGTGATGGCAGTGATCGGGTTTGGGCTCGGCTGGCACATGGTGGCCGCCATTGGCGGTGGCGACATGCCCGTCGTCGTGTCGATGCTCAACAGCTACTCCGGATGGGCCGCGGCCGCTGCGGGCTTCATGCTCGGCAACAACCTGCTCATCATTACGGGCGCACTGGTCGGTTCTTCAGGTGCAATCCTCAGTTACATCATGTGCCGCGCGATGAACCGCTCGTTCATCTCCGTCATTCTGGGCGGCTTCGGTTCGGATGGCGCCGCCCCCACTGCGGGCGCCGACGGCCCGATGGGCGAATACACGGAGATTTCCGCCGAAGGCGCGGCCGAGGCGCTGATGTCGGCCAAGTCCGTGGTCATTACCCCCGGATACGGGATGGCGGTAGCCAAGGCTCAGTACCCAGTAGCCGAACTCACTCACCGCTTGCGAGCGCGGGGTATCAAGGTGCGCTTCGGAGTACACCCTGTCGCGGGGCGCCTGCCCGGCCACATGAACGTGCTGCTGGCCGAGGCGAAGGTGCCGTATGACATCGTCCTGGAAATGGACGAGATTAACGACGATTTCGCCGATACCGACGTGGTGCTGGTGATCGGCGCCAACGACACCGTCAACCCCGCAGCAAACGACGACCCCTCGTCACCGATTGCCGGCATGCCGGTGCTTGAGGTGTGGAAAGCGCAGCACGTCATCGTGTTCAAGCGCTCCATGGCCACCGGATACGCAGGCGTGCAGAACCCGCTGTTCTTCAAGGAGAACACGGACATGCTGTTCGGCGACGCGAAGACCCAGGTCGAGGCGATCGTCGCGGCACTGCCCGCGCTGCAGAAGGCTTAGTCGCCGCGTTCCTGCGTGAGGGTTCGTCCCTTGCGCGGGGGCGTGTCGGCGACCGAGCGGGCGTCGAGGATGTCCGGTGACTGCGATGACACCGACGCGGCACGCATCCCTGCGCATGACAAGGTAGTGCCATGAATGATTTCGATATCAGCGGCAAGACGATGGTCATCACCGGCGCCACGAGTGGCATCGGCAGGGGCCTCGTTGACCACTTCATCGACCGCGGCGTGGTAGTCGCAGCCGTTGGCGGCCACGAGTCAACGGTTGAGCAGCTGCGGGATGAGTTGGAGGCGAGCGGCCGATCGGCGCGGACCTACGTTGCCGACTTGCGGGACGTGACGCACATCGCGCCGCTCTTCGACCGTATTGCGGCCGACCTCGGCCAGATCGACATCCTGGTCAACAACGCGGGGATGGGGCGCCCGATCCCTGCGATCGACGTCACGGTCGAGGACTGGGACTCGATGATGGACCTCAATCTGCGGGCCGCGTTCTTCTGTGCGCAGGCCGCCGCTCGCCACATGCTTCCCCGCGGCTACGGCCGGATCATCAACATGAGTTCGCAGATCTCGGTGGTGGCGAACCAAGACGAGGTCGTCTACTGCGCCTCCAAGGGTGGCCTGAATCAGGTGACACGGACGTTGGCCCTCGAGTGGGGTGGCGCAGGCGTCGTCGTCACGGGTGTCGCACCGACCTTCACCTACACCGCCGGAACAGCCGAGCGGCTCGACACCCCGAGTTTCCGCGACGCCGTGCTGGCGAAGATCCCCCGCGGCCGCTTCGCGACGATCGGAGACATCGGGGCGGCCGTGCAGTACCTGGCCAGCGATGTGGGCGACATGGCAAATGGGTCGACGCTCATGGTCGACGGAGGCTGGACGATCGTCTGAGCGGTGGTATCGCCGTCCGCGTCGTGTGCGCGTGCATCGACAGGGCAACCCCCGAGGTGTTCGTGGGTCACATCGATTCAGGAAGCTGTTCGACGTGATGGTCGGCCTATTCGTCGGGGCTCACGCCTTGCTTGCGAAGGTAGCGCCTGTCGTCGTTGGCGTAGGCGTAGTAATAACCGATGAGCAGGCCTCCACCGACGAAGTTGCCCACCAACACGATGGCGATGTTGCCCGCCGCCATTCCGACGTTGAGGCCGTGCTGGAGTCCGACGATGGTGAACAGCACCGTGTTCGCGACCGAGTGCTCGAAGCCGAGGAAGGCGAAAACGAACACGCTCATGATCATGGCGAGAGATTTGGTGAAGTCGTCCTTGATGCGGCCGTTGTAGACCATCAACATTGCCAGGTTGATCATGAAGTTGCAGAGGACGGCGCGCACGAACAGGTCCGAGTACCCCGAAAGGCCCTCGGACAGGTATGCCAGCTTGTGGTCGACGGCGGCTTCCATCTGGGTGCCTACCGCCCCGTCGCCGAGGCTCGAGCCCGCAACCAGGAGCGCGACAACGAGTCCGCCGATGAAGTTACCCACGTAGCACAACAGCAGGATGCGCAGCGCCTTGAGGGGTGTGGTCCGGCGGTGGTACGCACCGATCGCGACGATCATCATGTTCGACGTCAGGAGCTCGGACTTGCTGTAGTAGATGAAGACCAGGGCGAAGCCGAACACGAGGGCACCCACCATGCGGCCGATTCCCACCAGATCGCCGTTGCCGATGCCGCCGAAAGTTGCCACCACCGCAAAGTCGGCCATGTACATGATCCCCGCAAGCCCGCCGGCCATGGCGGCCCTCATGAGGTAGATGCGAGCGACGCCTGCGCTCATCGCGGTCTTGGTCTCGAGCGAGTCGAGAACGGTCGAAATGAAGTACCTACCGGGGAAGAGCCCGTTCTGATCGGTCATGGGTCTAAGGCTCTCACGGAGTATCGGAGAGCCTAGAACCCCGCAGGTCGCCGAGGCGTGTAGTGCTCCTCGAGCGCAGTGACCTCATCGTCGGTAAGTTCGATGTCGAGCGCGGCCACCGCATCGTCCAAGTGCTGGACCTTGGTGCTGCCCACAATGGGTGCCGACACCACGGGGTTGCGCAGCACCCATGCGAGCGCGATCTGGGCCATCGCCACGCCTCGCTCGGCCGCGACCGCCTCGACGGCGTTGACGATCGGTTCGTCGGCGTCCACGAAGGTCCGGTCTTGGACCGCGTCGTTGCTGTTGCGGGCCGTGGTTGTGCCCCACGGGTGCGTCACGCGGCCCTTGGCGAGCGGGCTGTAGGGGATCGATCCGACGCCCTGGTGGGCGAGCAGGCCGAACATCTCGCGTTCCTCCTCGCGGTACAGCAGGGAGTACTGATCCTGCATCGACACAAACCGGGTCCAGCCGTTTAGGTCGGCGGCGTGCTGCATCGACGCGAACTGCCAGGTCCACATGGCCGAGGCGCCGATGTACCTGGCCTTGCCGGCCTTGACGACATCGTGCAGCGCCTCCATCGTCTCCTCGATCGGGGTGGTGGGGTCGAAGCGGTGGATTTGGTAGAGATCCACGTAGTCGGTGCCGAGGCGCTTCAGCGAGGCGTCGATGTTCTCCATGATCGCCTTGCGCGACTGCCCGGAGCCGCCCGGGCCATCGTGCATGGGGAAGTGGACCTTGGTGGCCAAGACGACGTTGTCGCGAGTGCTGTACTTGCGCATCGCGCGGCCGACGATCTCTTCCGAGGACCCCGCCGAATATACGTTTGCGGTGTCCCAGAACGTGATGCCGAGTTCGACGGCCTGGCGGAAGAAAGGCTGAGCCGCGTCCTCGTCCATCGCCCAGGCGGGAAACGCCTTGTCGGGGGCGCCATAACTCATGGTGCCGAGCGCGAGGCGGCTGATCTTCAGTCCGGTCGAACCAAGTCGGGTGTACTCCACGGTGATTCCTTTCGTCGTGCGTGCAGCGCGGGTGCGAACCCGTCCGAGGTCGGGCCTCGGGGACCGCGAGACGGCCTTGTTGCCTGTGCCACCGAAGCCTTACTTGACCGACCGACCGGCTGGCCGTCCGCGCCCGCGATCGTGCGGAGCGCAGGAACCTCGAGAATACTCCGGCGATCCTCGCCCCGACTGCTCGGACTTTGTCGTCCGGGACCCACGCCGCGCTTCCATCCGGCGCTCACCGCGAGGGACAAGGCCCGGCGCGCGTGCGTGGCGCGCGCGTGCGCTGGGGTTAACCTCGCGTGGTGAGCAATCCCGGTGGTGAAGATCGACGCGACGATGACGCTCGGCCGCAGGGCCAACGTCGGCCGATGCCTCCGTCGATTGAGCCAAGGAAGAGCGGGTCCGCGGGTGCTCCGGTGCCCGAACCACCAAGAGACGCGCCTCGCCCGCGTGCGGTGCCGCCGCGTAGGTCGGTGCAGGACTCTCGCGGGCGTCCCGCTCGGGCGGACATCACCAGGCAAGGTTCGGACTGGCCGTCCGCGTCGAGACCGTCCACCCCGCGCTCGTCCGCAATGCCGCCCAGCGAGTCACGCCCGCCAAGGGCGCCAACACCGCATGCTCTGTCACCGCATGCTCCGTCACCGACCGCGCAGTCGCCCAGGGCATCGGTATCGCACACGCCGCTACCCTCACCTCGCACACCCTCACCTCGCACACCCTCTCCTCGCACCTCCTCATCGCGCGCCCCCCACACGCGGCCCCCGGACGGCCCACCTCTGCGGCCAGCTCCGCAAGAGCGCAGGCCCTCCGCGAGGCTGGAGGTGCCGCGCAAGGCCCGACGCTCCCGCTGGCGTCGCGTACGGGGCGTACTCCTCGCGCTCGTCGCGGTCCTGGTGGTGTCGGCCGTCGCGATCAATGCGTGGGTTGAGCATCGGATCACGACGGTGGACGCGCTCAGTGGCGCCGCCAATACGCCCGGTCAGACGTATCTCATCGTCGGCTCCGACTCGAGGGCGGGGTGGATGAACGACGGCACAGTGGGTGCGCGCACGGACACCATCATGGTGATGCACCAACCCGTCCACGGTCCCACCGCGCTCATTTCGATCCCTCGCGACTCGTATGTCGCCATCCCAGGTCACGGGCAGAACAAGATCAATGCGGCCTTCGCGTTCGGTGGCCCCCAGCTGCTGGTACAGACCGTCGAGCAACTGACGGGCCTCACGATCGACCGCTATGTTGAGGTCGGATTTCTCGGCGTCGAGGACGTGGTCAATGGGCTCGGAGGGGTCAACCTGTGTTACGACGCCGACGTGAATGACCCCTACAGCACACTCGTCTGGCAAGCGGGATGCCATCAGGCAGACGGGGCGACAGCCCTCGCTTTCTCACGCATGCGCTACGCGGATCCGCTGGGGGACATCGGCCGCACACAGCGTCAGCAACAGGTGTTGTCGGCGGTGGCAAAAAAGGCCCTGAGCCCCTCGACTTTCCTCAATCCGTTCAAGGCGAAGAGAGTGGCCGAGGCGGGCCTGCAGAGCTTCAGGGTGAGCAACGGCACGCACACTCTCGACCTCGCGCGAATGGCCAGTGTGTTCAACGCCGCCAGGGGCGCCGATGCCGTGACAGGCACTCCGCCCATCGCCACAATCGACTACCAAGTGGCCGGTGTCGGCTCATGTGTCCTGCTCGATCCAAAGACCGTCGGCGAGTTTTGGACTCAAATCGCCGCGGGCACCTACGCGCCAGGCACCCACACGGGTGGGATCGGGTAGGGCGGGAGCGAGAGGCGATCAAAGTGATGAGCGCCCCCACGTTGTAGTGGCACTCGGGCAGGGAGTGCGCCACATCCTTGTCGTTCCGTCATCGAGAACTCTGAGCGCCGATGGGAAACCAGCCTGGTTTTTCGTGCGTTAATGGGGTGACCTATTCTCGAGCAGGGCAGTTCCGATGTCCCACTGGGCGAGAGCCGCGGCGCGGCGTTACATGAGGCCGAGGCCTGAGGAGGGACGTCGAGGGATGCACCAGGAAACACACGCGCCCAAGGTCGGTTGGATGACTTCCGAACGTGTTCGCGACTACGTGACCGTGTGGACGGTCGTGCTCTTGATGTCTGGACAGGGCTTCCGGTACTTGATGGGCCTTCCTGCCTACGCGGTGTTATGCGTCATCACAGTGGCGGCCGTCGCCGCGACGATGCGCACGTCGATGTCGGGTCTGAGGCTTCCCGTGCTGCTCTCGGCCTTCCTGGGGCTCGCAGTTGCCAGCGTCTTATGGTCTGCGACTCGGGCAGTCACGGCGCTGGCCGTCGCGGTGCTGCTGGCGACCACCTACGTGGCAGTCGCAACCGTACGCCGCACGAGCGGGGCGCGATTCATGGAATTGCTGTACCGAGGGTTCCAAGTCAGTCTCTTCGGGGGTGTCGCTTTCGAGGGCGTCGTGACCTTTGTCGTGAGGCACCCGATCGCCCCTCTCGTCGGTGATCTGGGGAGCCTGGCCAGCAACGTTTCTGGCAATCCGAGCCTTATGTGGTCGCGGGACATGTTGCTCTCTGGAGGTCCGCTCGAAGGATTCGTCGGGAACCGCAACCCCTTTGCAGCGATCGCGCTGTTTGCGGCAATCACAGCCGTGGTGTTGCTCATGGAGCGGCGAATTCGAGTCATCGACGGGGTCGCGACGTTGGTAACGGCCGGAGCGGTTCACTTGCTGACTCAATCCGCCACGGTCACGATCGCGATTGCATATCTCACCGCCCTCGTCATCGCCGCGCTCGTCATTCGTCGCGTGACACTTCGCGCCAAGAAAATCCTCTCATTCGCTGTTCTCGCATGCACAGCGGTCGCCGGGGTTTTGACCGTCAAGTTCCATGCCGAGCTCTTCGCGATGGTCGACCGAAGCCCGGAAGCCTCCTTCCGCACCGACATCTGGCGCCAGGTGTCCGCCGTCGCCGAGCAGCGCCCAGAGGGCTGGGGATACGTGGGGTACTGGCCGGTCTGGGAACAGCCCTACCGGGGGATCGTCGAGCGGTATGGCTTGGTGGTCACTCACGCGCACAACGCCTTCCTCGACTCGTGGCTTCAACTCGGACTCATCGGGCTCGCGCTTCTCGCCGGGCTGCTCTTGCTCACGTTCGGGAGCGCCTGGCGGCTCGTCGAACGAGCGGGCCGTGGCGACACGTTCATCCCCTTGGGGTGGGTCATGCTGACTGCAGCGCTGGCGTTGCAGGCGCTCACCGAGTCGCGATTGCTGGTAGAGGGCGGTTGGTACATGCTCGTCGCCTTGTATTGCTCCGCACCGCAAGTGTTTGCGCTGACAATCGTGGATCCGGAGTATGTCCACTCTGTAGACCGCCTAGCAGCGACACGTACCGGTATTGGGGGTGCGGTCACGAACGTGACTGCTCAGAAGGCGAAGCGCGCCACGCGCGCCGTGCCCTAACGCGTGGGGTCATCGGGAAGGGTGGTGGTCAGACCCCAGCGCACGGCCTTCGTGGCAAGCGCTCCGCCCACTTCGCCCGCCCACCGTGGCAAGCGACTGTGGATGTCGAGTGCCGCGGTCAGTTCGGCGGTCGTGGTAGGCACGTCCGTCGCGTCGATCCTCATCGATGAATTCGCCAGACATGATCATGTTGAGAGCCGCCTTGAGGTCAGCGTCTGACTCACAGAACTCACCAGGGCGATAGCCGCTCGGCAGGAGTGCGACGGCTTCCGCTCTACGGGCTGAGTTCGAGCGCCCACGCGTTGACTGTGAGTGTCGTTCCCCTGAAAGGGAACGACTCGATTCCATGGTTCTTGAATCCTGCGCTCGAGCACAGATGGTTCGAAGCGGCGTTGTCTACCGAAGGAAACGCGGTGAGCAATCGCCTTTCTCCGTGTGAACGGGCATCCGTGATGAGCAGCGCGACCGCGGACTTCGCTATGCCTCGGCCTTGCGCCTCGGGCACTACGCCCCATCCCGCCTCGTAGACGGGCTGGTCGCGCCACGTGGTGAGCCACCATCCCACGCCTCCGACAACCCCTCGTCGGCGTCGTTGCCAGATTCAATGATTGCGAACATCCGCGCCTCACCCGTGCCCCACATGCGCACGTAGCGCAGCTGGCGGGCCTCGACGGCTTTGTCGGTCTCGGGCCCGCCGACGTACTGGGTCATGGCGAGGGTGTTCGAATGATGAAGAATGCCGACGTCACCAGCTTGCCACGGCCGCAGCCTGATCCCGCGCGCACCGGCACTTCCCATCGAGGTCATAGCGTGGGGTAGTCGGGCAGTGCCGCGCTCAGACCCCAGCGCACGGCCTTGGTAGCGAGCGCCCCGCCCCGCTCTCCCGCCCAATGTGGCAAGCGGCTGTGGATGTCGAGTTCGTCGCGGGCCCACGCAGGCAACAAAGCCACGCCACCAGCGGCGATGAGCGCGTAGGGCGCGCGTGCGGTCCACGGTAGTGGCGGCTCGCGCAACAGAAAGTGCGCCGTGTCCTTCGCGGCCTCGGACGCCGCGAGTTCTGGTCGGTACCGGTCGAGCGCTGCGGCGAGTTCTGCGGTCGTGGTGGGCACGTCCGTCGCCCCAAGGGCAACCGCGACCCGCGCCGCTTGGCTCACATACTCATCGGCCTGGGAAGGGCTCAACGGGCGCGCACCGTACCGCTGGTGGGCGGTGAGGAACGAGTCGGCCTCTGCGATGTGTACCCAGGTGAGCAAGTGCGGGTCGCTTGCGCTGTAGGGGCGGCCGTCGGGGGCCTTTCCGCGCACGCGTTCGTGGACGGCGCGAATGCGATCGATCATGGCCTGGGCATCGTCCGCCGCCCCGAACGTCGTATATGCGATGAAGGTCGACGTGCGCTCGAGCCGACCCCACGGGTCGCCTCGATACCCGGAGTGGCCCGCGACACCCGCCATGGTCAGCGGGTGGAGCGACTGCAACAGAAGGGCGCGCAGGCCACCCACCCACATGGAGGCATCCCCGTGGACGCGACGAATCGCGGAGCCCTTGGGGAACCAGCGCGGTCCCGGCGTCTCGTGAACTAGCCTGCGCGCGTCGTGCCCATTGGGTCCGGCGACGCGCGCAAACAACGCCTCGCCGACTCGCGAGCGGACGCGTGCGACGGGGCTTGCTGAGGTAGTCACACTTCCAGTATCACCCCGCGCGTCAGGCGTTCTGGTCGATTGGCTTGGCCTTCCAGATGCGGTCGAGGTAGTCCCGAATGGAGCGATCCGAGGAGAAGAAGCCGCTGCGGGCGACGTTGAGGACCGCGGAGCGGCTCCACGCGTCCTGATCGGCGTACGCCGCCTCGACCTTGGCCTGCGCGTCAAGGTAGGACCTGAAGTCCGCGAGCGCCATGAACCGATCGTGCTCGGTGAGGTCGGCGAAGATGGACGTCACGGCGCCGCCTTGGTCCCCGCCCGTGAATGCCCCAGACGCGATCATGTCGAGCGCCGCCTTGAGGTCCGCATCGGACTCGTAGAACTCGTCCGGGTGATAGCCGCTTGCCTGGAGCGCGGCGGCTGCCGGCTCATCCATGCCGAACAGGAAGAAGTTCTCGTCGCCAACGAGCTTGCGGATCTCGACGTTCGCGCCGTCGTCCGTCCCGATGGTCAAGGCGCCATTCAACGCGAACTTCATGTTGCCGGTGCCGGATGCTTCCTTGCCGGCGAGCGAGATCTGCTCGGAGAGATCGGCAGCGGGGATGAGTACCTCGGCGAGGGTCACGTTGTAGTTCGCGGGGAACGCGACCTTGAGGCGGCCCTTGAGCGACGCGTCGGCGTTGATGGTGCGGCCTACCGCATTGATGAGCTCGATGGTCTCCTTGGCGCGCACGTACCCGGGTGCGGCCTTCGCTCCGAACACGAAGGTGCGGGGTGTGACCGAGTCCAGGGGGATGCGTCCTGAGCATATTCCCTCGTAAACCGAAACAATGTGCAGCAGCTTGAGGCTCTGGCGCTTGTATTCGTGGAGGCGCTTGACCATGGCGTCGACCATGCCGTCGCCCGCCAACTCGATGTCGCCTCGCTTGGCCAGGACTCCCGCGAGTCTGACCTTGTTCGAGCTCTTGATCTCCCGGAAGCGGCGCCTGAATTCGGCATCGTCGGCGAGCGGCTCGAGGCGGCTCAACTGGTCGAGATCGGTGATCCAGCCATCGCCGATCGCCTCGGTGATGAGTCCGGACAGCCCCGGGTTGGAGAGGCGAACAAAGCGCCTCGGGGTGATGCCGTTGGTCACGTTGGTGAACTTCTCCGGCCACATCTGCGCGAAGTCGACGAGCAGCTTCTCGGCCAACAATTTAGAGTGCAGGGCGGCCACCCCATTGACCTTGAAGCCTGCGACCGTGGCCAGGTGCGCCATTCGCACCGCCCTGACGGGATGCTCGGCGACGATCGACATGCGCCTGACGCGGAGCTCATCGCCAGGGTACGCGGCACGTACCTGGTCGACGAATTCATCGTTGATCTGGTAAATGATCTCGAGGTGGCGCGGGAGCAACTTGCCGAGGAGGTCGGTCGGCCACACCTCAAGCGCCTCAGGAAGCAGCGTGTGGCACGTATAGGCGAAGACCTGTTGCGTGATGCCCCAGGCCTTGTCCCAGTCCCAGCCCCTCTCATCGATGAGGATGCGCATGAGCTCGGGCACCGCAATGACCGGGTGAGTGTCGTTGAGTTGCCACGTGACGCGGTTGGGCAGGTTCTCGAGCGGGTAGTCGGGCGGCAAGACGTTGGTCAGGAAGTCGCGGAGCGACGCCGCGACGAAGAAGTACTGCTGCTGCAGACGCAGTTCCTTTCCTTGAGGCGTCGAGTCTTCGGGGTAGATCACCTTGGAGATGTTCTCCGCGAAGGTCTGGGCGCGGACGGCCTCCTCGTAGTCGCCCTCGTTGAAGATCTGGAGGTCGAACGCTCGCGTCGCCTTGGCGCTCCAGAGGCGGAGCGTGTTGACGCGACCGTTGCGGTAGCCGGGCACCATGTAGTTATACGGGACGGCCATGACGTGCCAGTCGGGGAGCCAAGCGCGTGCTCCCTCGGCGCCGCCGTGGGCCTTCTTGGTGTGACCACCAAAGTGCACCTCCACCGCGTTTTCAGGGTGGGCGATCTCCCAAGGCGAACCAAGGCGCAACCAGTCATCCGGCTTCTCAACCTGTTTGCCGTCCACGAAGGTCTGACGGAAGATGCCGTACTCGTAGCGAATGCCATAGCCGATCGAGGGCACGTTGAGTGTCGCGAGCGAGTCGATGAAGCACGCGGCGAGGCGGCCGAGGCCGCCGTTGCCGAGACCAGGCTCAATCTCGACGCCGCGCAATTCTTCGATGTCGATCCCGAGGCCTCGGAGGGACTCGGCGGCGATGGAGTCGAGATTCGCGGCCAGCATGCTGTTCTCGAGTTGGGGGCCCAACAGGAACTCCGCTGACAGGTACGCGACGGTCTTGGCCTGGTCGGTGTACTGGTTGCGCAGCGTCTCGAGCCATCTCGTCATCAGGTAGTGACGAACGGTCTTGGCGAGCGCCAGGTACTTGTCATTATCAGAGGCCCGATCGAGATCGACGCCCTGGCTGAAGTTGAGTTCGCGGAGGAACTCCCTGGTAAAGCTCTCGACGGTGTGCTCGCGTGCCGCAACGGGCGGAGTGTTCTCATTCACAGGCACCAATGTAATCGCTTGCAGGCAGAACGTGAAGTCAATCGGCGTGGCGAAATTCGACGGCAATACGCCCGTAAGAGAACCGCAAGGAGGCTCAACACGGCGACCATCGTCGGCGGGCTTCAACGGGTCGTTCCAGCGAACCGGTATCCTCGCTGAATACTCCAATAGATGTTGGGTAGGGAAAGGGGCCCGTGATGGCGACCATTGGCGATGTCGCACGTGAGGCGGGCGTTGCCCGGAGCACGGTCTCGTCGGTGTTGACGGGCCGAAAGTTCGTGAATCCAGAGACCAAGGCGCGCGTCGAGGCGGCGATCGCCGCGCTGGACTACACGGTGAACCAGGGGGCTCGTGCCCTTGCCACGTCGCGGTCGATGACGCTTGGCCTCGTGGTGCGCTTTCACGAGTCTGAATTCAGCCCCGCTCTTGCCACCTACATCGTGGCGGTGACCGATGTGGCTCGCGCCAACGGGTATCGCACGCTGCTCTTGACCGACTTCGATGGCGCCGATGCCGTGCGAACTGTCATTAGAACCCGCCAGGTCGACGGTCTCGTGCTGCTCAATGTGGTCGAGGACGACGCGCGCATCGCTCCCATCGTGGACGCGGGCTTCCCCGCAGTGCTTGTGGGAATGCCCGCCGAGCCGAGCGGCATCGACGCAGTTGACCTCGACTTCTCAGCGGGTGCACGCATGCTCGTGGATCACCTGGCGGACGCGGGCCACCGCGCGGCGACCTTTGTGACCTGGCCGGAAGAGGTCTTTGTGGCAGGAAGAACGTACGCGGCGCACTTCAGGGATGCGTGTCTCGAGGAGGCTCGCAGCAGGGGCCTGGAGTTACGGGTTCTGCACGCCCCTGTGGGCCCTGAGGCGGTGAAGGACGCGCTGCGGCACTTGCTCGACACGGAGAAACGCCCGACGGCACTCATCGTTCACAACGATGCGGCGATCGCGATGCTCCCGCTGGTGCTCAGAGACCTGGGGCTTGACGTGCCGCGAGACTGCTCGGTCGTGAGTCTGCACTCTGCGGAGCTTGGGCGTCAGTTCGGGATTCCATACACGGCGGTTGAGTCTCAGCCGGAGCGCGTGTCAGAACTGGCGGTCGAGAAGTTGGTCGCCCGACTGGGCTCGCCGCCTGAAGCGGCATCGACGGTTCTTGTTGAGCCACCGTTGATCGTCAGGGGAAGTGTCGCGGGGCTCTAGGGTCCCCCAGCGGAGGACTTCCCGGCCAGGCCAGGCGAGTGCAGCGCACGTCCGCGGGCGCCGTTGACGGTGATTACCAGATGAAATACGCATCGTCGAGGCTCTGCGCGCGCGACGGCGACAACGCCAGCAACCCGCCTATATCAAATCGTTACCAAGCCAGGGAACCGGTTTGCTTGACGCGCGGCGATGCGTCGTGTCAGACTCAGCGAACCGGTTTGCTGGCGAATACGGTCCCCGAAGCTGAGGGCCTCGCACTCGCAGGATGGCCCGGTGCTAGCGGTGACACGGACCGGGCGTAGGAGCCTGGAACGGGCTTGCGAGCTAGTTCAACTCAACGAAGAGAGGAATCAGAAGATGAGTCGTCTGAACACGCGCCGCGCGGTGCAACTCGGCGCACTGGCCACAAGCGCAGTCTTGGTACTCGCTGCCTGCTCGTCGAACGGGAGTCCGGCTCCCGCGGCAAGCGGAGCCGCCTCGCAGGGAACCGTCACGGCAACTATCAAGTTCTGGGACCCGTACCCTCAGCGCGAAGCGGGTTCGGACTGGGACAAGCTCGTGAAGTCCTGCGCCCCCGCGGGCTCCACGATCGAGCGGACAAGCGCCCCCCAGACCGACCTGCTCAACCAGCTCACGAGTGCGGTCAAGGAGGGCAACGCCCCCGACGTCGTCCTTCTTGACAACCCGCTGATGCCCGATGCTGCGTCGTCAGGGCTGCTGGCCACGGCAAAGCAGGCGGGGATCGACGTCTCAGGCATTGACGCGAACCTGGAGGGCCCCGGTTTGGTCGATGGCGTCGCGTACGGCGTCCCCATGGGTTCGAATGCACTCGGCCTGTATTACAACAAGGACGTCCTCACGGCCGCAGGCGTAGACGTGTCCACGATCACCAACTGGGACACGCTCAATGCGGCCATCGGCAAGGTCGTCGACAGCGGAGCCAAGGGGATCACCTTCTCGGGAATCGCGGGCGAGGAGGGTGTCTTTCAGTTTGAGCCGTGGTTCTGGGGTTCGGGCGCAAAGCTGAGCGACATCAAGTCGGCCGACGCCGTGAGTGCGGGTCAGCTTCTGTCGGACTGGGTGGGCAAGGGATGGGCCCCCAAGTCGGCGGCCACAGACAACCAGTCCGCGTCGTGGGACCTGTTTCTCACCGGCGCGTACGGATTTGGCGAAAACGGTTCTTGGTTTGCCTCCGCTGCGGCCGCGAATAAGGGCTTCTCGATCGGCATGATTCCGATTCCAGCGAAGGACTCGGCCGTGGCCCCCGTCCCGACGGGCGGCGAGTTTGCGGTCGCACCGTTGCAGTCGAGCAACGCATCCGATCACTACGCCAACGCGTCGGCAGTGATCTCGTGCCTCACGAGCGGTGCCAACGCCAACGTCACGAGCGAGACCCTCGGATACCTGTCCGCTAAGGCCGACGTCCGTGCAGCGCAGGTTGCGGCGAACCCGATGTGGACACCCTGGGTGAGCATCGTCGAGGGAGCCCAAGGTCGCACCACGGATCTCGGTGCAGGCTATGTCGGTGTCTCCGCGCAGTTGTCCCAGGCGCTCCAGGGCGCGCTCAATGCCGCAGGCAACGCCGATCAGGTGAAGTCCTCGTTCGAGAACGCCTCCGGGTTGTAGTGCCCATGCGGGTGGAGTGCGGGCAATCCCCGCCACTCCACCCGCATGGTTCCCGGCCCTACAACGCAGTCAATGCAAGGTGCGAATCGACATGACACTTCTCTCGCAGGATCCGCCTGCCGGGCTCCGACAGCCACGCCGGTTGGACGCGGAGCGCGTGCTGAGCCGCAAGAAGCGAAACCGTGCCGCGATGCTGGCCTCCCTCGGCTTCATCGCGCCGCTCGCGATCTACCTGTTCGTCTTTTACCTCTTTCCGCTTGTCCAGAACGTGGTGATGAGCCTCGAGCGCTATGACAGGGGCACCTTCGTCCACGGCGGTGCGCCGTTCGTGGGACTCGGCATCTACCGCGAGGTGATTGGCAGCTCAAGGTTCTGGCCCGTCGTCGGCCACACGGCGGTGTTCACTCTTGCCTCGATCACGGTCCAGTACGCCGTGGGATTGGCGCTCGCCGTCTTCTTCAAGTCAAACTTCCGCCTGTCGGCGACGCTCAGGGCATTGTTCCTGATGCCGTGGCTCCTGCCCGTTATCGTGTCCGGCACAACGTGGCAGTGGATGATGAATCCTGACAACGGCGTCCTCAATAACGTTCTCGGGTTCTTTGGTGTCGACCCCGTGTGGTGGTTGAGCGCCGACAACGCGTTGTGGTCGGTACTCATCGCCAACATCTGGCTGGGAATCCCGTTCAATCTGGTGATTCTCTACTCGGGTCTCCAGAGCATTCCCGAGTCGCTCTACGAGGCCGCCGCGCTCGATGGCGCCGGTGCCTGGCGCCGATTCCGTAGCATCACATTGCCGTCCCTGCGCCCGGTGACTCTCATCACCCTGCTGCTCGGCCTGGTGTACACGCTCAAGGTGGTCGACATCATCTGGATTATGACCATGGGCACCGGAACGTCCCAAACGCTCGCGACGTGGTCCTACGGAATGGCCTTCGGTAAGGGCACGTCCGCGGTGGTGCGTTACTCCGAGGCATCGGCGGTGGGCAGCATCCTGCTCGTAGTCGCTCTCGCATTCGGGTTGCTCTACGTCTTCACTCAACGCAAGGAGAGTGATTAGCATGCACCGCTCATGGTGGAAGACCGCCATCGGAGTCGTCCTGACGGCGATCATGCTGTTTCCCATTTACTGGATGATCAACGTCTCGTTCACGCGCCGCGAGTCGATCCGCAAGGGGCAACTCTTACCGTTCGACTTCACGACGGCGCACTACCAGGCCGTGTTCCATGACCAGTTCCCGTACCTGGCCACCAGTCTTATCGTCGGCCTGGGTACGGTCCTGTTGACGCTGATCATCGCTGCTCCAGCGGGATTCGCCCTTGCCAAGCTCTCGGTACCGGGCGGTCGCTTCCTAGGATTCGTCCTGATCGTGGCGCAGATGATTCCAGCCGTTGTCATGGCCCTCGGCTTCTACGCGATCTACAACAGGATTGGGCTCCTCAACTCGATTCCAGGACTGATCATCGCGGACTCGACCATTGCCGTGCCGTTTGCGGTCATGCTCTTCACCGCGTTCATGCGCGGTATCCCCAGGGAAATGATGGAGGCCGCGAAGCTTGACAGGGCGTCGTCTTGGCGCACGTTCGTGTCCGTGGTGCTTCCCATGTCGCGCAACGTCTCGATCACCGTCTCGCTCTTCGCGTTCCTGTGGGCGTGGTCTGACTTTCTCTTCGCATCGACGCTCGATCGCGAGGGAGGCAACCTTCGGCCCATCACGATGGGCATCTACGACTATATCGGCGCCCAGAACCAGGAGTGGGGGCCGATGATGGCGACCGCTGTCGTCGCGTCGATTCCCACGGTGTTGCTCCTGATCCTCGCCCAGAAGTACGTCGCAGCCGGCGTCACGGCGGGGGCCGTTAAGGACTAGCCGCTTCGACCAATCCAACTCTCCAGCAGGAAGGCATCATGAACACCCCCAGCACTTTTGAAACGCGTACCGATGGCATCGTCTGGCGTGGCGACGGCGAAGTGCTGTACGTCCAAGCATGGGGGCGTGACAGTCTGCGCGTGCGGAGTACTCGGGCGGGAGAGATCCTCGACACCGATTACGCGCTACTCCCGCCCGAGCTCACGTCGCCGGTGGTGACCGTGGCGGGCGACGTGGCCACCGTGGAAAACGGCGGCATCGTGGCAACGCTCAGCGCGCGCGCGTTCTTCGATGTGCAGTCCGGATACACGGTGCATCAGTGTTCCGTGGAGTTCACGGATCCCACCGGGCGAGTTCTGCTCACGGAGCACGACCCCGGCGGGTCGCTCAAGATCGAGGCGCGCCACCTGCGAGGGATCCCCGGTGGGGCGCACCGAATCGTGGCCACTTTCGCGGCGAATGACGGCGAGCGGCTGTACGGCATGGGCCAGTACCAGCAAGAGGTGCTCGACCTCAAGGGGAGCACTCTCGAGCTCGCACATAGGAACTCACAGGCCAGCGTGCCATTCGTGATGTCGAGCCACGGCTACGGAATGCTTTGGCACAACCCGGCCATCGGCCGTGCGACTTTTGCGGCAAACCGCACCGAGTGGGTCGCCGAGTCTGCGCTGCAACTCGACTACTGGATCACGGCGGGGCCCAACCCGGCTGCGATCGCGTCCTCGTACGCCGAGGCAACGGGCCACGCCCCGATGATGCCCGAGTACGGGCTGGGGTATTGGCAGTGCAAATTGCGTTACTGGAACCAGGAGCAACTCCTTGAGGTGGCGCGCGAACACAAGCGCCGCGGCCTGCCGATGGACGTCATCGTCGCCGATTTCTTCCATTGGCCCAAGATGGGCGACTTCCGCTTTGACGAGGAGTTCTGGCCGGACCCGGCCGCCATGGTTGCCGAACTCAACTCTCTCGGAATTGAACTCATGGTGTCTGTCTGGCCCCAGATCGCGGTGGAGTCGGAGAACTTCGACGAGCTTGCCCGAACAAATGGCCTGGTCAGGGCCGAGCGCGGGCCCAATGTGCACATGTCGTTCGAGGGTCCAAGCGCCTTCCTGGATGTGACCAATCCGGCGACTCGCGAACTCGTGTGGGACATCTGCCGTCGCAACTATCACGACCTCGGAATCAAGGTCTTCTGGCTTGATGAGGCGGAGCCCGAATACGCCGTGTACGACTTTGATAACTACCGTCTCCACGCCGGTCCCGCGGCCCAGGTGGCAAATCTCTACCCGCAGGCCTTCTCCCGGGCGTTCTACGAGGGTCAACGCGCTGCAGGCCAGGACGACATCGTGAACCTCGTGCGTTGCGCGTGGGCGGGGAGTCAGCGCTACGGCGCGCTTGCGTGGTCGGGGGATATCCACTCGACGTGGACGGACATGCGTCGTCAGATCACGGCAGCCATCCACATGGGCGTGGCGGGCATCCCGTGGTTCACCACGGACATCGGTGGCTTCCACAACGGGGATATCCACGATCCCGAGTTCCATGAACTGCTCATCAGGTGGTTCCAGTTCGCCACCTTCTGCCCCGTGATGCGCATGCACGGAGACCGCAAGCCGGTCGAAAGTGTGACGGCAGCTGACGGATCGCGGCGGCTCGAAAGTGGCGCACCGAACGAGCTGTGGAGTTTCGGCGACGCCGTCTACTTGATCCTCGAGTCCTATGTTCACCTTCGCGAGGAGCTGCGTCCGTATACGCGCGACGTCATGTTGGCGGCCCACACGGATGGGCAGCCCGTGTTGCGCGGACTGTTCCATGATTTCCCTGAAGATGACCGTTGCTGGCAGATTGCCGACGAGTTCATGTTCGGCCCCGACCTGCTCGTCGCGCCGGTGGTGAAGGCGGGGGCCCGTGCAAGGGTCGTGTACCTGCCCGAGGGCGCCCAGTGGACAAACTTGCATGATGGTTCCGTGCTCGACGGAGGTCAAGACGTGACGGTCCAGGCGCCACTTGATGTGATCCCGGTGTTCGCGCGGGACGATTCACGCGCGGAACTGAGGGGCCGCGTTGGCGTGGTACTTGAACACGAGGCCGCAACCCCGAAAGAGTAAGGCTCGTTCCAAACTGGTTGAGAAGGGGCCAGGGGGCGGAAGCCACACGACGACTGCGGCTTAACGGGCGCGCTCGGCTGACGAGCCCCTATTGGTGCGCCAAGTACCCCCTCCCCGCAAGACCCCACCGCGCGGATGGGGGGCAGAGGCTTGACGCGGGTTGCAACACGATATATCGTGTGTGTATCGCTTGATGGAAAGGAGAGCCTCATGAGGCATTCATCACGACACCTTGGTCTCCGGTCAGGGGACGGCGGAGACGGCCCACAGTTTGCGTGGGGCCGCCACGGCTCATTCGGCGACCACGAAGGAGGGTTCGGGCCGCGCGGCGGCCGGGGTCCTCGCGGTGGTCGCGGCGAAGGCGGACGCAGGGGCCCACGAGGTGGGCGCGCCCGCGGTGACGTCCGTGCGGCAATACTCGTGCTCCTCGCCGAGCAACCGCGCCACGGCTACGACCTGATTCGGGCCATCGAGGACCGAACAGGGGGGCTTTGGACCCCGAGCCCGGGTTCGATCTACCCGACCTTGCAGGCGCTTGAAGACGAGGGCTTGATCACGATCGACACCGTCGATGGTCGCCGCAACGCGTCCCTGACCGCGGAGGGGCGTGCATGGCTCGACGAACATGCGGAGCACCACCAGGACCTCTTTGAGACTGATGGTGCGGGCGACGCCGCCGGTTCGTTGCGCGCCGAGTTGATGGACTTGCGGCACGCCGCCATGCACGTGGCCCGCAGGCATGACCGGGGCGACCTCGCGGCCGCTGCCCTCGAGATCCTGGTGAAGGCGCGCAAGGACATGTATCGCCTTCTCGCGGACGACGAGGGCTAGGGGAGTCGGACCCTCGCTACAGCGCACTACTCGAACAGGGCGCTTACCGATTCGCCGCTGTGAATTCGGCGCATTGCCTCCGCGAAGGCGGGGGCGACCGAGATCACCGTGAGCTTCTCGTGCGAGAACGATGCGGTGTGCGGCACCGTGTCGGTGGTGACAATCTCCGTGACCCTGGGGTCTTCGGCGAGGCGGTTGAGTGAATTATTCGCGAAGATGCCGTGCGTGCACGCGATCCTGATAGAGCGCGCGCCGCGCTCTGCAAGCAGGCCGACGATCGCACTCACCGTGCTTCCATTGGCGATCTCGTCGTCGAGAACGATGATGTCGCGATCCTCGACATCGCCGATGATCGACGTGATCCTCACGCGGTCATCGGGGAAGCGTTCCTTAGCTGCGGCGGCCACAGGCAGATCCAGCAGCTTGGCGAACCGCGTCGCGTTCTTCGCGTTCCCCAGGTCGGGGGAGACCACCGTGGTGCGGGATAGGTCCAGCGAGGAGAAGTGGGCGGCGAGCTCGCGGAGCGCGTGCAATTGGTCCGTTGGCACCCTGAAGAACGCGTGCACCTGTGGCGCGTGAAGAGCCATGGTGAGTACGCGGTTTGCGCCTGCCGCCGTGAGCATGTCCGCCACGAGGCGCCCGCCAATAGAGATACGGGGGGCGTCCTTCTTGTCCGAGCGGGCGTAGGCGAAGTGCGGCATGACCACGGTGATGCGCTTGGCGGAGGCGCCACGGGCCGCGTCGATCATCAAAAGCAATTCGACGAGGTTCTCCTGAGTGGGGGCCACGATCGGTTGCACCAGGTAGACGTCGCGTTCGCGGCAGTTGTCGAGAAGCTGCACCTGAAGACAGTCGTTCGCGAAGCGCTCGGTCAGGGACTCACGTAGAGGGATTCCGAGGTGATCGCACATCCGCTTGGCGAATTGCGTTCCGCCTTGGCCCGCAAACACCCGGATGTCTTCCACACCTCGAATCCTATCGGCGCCACGGCATCGATATCACGACGGGGGTCTCGAAGCGGGTCTTGAACGAGGCTGATGCCTACTGCCTACTGCCTACTGCCTACTGCCTACTGCCTACTCGCCGCGAGGCGGGTAGATGTCTTCGACCACATCGGCAAAGTGCTCCATGACGACCTTGCGGCGCACCTTCATTGACGCGGAAAACTCGCCCTCGGCCTCCGTGAGTGGGCGGGGCAGCACTCTGAACTTGCGGATCGACTCGGCCTTGGAAACGGTCGCATTCGCGCCCGCCACGAGCTCCTTGAGGTGAGCCAAGACGTCTGGATGCGCGCCTGCCTCGGCGATAGTCATCGCAGGGAGGCCGCGCTGAGTGAGCCAGTGGCGCAACATCGGCTCATCGAGAGCGATGAGTGCCGCGACGAATGCTTGACCGTCGCCAATGACGACGACCTCCTGAACGGTCGCATCGGTCCTGATCGCATCCTCAAGCCCGGCGGGCTGCACGTTCTTGCCTGCGTCCAGGACGATGATCTCCTTCTTGCGGCCCGTCAGCGTGAGATAGCCACCCGCATCGAGCGAGCCGAGGTCTCCCGTCGCAAACCAGCCGTTGTTGAACACCTCCGCGGTGAGTTCCGGAGCGTGGCGATAGCCAGCGAAGATGTTTGGGCCCTTGAGCAGGACCTCGCCGTCGTCGGCGATGCGTACCGTGCAGCCTGGGAGCGGCATGCCGACGGTGCCGACTCGAGCCGCGAACTGTGGGTTGCAGGTCGTGGGGGCGGAGGACTCGGTGAGGCCATAGCCCTCGAGGACGGAGACGCCGAGCCCGGTATAGAAGTAGCCGAATTTTGGTGCCAACTTGGCCCCACCGCACACGATGAAGCGCATTTGGCCACCCATCGCGTCGCGAATCTTGTGAAGAACCAGTCGGTCAGCTATTGCCAGTTCGAGCGTGAGAATGGGCCCAACGCGGCCCTCCTGGCGCGCAGCAGCGGCCCCTCGTGACACCCGCGCGGCCCAATTGAAGAGCTTCTGCTTCACGCCGCCGCCGGTCCTCGCCTCGGCCGTGTTGTAGAACGCCTCGAGCACGCGAGGCACGGCGATCATCCAGTGCGGCTTAAACGTCTTCAGGTCCGATGGCAGCGTCGCAGGCGAGGGAGCGAAGCCGATCGTCATTCCCGATGCGAGTGACAGTATCTCGAGGTGGCGCGCGAGCACGTGCGCGAGGGGCAGGAACAACAGGAGCCGGTTGCCGGGCTTGGTGACCTCGTGAAGATCGGGGTACGCCGCCGCGTTGAGCGCGTGCTCCACCAGATTCCGGTGAGTGAGCTCAACACCCTTGGGGTTACCCGTCGTGCCCGAGGTATAGACGACCGATGCGACGTCATCGAGGCGCTGTGTAGCAGTGCGGACGGCGAGTTCGGCATCGGAAATGGCGGCGCCAGCGGCCATCAGCGTCTCGACCGCGCCGGACTCGCCGTCGATCACGAGGATCTGCGGCACGTTCTTGACGGACTGGGCCACGGCGCGGTTCTTGGAGGTTTCAACAATGAGCATCGTGAGCGCCGCGTCTTCGACGATCCACTCCAACTGCTTCGCTGACGAGGACGGATAGATCGGCACCGTCATCGCGCCTGCCGCCATGATGGCGAAGTCGAAGAGCGCCCACTCGTAGCGGGTCGATGCCTGCAGCCCCACGCAATCGCCCTGCTTGACGCCCGACGCCACTATGCCCTTGGCGACCGCCTCGACCTGCTGCCGGAACTCGGCGAGAGTGACTGGCACCCATCCGCCGCTCTTGTTCTTGTGCTCGCAATATGTCCGGTCTGGGTGCTCAGAAGCTCTTTCGCGCAGTAGCGAGATCACCGTGTAGTCGTCCGCGATCGTGACGAGCGCGGGAAGTCCGAATTCCGTAGGGGCGGCTTTGTCCACACTCAGAGTCTAGGGACGATACAGCGGGATTCTGGGTCAGGGGTCCCTGTTCTCAGGTCGCGTTTGCCGTCCGGCAGTTCGGCGTGTGCGCGAAGTGAGCAGCCTAGAACTTCTTGCTTGCGCCCTTCGATGACTTCGCGGAGGCCTTTTTCTTGGCTGCGTCGGCCCGCTCCTTGGCGTGAGCCGCACCGGCGGCGGCTCCCACGATTCCAGCGCCGTTGAGCAGTTCTGCGGGCACGATGGGCGTGCGCAGCGTGAGTTTGGGCAGGAACATGTCGTGCGCCTTTGAGACGCCGCCGCCGACGATGATGAGGTCGGGCCACAAGAGCCTTTCAATCTCGGAGAAGTACTTCTGCAGGTGTTTGGCCCACTGATCCCAGTCGAGTCCGTGCCGCTCACGAGCTGACTCGGCCGAGTATTCCTCGGCGTCGAGGCCGTCGACGATGAGATGGCCCAACTCGGTGTTTGGCATCACCTCGCCGTCGACGATGAGAGCCGTGCCGATTCCGGTGCCCAGGGTCGCGAGAAAGACGACGCCGTCGCGACCGTGCGCGGCGCCGTAGAGGTACTCGCCAAAGCCCGCCGCATCGGCGTCGTTGATCGTGTGAACCTCGCGCCCGATGTAGTCCCTCATGACATCGTCGATGTTGACGCCCACCCACGATGGGTCCATGTTGGGGGCGAAGCGGACCACGCTGTGCTGGATCACGCCGGGAAAGGTGATGCCGATCGGGGTCTTCTTGGTCGGCTCGAACTTGGCGACAACCTGAGCAACGGCCTTGCCGACGGAATCGGGAGTCGCGGGCTGGGGAGTGAGCACCCGGTATCGGTCGGCGGCGAACTCGCCCGTCTTCAGGTTGACGGGAGCCGCCTTGATGCCGGTGCCGCCGATGTCGACGCCGAGCGCGATGTGATGGCTCATGGCGCCGTCAGAATCTCGTAGCCGTCGGCCGTGATGAGCACCGTGTTCTCGAACTGGGCCACCCACGATCCGTCGTCCGTGGCGACAGTCCAATCGTCGTCCCACTCGTGGTTGCTTTGGGATCCTGCCACCAGCATCGGCTCTACCGTGAAAACCATGCCTACCTCGATAATGTCGGAGTGATAAGGGGCCGCGTCGTAATGGGGGATCACGAGCCCTGTGTGGAAAGCCGGACCCACGCCGTGTCCCGTGTAGTCGCGCACGGACTCGAAGCCGTGGCGCGCCGCATACTTCTCGATGACACGGCCGATGACGTTGACCTCGCGACCGGGGCGCGCGGCCTTGATCCCGCGCATCATGGCCTCGCGGGTCACGTCGACGAGTTGCCGTGCCTGCTCCGAGCCCTCGCCCGCGATGAATGAGCCGCAGTTGTCCCCGTGTACGCCGTTCTTGAAGGCGGTGATGTCTACCTTGACGATGTCGCCCTCTTCGACGACGGTCGAATCGGGGATGCCGTGGCAAATGACCTCGTTGACCGAGGTGCACAGCGACTTGGGGTAGGGCCTCTTTCCCGCCGAAGAGGGATAGCCGAGTGTCGATGGGTACGCGCCGTTGTCGATCATGAACTCGTGCCCGATGCGGTCGAGCTCGTCCGTGGTTACGCCCGGCTGCACGTGCCTGCCCACCTCGGCAAGCGCTTGAGCCGCGATGCGGCCGCTCTCGCGGATGCGCTCCACGGTCTCCGCGTCGGGGACGTCGCCGCCCTTCCACCGTGCGGCGCTCTTCTTGCCGACATACTCTGGCGGAACGATGTGACGAGGGACCTCCCGCCGGGAAGAAACGACGCCCTTGGCGATACTCGTGCGAACCGGTCCCATACTGGGCAGTCTAGACGTGGAGGTCATTGCGCATGGAACAGCACCGCGACAAGATCGAGTACTTCTTCAATACCACGACGGGCTTGGTCGAGGAGGGTCGTCAAAGCTCCTGGGAACACCTGCTCGGGCCTTTCGCCACGCCTGAGGCCGCCTCGCACGCGCTCGAAATCGTAGCGAAGCGGTCCGCGGCTTGGGATGACGAAGACAAGGCGTGGCGCGGGGAGGACTAGAGCGGGTACGACTAGGCCCCGTCACGCCACGAGTGCTTCGGCTCGTAGCCGAGGACGCGTCTGGCCTTGTCGATTGAGAGCAAGGTCTCGTGCTCGCCCAACGCCTTGGTGACACGTACGTTCGGGAACTGCTCCGCCACGAGCTCCGCGCTTGAGCGGGACATCACGGTGTCGGCATTGGCGATGACGAAGCGGTCGAAGCCGGGTGGCGCGTATTCGAGACCCTTGATGACGGCCTGGGCTCCGTCCCTCGCGTCGATATAGCCCCACATGTTCCAGCGCCTTGCCAACGGATCGGCATCGAACGCGGGGAAGCCCGCGTACTCCTCCGGGTACATCACGTTCGAGAAGCGCAAGGCAATGATGCTCAACGCGGGGTCCCAGCGGCAGAACTGGGCCGCCATGGTTTCTTCGAGGTGCTTCACGAGTGAGTAGTTCGACTCGGGTCTGCTCACATCCTCGTCGACGGGGATGTAAGGCGGGTCGATCGCGAAGGGCAGGCCCAACACTGTTTCGGAGGAGGCGTAGACGATCTTCTTGATGCCCGCACGCTTGGCACCCTGGAACACGTTGAAGGTGGCAGGCATGTTGTTGTGAAACGTCGCGACATCGGTGACCTGGCCAGGAGCAGGGACGGCCGCGAGGTGAACCACGGCATCGACCTTTCCGTACCTGTCCTGCACGCCGAACATCGCGTCAACCGTCTGGCCGTAGTCGGTCAGGTCGATGCGCGTGTAGTCGTGGCTTGGCGCGGCTGGCGCCGAATCAAGGCCGTGGACGTCGTAGCCTGCGGCCGCGAGTTCCTGGACGACCACCCTGCCGAGCTTGCCCTTGCTGCCTGTGACGATGACGGTGATCATCAGGTGTTGCTCCTATTCGTCGAACGTGTGGTTCGCGGCGGGGAACGTCTTGCCCTTGACCTCGCCGACGTACGCGGCAGCCGCCTCGCGCATCGCCTTGCCCACCTCGCCAAAGTGCTTGGAGAAACTGGGGCTCCAGTCGCCCATGCCGAGCGCATCGAGCCACACGAGCACCTGTCCGTCGGTGTGGGGTCCGGCCCCGATGCCGATGGTGGGGATGTCGAGAGCGGCAGTGAGCTTCTCTGCCACGGGGGAGATGACCATCTCGAGCACGATCATGCATGCGCCCGCCTCCTGAAGCGCCAACGCGTCGGCGAGCATGTCTTCGTACGCGCCTTCTCCGCGGCCCTGAATGCGGCGGCCCCCCAGCATGTTTTCGCTTTGCGGAGTGAAGCCCAGGTGCCCGACAAACGGGATTCCCGCGTCGACGACGGCCTTGACCTGTGCGGCAACGCGGCGCCCGCCTTCGAACTTGATGGCGTGCGGCTGGGCCTCCTTCATCATGCGAATCGCGGATTCAACGGCCTGCTGAGGCGACACCTCGTATGTGCCGAACGGGAGGTCCGCGACCACAAAGGCCTTCTGGGCGCCCCGCGATACGGCCCGGGCCATCGGGATCATCTCGTCGAGGGTGACCACCCCGGTGTTGTGGTGGCCCAGGATGTTGTCGCCGAGGGAGTCGCCCACGAGCAGGACATCGACTCCCGCCTCATCGAACAACTTCGCGGTGGGGAAGTCATAGGCCGTCAGCATCGTGATCTTCTCGCCACGAGCCTTCATTTCGCGGAAGTGGTGGATGCGTACCTTCTTGCGATCGGTCATGGCTCCACTTTCTCACGAATGCCTGATGGTGTGGCCTCCGACGCTTGCTAGTCGGCGCTGGTGACCACCTAGAGGCATGGTGTGCTTCCTAGTCGGCGCTGGTGACCAGTCGGCCCCTGGCCATGGTGGGTAGGCTCACGTTCGCCGAGTGGTCACCAGCGCCGACTGAGGCGCACGGGAGCGCCCCAAGTGGTCACCAGCGCCGACTGAAGGGCATGGGAGCGTGACTACTCGACCTTTTCGCGCCAGCGACTCGTGATCGGCAGCCTGCGGTCGCGCCCAAAAGCGAGAGCGGTGACCTTGGGGCCCGGCGGGTACTGCCGGCGCTTCCACTCCGCGCGGTCAACCAAGGACAACACCTTGTCAACCACGGCCTCGTCAAAGCCTCGAGCGAGCAGCTCCGCTCGACCCTCGGCGTGTTCCACGTACGCATCCAGCACCTCGTCCAGCAACTCATACGGCGGTAGCGAGTCCTGGTCCATCTGTCCGGGACGTAGTTCGGCGCTCGGAGGTTTTTCGATCGAGTTGGCGGGGATCGGCTCGACCTCACCGAGGTTCCGTGCCCGCGCATTGCGCCAGCGGGCGAGGTCCCACACGCGGGTCTTGTCGAGGTCCTTGAGCGGGGCGAAGCCGCCGATGCTTCCCGCGTCGTAAATCGTGGCGTAGCCGGTCGCAAGTTCAGACTTGTTTCCGGGTGCGATGACCATGTGGCCCTCCCGATTCGAGATCGCCATGAGGATCACTCCCCGCACCCGCGCCTGCAGGTTTTCCTCGGCGACGCCCGTCAGCGCGAGTTGGCTCTGGAACGCCGCGACGAGGGAAGCGATCGGTTGCACGCGATAGTCCGCGCCGATGCGCTTGGCGAGGTCCGCCGCGTCGTCAAGGGAGTGCTGCGACGAGTACTCCGAGGGCATCGCGACGCCCACGACGTTCGCGCCGCCCACGGCATCCGCGGCGATCGCCGCGGTGAGAGCCGAGTCGATTCCCCCCGAGACCCCGAGCACGACGGACCCAAAGCCGTTCTTCACGAGGTAATCCCTCAGGCCCGTCACCACTGCGGAGTAGACCTGCTCGTCATCCGAGGCGAAGTCGATCACACTCGACTGGGCGGGAGCGGCTCCCGCAGCAGGAAGTTCCCACAGGAGCAGCGCATCGGCGAAACCTGGCGAGTTCGCCATCCACTCGCCGTCGGCGGCGACGATGAACGAGTGCCCATCAAACACGAGGTCGTCCTGGCCGCCCCACATGTTGACGTAAGCCAGGGGCGCGTCCACCTCGGCGGCGCGTCGGCGCGCGAGGTCGGTGCGCACGCGGCCCTTGCCCTCCTCGAAGGGTGAGCCATTGAGCACGAGCAGCAGGTCGATGTTCGCGTCTGCCATCGCCGCCACGGGTCCACCGTCTTGCCAGATGTCCTCACAAATCACGACACCAATGCGTCGCCCGTCGACCGTGATCACACACGGCGCCGTGCCCGGCGCGAAAATGCGTCGCTCGTCGAAGACGCCGTAGTTGGGGAGGTGGTGCTTCGAGTAGCGCGCCGTGATCGCGCCGTTCTGCATGATGACGGCGTCGTTCGTGGGGTGCCCGTCCGCATTGGCCCCAAGTGTGCCGAGCACCACCGTGAGATCACCGAGGCCATCGGCCACGAGATCGTCCGCCAAGGACCGCACCGCCTGCTCGGCCGCACGCTGAAAGCTCTCCCTCAGCGCAAGGTCCTCGATGGGGTATCCCGTGATGACCATCTCGGGGAACACCACGACGCGGGCGCCCGCCTCAGCGGCTTCGCGAGAGCGTGCGCGCACAAGTGCCGCGTTGCCAGCGATGTCTCCCACGCAAGGGTTGACTTGGGCCAGGGCAATGGTGAGGCCAGACATGGCGCCAGCCTACGCGGGACAGGCACCCCGGTCACGTCACACAAACGACATCTGGATGGGGCAGGATGGGGGGCATGGATAAGCAGCAGGAGTATGTGCTTCGCAGTGTCGAGGAGCGTGACATCCGCTTCATTCGGTTGTGGTTCACCGATGTGCTCGGGATCCTCAAATCGGTGGCGATCGCGCCCGCGGAATTGGAGAACGCCTTCGCCGAGGGGATTGGCTTCGACGGCTCGGCGGTCGAGGGTCTGACCCGCGTGTATGAGGCGGACATGCTCGCGATCCCGGACCCGACCACCTACCAGGTGTTGCCGTGGCGCGGTGACCGCCAGGGTGCGGCGCGCATGTTCTGCGACATTCACCTTCCCGACGGCGAGGCCGCGCTGTCGGACCCGCGTCAGGTGCTCAAGCGCACTCTCGACAAGGCCTCCGAGCAGGGCTTCACGTTTTACACGCACCCCGAGATTGAGTTCTACCTGTTCAAGCCGCTCGAGGAGGGCAAGCTGCCTCGCCCCGTCGACCAGGCTGGATATTTCGACAACGTGCCGCGCGGTACGGCCCACGAGTTCCGCCGGACGGCGATCACGACGCTCGAAGAGATGGGCATCTCCGTCGAGTTCAGCCACCACGAGGCGGGGCCCGGCCAGAACGAGATCGACCTGCGCTACGCCGATGCCCTTACCACGGCGGACAACATCATGACCTTCCGCACGGCCATCAAGGAGGTTGCGCTGGAGCAGGGTCTGTACGCGTCATTCATGCCCAAGCCGCTCGCGAATGCGCCCGGTTCCGGAATGCACACGCACCTGAGTCTCTTCGAGGGTGACCGCAACGCCTTCCACGATCCCGCCGCCGAATTCGGGCTCTCGACCGTGGCTCGCCAATTCATGGCGGGCCTGCTCGCTCACGCCCCCGAAATCACTGCCGTCACCAACCAGCACGTGAACTCGTACAAGCGGCTGTGGGGCGGCGCCGAGGCGCCGAGCTACGTGTGCTGGGGCTCGAACAACCGTTCCGCGCTGGTGCGCATCCCGATCCACAAGCCCACCAAGGGCCAATCGGCCAGGGTCGAATACCGCGCGATCGACTCGGCGGCCAACCCGTATCTTGCGTTCTCCGTCATCCTCGCCGCGGGCCTCAAGGGCATCAAGGAGGGTTATGAACTTCCCGACGGTGCCGAGGATGACGTGTGGGAGTTGAGCGCGGCCGAGCGCAAGGCGATGGGATACGAGCCGTTGCCCTCTTCGCTTGCCGAGGCGGTCGGGGTGATGGAGAAGTCGGAGCTCGTGGCGGAGACGCTGGGCGAGAGCGTCTTTGACTTCTTCCTGCGCAACAAGCGCGAGGAGTGGACGGCGTACCGATCCCAGGTGACGCCCTTTGAGTTGGAGCGCTATCTCGGTGTTCTGTGAGTGCTCGGGGCGACGAGCGCCCTTGCGCTTAGGGTAGACGCGTGACAGGTCGAGAACTCAGTGCCGCGGCGCAAATGCGGCGCGCGGGCGTCCACGATCCCGAAAGGGCACTCCGTCTCGTCGCCGACATCGAGGCCGTGATGGGAGTGACGATCGACGACGTCCCCAAGGCGCTGTCGTACCTGGCCGATCCCGATGGCGGGCTACTCAACCTGTTGCGCTTGGCCGAATCCGCTCGCGACAGGGGACTGCTTGACGCCCTTGCGGCCTTGAGGGGCACGACGGCGGGAAACAAGTTGGGGATGCTCCTGGGCGCATCGAGCGCGCTCGGCGACTTCTTGGTGAGGCATCCCGACGTCGCGGTTGACGCGTCGTCGTGGGGCCAAGAAATACGGCCGGACGCATCGGGCGCGCGAGCAGCATTCCTGACAGCGGTGGGAGCTGACCCTGAATCCTCCGCACCCGTCGCCACCGTCACGGGTGCAGCGGGTGTCGATGCGATGAGGATCGCCTATCGCCGTGAACTCGCGGAGGTCGCGGCGATCGACGTCTCCTCTGGCAACCCCCTGGCAGTCGAGCCCGCGGTAAGCGCCGCGCTCGCCGACCTCGCAGGCGCCGCGCTCGAGGCGGGACTGGCGATCGCGAGGGCGGAGACGCCAGGCCACGAGTCGGCGCGCCTTGCGATTATGGCGATGGGGAAGTGCGGCGCGCACGAACTGAATTACGTTTCCGATGTCGATGTGATTTACGTTGCCGAGCCGGCAGATGGATTCGAAGAGGGCGTCGCCATGGCCGCTGCTACGGCACTTGCGTCACGTGCCGCCGCCGTATGTTCGGCCCCGTCGTCGGAGCCACCGTTGTGGCAAGTCGACCCCAATCTCCGACCGGAGGGCAAGGACGGGGTGCTCGTGCGCCGCGTCGAGTCGCATCGGGCCTACTACGAGCGCTGGGCCGAATCGTGGGAGTTCCAGGCCCTGCTCAAGGCCAGGCCCGTCGCCGGTGACCTCGAGGTGGGCCAGGCCTATCTCGATGCGGTGTGGCCGTTTGTATGGACCGCCGTGGAGCGCGACGGCTTCGTGCAGTCGGCTCAGGCAATGCGCAAGCGAGTCGAGTCGCATATCCCGCTCAAGGAGAAGGATCGCGAGATCAAGCTTGGTCCTGGAGGCCTGCGCGATGTCGAATTCACGATCCAACTCATTCAGCTCGTCCACGGGCGTTCCGACCCATCGCTCAGGGTTCGCGGCACTCTCGAGGGCCTGCGGGCGCTGAGGGACGGCGGCTACGTGGGACGCACTCAAGCGGCGTCTCTCGATCGCGGGTACCGGCAGTTGCGAGTGTGGGAGCACCGGCTGCAGCTGCGCAGGCTGAGCCGCACCCACCTCATGCCAGACACCGACGAGGACAAGCGGATACTCGCTCGCGCGTCGGGCTTTGCGACCGTCGGCTACATGGAGGAGGTGTGGGCCGACGTACGCCGCGACGTCCGCACGATGCACCTGGAGATGTTCTATCGGCCCATCCTCGGAGTGGTGGCCCAGCTGAGCACCGATGAGGTGGCGCTCTCCGAGGAGCCCGCACGGGCACGACTCGCCGCGATCGGATTCAGGGATCCGGCGGGTGCCCAGCGCCACATCGCGGTCCTCACCCAGGGCCTCTCGCGTCGCGCGGCGATTCAGCGCCAACTGTTGCCCGCGATGATCGGCTGGTTCGCGGCGGGCCCCGATCCGGATGCGGGGCTGCTCGCCTTCAGGCAGCTTGCCGAACAGCTCGAGCGCAGCCAGTGGTTCCTCAAGCTCTTGCGCGACTCGGGAACCGCGGCCGAGCGCCTTGCGGTCCTGTTGTCGACGTCTGGTTTCGTGACGAAGGCGCTGTTGACGTCCGCCCAACACATCACGTGGCTCGATTCCGACGATGATCTCGCGCCCGTGCCCGTCGAGAGGCTCGATCGCGAGGCAGAGGCCATCGTCAGCCGTGCAGACGACGAGGAAAAGGTCATCACGGCGCTGCGTGGGCTCCGGAGGCGCGAAGTCGTACGCACTGCGGCCGCGAACGTGCTCGCCCTGCAAGACTCGGTGACAGCGGCGGCGTCCGTGACCCAGGCCGCCGACGTCCTGATGAGGGGCGCCCTTCGAGTGGCGCACGCGGTGGTGACGATCGAGCGCGGTCTGGACCAGCCTGCCGCCGATGTGGCGGTCGTCGCCATGGGCAGATACGGCGGCGGAGAGATGGGTTACGGCTCCGACGCGGACGTGCAGTTCGTGTACGAGGCGAGTGAGGGCGCGGATGACCCGGCCTCCTTTGCGCTCGACGTTGCCGCCAAGCTGCGCGACCTGCTCCAGCGGGCCAACTCGCAACCGTCCCTCGCGGTCGACGCCGACCTCCGGCCCGAAGGGAAGAACGGGCCCCTCGTGCGCTCTCTCGAGTCGGTCTCCGAGTACTACCGGCGTTGGTCGGATCCGTGGGAGGCCCAGGCGCTGCTCCGGGCGCGTCCCGTCGCGGGCAGCCCGGAGCTACGCGAGAGGTTCGTCGCTGCGATCGCTGACGTGAGGTACCCGTCGGAGGTCACCCCAGCCGCTCTGAAGCAGATGAGGACACTCAAGGCGCGCATGGAGTCGGAGCGACTCCCGAGGGGCATAGATCCTCGTCGGCACCTCAAACTCGGGCCCGGGGGGCTCTCCGACGTCGAGTGGACTGTCCAGCTTCTGCAATTGCGCCATGCAAAGGCACACCACACCCTGCAAACCACCGAGACCCTGCGGGCGATTGGCGCGGCACGGTCGGCGGGAGTGCTCTCAGTGTCCGACTCGCGCGCATTGGCCGATGCGTGGCGACTCGCCACGGACCTGCGCGGTGCGATCGCCCTTCGCGGCAAATCAGGTGACGCGGACGCGCTTCCCGGCGACTACCGTGACCTTGGAGTTCTCGCGTCCATCATGGGCACGCAGGAGTCGGGTCAGGCTCTGGACGAGCGCTATGCGCGCACGGCCCGCCGTGCACGAGCGGTGACAGAGCGAGTGTTCTTCGCCTGGGAGGAGTCGTCGTGAAAGCGCTACGAACGTTCGTCTCAGCGATTGCAATTCTCGCAGGCGCGGCGCTCGTTGTCGCGTGGTGCGGCGCATGGCTCTTGCTTTCTGCCGTCGACGATGGAGTCGTCGCTCGCACGATGGTCCAGACGGCCCTGGCGACGCCCGCCGTGACCGCGCGCATCGGCGACGATTTGATGTCTCGCACGACCGAATCGCTTTCGGGACTGGGCATTGACTTGACGGCCATTGGCGCCGACGGCGCCGTGCGCACGGCGCTTGTGAAGTGGACGCAATCCGATGACTTCAAGCAGACCGTCCTGGATCAGGTCGATGCCGCGCGGGAGAAGCTACACGAGGAACTCGCGAGTCGGGATCGCCCGCAAGGCCCCTTCACCGTCTCGATCAACGTCAGCGCGACGGTGAACAAGCGATTGGGCGAGATTCCGGTTGTCGGCTCCCAGATTCCCAATGTCGCGGTCGCCCCGGTCCAAGTGGAATTGGTGTCAGCGGACAGCTTCAACAAGGCCCGTACCGCTTACTCGCGGCTGGAATTCGCTAAACGTTACTTCTTGTGGATAGGTGGCGCGCTCATCGTTGTCGGCCTCTTGGTTTCGACGCGGCGCCGCTACGTGATTGCCAAATTCCTCATTGCGGTGGGTGCGATGGCGCTCGGCCTCGTGGTAATCGTGACCGTCGCCACCCCAGAACGCCTCGCGAGCGGGTTGCCGGGCGGCGACCAAGGCACGTGGGGACAGCTCGCAATCCAGGCGTTTTCCGATGCGGCACTACCGGCAATGCGCCGGACGATTGCGATCATCGGTGCCGTTGCGATTGCTGCGGGAGCGCTCATGGTGATGATTCTGAAGTCGTTCAGTTCGGCGCGCCGCTAGTCGCTGCAGTCCGTCTTGAGTCCGCCCGCCGCTTTCACGCGAGATCTAGCCCATCAAGCAGTCAGCCACACCGTCGTGTCGGGTGCAATGGTGCCGTCCACCGGTCCGGAGGAGTGGAGCAACTCACCCGGAGGTAGGGGAAGCGGCTCGTCGGACAGGTTGGCCACCACGCGCACCCCGGCCACTGTGAAGTCAAGCACCTCGGGCCGTGACTCGCTCCACACAAGCGTGCCGGTGGCCAGGGAACGGTCACGGCGAATGCGCAGCGCGGTGCGGTACATCTCGAGCGTCGAGCCCGCGACCCCGTCTTGTGCATCGGCCGCGTAGCGCGCCCACGAGGCGGGTTGCGGCAGCCACGACGCTCCGGTGGGGGAGAAGCCGTATGCGGGGGCATCGGCCTCCCAGGGTAGCGGCACGCGGCAACCGTCGCGGCCATAGACCCCGGGGGGCGTGCGGAACCAGGTGGGGTCCTCGCGTGCGGCGTCGGGAATGTCGATGGCCTCAGGGAGGCCGAGTTCCTCGCCTTGGTACACGTAGGCCGATCCCGGCAACGCAAGCATGACGAGAGTCGCGGCACGTCCTCGACGCAGCGCGGCCCCTTCTTCTGGCCTGTCTGCGCTCAGCGGACCGATGCCCATGCCGTGGGGCTGGGGCGTCTTGAGGGCAAGTCTGGTGGTGTGGCGTATGGAGTCGTGGTTTGACAGCACCCACGTGGAGGGAGCGCCTACTGCTGGGAATTCCGCGAGCGCCTCGTCGATCGAGGAGCGAAGTTCTTGGGCGTCCCACGCCGTCATGAGATAGCCGAAGTTGAACGCCTGGTGGAGCTCGTCGGGGCGAACCCACTTCGCCATCTTGCTCAGCGGCAGGACCCACGCCTCCGCGACGAGGGCCCTGTCGCCGCCGTACTCGTTGGCGACGCGACGCCACCTGCGCCAAATGTCGTGAACAGTGTCGCGCGACCAATACGGGTGGTCATCTCCCGCCCATTCGCCGCCAGTACGCAGCGGATCCATGTCGACGTCGGGGAGCCCGGGTGCCTTGGCCAGTCCGTGCGCAACGTCGATCCTGAACCCGTCAATGCCCCGATCAAACCAGAATCGCAACACGTCATCGAACTGGCCCGCGACCCATGGGTTGGTCCAGTCAAAGTCGGGTTGCGTTGAGTCAAAGAGGTGGAGATACCAAGGGCCGGGCGTGCCGTCGGCCTCGTTAATGCGAGTCCACGCGGGGCCGCCGAACATCGAAAGCCAGTTATTCGGGGGCTCTGCGCCCTCTGGGCCGCGCCCCTCCCTGAAGATGTACCGGGCGCGCTCGGGGGATCCGGGTCCCGCCGCAAGGGCTTCCTTGAACCAGCGGTGCTCACTCGATGAGTGGTTGGGGACGACGTCGAAGATCACTCTGAGTCCGAGTTCGTGGGCACGGGCGATCAGGGTGTCGGCGTCCGCGAGAGTGCCAAAGATGGGATCGACATCGCAATAGTCGGACACGTCGTAGCCCGCGTCGTTTTGCGGCGAGCGATAGAAGGGCGAGAGCCACACCGCGTCGACGCCGAGCGCGGCGAGGTGGTCAAGGCGCGAGGTAATGCCTGGCAGATCACCGATGCCGTTTCCCGTGGAGTCGGCGAAAGAGCGAGGGTAGACCTGGTAGATGACGGCGGTGCGCCACCAAGAAGTGGAACGGGGGGGCGTCATCGACATGTGTCCAGCCTATGGCCGTTGGCGGAGGCCGACGTGTAATCCTGCTGGCAAGCGTGCTGCGGGGGGGAAACCATGCGACAGAGAGCCACCGCAGGTCCTCGCGGCCTCAACCAAAATTCGCACCAAGACTTGCATCGGGCCGCAGGCCTACATTTGCAAATGCGAAGAGCCGTTACCGTCCTGCGCTCACAATGCGCGCATTTCTAGGCTCAAGCATGAATGGCAATGCCGCCGTCCATACGCTACACAGCGTGATGTAATAGTGCTGAGCAAGATAGCCGGGGCCCGGTCGGAAGAGGAAATAAAGCGAGAATATACCGAACAAGATCCAGCCAACCATAAACGCACTCATGATGGTGGCACCTGTTTGATTGCGCCGCTGCCACCACACCAACACCGCGCTGATAAACAGGCAAATAGATGCCGTGATGCTGGCGATGCCGTGCAGGACCAGCATCGGCTGATGGCTCAGGCTCGGGCACGTGGTCAGTGACGGCTCGCAACTCATCGGTAGCAGCGCGTCGATCGCCGTCAGCAGGCCAAAGAGCGCGAAATTCACCAGAACGACCTTATTCGCCCGACCATCACCACGATGCCAGAGCAGTCTTGATACCGCAACTATCAGCGCGCCGGCCACCACGTCGAGCGCGATGAATACCCAATTGTACGGTTGGTGAAGTGCCGCCAACTCGCTTGCCAGGCCGCGGCGACTTACCAGCGGATTAAGGACATAGCCAAGAGGCCATGAGCAATACGCCAAGCCGGCCGCAACCGCCAGGACTTTCGAAATGCGGAGGTTAAGACCATTGCGTCTGTTAAACATGTGACCCATAGATTTCGTTGAGGTGGGAAGCGGGATCTTCGCAGTTGAGGGCGGGTGGTGTCAACGGTGGAAACAGCGCTGGACTTCGACGGGAGGGGCCTGCGCTATCGGTCGGCTGGAGCGCTCGTCGATCGCCTCACGATGAGTTCGAAGGGAAGCGGCACGTTCTGAGCGGTGACGGGTTCGCCATCGAGTATTCGCAACACTGCCTCTGCCGCCAGGCGGCCTTGCGTCTCGGGAAACTGGGAGATGGTGGTGAGTCCAAAAAACTCGCCGAGTTCGTGTCCGTCGATGCCGATGATCGACAGGTCGTCGGGAACCTTCTTTCCCAAGTCCCTGGCCGCCATGATCGCGCCCATGGCCATTTCGTCGGAGGCCGCAAACACCGCCGTGGGAGCGATGCGAGGATCGCCCAGGAGCTGCAGGGTTGCCCGATACCCGCCCGCGATCGTGAAGTCGGCGAACCTCACGAGCAGGGGATTGGCTGTGAGTCCGTGTGCCGCGAGCGCGGCCTCGTATCCGACGCGGCGGTTGGCTGGCAGGTGAAAGTCAAGGTCGAGCACAGCATCGCCGCCGATGTGCGCGATCTCGCGATGTCCGAGCGCTATCAGATGCTCCGTGGCAAGTCGCGCGATGGCGGTGTCGTCGATGCTCAGCGTCAACGCGCCTGGCAGCGGTCCGCCGATGCCAATGGCGGGTTTCCCAATTGTGCGAATGAGCTCAAGTTCGGCGTCGGTCAATTCGAGAGAGACGGCAATGAATCCGTCCACCCTTTGCCGTCGGAGGAACTCGTCGAAGAGGCGTTCCCTTCGCGGGTTGGTCCGCGAAGCTGACTCGGTGGCCGACTGGTCGAGGTGGTACAGCGTGAGGTCGTAGCCCGCGTCCGACAAGGCGTCGTGAGCGCCCTTGAGCACGCGCATGTAGAACCAGCCGTCGAGAAAGGGAACGACCACGCCAATGTTCCTGTTGCGACCCGACGCGAGGCTTGAGGCCGCAGACGAGGCGACGTAGCCAAGTTGCTTGGCCGCAGCCTCGACTCTGGCCTTGGTGGTGGCCGACACGGATTTCTTGCCAGCGAGGGCCCTCGACACGGTCGCCGTCGACACTCCGGCCAGGTCGGCCACCTTCTGAATCGTCGTCACATTAGGGTCCTCACATTTGTACCCTACAGACAGACGCGAGATGGGGCTGCCAGGCGCGACTTGCCGCGGGATCCAAGCCGTTGTCGGTCGCAACGACGTGGACGCCGAGGCCGAGCCAGCTGATGCCGCCGCTCGAATCGGAAAAGTAGCGGGGGATCGGTCTGGTTCGTCACGGCGCACCTGGGCAAAGCGAAAGGGCCGCCCCTCGCGGGACGGCCCTTTCGCTTGACCTGCCAGACGACCTAGCAGTCGTAGTACAGCTCGAACTCATGGGGGTGCGGACGGAAGCGCAGCGGGTCGATCTCCTGCGTGCGCTTGAGGTCAATCCACGTCTCGATGAGGTCGGACGTGAACACGCCGCCCTCGAGGAGGAATGCGTGGTCGGCCTCGAGCGAGTCGAGAACGGCGCCGAGCGATGCGGGAACCTGCTGGATCGATGCGTGCTCCTCGGGGGGAAGCTCGTACAGATCCTTGTCCACGGGTGCGGGCGGCTCGATGCGGTTCTTGATGCCATCGAGCCCTGCCATCAGCAGCGCGGCGAAAGCGAGGTACGGGTTGCCCGACGAGTCAGGCGCGCGGAACTCGATGCGCTTGGCCTTGGGGTTGGAACCCGTGATCGGGATGCGCACCGCGGCCGAGCGGTTGCGAGCCGAGTACACCAGGTTGACGGGGGCCTCGTAGCCGGGCACGAGGCGGTGGTACGAGTTGACCGTCGGGTTGGTGAACGCGAGCAGCGAAGGAGCGTGCTTCAGGATGCCGCCGATGTACCAGCGAGCGAGGTCGGACAGGCCGCCGTAGCCCTTCTCGTCGAAGAACAGGGGGGTGCCCTCATTCCAGATCGACTGGTGCACGTGCATGCCGGATCCGTTGTCTCCAAAGAGCGGCTTGGGCATGAAGGTCACCGTCTTGCCGGCGTTCCACGCGACGTTCTTGACGATGTACTTGAACTTCATCAGGTCGTCCGCAGCGTGAAGCAGCGTGTTGAAGCGGTAGTTGATCTCCTGCTGACCCGCCGTGCCCACCTCGTGGTGCGCGCGCTCGAGGTCGAGTCCTGCCTGGCCGAGCACGGTGCACATCTCATCGCGAAGGTCGGCGAACTGGTCGGAGGGGCTCACGGGGAAGTAGCCGCCCTTGATGCGCGTCTTGTAACCGCGGTTGGGGGTGCCGTCCTCCTCGTACTCGACGCCGGTGTTCCACGCGGCCTCGGACGAGTCGATGTGGTAGTAGCCCTCGTGCTGGTTCGTGGCGAAGCGCACCGAGTCGAAGATGAAGAACTCGGCCTCGGGAGCGAAGAAGGCGGTGTCGCCGATGCCCGTGGTCTTGAGGTAGGCCTCGGCCTTGGAGGCCACGTTGCGCGGGTCGCGCGAGTAAGGCTCGTTCGTGAACGGGTCGACGATCGAGAAGTTGATGATCAGCGTCTTCGCGACACGGAACGGGTCGAGATACGCCGTTGCCACGTCGGGCAGCAGCTTCATGTCGGACTCGTTGATGGCCTGGAAGCCACGGATCGACGAGCCGTCGAACATGGCGCCATCCGTGAAGACGTCCGCAGTGAACTGGTGGGCCGGAATGTTGAAGTGCTGCATTACGCCAGGCAGGTCGCAGAAGCGAATGTCGACATACTCGACGCCCTCTTCCTTGACGTAAGCGAGCGCCTCTTCGGCGGTCTTGAACATCGGATTGCTCCTTGAGGTAGGCACGGCCAAATAGTGGCTTCCACCAACTTAGTGCCAGGCCGTTACTCCCGCGTATTCCGAGTGTTACGGGCGCGTTACGTGAGTTGAGACTCTGACGGCCATCTGGGCGCGGATCGGGTCCATGGTCCCGCTGGGTACTCTTGTGCGATGCCCCAAGCCGCGCTCGTCGTCGACGCCGTCCTCTTTGACATGGATGGCACCTTGGTCGACTCAAACTCCGTGGTCGATCGCATGTGGACCGAGTTCGCCGTCACTCTCGGACTCGACCCCCACGCGGTGCGCACGTTTGCGCACGGAACTCCAAGTACAGCGACGCTGCGCACCTTCTTGCCTGCCCACGAGAGTTTCGATGAATGGTTCGAGCGTCTCGCGTCTTGGGAGGCGGGCAGCTTTGGTCAGGTAAGCGAGATTGCTGGTGCGATCGCCGCGGTGCGGGCGCTGCCACGTGAGCGCTGGGCCGTCGTCACGTCGGCCCTAAGAGACGCGGCGCTGAAGCGCATCGAGACCGTCGGTTTCCCGGCGCCGCACGTCTTGATTGGCGCGGACGACGTAGCGAACGGCAAGCCGGATCCGGAGGGTTTTAGGGCCGCGGCGAACGCTCTTGGCGTCGATCCGGCACGATGCGTAGTCTTCGAGGACTCGCCTGCGGGCCTTGAAGCCGCGTTGGCTGTGGGTGCCGCAGCCGTGGTGGTGGGGACGCTTGACGCCGAGGTCACGCGCGGCTTGAGGAGGATTGTCGACTGGAAGGGGGTCACCTTTGCGTGCAACCCCGAGGGTCGCATCGTGGTCGAGGGAATCCCGTCGCTTGACGACGGCATCAATCCCGTACGGAACTGATCAGCGCCCGCGGAGGCCCTTGCGATCGGCCCTGGCACGGTTGGGGTCAATTCCCTTGGGGATGGGAATCTGCGGGCCTCCGAGGGCGCGAAGTCGAGCCCTGACGGTCTGCTGATCTCCCGCAGATAGGCCCTTGCGCAGTCCCCATCCAAAACTCTTGGTCTTGGTGGCCTTGATGGCCTTGTTGAGGCGCTTGAGCGGCACCTCGTTTTCGCCGTTGCCAACGTATATGGGGGTGACTGGGACTCCAGGCGCGAGCTTGTGAAGCCTCGACGTCGTGTTGTCGACCGTGCGCTTGGCGGCGCGGCCGCCCTCCGCGAGCAGCACGATCCCGCCATCGCCGATGCCCTGGAAGACCACGGCCTTGGACTTTGCGTCGACCGCTACCGGTTCGTCCGCGAACTGCCAGCCGCGTCGCAGAGACTGCGCGACGGCGAGCGACCCGCCGAGGGTCCCGTCCATCTGCGCATACATCTGCTTCTCGAAGCGCCGCGTCAGCACAAACAGCGCGAGAACGACGCCCGTCATTAGGCCCGTCAGGGGCGCGTAAATCTTCGTGCCCAGACCGGTCGAAATGACCGCCAGAACGATTCCCGTCCCGAGCGGGACCAAGAGGAGCGCGCCGAGAATCCAGGGAAGCTTCTTGTCGGTCCGCGCGGTGACCGTATAGGCCTGCCACAGGGTCTTGTACCAGCGTTGCTTGGGTGCGGGGGGTGGAGTCGCCATAGTGGTGCCCAGTCTAGCGGGGCGAGCGGGCATCGCCTGGCGTCGTGTACTTTTCGCCGCTTAGCGTGCCAGCAGTGCCGATGCCTCTTGCCTCGCGGTCATGGGCTTGGCGAGGTGCATGAGGTTCTGTGGGACGTTCCTACCCTTGCGCGTCATGGCTTGAGCCCATAGGCGACCGGCCCTGTATGACGAGCGGACGAGCGGTCCGGACATGACGCCAAGGAAGCCAATCTCCTCGGCCGCCTCGGAGAGCTCCACGAACTCCTCGGGCTTGACCCACCTGTCGACGGGGTGGTGGCGAGGCGAGGGCCGCAGGTATTGGGTGATGGTGAGCAGGTCGCAACCGGCATCGTGCAAGTCCTGCAGGGCCTGCAGAATCTCGTCGAAGGTCTCGCCCATCCCCAGAATGAGGTTCGACTTGGTGACGAAGCCATCCGCCTGCGCCGACGTGAGGACGGACAGCGAACGTTCGTACGTGAACGCGGGGCGGATGCGCTTGAAGACACTCGGCACCGTCTCGACGTTGTGCGCCAGCACCTCGGGACGCGAGGCGAAGACCTCCGCGAGCTGATCGGGCTTCGCGTTGAAGTCGGGGATGAGCAACTCGACGCCGGTGCCGGGGTTGAGCGCGTGGATCTGGCGCACGGTCTCGGCGTAGAGCCAGGCCCCGCCATCGGGGAGGTCGTCGCGGGCGACGCCAGTGACGGTCGAGTATTTGAGGCCCATGTCGCGCACCGATTCGGCGACGCGTCGTGGTTCGTCGCGGTCGAGGTCCTCTGGCTTTCCGGTGTCGATCTGGCAAAAGTCGCAACGCCGCGTGCACTGAGAGCCGCCGATGAGGAACGTGGCCTCACGGTCCTCCCAGCATTCGAAGATGTTGGGGCAGCCGGCCTCTTCACACACCGTGTGGAGGCCGCCCTTCTTCACCAGCGCTTTAAGTTCGTTGTATTCGGGCCCCATGGTGGCTGTCGTGCGGATCCAGGAGGGCTTCCGCTCGATGGGTGTCTCGGCGTTGCGTGCCTCGACACGGAGCATCTTGCGGCCTTCTGGGACGAGAGTCACGCGATCTCCTGCGGTTCGGCGGCCAACAGGGGTGTCGGCTCGGGGGCTGGGGTGGCGGTGGTGGCGGCAGCGGGCGTGGGGGAGCCTGCCGACGATGACATCCATCGTATGTCGGCGAGAGCGTCGCTGAGCGCAGCGACCACCAGGGGAGCGGCAGCCGCGATCGTGACTTCGGAAGGCAGCTCGAGCGAAAGCGACGTGACATCGGCATCGGAAATGCCGCACGGGACGATGCGATCGAACTCGGCGAGGTCGGGATTGCAGTTGAGAGCAAGGCCATGCATCGTGACGCCCTTGGCAACTCTGACGCCGATCGCGCACACCTTGCGTTCGCGCTTTTCGGCGGTTGCCGGAAGCCACACGCCCGAGCGGCCCTCGACGCGGAGCGTCTCGATCCCGAGGTCGGAGCACACCTTAATGATGGCCCGCTCGAGCGCCCGGACGTACGCGACGACGTCAACCGGCTCGCGGAGTCTCACGATGGGATACGCCACCAATTGCCCTGGTCCGTGCCACGTGATGCGCCCGCCCCTGTCGACGTCGATGACCTCGCTGCCATCGACGGGTCGGTCCCAAGCGGCCGTGCGCTTGCCCGCCGTGTACACGCTCACGTGCTCGACCAAGATGACCGTGTCGGGGCGTTTGCCCGCGACGACATCGGCATGAATCTCACGCTGGAGGGCCCAGAGTTCGCGATAGTCGCGAGGTCCCTCGCCCAGTAGATCGAGAATCTCCATCGGACCAGGCTAACCGTGGAATGGATCGGTGTAGTTCGGGTTTCTTAGGGACATGAACAAGCGTCCCTGGTTGCGCCCGGTATTTGTCGTCGTGATGATTGTGGGCTGGTTGGCCGTTGGGGGAGTGGGAGGCCAGACCTTCGGGGTCCTTTCCTCGGTTCAGAAGAACGAAAACTCCGCGTTCTTGCCGGCAAGCGCCCAGTCGACGGAAGCGGCCGCGATTCACGCCAAGTTCGTGCCGAGCGACTCCGTCCCAGGGCTCTTCGTCATCACCGACGCCAGCGCGGGCGCGGACCTCCCCGCGATCCAGAGCTGGGTCGACAAGGTGGTGAACGAACCCCTCGCGGGCGACACCGCGGCTCGCACCGTCGGGGACATCCTCACGAACACCCCCACCGCTGTGCCTTCGCAGGACGGGCAAGCGGTGCTCGTGGTGTTTAGCGTCAAGGCCGATCTCTTTCGCGCCACCTCCGGCGGCACGTCCGTGGCCCAGATATTCGCCGACACGGTTCGGTCGTCCTGGGCCTCGGAGGGACTCGCCAAGCCCGGCTATCTCACGGGAGCGGCGGGGATCGTGGCCGACCTCGTCAACGCGTTCGCAGGGATCGAAGGCATCCTGCTCCTGGTCGCGCTCGTCGTGGTGCTGGTCATCTTGTTGATCGTCTATCGCAGCCCCGTGCTGCCCTTCCTGGTGCTTGCCACGGCGATGATCGCCCTCACAGGGGCGATCATCTTGGTGTACGCGCTCGCGAAGAATGGCGTGATCACGCTCAATGGACAGTCCCAAGGAATCATGTTCATCCTCGTGGTGGGCGCGACCACCGACTATGCGCTCCTGTTGGTCTCGCGATATCGCGAAGAACTGCTTCACCACGAGAGCCCCTACATCGCGATGGCGGTCGCATGGCGTCGCTCACTCGAGCCCATTGCGGCGTCGGCCGGAACCGTGATCCTGGGGCTGCTCGTGCTGCTTCTGTCGGACCTCAAGTCGAATGCTTCTCTCGGCCCTGCGGGTGCCATCGGCATCGCGGCCGCTTTGCTCGCGGCGCTCACGCTCTTGCCTGCGCTCCTCCTCATGGGCGGCAAGAGGGCGCGGGGTGTTTTCTGGCCGATGCGCCCCCTTTACCTCGGCGACGGTGACGACGGTCAGTCGACCGACGCCGTCGAGCGCCGTGCTGGAGTGTGGGGCAAGATCTCCCGCACGGTTGACGCCCGTCCGCGCATCATTTGGGTGGGTTCGGTCGCGTTGCTGGCGGTGATGGCCACGGGGCTCCTTGGTCTCAAGGCGGACGGCCTGGGCGAGAAGGACGTGTTCCTCACGCAGACCGAATCCATTGAGGGATTCACGGTCCTCCAGGACCACTTCGCCGCAGGTGCGACGTCGCCGGTGCAGATCATTGTCGACCAGAACAAGGCCGACGGGGCGCTCGCGGCGGTTAAGGCGGTGCCAGGGATTGATGCGGCATACCTGCTCACTCCCGCAGTTGTTCAAGGCGCTCCGGCAGGCACGGGCTCTCAGAGCCCGATCGTGGTGAACGGTCAGGTCGAAATCGACGCGGTGACGGCCAAGGCGGCCTCCACCCGCGACGCTCAACAGGTTGTCTCGACGATTCGAGAAGCCCTCAAGAACCAGGCCCCCGAGGCCCTGGTGGGGGGACAAGCCGCCGAGGCGCTCGACACCCGCTTGACGACCGATCGCGACATCAAGGTGATCATCCCTGTCATTCTCTTGGTGATCTTCATCGTGTTGTCGTTCTTGCTGCGCGCGCTGGTTGCCCCTGCCCTCATTGTCGGGGCGAACATTCTGTCATTCGCGGCCTCGTTGGGGGTTTCGTCCCTGGTATTTGACCATGTGTTCCACTTCCCAGGAATGGATCCCGCGACACCGCTGCTCGCCTTCGTGTTTCTCGTCGCGTTGGGTGTCGATTACTCGATCTTCCTCATGTCTCGCACCCGCGAGGAATCGTTGCGTTACGGCACTCGCGCGGGCGTTCGCAGGTCCCTCGCCGTCACGGGAGGGGTCATCACGTCGGCGGGCCTGGTGTTGGCCGCAACCTTCGCTGCGCTCGGTGTCTTGCCCTTGATCTTCCTCGCCCAAATCGCATTCATCGTGGGCTTTGGAGTGCTCGTCGACACCTTCATCGTGCGATCTCTCTTGGTTCCTGGACTCATCGCCGATGTCGACCGCGCCTCGTGGTGGCCGTGGGCTGGCGCCTTCAAGGACTAGGGCGCTCCAGGACTAGAGCGCTCCAGGACTAGGGCGTTCACATACCGGGCCGCCCGGGGGCGAATATGCCCTGTGGATAACGCCCGCGGGCGCGCAGCGCACGGCACTGTGGGTCCATGACCTCTGTGCAAAGCGGGCGCCACGTGGAGCGCGTCGTGGGAACGGGAACCGACGAGTTCGACCGGGTGCGCTCCCGCGTCGAAGGCCTGGTGCGACTCGGCTCCCCTCATTTCTTAGTCCCCAGTCGCGTCACGATGACACCGGGCGATCAGGTCGCGGTGACCGAACCGCCGCACGACCACGACACTCTTCGGGCGGTTCTCGATGCGCGAGGCGCACTGAGAGCGGGGGAGTGCGTGTGGCTGGGCACAGCGGTCGCGGAGGCTCTCGCGGTGCTGCACAAGGGGGGACTCGTTCACGGAGCGCTCGACGGGGAAGCGGTCGTGATTGACCGAGGCAGGGTGCGTCTCGCCAGACTCGTCGACGGCGCCGATGACGCTCACGCGGCCGACGATATCGCCGCTCTCGGGCGGCTGCTGGCTTCTGCGGTGAGGGAGTCCGACTCCGACAGGATCGATGCCTGGACCGAACCCATGACCCACCCGAACCGTGAGGGTCGCCCGACCGCTGCCATGGTGGTGCATGCACTCGCGTCGTGTGCGCATCCCGAAGAGGTGCTCGTGCCTGCGGTGGGAGTGGCGAGCGCGTTGAGGCGTGCCGTGCTAGCGAATCAAAGGTCCACGGACTACGGGACTGTCGAGCACGGGACTGTCGAGCACGGGACTGTCGAGCACGGGACTGTCGAGCACGGGACTGTCGAGCACGGGACTGTCGAGCACGGAAATGTGGAGCGTGGAGCTGTCACGCATAGTGCGGCCGTTCCCCTGCGCGAATCGCGCTGGTGGCGGTTGCGACTGAATGCCACCAGAGCACTCCTGCGGATCGGCGTGGCGATCACTGCACTTGGGCTTGTGGGCGGACTCGGATTGGGGGCGGCATGGGCGACACACTTGGGGCCCTGGGCCGGGGCGAAAGCCGCCGCCGCAGAGGCGCCACCCGGAACGCCGGGCGGCGGCTCGAGCGCAATCGTGACCGTGACCGGCGTAGCGGTCGCGCCCTCCGAGGCACAGCTCTTTCAGGCGCCCAATGATGCCGCGGAACGACTCACGGTCGCGAGATTTGAGGCGCTGGCACGTGGCGACGGTGAGGCATTGGTCGCGTTGACTGCCGAGGGTTCTCTCGCGCGTGCTGACGCGGAAGACACCGCCATGGCCCTGCGGAACGGCCTTCTGAGGTTTGATGGACTCCAAGGGTCTGTCGAGGATTCGGTAAGGCTGGGCGGCGCCGCGGACCCGCTGCCCGCCGACGGCGGCCGTGCCGTGGTCAGGGTGCGCTATCGTCTTGGGCCCCACGATGTGGTGGAGAGAGGGCAGACCAGGAGCTACGACAATTACGAACAGACGGTCGACCTTATCCTGCAGTGGGTCGACGGATCAGGCTGGCTCGTGAGCGACGCGATGACCGTCACGGAGTCCGGCGGTTAGGGCTGTGCAATGTACTTTGCGGCCTCGGCGATGGTCGAGTGGGTCCATTGGAAGCCGAGGCGGTTGAGGACACCCGGCACGCCATTCTGCGAGGCCAGCAGGTCGTCGGCCGCCGGTCCCACCACCGCCTGAAGCACCCACGAAGGCACAGGGATCCCCGAGTGGTGTCCGTGGGCCTCCGAGATGGCGCTCACGAACTCGGCGCTCGACACGGTACCTGGCGCCACGAGGTTCACGGGACCACGGTGCGCACTGTCGATGAGGAAGCGCATGGCGCGCACTTCGTCAACGAGAGAGATCCACGATTGGAGTGCCTCCGCATGGCCAAGCGCTCCGATGAGGCCGCGCCCCGCGAGCGGAAGCAGGCGCTTTGCGAAGCCGCCGTGGGGGGCAAGCACCAGTCCGGTGCGCAGGTAGACGACGCGTGCCCCTGCGTTCACCGCCGGTGCGGCGGAGGCCTCCCACTGGCGCGAAACATCGGCCAGAAAGCCGTCGCCAGCGGGGAGTCGTTCTGTCAGCGGGTCAGTGCCACGGTCCCCGTAGAAACCCATCGAAGACCCTTGAAGCAGGGCCGCCGTGGGGTTCGCGCGTGCGATCGCATTGGCGATCGTGCTGGTCGAGTCGACCCGCGATGAGAGCACGACCTTTTGGTACCCGACGGTCAGCCTCTTGTCGCCAATCGAGGCGCCCGCGAGGTTCACCACCACATCGGCGGCCGCTATCGCCGCGTCATCGATCCGCCCGGTCGTCGGGTCCCACGAGGACTCGTGCTCACCACGTGCGTCACGACGAACAAGAGCGACCACGGTGTGGCCGTCGGCGCGCAACGACTCCCCGAGCGCGGTCCCGATCAACCCGTGTGACCCAGAGACGATCACGCGCATGCGTTACAGGCCCAACTCGGCCTCGAACGCGCCTGCCTCAATGCGGGCCTTCACGGTCTGCAGGAAGCGGGCGGCGTCGGCACCATCAACGATGCGGTGGTCATAGCTGAGGGGCAGGTAGCACATCGGCTTGATAGACAGCACGTCCTCACCTTGGGGGCCCTTGCTGACGACCACGCGCTTCTCGATGATCGTGGTGGCAAGGATTCCCACCTGGGGAGAGGGCACGATGGGGGTGTCGAGCAGGGTGCCGCCCGACCCGGTGTTGGTGATCGAGAACGTTCCTCCGCTGATCTCGTCGGCCTTGAGGCCACCCGTGCGGGCACGTGAGGCGAGGTCGGCGATTCCGCGGGCGTGGTCGGCGAGCGACTTGCTGTCCGCGTCCCTAAGGGTGGGGAGCATGAGTCCCTTTTCGGTGTCCACGGCGAGTGACAGGTTCACGCTTGGGTGGTAGACGATCGAACCATCAACCACGGAGGCGTTGAGGAATGCGTGTTCGACGAGCGCGTCGGCCACCGCCTTGGTGAAGAACGGCAGGAAAGTGAGCTTGGCTCCCTCGCGGGCCTCGAAGGCGCCCTTCGCCTTGGCGCGCAGGTTCCAGATGCGTGAGCAGTCGACCTCGACGATCGACGTCAGCTGCGCCATGCCGTGCAACGACTCCATCATCTTGTCCGCCGTGAGGGTGCGGATGCGACTCATCTTGACGGTGGTACCTCGTAGCGGAGATACCGCGGCAGCCGCGGTGGCAGGTGCGGCTGGAGCCGCGGGAGCTGCGGGAGCTGCCACGGGAGCGGGGGTGACGGCAACGGCGGTCGCGGCAAGGATGTCCTCCTTGCGGATCCTGCCGCCAACGCCGGTTCCCGCGACGGACGCAAGGTCGACGCCATTGTCCGAAGCGAGCTTGCGCACGATGGGTGTGACATAGCCGGAAGTGGAGCCGGCACTTGGCGCTGGGGTCGCGGCGGGGGCTGGCATCGGCACGGCGGCGGGAGCCGCAGGTGCGGGGGCCACGGCAACGGGGGCCACAGGCGCCTCGACGGGCGCAGGTGCAGGTGCAGGTGCCACGACAGGTGCAGGTGCGGCAACGGGAGCGGGGGCCACGGCAACGGGAGCCGCAGGTGCCTCGACAGGTGCAGGCGTGGGCGTGGGAGCGGACGCTGCGGGCGGAACCGAGCCGATGCGTGCCACGACGGTGCCGACGTCGACGGTCTCGTCCTCATTGACCAGAATCTCGAGCAAGGTGCCCGCCGCAGGGGCGGGGATCTCGGTGTCGACCTTGTCGGTCGACACTTCGAGGAGGGGCTCGTCCGCGGCGATCGTGTCCCCGACGGCCTTGAGCCAACGGGTGACTGTGCCTTCGGTAACTGATTCGCCAAGTGCCGGAAGGAGCACGTCGGTCGCATCGCTGGCGCGCACGGCTAGCGATGGGGCGGCGGCAGGGGCTGGGGACGCGACCGGAGCCACAGCCGGCTCGGGCGTGGCCACTGGTTCGGGTGCCGCAACAACGGCGGGTGCGGGCTCGGGCACCGATGCCGTGGGAACGGCCTCTACTGGGGCGCTGACGACGGGTGCGTCGGCCACGGGAGCGGGCGCGCCGGCACCGGCCTCGGAAGCCTCGCCGATGCGGCACACGACAGTGCCGACATCGACGGTCTCGTCCTCGCCCACCAGAATTTCAAGGAGAACGCCGCCAGCGGGGGCGGGAATCTCGGTGTCGACCTTGTCGGTCGACACCTCAAGCAGCGGCTCGTCCATTGTGATCGTGTCGCCGACGGCCTTGAGCCAACGGGTGACTGTGCCCTCGGTAACGGACTCGCCCAGTGCGGGAAGCGTGACATCAGTACTCATGCTTTGTGTCTCCTCGAGGCCTATTCGTGCGCGTGAAGCGGCTTGCCCGCAAGAGCCAGGTGGGCCTCGCCGAGCGATTCGTTCTGGGTGGGGTGAGCGTGGATGAGAGGGGCGACGTCTTCCGGGTGCGCCTCCCAGCTCACGATGAGCTGCGCCTCGCCGATCTGCTCGCCCATGCGGGCTCCGATCATGTGGATACCGACGATGGGCCCGTCCTTGACGCGCACGAGCTTAACGAAGCCGGTTGTGCCCAAGATCTGGCTCTTGCCGTTTCCACCGAGGTTGTACTCGAGGGCGACGACCGCGTCGTCCCCGTAAATCTCCTTGGCCTTGGCCTCGGTGACGCCCACCGACGCGAGCTCGGGATCGCAGTAGGTCACGCGCGGAATGTTCGACTCGACGATCAGAGCGGGGTTGAGGCCCGCGATCTGCTCGGCCACGAAGATGCCTTGCTGGAAGCCGCGGTGTGCGAGCTGCAGTCCAGGGACGATGTCGCCGACGGCGTAGATGTTGGCGATACCGGTGTGGAGGCGCTCGTCGGTGAGGACAAAGCCCCGATCGATGCGGATGCCCTGCTCCTCGTATCCGAGGCCCGAGGTGCGCGGCCCACGGCCGACCGCCACGAGCAAAACGTCGGCGGACAGCGTCGTGCCGTCCTCGAGCGTCACCGTGACTCCCGCGTCGGTCTGAGTGACGCCAGAGAAGCGCACGCCCAGCTTGAAGTCGATGCCACGCTTGCGGAACGCGCGCTCGAGCCCTTTGCTGAGTGCCTCGTCCTCGTTGGGCGCGAGGTGGGGGAGTGCCTCGACCACGGTGACCTTGGCACCGAAGGACGTCCATACGGAGGCGAATTCGACGCCGATTACGCCGCCACCAAGCACGATTGCGGTCTGGGGAACCCAGTCCATCTCGAGCGCCTGGTCGGAGGTGATGACCCGGCCGCCGATGTCGAGCCCGGGGAGGCTGCGGGCATAAGAGCCCGTGCCGAGCACGATGTTCTTGCCGGTGTACCTGACGCCGCGCACCTCGATGGCGTCGGGGCCAACGAGGGTGCCGTGACCGTCGATCACGGTGACCTTGCGCGACTTCACGAGGCCCTGGAGGCCCTTGTACAAGCGGTCAACGACGCCTTGCTTGAAGGCGTTGACGGCCGGCATGTCGATGCCGTTGAACTCCGTCAGCACTCCGATCGAGGAGCCGTGACGGGCCTCGTCCGCCACTTCTGCGGCGTGGAGGAGGGCCTTGGTGGGAATGCAGCCGTTGTGGAGGCACGTGCCACCCACCTTGGACTCTTCGACGAGTCCGACGGTCATGCCAAGTTGTGAGGCGCGCAGGGCGGCGGCATAGCCGCCGGAGCCTCCGCCGAGGATGAGGACATCAAACGAGCTAGGGGTTGACTCGGTCACGGCAGTCGATTCTCCTTGTCAGGAAGCAGTGAACTCCCATCTTGCCATTGGTAGCGGTGGGAGCGAACCGCACGGGGCATGGTTACCCTAAGAGACATGAGTTTCTTCGGACGTATATTCGGTCGCGGCGCGACGCCCAGCGCGCCAACGGGCACCTCTTCGCGAGAGGCTCAGTCGGCGACGATGCAGCACTTCCGCGCCTTTGTCGCGGGAAGGGAGGGCTGCGAGGCGTTCATCGAGCCCGCGACTCGCGTCACACAGACGACGCTCGTTGTCGTGGCAGGTACGGGCGAGTGGACGCGTCGCAAAGTTCCCGATGCTCTGGCGGCGCGCAAGGTGGGCAAAGACCTTGGCGTTCCCGTCTTTGACGTCAACCTGTCGGGTTACCCCTCCCGCATGCGCGAGTGGAACGAGAAGCACCGCCAGATTTAGGCGTTTGCGCGGCGCTCGAGGAATTCGAAGAGCGTGCGCACTGCGGCGCCCGTTCCTCCGTGGGTCGTGTAGCCGTACGCCGTTCCCTCGTTGAAGGCGGGGCGTGCGATGTCGAGGTGCGCCCAGTTGGCGTCGCCAACGAACTGCTTCAGGAACATCCCAGCGGAGAGCATTCCCGCCTGGCCGCCCGGGTCGCCGACGTTCTTGAGGTCGCCCACCTTGGACAGCACCATTTCCCTGATGTAGGGGCGCAGGGGCATCGGCCACATGTCCTCGTCGATCGCGTCCGCGGCGGCAACCACCTCGGTGCGAACCTCATCGGTGCCCATGACTCCCGATGTGCGTGGGCCGAGTGCGACACCCTGGGCGCCGGTGAGGGTCGCGATGTCGAGAACCACGTCCGGGTTTTCCTCGATGGCGCGCACGAGTCCGTCGGCCAGCACCAAGCGGCCCTCCGCGTCGGTGTTGAGGACCTCAACGGTCTTGCCGCCATAGATGCGGATGACATCCGAGGGGCGCTGAGCGGTGCCAGAAGGCATGTTCTCCGCGAGGCAGAGCCAACCGGTGACTGCCACGGGGAGGTTGGCTCGGGCCGCGGCAAGCACGGTGTGCATCACTGCGGCCGCGCCCGACATGTCGGACTTCATGGTCTCCATCGACTTCGGCGGCTTGAGCGAGATGCCGCCGGTGTCGAACGTGATCCCCTTGCCCACGAGGGCGACGGTCTGCTTTGCGCCCTCCGGGGCCCACTGGATGCGCACCAGGCGCGGCAAGCGCGCCGAACCCATGCCCACCGCAAGAATTCCGCCGAAGCCCTGGTCGGCGAGCTGCTGCGGCTCCCACACCTGAACGTCGCAACCCTGCTGCTTGCCGTAGCCCTGGGCGATGTCGGCGAAGGCGCCGGGGAAGAGGTCGAGCGGGGGAGTGTTGATGAGGTCCCTGGTGCCCGCGACGGCGCCAGCGATGACCTTCGCGCGCTCGACGGCGGCGACGGATGCGCCCGCGATCAGCCAGTCGGTGAAGACCTGCTCTTCTTCGTCGTCGGCGTCCGACTTGTAGTCCGTAAACACATACGAGCCGAGCAGCGAGCCCTCGGCGATGGCCGACAGGGCACGGTCACTCTCACCTGGGAGTGCCACGACGACGGTGCCGGGCTTCTTTCCGCACGAACGTGCGGCCGCGCCGGCGGCACAGCGAAGCTCGCCATCGGTGCCGTCGCCGAGACCCACGAGAACGACGCGCCGGGCCGCCGTGGGGCCGCCGGGGAGCACGGTGACCGAGCCAACCTTTCCGCTCGCCTCGAGCGCCACGGCCGTCTCGGTAAGCGCCGCGCGTGTCTGCTCGTCGAGCTGAGGGTGCGCCGTGACGGAGCCTTCAGCGTCGACGCCGAGGATCAGGGCGTCGCAAGAGAGGGTGGAAATGGCATCGGAAGTAACTGCAAGGGTGGTCATAAGTCCAAGCCTAGACCTGTAGTTTGGCGGTGTGTACGGCCTCGTCTTTCGCCACGTTATCCTCCGCATGAGTACCGAACGTGCGCACCATGTGGCCATTGCTGCGTTCCGCTACGGATGGCCGCTCGTGGGTATCGCACGCGCGTTGCGGCTCATGCCGGCCCCGCCAGCCTCGGCTGCCGTCGAGGCAATGGGCCTCACGTTCCCGGCGCCAGTGGGACTCGCGGCAGGCCTCGATAAGGACGCCGTCGCCGTCAAGGGGCTGTGGCTCGCGGGTTTCTCACACGTGGAGATCGGCACCATCACGCCCAAGGCCCAGCCAGGCAACGAGCAGCCGCGCGCGTGGCGCGAACTCGACGTGCGCGGCCTGCGCAACCGCATGGGATTCAACAACGACGGCGCCGATGCCGCCGCCAGGCACCTGTCGCGCTTGCGGTCTTCGCGCGTCGGCAAAAGTGCCGTGGTGGGGGTCAACATCGGCAAGAACAAGCTGACCTCCGCGGAGGACGCCGCGCTCGACTACGCATACAGCGCGAGAGTGCTCGCGCCCTACGCGGACTACCTTGTCGTCAACGTGTCCTCGCCGAATACCCCCGGGCTTCGCGACCTGCAGTCCGTCGATGCCTTGCGCCCCATCCTGGAGCACGCGCGAGCGGGCGCGGATGAGGGCTCGCCCGGTCGCCACGTGCCTCTACTGGTGAAGATTGCGCCGGACCTGGCGGATGCGGACGTGGATGCGGTCGCCGACCTCGCGATCGAACTGGGCCTCGATGGAATCGTTGCGACCAACACCACGATCGGCCATGAGCGCGGACCCGGGGGGCTGTCCGGGCCGCCGCTACTCGACCGCGCGCTCGATGTGATCGCGCGTCTGAGGGTGCGAGTCGGTGCCTCGATGTGCCTCATTGGCGTGGGCGGGGTCACGACGGCCGACGATGCCCGCGCGATGATCGACGCGGGCGCCACCCTGGTTCAGGCCTACACCGCCCTCGTTTACGAGGGTCCGTTCTGGCCGTCGCGAGTCAACAAGACGCTCGGCAGACAATAGCGACGGTGATGTCGGTAGAGTGACTTCAACGGGATCCACAAGCCCTGCTTGTATCTGAGTCCGTTTGTCAGACAGGGAGAGCCATGCGGCCGACATCGATCGAGGAACTGCGCATGATCGCGGCCGTCGAGGCACGCGGCAGCCTGACCGCGGCGGCCGAGGACCTCGGCGTCTCTCAGCAGGCCGTCTCTCAGCGCATGCGCGCTGTCGAGAGGCGCTGGGCGCTGCCGCTCTTCGAGCGCACCGCCCGTGGCACGACGCTGACGGCCCACGGCGCGCTGGTAGCCGAGTGGGCGGGCTCCCTGCTGACCCAAGTGGACGCCTTCGATCAAGCGGTGCTCGCCCTGAGATCGGATCGTGCAGCGCACGTGCGCGTCGGCGCGAGCCTCACGATCGCGGAACACCTGGCACCAGGGTGGCTGGTGGCCTACGCGGCCGAGCCGCACGCCGCACGAGTGGAACTTACCGTGGTCAACAGCGCGACCGTGGTGGAAAGGGTGCGCGCGGGCGCCGAGGACTTGGGCTTTATCGAGACGCCCGATGCGCCCGAGGGGCTCGCTATTCGCGTCATCGGTCACGATGAGATCGGGATCGTCGTATCGCCACGCCATCCGTGGGCGAAACGCACATCGGTGTCGGCCGGAGAACTGGCCGCTACTCCGCTGGTGGGCAGAGAGCCTGGCAGCGGCACGCGCCTCACGCTTGAGCGGGCGCTCGCCGCAGCAGTGGGTGCCGATGCCATCGCCCAGCCCGCTGCCGAACTCGCCACCACGGCGGGCATTCGCGCCACCATCGTGGCAGGAGTAGGCGTGGGGGCGCTGAGCCTGCGGGCGGTCAGGGACGATCTCGATGCGGGGAGTCTGGTGCGCGTCAAGATCGATGGGTTGGTGGTGAGTCGGCCACTCGCGGCGATCTGGCATCCAGGAAGGCCGCTGCAAGCGGGCGCCGCACGTTTGCTCGCGCTCGCTTCGACGGCGGCGCTTTGACTTCTGTCACGAGATATGGATGGGGATCGAATGTCGACCCCAATCACCGACAACGTCGGCGAACCGTCCGGGCACCGAGGTGCCGCAGGAAGGGCAACGACCCTCCTTCGTGATCCGGTAGGCCAAAATCGAGTACCAGTCTCTTTCGATGAGCACGGCGCCGCACGCATGACACGTGGTCGTCTCGCCCTCCGGGTCATGCACATTGCCCGTGTAGACGAAGTGAAGGCCGATGTCTAGAGCGGTCGCCCGTGCGGCGCGTAGCGTGGCCGGCGGCGTGGGCGCAACGTCGAGCATCTTGAAGTCGGGGTGAAACGCCGAGAAATGCAGGGGCACGTCCGGGCCGAGTTCGTCGAGGATCCAGCGCGACATCCGCGCGATCTCATCGCTGGAATCGTTGTAACCGGGGATGAGAAGGGTTGTCAACTCGAGCCAGGTGTCGGTGTGCTCGTGCACCCACACGATCGTGTCGAGCACGCTGCGCAGGTGGGCGCCCGTCACCTTCCAGTAGAAGTCCTCGCTGAAGCCCTTGAGGTCGATGTTGGCCGCGTCCATGGGCGCAAAAAACTCCGGCCTGGCCTCGTCGGTGATATATCCAGCGGTCACGGCGATCGCCTGCAGGCCCCGCTCGTGACATGCGTGAGCGGTATCGATCGCGTACTCAGCGAAGATCACAGGGTCGTTGTAGGTGAACGCGACGGAGTCGCAACCGGATGAGCGGGCTGCCGCCGCGATGGCCTCTGGGCTGGCGGCCGCGGCGAGCCGATCCCACTCTCGGGACTTGGAGATATCCCAGTTCTGACAGAAGCGGCAATTGAGGTTGCAGCCTGCGGTGCCGAAGGACAGCACGGCGGTCCCCGGATAGAAGTGGGACAGAGGCTTCTTCTCCACGGGATCTATCGCAAATCCAGAGCTGCGCCCGTACGTCGTCAGCACCATGCGGTCGCCTTCGCGCGCGCGCACGAAGCAGAATCCTCTCTGTCCGGGGTGCAAGCGGCAGCGGCGAGGGCACAGGTCGCACTCGATGCGACCGTCGGCGAGGGGCGACCACCAGCGTGCCGTTGGGGCGTCGTGCCACGCCCCGACGTCGGGTGAGTGCTTGTCGGCACTGGAAGTGGGTGCGGAGGTCATCTCGTCTACCCGGAGGCTCGTTCCGCAGGGCGTTCCTGCCAGGCCTTCACCGTGTACGTGTGCAGGCGGGTTCCTGCGTGCCAGACTCCCGGCTCGACGCCGGCCTTGAGCCACAGATGGCGCAGGAAGTCAGCGGGGTGCGGCAACTCCCCCCACACCTGGGGCAAGAACGTCGCCTTGTGCCGCGTGTCAACCTCCAGGATCACTCCGTCAACCCCCGGTCGGAGCGCGTCATACGCCCCAGCGAATCCGTCGATGTCGAGCGGCGAGGGGGGCGACAGGACCGACACCTCGATGGCCACATGCTCTAGCTCCATGGCGTCAAGCGGCGGGAAGCGGGGGTCGCGTACGGCTGCGGCGACGGCGTTGGTGCGCACGTCGTCAATGAGCGGTTGCCTGGCCTCAAGCGAGCCGATGCAGCCGCGCAACGCACGCCCCTCCATCAGGGTGACGAAACTCGCTCCGGGAGCCAGCAGCCACTCCGGTCTGTCGCGGGGGTACGCGGACTCTTCGCCAAGAGCCTCCTTGATCGCGGCCCACGCAAGCGGGATGAGTACCTTGCCGGCGTCTGGTGGCAGGACCGCCTCTGGCGCAGGTGCGGGCATGTCGAAGTTACGCACGGGGGGCCTCCTCAAAGGCAACCGCGCAGTAGCCGACGACGCGGTCAGGATCGCCTGCGGTGTCTGACGAGTTGCGGGCGTCGAGCAGTGTGGGGTGGAGGTCGTGACGGCGAGCCGCTATCAGCAGGCCATTCAGGGGAGTGGCGCCGCACGCGTGCTCGTGGTCGATCGGCCCGTCGAGCGCGATGATCCGGGCGATCGTGGTGGCGTCGGCCTGCCTTGCTGCATGGTCAGGCAGGTAGTGGGACAGGTCTGTGCTGATGACGATGAGCGTCTCGGGCCCGCCCCATAGGGCGTCGAGCACGTCGGCGACCTCATCACCTGTGGCATCCCCTGCGAGCAATGGGATCACGTCCACGTCGCCAAGCGCTCGCTGGATGAAGGGCAACTGCACCTCCACCGAGTGCTCCCACCGGTGAGCCTCCGGGTTGACGCACACCGTGGGTAGCGCGGAAAGCTGTGCCACGGCCCAGGCCTCGGGCACGGAGAGCACTCCGAGCGGCGTGGCGAAGCCTTGAACGCCAGCAAGCGCGACCCCTCGCACTGCCACCCGGTGCGTGGGGCCAATGACGATCACCCTAGTGATCGTTTCTCGCATCCGTGCCGCAAGGGAGTAGGCCGTCGCGGCAACCGGTCCGGAATACACGTAGCCCGCATGGGGAACGACGAGCGCCTTGGGACTGCTTGCGCGGTGAGGAACCGCGCTAGCGAGGAGAACGTCGACCGCGTCGCGCAGAACGATCGCATCGCTTGGGTAGAAACTTCCGGAGACGGCAGGCTCCCTGACGGTGGGCGAGCGCATGGTGCATCACCTCAGCACCATGCTACCTTCGCGGACGTGTCAGCACCGGGTGAGGGGGCGCGAACAGGCCCCCGTGCCGGGTGAAAAACCCATCGCAAGAAACGGGAACTAGTTGGGGCAAAGAGCCGTTGAGAGATGTGTACGCACCTGCCAGGCGTACGAAGTTCATTGTTTTCTCCTTTGAAGCACGAAACCCCCGGGGCTCCTCAGCCTCCGGGGGTTTCGGGTTTCTGGACCTCTCCAGAGAAGACGCAGCGACTACGTGGGTCGCTTCACGGGGGCGCGCTTCGCCGTCATGCCCGGGTCACTTTCGACCGCGTCGCCGAGCACATCGTCGATCCTGGCCATGAGCTCCCCGGGGATGGTGACGCCCGCGGCCTTCGCGTTCTCGCGAACCTGCTCGGGACGTGACGCACCGATCAGCGCGGCGGCCACATTGTCGTTCTGCAGCACCCAGGCGACGGCGAGTTGGGCCATCGTCAGGTCAAGTTCGGCGGCAATCGGCGCAAGCTTCTGCACTCGCGTCAGGAGCTCGTCGTTCGAAAGCAAGCTGGCGATGAAGTTCGCGCCGCCGTTTTCGTCAGTCGCACGCGAGCCGGGGGGCGGAGCCTGGCCTGGCTTGTATTTGCCGGTGAGCACGCCTTGGGCCACGGGGGACCACACGATCTGGCTGATCCCCACTTCCTTGGATGCGGGAACGACCTCGGCCTCGATCACGCGCCACAGCATCGAATACTGGGGCTGCGAGGAGATGAGCTGGAAACCAAGGTCCTTGGCCATGACCGCGCCCGTGCGGATCTGGTCGGCCGTCCACTCGCTCACGCCGATATACAGCGCCTTGCCCTGGCGGACGACGTCGGCGAACGCCTGCATCGTCTCCTCGAGAGGAGTCTCGGTGTCGAAGCGGTGAGCCTGATAAAGGTCGACGTAGTCCGTCTGTAGCCGCGTCAGCGAGCCGTTGATCGACTCTATGATGTGCTTGCGCGACAGTCCGGAGTCGTTCGGGCCGCCAGGACCCGTGGTCCAGTAGACCTTGGTGAAGATCTCCAGGCTTTCCCTGCGTTCGCCCTTGAGGGCATCGCCGAGGACCTGCTCCGCCTTGGTATTGGCGTAGGCGTCCGCGGTGTCGAACGAGGTGATGCCTACGTCGAGCGCGGCCCTGACGCAGGCGGCCGCCGCATCGTTTTCCACCTGGGAGCCGTGAGTGATCCAGTTGCCGTAGGTGAGTTCGGATATTTTGAGGCCGGAGTTGCCGAGATAGCGTGAAGGAATCATGTCTTCACCCTAGCGCTCCGGAGCGAGATGTCGAATCGTTTCGAGTCGCCTCGTTCGGGCTCGCGACGCCCAGTACTGCGATGCGTGGCCTAGACGGGAAACTCGCCGCGCTTCACGATCGGGCGAGGAACTCGGAGCCGGCGCAGGTTGAGCATGCGCCCAGCCGTGTAGATGCGCCAGCCGCGTGGCATCGGCGTACCCGAGAACTTCGTTGCCATCAAATTGCGAAGGCTACGCATCGCCCAGAACGTCTCGCCGAGCGTCACGAACACCAGTACGTAGAACCCCAGGATGATCCAACCGCTCACGTTGGCATTGCCGTTGAAGAACAGCGAGATGATCACGAACACGATAGACGCGGGCATGAGGTATTCGCCGAGACCCGTGCGTGCGTCGACGAAGTCGCGGATGAAGCGCTTCTGCGGGCCGCGGTGCTCGGCGGGCATGTTCCGTTCGTCGCCTGTCAGGAGCGCCTGCTGCTCCTTGGCGCGCTGTGATCGGGCCTTTTCGCGCTTCTCCTTGGAACTCGCCTTCGGGTCGAGCACGAGGGCGCGCTGATGAGCGGCCTCCTGGTCGCGGCGCTTGGGCGTTGCCTTGCCCTTGCCTTCGGCGCGGGCCTCGTCTGCGAGTTCCTCGTTGATATCCTTGCGTGCCATGTCGTCCTCTCGAAAGCGCGTGTTGCGCTTCGACTAGTCCTTCTCGGGCTGCTGCGCAGGAAGCGCGAGCATTCGGTCAAGTGCGATGCGCGCCTGCTCTTGAGTCACGGCGTCGACCACGATGCGGTTGGGCACCGTTCCCGCGACGAGAGACTCGAGAACCCACACCAGGTGGGGCAGGTCGATCCTGTTCATGGTCGAGCAGAAGCACACCGTGTCTTCGAGGAAGTGCACCTGCTTGTCCGGGTGGGCATCGGCGAGGCGGCGCACCAGATTGAGCTCCGTGCCAATGCCCCAAGCGGTGCCTGGCTCGGCCGCGTCGATCGCGGCGATGATGTACTCCGTCGATCCCACGAAGTCGGCGCTCGTGACCACCTCGTGGGTGCATTCGGGGTGAACGATGATGTTGATTCCAGGGACCTGCTCGCGCAACGTGTCCACGTTGTCCTTGCGGAAGCGGCCGTGTACCGAGCAGTGGCCCTTCCACAGAATCATGCGTGCGGCGGCGATGGCCTCCGGGGTGTTGCCGCCGAGGGGCTTGCGCGGGTCCCACACGATGCAGTCGTCGAGGCCCAAGCCCAAGCCCAGCACCGCGGTGTTGCGACCCAGGTGTTGGTCGGGCATGAACAGCACCTTGCCGTCGCCCGCGACACCGCCCACCGTGTCGAACGCCCAGCGCAGCGCGACCTCCGCGTTTGAGGAGGTGCACACCGCGCCCTCGTGGCGGCCGCAGAACGCCTTGATTGCCGCGGTCGAGTTCATGTAGGTAACCGGCACCGTGCGCGAGGCGACGCCCGCCTCTTCCAGTTGGGCCCACGCGTCTTCCACCTGGTTGATTCCTGCCATGTCGGCCATGGAGCAGCCGGCCGCCATGTCGGGAAGGATCACGGCCTGGTTGTCCGACGTGAGGATGTCCGCGCTTTCGGCCATGAAGTGCACACCACAAAACACGATGAATTCGGCTCCGGGCCGGTTCGCCGCATCGCGCGCCAACTTGAACGAGTCGCCGGTGACATCGGCAAACTGAATGACCTCGTCGCGCTGATAGTGGTGTCCCAAGATGAAGACGCGGTCTCCGAGGGCCTCCTTCGCGGCGCGAGCACGCTCGACTAGCCCGGGGTCAGACGCCGCGGGCAGGTCGCCCGGGCAATCGACTCCCCGCTCGGACATCGGGTCGGTACGCGTGCCGAGCAGTAGCAACGCGGGTGAGGCGGCTGGCTCGTCGAAGGTTTGCGTCATTCGACCATTGTTCCACGGTCGCGGGGGGGTCCCCCGTCAGTTCAGCCACGCGCGAGCAGGCACACTTGACCTCATGCGAGTGGTGGCGGCGGTACAAGGGTGGCCAGGAAGGTATCGAATCGACGCCACGGCGGCCGTGACGATCGCGAGGCAGGCATGGGCGGCGGCCGTCCCGGGAGTCGAGTTGGTGACGCTCCCCATGGGTAGCGGCGGCCCACGATCGGCCGATGTGTGGCGCGGGGCGCGCGGCTTCGTTGACGGAGCCGAAACCATTGATCACGCGGGCGCGACGTGGCTTGCGCCGACCGGCGGCTCATCCCGCTGGAACCCCATCGATGTCGCCGCAGCACTCTTGGGGCTCGCGAATGCTGGACGCACCGTCGTCATCCCCGTGGGCGACGACGCGATCGCCGGAGACGCCGTGGAGTTGTGGTCGGGCTCGCTTCCCGCGACCAAGAAGTTTCTCGCCGGCCTAGACATCGTGGTGCTGGTCTCTTCGCGACGTCCCCTGCTCGGCTTTGAGGGCATGAGCGCGGCCTTGCTGGACGGCAAGGAAGGGGATGCCGCGGTCGCTGCCGCGGCTCAGGCCCAAGAGGAGCGTTGGCAAGACCTCGCGGTCCACGGAGACGAGGTGGGGAACAGGTCGGCTCTCATGGGGCCGACGCGCCTGTCCGACGAACCAGGTACGGGTGCGGCCGCTGGCCTCGCCTACGCGTTGGCGGCCGTGGGTGCGCGACTCGTGCCAGCCAGTACGTACATCGCCGACGCCGCAGGGTTAAGCACCGAGGTGGCTCGAGGCGCTGATCTCGTGTGGGGCATCTCGGCCGAGCTCACGCCGCGAGCGCTCGATTACGGCGTCGCCGTGCCGGTCGCCGCAGCCGCCGCCGCCCACGGTGTGCCCGCAGCGCTGCTCGCTCCGGGCGTGCGAGTGGGCAAGCGCGATCTCATGGCCGCCGGGATTTCCTCCGCCCACGAGGCGGGGGAGGGGCCCGAGGGTCTTGCCGACGGAGTCCGCAGGCTCGCGCAGACATGGGCCCGCTGACGGAATGTGACGTTGCTGTGACATCGATGGGGCACAAAAACAGAGTTCACGGCGTTGATGGGTGTACCAAGCCACCGGTCCGTCGTACCCTTGATTGACCCGTTCTCGTAAGGAGGCGCTATGACAGACATTGCCACCGAGCCCACCACCCACGGTGTGGTCATTACCGACGCCGCAGCGGCAAAGGTGAAGAGCCTGCTCGCCCAAGAGGGCCGCGACGACCTTCGCCTGCGCCTTGCCGTTCAGCCAGGCGGCTGCTCCGGCCTGATTTACCAGCTCTATTTCGACGAGCGCAGTCTCGAAGGCGATGCGATCAAGAGCTTCGACGGCGTCGAGGTGATTGTCGACAAGATGTCGGTGCCGTACCTCTCGGGTGCGACCATCGACTTCGCTGACACGATCGAGAAGCAGGGCTTCACGGTCGACAACCCCAACGCGCAGAGCTCTTGCGCTTGCGGCGACTCGTTCAGCTAAGCCGGTTCTGAGGAACCGCTAGACCACACGCAGACGGACGGTGAGGGCAATTGCCCCGCCGTCCGTTTTGCTTTCCCCCACGAAGTCGTTTCCCGTCATCCGCGCCCACGCGGGGACGTCGTAGCGTGCCGCCACGTCCGTCGCAAGAACGGTGAGCTCCGTTCCGGGCGCCAGGTCTCGAGCGGCCTTGGCGAGCATGATGATCGGGATGGGGCACGCCTTGCCCCGCGCGTCGACCTCGAGGGGCGCCGGGTCTCCACCCGTAGCCGGGCCCGCGCCGGTTGTCACGGTGTCCGTGGCGCGCCCAGGCGGGATCGCACGCGGTCGAGCACCTGGGGCAGCACTGCCAGGAAGCGGTCGACGTCTTCGCCGGTGACGGCGGGATGGAGCGCGACACGCACGTTTCCGTGAGTGAGTGCGCCGATCGACGCGAGGACGCGCGACGGTTCGAGGCTCCCACTCGCGCAAGCGGAGCCGGAACCCACGGCGAAGCCCTCCCGATCGAGCTCGGACAGCAGGGATTCGCCGTCGACGTACAGGCAAGAGAACGTGACGACGTGGGGGAGTCGCTCGTAGGGATCGCCGAGAACCTCAACGCCTTCGAGACGACGGACCGTTGCCCTGATCTTCTCGACGAGCGCGCCGAGACGGCCGGCATTGGCGAGTCGTCCCTGTTCGCGTTCCTGCAGCGCCACCGCCGAGGCAAGTGCGAGCGGCACGCTAACGCCGCCGGGCGCCCAATCGTCGCCCTCCGGCCATGTGGGCAGCCAACGAGTCTGAGGGGTGAGCGCGAGGACTGCGATCCCCGCGGGCCCTCCCCAGTCGGCTGGGTGGGCGACCAGCGCGTCCCAGTGCTCGGGCGCATCCCTGTGGCCAATGCTCGACGAGGCGTCGACAAGCAAAGGGACCCCGGCGTCGGCGCAAACGAGGGCCACCGGGTCGAGGCGCTGGACGGTGCCTATCTCTTGGTTCGCATGTTGGATGGCGGCAAGTGCGACGCCATCTGCGGTCACCGCGGCCGTGAATGCGTCGAAGTCGAGGTGGCCCGCCGCGTCAACCCCTACCGACTCGACGCCGTGAGGTCGAGTGTGGATCGCGGCGTGAATGAGGGCGTCACGTTCGATCGCACTCACCACAATGCGGGGTTGGGCGCGGCGCATCTGGGCGATCCCCGCGATGACACGCTCGAAGGCGAAATGGATCGAGGGCACGAAGTGCACCTGGTCCGCGCTGGCGCCCAACACCTCCGCGATGGCCTCGCGGGAGCCGTCGATGAGGCCCCTCGCCTTTCGCGACTCGGTGACGAGCCGGGCAGGATCAGCCCAACCATCGGCAAAGCCCGCCTGAAGGGCGTCGACAACTCGGGACGAAAGGGGCGCTGAGCCACCCGCGTCAAGAAAGACCCGGGACCTTTGCATGCCTTAACGGTATCGCGCGCTAGTATGCACGCGTGGCTACTTTGTCCCCTGTAGCGCTCCGAAGGCTCGGCACAGTCGCGTTGGTAGCAGGATCGTCCTCCCTGCTAGCGGGCTGTGCTGGTCAAGCTGGAGCCAATGGTCTTCCCAGTTCACCCGGTATCACGAATCACACGGGTCGCGTAATCGACCTCTGGAACTATTCGTGGTTAGCGGCTCTCATCGTCGGCGTCATCACGTGGGGCCTGATTTTGTGGACCGTCGCCGTCTATCGCAAGCGCAAAGGCGACGACAAGTTGCCCCTGCAAACGCGAGCGAACGTGCCGCTCGAGCTCATGTACACGATCGTCCCGCTCATCATGCTCGCCGTGCTGTTCCGGTGGACGGCAACGGATGTGGCGATCGTCAAGGACGTGTCCGGTCCCGCCGATGTGCATATCCAGGCGATTGGCAAGCAGTGGGCGTGGGACTTCAACTACCTCGACGACCACGTCTACACCGCGGGCGTTCAGGCGAAGCTCACCGGCAAGCCCGGCGTCGAGGACACCCTGACCACGCTCTACCTTCCCGTGGGTGAGACCGTCGATATCACGCTGAACTCGCGCGACGTGATCCACTCATTCTGGGTCCCTGCGTTCCTGTTCAAGCAAGACATGATTCCTGGGCGGACGAGTCACGTTCAGTTCATTCCGGAGACTGTGGGTACCTACCAGGGCAAATGCGCCGAGTTGTGCGGCGAGTATCACTCCGCGATGCTCTTCAGGGTGAAGGTCGTTCCCCGCGCGGAGTACGACGCCTACATGCAGTCCCTGCGTGACAAGGGCCAGACCGGGGCACTTGGTCTCCAATACAGCCGCCTGCAGGACCCTGGGGTCCAGCCGGCCGGCGGGAAGGGCTAGGCCATGACGACCTTGACCTATGAAGGCACCGCCGCCGACCACGCGCCCACGCTGATCCGCAAGCGGTCCGGGTCCGTTGTGGTGCGGTGGATCACCTCCACCGACCACAAGGTGATCGGGTACATGTACCTGATCACGTCTTTCACCTGGTTCATCGTCGGCGGCATCCTCGCCCTGTTGATTAGGGCCGAACTCTTCGAGCCCGGACTCCAGGTGGTCCAGTCGCCCGAGCAGTACAACCAGCTGTTCACGATGCACGGCACGATCATGCTGTTGCTCTTCGCGACGCCGCTCTTCGCGGGATTCGCGAACGTCATCATGCCGCTGCAGATCGGGGCGCCCGACGTGGCGTTCCCGCGTCTCAACATGCTGGCCTACTGGTTCTACTTCTTTGGCGGAATCATCGCGCTGTCAGGGTTCTTCACCCCCGGAGGCGCGGCAGCGTTTGGTTGGACCGGTTACGCGCCGCTTTCCAACTCCGCCTACTCTCCTGGTGTTGGCGGCAACCTGTGGGTGTTTGGCCTGGCACTCGCTGGCTTCGGCACCATTCTCGGTGCGGTCAACTTCATCACCACCATCGTCACGATGCGCGCCCCGGGCATGACGATGTTCAGGATGCCCATGTTTACGTGGGACATCCTCGTCACGTCGATCCTCATTCTCGTGGCGTTCCCCCCGCTCGCGTCCGCGCTGTTTGCGCTTGGCGCCGACCGCGTGCTTGGCGCGCAGGTCTTCAACCCCGACTTCGGCGGCGCCATCCTGTGGCAGCACCTGTTCTGGTTCTTCGGGCATCCAGAGGTCTACATCATCGCCTTGCCGTTCTTCGGGATCGTGACGGAGATCTTCCCCGTCTTCAGCCGCAAGCCGCTGTTCGGCTACCACGGCATGGTCTACGCGACCGTGGGCATCGCGGCCCTGTCGGTGTCCGTGTGGGCCCACCACATGTACGTGACCGGTGCGGTGCTCCTGCCGTTCTTCGCGTTCATGACGATGCTCATCGCGGTGCCCACCGGCGTGAAATTCTTCAACTGGATCGGCACGATGTGGCGGGGCAAGATCGTCATGGCCACGCCGATGCTGTGGTCCGTCGGCTTCCTCGTCACGTTCCTGTTTGGTGGCCTGACGGGCATCATCCTGAGCTCGCCCGTTCTCGACTTCCCTGTGTCCGACACCTACTTCGTCGTCGCGCACTTCCACTACGTGGTGTTCGGCACCGTGGTGTTCGCCATGTTCGCCGGCTTCTACTTCTGGTGGCCCAAGTTCACAGGCAAGATGCTCAATGAGCGTCTGGGCAAGGTCCACTTCTGGATGCTCTTCATCGGCTTCCACACCACGTTCTTTGTCCAGCACCTGTTGGGTGCCGCCGGCATGCCGCGACGCTACGCGGACTATCTGCCCGAAGACGGATTCACGTTGCTCAACCAAATCTCGACCTTTGGCGCGTTCTTCCTGGCGTTGTCGACGTTGCCGTTCGTGTGGAACGTCTACAGGACCGCAAAGCACGCGCCCAAGGTCACCGTCGACGACCCGTGGGGTTACGGTGCCTCCCTCGAGTGGGCCACGAGCTGCCCTCCACCGCGCCACAACTTCGTGTCGATTCCACGCATCCGCTCGGAGCGTCCCGCGTTTGATCTGCACTATCCAGAGGTCGCCGCCGTTGACAACCACGACGATGCGCACGCCAAGTAGGGGAGTCAGACACCGATGAAGACCGAATCAAGAATCTTCTTTATCCCAGGAGCGTTCTTCTTGCTCGTGGCGATCGTCTACGGCTTCCTCACGCACTTCCAGGAACTCGTCGGATTCCCCGCCATCCTGCTCTCGGCAGCGTTTGCGTTGATGATCGCGTTCTACTTCAGGATGCTGGAGAAGCGCCACGGCGAGCGTCCCGAGGACCGCGACGAGGGCATGGTTTCCGAGCAGTCCGGCGACCAGGGCCTCTACGCTCCATGGTCGTGGTGGCCGCTCGTGCTCGCCTTTGGTTGCGCGCTCGCCTTTGTCGCAATGGCCGTAGGGTGGTGGGTCATGGTGCCCGCAGTGATCGTCGCCGTGATCGGCCTCGTCGGTTGGGTGTTCGAGTTCTCCACGGGACGCTTCTCGCACTGACCCCTAGACCGCTGGAATCCCGGCTCACAACGATGTGGACCGGGGTTCTTGCTTCCTGGTAGCGACCCTGCCCACGCAGTGCGCTCCCGCGCGTCAGGGGATGAGCAGCACCTTGCCCGTGGTCGCGCGGCCCTCAAGGGCCCGATGAGCTTCGGCGGCGTCGGCCAGCGGGAACCTTGCGCCGATGCGCACGTCGAGCGTTCCGTCGGCGATCGCCCCAAAGATGTCCCCGCTGCGCCACGCTCGTTCATTCGCCGTGGCGATGAAGTGCTTGAGGGTGGGGCGGCTGATGCTCAGCGATCCGCCCGCATTGAGGCGCTGGAGGTCGAAGGCGGGCACCTGGCCGGAGGCGCCACCGAAAAGCACCAGGGCGCCGCGCACAGCGAGCGACGCAAGCGAGCCGTCGAACGTGCTCTTGCCCACGCCGTCGTAGACGACGTCGACGCCGCGACCGCCCGTTGCGGCCCTGACTGCATCGGGAAGTTCGCGTGCAATGTCGACGAACTGGTCGTAGCGGATGACGACGTCGGCGCCCGCCGCGCGCGAGAGCGCGGCCTTTTCCTCACTGGACACCGTCGTGATGACCCGCGCGCCCCGCGCCACAGCCATCTGGGTGAGCAAGAGTCCGACGCCTCCCGCACCCGCGTGCACCAGTGCGGTGTGCCCCGGCTTCAGCGCGAACGAAGAGGTGCACAAGTAGTGCGCTGTGAGCGCCTGCATCATGGCCGCGGCGGCGATGTCGCTCGGCACGCCTTCGGGAACTGCGAAGCAGCCGCCGTCGCCAAGGATGACCTGTTCGGCGTACGACGCGGGGGTGGAGGCCCACGCGACGCGGTCGCCTACTCGGGCCCACGCGACGGCGGCGCCGGTCTCGACGACGGTCCCGGCGCCCTCGAGTCCAGGGATGAACGGGTAGTCGACCTTGTACACGCCCGAGCGTTGATAGGTGTCGATGAAGTTGACGCCCGCGACCTCGACGCGCACCCGCACCTTCTCGGGGGCGCAGGTCGGTTCGGGGACGTCGGACAACGTCATGACGTCGGGCGTACCTGGGCCTGTGGTGATGATCGCCTTCATGCGACCCATCGTTTCACGGTCGCGAGTGCGTGGCCTCCCCCTAAGAGACGGCTAAAGCCACCGAAGGACCTCGTCGGTCAGCTTGACCTCGTACGGAAGCTGAGCCAACTCGTCGGCGCACGTCTGCACCCGGCGGCGGCGCGACAACTGGACCAGGCAGTCCCACGGGCGCTCCGGGTCGGCGGCGGAGACTTCTGGAAGGACGACGTTGCGGATGGCGGTAATCAATGCGTCGGCGCATAGGCCCTCGCGGATATCCGCGCGCGGCGAGCCGATGGTGAACTCCAGGCCCTCGCGCAGGATCACACGCTTGCCGTCCTCGAGGATGAGGAACTCGCGCACGGAGAAGGTCTGACAGTCGGTTGACGTCGATGACGTGTGGACGAGCCCGCACTCGGCGGTGATCGCGGTGGGGCGTGGAGCATCGGCACTGTGAGCGGGAGGAATGGGCCCTGTGGTCGCCGAAACGTACCTTCGCGGGTGGGTGCTCCACCGTGCTGTCGTCGGCAACGTAACTCCTAGGTGCTCGTCAGTGAGCGAATGCCCTGGTCATCGTCCATATCGGGTGTAGATGGTCCCAGGATGTCAAGGAATAGTCGGGAAACACCGGGACTTTGGGCCGTCCGTGACTGGTGTTCCCGGTCGCCCTGCAGCCATGGACCGCGTTCCGGGGCCCCGAGCGTGAAAGCATGTCCACATGGATCTGCGCCAGATGACAGCGAGCGACGACCTCATGCCGTTTCTGCTCGCGGCGATGAACTGGCGCGACGACGGCCAGTGGGATGCCGCATCGGTGGTTGCGGCCCCCGAGCTCGCACACTACGTCACCGGCTGGATGCTCCCTGGCGATGCGGGCGTCATTGCGGTGGAGCGTGGCTTTCCGGCAGGCGCGGCGTGGTGGCGCCACTTCGCGAGCGAAGACCCAGGATACGGCTACGTGGCCGACGATGTCCCCGAGCTGGGCATGGCCGTCCTGGCGCCGTTTCGTCGCAAGGGAGTCGCCGGCGCACTGCTGGATGCGCTCATTGCTCGCGCCCGCGAGGAGCCTCTGCGCGCGTTGTCCCTCTCGGTGGAGGACGGGAACGAGGTGGCGCGCCTGCTCTATGAACGCCGCGGCTTCGTCCCATGCAGTCGGGTGGGGGATTCCGACGTCATGTTGCTCACCCTCGAGCAAGGGGAGAACAGTCACGCCGTCGGTGTTCGGCAGGCTCGACCACACAACGTTCCCAGCGGCTGATCCGTTCATACAATGAGATGAATAGCGGGCGTCGTTGCCAGAAGAGAGGCTTGCCGTGGCTACGTGGCGCAGTCTCCTTGAGGAACTGCTCGAAGAACGCCGACCCGCCCTGATCGGGTACGCGGCCCTGATGACGGGCGACCGCGCCGCTGCCGAGGACTTGGTGCACGACGCGATCGTGCGGACCTTTGGCAGGCCCAGGTCATTCCCGAGCCTCAATGCGGTCGACGCGTACGTGCGGCGGGCCATCGCCAACGGGTTCATCGACGGGGCGCGTTCCAGGAAGACGATGCTGGGCGTGCTTCCGCGCATGCTGGTTGACGAGGCGTTGCCCGAGGACGCGATCGCCGACCGCATGGATGTGCGCGCCGCGTTGAGGACGCTGCCACCCCGCCAGCGCACGTGCGTGGTGTTGCGGTTCTACGACGACATGCTCGTGGCCGACATTGCCCAAACCCTTGGACTGAGCGACGGCGCCGTCAAGCGCTATCTGAGCGACGGCATTCATCATCTGAACGCGAAGCTTGGCACGAGTGCCGACCCGGATGTGGTCGACGTGCCTCTCGTCGACGTGAGAGTTCGCGAAGGGAGGGCCGGGCGATGAGCGCTGAACTGGCGGGCTTATTCCGCGCCGCCGCGCACGACGAGGCGGTTGCGGCCGAGCGGGAGTACCCGCTTGGCCCCGACACAGTCCACCGTTACGCGGCGTCCGCTAGCCGGCGCCGGGTGGCGCGCGGGGCATTGATCGCCGCGGCAGTTGCGGTCGTCATCGGCGCGGGGGCCCTGGGATTCCACCACTACTGGCAGGGTGCGCCGCTCGCGGCCGCGCCTACGCAGTCAATCACGTCGTCCGCTTCGGTTGAGCCCTCTACGACACCCTCGCCGACACCTACTGCCACGCCCTCGCCGAGCCCGACGGCGTCGGTGAGTCCCACGCAGGCCGCACCGGCGCCGAGCGAGACGACGCCTCCGGCAGTGAGCGAGACGACGCCTCCGGCGGCCGTGCCGGGGCAGGTGACCACGGTGAGCGCGGGTCCGGGGGGCGGTTCCGGTGAGACTCTCCTGAATTGGGACGGGGTGGCCGGCGCGACCGGCTACCGGGTCTATCGGTCGTCGTCGGCCGCCGGGCCGTTCGTGGCGTCCGCGTCGGTAGTGGTGGCCACGGGCGCGACTGCCGTTGAGTTTGGCGGGGGGTACGAGTTCATCCAGATTTGGCGGCCGACGTCGGATTCCTACCAGTACGTCGAAGTCGTCGACAACGTGCACGCCTACTTCAGGGTGGCGGCGTTCAACGCGGGGGGCACCGGCCCGCGCTCGGTGGTCGTGTGTGGAAGCCCCATCACGGCGTCGGAGGGCTGCTAGTCGGGTTGGCGCGTGAGCGAGTTGAGTCCCGCGCCCGATAGCCTTGACACCGAAGAGCCGGTAGTGCGCGTGCTCACCTACCCGCGACCGCTCATGAGCCCACAGGGAGACCGATGTCGGAAGCGTCCGAACCGCCACGGCCCAGCGACATGCCAGAAAACGAGAGGCTGAACGCGCTCATCTCGGCAGGTGTCAGGGGTGACGTCACCATCTGGGACGTGGCCACCGAACTCATCAACTCGGTGATCTACCTGGGAAGTTCCACGGCCGGCGTCAAGGGCCTTGCGGATGCTAAACCGCTCTTCCTTAAGATGGGCACGAGCGACTGCGTCGTCGTCTGCATCTCCCGGGCGGCGAGTGCGAAGTTCGTAGAGCAGACCCCGTATTTCATCGCCCTTAGGGCGGACAGTTTCATCTCGCAGCTGCAGCCGAACCTGGGCCTCTACGTCGAAGGGGACGCCGATGCCTTCATCCTGCACCCACCCGAGATTGCGCGCATCAAGGCCGTACTCGCCGCACAGCGGCCGCCCGAGTAGGCGAGCGGCTCCTACGCCACGTACTCCTTGAGATGCTGGGCCGTGAGCGTCGCGCCGCCCGCCACCAAGTCTGCCGGGGTGCCCTCGAACACCACCGTGCCGCCGTCGTGACCCGCGCCGGGACCGAGGTCAATGATCCAGTCGGCGTGCGCCATCACGGCCTGATGGTGCTCGATCACGATCACGGTGTTGCCTTCGTCTACCAGGCGGTCTAGGAGCGCGAGCAGGTGGTCGACGTCGGCAAGGTGCAGGCCCGTAGTGGGCTCGTCGAGGACGTAGGTGGTGCCCTTCTTGGCCATCTGGATGGCGAGCTTGAGGCGCTGACGTTCGCCTCCCGACAGCGTGTTGAGCGCCTGGCCCAGCGCGATGTAATGCAGGCCAACGTCGTTCAGGCGCTGCAAGATGGGGGCCGCGGGGCCATCGGCAAAGAACTCGAGAGCCTCCGCCACGGACATTTGCAGGACCTCATGAATGTTCCGGCCGCGCAGGCGGTACTCCAGCACCTCGTCGGTAAAGCGCTTGCCCTCGCACGCCTCGCAGACGGTGCTCACGGTCGCCATCGGGCCCAGGTCGGTGAAGACGAGGCCCGCGCCCTTGCACGCGGGACACGCGCCCTCGGAGTTGGCGCTGAACAGCGCGGGCTTGACGCCGTTTTCCTTGGCGAAGTCCTTGCGGATGATGTCGAGCAGTCCCGTGTAGGTGGCGGGATTGGAGCGGCGCGAGCCCTTGATCGCGCCCTGGTCCACCACCACGACGCCGTGGCGCCCGCCCAGGTTGCCGTGGATGAGCGAGCTCTTGCCCGAGCCCGCCACACCGGTGACGACGGTGAGGATCCCGGTGGGGACATCGACGTCCACGCCGCGCAGGTTGTGCTGGCTGGCGCCGCGGATCTCCAGGGCGCCAACGCCCTGGCGCGGCGAGGTGCGGAGCGACGCTCGGTGATCGAGGTGGCGTCCTGTGAGGGTGTCCGACGCGCGCAGCGCCGCCACGGTGCCCGTGAACTCGATGCGGCCACCGTGCTTCCCGGCACCGGGCCCCAGGTCGACAACGTGGTCGGCGATCGCGATGACCTCGGGCTTGTGCTCGACAACGAGCACCGTGTTTCCCTTGTCGCGCAGGTTCAGTAGCAGGGAGTTCATGCGCTCGATGTCGTGCGGGTGCAGCCCGGCGGTGGGCTCGTCGAACACGTACGTGACGTCCGTCAGCGCGGACCCCAGGTGGCGCACCATCTTGACGCGCTGCGCCTCGCCACCCGAAAGCGTTCCGGCGGGGCGGTCGAGGCTCAGGTAACCCAGGCCTATCCGGACCAACGCGTCGAGGTTCTCCTGGAGGCCGGTCAGCAGGGGAGCGATCGTCGGCTGGTCCAGCCCGCGCACCCACTCGGCAAGGTCGGAGATCTGCATCGCGCAGGCATCGGCGATGTTGACGCCGCCGATGCGCGAGGAGCGAGCGTGTTCCGCCAGCCGGGTGCCCCTGCAGTCTGCGCATGTGGTGAACGTGACCGCGCGCTCGACGAAGGCGCGAATGTGTGGCTGCATCGCGTCCAGGTCCTTGGACAGCATGGACCTCTGGATCTTGGGCACGAGGCCCTCGTAGGTCATGTTGATCGACTCGATCTTGACCTTGGTGGGCTCCTTGTAGAGGAAGTTGTCCCGCTCGCGCTGGCTGAAGTTGCGGATGGGCTTGTTGGGGTCCACGAAGCCGGATTCCGTGAAGATACGCACGTACCAGCCGTCGGCCGTATAGCCGGGAATGGTGAGTGCGCCCTCGGCGAGCGACTTCGAGTCGTCGAATAGCTGTGTGAGGTCGATGTCGTTGATGGTGCCCATGCCCTCGCACCGCGGGCACATGCCGCCGAGCACCTTGAACTCGCGCTTGTGCGCGCTCGTCGAGCCGCCCTTGGCGACCTTGACCGATCCAACTCCGCTCGCCGACGGCACGTTGAACGAGAACGCCTGCGGCGGCCCGATATGCGGCACGCCCGCCTTGCTGAACAGGATGCGCAGGAGGGCGTTCGCGTCGGTCGCCGTGCCCACGGTCGAGCGCGAGTTGGCGCCCATGCGCTCCTGATCGACGATGATGGCGGCGCTGACCCCGCTGAGCGAGTCCACGTCCGGCCGCGCGAGCGACGGCATGAATCCCTGCACGAAAGCGCTGTAGGTCTCGTTGATGAGGCGCTGCGACTCGGCCGCGATGGTGCCGAATACCAGGGATGACTTTCCCGACCCCGAGACGCCGGTGAAGACCGTGAGCCTGCGTTTGGGGATGGTCAGCGACACGTCCTGAAGGTTGTTCTCCCTGGCGCCGTGCACCTCGATGAAGTCGTGGGTGTCTGCAATGTGAGAATCGGCGGCGTGGGTCGGGGAGTCGAGGTCGGTCACAGGCACTCCAATGGGTCCGGGCGGCACGGGACGAAGCGTTGGCCCAGTGTATTTGGATGGCCCGACACGCGCGGCATAGGCCCAAATCCCTGCGCACGGGCCGCGTAGTGGCCGCTAGCGTCGACCGCATGACACTTGATCCCCAAGACAGAGCCGCCATCGCCGCCCACGTCCGCGAGGAGGGCCGCGGCATCGTCGCGACGGTCACTCCCGACGGCGAGCCGGAGGCGGCGCTCGTGGGCATCACGGCGCTCGACGACGGGACTCTGATCTTCAACGTGGTCCCCTGGGCGCGCAAGCTCGCCAACATCGAGGCGAACGGACGGGCCGCGGTGGTCGTGGGCACGACAGCTCGCGTCTCAGTCCAGTTCGAGGGCGCCGCGACTATCACGGAGGGTGACGAGGCCGAGCACTTCGCCGCCGAGTTCGAGCGCCTCATGCCCGGATCCAAGTCGCGATACGAGGGCTACGAGGTGGTGGTGGTGCGCCCCGAGTGGCTGCGCGTGTACGACGTCTCGCACCGCCCGCCGCTGGTGGTTGAGGCCGCCTGGTAGGGACGAGGACAGGCCCCTCGGGGCGCCGCGGTACGAATCGCGCCATTGACGACCGATTCCGCCCAAAACCGGTACAGATCAAGCCATCGCGGCAGGGTGGGGTGGGGTGGGGCGGAGGCCTGGGGCGTAATGACTAGACGGCGTACGCGCGACTGAGCAATGTCGCCGCGCACGCCCACAGGGAGAGCGCGAGCAACACGGCCAGGCCGACGTTCGTCACCCCACCGGAAGCCGTTCCCGGGGAACGCCAGGACCGCAGTCCCACGCTCATACCGCGTACCGCGGCGAGAAACGTCAGTCCGTAGATCGCAGGGTGCACGTAGGAATATGCGTGGCTGTTCCCACCCAGGTTCCAGTACACCGTGTCGTGGTAGACGGTGAAGACGTACAGCCCCCACGCGGCGGCTCCCAGGCACGCTGTCGCCAACGCGACTCGTAGCCGCGCACCCGCGCGGGACAGGTTCACCGCTCTCACGCATCATCTCTAGCACCTCGGCGGGGTCACCGCCCATCGAGCGGGCCGCGCGCTCCCGCCCCACGCGTCATGCACGAACATGCTCGTCCCGAACCATGAACTGGTCGAAGTCAGCGGGGCCGATCTAGGGCACAACCACTGAACCGGATGCCAGCTCCCGATGGGCTCGAATTTCCACGGAACTGTGTGGGGCTTGGTAACTGCCACATGTGGGGGCGGGGCGGCAATTCCTCCCGAGGGGCGGTCAGGGTTGATTCCCTCGAAAGGGTTTCCCGCCCCGCAGGGTGCTGCGGTGCGAAAGTCGGCGCTGGCGACCACTCACGGGGACCCCTTGCATCCCAGTCGGCGCTCATGCCCACTCACGGATCGGGACTGCATCCTGCGTGACCGTCACGCCCACTCATGGGGTGAACCCAATCTGGCAACCCGGTTTGGCGCCAGTCCACCCCATGCGGCTGTGCGCTGTGGGACGCCATTCGCCGCAGTTCTCTCGCCGCGTAGGTGCAGTTGGGCTACTCGGAGGCGCTGCGAACTACGAGGTACATCGGAAAGAAGATCAGGAACAGTACAGCGCAGCCCCCAAGCCAGGTCTCCGGCGTCGCGATGTGCCACGGGCCGATGGAGGCCTCAACCTCACGGCGTGTGTTGGCGCGTGCACGTGCGTCTCGATAGACCCAGACGTCTGCCGCGACGACCAGAAACAACGGCGCCAGCCCAATCAGCACGACGGGATCCATGTCTCTCACCTTCAAAGCGGCAGATTTTGTCCACAAGAATACGCGCGCTCACGCACCCATCACTCTGATGGATGAGAGGCGGTCTCACCGAGTCCCGCACTCGTCCGTTGCTCTGCCTCGTGTGATTATTTGCTGACTAGAGAACAGGACCTCTCGGTCGAGTCCTCGATGACGACCACCAGGGAAGCGCACGCAGGTGTGGTGACGAGTTCGCGGTTTGGTGGCGATGCAGCCCCTTTGCCCGGGGTATGACACAAACGAGCAACCCGGCTTGTCGTTAATCCACCAGGTGCCGCGGTTCACGCCGGTACGCCATTGGACCTTCCACGGGTCGCGCACGGTTGCAGTCTGCGGCGCAACGTTTGGGCTTGGTTACGTGGGGAGATCCGCTCGGTGAGCAAGGGCCAAGCGCCAGACGGCGACGGCCCACATGGGCAACGATCCCGCTGCCGCCAAGGCCAGTGCGGCGCCAGTGCTGACGGGAGTCGTCTGGAAAAGACCCGGCACGACGGCGCTCAAGAGAGCACTCAAAAGCGCCACAGACGACACCGTCCGGTATCGAGACAGTAAATCATTCGCGAGCTGGTACACCACCACCTGACCGGCGCCAAGTATCGCGAGCGTCGCGAATTTGTGCGAAAAGGTCGTCGACGTCGTACACCAAATGATCGACATCGCTCCCACCGCAGCCAGTACAGCCGCGCCCACACCATTGGCGTATGGGGAGTATTTCAAGTCCCTCGAACCGGTGTGCCCGGCCGAGACCGAATTTGACATGTTCCCGTGACCCCCCGTCAATCAATGCTGTTTGGCAGCATGCAACTAGAGCGAACCTACGCGCACCGCTTTGACCGCACAACCAAAGTGACCCGGGTCGTGGGTCTGTTCAATGCCACAAGGCGTAGGGACCTACGAAACGGCAATCATTGTCGCGGCGCAGGTCTGCGAAGCCAGGCGCGGTGAGTCCGAGCTCACGTCCGCCACACTTATCTCAGGGAATGTGCGCGACCCCGTCGAACAGAAGTCCAAGTTCTAGGGGAGGGGACTTGACCTGTCGATGTCTTTGGTCGGCGCTGGTGACCACTCACGGGGACCCCTTGCATCCCAGTCGGCGCTCATGCCCACTCACGGATCGGGACTGCATCTTGCGTGACCGTCACGCCCACTGACAGGGCGAATCCCAGGCGTCAACCCGGCCTACGTGCACCCAGGCCGAGCGCTGTCGCCAAATCCCGCCGCAGCGTCGGCCGATACAAATCAAGCCAGCAGTGGGCGGTTCGGCCCGAAAACCGGTACGAATCAAGCCATCTCGCGAGGGGGCGGGGGACGGGGGAGGGCACGGCGGAAACACCAAGGGCGGGCCCACCGTTTCCGGTAGACCCGCCCTTGGTGGGGGAGACGCCGTACCGGGCGAACCCGGGAAGGGGGACAGCGTCTCTATGAAGCGGATAGAGCTAGATGAGCAGGCCCGTGGTTGAGGAGGCCTTGGCGAAGCGGGCGGACACGTTGGCCCAGTCCACGACGTTCCACCATGCCTTGACGTAGTCGGCCTTCACGTTCTTGTACTGCAGGTAGAACGCGTGCTCCCACATGTCGAGCATCAGCAACGGGATCAGACCAACGGGGACGTTGCCCTGCTGGTCGTACAGCTGCACGATGATGAGCTTCTGGCCGATGGTGTCCCACGCGAGGATGGACCAGCCGGATCCCATGACGGTCATGGCGTTGTGCGTGAAGTGCGCCATGAACTTCTCGAAGGAGCCGAAGTTCTGGTCGATCGCGGTGGCGAGGGTGCCGGTGGGGCGGTCGCCGCCGTCCGGCGACATGTTGGTCCAGAAGATCGAGTGGTTGGTGTGCCCACCGAGGTTGAACGCGAGGGCCTTCTCAAGGCCGCCGATCGCGGCAAAATTGTTGGTGTCTCGCGCGTCGGCCATCTTCTCGAGCGCGGTGTTGGCACCTGCCACGTAGGCGGCGTGGTGCTTGGAATGGTGCAACTCCATGATCTCGCCCGAGATGTGCGGTGCGAGTGCTGAGTAGTCGTAAGCGAGGTCGGGCAGTGTGTAGTCGGCCATTCTTCCTCCAATACGGCCCCGGGTCTGCCGAGGCTCTCGTTGTGGCGCGTACCAGGAGGTACACATCGGTCCTACAGGGTCAACGCGTATAGGCCCGTCACCATTCCATTGTCGCGCAAACCACGCGCGCCGCTGGGCGGATGAGAACTAAACGTGGGACGAGGCGGCGTCGTAAGGCTCGGCGTTCTTCTTGGCCTCAATTTCCGTGGCGTGGTGCTCTTGAGCCTCGGCGAGCTCCGCAGGAGTGACGGGCTCGACGCGGTCCTCGAAGTAGAAGCGAGACAAGGCGGCCGTGAACCGTCGCCAGCGCAGTCCCTTGCGGCGCACGCCGTGTTCGTTGGCTTCCGGGCCGATCTCGTGGGGCTTGAGGTTCGCGTATGACACGAGCACCCAGCGTTCCTGCTCCGAAATCGGCTCGTGAACCTCGATGTACTCGCCGGACTTGAAGCGGACGATGCGCCCGGTCTCTTCGCCATGGAGTACCAGTTCGCGGTCCTTGCGCTGCAGGCCCATGGCGATGCGTTTGGTGATCATGAAAGCGGCAACGGGCAGCGCGAACACCAGGAAGCGGAACATGATGGTGAGGTCATTGATCGACAAACTGAACAATTTGGCGACGATGTCGTTGGAGCCCTCCAGCACCAGCACCACATAGAACGTGATGATGGCGACGCCGAGTCCCGTGCGTACGGGGGCGTTGCGTGGGCGGTCGAGCACGTGCCTCTCACCGCGGTCGCCGGTAGCCCATTTCTCGATCCACGGGTAGAGCGCCAGGAAACCGAAGAAGAGGCCGGGCATCACGACGGCAGGGATGAGGATGTTGAGCGAAAGCGTGTAGCCGCCGAGCACGACCTCGAACATGCCGGGCATGATTCTGAGGCCGCCGTCGATGAAGAGCATGTACCAGTCCGGCTGGGTGCCCGCGGAGACGGGGGAGGGGTCGTACGGCCCGTAGTTCCACACGGGGTTGATCTGGAAAGCGGCCCCGAGGAGGGCAATCGAGCCAAACACCACGAAGAAGAAGCCCCCGGCCTTGGCCGTATAGACGGGGAACAGGGGCAGCCCGACGACGTTCTTGTCGGTGCGCCCACCGCCCGGGTACTGCGTGTGCTTTTGCATGAACACCAAGAACAGGTGCAGGGCGACGAGCGCCAGGATGATCCCCGGAATCAGCAGGATGTGCGCGGTGAACATCCTGGGAATGAGCACATCGCCAGGGAACTGACCACCAAAGAGCCCATACGAGATGTACCGACCGATGATGGGGATCGAGAGGATGACGCCGTCGATGATGCGCAGGCCGTTGCCTGACAGCACGTCGTCAGGGAGCGAGTAGCCCGTGAAGCCTGCAGCCAGCGACATGATCATGAGCGTGAAGCCCACGAGCCAGTTGATCTCACGCGGCTTGCGGAACGCTCCGGTGAAGAAGATGCGCGCCATGTGCGTCACGATCGCCGCGGTGAAGATCAGGGCCGCCCAGTGGTGGATCTGCCTCATGAGCAGGCCGCCCGGCACGTCAAACGACATGTGGATCGTCGATTCGAAGGCCTTGGACATCTCGGTGCCTTGCAACTGTGCCAGTCCGCCGCTGTACTTCACCTGATCCATCGACGGCACAAAGAACGCCGTGAGGATCACGCCGGAGAGCAACAGGACGATGAACGAATACAGAGCAATCTCGCCCAGCATGAACGACCAATGGTCGGGAAAAATCTTGCGCGCCATGAACTTGGTGAAACTACCGATGGACGTACGCTCGTCCACAAAATTGGCGGTATCTCCCGCCGCGCGCGTGAGCCGGCTTGTCGAGGGCACTGTCGAAACGGTGCCAGTTGACGCGGTGCCAGATGACGGAGTGGTCACTTGAGGCGCCCCCAGAAACTCGGTCCGATAGGTTCGTTGAAGTCGTCCTTGGCCACGATGTAGCCCTCGGCGTCCACCATGATGGGCAACTGTGGCAACGGCCGCTTCGCAGGGCCAAAGATGACCTTGGCGCCGTTGGCTACGTCAAAGGTGGACTGGTGGCACGGGCACAGCAGGTGGTGAGTTTGCTGCTCGTACAGCGCCACGGGGCAGCCGACGTGGGTGCAGACCTTGGAATACGCGATGATGCCGTCGAACGACCAATCCTCGCGGCCGGGTTGGACGTTCAGCACGCGGGGGTCCATGCGGATGAGCAGGACGATCGCCTTGGCCTTCTCCTCGAGCATGCCGTGCTTGAGGTCGTTGAGGCCGTCGGGGATGACGTGGAAGACGGAACCAATCGTGACGTCGGCCGCCTTAATGGGCGTGCCGTCGGGATCCTTGGTGAGCCTCATGCCCTTGCGCCACATCGTGTACTTGAACTGCGAGACCTTCCAGTCGCCGCCCAGGTTGCCGACGGCGGGCACGAGCAACGACAGCGGTGCGATCAGCAGAGCCGTAATGAGGGAGCCCTTGAGGAGGCCTCGTCGGCCTACGCCAACGCCCGAATCCTTGGCGCCGTCCTTGAGCATCTGGATTGCGGTGGCGCGGGCCTCATCGGAGGACCTTAGAGGGTGGCGCTCCTCGACCATGTCGTGGTCGCGCATGAGGGTCTTGGCCCAGTGGATTGCCCCCGTGCCGATGCCAAACATTGCGAGCGCGACGCCGACGCCCATGAGCATGGTGGTGCGCTGCACCGCACCGGGATCGTCGCCGCCCACCCTGCCGGTCGAATAGGCCCAGATGGCCAGGACGGTACCGACGACCGAGATGCCAAACATCACGACGGCTTGGATTTCCGCCTTACGCGCGGCCTTGGGGTCCTTATCGGCGCGACGCAGACGGTGGTCGGCGGGAATACCTGGGTCGACAAACTCTCCGTCGACAATGCCTTCGTCGTGGGTGGTCCCTGCAGTGCTTCCGTTGTTGGTGCTCATGAAGAACGGACTCCAATCCACACGGTGAACGCGACGATGAGGCCCATTCCGAGCAGCCAGGCCCACAGACCCTCGGCCACGGGCCCAATCGACCCGAAACTCAGTCCGCCCGGTGCACCGTTGCGCTGCTGCTCAAGGTAAGAGATGATGTCGCGCTTGTCCGTGGGGGTCATGTTCGCGTTGTTGAACACCGGCATCGACTGCGGGCCAACCAGCATGGCCTCGTAGATGTGGGTCGGGGTGGTCTTCATGAGCGACGGTGCGTACTTTCCCTGGCTAAGTGCGCCGCCGCCGCCGACGGAGCCGTGGCACATGGCGCAGTTGGTCCTGAACAGTTGCATGCCGTGGGCCGGATTGCCGAGGGCCGGGTCAACCGCCTGCGCGTCGGGAACCGACGGGCCGGGGCCGAGCGAGGCGACGTAGGCCGCGAGCTGGTGAATTTGAGTCTCGTTGAACTGCACCTTCTTGGCGATCGCCTGAGGCCCCGAGGCCTGCATCGGCATGCGGCCGGTACCCACCTGGAAGTCGACCGCTGCGGCGCCCACACCGACGAGCGAGGGCGCGACGCCGTCCTGACCCTGGGCACTCAACCCGTGGCACGTCGCGCAGTTGGCCGCGAATAGCTTGTTGCCTTCGGAAACGTCGTTGGTGGACGCGGCAGCGGCCGCGTTCGCGGGTTGGGCCTGGATGAACGATGCCGCCGTGGTGATTCCGGCGAGCAACACAAAGAGGAGCACCAAGGGTGCCGCGCGGTGGTAGCGGGTGAGGCTCAGGCGTCGCATAATTCCCCCTATTTCAGACCGTAGATGATGAGGAAGAGCGCAATCCACACCACGTCAACGAAGTGCCAGTAGTAGGAGACGACGATGGCCGTGGTGGCCTCGACCGGGCCGAACTTCTTGGCCGCGAAGGAGCGGCCAAGGACGAACAACATCGCGATGAGTCCGCCAATCACGTGGAGTCCGTGGAAGCCGGTGGTGAGGTAGAACACGGATCCGTAAGGCGATGACGAGATCGTCAGGCCCTCGTGAACCAGTCCCGCGTATTCGAACACCTGACCGGTGATGAACAAGGAGCCCATGATGTACGTGAGGATGAACCACTCATGCATGCCCCAGCCGCGCAGGTTCCACAGCGGGCCCGTGCGTCGGCGCTGGTAGCGCTCCGCCGCAAGCACGCCCGCCTGTGCGGTAAACGAGGAGGCGACAAGCACGCACGTGTTCAGAAGCGCCAGGGGAACTTTGAGCAGGGGCGTATACGTTGCCCATTCGGCAGACGCTTCACCGCGCAAGGTGAAGTACATCGCGAAAAGACCTGCGAAGAACATGAGTTCGGAGCTGAGCCAGACTATGGTCCCAACCGCTACTTGATTGGGGCGCGTAGCGTGGATTGGGGATGGCATCGCCGCTGGTGCGTGGGACATGCCCCTTATTATGCCTGTCATTTGCCGTATCGCGTGCACCCACAGGCATCTTTCGCCTGCGGTCGCATGGAGGCTAGGCTCTCGCCGCTCAGGTCGTGTCAGAATGGGGCCATGAACGACATCGTGAGCCAACACATAGAGTCCACCGCCTCCGAGCATTCGGACAAGGTTGCCGTGCACCCGATTCGCATCCTTCTTTACAGCGATGATGTGAACACGCGCGAAAAGGTGCGCATGGCGGTGGGCCCCCGCAGCGCAGGTCGCCCCATTGAATGGGTGGAGACTGCGACGCACGAGGGCACCGTGATGCAGGCCGACACCGAAGACTTTGACCTCATGGTCCTCGATGGCGAGGCGGCGAAGTCGGGCGGAATGGGTCTGGCGCGGCAGTTCAAGCACGAACTCTTCGCGTGCCCGCCAATTGTGGTTCTCGTGGGCCGCATGGGCGACGCCTGGCTCGCAACCTGGTCCGAGGCGGAAGCGGCCGTGGCGCATCCCCTCGATCCCTTTGAGGTCAAGGCGGCAGTGGACGCGTTCTTCACCCCTGCTCCTGCTCAGGCCTGACCTTCCCAGACTGTCCCCCCGCAACTGACGAACACCGAAGGCGAACTCATGGCAACGTGGCCAGACATCCTCATGCGACTCTCCTTCGACGAGGATCTCGCGGCGTCCGACACTGCGTGGATGCTCAACGAGGTGTTTGAGGGTCGAGCGACGGACGCCCAGCTGGGCGCGTTTCTCATGGGAATGCAGACCAAGGGCGCGACAGCCCCTGAGGTCGCCGGAATGGTGGAGACGATGCTGGAGCACGCGGCGCGCATCGAGATTCCCGGCCGCACAGTCGACATCGTGGGTACGGGCGGCGACAAGGCCAACACCGTCAACATCTCGACGATGGCGTCACTCGTCATCGCGGGCACCGGTCTTCGGGTCGTGAAGCACGGCAGCAGGGCGTCCACGTCGACCACCGGATCGTCAGACGTGCTCGCCGCGCTCGGCATCAACCTCGATCTGGGGCCTCAGCGCGTTGCCGAAATTCTCGACGAGGTCGGTATCACCTTCTGCTTTGCCCCCACCTTTCACCCCGCGATGCGCTTCGCCGGCCCGGTGCGCAAGGAGCTGGGGATTCCCACCATCTTCAACGTCTTGGGACCGCTCACCAACCCCGCGCAGCCAGCAGTCAGCGCGATCGGCGCGTCGTCCGCGGAACTAGCCCCCGTTATGGCTGAGGTGCTTGCAATGCGTGGACGCGACGCGATCGTGTTCCGCAACGACGATGGGCTCGACGAACTCGCCGCGACCTCGACCACCACGGTATGGGAGGTACGCGGAGGCGTGGTCGAGCGGAGCACCATCGACGCCGTCGCCGATCTTGGACTCCGCCCGATCCCCGTTTCCGCGTTGACGGGAGGCGAGTCCGACGAGAACGCCGCCGTGGCGCGGTCGGTCCTCGCCGGCGACAGCGGACCCGTGCGCGAGACAGTCATCGCGAACGCAGCGATCGCCCTCGCGGCCGATGGAACTCTCCCAGGTACGTCGGAGGGAACGCTGGTTGACCGACTGCGGTCCGGAATGCGGGCGGCCGCCCACGCGATCGATTCTGGCGCCGCCGATGCGACCTTGCAGCGGTGGGCGAAGGCCACTCAGTCGTAGCCCGCCGTCGCGGGAAATCGCGACGGACGCCCCCGCAGGCGACCGTGCCGGGCGCCCTAGTGGGAGAACGTGACGATAGTGTCGCGATCGCTCTTGGGCGCGGTCACCCAGCGCGAATGCCTGCCAGCGCCCCTGAGGGGGCTGGACCACTCGCCGTCGACGAACACGAGGCGAGTGCCCTCGGCCTCGAGCCACTGCGCGATCATTTCGCGCTCCTCGACGAGAGTCGTCGTCGAGGCCTCGGCGGAAGCGTCGGCCCAGTCTTCGCGCAGGCGCGCACACACCGCCCACACTCCCTCGCTGACGCGCGCCGAGCCGGTGAGGACCCCGTTCACCACCGACACCACGTCGAAGGCGTGGCCGGAACGCCTCGCGGCCACCAGCCTCACTCCGGCGAGCGAACGCAGGCGCTGTGACCGCGACATCCCATCGATGATGGCGGAGACACCATCGCGCAACTCTGCGGCCCTCTCGTATTCGAACTTGTCGGCGTGCTGGGTGATCGCGGCTTCCATCACGTCGACGATGGGCGAAGGGTCGTTGCTGAGGGCGTCGCGAGCGGTTGCCACGGCATCGTCGTACCCTTCGGAACCACCGGCGACACAGGGCGCGGCGCACTGGCCAAGGTCCTTGAGGAGGCACGCCCTGGCGGCCGCCCGCGGCACGATCGTGAGTCGCGTGGTGCATGTACGCACCCCGAGCGTCCTCTCGATCACCTCAATCGCCGAGCGCGTATTCGACGAGCCGCGCATCGGGCCGACGAGGGCATCGGTGCCGTCGCTCGTGCGGGTGACCCTCAGCCGCGGATAGCGCTCGTCGGTCAAGGCGAGGAACGGCGTGCGCTCCGGCCGAACCGACCGCCTGTTGTACCGCGGCCGGTACTGATCGATCATGCGCACCTCGACGATGCGCGCCTCGATGTCGGTGGCGCACACATGGGCGTCGACCGCGACGGCGAGTTCGAGCATCTCCCTGATCTGCCTGCGCTGCTCGCCCCTGGTGAAGTACGTCTTGACGCGCGACCTGATGTTTTTGGATGTCCCCACGTACAAGTGCTCGCCCTGGGGTCCCCTAAACACGTATACGCCTGGCTGTGAGGGCAGCCGATCGGCCATGGGGGCCTTCATGCGCAACTTCTCCGGCACAGGGTTGCGCAGCGCGTCGAGGTCTTCCCTGTGGGTGATGCCAAACCGCGCGAGGCGCTCGAGCATGCCGTGGAGCACCTCCGAGGTGGCCCGGGCGTCCTCCAACGCCCTGTGATTGGGGGCGACTCTCGTGCCAAAGACGCGAGCGAGAGTGGCCAGCTTCTTGTTCGGCGCCTCTTCCTTGGTCGTCGCCCTGCGCGCGAGAGTGACCGTGTCAACCACCTCATTTCCCGGCCACGGGTAGCCGTTCGCCCTGCACGCCGCCTTGAGGAAACCGACGTCAAAGGGAGCGTTGTGTGCCACCAGGACGGCATCGCCGAGGAACTCGAGGAAGGCGGGCAACACCTGTTCGATGCGCGGCGCGGCGACGAGCATGGCGTCGGTGATTCCCGTGAGCGCCACGATGAAGGGCGGAATGGGGCCGCCGGGATCCACGAGAGTCTGAAATTCGCCGATGACCTCCCCACCGCGAGTCTTCACCGCGCCAATCTCCGTGATGGCCGACGACGCGGGGGAGCCGCCCGTCGTCTCAAGGTCCACCACCACAAAGGTGGTGGCGCGCAACGGCTCGCCGATCTCGTCGAGCCCCATCTGGAGGCCTTGGAGTTGGCCCGCGAGGTCGGGGAAGGGGGCGGTCATACGGCCGACGTTACGTCACCCATCCGACATGCGGCGGCTCGCCGGGAGGGCGTGTCAGGGGTGGGTCCTAGCGTTGGAGCCATGATGATCGATTGTGATTCGTGCACAGTGCGTGGCCCCGCGTGCGGGGACTGCGTCGTCTCGTTCCTCACCATCGAGCGCAGGCCAGGCGCGTTCGAGGTGGACAGGGACCAAGCCGCGGCCATGGCCGCGATGGCGGGTGGGGGTCTGGTGCCCCCACTCCGACTCGTGCGCTCCGACGAACGGGCGTCGTGACTTCCAGAACTTAGTCGCCCGAAACTCAGTGGCCCGAAACTCAGTCGCGCGTGCCCTGGTCGCGCGTGTCCTCCGCGTACAGGGCCTCGATCGCGTCGCTGTAGTCCTTGAGCACCGTCGCGCGCTTGACCTTGAGGGATGGCGTCAGATAGCCATTTTCGACCGTGAAGTCGTTCGGCAGGACGTCGTACTTGCGAATGGACTCCGCTCGGGAAACGGCCTTGTTGGCGCGCGCGACCGCCTTGTCGAGGTGGTCGCGGACGAAGGTGTGCTGAACCGCCTCCGCAATCGTCATCTCGGGCAATCCCTTGCCGTGCAACCAGCCGGGGAGTGCATCGGCGTCGATCGTGATGAGAGCGCCGATGAACGGCTTGCCGTCTCCCACGACCACGCACTGAGAAACGAGGGGATAGCCGCGCAGGCGGTCCTCGAGCACCGCGGGAGCGACGTTCTTGCCGCCCGCGGTCACGATGATCTCCTTCTTGCGGCCCGTGATGGTGAGGTATCCGTCGGCGTCTTGTGTCCCGATGTCGCCGCTGTGGAACCACCCGTCGACGATCGCAGCTGCGGTCGCCTCGGGATTGTGGTGGTAGCCCTCGAATAACTGGTCGCCGCGAAGCAGAATCTCGCCATCGTCGGCGATCTTGACCTCGATGCCTGGGATACGCGTACCTACGGTGCCGATGCGCGGGGCATCCTGGGGATTGAGGTGTGACGCGGCGTTCGTTTCCGTGAGCCCGTAGCCCTCGAGCACCGTCAGCCCGAGCCCGCGGTAGAAGTGACCGAGCCTGGGCCCAAGCGGTGCTGAGCCGGACACGGCCCACCGTGCCCTGCCGCCGAGGACGGCCACGATCTTGGCCAGTACCAGGCGATATGCTATTGCGTGGCGGATGCGCAGCGCCGCGGTGGGCCCCGCTGATGTGTCGAGGGCCTCGGAGTACTCGATGGCCTGCTTGGCGGCCCACCGGAAGATCTTGACCTTGCCCCCCGCGGCCGCGCGCTGCTCGGCGGCGTTGTATATCTTCTCGAAGACTCGCGGCACTGCCAGCACGAGCGTCGGCTTGAAGGTGCCGATGTACGGCACAAGTTTCTTCGGATCGGGGCAGAAGCCGATGACGGTTCCCGACGCGGCGAGGAGCACCTCGACGAGCCGCGCGAGGGAGTGGGCGAGGGTGAGAAACAGCACCGTCGACGCGCCCTCCTCAAAGAGGACGCCAGGCACGATCGCTTGAAGGCCCGCGATGTGGCTGATGAAATTCTTGTGCGTCAGGCGTACGCCCTTGGGCCTGCCCGTCGTCCCCGACGTGTAGATGATCGTCGCCAGGTCCCCGGGACCCGGTCGTTCGGTGCGCGTGGCCAACTCCGTGTCGCTGACCCGCGCCCCATCGGCGACGAGTGCGGGAATCGCGCCCTTGTCGATGACCTCGATCGCCAGCAGGGGCGATTCGGAGTCGGAGGCGACCTTTCTGGCCATCGCCGCGTGCGCGTCGGTCTCGACAAATAGGGTGCGCACGGCCGCGTCGGACGTAATCCAGTCGATTTGGGAGGGCGACGAGGTGTCGTAGATCGGCACCGGAATCGCGCCCGCGGACCAGATGGCGAAATCGAGGACAGTCCACTCGTAGCGAGTGCGGCACATGATGCCTACCGACTCTCCGGGAGCGATTCCCCTCGCGATGAGTCCCTTGGCGACTGCGGCGACGTGAGCGGCAGCTTCGGCGCCCGTGACGGAGATCCATTCGTCGTCGCCGTCGGTGTAGCGCATGACCACTTTGTTCGCGTGGAGGCGCCAAGAGTCCGTCACGAGCGCCATGATGTTGCGCGCCTCAGAATCTACGACCATGACTGACTCCATTGGCAAGGCGAGAGGTTTCGCTCACGATACCCTCGACGGAGACGTTTTCAAGCATTTTCGAAGGGGTAGCAGTGGACGCCGTTGGAGTCGACATAGGGGGCACGAAAATCGCGGTGGGAGTGGTCGACCCTGCAGGGCGCATCCTCGCGAAGGTTCGCCGTCCCACTCAGCCGAAGGACCCGGCGAGTATCGATGCTGCCATCGCCGATGCGATCGCCGAGCTTTCGCGCACCTACAACATCAAGGCCGTGGGGGTCGCCGCTGCAGGTTTCGCGAGTTCCGACCGTAACCACATGACGTTTGCTCCCAACATTGCTTGGCGCGATTACCCCTTGGGCGACAACATCCGCGCGCTAATCGGCAAGGACGACGTCACTGTGGTTGTCGAAAACGACGCCAACGCCGCTGGTTGGGCCGAGTTCGCGCACGGCGCAGGCAAGGGCACCAACACGATGGTCATGCTCACGATCGGCACGGGACTCGGCGCCGCGATCGTCGTCAACGGCGAGCTCGTGCGCGGCGCATACGGATTCGCGGCCGAGCTTGGTCACATATGCCTCGTCCCCGGCGGCTTGCCTTGTGGTTGCGGACAGCGCGGATGCTGGGAGCAATACGCGTCGGGATCCGCGCTCACGCGCGAGGCCCGCCGAGCGGCAGCCGACCGTACCGTGCGGGCCGCGAGGCTCTTGGAGAAGGCTGGGGGCGACCCCGCCGCAATCAAGGGCCCGCACGTCACCCAGGCGGCGGTGGAGGGCGACGAGCTCGCGATCGAGCTTCTGCGTGACCTTGGAACCGCCATCGGCGAGGGCTGCGCGTCGATAGCTGCCGTTTTGGACCCTGAGGTGTTTGTCATTGGGGGAGGCGTGATCGCCGCTGGTGATCTTATGCTGGGACCGGCGAGGGAAGCGTTTGCCAAGCACCTGACCGCGAGTGGTCACAGGCCTCTGTCTCCGATTCTCGCGGCTGATATGGCCAACGATGCCGGGATCGTGGGGGCGGCCGCGCTCGCACGGGAGGCAGTCCCGCTCGAATTTTGAACTCCCTCCCTAGATTGAGGATGTGAGGACCGATGTACTACCAGCTCTTTAAGCACGTGTTGCTTGGCCCTGGGCTCAAGGTGTATTACCACCCATGGTCAGAGGGCCTCGAAAACGTGCCCAAAGATGGCGCAGCCATTCTCGCGTCGAACCACCTTTCGTTCTCCGACTCGATCTTCTTGCCGCTCGTGCTAAAGCGCAAAGTGGTGTTCCTTGGCAAGGCCGAGTACTTCACCGGCAAGGGGGTCAAGGGTGCCGCAACGCGCGCATTCATGGAGGGCGTCGGCACCATCCCCGTGCACCGTGGTGGAGGGCGCTCATCCGAGGCCGCGCTGCGCACGGGAATGCAGGTTCTCGACGCGGGCGAACTCCTTGGCATCTACCCCGAGGGCACGAGGAGTCAGGATGGTCGGCTCTATCGCGGAAAGACGGGGGTCGCACGGTTGGCGATCGAGGCGGGCGTACCCGTGTTGCCCGTCGCGATGATGGGCACCGATGTGGCGCAACCGGTGGGTCAGAAGGTTCCCTCGCGGGTCGAGATCGGGGTGCGCATCGGCGAGCCCATCGACATCGACGCCTATCGGGGTCGCCAAGATGACCGTGAGGCGTTGCGCGAACTCACCGACAAGGTCATGTCTGCTATCCAGAAGCTCTCTGGCCAGGAATACGTCGACAGGGACTCGGCGCAGTACAAGCGTGCCCTCGCCGTTGCCGAACGCGACGCGCGGGCGAAGGGCGACGCTTAGCCCTACTGCGGGACCAGCGTCGCGCCGGTCTGACTGCCGCTCACCCCTAGAATGAGCGGGAAACTCCTCATCCGAAAGGCTTCTCGCATGTCCGTTCGTCGTGTTGCGCTCCTCACCGCAGGTGGCTTTGCCCCTTGCCTCTCTTCGGCCGTTGGCGGCCTGATTAGCCGCTACTCCGAGATCGCGCCCGAGATCGAGATCATCGCGTATGAGCACGGCTACTGGGGACTGTTGCAGGGCAAGAAGATCGTGATCTCCGACGTCGTGCGTGAGAAGGCGGCGGTGCTGCACGACTTCGGCGGCTCGCCCATCGGCAACTCGCGAGTGAAGCTCACGAACGCGGCCGACTGCGTCAAGCGCGGCCTCGTTAAGGAGGGTCAGAACCCCCTTCAGGTCGCCGCGGACCAGCTCAAGGCCGACGGCGTCGATGTGCTCCACACGATCGGAGGCGACGACACGAACATCACGGCGGCCGACCTCGCCGCGTACCTGCACGAAAACAACTACGACCTCACCGTCGTTGGCCTTCCCAAGACGATCGACAACGATGTGGTGCCGATCAAGCAGTCGCTCGGCGCCTGGTCGGCGGCCGAGCAGGCCTCGGTCTTCGCCCAGAACGTGATTGGCGAGCACCGCTCGGGACCGCGCATGCTCATCGTTCACGAGGTCATGGGCCGCTCGTGCGGTTGGCTGACGGCGGCCGCGGCGATGAAGTACCGCGAGTGGCTGAACACGCAGGAATTCCTGCCCGAGATCGGCCTCTCGAAGGGCCGCTGGGACATTCACGCCGTGTACATCCCCGAGACCAGCATCGACCTTGACGCCGAGGCCGAGCGCCTCAAGGCGATCATGGACGCGCAAGGCAACGTCAACATCTTCCTGTCCGAGGGTGCGGGCGTGCCCGAGATCATCAAGGAGATCGAAGAGGCCGGTGGCGAAGTGGCACGCGACCCCTTCGGTCACGTGCGCCTCGACTCCATCAACCCTGGTAACTGGTTCGCCAAGCAGTTCGCCCGTCGGCTGGGAGCCGAGAAGGTCATGGTCCAGAAGTCGGGCTACTTCTCCCGTTCCGCCAAGGCAAACGAGCAGGATCTGCGCCTCATCCAGTCGATGGTCGATCTGGCGGTCGAGTGCGCCCTGCGCGGCGAGGCTGGCGTCATTGGCCACGACGAGGAGGACGGCGACCGCCTCAAGGCGATCGCGTTCCCGCGGATCGCTGGCCACAAGCCCTTCGACACGACCACCGAGTGGTACACCGAGCTCCTGGAAGATATCGGGCAGTCATGACGACCGGCGACGAGGCACTTGCCGCCGCAGGCGTCGACGCATACCTCGCGTGTGAATCCAGGCAGCAGCCAAACTGGCCGGATGGCGAGGCCCTCGCGAGTGCGGTCGCCAAGCTAAAGCAGGTCCCGCCGCTCGTGTTTGCGGGAGAGGCCGACGTGTTGCGCGGCCATCTTGCGGCCGCCGGCAGGGGAGAGGCCTTCGTCCTGCAGGGTGGCGATTGCGCGGAGATCTTCTCCGAGGCGACCGCCGACCGGATCAGGAACAAGATCAAGACGATCCTGCAGATGGCGGTAGTGCTTACCTACGGTGCCTCGACTCCGATCGTCAAGATCGGCCGCATGGCGGGCCAGTACGCCAAGCCGAGGTCATCTGACCTGGAAACGCGCGACGGGGTGACCTTGCCCGCCTACCGCGGGGACATCGTCAACTCGTCCGCGTTCACCGAGGAATCCAGGATCCCAAATCCGCAGCGACTCGTCGACGCGTATCACGTCTCCGCGTCGACCCTGAATCTCATCAGGGCGTTTACGACCGGCGGTTTTGCCGACCTGCGTCGTGTTCACCAGTGGAACAGGGGCTTCGCGGCCAACCCCGCGTACGCCGCCTACGACCAGGTCGCAGGCGAGATCGACCGGGCGGTCCGCTTCATGTCTGCGGCGGGCGGCGACTTTGAGGCGCTCAAGACCGTGGAGTTCTTCTCGAGCCACGAGGCGCTCTTGCTCGATTACGAGCGTGCCCTCACGCGCATCGACTCACGCAGCGGCTTGCCGTACGACTGCTCCGGCCACTTCCTGTGGGTTGGCGAGCGCACGCGACAGATGGACGGCGCCCATGTCGCATTTATGTCGAAGATTCACAACCCGATCGGCGTGAAGTTGGGCCCGGCCTCGACGGCAGCCGACGCTGTCGCTCTCGCCGAGCGGCTCAACCCCAACAACATTCCTGGGCGCCTCACGTTCGTGGCGCGCATGGGTGCCGACAAGGTGCGCAACGTGCTTCCCGGACTTGTCGAGGGAGTGCGCGACGCGGGCGTGTTCGTGACCTGGCTTTCGGACCCGATGCACGGGAACACCTTCACATCGGAGTCCGGGTACAAAACGCGCCACTTCGACACGATCCTGGACGAGGTCAAGGGTTTCTTTGACGTGCACCACGATCTGGGCACCGTGCCGGGAGGCATCCACGTCGAGCTCACAGGCGACGATGTCACTGAGGTCATGGGTGGCACGGCCGAGATCGACGATGAGGGCCTTGCGAAGCGATACGAGACCAAGGTGGACCCGCGTCTCAATCACGAACAGTCGCTCGAGTTGGCGTTCCTCGTTTCGGAACTCCTGTCGCAGCGCGAGCATCCCTCCCTTCACGACCTCGACGAGGCCTAAGAAACGACGGGCCTGCGTTGAGCGACCTCACGGAGCGAGTTTTGCGGTATATCGCTCATTTGTAGGGCCGCGAGGACGATCAGGCAGGCATGACTCCCGCACGGTCAGGCATCGCTCGCACGTCCGCCTTAGGTGACGATATGGGCGATGTCACAAGCGCGAGCCAACCCTCGAAGAGGGGGCGTGGTTCGCGGCTTCAGGCTCGACGGAATCAGTGGGCCATCGCGGGCATCGTGGCGGTGTTGATCTCGGTGAGTTTCTTTGTCGTGTGGTCTCCCCAAGCGACCGCGGAGGCCGCAGCCAGGGCCGCCAACTCGAGCGCGGTCTCGGATGACTTCGCCCAGGCGGCGGCGGCGGTCGCGGCGGAGGAGTCTCTGGGACGTAAGTATCGCCTGGAGCCGGGCCCCGACGTGCGTGCTCGCTACGAATCGGCCGCGGCGGATGCCTTGGTCGCCTTGAGGCAGGGCCGAGCCGATGGTGGCAAGGCGGAAGCGGAACTGGTAGACCAGGTCCTCGTGCTGCATCGGAGTTACCTCGATTCCATCGATCGGATGTTCGCTGCGGTCGACCGCGGCGACGCCGCGGACGTGCTGCGGATCGATGCCGAGGAGGTGGACCCCTCGTTTGAGGTGATCCAGCGGCTGGTGGCAAATGAGGCGGTAGCCGAGCACGCGGTGGCGGTCGCAAGTCTCGACAATTTGCAACGGTTGGAGGGGCTGCACCGGAAGCTGATTCCGGGTGTCTTCTTGCTCGGGCTCGTGTTGGTCGCCCTGCTCGCATCGGTCACCCGGGGTTACCGGACGCTGCTGGATTCCGAGCGGGCAGGCGCCTTGTACGACTCGCTGCACGACGCGCTCACTGGTCTGCCGAACCGGACGCTCTTGACCGACCGTTTGTACCGGGCGCTCGAAGAGGGTTTGCATGCCGGTTCGACGACGGGGCTGCTGCTGATCGATCTGGACCGCTTCAAGGAGGTCAACGACACGTTTGGGCACCACTACGGAGACGAGCTACTTGCAAAGATCGGCCCACGTTTGCGGGCGCACGTGCGGCAGGGTGACACGATCGCTCGGCTTGGGGGGGACGAGTTTGCGGTCCTGTTGCCCGGCGTTGGCGACCGCGCCACAGCCGTCGTCATCGCCGACGCCCTCCAGCACGCCCTGGAGGTGCCGTTCCAGGTCGCGGGCGTCGATCTGGACGTGGAGGCCAGCATCGGCATCGTCCTGTCCGGGGAGCACGGCGACGACACCACCACCTTGCTGCAGCGCGTCGACATCGCGATGTACGTGGCCAAGGCCGAGCACCTGGGTGTTTTCGTGTACGACCCCGACGCCGACAGCCATTCGCCGGGCAAACTCGCGCTCCTCGGTGAGTTGCGGCGCGCCATCGAGAACGACGAGCTCCTGTTGCACTTCCAGCCTCAGGTCAGCATCGACACCGGTGAGGTGACCGGCGCCGAGGCGCTTGTCCGCTGGCAACACCCCACCCGCGGCCTCGTTTACCCCGACGACTTCGTGCCGCTCGCCGAGCGCACGGGACTGATAGGACCGCTCACCGGCTTTGTGCTCAACGCGGCGGTCATCCAGGCCAAGGCGTGGTCCGACGCGGGGCAACCACTGCCGGTTGCGGTCAACCTGTCCGTTCGCAACCTTTCGGACGAGGACTTGCCCCGCCAGGTTGCGGCGCTTCTCAAGGCTCACCAACTGCCGGCCTCGCTCCTCAAACTCGAGGTCACCGAGTCCGCCATCATGTTCGACCCCGTCGGCGCAGCCCGCGTGCTACGTCAACTGGCCGATCTCGGGGTGGAAATTTCGATCGACGACTTCGGTGCCGGCTATACGAGCCTCGGCCAACTCAAGAGTTTGCCGGTCACCGAGTTCAAGATCGACAAGTCCTTCGTGATGAACATGAACCAAGACGCCAGCGACGCATTGATCGTGCACAGTGTGGTCGACCTGGGACACCACCTTGGGCTGACCATCGTCGCCGAGGGCGTGGAGAACCCGGCCGCCTTGGAGCAACTTGCCGCCTACGGGTGTGACAACGCTCAGGGGTATTACCTCTGCAGGCCCGTTCCCGTCGATGCCTTCGACGACTGGCGCTCCGACTACGTCGAGGGAATTCGCCTCGGTGCTGTACCGTCTACCGAACTCGAGACGACGGCGAACCGGGCTTAGGTATCACTTGTATTTGAGGTAGATCGTGGTATCTACCTCGACCTTTGGTGGTCCGGGGTCAGGAGTTTGAGCGACGATGATCTTGTTATCCGTCTCCGGGCCGTTAATGAAAGTGTTCCACTGCGGTGAGATGTCGACCTTAAGGCCCGAACTGTCCGCCAGCGCCCGTGCCTGCGCGACGGTGGATCCAACGAAGTCGGGCACCTGGACCTGGGGCTTGCCTTCGGACACGTAGAGGGTGATGGTGGCCGTTCGCGTCGACGCCGAGCCCGCCGCGGGGTCGGTCTTGTAGACTTCGCCCTTGTTGACGTCGAGAGTGCGTCCTGTCTGCGTAATTACGTTCATGTTGAACGCGGCGAGCTGGGCCTTGGCCTGCTCCTCGGTGAGCCCCTTGAGGTCGGGTATCGTGATCGGCTGGGGGCCCTGAGAGACGACCATGTTGATCGGCAGGTCGTGCCGGACGGAGGTGTCGGCGACGGGGTCGGTCGACATGACCTGGCCACTTGGCACCGTGTCGGAGTACACCCTGTCCGTCGTGCCCACCGAGAATTCGGCCTTGGACAACGCGTCGATCGCGTCGCCCTCGGTCTTGCCAACCACCCCTGGCACGATCTGCATGCGGGGCCCTTCGGAGAGCACAATTTTGACGGTGTCGTTCTTGGCAATGCGTTCCTGCGCGGCGGGTGACGTGCGGATGACGATGCCTGCGGGAACCGCGTCCGAGTATTCGGTGATCACGATCGCATTCAGACCCGCGGCGCTCAGGATCGCTTGGGCCTCGTCGGCCGTCTTCTCCGTGACGGGAGGGACGATCGTGTACGCGCCGGGGCCTTGAGTGTTGTACCACCACGCGCCAAGCCCGAGAGTGAGCAAGAGCGCGGCGACAATGGCGACGACCCATAGGGTCCACCGCGGACGGCTACGTGCTGGGGCAACGGCGTCGGGGTCGTCGTCGATGAGTTCTGCCTCGACCGGCGCAAACAGCGGCTCGTTGAGTCCGATCGGCAACGCGATCGTCGAGCCCGGAGGCGTGAGGTCGAACACGGTGGTGGCGTCGGCGTCGTCGTCGGCGTCGTCGACGAGGCGATAGGTGCCGGACGGAGGGTCCGCCTTGCGGTCGAGAGTCGGCTCGTCGATCATCGCTCGTGTCTGCCTGACCATCGCGAGAGCGGCGGTGGCGTTCGATGGGCGGCCGGCGGGGTCGCGCGAGGCGAGAGTGAGCACCAGAAGATCAATCTCCGCGGGGAGCCAAGGAGCGTACGTCGATGGCGCGGGCACGTCTTCGTGCACGTGCCGTGTCGCAACTTCGATCGCCGACGGCGCCGTGAAGGGCTGCCTGCCAGTCAGCGCCTCGAAGAGCATGATCCCGACCGCATAGACGTCAGTGCGGGCGTCGGCCTCGCCGCGTTGAACAAGCTCGGGCGCGAGGTAGGCGACGGTTCCCATGACGGTTCCGGTCGACGTTGACGTCACCTCGGTGACCGCGCGTGCCAGGCCGAAGTCGGCGAGCTTGGGCCTGCCGTCCTCGTCGATCAGCACGTTTTCGGGCTTGACGTCCCTGTGGACGAGCCCGAGGCGATGCGCCGCGGACAGGGCGTCCAGAATCGCGTCGATCATCGCGAGCGATTCGCCCACGGTGAGAGTCGATTCGTGGAGTAGTCGCGTGCGAAGGTTCTCGCCGTCGACGTATTCCATCGTGAGGTACGAAAGGTCGCCGTCGGTTCCTTGGTCGTAGACCCGCACCAGGCCTGGGTGCGTGAGCCTTGCCGCAGCCTTCGCTTCTCGCCTGAAGCGAGAGGCAAACTCACCTTGCTCGGAGTCCCGGCCAAAGGCGGCGTGCATGACCTTGACCGCGACGAGGCGCTCGAGACGCTTGTCGAGAGCCAGATACACCGTCGCCATGCCGCCCGCGGCGATGCGTTCGCGCACCTCGTAGCGGCCGTCGATGAGACGGCCCAACAGGGGGTCGGTCAGAGTTTCGGCCACGGTCTCATCATAGGTTCTCGAATGGGGGCATCGGGGAGGTCCGTGTGGTTTGTGGCCTACTTGAAACGCGCCATCAACGTGACGACCGACGCGACGTACTGCCTGGTATCGGGGTTGAGTCCGCGCTGGCGAACCGACAGTTCTCCCTGGTAGTAGCCCGCGATTGCAGTTTCAACGGGGGTGCCATTGCGCAGCAACTGCCTGAGGATGGCTACGCCCGCCGTAGCGTTGTCTTGCGCGATCAGCAGGTTCAAGGGCCTGCCAACAAGGCCCGATGCCCACTCGCCCGACGTGGGGATGACCTGCATGCACCCGAGCGCGTTGGCGGAGGACACGGCGCGTTGGTTGAAGCCGGACTCCTGGTACGCGATTGCCTGCGCGAGCGCGGGGTCGACGCCCATTGCATTGGCGGTGTCGATGACGAGTTGTTGCATCTGCACCCTGCTGGGTACGTCCATGGCGTTGAGGGTCGCCTTGTTGACGTTGGCGGCGGCGACCACGTCTGCCGGGTAGGTGTACCCGAGGAACGTGTCACCGACGAGCCCTGTGGGTACGCCGCCAGGAATCGTGAGGCTCTGGCCGGTGCGAATGATCGAGGGGTTCGTCATCGCATTTGCCGAGGCGATTGCCGACACCGAGGTGCCAAAGCGCGCGGCGATTCCCGACAGCGTGTCCCCCCTGACCACGATGTAGGTCGACGCTGGTGTTGGGGCGAGAGCCGAGGTCGAACCATTCGTCGACACGAGGGGTGCCGTCGCACCCGCAGGGATGGTGAGCGGCTGGTTGACCCGAATGAGCGAGGGGTTTGCCACACCATTGAGCTGTGCAAGCCCGGCCACCGACGTGCCGAGCTTTTGGGCGATTGACCAGAGAGTGTCGCCCAACTGCACCACGTACGTGGCCGCCATGGTGTTCGAGGGTGCAAGGGAAGCGGCGGCGCCCCCTGGGATCGCGAGGGCCTCGCCGATCCGAATCAACGTGGAATTTGCCATGCCGTTCGCCAGCTGAAGGGCAGCCACGGAGGTGTGAAACCTCGTGGCGATGGCCCATAGGGTGTCGCCCTTGGCGACGACATACGTTTTCGGTGCGGATGCGGCGACCGGCGTCGCCGAGCCGTCGGGGAGTGTGAGGTGCTGGCCGGCGTAGATCGTCGCCCGCGCGTCGAGGTTGTTGGACGCGACGATCGTGGACACGCTCACGCCATGCCCACGGGCGATCGCGGTGACCGTGTCGCCCGGCTGAACCACATAGTCCTGCGCGTATGCGGGCGCAGCGACGAGCGCAAGCGCCGCGGTCGCGGTCAGGGATGTGGAAACGGTGCGAAGGCCCGCAGTCTTGAGGTCCATGTGGAGTAGCCTCCGGCCGTGCAGTGACTGGTGATGCACAAGTGGTGCATGTGTCTAATGTGACAAGAGTGACTGTAGGGGATTTGCGCCGGGCGCACAAGACGTGCCCCAGGGTGGCTACCCTGGGGGCGTGACCGAATGGATGAGTGTTCCCGAATGTGCCGAGGCGCTCGGCGTGTCCCTGTCCCGCGTGCGTGAGCTGCTGAAGGACCGCAACCTCGTGGCGACGAGGAGGGGAGAGAACAACGCCGTCTATCTGCCGGCGGGGCAAATCATGGACGGCGAAGAGGCCCGATATGTCCTCGCTACAGTGCGTGGCACCGTCATGGTGCTCGCCGACCTGGGCTATTCGGACGACGATATTGTCACCTGGCTGGTGAGTCAGCACGAGGAGCTTGAGGGCAGCCCGCTCGATGCGTTGAGGGCCGGTCAGAGGGCCCACGTGAGGCGTTTGGCCCAGACGGCGCTGTAGGAACCGAGCGGCCCCGACGGGCTGCCGTGGCGGCCGCCACGACTGTCAGGAAGCCCGCGCGGCCATCGCCTCGAAGACCGCGACCAGTTGCGCGCGGTCATCGGGATCCATGGTGATCTCTTCGAGGCCGGACGTCGCCTCAGATGTGTGGCGCGAGATCTCGGCTTCTGCGGCGTCGATCGTGCCGGATCGCACCATGACGTCGACCGCAAGGGCAACGGACTTGGCGTCTCCGCCCAGTGCGTTCACGAGACGTTCGCGGTCTTGGGCGTCTGCCACCGAGAATGCGTGGCCGAGAAGGAGTGTCCGCTTGCCCTCTCTGAGGTCGTCTCCCGCAGGCTTCCCAGTCTCCGCCTCCGAGCCAATAACTCCCAGGACGTCGTCCCTCAATTGAAAGGCGACGCCTAGGGGGACGCCAACGGCCGCCCACGCGTCTACCTGTTCGGGAGTGCATCCTGCGAGCGCTGCGCCTATGGCGAGCGGACCGACCGTCGTGTAGGAAGCCGTCTTGGCGCGCATGACCGCGAGAATCGCCTCGCGTTCTTCTGCTAAGAGTTCGACGGGCTGCGCCGCGAGGCGTAGGTCGAGATACTGACCGGCCGTGCAGACGGTAGCCATGGTGGTGAAACGGTCTCCTACGGCAGCCGCGACCTTGGCTTCGACGCCCGCGAGCGCGCCGACGAGCTCACCCATACACGCCATCAGCGCAAGGTCTCCCGCAAGGATCGCGCCGCTCGTGCCAAAACGAGCGGAATCGCCGCGCCATCCGGATTCCAGGTGAAGGCCCTCGATGACGCGGTGGGTGGAGGGCAGCCCCCTGCGCATGTCCGAGTCGTCGAGAACGTCGTCGTGAATCAGTGCGGCGACCTGGAAGAGCTCGAGCGCCGCCGCGATTCGCAGCGCGACGTCTTCCCTGACGCCGCCAGCCGCCGTATGGCTCATGATCAGGAGCGTCGATCGCAGCCTCTTGCCCTTAGATGCGAGAACGGATAGCGGTTCAAGGAGATCGAGGTTGAGGCCTGCCATGGGTGCGACGGATTGTGTGAGGCGTTTCAAGGCCTCGCCCACGGCGCTTCCGACTCGTTCTGGAGTGGTGTGCTGCATGACCGCCAGCCTAGGGGAGCGTCGTGCCCAGGACCCGAGTTTGCGCGTTGCCCTCACCCCACTCTGCCGAGCGGCCTCGCGTTCTGCCAGCCAATGCAGTCTTGTCCTATGTCGGTTCACGTGCGTACTCCTGGCGAACTCATCGCGTCCATTCCCGTGCTTCTGGGCTTCGTGCCGCTCGACTCGATCGTCGTTGTCGGCATCGGTACGTCCGGGCGCGTCGCTCCCATCGTCCGCCTCGACAGGGACGATTGCCTGATCGCCGAACTCGCGAAGAGTGTCGCAAGTGCGGTGGTCGGTCACTTGGCGCGCGCACGAGCCACGAGCGTCGTCCTGGTGAGTTTCAGGCATGGAGGTGAGCCGCTCCAGTGCGTAGCCCTCGACACGCTGAGATCGCTGCTCGGCGGGCACATCGAAGTGGCCGACGCGTGGGTCGTGGCAAGCGGGCGCTTTCGTGCCCCCGAGTGCCCCGATCGAGGTTGTTGTCCCGACGGAGGCAGGGCGGTCCCTGCGGCACCGGTCGGGGTGCCCGCTTACGGTTCCCCACACGTCACCTCCCACGGCTCACGCGAGATCCGTGCGTCCCGTGCACCAGGCGATCGGCGAAAGAGGGCGCGAGCGGCTTACAAGCGCGCATGGCGTGCGCGGGCAACCGCGCAGCAGGCGAGAGGCGCGGTGCAAAATTTGACCGGCGGGTCGCCTGACCCGCGAGAGCCTGAACGCCGCGCGGCGTTAGCACGCTGGCGACTCGAGAAGCTCGACGGCTGGCGTGAAGCGCTTTCGCACGCGGCCGCCGGAATCTTGCCAAGCGACGCCGAGACAGGCAAACTCGCCGCAGGCCTGTCCGACATTGTGGTGAGGGATGCCGCCGTGATCTCCATGGTCCCCGGAAGAGGTGCGGTGGCGAACGCCCTCTGCGAAGATCCTGCGACGCCAGGGGTTCGCGAGGCGTTGTCAGTCATGATCGCGGCGGAGGCCGCGGTGCGACCGCGAGAGGCGGATGTCTTGGCGCTCGTGGCGCTCGCGGAACACGTCGCTTCACTGTGTGATGAGGGGGCTGCGCCCGCATTGACTCTCGCGGGTCTCGCACTGTGGTGGAGTGGGGACGACTCGACGGCCGAACACGCCATCGCGTGCGCGCTCGCGGCGGGGCCGGGCTATCGTTTGGCGGAGCTCGTAGCCTGCGCGCTCGAAGCGCACATGCCGCCGGGATGGATTGCCGCCGCATAGTTCGCATATGGGGCAGCAACCACCCTGAGGGGTGCGGATGGCACGAATCCTGCGTTTCGTACGTTGACAAAGGCGCTACAATTTAGTGAATTTGCTGCGCGGCTCAAGGCCACGGCAATCCCCTGAATGTTGTATCGAGAGGACGCCTGTGTCGCCTGATCAAACGGGCCTCACGAGTGCCTCACGGTCCAGTCGCCATCGTCCCACCTCCGCAAGGCCGCCTAAGGAGCACACCACGTCCGCTACTGCCGCAACTCCTGATACCGCAACCACCAAGGCAACGCGTGGTCGCAAAGCAGCGCCCAAGGGTGCAGCGGCCGCGAAGGCTGCCGCTGCCAAGGGCGACGCGGCTGTCGACGAAGTTCAAGATGACGCCGTTGACCCGGATATCGAGGTAGTGATCGTTGCCAAGGGCGACGGTGATGAGGAGGACGATGAGGCCGTCACCGGCTTCGTGATCTCTGGCGAGGACGACGACGCTCCTGTTCAGCAGGTCATGACCGCGGGCGCCACGGCCGACCCCGTCAAGGACTACCTGAAGCAGATTGGCAAGGTGGCCCTCCTCAACGCCGAGCAAGAGGTCGATCTCGCCAAGCGCATCGAGGCCGGCCTGTTCGCCGAGGAAAAGATCGGATCTGGCGACAAGATGGCGCCTAAGGCGCGCCGCGAACTCGAGTGGATCGCCAACGACGGTCGCCATGCTAAGAACCACTTGCTCGAGGCCAACCTTCGCCTCGTTGTGTCTCTTGCCAAGCGCTATACCGGTCGCGGAATGCTCTTTCTGGACCTGATCCAGGAGGGCAACCTCGGCCTGATTCGCGCGGTGGAGAAGTTCGACTACACCAAGGGCTACAAGTTCTCGACCTACGCGACCTGGTGGATTCGTCAGGCCATCACGCGCGCCATGGCCGACCAGGCTCGCACCATTCGTATCCCGGTGCACATGGTCGAGGTCATCAACAAGCTCGCGCGCGTGCAGCGGCAGATGCTCCAGGACCTGGGCCGCGAGCCCACCCCGGAGGAGCTCGCCAAGGAACTCGACATGACGCCCGAAAAGGTCGTCGAGGTCCAGAAGTACGGCCGCGAACCCATCTCGCTGCACACCCCCTTGGGTGAGGACGGCGACTCCGAATTCGGCGACCTGATCGAGGACTCCGAGGCCGTCGTTCCCGCCGACGCCGTGGGCTTCACGCTGCTCCAGGAGGAACTCAGCAAGGTCATGGACACGCTCAGCGACCGCGAGGCCGGCGTGGTCGGAATGCGCTTTGGCCTCACCGATGGACAGCCCAAGACTCTCGATGAGATCGGCCGCGTGTTCGGGGTCACCCGCGAGCGCATTCGCCAGATCGAATCCAAGACGATGTCCAAGCTGCGTCACCCGTCCCGTTCACAGGTTTTGCGCGACTACCTCGACTAAGAGCCAATCGAACGATCTACGAAACTCCCTAGTATTCAGGGTGTTTCTAGTTCCGACACGCCCAACATACACCCGCACAGCGCTGTTAGTCCAGATATCGGACTAGGATTGTCGTATGTCAAACACGGTGACGTCTGACCTGATCGACTCGTGGGTTCTCCACCTACGCGCCGAGCGCAAAGCTGCCCAGACCATCAAGTCCTACACCACGGGGGTCTACGGGCTCATGGAATGGTGCGCCTCTCAAGGTGCCACGCCTGAGATCACGCGGGCAAACGTGAATGGCTACGTCGCGCACATGCTCGAAGCCGGACGCGAACCGGCGACCGCCAGAGCCCGCCAACTCGGAGTGCGTCGGTTCAGCGCATGGCTGACCGATGAGGGGGAGATGGCCGCAGATCCGCTCGTGGGCATCAAGGCGCCGAAACTTGACTCCAAGGTCGTGCACCCGCTCACCGATGACCAAATCAGAGCGCTCATTAAAGCGTGCGCGGGCAAAGACTTCCGCGACCTACGCGACACCGCCATCGTGCGCCTCATGGTCGAGACTGGCATACGGGCGGGGGAGTGCGCGTCGATCTTTCTGGCCGACTACGACAAACTAAGCGGCACCATCACCGTGCGCCGTGGCAAGGGTGGCAAGGGCCGCGTCGTGCCCTTTGGGCCACAGACAAACATCGCCATCGACCGATATATCCGCAACGGTCGCAACGGCCACACGCTCGCCACGCGCCCCGAACTTTGGCTAGGGGACCGCAAGCGCGGATTCACCTACGACGGCCTCCACAAGGCCTTGCAGGGCCGCGCACGGGCAGCCGGGATAGACGGCTTCCATCCTCACCTCTTGCGCCACACAGCCGCCCACAGATGGCTTGCAGCAGGAGGCTCCGAAGGTGGCCTTATGGCAGTGGCGGGATGGACGCGCCCCGACATGCTCCAGCGCTACACCAAGGCCCGTGCCGCCGACCGTGCCGCCATAGAGGCCCGAGGGCTCAACCTGGGGGACATATGAGCCGCAAGCGCAAGACTGAACCATCCCCATTGCTCCGGCGCCGTGGCGAGACTGGCAAGGGACTATTCCCGGCAGACCGTCACGCCGCAGTAGAGATTGTTGACGAACTCGGACACCGACTGGTGCGGGTCGGTCGCTTCTACGACGAACTCGACCGCACAAGAATTTGGCGGGATAGGAGCACTGTCGGCGAGCGCGTCTCCATGTACACCACGGAAGACGAGTCGGGGCTTCTCTTCACTTGCCCGGCGTGTAGTGATCGCGGTGTGGGCGTGTACTCCGTGAGCATGCAACGTCTCATCGACGTGATCGACGAACTCTGGCAAGAGGGCGCTGGGGGCGTCACCCCAACCCGTAGACTGATCACGGCGCGCGCGGTATAGCGCCACTGCTTGACAAACGAACTACACGGGTGTAATTCTGGTGTTGAGCATGTGGAAGTGTGTTTAGACAAACTTCGGACATGTGCAAGGCGAATAGCCCTTAGGGGCGGGGCCACCGTGACGGACCCTTCATCAGACGCGGGGTAGAGCGGGCTTCGGTGTCCGCAATCTCTGAATTTGGAGATTCCCCCATGTCTGAACAGACATCCGCAGCCGCAAGCCTTCTAGGCCGTATTGGCGCACACTCCAAGTGGGCAAACACCACCGACCGATCCGCAGCAACCGCAGCGGCCAGGAACGCATTCATGGAGCGTTTCGAGAACCAGGTGGACCCCCACAAAACTCTCGCGCCAGACGAGCGCGCCCGCAGGGCTCAACATGCCCGCAAGGCGTACTTCCAGCGTCTCGCACTACAGTCCGCACGCGCCCGCGCTACCAATCGCACCGAAGTAGCGCTCGCGGTGTACGGCGGTGTCGCTTAGCGAACGCTCGGCCCCTCACGCTTTGGAGGGTCGCCAGGGACCGAGCGTTACCGACAAGCCAAATCTACCGACCACCACGCATCCGGAAATCTTGACCGAGAACCGGGGAACACTGAGCAGCACCAACACCTCAATTCTACCGAGCACCGCAAGGACCAAGCGGGCTCGCCTGTTCGTCGACAGCACCGGCAGATACCGAAGCGACGACTTCGAGCTGATGCTTGCGGCTGTCGCACAGGAGGCCGAGGCTGACCGCCAATATGGTCGACCGCTCGACTACAGAGATCCCACCGGCGACCGGGCAACGTGGAACATGCTGATGACCGAAACCGCGCGGGGACGGGGGCGGCGATGAGTAAAGAAGCCATTGCCTGGGCGCTCGCTGCCCCGGTCTGGAATCCGCGTCCAAAGGTCGCAGATAAGCCGCGGGGGCGTGTCAGTACGAACAAACGCAAGCCGGATCCTGCCCCTGTCCAGACGGTTCACCTGCCACCCGTACCGCCCGAGGCGTTGCTAACCCTCGTCTATCTGGCGAACCGCGAACAGGACGGCGTCACGTGGGTATCGGCCAAGAAGATCGCGGAGGAACGCGGACTATGGCGCGGGCCCATCTATCGCCACCTCGACCGGCTCGAAGGGGCCGGATATATCACCGCGATCACCGCAGCCGAACTCCCTGAGTCCAAGGCGAAGGTATACGCGCAGAAGACAACTGGCGAGCCGCGAATCTGGCGACTCAACTACGCCACCGATGACGACGTCTCACAACACGAGACGCAGCCATTCTCACAACACGAGACGCACGGTGCACCACAACACGAGACGCACGACGTCTCACTGCATGAGACCCCAAAGGAAGTAGTAACTGAATCTCAATTGGAAGGGGAAGCGCCCGCCATGGAATCCGAGGCCCAAAACGACCTAGGCGGGCAGGCTTCTCCGCCCGTAAACCCCACACCCGAACAGATCGCCGCACGCCGCTATCCCAAACAGTGCGCCGACCATCAAGCGCGACTCAACGGCGGCGACACATTCGACCCATGCAACGCATGCAAGAGCGCGGGAGACGAGTGGCCCGACATCCAACGCCAGGTCTCACGGAACAAGCGAGCCCGTGAGGTCGAGGAGCAACGGCGCGAGGCCACGACCAAGTCCCAAGCGATCCGTGGGTGTGACCTGTGCGACGAGCGGGGCTACCGCAGCGGCGGACTTTGCCACCACGACCCCGAACTCGCAGACAAGTCGCACGCAGGCTACATGGACGCCGTCAAGGCCCTCAAGGCGGCATCGTGAGCGACCTCCCTCTCATGCCCGAGGCGCTGAGGCACAGCTGGCGCAACCTATCCGCACTCATCGAAGCGACCGCCGAGCGTCAAGTCGTGCCGTGCTTCAACGGCACCGACGTACCGCGCATGTGGTGGACATCTGACGATCAGCGGCAAAGAGCCGAAGCGGCCACGGCGTGCGCAATATGCCCAGTGCTCACACAGTGCAGCCAGTACGGAATCGACAATCCCAAAGAGGTTGGCGTCTATGGCGGCATGAGTGAAAGACAGCGCGTGAAAGTCGCCCGCGAAATATCTGAGAGGACCGCCGCATGACCCGCAGAATCCCGATAGTCGAAACACTCGACCTCGTGCTCAACCTCGCACCCGACACCCTAGAAGCACTGCGACTTGAGGCGGCCGACCGTGACGAACTGTTCCAACACGTCTACAACCTCGCCTTTGTCGTCGTAAGGCAACTCAAACCCGACGCCGACATCGATCGACTAGGCGCGATCCACGACGCCCAGCACGCGCACACATTCCGCGAGCACGCACCAGGGAACTAGACAGAGCAACGCGCGCCGACGTTCGCCCTACTCTCCGACAAGGCACGAGCAACGGAGCGTAGGGCAGACGTGGGCAGGACCGATCCAAGGCTTTACCTCCCACGCTAAAGAACGGTAAAGAAAGTAAAGTTTTGGTAAAGGAGACAGCAAGACCCCAGCCGTTCTAACTTTTCTCTCCCTGTTTACCAGGCCTAACGCTATCCGAAGACCCGAGGGGGCGTAATGCCTGGCAAGGTATGCCCTCAGTGTGGTAAAGGGTTTGACGCTAAGCGTTCGACGGCGGACTTCTGTACCAAAACCCGCCGGGTAAGGGAAGACACGGAAAGGTACTTGCGCCCCTCGGTAGAATTGAATTAGCACGCCACGCCGTACGCCACGCCGGATCCCATATTTAAGGGCCACCACCTGACGCAACACCTGACGAGCGATACACAGGCAGTTGTGCGATTTGCGCCGGAGCCTTTCGAGGCCACCACCCAAAGACGCCGCTAGAAGCCTGTGCACTCCCTCAGAATCACAGGATAGGTGTACCCAAAATGACCATTATCGATGAACTCAAGTCCCGTCGCGCGGGGATCAAGGCAAAGATTGACAGCCTTACCGCAGACCCTAATACGTTTACCCCCGCTGTCGAGGCGAAATGTACAGCGCTTGTCTCTGAAGTCAGGGGCATCGATCAGCGCATCGCTGATTTGTCCGAGCAGGACGCCATGGAACAGCGGGCGAACGGTGTCCGCATCGGCCCCGGTGTCAGTGTCCGCACAACCACGGGCGGCGTGCCTCTCAAGATCCAAGACAGGCCACGTGCCGAGACCTACACCCGCAACGGTGAGTTCTCGTTCTTCGCTGACGTTCTCGCATCGAGCCGACAGGACAAGGCAGCGTCCGAACGCCTCATCGCGAACCAAGAGGCACAGGGCCGCGCACTCACGACCGTCGCGGGCGCTGGCGGCAACTTCGCACCGCCTCTTTGGCTTGTCGAGGATTACGTGAAGTTCGCCCGGCCTGGTCGCGTTGCGGCCGACCTCGCACAGAAGCACGAACTGCCCTACGGCGTGTCGTCGATCAACCTGCCCAAGGTGGCGAGCGGAACTTCGGTGGGTACCACCGTCACGCAGAACACCGCCGTGAGCAATACCGACATCACGTCGACCTCGGTCTCCTCGGGGATTGTTTCTATCTCTGGCCAGCAGGTCCTTTCGCTTCAGTTGCTCAATCAGGGCGGCGCGGCAATGGATCAGATCATCTTGCAGGATCTGGCCCTAGCGTCGGCTCAGATGCTTGAGTTGCAAGTTCTCAGCGGTACGGGTAGCAACGGTCAGCTTCGCGGTCTCGACAGCGCAGGTGGCACGGCGGTCACGTTCACGACCACGGCGCCCTCGGTGGTGTCGACGGTCAACACGGCGTCGTTCTACTTCCAGGTGATCAAGGCGGCCAACACGGTGAGTTCTGGTCGTTTCCTGCCCGCCGATGCGATCCTCATGCACCCGCGTCGCTGGGCCTGGGTCTCTGCCGGTCTCGACTTGCAGAACCGCCCGCTCATCTCTGACGGTGGCGTGAGTTTCAACACTCCCGGCACAGTCGAGGCAATCGCGGCATCGGGTCGCGTTGGCACGCTTGCGAGCGGAATCCCGGTGTACACGTCGCCTAGCATTGCTACGAACCTCGGCACGGCGACGAACCAAGACAAGGTGTACATCTTGCGCTCTGCCGATATTCACCTCTGGGAATCGGGGCTCGAACTGAAGAGTTTCGATGCGACGTATGCCGATCAAAATTCGCTGCTCCTGCGCGCCCTGTCCTACGCCGCGTACATCCCGGACCGGTACACCGAGTCTGTGGTGACCATCGAGGGAACCGGCCTGGTCGATCCGGGTCTCGGCTGACCTATCTAGTTTCGACACCGGGTAGGCCGTTTATGGGCTGTGGTGGTCCCTGCGCGCGGACTACCCGATGTCGATCTCCACGTTCTTCTAGTGTCGGCGTCAACGTCACCGACAGCACGCTTTATACCAATGACATGGCGCGTGTTGCTGGAGCGATGGTAGGTGAGGGCCTTTCTTTCCTTTCGGCCTGTTGACCCTGCCAGCGTCGGCCTCCTTGGCCGTGTGGCGTCCTCACGGGCGCATTAGACCTCACGGCACAGCCGCCCCTGCCTGCCTTTCTCCGCAGGTGGGGGCGGCTACCCCAATCAGTGACGCGGGCGACCGCCTCACATACCCCGAGTTTGTCGCGCCCTGTAGCGCGATAGAGAGCATCAACAAGGAGTCCAGCTGATGGCCGTACAGAATCTCACGTGGCTCCTCACCGCTAAGGATGAGGCGTCTGCCGTCTTTGCCAGGGTTGGCAAGGAGATCGAAGGCCAGACCACGAAGATGCAGGCGTTCCAGGCCGCATCGGTGACGGTGGCGAAGTACACGGCGGCTGGTCTTGCTGTGGTTGCTGGCGTGGGCGTCAAGATGGCGTCTGATTTTCAGACGTCCATCACGACGCTGGTGACAGGTGCTGGTGAGTCAGAGAACGCGATTGCCGGTGTTAGCCAGCGCATCCTGGACATGGCGGGGTCTGTGGGCACGATGCCGTCCCAACTGTCGGCGGGCATGTACCTGGTCGAGTCCGCTGGCTACAGGGGCGCCAAGGGTCTAGACGTTCTCAAGTCTGCCGCTGAGGGTGCGAAGGTTGGTGGCGCGGATCTCGCGACGGTTGCCGACGGCCTAACCACGGCAATGAAGGACTACAACATCCCGATCGCGCAGGCGGCGGATACGACGTCGAAGTTGATTGCCACGGTTGGCGCGGGCAAGACCACCATGGGCGACTTGTCGGCGTCGCTGTCTCAGGTGTTGCCCTTTGCGAAGGACCTGGGCATTAGTTTCAACGACACCATGGGCGCAATGGCCACGATGACGGGCCAGGGCATCCAGGCCGATCAGGCCGCCACCATGCTCAAGTTCACCATTATGTCCCTCGCAAACGTGACCCCGCAGGGTGTCGCGGCGCTCAAGTCGGTAGGCATGAGCGCTCAAGACCTGACGGACGACCTGAGTAGCAAGGGGCTGTCTGGCACGCTCGCGGACCTCACCGACGCCTTTGCCACAAAGTTCGGCAAGGGTACGGCGGCATACAATCAGGCCCTCGCCGCCACGGTTGGTGGCACACGCGGCCTAGGCGCCACGCTGGCATTGACTGGCGATAACGCGACCACGTTTGCGGCCAACGTCAAGACCATTGGTGCCGCACACGCAGAGGCTGGCGGCCACGTCAAGGGTTTCGCTCTTGAGGAAGAAACCCTCTCGTCAAAGATGGACACCGCGAAGGCGTCGCTTGCATCAACGGCGATCAACCTGGGTAATGTGCTCTTGCCAGCTGTCACGAAGGTAACGGCGGCGTTTGCCGAGTTCTCGGGGTGGATGGCAAAGAACAAGACCGCCGTGGACGTGACTCTTGGCGCCATCGCGGGGCTTACCGTGACGATCCTTGCGGTGTCTGTCGCTCAAAAGGTGTGGACCGCCATGCAGGTTATCGCCACGGCCGCCCAGGGTATCGCCACCGCTGCACAGTGGGCGTGGAATGCGGCAATGACCGCGAACCCTATTGGCCTTGTCATCGTTGCCATCGGACTTCTTGTGGCCGCCATTGTGTGGATCGCCACGAAGACCACATGGTTCCAGACCGCATGGAACGCATCGTGGGGGCTCATTAAGGCCGTCGCGGGCGCCGTTGGGGACTGGGTGACAAGCAAGTGGGGCACCGTCCTCGATTTCTTCCAGGCGGTCCCAGGCAAGATCGGCAGTTTCTTCTCAAGTGTCGGCGACTTCATCACGCGCCCGTTCAGGTCGGCATTTAACCTCGTCTCGGACATGTGGAATCACACGATTGGCAAGTTGAGTATCCACATTCCGTCATGGGTTCCGGTGATTGGCGGCAAGGGTTTTGACTTCCCCACCCTGCCGCACCTTGCAACGGGTGGCATCGTCTCCAAGCCCACCATCGCAATGATCGGCGAGGGCCGCGAGCCTGAGGCTGTCGTGCCGCTGTCGCGGCTGAACCAGATGATAGGCGGCAAATCTGGCGCAAATGGCCCCACGGAACTCGGAGACGCCACCCTCGACCGACTCGCGGCAATCGTCCTCGACGGAGCCAAGCGCATCGCTGACGGGCGAATCAGCAACAGGGAACGCGAATACAAGCAGATGGGTCGACAGGCGCTGCCCGCCTAGCGGTTGCAACACGCGCTACCCTGCGCCAATCTGGACTAGTCCTGCCCGGCCGCTCACCCCTGAGCCGGGCGGGGCTTTGACCGTTCGAGGAGGATCGCCTTGGAATACGAGATGGACGCGAGTGCTTTTCGCAACTACCCCGACCATCAAGCGTGCGTCCTCGTGTGGAACGGCGCCGACGGACCGGAAACCCACATCGTCATGAATCCGACATCCCTCTACTCCGGACTCGCCTCGTTTGAGGTCTGGCTTGCGGGCATGCTTGAGCGCATCGAGACCTACGGTCTGGAACGGGCGGCGGAAATCGACGGTTGGCAATTGCGCAGCGACGGCGCCTATCAAATGTGGGTTCGGACCGTACAAATGGACCCGACGCTTGACTTCTAGGCGCGGGACGCAAAGAAACCCCCGGGGTGGTCAGTCCCGGGGGTTTCTCTCTTTCTGTCTCTCCTGGACGGACTTTGCGCCTAGGGGCCTACCGCACCAACTCGGACGGCGCAATACCCAACGCAGTCGCGATGCGCGAGAGGTCGGACATCATGATGCGACCACCAGGGCGCACCTTACGGCGCAAACTCTCGCGTGGGATACCTGTCGCGCGCGCTAAGGCCGCCAGCGAGATCCCCCGAGCCGTGAGGATTTCTTCGATCTTCGCCCTCACCTTGATCTCGCTGGCGCTGGAGTGTGTCGCTGTCGCCCGCTGAGGTACCTTGTGGTCGATCTCGCGGGTGAGTGTGGTGCTGTCCATTTTCTGACCCTTCCAAGTGCGGGCCGAGCGCTTCCCGGCTCCGCGTGTCGAAACTATGCCCGACCACCGACAATTAGTCCAGGATATTACAGGCCACAGCGCTCCTTGCCTTTACGTTTGCCCTGCTAGATGGCACAGCGCTAAGGCCATGAGACTGCGCGACTACCTCGACTAGCCGTCGCCCTCTTGCGCCGCGGCCACAGGGGCCGGCGTGTGAAGATAGGGCGATGAGGATCGAGATACTGCACATTGCCGGTTGCCCGCACACGGCGGGGGCGGGGCAGCGCGTGCACGAGGCGCTATCCGATGCCGCTCTCGATGGCGTTGAGGTCGCGTTCACGCTGGTTTCATCGAGCGCGGACGCCGCACGGGCGTCGTTTTCCGGCTCTCCCACCATTCTCATCGATGGAATCGACGCTTTCCCAAGTGGGACACGCACCGCGGAACTCGCGTGCCGCGTCTATCCGACCCCTGCGGGGCTTTCGGGGCTGCCCACGGTCGCGCAAATCGTGGAAGTCTTGGAACGCCTGACTCACGGGAAGACCCAGGCCACGGCGGCGCCATAGCCCCTCGGTCACCGTGACGACGCACTGCTCGGGCCGTCTTTGTCATGGGGCCCCAGGTCCTCCTCTGAGGAAAACGGGCTCGCTACCATTCGCATATGCCTGAATATCTCAGCCGGACCAGCACCCATGGACGATCGATGGCCGGAGCTCGGTCGCTCTGGAGGGCGACGGGAATGGTCGAGGGAGACTTCGGCAAGCCGATCATCGCGATCGCGAACAGTTTCACGCAGTTCGTCCCCGGCCACGTCCACCTTCACGACATGGGCCAGCGGGTCAAGAAGGTGATCGACGATGCAGGGGGCTGGGGCGTCGAGTTCAACACGATCGCGATCGACGACGGCATCGCGATGGGGCACGGCGGGATGCTGTACTCCCTGCCTAGCCGCGACCTGATCGCGGACAGCGTCGAGTACATGGTCAACGCCCACTGCGCCGACGCACTCGTCTGCATCTCCAATTGCGACAAGATCACGCCTGGAATGGTCATGGCCGCGATGCGGCTCAACATCCCGACGATCGTGGTCTCGGGCGGCCCGATGGAGGCAGGCAAGGTGTTGGGGACCATCGCGGGCAAGAGCGGGACGAGGGCCCTCGACCTCGTCGACGTGATGGTCGACGCGAGCGACGACACCGTGAGCGACGCGCAGATCGATGCGCTCGAGCGGTCCGCGTGCCCCACGTGCGGGTCGTGCTCGGGGATGTTTACGGCGAACAGCATGAACTGTCTGACCGAGGCGCTCGGCCTTTCCCTGCCGGGAAACGGAACGCTCGTCGCGACCCACGCCACCAGGTGGGGGCTCTTCGAATCCGCGGGCAAGCGCATCGTCGAGATGGCAAGGTCGTATTACGAGAGTGGAGACGAATCGATCCTTCCTCGCTCGGTTGCCACGCTTGAGGCCTTCGAGAACGCCATGACGCTCGACATCGCCATGGGCGGCTCGACCAACACGGTCCTCCACCTGCTTGCTATCGCGCACGAGGCCGGCGTGAACTTCACGATGGAGGACATCGACCGGCTCAGCCGCAAGGTTCCGAATATCTGCAAGGTTGCACCCTCGTCCCAGTACCACGTGGAGGACGTTCACCACGCTGGCGGCATCCTCTCCATCCTGGGCGAGCTCGACCGCGCGGGTCTCATTCATCGCGGGCCCCACACGGTGCACGTGCCCACGATCGGTGAGGCGATCGATCTCAACGACATCGGGCGCGTCACGGCGACCGACGAGGCGCGCAGGCGGGCGCTGGCGGCGCCTGGCGGGGTGCGCACCAAGACGGCGTTCTCTCAGGACACCTACTTCGATGAGCCCGATTCCGACAGGGCGAGGGGCTGCATCCGCGACGTCGAGCATGCGTACAGCTTGGACGGCGGGCTCGCCGTGTTGTACGGAAACCTCGCCGCCGACGGAAGCATCGTCAAGACCGCTGGTGTGGACGAGTCGATCTTCCACTTCGAGGGTCCCGCCAGGGTGTTTCACTCACAGGACCTCGCGTGCGACGCGATCCTGAACAATCGGATCCAGGCGGGCGACGTCGTCGTCATCGCCTACGAGGGACCACGCGGCGGACCGGGGATGCAGGAGATGCTGTACCCGACGTCGTTCCTGAAGGGCAAGGGCCTTGGCAAGGTGTGCGCGCTCATCACCGACGGGCGATTCTCGGGAGGAACCTCGGGCCTGAGCATTGGCCACGTCTCCCCTGAGGCCGCGGAGGGCGGGACGATAGGGCTCGTCGAGGAGGGGGACCAGATCCGCATCGACATTGCCACCCGGTCCCTCGAGCTTGTGATCACGGAGGCCGAATTGGAGCGGCGTAGGGCGGCCATGGAGTCCCGCGGATCCGGCGCGTGGAAGCCCGTCAGGGACCGCACCGTTTCGCAGGCGCTGAGGGCCTATGCCGCGATGACCACGAGCGCGGCCCGCGGGGCGGTCAGGGATGTTTCCCAGGTGGAGAAGTAGGGCGCGCGCTCAAGAGGCGAACACCTCCTTCACTCGGTCGGCTGCGGGACCTCTCCTAGTGCTGGCGGCTCGAGAGCGGCCGTCACTGATTGGCGTGCCGTCTGAGCCACCACGATGCCGACGAAGACCAGGACCGAGCCGGCCATCTGCAACGCGGAGAGGCTCTCGCCGAGCCACAGCCACGCGACGATGAACGCAAACAAGACCTCGGACGAGGCCGCGATGCCCACCGCCGTGGCGGACGTGTGTCTCAGGGCCATGAACAGCAACACGAAGGGCGCAAAACTCCCGAGCGTCACGATGTATGACAGCGGCAGCCACAGGGGCACCACCGCAGACTCGAGGGCCCCGGTGAGCGAAACGTGGCGCGTGAGGAGCGCGGGGTCGATGTTCCACCATCCGGAAAAGAGCGCCCAAAAGCCGGAGGCGAAGGTCGCCGCCCAGAACGCCACCGCGAGGGGGTGCTTCCTCGCGACCCCGCGTTCGCCGGCCAGGAAGTAGAACGCGAACGCGACCGCCGCCGCGAGTCCGGCGAGCACCCCGACTGGGTTCAACCGGGAGTCCCACACCTGCGCCACCACGGCGAGCCCCACCAGTACCGCCCCGATGGCCCACCACAGCCGGGCGCCGATGCGTTCGTGGAAGACGAGCCACGCGGTCAAGGCGACGAGGATGACCGCCGTGTACTCAAAGAGGAGTGCCACACCCACGGGCAATTTGGAGATCGCCACCGCGTAGAGCCACTGGACCATCGCCAGGCCGCCGACTCCCAGCAGCGCCAAGGCGGCAAGTTCGCGCCGGGTGACGGCAAAATGCCGCCAGCCCGCGAGGGCGAGCCCCAGACCAGAAAGGATCGCCGTGGCGACTACGCGCATCAGCGTCACCTGCGCCGGATTCAGGCCCGCCGCGATCACAACTTTGGAGACCGAGCCGTTCACGCCAAACAGGGCGGCGGCGAGCAAGGCGTACGAAGCGCCTCGAAGCGGCGAGCGGATGTAGTCGGGCGACATGGGCACATCGTAGGGCCGCGGCGGGGCCCGACTCTGCTCGATCGTTCGACGGGATAGCATCGACTCTGAAAACAAGGAGACCCCATGCACGCGCTCGAAACCACCTTTCTGATCCTTCACCTTCTGGGCCTGGCCGCGATTCTTGGCGGTTCGCTCGAGCAATGGCGAACGTCGGCGAAGCTCACGTCCCCCGTGACCCTCTGGGGTGCGCGGGCACAGCTCCTGACGGGACTCGCTCTCGCAGGGATCGTCTCCTCGAGCAGCAGCGATGGAGCCCCGAGCGCTGGCTGGCTTGCGGTCAAGTTGCTGGTCGCGCTCGCAATAGTCGCCGTGTCCGAGATGAACGCGAAGAAGGCCAAGATTGCACACTCGGCACGACTCATCGTGGCGTTGACCACGGTCAATGTCATCGTGGCCGTCGCCTGGCACTAGCCGATGGTCCACCGTCTGGTGCGGGAGGCCGTGGCTGGCGACGCCGCCGAAATCGTCCACCTCGGCGCACTCATGTATGCAAGCGTCGGCGCGCGTCCGACGCCGACGTGGGCGCTCGAGTCGACCGGTTGGGTTCGCGACCGCCTTGGCCGCGACCTGTACGGGGCGGTCATCGATGCCGACGAGGGCGGGCTAGCGGCGTGCGGCCTCATCAACATCGTCCCGCGCCTGCCACGCCCCGGAAGGCACTCTCACGAGGCCGCGTACATCCAGTGGGTGTCCACGGCGCCACAGCACCATCGCAAGGGCTATGCGCGGGCCGTCACCCAGGCGCTACTTGCGGAGACCGACCGCAGGGGAATAGAAGTCATCGAACTGCACGCGACCGTATTGGGTCGGCGCCTCTATGAGGAACTTGGCTTCTTCATCAAGACCGACAACGTGGCGATGATGGCGCTCAGGGGCGACGCGGCGCCCGATGCGCCCTATATGCGGTAGGTGTCCATGACACTCGCGCCCCGCATCGCTGTCGCCGCAGACATTGCTGAAATCCTCCGCCTTGGCGAGTACATGTACGCGAGCGTTGGCGGGACAGTCGACGACGAGTGGCGAGCACTTGGCCGTTCGCAGCTCGAGTCCCGGTTGGGCTCCGAGCTGCTCGGTTGGGTGATCGATGACGAGTCCGTGGCTGGACGCCTTGCCGCATGCGGGTTCGTCAACAGGACGCCACGGCTGCCGTTGCCGGGCGCCAGGACGGCGCTGCGGGGCTATGTCCAGTGGGTGGTGACGGACCCGGCTCACCAGCGCAGGGGGCACGCACGCGCGATCATGGCACGGCTCATGCGGTGGGCCCAGGACGAGAATGTCGCGGTGCTCGACCTGAACGCATCACCGTCGGCACGGGCGCTCTATCTCGAGCTTGGGTTCGTCTTCTCACCAAACATCGACTATCCGCCGACGACGCTGGGGGCGCCGATGCAGTGGCGGGTCACCTCAACTGGGGTGGGGCCAGCGCGCCCCTCAGGGCACGTCGGCGGCGACGCCTAGACTTCCGGCGTGAGTTCTGACTATTCCGCACGACACCTGTCCGTCCTTGAGGGATTGGACGCCGTCCGCAAACGCCCAGGCATGTACATCGGTACGACCGACTCTCGTGGCCTCATGCACTGCATGTGGGAGGTCATCGACAACTCCGTTGACGAGGCGCTCGGCGGCTTTGGCGACCTCATCGAGGTGATCCTCCACCCGGACGACTCGATCGAGGTGCGCGATACGGCACGCGGCATCCCGATCGATATTGAGCCGAAGACGGGGCTGACCGGCGTCGAGGTCGTCATGACCAAGCTGCATGCGGGAGGAAAGTTCGGAGGCGGCTCGTACGCCGCATCGGGCGGCCTGCACGGCGTCGGCGCCTCCGTGGTGAACGCGTTGAGCGAAAGGCTTGACGTGTGGGTCGACCGCGGCGGCCAGACCCACCACATGGCGTTCCGACGCGGAGAGCCAGGCCGCTGGGCGGATCCCGCGAGCGGCCCCACGCCCGCGGCGGAGTTCACTCCCTTCGTCACCAACTCGGAACTCACCGTGGTCGGCAAGGTGGGCAAGAACGTCACGGGTACCCGCACCCGCTACTGGGCGGACCGCCAGATCTTCAACAAGCAAGCGGGTATCTCCTACGAGGAACTCGTGACCAGGGCTCGCCAGACGGCGTTCCTCGTTCCTGGACTGACGCTGTCGGTGAAGGACAATCGCGACCCGCTGAACCCCACCGAGGAGACGTTCCGCTATGAGGGCGGCGCCAAGGACTTCGTCGAGTTCATCGCCCCCGACACGGGCGTCACGGACACGTGGGAGCTCACGGGAAGCGGACACTACGTCGAGACGGTTCCCGTGCTGAAGCCCGGTGGCCAGCTGGTGTCGGAAGAGGTCCAACGCGACTGCGCCGTCGATGTGGCCTTGCGGTGGGGGACGGGCTACGACACCGAGGTGCGGACGTTCGTCAACATCATCTCCACGCCCAAGGGCGGGACGCACCTAGCGGGCTTCGAACAGGGCCTGATGAAGACGCTCCGCAAGGTCATCGAAGCGAATGCGCGCAGGCTCAAGATCATGGCCAAGGACGGCATCGAACGCATCGAGAAGGACGACATCATGGCGGGGTTGACCGCGGTGATCACCGTCAGGCTGTCGGAGCCGCAATTCGAGGGCCAGACCAAGGAGGTTCTCGGCACCACGGCGGTGCGGGCCATCGTCGCCAAGGTCGTCGAGACAGAACTCACCGCGGTCCTCAACTCGCCCAAGCGCGACACCAAGGCCCAGGCGAACACGGTGCTCGAGAAGGTCGTGGCCGAAATGCGTGCGCGCGTGGCCGCACGCAAGCAAAAGGAGATCTCTCGCCGCAAGAACGCGCTCGAAACGTCGTCCCTGCCCGCCAAACTCGCCGACTGTCGCACCCACGACATCGAAAAATCTGAGCTCTTCATCGTCGAGGGCGATAGCGCGCTCGGGACCGCGAAGCTGGCCCGCCAGTCAGATTTCCAGGCGCTTCTACCCATTCGAGGCAAGATCCTCAACGTGCAGAAGGCGTCGGTCACCGACATGCTGCATAACGCGGAATGCGCGAGCATTATCCAGGTGCTCGGCGCCGGCTCGGGGCGCACGTTCGACCTCGAATCGGCGCGCTACGGGAAGATCATCCTCATGACGGACGCCGACGTTGACGGCGCCCACATTCGCACCTTGTTGCTGACGCTGTTCTTTCGGTACATGCGGCCACTCGTCGACGCGGGTCGCGTCTACGCGGCCGTTCCGCCGCTGCACCGCTTGGAAATCTCTGGATCTGCCAGGCGTGATCGTGAATACATCTACACGTATTCCGAGACGGAACTTCAGGAAAACCTCCGCGAGCTCAAGAAAGCGGGCCGCAAGGTGAAGGACGATATCCAGCGGTACAAGGGCCTCGGCGAGATGGATGCGGACCAGTTGGCCGTGACGACAATGGATCCAGGGAAGAGAACGCTGAGGCGCATCACCGCCGCACACGCGGAAGCCGCCGAGCGAGTATTCGAACTGCTCATGGGCAACGACGTCGGTCCACGGAGGGACTTTATCGTCGCGGGAGGCGAAGGCATGGATCGTGCGAGGATCGACGCATGATCGAGTCGATTCCTGCCCCATGCCCGACGCACCCCACGACGTATCACGAGCGCATTCAGGTGCTTCCGTCCGGGTCGCGACGCATCTTTCGCTTTGAATCCGTCGTTGGTCTGCCGCGCAGGTGCGCCGTTCTCGAGACCGAACTCATGGACGCCGATCGCGAGATCGATCTCATGGACTATCTGTGGGTGCTCGAGCACAAGGGCCGCGGAGCCAGGGTCTTTACCGCGCTGTTGAGCGTCGCCATCGGAGTCTTCGTGGGCTTCGCTGCGAGCGGCTATTCGAGCACGGGAGTGTCCATAGGAACGATGGCCATTGCCCTCGTCGTCGCGGCCGCGCTGGGTTTGCTCATCGAGGCAGCCTCGGCCCGCGTGGCGACCGTCAGGCTCCGCCGCATTCTCGATTGGCGTAAGCGCGTCGGATTCTAAAATCCGGGCCGGTTGGCGGGGCTACTGTGGAACCCATGGTCCTCTATCGCGAACTTGATCCCCAATTGCCCGATCTCGGCTGGAACCGGTCACTACCGTTGGCCGTGACGGCCGAGGCCGTTCGCGCTATCCACGAGTGCTCGGATTCCGGCGCGCTCGGTGCGATGGCGGGTGCGGCGAGGTCGTATTGGGCCGCGGCGGGCGGCATTGCGATCGGGACCTCCTTCGGCGCGGCGTTTCTTGCGCTTGGTTGGGACATTGCCGCAGCGGTCGCCTTCGCGCTGGTGGCGCCCGCGGCCCTCGCGACGATGGAGGCCAGAAGGCGCGCGCGCCAGTGGCAAGCGGTCATCGAGGCAAGGCTGACAGTGCTCGGAACGGCGCGCGGTTAGCTAGGTGACTCGGGGAGGAGCCGGAGGCAGCTGCGCAGGTCGTGGTTCTACGGCCGTAGGTCACGACGGCGCGGCCGCGAGTGCGTCACAATAGGCCCGTGAACGCACAACCCTCTCGCGGCTCTGAAATCGACGCCGAAGAACTCGGAAGGCGTTCGACCGCGATCCTGCGGTTGGGATTGATGATGCTCGGTTCTGGGACCGCGAGTTACCGAGTCAAGCAAGGCATGCGCACCGTGGCGGATGCCCTCGGGGTCGAGCAACACGCCGAGCAGGTGACCCTGACCGAAATCACGGCGACATCACGAGTGGGTCAGGCGTTCCGCACCGAGGTCGCGGAACTGGGTCACCACTCCATCAACGCCGACCGCATCGCGCGGCTCGACCGGTTCCGCAGGTCCATGCCCTCGCCGATCACCCCCGAACAGGTGCATGCCACTCTTGATGAGATCGCCAGTCACGGCGGGATGTACAACCGCTGGGCCACCGCGGTTTTTGCCGGTGCGGCGTGCGCGGGATTCGCAGTGCTCAACGGCGCGCTCGTCATCGAGGTGCTGGTCGTCTTTGTCGCGGCGTTCCTTGGGCAGCTGGTGCGGAGGGAGCTTGCGGAGAGGCACTTCAACGCCTTCGGCACCGTCATGGCGGCCGCGACGGTCGCGACGTCGACATACGTGGGGGTGCTTGGCCTCATCGGAAGCATCGGGCCGGGGCTCGAGATCCATGCCTCCGGCTACATCTCGTCGGTCCTGTTCCTGCTGCCGGGATTCGCGCTCATCACCGGCGCCCTCGATATGGCGAAGTCCGACTACTCGGCGGGAATCATCCGCGTGGTTCACGGGACCACCTTGACCATTGCCGCCGCCGTGGCGGTATGGGCGCTTTCGCTCGTGAGTCCCCTCGACACGACACCTCGCGCCGCCGTTGCTATGAGCGTGTGGACCGAGATTTCGATCAAGTCGGTCGCAAGCTTCGTCGGCGTGTTGGGCTTCGCACTGCTGTTCAACTCGCCAATGAAGATGGCGTTGATGGCGGGTTTCATTGGGCTCGTGAACGTTCCTCGCATTCTCTTGATCGAGCACGGGATGCCCGCTCAAACGGCGACTTTCCTTGCGTGCACGATGTTGGGCCTGCTCGCCGCGGCAGGCGCCGCGGGTGGTCGCTGGCCCGTCATCACGTTGCAGGTCCCCGCCTCCCTGGTGCAGATCCCGGGTGTGCTTGCCCACGAGGCGATCGTGAGCCTCAACAAGTCGGACTATGTCCAGGCGACCGCCGGAATCCTGCAGGTGCTCCTCGTCGTGCTTGCCATGCTGGTGGGGCTCGTGGTCGCGAAGTTCCTCACCGACCGCCATTGGGCCTTCGCCAGCTAGGGGGCTTGCTCCTCTTCAGCAGGCGCCTCGTCAGCCGATTCCGCCGACCGGCGCGGAAATCGCGTGACCCGAGCCATCCCGCCTGCCAAGCTCTGCGGGAAGCTGGAGCGGTTGGCCTGAACCAGCGGATGCACGCGCCGGGGCGGGTCCCACCCAGGCCGCCAGCAGGGTGTCTTCGCCCTTCAGGAAGCGGTGAGCCCGCACCCCGCCCGTGGCGCGGCCCTTTGCCGGGTATTCGCTGAGCGGCGTCGTCTTGGCGGCGCCAGGTTGGGTTCCGGGCAGTCCGTCCGACGACCCCGAGATGGTCACGACCACGGCGTCGGCCGCAGCGGACAGTGCGGTAAAGGACGCGACCGATTGGCCAGCGGCGAGGTTGATTCCTGCCATGCCGCCGGCGGGGCGTCCTTGGGGGCGCACCGCGGAGGCGGAGAAGCGCAAAAGCTGCGCGTCGGAGGTGATAAACACCAGCTCGGCCGAATCGTCCGCGGGTGCGGCCCCGACCACACGGTCGCCCTCCTTGAGAGAAATGACCTCCCACGCATCGCGAGCGGGAGCGACCTCGGCAGCCACCCGCTTGACGACTCCCTGCGCGGTGCCGATGGCGATGGGGGTTTCGCCATCGAGGAGGACCAAGGCGACAGGCTCCTCGCCCTTGTCAAGAGCGACCAGTTCGCGAATCGGCACACCGCCAGAAAGCGAGGGCGGGTCGTCCGTCGACGGCAAGGCGGGCACCTCGAGCATCTGGAGCCGCAGGACCCTGCCCGCTGAAGTGAGTACCCCCACGTCGGCGCGGGCGGTCGTGGCAACGACCGAGGTGAGGGCATCGTGAGGCGCTCGCCTACCCTCACGATTGACGGGGTGGTCGTCCGCGGTGCGCGCCACGAGCCCTGTGGTCGATAACAGCGCCGAGCATGGGGTGTCGGGAATCTCAAGGCCGGGGGATCGCATGGTCGCGGCAGAAGCCGAGCTGCCTGTCGCTCCTGCGGGCGCACTGAGCGACAGCGCGAGCACGGGAGAGACCCCGGAATCCGCGAGCAAAATCGTCCTGCGCGGGGTGCCGTACGCGGCGGCGGCGGCGTCCATTTCCCGGCCGACGACCGACCGCAGCACCGTGTCGGAGGCAAGGAGTTCCTCGAGCTCGGCGATCTCCGCCATGAGTTGGGCCTTCTCGTTTTCCAACTCGATGCGGGAGAACTTGGTGAGCCGGCGCAGCCGCAGTTCGAGGATGTACTCGGCCTGGATCTCCGACAGGTCGAACGCCGTCTGGAGGCGGTCGCGGGCCGCTCCGCTGTCGTCGGAGGACCTGATGATCTGTATGACATCGTCAATGTCGAGAATCGCGACCAAGAGGCCATCTACCAGGTGCAACCGGTCGCGACGAGCGCCCAAGCGGTGGCGGGACCTCCTGCGCACGACGTCGAGGCGGTGGTCGACCCACACCCGCAGCAGTTCCACGAGCCCCAGGGTGCGCGGCTGCCCACCGACGAGCGCGACGTTGTTAATCGAGAAGTTTTCCTCGAGCGGGGTGAGCTTGTAGAGCTGCTCCAGCACCGCTTCGGGGGAGAATCCCGTGCGCACCTCTATCACCAACCGCAGTCCGTGATGGCGATCCGTGAGGTCGACGACGGACTGGATGCCCTGGATCTTCTTGTTCGAGACGCCGTCCTTGATCCGCTCGATGACCTTTTCGGGGCCCACCGTGTATGGCAGCTCGGTGACGACGATGCCCTTGCGCTTGGAGGTCACGTTCTCGATGCGCGCGGTCGCCCTCGTGCGGAACGCGCCCTTTCCGGTTTCGTAAGCCTGACGGATTCCATCGAGACCCACGATCTTGCCGCCCGACGGGAGGTCGGGCCCTGGAACGAACCTCATCAGCTCGTCGAGACTCGCCTTGGGATTGGCAAGCAGGTATCGGGCCGCCGAAACGACCTCGATCAGGTTGTGAGGCGCCATGTTGGTCGCCATGCCCACGGCAATCCCTGAGGCGCCGTTGACGAGCAAATTGGGAATCGCGCTCGGCAAGACAGACGGCTGCTGCAGCTTGTTGTCGTAGTTGGGCACGAAGTCGACGACGTCCTCGTCGAGGTCGCCGATCATCGCCATGGACGCCGTGGCGAGCCGGGCCTCCGTGTAGCGCGAGGCGGCCGGGCCGTCGTCGAGAGAACCGAAGTTTCCGTGACCGTCGACGAGGGGCAGTCTCAACGAGAACGATTGGGCCATGCGCACGAGCGCGTCGTAAATGGCCTGGTCACCGTGAGGGTGGAGCTTACCCATGACCTCGCCGACGACGCGAGAGGACTTGACGTGGGCGCGATCCGGCCGCAGGCCCATGTCGCCCATCGTGTAGATAATCCGCCTCTGGACAGGCTTCAACCCGTCCCTCGCATCGGGCAAGGCGCGCGAGTAGATCACCGAATAGGCGTATTCGAGGAACGACGCCTCCATCTCGGCGCTGACGTCGATGTCGACGACGTGACCCTCAGGCTCGGGCATGCACACTCCGTTTTCATGGTGGCGGGGGACTCACGGCATTGTCTCCCGACGGCGCGCGACAGGTCGCCGCGCCACGCGAGCAGGTGCGACAATAGCGCCTATGTCCTCCACTCTCGCTCAAGCCGTTGTGGGTGCCGGCTACTACCCGGCGCTCGCGCAACACGTTTTGCGCACCGCAATCGGAGACGAGAAGGTCACGGCGCACTTCGTCCACGCGGAGACGACCTTTGATTCAACAGAGGTGCGCAGGCACATGTCGGTGCTGGTACTGACCGAGTCGCGCCTCTTGCGCATGCACATTGACGATGGAGCAGGCCCCGAGAGCGGCGGCGCGCATGCCGCGTCGGCGACGGTAGAAAGCGCCCAACTCAGCTCCATCACGTCCGTGGCCGTGACCCATGTCGTTCACGAACCGGAGAACTTTCGCGAAGGCGATGTGCCCACGGAACTGGTGCTCGCCGTCGGCTGGGGGATCCACGCCCGCGTCGACCTCGAGCCCGCCACATGTGGCGACGAGAATTGCGACGCAGACCACGGTTACACGGGGGACATCACAGGAGATGACACCTTGTCGCGCGTGAGCGTCATTGCCGACGGAGAAGCCTCGGTGCGGGCGCTCGAGGACTTTGCAAGAGCTCTACACCACGCGGTCGGCCGCTGAGGGTGGAGCCCGTTGACCGCCTGGCCTCCGCGGGTCTTGTCCTCCCCGACTACGGAGGCAAGGAATTGGGCGCCGTGCTTCCGGCTGCACTCGCGGCCGTCGGAGCGGCCGATGTGGTGCCGGGACGCGATGCCGAACGCGACCGCGTGGCGTTGGGCTTGCCTGAGGCGCGCCACGTCGTGGTGGTCATTCTTGACGGCTTGGGGCACCATCAGCTCGAGTCCAGACGCGGTCACGCACCCTTTCTCCGCTCCATCGTCTCCGACGTCGTGACGGCGGGCTTTCCCACCACGACGGCGGCGTCCCTCGCCCTATTTGGGACCGGTCAGCCGGCGGGACAGACGGGGATGACGGGCTATTCCGCACGCAACCCGCGCACGGGGGGGCTCGCCAACCTCATCTCGTGGGAGGGGGCCGATCCTCCCGAGGAGTGGCAGATGATGCCCTCACTCCTCGAGGAGGCCGATCGAGGGGGCGTCATTGTCACGACGCTCGGCAAGCGGAAATTCGCGGGCTCGGGGCTTACCCACGCGGTCTTGAGGGGCGGACTCTTTGTGGGCGCGGAGCGGCTCGCCGACCGCATCGACGTGGCGCTTGCCGCCACGAAGAAGCCGGGGGTTTCGTACTGCTACTGGGGTGAGATCGATGCGGCGGGGCACAGATTTGGCTGGCAGTCTGAGGAATGGGTTGCCGCGCTCGAGGACGCCGATAGGGAGTTCAAGAGGCTTGCGGCGAGTCTGGGCAAGGACACCCTGATGGTGGTGACTGCGGACCACGGCATGATCGATGTGACCGGCGCGCCCCGCTGGAACGTTGGTGCCGAGCCCGAGCTTGCCCGTGACGTTGAACTCGTGGCGGGTGAGCCGAGGGCGCTTCACCTCCACGTGAGCGAAGGTCGTGGCCCCGCCGTCGCGGAGCGCTGGCAAACCATCCTTGGCGACCAGGGCGTGGTGTTCACTCAGGCGGATGCTGAGGCGGCGGGCATCTTTGGCCCGATCTCGGATAGTGCTCGGCCCCGCATCGGCGACGTGGTGGTGGCGATGGCAGGCCGGTCGACAGTGGTCGACTCGCGGACTCAGAGCTCCCAGTCAATGGCCCTGATCGGCGTTCATGGATCGCTGACGCCCGAGGAACTCATGGTTCCTCTGCTCGTCGCTCAGGGGAGCTGAGGACGCGCTCCGCAGGCCAGCAACCGTGTGAGCGGGCGAACCTAGTCGTTCTTCGCGCCGAAGACGATCTCGTCCCAACTGGGAATCGAAGCCCTACCCTTGCGGCTCCGCTTGTCGGGCGACTCGGTAGCGCCCGTGGTCGATGTGTCGGACGACGCCGCACCCGTGGTCGATGTGCCCGTTCCGCGGCTCACGGGGGTTTCCCTCGCGGTACCTGCGGGGTGCGGCATCGACGTGGGCTGCGACGTGGGCTGCGACGCGGGCTGGCTGGGTGAAAGTGGCTGGTTGGGCGACGCGGGGCCCGCACCGCGGGGACCGAAACCCTCAAACTCCTCGTCGTCGTCATCGTCCCCAAATTCGACGGGCTCGCGTGTTCCGCGGCGATCCGCCAAGTCCTTGAGCAACGCGTCGCGCGGGGAGATGTCTTCGGCGGGGGTGTCGTGAACCGTAGCGGGGACGACGGGGCGCGTCGCGACGAGCGGTACTGCCGCCGAGGCGGGGTCGGGCCGCACTGCGGTGAGGTGTCGGCGCGGGATGGGCGCCTCAAGCAGTTCGGTCTCGGTGAGCCACGTGGACTCGTCGTCCTCGGCCGTGAGCGCCTTGGCCACGTGGTCAAAAGTCCACATTGCGCGCACGGTGCGTCCCGCGGTGGCAAAGTCAGCGGCCACGCGCCACGGCTCGTCAACCTCGCGCCAGGCGTCCCATTCGACTGAGGCAGGGTCGATCGCGCGGCCGGCAAGGCGATCGCCGACGAGGTCGCCAAGCGTCGGAGAGGTCGAGTCCCTACCGATACGAGTTGAGCGGGCCAACTCGACGATGTATGCCCTTTCGGCGAGAACGGGTCCCTCGAACTTCGCAAGGGCCTCAACGGGCTCGCCCGTGAGGTGTGCGAGTTCGGCGGCACTCAGGCCGGCACGAATGCGTTGCTGAATTTCGCGGGGAGGCATCCCCGATGCTGCGGGCGTCTCGTCGCGGATGGTGATTCTGGCGTGCCGCACCAGCGCACGCAACTCGTCCGTGACGGCGACCTTCACTTCTTCGCCAGCGTCGGTCACGACAAGGAGGTGGGTGCCATCCTCCGATAGGCCCTTAAGGCTCGCTCCGATCATTGCTCCACTGTGCCACGCGAGAGGCCCCGACGTGCGGTACGGCGCGCACGTGGCTTGTGCCAGCATGGTGTCCATGCCCGAACCCAAAGAACTGATGGAAGTGGCGCTGCGACTTGCTCGAGAGGCAGGCGTGCTCATCAGGGACGGTCGCGCAAGCGCCGAGGTGGCCGCGACCAAGTCATCCCACGTCGACATCGTCACCCAGATGGATGTCGCATCCGAGACCCTCCTCAGGGCCAGAATCGCGCAGTGGCGCCCCGACGACGCGATTCTCGGAGAAGAGGGCGACGACACCGCAGGGACCTCTGGGATCACGTGGGTCCTCGATCCCATCGATGGCACCGTGAACTACCTCTACGGGCTTCCTCACTACGCGGTATCGGTTGCGGCGGTCACCGGGGACGTGAGGAATGGCGAGTGGACCAGGATCGCGGGCGCGGTCTACGACGGCGAGGGTGTCGAGTGGACCGCGGCGCTAGGACACGGCGCGTACCGCAACGGAGTGCGGCTCATCCGCACGGGCGGGCCAGGGCTTTCGGGGACTCTGCTGGGCACCGGATTCCAGTACATTGCGCAGCGCCGGGTCGCTCAGGGCAAAATCGTCGCCGAAATGCTCGGGCAGGTTCGCGACATCAGGAGGCTCGGCTCCGCCGCCGTCGACTTGTGCCTTGTTGCGGCGGGGACCCTTGACGCCTACTACGAGCACGGTTTGCAGCCGTGGGACTTCGCGGCCGGCGCCCTCATCGCTTCCGAGGCGGGCCTACGGGTGGCCGGTATTGACGGTGGTGAGCCCGATTCTCACCTCACGATCGCCGCAATTCCGGAGGTCTGGGACGAGCTGCGAGACGCCCTCGAAAAGGCGGGCGCGCGCCAACCTTGGGGCTCTTTGCGCGCTTGAGTTCGCGTAAACCGCATTTCTGGTGCAGAATGCGTGCGCGCCACGGGAACAAAACTGGGTCCCTGGGCATTGTGTAGACACCCACAAGGTGAAGGAGACTCCTGGATGGCGACCGATTACGACGCGCCGCGCAAGACCGACGACGAAATTGCCGCAGACTCGATTGAAGAGTTGAAGGCACGCCGCTCGGACAAGAGTTCTGGTGTCGTTGACGAAGACGAGGCGGATGCGGCCGACAGCTTCGAGCTGCCGGGTGCAGACCTGTCAGGCGAGGAGCTTTCCGTCAGGGTTTTGCCTCCTCAGCAGGACGAGTTCACGTGCATGTCGTGCTTCCTGGTGCATCACCGCAGCCAGTTGGCCGAGTTCAAGGGCGACCAGCCCATCTGCTCGGAGTGCGCGGGCTAACGTCCCCAGTGTGGCGATAGAGAACCTAGGCTGAAGCAATGACTGACATCGAGGTGCTCATCAGCACCACCGATGAGACCGTCCCCACACCGGCTTACTCCCACCCCGGCGACGCGGGTGCCGACCTCACCACGCGTGAGGCCGTCACGATCGCGCCAGGGGAGAGGGCAACGGTGCGCACGGGTGTGTGTATCGCTCTGCCCGCCGGCTATGTCGCCCTAGTTCACCCGCGCTCAGGGCTTGCGGCCAGGCATGGGGTCACCATCGTCAACGCGCCAGGTACGGTCGACGCTGGGTATCGCGGCGAGATCAGGGTGACGTTGCTCAACACGGATGCCCGCGAGAGCGTCGCGTTTGCCGTGGGTGATCGCATCGCCCAGTTGGTGATCCAGCGAGTCGAGTTCGCTCGCTTCGTTCCCGTGTCAAGTTTGCCTGGTTCGCACCGCGGCGAATCCGGCTTTGGCTCGACGGGAACCGCATGACGGCGACGGACGCGGTGACGACGCGAAAGGCGTGGACCCCCATCGGCCAGGTCAAGACACGCGCCGTCGAGACGACGGGTGGCAGAATTTCGTACATCGAGGTCAGCCCCCACGACGCACCGGCACGGCTCACGATGAGGGTCGTGGACCCCTCGGGGGCCATTGATTGCATCTTCCTTGGCAGGCGACTCATCGCGGGGCTTGAGCCCGGCGCGACGGTGGGTGTCGAGGGACGGGTTGCGCCCGGTGACGACGTGCAAGTGATGTTCAATCCCCGCTACGAGTTGCGGCTCGCGTGAGCGACGCGCAGGCGAATTCAACCGCGAACTCACCCGCAGCCTCCCTCCTGGGCGAAGACTTCAATTGGGCGGACGCGATCGGTGGCTGGAGGGGCCTGGCCGAGTCGGTGGCGCCGGGTGCGATCTTTGTGGCCGCCTTCTTGATGTGGGGCGGGTTTCGAATCCCCGTGATCGCGGCTGTGGCGACGGTGGTCGTGATGGTGGCGGTGCGACTCATCGAACGCACACCCGTGACCCAGGCGCTTGGCGGGCTCTTCGGCGTGTTGCTTGGCGCGGTGTGGGCCTGGAGGGCGGGCAACGTCAACGAGTACTTCGTGCCCGGCTTCTGGTACACGGGAATCTATGCGGCCGCCATGGTCATATCGATGGCCGTGCGCTGGCCCGCCGTGGGGATCGCCGTGGGGTTTCTCAAGGGGTGGGGGAGCAGGTGGCGGACGTCGCCACGAGCGATGCGCCGCTTCCAAGGAGCAACGGCGTTCTACATCGGAACCCAAGCGGTCAAGCTCGCGATCCAATTACCCCTCTACTTTGCGGGAGCGACGGCCGCTCTGGGCACCGCCAAGCTCGCACTTGGCGTCCCGTGGTTTGCCGTAGCGCTCTTCGTCATGTGGCGGCTGGTGCGGAACGTAGAACTTCCTGAAGAGCCTGAGGGTCGGCCTCAGCCGACAGAATAAACAACAGTTCGTCGAGGGCCTCAAGGGTGTCTTCTTCGCGCGGTGCGATGGTTCTATCGCCGCGGACGATGCAGGACAACACGGTGTCAGCAGGGAGCACAATATCCCTGAGTGCGGTGCCTACGAGCGGCGACTGCGTCGGTAGCGTCACCTCAATGATCGCCGCGCCCGACTGGTGGAACGTGAAGACCTTCACGAGGTCACCGACGGCAACGGCCTCTTCGACCATGGCCGTCATGATGCGCGGCGTCGAGACCGCGACGTCGACGCCCCACTGGGAGTCGTACATCCACTCGTTGCGGGGATTGTTGACGCGTGCAACGGTGCGCGGCACGCCAAACTCCGTCTTGGCGAGGAACGAGATCACGAGATTTGCCTTGTCGTCGCCAGTGGCGGCCACGACGACGTCCATCTCCTCGACTGCGGCCTCCCGCAGGGCGGTGAGTTCACAGGCATCGGCGAGCATCCACTCCGCCTCGGCCACCTGAGATACGCGCATGGCGGAGGGGTTGATGTCGATCAACAGCACTTCGTGGTCGTGCGCAAGGAGGTCGCTCGCAATCGACCGCCCTACCGACCCGGCACCCGCGATGAGAACCTTCACGATGCCGCCTTCGGGGGGTGGGCGATGGCCTTGGTGGCGGAGCGTTCCGTTGCCAAGGCCAGTAGCAAGTGGACGTCGTCGCCTGACTGAATAGCCGTCGCAGCATCGGGAAGAATGGCCTCTCCAAAGCGCGTGACGTACGCGACGCGCGCCTGTGAGGCCTTCTCGAGCTCGTGGTAGTGGCGGCCCACCCAACCGTCGTTGATCGGAACGCGGCGCATCACAATGCCCGCATCCGCGTCCTCGAACTCCGAATCCGAACCGCCTGGCAAGAGCCTGGTGACGATTTGTGCCGCCGTCCACGGCACAGGAGCGACCGTGGGGATACCCAAGCGTCGGTACACCTCCGCGCGACCGGAGTCCGCGATGCGCGCCACCACATTCTCGACTCCGTATGTCTCTCTGACGACGCGCGCCGCAAGGATGTTGGAGTTGTCTCCATCGGAAACGGCGGCGAACGCGTAGGCGTCCTCGACCCCCGCGGACTTCAGCGTGTCCCTATCAAACCCGAGGCCCGTGATCTTCTGACCCTTGAAGTCGGAAGGGAGCCGACGGAAGGCATCCGCCCTCACGTCAATGACGGACACCGAGTGGCCGCGAGACTCAAACTCGCTAGCCAACGTGGCACCCGTACGGCCACAACCCATGATCACCACGTGCACGCCCCCACGCTATACCGCGCGGAGCCTAGGATGGTGCGACGTGCAGCGATTCACGGAACGGATCAAGCGGGTTGTCCTTGGGGCACCCGTCGCGACCGACGTTGCAAAGCCGCAAACGATGCGCACCAGGCTGGCCCTGCCCGTGTTCGGAGCGGGCATTCTCTCGGCGGTTGCGTATGGTCCAGATGCGCTGATCGACGCGCTGCGGTCGGGAATGCAGCAGTCGTGGATTCCCTTCATGGCGGGCGGCACCGTCATCATCCTGATGCTGCTGGGGCTCGCCTATAGCTCTCAAGTGCGCGCTTTTCCGCACGAACGCGGCGATTACGGCGTGGTGCGGGATCGGCTCGGCCAACGATTCGGCATGATCACCGGCGCCTCGCTTCTCATTGATCAGCTGTTCACCGTTGCCATCTCCGTCGCGGCGATCGCCGAGGCGGTCATCTACTTGTTGCCCTCGTGGGAAGCCTGGGCACCGGCGATCGCCGTCGTCGCCCTCGGCCTCATGACCTTGGTGAACCTGAGGGGAATCAGGGACAGGGGCCGAGTTCTCCTTGCCGTGTGGCATGGGTTCGTGCTGATCCTCGTCATCCTGTTTGTTGTCGGATGGGCTCGGCACGACGGATCGCCAACCGCCCCTCTCGACACGGGTTCTCCCCACGTATGGTCGATCCTCGTGGCCTTCGCGGGCGCCGTGGCGTCGGGCGCCGTCATGGCGACAGGCATCGAGCATCTCGCCTCCTCCGGGCCCTACCACGCGGAACCCCGCGGCCGAAGGGCGTCGCGAACGCTGCTCATTGCGGTGCTTGCCGGTGCGGGCGCCTTCTACGGCGTGGCGTGGCTTGCGTGGGCGTACCGGCTCTCGGGCTGGGAGGACGGGCCAACGTTCCTACAGGTCGCCGCTCGTGTGTTTGGTAATGGCGTCCTGACGTGGATCGTGGGCGTCTTCGCAGTCGCGATTCTGTACGCGGCCGCCAACTCGGTGTTCCGTCGATTCTCACGCCTCACGGGCTTCCTGGCGTCGGACGGGGTGCTGCCTCGCCAAATGGCGATGAGGAACGACAGGCTCGTGCAGCGCGGATCCGTGCTGATAGTTGCCGTATTGGCGGTAGTCATCGTGATCGCATCGGGGGCGAGCGTCGAGAGACTCGTGCACATGTATATCGTGGGAGTCTTCACCGCGATCGTGTTGAGCCAGCGCGCCATGATCGAGTGGACCGGCGCGCGTCGCCAACTCGCCACGGCCCCAAGGGAGCGCCGAGAACTCCTTGGCAGGAGAATCCTCCACGTCATCGCGCTGATTGCCGCGGGAGCGGTCTTGCTCATCACTGCGGTGTTCAACTTTGCCAATGGCGCGTGGATCGCCGTCGTGCTCATCGTGCTCGTGGTGGTGCTCATGCACGCCATCCGCAGGCATTACGCCGCGGTACGCATCGACATCGCGCTGGACAAGGAGGCGAAGGCGCCTACTCTGCCCTCGGCCACACACGGTATTGTTCTCGTGGCCCAGATGCACCGTCCGGCGTTGCACGCCCTCGCGTATGCGAAGGCTGCGCGGCACACGACGCTCAAGGCCGTAACGGTGAAGGTCGATCGTGGCGCGTCGCTCGCGCTTCAGAAGCGTTGGGCGCAAATGAACCTGGGAGCGCCGCTGGTGGTGCTCGACTCGCCATACCGAGATTTGGTGAGTCCAGTGCTCGACTACGTCAAGAGCCTGCACAGGGCGTCGCCCCGTGAGGCAGTGTTTGTCTACGTGCCGGAGTACATCGTCGGCAGATGGTGGGAGCAGTTGCTTCACAATCGGAACACGGCGCGCTTGCGCGCCCAGTTGCTCAACGTCCCCAACGTGGTGGTGAGCGCGGTGCCGTGGATGCTCGAATCCGCTCGCCGCGAGGGCCCCGTCGACGCGGTTGTCGACGCCGAAAGCCAGATCTCATGAGCGGCGATGACGTGATTACTGTTCGGGTGGGAGCGCCCGCCCACGGTGGGCATTGCATCGCGCGCCACGAGGGTCGGGCCGTCTTCGTGCGCCACGCCCTTCCGGGGGAGCTAGTCGAAGCAAGAGTCACCTCCGGGGAGCCCATCGCACGATTCTGGACTGCGGACGCGGTCAAGGTGCTCGAGGCGTCCGATGACCGCGTGGAGAGCCCGTGGCCCGAGGCGGGCCCAGGGGGAGTCGGAGGTGGCGAGCTCGGTCACGTCGCGCTCCCGGCCCAACGCGAGTGGAAGCTCGCCGTCGTCAAGGAGGCCTTCGATCGCTTTGCGAAGGTGTCATTCGACGGACAGGTCAGTGCGGCACCAGGCGATGACGAGCGCGGTGGGCTCGGTTACCGGACGCGAGTCTCGGCGGTCGCGGACCCCGAGGGTCGCGCCGCCATGACCGTGTTCGGTACCAAGGATCGCAAGCGCATCTCGGCGATGCCGCTCGCCGTTCCCGCCGCAGAGGAGGCACTGCTCGCGGCACGGGCAACGCCAGGCACGCGCATCGAGGTCGCCGTCAGCGCCGACGGGCGTGCGCACGTGGCCTGGGCCGACGCAGGCGATCGCTCCGCTGTCATTGAGCGCGTCGCCGTGTCAGGAACGGAACTTGAGTTTCGGGTGAGGTCGGCCGACTTTTGGCAGGCGCACCGCAAGGCGCCCTCCGTGCTCGCCCAGGCCGTCGTCGACCGCATCGGCGATGCGGAGAGGGTCCTTGACCTGTATGCGGGCGCAGGGCTGCTTTCTGTGGCGATGGCGTCCCAGGGCCGCATGGTCACCGCGGTGGAACTGCACTCGGGCAAGGGGCGGTCGTCGCTTTCCGTCAACCTCGCGCCGTATGAGACCAGCATGGAGATTTCGGGCGATGCACGGCGGACGCTTGAGCTCATGGCGAAGGACGGCGTCTTGTTCCACGACGGCGCGATAGTTCTCGATCCGCCCCGCTCGGGAGCCAAGGCCGCGACGGTCGCAGCGATCGCCAAGCTTGAGCCTGGTCGCATCGTCTACGTCGCGTGCGACCCCGTGGCGCTAGCGCGCGACGCGGCGCTCCTGGCGGAGCACGGCTACAAGCTCGAGAGCGCCGACGCGTGGGACCTGTTCCCCATGACCCACCACATCGAAACGATCGCCACGTTCATTCGCTAGGCGTCATCTGCCGGACATGATCGCCTCGCTAGAATGAGGTGTCCCGATTCAAGGAGTGCAATTGAGCGTCAACAGCCTGGGTTCCAAGTCCACCCTCACGGTGGGAGCCGCGTCCTACGAAATCTTCCGACTGGACGCAGTGCCAGGTCTCGATAAGCTTCCGTACTCGCTCAAGATTCTTGCCGAGGCGCTGTTGCGCACGGAAGATGGCGCGAACATCACCGCGGACCACGTCAAGGCACTCGCCGCCTGGGACCCCAAGGCTGAGCCCGACACCGAGATCCAATTCACTCCCGCACGTGTGGTGATGCAGGACTTCACGGGAGTGCCGTGCATCGTCGACCTCGCCACGATGCGAGAGGCCGTCGCCGAGCTCGGGGGAGACCCCTCCGTCATCAACCCGCTGGCGCCAGCCGAGATGGTGATCGACCACTCCGTGGTGATCGACATCTTTGGGCGCAAGGACGCTCTTGAGATCAACACAGACCTTGAGTACCAGCGCAACCGCGAGCGTTACCAGTTCCTCCGTTGGGGCCAGACGGCGTTCGACAACTTCAAGGTGGTGCCGCCCGGCACCGGCATCGTGCACCAGGTAAACCTCGAATACCTGGCCCGTGCCGTGATGACTCACGAGGTGGACGGCGCGGATGGATTGAAAACCGTGCAGGCGTACCCCGACTCGTGCGTGGGCACGGACTCGCACACCACGATGATCAACGGCCTCGGCGTTCTCGGCTGGGGCGTCGGCGGCATCGAGGCCGAGGCGGCCATGCTTGGCCAGCCCGTATCGATGCTCATCCCCAAGGTTGTCGGCTTCAAGCTCACGGGAGCGATCCCCGCGGGAGCGACCGCAACCGACGTTGTGCTCACCATCACCGAAATGCTCCGGGGGCACGGGGTGGTCGGCAAGTTCGTCGAATTCTACGGAGAGGGCGTCGGCCGCGTGCCGCTCGCCAACCGCGCGACCATCGGCAACATGAGCCCCGAATTCGGCTCGACCGCCGCGATCTTCCCGATCGACGACATCACGATCGATTATCTGCGTCTCACGGGCCGTTCCACCGAGCAGGTGGCGCTCGTCGAGGCCTATGCCAAGGCACAGGGGCTCTGGCACGACCCTGAATCGCCCGACTACGTCGAGCCTGCGTATTCCGAATACCTCACGCTCGACCTGTCGACGGTCGTTCCATCCATCGCGGGACCCAAGCGTCCCCAGGACCGCGTCGCGCTCACCGAGTCGAAGTCGTCCTTCGACAAGGCGGTCTCCCAGGTGCGCCACGGCGACGCGAAGGAAACCACCTACGTCGACGGCGAGGGCAAAGAGGTGCCCCTGAAGGACGGCGACGTGGTCATCGCGTCCATCACGTCCTGCACCAACACATCCAACCCGTCGGTGATGCTCGCCGCCGCACTTCTCGCACGCAACGCCAACGCCAAGGGCCTGAAGGTCAAGCCGTGGGTCAAGACGTCGATGGCGCCGGGCTCGCAGGTGGTTACCGACTACTACGAAAAGGCCGGACTGTGGCCCGATCTTGAGGCGCTCGGATTCCACCTCGTCGGCTACGGCTGCACCACGTGCATCGGCAACTCGGGCCCACTGCCCGAGCCGGTGAGCGCCGCCGTCAACGAGCACGACCTGACGGTCGTCTCCGTCCTGAGCGGCAACCGCAACTTTGAGGGTCGCATCAACCCCGACGTCAAGATGAACTACTTGGCCTCGCCTCCCCTCGTCATCGCGTACGCGCTCACGGGAACCATGGACTTCGACTTCGAGCACGAGTCCTTAGGGCTCGACCACGATGGCAACGAGGTGTTCCTTCGCGACATCTGGCCCAGCCCCGTTGAGGTCGAGTCCGTCGTGTCGTCTTCGATTACGCAGGAGATGTTCGAGAAGGACTACGCCGACGTCTTCGCAGGAGATGCGCGTTGGCAGGGGCTTCCCACGCCTGCGGGCAAGACCTTCGAGTGGGATGACACCTCCACGTACGTGCGCAAGCCCCCGTACTTCGAGGGCATGACGATGGCGCCGGTGCCGGTAGAGGACATCGCTGGTGCCCGCGTGCTCGCACTTCTCGGCGACTCGGTCACGACCGATCACATCTCGCCAGCAGGCTCAATCAAGGCGGACAGCCCTGCCGGCACGTACCTTGCCGAGCACGGGATCGATCGCAAGGACTTCAACTCCTACGGCAGCAGGCGCGGCAACCATGAGGTGATGATTCGTGGCACGTTCGCGAACATTCGTCTCAAGAACCTGTTGCTTGCCGATGCCGACGGCAACGTGGTCGAGGGCGGACTTACCCGCAACTTCCTGACCGGGGAGCAGACGACGATCTACGACGCGTCGGTCGCGTACCAAGCAGCCGGCGTTCCGCTCGTCATTCTGGCCGGCAAGGAGTACGGATCTGGCTCCTCGCGCGACTGGGCCGCAAAGGGTACCAGCCTGCTCGGCGTGCGCGCCGTCATCGCGGAGAGCTTTGAGCGTATTCACCGTTCCAACCTCATTGGGATGGGCGTCATCCCGTTGCAGTTCCCCGTAGGCCACACGGCTGCGAGCCTGGGCCTGGACGGCACGGAGACCTTCGGGATCGAGGGCGTGAGTGCGTTCAGCGCGGGGGAGCACCCCAAGTCGCTCGTGGTGAGGGCGACCAAGACGGACGGCTCGACCATCGACTTTGAGGCGGCGGTCCGCATCGACACCCCAGGCGAGGCGGACTACTACAGGAACGGCGGCATCTTGCAGTACGTGCTCCGCTCGCTGGTAGCCTCCTAGGCCGACCGTGGAGGGGGTTCGCAGGCCCCAAGCGTTGCAGGACGTACAGTGGGATCACAGCGACCGTCAGGAGCGAGCGTGCTGGAGCGCATCGAGTCACCGCAAGACCTGCGGGCGCTCTCGCACACCGAACTGCGCGAACTTGCCGAGGAGATTCGCGACTATTTGGTTGATTCCGTATCGCGCACCGGCGGGCACTTGGGACCGAACCTTGGCGTGGTGGAACTCACCTTGGCGCTGCACCGCGTTTTCGATTCGCCCCACGACAGCATCGTGTTCGACACCGGGCATCAGAGCTACGTGCACAAGTTGCTGACGGGACGGCGCGACTTCTCGAGCCTGCGCAAACGCGGGGGAGTGTCTGGCTATCCGTCGCGGGCGGAGAGCGAGCACGACATCGTCGAAAACTCTCACGCGTCCACCGCCCTGTCGTGGGCCGCCGGGATCGCGAGGGGCCATACCTTGCGTGGGGAGACCGACCGCACGACCGTGGCGATCATTGGCGACGGTGCACTCACCGGCGGAATGGCGTGGGAAGCGCTCAACCAGTTGGCGGACTGTACCGACAGGGTCGTCATCATCGTCAACGACAACGGCCGCTCCTACGCGCCGACGATCGGTGGCCTCGCGCGCAGGCTCGACGGGATTCGGACGTCGAGCGCCTACGAGAACTTCCTTAGTTGGGGAAAGCGCACGTTCTCCGGCCGGGGCCCCCTTCGCGACTTCACATACCAGACGGTGATGCACGGCAAGAGGGCACTCAAGGGTCTCATCGGTCCTCAGGGCATGTTCGAGGACTTGGGCCTCAAGTACCTCGGGCCCGTCGACGGTCACGACCTTGCGCAAGTGGAGGCGGCCCTTACTCACGCGAAGGCCTTTGGTGCGCCCGTGATCGTCCACGTGCTCACGGACAAGGGCCGAGGCTACGAGCCCGCCGAACAGGATCCGGCCGACCGTTTTCACGCGGTGGGAAAGATCCACCCCGAGACCGGATTGCCGATCGAGCCATCCCGTTTTGGATGGACGTCCGTGTTCGCCGACGAGATCCTCGCCGCAGGCTCGCGCCGCGACGACATCGTCGGCATCACGGCAGCGATGCTCGCGCCAGTTGGCTTGCAACCGTTCGCCGATGCCTTCCCCGATCGCGTCATCGACGTCGGAATAGCCGAGCAGCACGCGGTGACGGCGGCGGCGGGCCTGGCGTTTGCCGGAATGCACCCCGTGGTGGCCGTCTACGCGACGTTCCTCAACAGGGCCTTCGATCAGCTGCTCATGGACGTTGCGCTCCACAAGGCGGGCGTCACGTTCATGTTGGACCGCGCGGGAATCACGGGCGACGACGGTGCAAGCCACAACGGCATGTGGGACATGGCCCTGTTGCGTCACGTCCCTGGGTTGCGTCTTGCCGCGCCCCGCGACGAACCCAGCCTGCGAGCCGCGTTCCGGCAGGCACTTGACGTTGACGACGCGCCCACCGTGGTGCGATATCCGAAGAGCAGCCTCGGCGAGCCTCTGCCGGCGCTGCGCTCCGTGGACGACATTGACGTCCTGGCAACGTATGGCGAGAAGGCGCGCGTGGTCGTATTCGGCATCGGCTCGATGGCGGCAACCGCGATCGAGGTCGCAGCCAAACTTGCCGCCGAGGGTGAGTCGGTTCTGGCCGCGACCGCTACGTGGGTGCATCCCGTGCCCGAGGGCCTCCTTGAGGTGGTGGGTGAGGCGGAACTCGTGGTGACGGTCGAGGATGGGCTGACCGACGCCGGCGTTGGTGAGGAATGGGCCGAGTTTGCGCGCCTCGCGGGCCGGACAGTGTCGTGGTCGCATCATGGTGTGCCGCGCGAGTTTCTCCCTCACGCCAGCCGCGTACAGATTCTGGAGCAGATCGGCCTCGACTCCACCGCCGTCGCCGATGCCGTCATCGCGCGACTCGGCTGATCTGCTACCGGCGGGTTTCGCAGGGCCACGACACCGAAGCGTTCGTGGCGCCCGGGAACTGAGGTGTTACTCCGTGGACTCTTCAACGACAGGCGGCAAGGTGCCGAAAGCGGTGGCGAGACGTGCTGCCACGAGGTCGATTTGCCACTGACGCGCCGACCGTGACGCTAGGAAGGAACGGACGAATTGTTCGCCGCCTTCCTCGTATTCCCAGCACAGGCGCCTCAGCGCATCGGGCTGCAAGAGGTTCTCTGCCGGAAGGTCGTGTGTGTCGCAGAGGCTCGCAATGACCTCCCGCGCGGCGGTGTGGCGGACGGCAGCCTCGGGTCGCTTGTCGGCCCACATGCGCGGCTGTGGGGGGCCATCTCCATGCGCCGCACGCTTTGCCGGCAGCTCGGTCTCCTTGAGGGCCAGCGCGGCCTCGATGGCCGGCCACCACCGGGCGGCGGCCCGCTTCGTTCCGCGCGTCTGCCATTCGGGAATCTGGAGGAGGGCGTCAAGGGATGAGGGCTTGACGCGTGCCGCCGCAACGATGGCGGCGTCCCTGAGCACCCTGCCGGGCGTGATGTCGCGGTGCTGAGCCTCAGCGTCACGCTCTTCCCAGAGCGAGCGGACGATTGCGAGGCCACGAGTGTCGCGCACAGTGTGGGTTCCCGCGGTGCGGCGCCACGGTTCGACCCGCGGTTCGGGAGGGGGCGAGAGGCGGACCGCCTCAAATTCCTGGCGAGCCCACTCGAGCTTTCCGGCATCGGCGAGGTGACGGCCGATCCCCTCGCGTAATTCGATCAGCACTTCGACGTCGAGCGCGGCGTATGCGAGCCAGGAGTCTGGGAGGGGCCGCACAGACCAGTCCTGGGCGGAGTGTTCCTTGGCGAGAGTGAAGCTGAGTTCCCTCTCGATGACTGCGGCAAGGCCCACCTTGGGCCAACCGAGAAGACGCGACGCTAGTTCCGTGTCAAAGACGGCGGCCGGACGAATCTGGAGGTCATGCATCCCCGGGAGGTCCTGGCTCGCGGCGTGAAAGATGTACTCCGCGCCGTCCGTCGCTGCGTTGAAGGAGCTCAGGTCGGGAAGGGCGTGCGCGTCGATGAGAGCGATTCCGGCGCCTTCTCGCTTGAACTGCACGAGATACGTCGCTTGACCGTAGCGGAAGCCCGAGGCGCGCTCGGCGTCCGCGGCGATGGGCCCCGTTCCCCCTGCGAAAGACGCCACGACGACCGCCAATTCGGCGGGAGTGCTGGTCACGGGTGGCACGCCGCCCGCGGGCTCCGTCAGCAGGATCGGCGCGGTTCCGTCGCCGGCATCGTCCGCGACGACGGGGGAGGGTCCCTCACTGGCCTCGCGCGCGACTATGGGCATCGGCGCCGCAGGTGCCGCAGGTGCAGCAGTGGCATCGTGCGCGGAGAACCGGGGTGGCATGAACAGCGGGGCGTTCGATGGGTTCGCGGGCTCGGGGTCGGGTTGACTCATGCATGCCCTCCAGGCAAGACGGTGATGCCCTCGGGTGCGGGGGGAACACCGGCGCACATCGCAAGCAATTCGGTCCACGCGACAACGTGGGGTTCCAGATTCGCGTCCGTGGGTGTCCAGGAGACGCGCATTTCCACGGTCACGGTGTCTTGCTTCTCGGCCAACTGCCCGAACGACCGCGACACCACCTTGGTGACGGTGCCGCCGAGTTGCCCGTACTCAACCCCCGTGAGCGCCTCATCTAACCAAGACCATGCCGCATCGGCCCACATGTCGTCCCTGCCGACCTCGGCCTCGGCCGGGGCTTGAACGAGCGCGATCACGCGAAACGTCCCCTCCCACGCGTCCTGGCCAGCGGGATCGTGCAGGACGACAAATCGGCCCGTCGTCTCCAGATGCTCAGGGAGCACCGTGCCGTTGACGGCCACGGCGTATGGAGCGATCCGCGAGGGCGCCGGGGTCTCGACCAAGCGCACGTCACGTCGCGTCTGCGCCCGCTGCAGCGAAATGAGCGCCTCGCGGAACGCGGCCGGGATGGCCGGTGCATTCATACCTTTGACCCTATTGGCCCCCGAGCCTTCCGGGTTGATTCGCCACGCGTCGCCCTTGACACGTTCGGCGCGCGCACCCTCTAGGCTACTGGGAGACCCCTCATGACAAGGAAGTGACATGACGCTTGCCCAGATAGGTGTAACCGGACTGTCTGTGATGGGACGCAACCTGGCCAGAAATTTCGCCAGGAATGGGTTCTCGGTCGCGGTCCATAACCGAAGCGCGTCCAAGATGGAGTCGCTCATTGACGAGCACGGCTCCGAAGGCACGTTCGTCGGCTGTGCGAGCCTCGAGGACTTTGTCGCGGCGCTCGAAAGGCCGCGCAAGATCATCATCATGGTCCAGGCTGGCGACGCGACCGATGCGGTGATCGACGCGCTCGTTCCGCTCGTTGACCAAGGCGACATCATCGTCGACGCGGGAAACGCGCACTTCCCCGACACCAGGCGACGCGAAGCCGCGTTGCGCGACAAGGGGATCCACTTCGTCGGCACCGGTGTCTCGGGAGGCGAAGAGGGAGCACTCCTCGGTCCCTCGATCATGCCTGGCGGTCCGGCCGAGTCGTACGCGGCACTCGGTCCGATGCTCGAGAAGATTTCGGCTCACGTCGACGGCGTGCCGTGCTGCACCCACGTCGGCCCCGATGGCGCGGGACACTTCGTGAAGATGGTCCACAACGGCATCGAGTATGCCGACATGCAACTCATCGGCGAGGCGTACGCGCTGCTCCGGGCCGGGCTGCACCTGTCGCCCAAGGAAATTGGCGACATTCTCGCCGAGTGGAACAAGGGCGACCTCGAGAGCTACCTGATCGAGATCACGGCCGAGGTTCTCAAGCAGACCGATGCCAAGACGGGAAAACCGCTCGTCGACGTCATCCTCGATGAGGCAGGCCAAAAGGGCACCGGCCGCTGGACCGTACAGAGTGCCCTCGACCTTGGTGTTCCCGTCACGGGTATTGCCGAGGCGACCTTTGCGCGGGCCATTTCTTCGCAGACCGCTCAGCGTGAAGCGGGCCGTGACGTGCTCGCTAGCGCGGCGGGCGACTTCCATATCGGCAACCGCGAGGGGTTTATCGAAGACGTGCGGGTCGCGCTCTACGCGTCCAAGGTGGTGGCGTACGCGCAAGGATTTGACCAGATTCAGGCCGCTTCCGAGCAATACGGTTGGCACATTGATCGGGGTGCCATGGCGCGCATCTGGAGAGGCGGTTGCATCATCAGGGCTCGCTTCCTCAACCGGATCACCGAGGCATACGAGCGCAACCCCGAGTTGCCGAGCCTCCTCGTCGACCCGTACTTCACCGATATCGTTGCCGATGGGCTGTCAGGTTGGAGGCGCGTCGTGTCTCAAGCAGCGCTCGCAGGGATTCCGGCACCCGCCTTCTCCTCGTCCCTTGCGTACTACGACTCGTTGCGTTCCGAGCGCCTGCCCGCCGCCCTGATCCAGGGGCAGCGTGACTTCTTCGGGGCGCACACCTACAAGCGCGTCGATCGTGAAGGCACGTTCCACACGCTGTGGTCGGGGGACCGCACCGAGGTGGAGGCCTAGGAGCGCTTTCGCGCGATTGTTGTGAAGGGGCCGTGGCGGTCCGCACTAGTGTGGGACAACGTGATGCTCGTGGGACGCCGACCGGTTGTCGAGGCCAAGGACTTGGTCGGGCAATTGACCATCCCCCCGCACTTTTTCGACGCAACGTTCGACACGTATCGACCCGATGCGGCGTTTCCCTCGCAGGCGCTCGCGCGAGACAAGGCGCGAGCATTTGCCGCGGGGGCCGTCGGTAGACGTCGCCGTTCGGCCGGGCGAGGGCTGTATCTGGACGGTGGCTTTGGGGTGGGCAAGACCCACTTGCTCGCGGCGATCGCCGAGTCCGTAGGGCCCGAATCTGCCTTCGGAACCTTCGTCGAATACACGCACCTGGTCGGGGCTCTCGGCTTCGCGCAAGCGCGCGCCTCGTTGAGCAAGTTTCGCGTGGTGTGCATCGACGAATTCGAGCTCGATGATCCAGGCGACACGGTCATGATGGCGCGGCTCATGCGTGAACTTGCCGAGGCGGGGGTCGCGCTCGTCGCGACATCAAATACCCTGCCCGAGTCGCTTGGCCAGGGGCGCTTCGCGGCCGCCGACTTTGCGCGTGAGATTCAGTCGGTTTCGAAGGTATTTGAGGTTGTCTCGATTGACGGACCCGACTATCGACATCGCGGTGAGCTCTCTTTCGAGATGTCGACGGAGGGGGAGGCTCGGGATGTGGTCTCCCGATGGGGTGGGGTGCTCGAGTCCTGGCCCGACTTGGTAGCCGACTTGGCCAACGTCCATCCAAGCAGGCTGGGTTCCTACGTCGAGGGAGTCCGATGGTTGGGACTGACCGACGTCGGTGCAGTCGCCGACCAGTCTCAGGCGCTGCGTGTCGTGAGCCTGGTTGACCGACTCTATGACGCGGATGTCAGGGTCGTAGCTGCGGGGTCGTCGCTCGGCGAGATCTTCCCGCAGGACATGCTTGCGGGCGGCTACCGCAAGAAGTACTTCCGCGCGTTGTCGCGTCTTGCAGCGATGAGCGAGCGCTCCTGACGCGTTTGCGTGGGGTCCCCGTCGGAAACAGAGTGGGATATCTGACACCCCATTTTCGGCGTGGCGTACGCCAACCCGCTACAGGGACCCGAACCGTAGCCGATAGTCAAGGTGCGGGCTTCGCTACGTTATGACGCGGCGCCGCGTGAAACGTTCACGAAAGGCGGGGCTTGTGATTAACATCTACGGCAGAGCACGTCCCATGGGCATCGGCAGGGCCGAGAGCAGAATCGAAGCCGACCTCGCGGCGCTCGATCCCACCGGCGGCGACCTTCATGCCGCGCACGGCTCAGGCACAATCGAGGTCGTGTCACCGGCGCCCGCCGATATCGTGCAGGTGGAGGGTGATTCCCGCGCCCATGCCACGGACGGCGTCAATCGGATGCGTCGTGCGTCGGACGTTGATACCGATGCGGGGGAGCTTGCGCGACTCGTGATGGATGCCGACGAGGACGTGCGATGGTGGGCAGCCCAAAACCCGTCAACACCTACGCTCGCGCTCGTCGCTTGCCTCGAGGAGGAAGTGCACCACCTGGTGATCACCGCGCTGCTCAACAATCCCCAGCTTCCGTCGGACAACATCGAGCGGTTCGCCAAGCATCCGTCACCCGACGTGAAGCGGGCCGCGAGCCGCAGGCTTAAGGAGATGGTGTCGGAGTCCCCGCAGTCGGGGTAGGAGCAGTCGCGACGCCCGGTATCGCTACTTCGCTGCGCGTAGCGCCGCGACTCGCTGCTTCTCCGTCTGGATATCGAATTCGGCCGCGGGCCAGGTGACGTTCATGTCCTCGAGAGCTTGAGTGAGAAGTTCCGTCACCGCGAGCCGCGCGAACCACTTGCGGTCGGCGGGAATGGCGTGCCACGGAGCGATGTCCGTCGAACATCGGTCGAAGGCCGCCTGGTATGCCTCCATGTAGGCGTCCCAATAGCTGCGCTCGTCGAGGTCGTGAGGGTTGTACTTCCAGTACTTGTCGGGCCGATCGAGCCGCTCCTCGAGTCGGTTGAGCTGCTCCTCCTTCGAAACCATGAGCGCACACTTCACGATGCGGGTTCCCGAGGCGACCACCTTTGCCTCCCACGCATTGATTTCGTCGTATCGCTTGCCCCACACGGCTGGCTCGACGTAGTTGTGGACGCGCACCACCAGGACGTCCTCGTAGTGTGATCGATCGAAAACGCCGATGTGACCAGGCGTGGGAAGGGCGTTGTCGATGCGCCACAAGTAGTCGTGCGACTTCTCCTCCTCGGTGGGGACGCCAAACGAGTGGTGTTGTACCCCCTGAGGGTCAACCAGGCCGACGACGTGGCGCACGATGCCACCCTTGCCTGCGGTGTCCATGCCTTGGATGACGAGCAGGACTGAGCGATTCCCCTCGGAGCGGCCCTCCGCGAAGAGTCGCTCCTGGAGGTCGGAGAGTATGCGGCCGCGTTCCTCCATCAGTTGTGAGGAATGGCGCTTGTGGCCGGTGAACCCCGGAGTGGAAGCGCAGTCGAAGTCTGCGATCGAGAAGCCCGCGTTGACGCGCAACGTGTCCGTTGGCGAGTCCCGCCACTCGTGATTCTTCTTGCCCATCAGTCCTCCTTCGTTTCGGCACGCGGCGCGTCGCGGAGCGCGGCGTCGACGAGTGCGACCGCATCGGGCTGGAGCACGAAGTGGTCGGCCTCGGCCTCGATGATTCCGAATGTACCCAGCAATGGCCCGCGTATGGGCATCGGCTTGTCGGAGAGGTTCGCGTGGACCGTGACCGGCCCCGTCATCGTGAGTTGCCTTGGCGAAGCCTCAGAAACGGAAACGGGGTAGCGTCGCCACGCGTCTGGGCCGAGCGTGAGGGCGCGGGCGGACACCACCCTCTCGCACCACGCTTCTATCGCGGCACGGGCGGGAAGCAGATCGTCGCCGAAGGCACGCAGTTGTGAATTCGCCAACGTCTCTGGGTCTTGAGGATCGGGAACGACGACATCGCCGCCATACAGGTCTTCCCAGCCGTGGCCGCCAAACTCGCTCATCCGACCTTCCGACACGGCCGAACCGAGGGGCTCGGCGTGGTCGGTGAAAAACTGGAACGGCCGAGTCTCGCCGTACTCCTCACCCATGAAGAGCATCGGCGTGAAGGGGCTCAGCAGGATGAGAGCGAGCGACGCCGCCTGCGCGCCGGGCGAGAGCGTCGCTGAGGGCCGGTCGCCCAATGCGCGGTTCCCCACTTGGTCGTGATTCGAGGCGCATACGACGAACCGGCGCCTGTCGACCGAGGCGGGAACGGGTGCGCCCCAAAGTCTGCCGCGAAAGGTCGATAGACCGCCGTCGTGCACGAAGACCTCGCGGTAAGCCTTATCGAGCGTTTCAATCGAACCAAAATCGACGTAGTAGCCGTGCCGCTCACCCGTGAGGTACGTGTGGAGAGCGTGGTGCACGTCATCGGCCCATTGGGCGGTCATGCCGAGCCCGGCTGCTCCGCTGGCAGTGCGCTCGCCGACGGGAGTGATGGTCGCCGGCTCGTTGAGGTCGGACTCTGCCACGAGGGATAGCGGCCGGCCAAGACGCTCGGCGAGGGCCGCCGTACGCACCGAAACCTCCGCGAGGAGGTGGACGGGGGAGTCGTCGACAAGAGCGTGCACCGCATCGAGGCGCAGTGCATCGACGTGGAAGTCCGCGAACCAGCGCAAGGCGTTGTCGATCAGAAACTCGCGCATTCCGCGGGAACCTGGCTGGTCGAGGTTGACGGCCCATCCCCACGGCGTCTCGTGGGCGCTTGTGAAGTACGGCCCGAACTGCGCGAGGTAATTCCCGTCGGGCCCCAAGTGGTTGTACACGACGTCGAGGCACACGCCGATGCCCTCGCCATGTGCCGAGTCGACGAAGCGTTGCAGGGCGGCGGGGCCCCCATAGGCCTCGTGCACCGCGTAGAGCGCGACCCCGTCGTAGCCCCAACCCCTGTTCCCCGGGAAGGCCGCGACGGGCATCAGCTCGATCATCTCGATGCCGCGACGCGCCAGGTCGTGCAAACGGTCCCTCGTGATGGCGTCAAGGGTGCCCTCGGGGGTGAATGTTCCGATATGGAGCTCGTAGGTGACTGCTCCACGGGCGTCGCTCCCCGGCCAGCGACCATCGGTCCAGTCGAAGCCTTTCGCGTCAAAGGTGCGCGAGAAGCCATGGACACCGTGCGGTTGCCACGGACTGCGCGGATCGGGAAAGGGGCCGCTTCCGTCGACCTCGAAGGCGTAGTCGGTTCCGTGCGCGAGTGTGGGGCCCTTCCACCAACCGCCGGCGCCCTTCAGCATTGTCGATCGACCTGCGGGACCCGTGCTCGCCGCGGCGTCGCGGGACAGGCAGGTGACGGCCGAGGCGTCCGGAGCCCATACGGTGACCGGGGACTCTGCGGCCATCAGGCGCGTTCCAGCAGCGCCACGGGGAGCGCCTTGAGCAGGAAGGCGAGGGATGTGGGCCCGCCATCTGTCGTGGCGCCGGTGAGCAGGTCGACCCACTCGCCGTCGGGAAGCGTGACGGTGTGTTCCCCCCAACCGCCCAGCCGTTGGAGTTCCATTCCGTTGCGTGTGGCGACGGTGATGACCTCGGCCGTATCGGCGTCGGTGCGAGCAAATACGACCGCGTGCCCGGTTGATGACGGCAGCGGCACATAACCCGCGTCCGGGCCGATGAAGGCGCCAGGGTGGTCGCGACGGGCGACGAGCGAGCGTGCCACGACGAGATGCTTCTCTTCAGACAGGGTGCGGAGTTTCGTCTTCCCCGTGACGCGGGCGAGCTGCTCGGCGAGGTGATCGAAGTCGACCGGCCTCCTGTTGTCTGGGTCCACCAGCAGAGCTCGGACCTCCTCGGTGCCTTGGTAGACGTCGGGGATGCCAGGCATGGTGAGCTGAATGAGCTTTTGCGACAGGATCGCGGTTCTCACGCCCTCTTCCGTGAGGGTCGTCCACTCGCCGACAAGGGCCTGGATGGCGGGATCAGCGTGCGTGGTCTGGGCGAACCACAGCACCGCCGTTTCGTACGTTTCGTTAACGTCGGTCCACGTGGTGAGCGACTTTGCCTCTCGCATCGCCTTGATGAGATAGCCCTCGAGGCGGTCCCACTCCATGGGTTTGCCGTCTGGCTCGACAGTGCCCACGATCGTCTGCCACCAGAGATTCTCGGTACGTCCGTCGAGTTCGCTAGGCCGCAATTCGGCTGAAGCGGCTCGGGCCCGGACGAGCCAAGCGTCCCAGGCGTCGGGCGCCTCGCTCAGTACGCCGAGGCGGGCACGAATGTCTTCCGATCGCTTGGTGTCATGGGTGGTCAGCGTCGTCATGCCGTGCGGGTAGGCGAGTTGCTGCTCGCTTGCCCAGGCATGGAACGCCGCAGGGGGCATCGCGAACCGACCGGCGGGCGAGCCGACCTCGCACAGCGGCAGGAGGTGCGTCCAGCGGTAGTACGCCGTGTCTTCAACGCCCTTGGCCATGACCGCGCCGCACGCTTGCTGAAACCTGGTCACGAGTTCCGCGCGGGCCGATTCGAAAGTCTTGCCGGCCGAGCCAACCTCGGCTCCCTTGAGCAGGTCGACCACGACGTCGAGCGTCTCGTGGCGCTCGGGATCAAGCCTCGTCTTTGCGCGTGCCGCCGCGGCGTCGATCGCTTCGAGCGACGTCGGCGTCGGAGTGGTGCCTGGCACGATGTATGCGCGGTACCGGCCGAAGTTCACGAGCATGGATCTCAGGCAGTCGTACAGCGACTGCCACGTGTGGTCGCGAAGCCGCACGTCCGAACGGCAGATGTCGTGAGCGATGGTGGCGAGGCGGCGAGACTCCGAGGACAAGGAGCCGTGCACAATTTCGCGCTTCGCGGCATCGATGAGGCCCGGCAGGGAGCCCATGGCGTCGCCCGTGAGTTGATAGAGCGTTCCGGCGAGAGGGGCGGCTCCCGATGGGTCCCGCAAGAGGGCGCCGACGCGCCACGAGGCGTCGTATCCCGTTGTGCCCGCGGTCTTCCACGACGTCGGGAGGTGCTCGTCGTCTTCGAGGATCTTCTCGACGACCAGCCACGCTCCGTGTGTCGCGTCGGCAAGTTGCGCGATGTAGCCCGCCGGGTCTGCAAGCCCGTCCGGGTGGTCGATACGAAGTCCCTGCAAAGTGCCGTCGCTGACCAAGTCGACGATGACCCGGTGGGTGGCCTCGAACACGTCGTCGTTCTCCACCTGGACGGCAACGAGCGAACCCACATCGAAGAAGCGGCGGTAGTTCAGTTCCTCGTTGGCGACGCGCCAGTACGCGAGCCGGTAGGGCTGGTCGACCACGAGGTCCGCCATCGGCAGGTTTTCGGTGCCCTCACGCACGGGAAACACGTGCTCGTAGTACCGCAGGACGGGAACCTCACCCTGGTCCTCGAAGCCGGGAACGATCATGTGTTCGAGAGTCAGTTCCTCGCGGGCGAGGATGGTGCCGATGCGGTCGCCGAGCACGGGCATGAGAACGCCATCGTTGCTGGACCAGTCCACGTCAAACCAGTGGGAGAAGGGTGAATCCTCGCCGCGAGCGAGAACCGACCACAGGATCTTGTTGTGATAGGCGGGCGTTGGCACCGCCATGTGGTTGGGAACGACGTCCGCGATGAGGCCGATGCCACGCTCGCCAGCGGCCCAGGCGAGTTGACGGAGCCCCGCCGCCCCGCCGAGGACCGCCGCTACCCGCGAATGGTCGACGACATCGTAAAAGTGCGTCGATCCGGGAGCCGCGGTGAGGATGGGGGAGAGGTAGAGGTGAGTAACCCCGAGCGCGGCAAAGTAGTCGAGCCGCGCCTGGGCATCGGCAAACGTGAAGTCCGCGGTCAGTTGGAGTCGGTACGTCGAGACCGGCACAGGTGCATCCGCGCGGTGTCCGAGTCTCTTGGTCCGTTCGTGGGTTGAGTCTGCCATGTGCCTTTTCTTCCGGTTGTTCCATCATGTCAGAAGAAGGTCACAGGCTTGTGTCCGGCGTGCGTCCGCGGCCCCGGCGCCAGTGAAGGGAGGAAGCAACATTCCTGGTCTCACCTCGATCACCGTTGCGACACCGAGAAGGCACGCGAACTGAGCTCCATTTGGGGCTAAGGTGCGATTCGGGACCTGAGGCTCTGCCATGGAGCAGGGACCGGAAAGGACAGGCGCCCATATGGCATCGACCGCCGTTGAACCGACGGGTAAGCGGCGCGACTTCGCCCCGCAACAGCTGTTCTTCTCGACGACTGATCGGCGTGGTGTCATCGGTACCGTGAACTCGACTTTTGTTGAGCTATCGCGATACAGCCAGGGTGAATTGGTTGGGGCACCGCACAACCTCATTCGCCATCCAGACATGCCTGGTGCGGTGTTCCACATTATGTGGGGGCGCCTGCTCGCGGGCGCTTCGATGATGGGCTACGTGACGAACCTGGCGAAGGACGGCACGCACTACCTCACCTTCACGACGGTGACTCCCGTCGACGGCGGATTCATCTCGGTGAGGAGCACCATCACGAGACCCGACCTGTGGGGGCCGGTTTCGCAGGCCTACGCCGAGACCCGCGCGAGGGAAAACGGATGGCGCGACCAGGGACTATCGAAGACCGAGTCGGCCTCGAAGGGCGCGACGGACCTCTTGGCCAGGCTTGCCGCATTGGGGTACTCGACCTACGAGGACCTGATCCGTGCGCTGGTTCCCGCAGAGGTGGACGAGCGGCACAGGCTCGCGCCTCTTCGGCCACCGCACACGGAGCCGGGCGGCACCCTTCACGAGGTGGTGCTGGCGATCACCGCGCTCGACCGCGAGTTGGCTGAACAGCGGGCGCGATACGACGATGCGACGGCCCTGGCCGCGACGCTCGACGACGCCCAAGCCGAAATCGCCGTCACTCTTGCCGGTTTGGAGGCCACCGCCGCCGCGGCGGCCAGTGCGTCCACGACCGTTGCTACGGCGGCGCCTGCGGCGGCGACGACCGCTCAAGCGGCGCTCTCGCTGGCAGTGGCGGCGAGCGGCGACCTGAGCCCTCTTTCCCGGCTCCTCGCGGACGTGCGTGCCAGCGTGCTCGACCTGCGTGCCAGCCTCGCGCTTTCGGTCCTGCACAACGACATGGCGATGGTCTTCGTGTGCGAAGTGGCGTCCGGTGAGTCCGTCGGCGAGCAGGACTCCACGGTCTGGCTGTTGGGTGCGGCGGTCGCGAACTCGGTGCGCGATGGCGAGAAGCAAAGTCAGCGTGTGCGGGAGGAACTCGACCAGGTGGTGGCGGCGATCGGTGAGGCCTACGGGGCGCTGCAGGCGTTCCAACGGATGCTGACCAACTGGCGGCACATTGTGGTGCGATCCGGGGTTTCGCACCGTCTCGGAGCACTCGTCGATCCGATCGACAGTCGGCTATCCGTCGGTCTGCGGGAAATGCGCGACCTCGACGACCTGGCGCGGCGTTGCGCATCCTTGGGTAAGACGCTCAATTCGGATGCGCTGCTCAAAGCCGCAGAGGATCTCGTTGTGGCTGCACAAAGGCTGTAGCGAACCATTGCTGACGCGCCCGTTTCGCCTGCATGCGTGCGAGGGTGAGAGTCTGTTCCCGTGGCCACTGTCCTTCTCGTCGGCGCTTTGCTCGCCGGCATCGTCGTCCTGACGCCTCTCGCCGATCGACTTCGGGTGCCATTGCCGATCCTGCTCACGATCTTTGGCCTGGCCGTTCCGTTGGTGCCCGGCGTCCCTGGACTCACGGTCGCGCCCGACCTGATCCTCCCGCTCGTGCTTCCGCCGCTTCTCTTTGCCGCCACCCAAAAGGCGAGTGCGCGCGAGTTCAAGGAGAACGCCAGACCCATCGTGATCCTGGCGGTGGGTCTGACGGTAGCGAGCGCGGCGGCAGTCGCGGTCGTCGCGCATTGGCTTGGCATGGGGTGGGGACCCGCGTTCGTGCTCGGTGCGATTGTGGCGCCGCCCGACCCGGTGGCAGCCACCGCGGTGGCCAGGCGGTTGAGGCTTCCGGGTCGCCTCGTCACCGTCCTCGAGGGCGAGGGCATGTTCAACGACGCCACGGCGCTCGTGATGTACAAGGTGGCCGTCGTCGCCGTCGTGGCGGGTGAGTTCTCCGGTGGAGGCCTGGGGCGCAGCCTGGTCCTCGCGTTGGTGGTGGGGGTAGGCATTGGTCTCGCGGCGGGCTGGCTGACGAATTTCGCCCTCGCGAAGCTCCATCTAGCGGCGCCCGAGACCACCGTGACGCTCGCGGTGCCGTTCATCGTGTACGTGGTGACGGACCACCTGGAGGGCTCCGGTGTGCTTGCGGTGCTGGTGCTGGGGTTGTTCCTGCGCAGCCACAGCCACAAGGCGATCACGTCCGGCGGTTGGCTCCTGGGTCGCGCGGTGTGGGCGTACGCCGACTACATCATCACCAGCCTCGTGTTTGTCTTCATCGGCTTCGAACTCACCGATGTGCTCGAATCCGCCCCGTTGGAGGACCGCGCCGTCGGGCTTGCGGCGGCGGTGGTGGGGTTGCTTGTCGTGCTTCGATTTGCATGGATATTTCCGTTCGTGTGGCTCAGCCGCGCGCGCCACCGTCGTCACCCTTCGGAGTCCACACCGGTGGGTAACAGGGAGACCGTCGTCACCGCGTGGGCTGGCATGCGAGGCGTGGTGACGGTCGCGACGGCGCTCGCCTTGCCCGCCGCGGTGTCAGGAGGTGGCGACTTCCCCTCGCGCCACACCATTGTGTTCGTGGGCCTCGTGACCGTGTTGGCGACGCTCGTGGTTCAAGGGCTCACGCTTGCGCCCCTGGTCCGCAAGCTCAAGGTGGGCGGTGACTCGAACGTCTCCGTCGAGGCGAGACAACTGAGACGTCGGGCGCTCGAGGCCGCAATCGCCGAGGTGCATGGCGGGGACGCCGAAGTCCCAGAGAGGGTGCGGGGCGCCGTCGTCCTGCAATACGAGGGCTATCTCGCGTCGCACGACGCCCTCCACGCGGCCCGCCACGGCAGGGACGAGGACGACGACGACGCGGGGGACGCGCGCGCGGTCGCCGAACTGCTACGCAGGGCGGCCGAGGTCGAACGCGACCTGGTGATCGAGGCCAGGCATACGGGGCGCGTGAGCCAAGAGGCCGCCGACGAGGTCTTGTCCGAGATCGAGTCGCGAGCAGTGCGGGACTCCGACTAGTTTGACCGCTGTTGCCCCACACGGAACCCGCCACACGAGGAGCGCCACATGACGAGCGACGACCTGTTCTGGATCAAGATCGCGTTTGCGGGCGCGGTGGCGGTCGTTGGCCTGGCAAGCACCTACGTGCCGTGGGTGCTCGGGAGGCGAGCATCCAGCGAACGCATGCTGGGCCTGAGCAACACGTTTGCCGCCGGTGTACTGGGCGGTGCAGGCGTCATCCACCTCCTGGGTGCGGGCATCGGCGCATTCCACACCGCGCTCCCGACATTTGCCTACCCGCTCGCCCTTCTCCTGGCCGGAGTGGGCTTCCTGTTCATCTTGCTCATCGAAGACGTGATCGTCCCCGGTCACCCCGGCCATGATGCGTCGCCTCCCCAAGAAAACTCAGCTGCGGTTCAGCACGAGATGGATTGGCACCCTGCTGGTCAGGGATCGGCCATCTACCCGGTGATCCTGCTCATCGTGCTCTCGGTCCACTCGGTCATCCTTGGCCTGGCACTTGGCGCCCAGAGTGCGCTGTCGGGTGCACTCATCGTGTTCCTGGCAATCCTGGCTCACAAGGGCGCCGCCGGACTTGCCCTCGGCGTCGGCTTCCAGCGTGCGGGCCTCACCCACCGCCAGGCCCTGGGGCGGTTGACCTTCTTCTCGGTCATGACCCCGCTCGGAATCATCGCCGGCGCGGCCATCGGAGGGATGTTGACCGGACGCGCCGATACGCTATTTGAGGCGGTTTTCGACTCGATAGGTGCAGGAACGTTCATGTACATCGCCGCGCTCGACATCATCAAGACGGAGTTCGACCACCACAGGGACCACGCACAGAAGTGGCTTGCGGCGGCCGCCGGTTTCGGAATCATGGCGCTGCTGGCGATCTGGATCTGAGCCGCTCGGCGACGGCAACGCGAAAGGACCAGCCTCGACGCCGCTGGGTGCGGTGTGATCGGCCGCGGTGTGATGGGGTGCGGTGTGATGGGGCGCGGTGCTACCGTGAATTTTCCGTTTCCAACGTCGCACTGCGGGCGTGCCCGCGAGAGGAGCCATGGTGAGAACCCGAGCCTTCGGCACGACCGGTATCGAGGTCAGCGAGATCGGACTGGGGGCCTGGCAGCTCGTCCGGTCGTCGCAATGGCCGGACGGCCCAGACGAGGACGCTGCAGTCCGCCTCGTCCATGCGGCCCTCGCGGCTGGCGTGACGTTCATCGACACCGCCCCGGGCTATGCCGACGGTCGCAGCGAGTTGGCGCTTGGCGCAGCCCTGCGGGGTGGACGTCGAGACGGCGTTGTGCTGTGCACGAAGTTCGGACACCGCGCCGACGGCACCTCCGACTGGGATCCGACCGCCATCGAGGCGTCGGTCCTGGCGAGCGCCCGGCGCATGGGCACCGACCACCTGGACATCGTCCTGCTGCACTCCCCGCCGCCCGAGGTGCTCGATGGCCGCAGCGAGCACTACGCCGTGCTCGAGGGGCTCAAGCAGCGCGGGGTCATCCGGGCCTACGGGGCCTCCGTGGACTGGAGCGCCGACATCGATACGGTGCTGCAGACCAGTGGAAGCGAGGCCTTGGAGGTGCGGATGTCCGCCCTGTTCCAGGAGACGTGGCCCGGCGTCGAGCGCGCAGGTGAGCGGGGTGTCGGCACGATCGTTAAGGTCCCACTCGAGTCTGGCTGGCTCTCAGGCAGGTACACGGCCGACACGGTGTTCACAGGGGTCCGTTCGCGCTGGTCCCGTGAGGACATCGCGTTGCGGGCCAGCCTTGTCGACCAGTTCCGTTCGCTGCTCCCCGAGGGTGTCTCGGTGCCGCAGGGCGCGCTGCGCTTCCTCCTCGCGCACGGCGGCGTCTCGACCGTGATTCCCGGGGCCAGGACCGTTGAACTCCTGCACGACTCGGTAGCGGCCGCGGCCGAGTCGCTGCCCGCGGAGACCATTGCGGCGATCCGCCGGTTTTCTGAAGACAGACTCACGGCTCGCCACCTCGACTGGTGAGCCCGACTGGTGACCGCGGCGCCCGGGCCACTCGGACGACTGGTCGCGTCCGAAATCGTCCCCCTACGAGGGACTCTGATGAATCTCTGAGGTGCAGGAGACATACTGATCGTTTCCGTGCCGAAAGGGGCACCCATGACAGTTCACACCCTCAAGAGCATGGGCGTGCAGGCTCCGCGCCGTGCGCGCGTCGTCGCGCTGTTGGCGATGGTCGCGCTGAGCGCGGTCGCGACCGGGTGGCTCCTCGACGGTGTTCGAGAGGGCGGCGACCTTTCCCTGTGGGATGGGCCGACGCTCAGCTGGCTGGTCGCGCATCGCGATTCCGTGGCGACGATGACGATGACAACGGTCACTACCATCGCCGGTGAGGTCGTGCTGACGGCCATTGCGGCGCTCACGGTGTTGCTGCTCGCCGTGCGCCGCCACCGAGTAGAGGCGTTCCTCCTCGCCGTCGCACTCGGTAGCGCAGAGACAATCTCATTAGTTCTGAAGCACCTCGTGGGGCGAGTGCGCCCTCCGGCCGGCGACGTCGTTGGCCCCGTTGAACACACGCTGTCGTTCCCCTCGGGTCACACCATCGGGATGGCGACGTTCACCCTCGCGCTGGCGTACCTATGGTGGCGCGCTCGACCGGGCCGGAAGCGTGCATGGGCGGGGTGGGGTGTGGCCGTCGTACTGACCTCCCTGGTGGCGACGAGCAGGCTGTATCTGGGCGACCACTGGCTCACAGACGTCGTGGCGTCGATCGTGCTGTCTTGGGGAGTGATGGCCGTTGTCGTGCTCCTGGACATCTGGATTCAGCAACGGACGGGACAAAAGCGTTGGCTCGACGGTGGAGTAAAGGTCTCGGTGGCTCGCCTTCGCCGCAAGGCTGTACCGCTCGCCGACTGAGTGCCGGGGTCGACCGCGCGGAGGTCGAGCGTCGGCGAATCGAACTCGACACCGCGGTGGCGCTTGGCAGGTGCGGAGGCTGTGGCATAGGGCCGGTCGATCGACTACCACCTACACGATGTGTGCCAAGTGCCGGACGTTACTGGCCGTGCCCAGATCGCCGCAGGGCTAGGAGCGGCGACACGGGTCCCGCCTAATCCTGGGGGGTCACCCTGGGGTGTGCCGGCCGTCCAACCCCCATGCTTTACAGCATGCAAGCCAACGAGATGCAGCAGCACAGGACATCCGGCAAGAACGCTCGCCGCGGCGGCGCTACCGTCGCGGCCGCGGCCTCACTCGGGTTGCTTATCGTCCTCGGCGGATGTTCGAGCGGCGCGGCCGGACAGGGCAATGTGCCGAGCACGCAAGCGACGCCCACCGCAACGCCCCAGACCACGACGTCGCCCATCGCGTCCTCGACGCCGTCGGCCGTCCCGAGTCCATCGACCCAGGGGCAGGACCCCCAAGCGGACGCCTACTGGTTCACCGTCACCAAAAGGTTCACAGGTGGAGCGCAGTGGACCGTGACCGTGCGTCCCCCGATCGACCCGACGGCCTTGGGCCTCGACAGTAAGGGGCAGGCCGAGTTCGATGGGCCGAACCAAGCCGTGATCCTCTTCGATTACCCCATCCCGGCCCAGTACGACACGGTGATGGACGAGATCAACGCCGACCTTACTGAGCGACAGATCACGCAGGACAGTGCTCCGCAGTCAATGGGTCTGGGCGGCGTCCCAGCGGCCATCGGCTCCGGCCTCAACAGCAACGGAATGCACGTCGATCTGATCACGGCGAGGAAGGACAAGAATCACGACTACACCGACGTCACGCTGACATGCGCACCTGCGGACGTCACCGCCGACCGAGCGGCGTTGCAGGACCTGCTCCACTCGTTCCGCTTCGAGAACTGAAGGCCAGCGATGTCCCAAGAATTTCGACGACCAGCCCAGCCTCGCCGATTCCGCTCAGTGACCGCCGACTGTGCTCCCGACAAGTAGTACCGCGCCAAGCCCGAAACAACCTTCGACACCCCACGGATGGTGGAACATGACAACTCCTACGCTCACGCCTTCGCAGATGACATTCCTCATCGGGTCGAAGTTTCTCCCGCAAGCCGAGATCACGGAGCCTCGGATCGTTGCGGTAGCGACGTCCCTTAAGGGCGACGGCACGTCGCTCAGGCTCGCCGTGCGCACCATTGCGGGTGCGCTGCTGGGGCTGCGCGAGGAAGGCACGATTTCAATGGAATACGTCGAGGCGAAGAAGTTGGGGATCTTCACCACGCGGCACGTCATGATCACGAGTGTGGGAACAACGTCGTTCCCTGCAGAGTCGATCGAGGCGACTCTCGCCTCGGCGGCTGCTAAGGGCCCAACCACCGTGACGCGTCTGGTCGAACGGTGGTTCGGACCGCAAGTCCCGGACCCGGCGGTCATGGCCTACACGCCTGTCCTGCAATCGCTCATCGCTTCGGGCCTGATCGTGACCGTCAGCCACGACGTCGACAGGAACAAGGCTGCGGCGGTGCTCACGGGCCACAAGACGAAGACCGTGGAAGGCATGGAACCCAATCGAGAGGCGATCGCCGGCGTGCTGGGGTCCCTCGCCGGGTGGGCCGAACGCTGGACGTCCTTCGAAAGCAGCGACTCCGTCGTGGCAGACAGGCTCATGTCTGAAGCGCGATTGGCACTCAACAACAAGGTCGAACAACGGGATAACGCGATCGACGACTGAGCCGGGATCCACCGTCTCGGTTCGTTAACTCGGCTGATCTGAGGCCGAGAGCCGGAGAATCGTCCCCACGGAGTCCTGGCCGCTCGTGGAGCGAGATTTCGGCCTACGCGTGCTGGTCTTTGGCGGGGTCGGGTTGCACTGACCAGTCGGCTGGCTCGTCGTCGGTGTCGGCATCGGCGATGGCCTTGGTCGTCTGAACATTGCCCGGCTTGTGGTGTTGCGGCGCGTAGACGGTGTAGACCTGCATCGGCTTGTCGCCGATGTTGGTGACGTTGTGCCAGCTGCCTGCAGGAACGAGGACGCACCAGCCGTCGGAGACCTCTTGGTCGAAGGTCAGCTCGTCCTTGCTTGGTCCCATTTGGGCTCGACCCCTGCCGCCGTCGAGACGAATGAACTGGTCGGTTTCGGGGTGCTTTTCCAGTCCGATGTCGCCTCCAACGGGGATCGACATGAGGGTGACTTGCAGGTAGGCGCCGCTCCAGGCAACGGTGCGGTAGTTCGGGTTTTTGAGCGTCTCCGCCTCGAGGTCGAATGCCTGGGGACGGGGGCCGATGTCTTCGATGTTCATTCTTCAACCATAGCCCCGCTCGCGTCGGGCCGCGCAGGGGAGCGCCTTGCTCAGGGCGGCCGCTGCGCGCGACACATAGTCTCGGGAGCATGCGCGTCACATTGCCGTACCGCTCAAGCGGGGCCGATCTGCCCTTCGGATCTCTCACCTCCCGCCACGGGGTGGCGATGGAGGGATACTTCTGGCGCTTCACCGACGCCGACGCAGGGCGCGTCGTGACAGCGCTCATAGGAGTGCAGCAATCCAGCAGGGGTCCGTGGGCACTGGTCGGCTTGGGCGCTCATCCAGGGCGTTTCTGGCGGGAGGCGGTGTTGATGGACGCGAAGTCCCGGCGCCGGGGCCCAGGTGCCAAGGCGGGGTCGCTGTTCACGGGAGACGACCGCCACGTGATGGTCGATTTGGCTCCCGACGCCCGCCTGGACGTCACGCTTTCCGACCTCAAGCTGTGGCCCCGGACGCGCCCGTTCGGTGGGTCGAGCCTGTTCCAGATGATCCCCAAGCTGAACCAGTATTGGCACCCGTGGCTGTTGGGAGGCCGGGCAAATGGCACGGCCACGATCGGCGGCGAAACGTGGCAACTCAGCGACGCCCAGGTGTACGCAGAGAAGAACTGGGGATCCGACGGATTCCCCAAGAGTTGGTGGTGGGGCCAGGCTCAAGGCTTTGCGGAGCGCGACGCCTGCGTGGCGTTTGCAGGCGGCGAGGTCACGGCAGGTCCCTTCCGCACCAAGGTCACCGCCGTGGTGGTTCGGCTGCCCGACGGGACCCTGCTGCGCCTCGGGAACCCGGGAACGTCCCCGGTGCACGCGACGATCGGCGAGGAGAGGTGGGTGCTCAGGGGTCGCAGTCGCTTCTGGGAGGTAGAAGTGGAGGGGTATGCACCAACCGCTGACGCGCTCGTCTTACCGGTGCCGCTGGTAGAGGAACGCAGGGCCGCGCCGGGAGCGCTCGAGCACCTGGGCGCCACGATAAGCGTCAAGGTTCGCAAGCATGGACGGCTGGTGTGGGAGGGGACGAGCCCGCTCGCCGGCCTCGAGCACGGGGGACTGGACCGGGCGGCCGCTGAGGAGCGCAGGCGAAACACCTGAACCTTGAGGGGTCACTAGCATGGGGTCAGGCACGACGCTTGACGATTGAGGGCTCGGGCCCAATCGCTCATATGCGCCCACAGATGTCCGATGGGACGGGTGACGATGGGAGACCCGTGAGCTTTCAGGTGACGCTCCTTGCACTCGCGATCGTGGTCGGCACCACGACGAGTGTCCGCTACGCCATGCGCTCGCGTGAGCTGCGACTGGTCCTGGCAATCCTGGCAGCGTGCGTGGCGATGACCATCTGGGCGGTGAGTGGGCTGGTCATGGCCCTAACGTCCGACGTCCAGGTGGAGCGACTTGCTTTCATCGCGAGCTTCCCGGTGTCCGGTGCCGCCGCTGCCTCGGTGCTGTGGTACGGGCTTGCAGTCTCTCAACGCCGGTTGTTCCGGAGCAGATGGGTGTGGGCGCTGATCGCGGCCGAACCCGTCCTCGCGGCAGCCGCCCTCGCAGTACCGGCGTGCCGGGCCGGGATGGCGGCGGTGGTCGAAGGCCCCGGCGGGCCCGTTCTCGTCGGGGGCCCGGTCCTGAACGTGCATGCGGTGCTCGCGGGGAGCTTGACGGTGATCGGCACTCTGCTGCTCATCGGGAGCCGGGAAAGGTCGGCCACCGGGTTCCGTGGACGGCTCGCGTTCGCGGCAATGCTCGTGGGTCTGCCCACGGTCGCGGTCGTGGCGGCGGTGGTGACTCGTGCGGATCCCCTTTCCATCCAGGTGGCGGCTGCGACGGCCTTCACCTTGGTGTCGTTCTTTGCGCTTTCACGCCCGGTAGAGGCCATGGAGTTCGGTGCGCCAATCGGGTCGGACGACGTGCTGAGCGCCCTTGAGGACGCGGTGCTGGTGTTCGACGTCAGGGGAGTCCTGGTCCAGGCGAACGCCGCCGCGCGCGAGTTGTTGGACGCTTGGGGGGTCGCTGCGCTCGACCGTGGGTCTCCGGAACTGCTGGCTAGCGCACTCCCAGAGCCCCTGCGTTCCACGGGTGTCGTCGGCACCCCCGACGGTCGTCTGCTCGACATCCGGATCAGGGAGCTGCGCCTATCCGACGGTCGGGCGGCGCAGGTCACCACTGGGCGCGACGTCACCGTGGTGGAGGAGTTGCGCGCCCGGCTCGCCGAGCAGGCCGAGACGGACGGGCTGACCGGCCTGTACAACAGGCACCATCTCGAGCTCGTGCTGTCCAGCCTGGTGGCCCGGGCGGCGGTGGGGCTCGTGCCGCTCACGGCCGTGATGATCGACGTGGACCGCTTCAAGCAGGTGAACGACACGTTCGGCCACGCTGTCGGCGACCGGGTGCTGGTCGCGGTGGCCAAGGCGCTGAGGGAGGGCGTGCGTGCGGGCGACGTTCTGGTGCGTTTCGGTGGGGAGGAGTTCCTCGCACTTCTACCGGGCGCGCACGCGGCAGACGTCGCTGCGCGTGCCGAGCGGTGGCGCAGCACGCTTGCCGAACTGCGGGTGGCCAGTGAGCAGGGCCCGGTAGGGGTAACGGTGAGCATCGGTGTGGCCGAGGCGAGCCGCGGCGACAACCCGGACGATCTATTGAGCCGCGCCGACAAGGCTATGTACGAAGCCAAGGTTGGAGGCCGCGACCGCGTGGTGATCGCCAACGCGATGTTGGCGCCCCAACTTCCGTTCGAGGTGCTGCCGGATATCCCAAGCCTGCGGTGAGACTGGCTCGCGCGGGTCACACCGATGGCGACTTGCTCGGTGGCTGTCCCGGTGTCGGTTGTTTGTCTAGTTCAGGGCGGTCTCTTCTGAGCGCATCGCGATGCCGCGCCACTGCTTGAGCCTGTTGAAGCACCGTTCGACGACGTTGCGACCCCGGTAGCGCTCCTGCTGGAGAGGTCCGAAGTCGATCGGCCGGCCCGGCTTACGGCGGCGGTGTGCGATCTGGTCGTCGCGCTCGGGGATGGTTGCCGCGATCCCGTGCTGGCGCAGCCAGGCCCGGTTCGCCTTCGACGGGTAGCCCTTGTCGGCCAGCACCCGACCCGGTCGAGTTCGCGGTCGACCCTGGGGCCGCGGCACCGAGATGTCATCGAGCACCGTGGCCATCATGATGGTGTCGTTGATATTGCCGCCGGCGATCACCACCGACAGCGCTCGGCCCCGCCCATCCGCGACGAGGTGGACCTTCGTGATCAAACCCCCGCGCGACCGGCCAATTCGATAGCGCCCCCTGTGTGGCGCGGAAGCGTGGCGCCGTGCTGGTGGACGCGCGCAATGGTCGAGTCGACCGAGACAACCCAGTCGAGCTCCCCGCTCTCGTCGGCCAGCGCCTGCACCCGCTCGAGCACCCGCGCCCACACGCCGTCCTTTGCCCACCGGTCGAAGTTCTTATAGATCGTGTTCCACTTCCCGAACCGCTCTGGCACGTCCCGAGCGCGCCGGCCGGGCTACGCGGCTGGCGCCAGCGCCGTCGGCGGGTCGTCGGGGAACAGGTGCGAGATGCCTGCTCGACTCCGGTGAGCGGGGCCGGATGTCGAGAGCCAGGCGAGCGCGCCGATGAGGAGCGCGAGACCGACGACGAGCCACCAGTAGGAACGAGCCGCCCCGACGTAGGCCGTGCCGACCGCGGTGCTCGCGCCAAGGCCGGTGAGGGCCCCGGCGAGTGCGACGCCGAGCGACGTCCCGACCTGGCGTGCGGTCGACGTGGTCGCGGCGGCGGAACCGGACTGCGATCGCGGCATCCCGCTGACCGACATCGTCGTGACTGGGGCGTTCAGGAACCCCTGGCCGATGCCGTAGAGGAGGAACACTGTGAGCAGCAGCAGGTCCGATGAGGACGGCGCAAGCCACAGTGCCAGCACCAAGGTCGCGACGAGCACGGCCGACGCGCTGATGAGGAGGGGAGTCCGAGTGCCGCGGGCTCCGACGAGGTGGCCGGAGATGTTGGAGCAGATGAGCTGGCCGATGGCCATCGGGAGCAGCTTTAGGCCAGCCTCGAACGGCGTGAAGTGCCGCACCTCCTGCAGGTAGAGCGTCATGAGAAAGATGAAGCCGCTGTAGGCCGCGAATCCCGCGATGGCGGTGGCGAGCGCGGCCGAGAAGGAGATGCTTCGGAAGAAGCGGACGTCGATGAGCGGCTCAGGGCGGCGCAGCTCGTAGGGGATGAACGCGGCGATCGCCGTGGCCGATGTGGTGAAGAGCGCGATGGTGACCGGGTTGCCCCACCCGAGGTGTGGACCCTCGATGAGTCCGGCGATGAGGCAGCCGAGCATCGCCATGATGAGCCCCTGGCCGACGAGGTCCACCCGCCGACGATGCCTCGAGCGCGATTCGGGGACGAAGAGCGCCGTGAGGAGGATCGCCGCGACGCCGATCGGCACGTTGATCCAGAAGATGCCGCGCCAGCCGACCGTGTCGGTGAGTAGGCCGCCGACGATCGGTCCGATCGCCATCGAGATTCCGCTCACCGCCGACCAGGCGCCGACAGCGCGGGCTCGCGGTGCGGGGTCGTCGAAGGTGTGCGTGATGATCGACATCGCGACCGGATTGAGCATCGATCCCCCGATTGCCTGGACGGCGCGGAAGGTGATGAGCCACTCGGTCGTGGTGGCGAAGCTGCACAGCAGCGATCCGACGGTGAAGACGACGAGGCCGAGCTGGAAGGTCGTCCGCCTCCCGATGCGATCCGCCGTCGAGCCGGAGAGGATGAGCAGACAGGCGAGCACCAAGGTGTAGGCGTCGACCGTCCACTGCAGCGCCGAGACCGAGGAGCCGAACTCGGCCCGGATCGAGGGCAGCGCGACGTTGACCGCCATCGTGTCCATGGTCACGATGAGCAGGCTCATGCAGCAGATCGCGAGGATGAGGAAGCGGTGCCGGTAGCGAGCAGGTAGCGCGCCGACGTGTGTCGTCATGGGTTCTATGTCTTTGGCGTCGATGGCCGGGCGTCAGTGTGTGAGGAAGATCTTCTGATACGCGGCCACTGTGGCGCTCGTCGCGGCACGCTCCTCCGACGTCGGGTGCGCGGGATCCGCCGCGACCGGGAGGGCGCCGAGCTTCATCATGCTGGCCATGAGGAGCAGCCGCGCCTTCACCGCGGTGAGGTTCGATCCCGCGATCGTGAACGGCGTCGGGTCCGCGAAGCCCTCGGGCGCACCCCGTCCCACGCGTGCGACGGGGATCCCGCTGAAGACCGCGCGCTCGAGCAGGGCTTCGGAGGCCTTCGAGGGCAGGCGGCCGTACGGGACGAGGCCCTCGACGACGATTCCGCCGAGCCGGCCGAGGCCGAGCTTCTGGTCGAGCACCGCCTGAAGGATCGGCAGGTCGTCGGGAGCGAGGCCGATCGCCTCGTCGAAGTACCCGCCCTCCTTGACGATCGAGACGGACGGGATGGCGTCCTCGGTGATCCGGCCGTCCGCATCCTTGACCACGACCTCCACCAGCCGGATCCCCTCTGCGGTCATGGTCGCCGCCTGGACCATCTTCGGCAGCCGGGTGACGTTCACCTCCGACAGGTGGGTGTGCTTGTAGGCCGGAAGGTAGGTGAGGTGGATCGCGCCGGCATGGGTGGTCTGACCGATGATGCCGCCGTGACCCCCCGTCGCGCGGTAGTTGCCCGGTCGGGCATCCGACTTATACACCTCGCGGGCCGCGAAGTACTGTTGCTCCTCGATCACCACGACCCCGCAGCGGTTCTTCCCGTCGTCGCCGGCCCAGCGCCCGGACTGGATGAAGGCGATCGAGTCGACGATGTTCTTCGGCCCGTCGTTGCTGATGAGGCCCTGCGGCCGCTGGGCGGCGTTGCCGCAGATCGGGATCGCCGTGTCGATCAGGAGGCTGAACCAGTAGGCGGTCTCCTCGACCTGCGGGCTGCCCTGCGTCCAGATGAGGCCGTCGTACCGGCCGCTGCTCGCGATCGCCTGCGCATCGTTCGTGATCTTCGCGAGCGCGGGCCGGCCGGGGACGGTGCCGAGGTGCACCGGCTTGTACCCGTTGAAGTCCGCGCCGCTCCGCTCCGGCGGGATGTCGCCCTCGCCCACGTCGGTGCGCTCGGCGGCCGGGAGGCCCTTGCGGTAGCCGCCGGGCGGGGACACGCGGTAGAAGTCGACGGTGGCGCGCGAGGAGATGGGACTGGCGGTGCCGCCGTCCTCGATGCCGAGTCGATCGATCTCCTCGAAGCTTCGGGAACCGTCGGGGAAGAATCCCTGCCGCGACGCCGTCTCCGGCCCGAACGGGACCGCCATCTCCTCCTCCCAGGCGCTGCCGTCGGCCTGGGTCGCCATGTAGGGCAGCGGGTAGAGGCCGTCCTCCGGGTGGAGTTCGATGGCGTAGACGGGCTTGTCGCCCTCCGAGGCGGGGGTGGGCCGGACGACGCCGTCCGCTCCCAGATAGCCGTCGGGGTCACCATAAAGCTCCGCCGCGTCGCGTTCGAGCGGATGCGCCGAGAACTGCTCGACGTAGACGGTCGCGGGTGCGGCCAGTCGCTGCGCACGAAGCGCATCGAACCGGAGCGCGTTCCCGCCCGCATCGGTGAGCAGCGGCAGGCCGTGCTTCGTGCGCGCCTTGTTTGACGTGACGAGCGGCGGCGTGTTCTGGATGGTGGCGGTCGGACCGCTGAGGTGGGCAATCCGGACCTTGTGCGACTCGGTCATGCGGAGCTCCTTCGAGTTCATCGGCCGGATGCGACCACCGCCCACGTTCGTCCGCCTCGATTTCCGCCCAGTGACGCCGTGATTGCCGTCCCGTAACTTGTGTCCACGCCTTTGACGGTTACAGCCTCGGCATCCGGTGTGCCTTCTCGGCGGCCGCCACTGCTTGCCGAAGCCGATAGGCGCGCACGTTCTCCCGCCCGTGGCACTGGATGCTGCAGAACCGCTTGGTGCCGCTGCGCGTGTCGTCGACGAACAGGCGATCGCACCGCAGTGCCGCGCAGCATCGGATGTACTGCGTCGAGTTCGACGACACCCAGGACGCGAGGGCCGCGCAGCAGGCGACCTGCCATCCCTGCACGGCCGGGACCGAGTGGTCCTGGTAGTGGAGCGAGTACGGCGGCTTCTCGGACAGGTGCAGGGCCGAGGGGTGCTCGGCGAGCATCGTGTTGACCTTGGGGATCGCGGTCGGGATGTCGTCGAGCGCGAGATCGAGCAGCACGTCGTGGAGCCGATTCGCCATGACCTTCAGCTCGTCCGCCTGTTCCGGCAGGAACGCCGTCTGCTTGCGGTAGAAGCGCTCGCAGGTCTCGTTCGCGATGCTTGCGCACTCGGCGGGATCTTCCGGCGCAGTGTAGCGGGCACCGAACGACCAGCCGTCGGCGAGCCGGTTCGTGAGCGCGATGGCGGCGAACACGAGCTGATCGCGATGCGATCCGCTCGGCCTCGTCATCATGCCCTTGAGCGCGGTGGCCATCGGCCCAGCGTACGGATCGCGCATTTCCGGCATGTAACCGTCAAGAGCGCCGCGACAAGTTACCGGTCGGCAACCCCGCCGAAATCGTCGCGGAACTGCGGGGGTCGACAGTGGACCTCATCCTCGCTTTGTCCATCGACCCCAGGAGCAGTTCATGACGATCTCAGCATCCACCGCCCTGAAGAGCGGACGCGCAGAACTGAAGATCGAGGGCGTCACGCGCGAGTTCGTGACGAAGTCCTCAAAGACGCTCGCGCTCAGCGACAGCTCCATCACCGTCGAGCCCGGTGAGTTCCTGTCGATCATCGGCCCGTCGGGATGCGGCAAGTCGACGCTGTTCAACATCGTCGCCGGCTTGGACATGCCGACTACGGGCGACATCCGGATCAACGGCGAGAGCATCGTCGGCGAGCAGGGCCACGTCGGCTACATGCTCCAGAAGGACCTGCTGCTGCCGTGGCGGAGCGTGCTCAACAACATCATCATCGGCATGGAAGTCAGCGGGATGCCGAAGAAGCGGGCACGCGAGCTGGCGATGCCGTTCCTCGAGGCGTACGGGCTGAAGGAGTTCGCGAAGCACCGCCCGGACCAGCTCTCCGGCGGCATGCGACAGCGGGCTGCTCTGCTCCGGACCATTCTCTTCAACCGCGACGTCATCCTGCTCGACGAGCCATTCGGCAAGCTGGACGCGCAGACCCGGGCGACGATGCAGGAGTGGCTGCTCGACGTCTGGGATGACTTCAAGAAGACGGTCGTCTTCGTCACCCACGACATCGACGAGGCCGTCTACCTCTCGGATCGCGTCGTCGTGATGGCCCCGCGTCCGGGACGGGTGATCGCGGACATCCCGATCGCCCTGGACCGGCCCAGGAAGCCGGCGATCGTCACGAGCGATGAGTTCATCGCGTACAAGAACCGGATCTTCTCCCTTCTGCACACGAGCCTCGTTCCGACCGCCGAAAGGACCGCAGAATGACAGCCCTCCCCGCACTCATCCGCCGCACCGAGGACGCATCGACGACGGCGGGACGGCTCGAGGCGCTCAACCGAATTCCACGGAGGTCGGCGCAGAGGCGCGGCGGCGCCTTGTTCCCCGCGGAGCCGGCGAGCTGGAAGATCGCGCTGACGGTCATCGGCATCGTGGTCGCGGTCTTCGTGCTCTGGGAGGTGTTCGCCGACGCCGGCATCATCTCGACCTTCTTCTGGTCGAAGCCGAGCCTCATCTGGGCCGCCTTCGTCACCCAGATGACTGCCGGCACCATGCTGGCGGACCTCTCCTTCACCGCGCTGTCGACCGTCTACGGCTTCCTCATCGGGGTCGGCGGCGGCGTGCTCATCGGGCTCTCTTTCTGGTGGTCGAGCTTCTACGCCCGAACGGCCGAGCCGATCTTCATCGCCCTCGAGGCGATGCCGAAGCTCGCGCTCGCACCGATCATCGTGCTCGTCCTGGGTCTCGGCATCGGATCGAAGATGGCGATGGCCGCGTCGATCGTCATCGTGATCCAGATCCTCAACACCCACGCGGCGGTCCGTCGGGTGGACCGTGATGAGCAGACCCTGCTCTACTCGCTCGGCGCGAGCCGCTTCCAGGTGTTCAGCAAGGTCGTCGTCCCGTCGACCCTGCCGTCGATCATCAGCAGCCTGCGCGTGTCGATCGGCCTCTCGCTCACCGGCGCGATCGTCGGCGAGTACATCGGCAGCCAGCACGGTCTCGGCAAGATGATCCAGGTCGCGGGTTCGACCTTCGACATCGCGTCGATCTGGGTCGGCGTCTTCACGCTGGCGATCTTCGCCTTCGTCCTCTATGCGCTGCTCTCGCTCGTTGAGCGACTGCTGCTGCGCCTCGTCCACGGCTGAGTGCGCAACGTCCCACCCACAGCACCACCCTTCCCACCCCTAGGAGAACACATGAAGAACAAGCTGATCCCGCTCGCGGCTCTCGCCGCCGCCTTCGCCCTTGCCGGCTGCTCGGCACCAGCCAAGGCGGCGTCCTCGCCCCCAGCCAAGGCGGCGTCCTCGCCCCCAGCCAGCGGACAGGCCATCGAGCACAACGGGGCGATCGTGATCGCCGAGCCGGTGCACAACCTCGGCTACCTGCCGCTGTACGCCGCGATCGATCAGGGCTATTTCACGGATGCCGGGCTCGACGTGCAGACCTCGACCCTCGGGGGCGGCGCCCATGTCAACGCTCTGCTCAGCGGCGATGTGTGGGCCTTCATCGGAGGCCTCGAGTCGGCGGCCATCGCCAACGCGAAGGGCGCCGACCTGATCGGCATCGCCGGCGTCGTCGACCGGGCGAACGTGTACTGGACGGCCGCCAAGGGCGTGAAGATCGATCCGAACGACCTCGCCGGATCCCTGAAGGGACTCCGCATCGCCGCGAGCCGGCACGCCGGCTCGCCCGAGATCGACACCCTCTACGAACTGAAGAAGCTCGGTCTGGACCCCGCCAAGGACGTCACCATCGTCAACAACGACAGCGGCACCGAACTCGCCCTGATCCAATCGGGTCAGGCTGACATCGCCGTGACGAGCGAGCCGAACATCAGCAAGGGCATCAGCGGGGGTCTGTGGAGCGAGCCGATCATGAACCTCCCGAAGGAGCTGGGCAAGTTCGCGTACTCCGACATCGTAGTGTCGAAGGCCACCGTCGCCAAGGAGCCCCACACCGTGCAAGCGTTCGTCGACGCCCTGAACAAGGGTATGCACGACGTGCTCACCGACCGGAGCCTCGCCACGCGGATCGCCAAGAAGGAGTTCCCGACGATGAGCGATGCCGATATCAAGGCGACCCTCGACCGCAGCTACAACGACGGTCTCTGGGACGGCATCGCGATCGACGCGAGCGCGGTGAAGATCGATCTGACCGTCGCTCGTGATGCCGGCCTGCTGCAGGACTCGGCGCATCCCGCGACCTTCGACTCGATCGTCGACACCGAGTTCTTCACCAACACCAAGTAGCCAGCGAAGGAGCACAACCATGTCCGACTTTCCGTACCGCTACGACCCGGCGCACACGGCGCTGATCATCGTCGACGTGCAGAACGATTTCTGCAGCCCGCAGGGATCGCTCGCAACGCTCGCCGACGCCGACGTCTCGGCGGCCGTCGAGATGACCCCCCGCCTCGTCCGTCTGATCGAGCACGCCCGCGCGGCGAAGCTGCCGGTCGTCTTCATTCAGACCATCCACGACGAGACGAACGACAGCCCGCAATGGCTCAACCGCCATACCGGGGAGCCGGACGGCTCGGCGCGGGCCGGCATCACCTGCCGCACCGGTTCGTGGGGCGCCGAGTTCTACGAGGTGGCGCCGCTGCCCGGCGAGATCGTCGTGAACAAGTACCGCTATTCGGCGTTCGCCGGGACCAACCTCCAGATCGTCCTGACGACGCTCGGGATCCGGTCGCTGCTCTTCACGGGAGTCGCGACCGAGGTCTGCGTGGAGTCGAGCCTGCGGGACGGGCTGTTCGCGGAGTACTACGTCTCGCTCGTCGAGGACTGCGCGGCGACGTACTCGCAGGACGCACACGACGCGTCGGTCCGAGGGATCGCGAAGAACTTCGGCACGGTGGTGACGAGCGACTTCCTCGCCGATCTGTGGGTTGAGGAGTCGGCGCTGGCGACCGCCTAGCGCCGCGTCACCCGCCGCGCACGGCGGAAGCCTCCCGACGGCGACGACCGATATCGTCGCTGTCGGGAGGCCGAATTGGATGACGCATCGGAGTTGACTCTGGCGCGCGAACGTCTCGACGCGATCGTCGCCGAACGGATCGACGACCCGCGCATCGACCAGGGCCCGATGTTCTCGACGACCGGCTGGCGCACCCGAGGCAAGGTCTTCGCGTTCGTGGGGCGCTCTGCCGAGCTCATTCTCAAGCTGCCCGGGCAGCGGATCGTCGAGCTCGTCGCATCGGGCGATGGCGCACCGATGACGCTCGGCATCCGCACCATCCGGGAGGGGGCCCACATTGCGGCCGACGTCGACTGGGGACCGCTCGTCATCGAGGCGCACGCTTTCGTCACTGCCGAGTCGTGACACGAGTCCGCTGGTCGAGGTCACCTTCGACGGCGTCACCGACTGAGGGCGGCGGGCCGGCCTAGAACATGTCGGGCGACGGCGTCGGCGCGTAGCGGATGATGACGTCCGCGTGGCGGTTGAACCGGTATCCGGTGCCGCGCACGGTCCGCACGATGTCCTCGTACACGCCGAGCTTGGAGCGCAGCCGGCGCACGTGCACGTCGATGGTGCGTTCGTTCGGCGTCTCGTCGTCGTCGGAGTCGCCCCAGAGCGTCGCGATGATCTCGCTGCGGTCGATCGTGCGCCCCTCGCGGAGCACGAAGAACTGCAGCAGCTCGAACTCCTTTTAGGTCAGCGGCGCGGTCTCGCCGTCGAGCAGGACCCGCTTGCGCGAGATGTCGATGACGACGCCCCCCGAGGCTCGGGCGCGGTCGCGGTTGGCGCGCTCTGGCGGTGCTTCGCGAGGGCCGCCGGGTCCAGCAGGGCGAGGCGCACGACGTCGACATCGCGTCCGCCGGCGCCCGCCGGGGCCAGCCGACGGCGACGTAGAGCGCGAATCCGCGGGGCTCCATGCCCTCGGGAACGGCGCGCAGGCGCCGAGGCCCCTCGGGAGCCGGGGCCAGCGGGGGCGCCGAGGGCGCGACGGTCAGAGAAGTGGAACGAACGGGAGAAAGAGTGGCCAGGGACATGGTGTCGAATCCTTGATCGGAGGCGAGATCCGCGGGATCGTCCCGCGCGGATGTCGCGGAGTCATCGAGATTCGGGGTGTCGCCGGGAAGGTCCGGCATGCGGGAGTTCACGAGAGGAACTCGGACGGGAGATCCGTCAGACACACATTCGACAGCTGGAGACCGCACGCACCGACATCATCATGTCGGCGTGCGCATCGTGGCGCCAGCGTGCACGGTCCATTCGCTTCGATGTCGCCCCGGCAGCGTTCCGCCCGTGTCACCGCCACGTCCGCGTTCCGGGTTCGCGGTGTCGACTCGACGTGTCACGGCCGTGGCGTCATCACGTGGTGGGCGTGGTGGGCGTGGTGGGCGTGGTGGGCGTGGTGGGCGTGTCCCGCCGCGAAACGCTTCGCCAGCGAAGCGGTGCGGGTGCGCTTCGGACCCGCCGCGTAACACGTCGATGGCGAAACGGTGGTCACGCTTCGATGACGAAGCGGGTGACGTGGAGAGGACGAAGCGTTTCTGTTCAGGCTGCGGCGGCATCGGCGACGAAAGCAGTCACCTTGTCTACGAGCTCGGCGGGCCAGCTTGCGCGTTCGAGCGCCTCGCGCAGCAGGTGGCGGAGTGCGTCTGTGGTTGCTTCGTCGGTGCCGTGGCCGTGGCCGCGGACGCCGGCCGCTGTCGCTGACGTCCACGTCTCGACGCGGGGACGGTCGGTGGCGGGTGGCACGGCACCTGCTGAGTCGATGGCGCGGCGGAGGAGCTTGCCGGCGGAGGAGCGGGCCACGTATTGGGCGTTCCGCTCGGCGCGGTACACGTCGAGGCGTGCACGGTGCGCTGCTGACTGCAGCCGCATGTCGTGTTCACGGTCCGCTTGCACGTAGACGGCGAGTGTCCGTTCGGCAATGTCGTCGAGTGCGGCCCGAAGGGCGGAGGGTGCGATGCTGTCGAGGCCCCAGCGGGTCAGCTCGCGGGCTGCTTTGCGTGCCGCAGCGTTGTTGAGTGGTGTCCACGGCTCGGAGTCGGCGGCCGTTGCGAGGAACTGCAAGTAGGCGCGGCTGCCGAGCGCGCCTTCGGAGAAACCCCACGCACTGTGGCCTGCGGTAGCGAGGGCCGCGGTCAGTGGATGCTCTTCCGGACGCCCTGCCGCTGCCGCTTCGATGGCGTTGCCGTTCGCCCAGGCGATGCCATTGAGATCGTGTGGCAGGGCGGTCAGGGGGGTGCTCTCAGGGTGGCGTGGCGACGAGCCGATCGGCGAGCGAGACCCGGGTCAGCGTGGCGCCGTGCGCAACGTTGGATGGTTGAGCGCGCGTGAGAACTCAAACATAGCCAACAGGGCTCGACCGACGCCGGTAGCGAAAGAACCGCATCGATGTCCTCGATAATGGCCTACATGAGCCAACCACTTTCCGCTGGGCGAGTGGCTTGGCGTCGGATAATTCGCGTCGTTTGCGGTCCATATGTTGTTCTGCCCGCGCTCGCCATCGCTACCGGCGTCGGTTCCCTTACATCTTCATCCTGGGCGCCGTGGGCATTTCGGATTTGGGTCGCGGTCACTGCGGTTCTCGCCGGATCGATCTTGGCTTTTACCCCACCACTTCCTCGGCTGCGGGACGGCAGTCACTTGTTGGGACGGGTGATCGGCGGTGTCAAGGCGTGGAGGTAACGAGGAGTCGTTCGAAGGCTTCTTGAATCGCCCCGGGTTTGGTGGAGGGTCTGATTCCCCGAAAGGATGGGAGTCATGCCAGCACCGAGGAAGTATCCGCAGGAGCTCAGGGAGCGTTCCGTGCGGCTTGTGAGAGAAGCGATGTCGCAGGAGACGTCGCTGTCGATGAACGCGGCCGTGGTCCGTGTCGGTCATCGGGTCGGAGTGAACTCAGACACGCTGCGTGGCTGGGTGAAACAGGCCCGGATCAATGCCGGAGAGGTTGCCGGTGTCACGACGACGGACGCGGCCACGATCAAGGCGTTGGAGCGAGAAGTGCGAGAACTTAAACGCGCGAACGAGATCTTGCTTGCCGCGTCTTCTTTCTTCGCGCGGGAGCTCGACCCGCGACTTCCGTTCTAGTGGCCTTTATCGATGAGCATCGCTCACGGTTCGGGGTCGAGCCAATCTGCCGGGTGCTCACCGAGCACGGGTGCCGGATTGCCCCGTCGGGTTACTACGCCGCCAGGAACCGTCCCGACTCGGCGCGTTCAGTGCGTGACCGGGAAGTTGCCTCCTTGATCGAGGCGGTGTTCTGGGACCGCAACCGCGGCCGAGGCATCAGCGGCCCCCGTAAGGTGTGGCGCTTGCTGCACCGCGACGGGGTCGAGGTCGCTCGGTGCACTGTGGAACGCCTGATGCGTGTTCAGGGACTGCGGGGAACGCGTCGTGGCAAGCAGTTCATCACCACGAGACCAGATGCTGCGGCGACGCGTCCGCCGGATCACGTTCAACGTAACTTCCGTGCCGAGCGTCCCAACGAGTTGTGGGTCGTGGACTTCACCTACGTGCCGACCTGGTCGGGTATGGCGTTCACCGCGTTCGTCACCGACGTGTTCTCGCGCCGGATCGTCGGGTGGCGGACGATGTCGAGAATGCCCACTGACTTGCCCCTTGATGCGCTTGAGATGGCGTTATGGGTGCGAGAGCGAGCCGGTCAGGACGTCGCCGGCGTCATCCAGCATTCGGACGCGGGAGCTCAATACACCGCGCTGCGCTATTCGGAACGGCTCGCAGACGTGGGAGCGATCGCGTCGATCGGGACCGTCGGGGACTCCTACGACAACGCCCTCGCAGAGACCGTCGTCGGGCTCTACAAAACCGAGTGCGTGAAAATCGACGGCCCGTTCCGCACCGCTGACGAGCTTGAATACGCAACCCTGTCCTGGGTGCACTGGTTCAATGAAAACCGGCTGCACTCCTCGATCGGATACCTCACCCCGATCGAGATGGAAGACCTGTACTACCGTGAGAACACGACCCAGGAGCAGCCGCTCCTGGGAGAACTCACCCTCCACTAAACCCGGGGCGATTCATCTCGGGGGGTGAGGAATCCTAGGCTTTTGCGGGGTCTGTGGTTGAGTTCTTCGGCGATGGCGGTCAGGTAGGGCTGGTGGTCGGTGATGGTGTCGCCCTTGGGTAGGTACTCGCGGATCAGACCGTTCGTGTTTTCGTTGGTGCCTCTGTCCCAGGGTGAGTGGGGGTGGGCGAAGAACACGGGCATCGAGGTTGCCAGGGTGAACGCGGCGTGCTTGGCCATTTCCGAGCCCTGATCCCACGTCAAGGTATTGCGCATCATTCCTGGCAGTTCGTTCGCGTGGTCGATCAGAACATCAGCCAAAGCGGTGGAGTCCTTGCCCTGCGGCAGCGCGAGGATCAACGTGTACCTGGTGGTGCGCTCAACGAGGGTTGCGGCAACGGTCTTGCCCTGGGCGCCGACGATCAAGTCGCCCTCCCAGTGCCCGGGAACCCTGGGGTCGGTGAGATCCTCGCGGGCATCAATGCTGGCCATTCCCACGATCGGGGCACCACGCTCACCCAGCGGGCGGGGCCGGCGCCTGCGGGTTCGTTTGGAGCGTAGCAACACCGCGTGCTTGGCAAGCTCGCTCTTGGGTAGGGCGTAGATGAACCGGTAGATCGCCTCGTACGACACGGTCCTGCCCTTTGCGGGGGGTGAGGCTGTCATCAGACCAACAGTGTCGTCCTCGACCTCCCGACGCAACCGGCCCGCGACCTGCCTCGGGGTGCGTGACTGACCCAAATCCGCCAAGACCCGTGCCCGCAACACCTCATCGGATGCGACCTCGCCCACCCGCGGGCGACGACGCCGTCGCTACGCAGCACAATCCGCATGCACCAGGCGATACCCGCGAGTTTTGAGCCAGTTGCGACGCACCTCCCGCGACACCACCGACGGCGAACGATCAATATGCGCCGCGATCACCCGAATCGACCACCCCGCCTTCAACCCCTGCGCGATCTCCACCCTGCCCGTCACCGTCAACATCCTGCGCACCAGCAACCTCCGTCGAAACCCGCACCGTTGCTACGACGCTATGACACCGCCGTGACGCTTTAGGAGTTTTGGGTAGAATTGACGGGGATCGTCGATAGCGGAGAACCGCCATGATGATCCCCGGGTTGCGGTGCGCGCGGCGACCGCGGCGGATGTTCGCGCGATCTCCGAGTTTCAGACCGCGTGCTGGCGGGAGGCATACGTCGGCCTGGTTCCGAACGAGTATCTTGAGCGCGTCGATGCCGATGCTCGTGAGGCTCGCTGGCTTCAACGAGCTGGCACTGATACCCGCAACGTAGCCGTCGGCCATGTCGCCACCACGCTGGCAGGCGTTGTCAGTTGGAGCATCTGCGCCGAGCCTGGAGTCCCGCCGCTGGAGCTCAAGAGCCTGTATGTGGGCTCAGCTTTTTACGGAAGTGGCGTGGCCGCGGCGTTGCTCACGCATGCACTCGGTGAAGCGCCCGCGCACCTGTGGGTCTTCGAGTCCAATCCGCGAGCCCATGCCTTCTATGCGAAATGGGGCTTCACATTCGACGGCAGCCGGAAGGTGGATCCAGATACCGGCGTCTGGGAGCGACGACTCGTGCGCACCTGACCGAGCCACAAGGGACCGCCATCGACGACGCGCGCTCCTAATGCGTGCGCGACACACGCGATGGGGTCACCGCCTCGGGACACAGAAAAGGCGGCTTCCCTTCAATCGGGAAACCGCCTTGACCTACCGTCCTGCTAGTGGGCGATACTGGGATCGAACCAGTGACCTCTTCCGTGTCAGGGAAGCGCGCTACCGCTGCGCCAATCGCCCAAGACGTGCTTGGGTAAAACTTGCTGCGAGGTGGAGACGGGATTCGAACCCGTGTGGACGGCTTTGCAGGCCGCTGCCTCGCCTCTCGGCCACTCCACCGCTGTGCTCGCCGGCGCCGAGAAGGTGCCGGCCCACCGAGCGGACGACGGGATTCGAACCCGCGACCCTCACCTTGGCAAGGTGATGCTCTACCAACTGAGCCACGTCCGCATGGCCCAAACCCTGGGGTTCGGACCGAGTGACAACGTTAGCCGATGGGAGGCTTCAACACCAATTCACCGCGCCCGGCGCGTCGCGGGGCGAACGGCTACCGTGTGCGCATGAACTGGAGCGATGATCCCCGTCGGCGTGGCAGCGCCGCATTCAGGGGAGTGCGCGCATCCAGGCCGGTCGAGCACGTCGACGCGGTAGAGCACCCCGAGCGCCTGGCAGCCGGCGGCTTCTGGGTGGTGGTCGCCACATTCGAGGGCCGGATCGACGCATGGCGGTTCGCCGACGTCGAACGCGCCCCGGACGTGCGAGAACCACCGGAAGCCGCGCGAGCATGGCTCGGACCCGCTCGCTCCGCGTGGGAGTCGTCTCTCGACGAGAGCCGCTACTTGGCTGGAGTCGAGGCGATCAGGGCGGACATTCACGAAGGCGATGTGTATCAGGTCAACCTGTGCAGGGTGCTCCGCGCATCGCTGCCCGCGTCCGCGCCTGGGCCCGATGCGGTGGCGCTGTCCCACGTCCTGTCGCGAGGCAACCCCGCCAGGCACGCGGCGCGCATCGTGATCCCGGAGTCGGCCTCGATGCCGGGCGCCTGGATCGTGTCGGCGTCTCCCGAGTTGTACCTCAGGGTGGACGGGGGAGCCGTCTCGTCGTCGCCCATCAAGGGGACGGCCGCCCTTGGAGTGCCCATGCTCCACAAGGACGAGGCCGAAAACGTCATGATCACGGACCTGATTCGCAACGACCTCTCGCACGTGGCGGAGCCCGGCAGCGTCGCGGTTCCTGAGTTGCTTGGCGTGCATGAGCATCCGGGCCTTGCGCACCTTCAATCGACCGTGAGCGCCCGACTCTCGCCCACCTTTGAGTGGACGGGAGCCATGTGGGGAGCCCTTTTTGGCGGGACCTTCCCCCCGGGCTCGGTGAGCGGGGCTCCCAAGGCATCGGCGTTGCGGATTATTGCGAGAGAAGAACCCGTGGCGAGGGGCCCGTATTGCGGCGCGATCGGCTGGATCGATGCCGATACGCGGACTGCGGAACTCGCCGTCGGCATTCGCACCTTCTGGTGGGAAAACGACGCGGGGGGCACGTTGCGTTTTGGCACCGGAGCGGGCATCACGTGGGGATCTGAGCCTGCGGCGGAGTGGGAAGAAACGGAACTCAAGGCCCGGCGGTTGATTGGCCTGGCTTCGACAGCCACAATGGGCACATGAGCGGCGTCCTGTGGGTCGATGGAAGTTTCTGCGCGGCCAATGAGCCCGTCATCTTGGCAGGTAATCACGGTTTCACGGTGGGCGACGGAGTCTTTGAGACCTTGGTGGTCCGCAAGGGCAGAGCCTTCGCGTTGACGCGCCACCTCGTGCGCCTTCAGTTCTCGCTCGACCGCATGGGAATGCGCAGCGTCGACATGGCGGCGATCAGGGAAGGCGTGCGGCAAGTGATCGCCGCGAACCCTGCCGACGTGGTGCGGGTGCGCATCACGGTCGTTTCCGGACCGGGACCCATGGGCTCCATGCGGGGTACTGCCGCGCCGAACGTGGTCATTTGGGGCGGCCCCGGCGTCGTTCCCACCGCTTGCCGGGCCACGAGGGTGCCATGGAAGCGCAATGAGCGCTCGGCGATCGCGGGAGTCAAGTCCACGTCGTACGCCGAAAACGTGGTCATGGCTCAATTCGCGGCGGCCAAGGGTGCGGACGAGGCGCTCATGTCGAACACCTACGGCTACCTGTGCGAGGGCACGGGGTCGAATATCTTCATCGAGAGGCGCGGTGAAGTGGTGACCCCGCCGCTGTCCTCAGGCTGTCTCGCCGGCATTACTAGGGGCCTTGTACTCGAATGGGGTGCGGGCACCGGGATGCCTATTCGCGTCGCGGCGCCCGGAGAGTTGCAGATGTCGGTGCTCGACGAGGTCATGCGCGGAGAGGCCTTCGCCGCGGTGACATCGTCGACTCGCGGTGTTCAGCCGATCGTGCGGCTCGACGGCGTCGACGTCGCCGAGGGTCCGCTGCTGAAGAAGTTGGCCGACTTGTACGAACTTCACGCCGATGTGGAAACCGACCCTCCGCCCACGAGGACTAGGGACGCGGTGTAGCGCGAGGTGGTCGCGGACCGGCTACTATGGAGTCCGCTTCGGGGCGATTGGCGCAGGGGTAGCGCGCTTCCTTCACACGGAAGAGGTCACTGGTTCGATCCCAGTATCGCCCACCACGGCTTGAGGCCTTCTAGACCTGGTCAACAGGACGTTCCGTGCCGGCACCGGCGACCTGACGAGCGACTCGGTGTCAGGATGGGCCCATGAGCACTCCAGTCGACTTGCAGGGCCCCTTGCCGCGTGCTCGCGTCCTGGTGGTGGAGGACGAGGAGCCGCTTGGTCGATTGATCGCGTCGTACTTGTTGCGCGACGGCTACGACACGGAGGTCGTCGCGGACGGGCGTGGGGCGATAGCGGTCGCACGCGCGAATCCGCCCGACGTCGTGGTCCTAGATCTTGGGTTGCCGGGTGCGGACGGGATTGAGGTCTGTAGGACGTTGCGGACGTTCAGCGATTGCTACGTGATCATGCTCACCGCGAGGGTCGAAGAGGTCGATCGCCTCATCGGGTTGTCCGTCGGCGCCGACGACTACCTGACCAAACCGTTTAGTCCTCGCGAACTTGTGGCACGGGTCGGTGTGATGCTGCGGCGACCACGGGGGTTTGCGGGAGGGGCCGGCGCGCCCGAGGTGCACGAGGCGGTGGAGGTGCACGAGGTTCTCGCCGTGGGTGAACTCAGCGTGGATCTCACGGCCAGAGAGGTCCATCTGGCCGGTCGGGTCGTGGAGTTGACACGCACGGAGTTTGACCTGCTCGCGGTGTTGGTGCGGCAGCCGCGCCGGGCCTTCTCTCGCGACCAGCTCACCGAACAGGTGTGGGGCCCTGGCTGGTTCGGAGACCCCCACCTTGTGGACGTGCACCTCGGCCACGTGCGTCGAAAGCTCGGCGACGACTCCTCCGCCCCCGTGTACGTGCAAACCGTGCGCGGGTACGGGTACCGGTTGGGGCCAGGCAAATGAGGCGGTGGATGGCGTTGGCGGATCGGGCCGACCTAGCAACGCGCCTGCTGATCGCCATAGCGCTCGTCGTCGGGGTGGGCGCGGCTGCTGCCTGGGCCGTCGGCGCGACCGTCGGCCCCGGCCTCTTCCATGAGCACTTGCTTCGCGCGGTCGACACAGGCGAGAGCCCGACGAGCCATGCCGAGCGGGCGTACGCCGCGGCATCGGCGCTCGCGCTATCGATAGCCCTGCTGACGGCCTTGGTGGCATCGGCAGGCGTGAGCGTCCTCATCGCCAGGCGGATTCGGCGCTCGCTCGCGCCTTTCGCTCAGGCCGCCCATCGCGTCGCGATAGGCGAACGCAACGTGACCGTCAGCCCGCCGGGAATCGGGCCAGAATTCGATCGAGTCGCGGCAGCGTTTACCGCAATGGCAACAGATCTGGCGCATGTCGAGGACACGCGCACTCACATGCTCGCGGACCTGGCTCACGAGATGCGAACACCACTCGCCGTGCTTGCCGCGTATCTCGAGGCGGTCGGAGACGGCGTGGAGCGGCTCGACGAGTCGACCATGCACATAATGCAGGCGCAAGTCGAACGGCTCAGCAGGCTCTCCGCGGACGTGGCGCTCGTGACCTCGGCACAGGAGGGGCGCCTGTCCCTGGACCGACACCCCATCGACGTCGACACGGTGGTGAAGGGGGCAGCCGCCCAGGAGTCCGATCGCCTCGCCGAGTGCGGCCTGACGATCCACGTGCGAAGCGCGCCGGGTCTGCTCGTGGACGCGGACCCGGACCGGATTGGCCAGGTGCTCACCAATCTGCTTGAGAATGCTCGACAGCACACCCCTCCGGGCGGTGTCGTCGACGTTGAGGCGACCGCAGAAGTCGACGCGGTCCGCGTGACGGTGCACGACTCGGGCGAGGGCATCGCGCCCCAGGATCTCCCTCGAGTCTTCGACCGCTTCTTCCGTGTCGATGTGGCGCGTGACCGGGCTCACGGTGGTTCGGGCATCGGACTGTCGATCGCTCGGGCCATTGCCACGGCTCACGGCGGCACCCTCGTCGCTGAAAGCGAGGGCCTGTCGATGGGCTCGACGTTCAGCCTGAGCTTGCCGCGGCTGCGGACCGAGCTCGACCGGACAGGTGTCGCGGAGAAATAGGCGCGCGTCGGACATTCGCGGCGATCTTCATCAAATCTTCGTCAAACGCGTACGAGAATCCCCGAGTCCTGCGTCGATGCTGGAGAGCAACGAGACGAGAGGACAAGATCATGATGGGTTCGTATGGCGGGGGAATGACAGGATTCGTGTGGATAGGAATGGGCCTGTTCTGGTTGGCCCTGCTCGGATTCATCGTCTGGCTCGTGATCCGGTTGTTGCCTGGCAAGTCGCACGGACCCACAACGGCAGCCAATTCGCCCGTGCCGCGCGTAGCGACCCCCGTGGCCCCCGCGGCCGCGCCAGCGCTCGCAATTCTCGACGAGCGTCTCGCGAGCGGCGAGATCGATGTAGAGACGTATCGCACTATCCGTGCGGCACTCCTCGAGGGACGCGAGGGCGAAAGGTGAGCGGCCTCACGCGCGGATGGACTATCGCCGCGCTGGTAGCGGCCATGGCCGTATTGGCGGTGTCGGCCGTCGCCACGTTCAACCTGGCGGGACGTGGGCAAGACTCGCCCGGCTGGCTCGGAAACGATCGCGCGGTGACGGCCCCACGTGGCCCGTCGGCGCAGAACGCAGGGACCGTCGTCGATGTCGTTGCCATGGACATGGCGGGCGGTCGGATGATGGGGAGCCAGCGCGGCATGATGGGCGGCGCGATGGCGCTGCGCTCCGACCGCGTCGACGTTCCGGCGGGCACCGTCACGCTCCGGCTCTACAACGAGGGCACGATCACACACGAGCTTGTGGTCCTGCCGCTTGCAGACGGGCAACAGGTGGGGGAGCGCTCGGTGGGGGCCGACGGAAGGGTGAGCGAGTCGGGCAGCCTCGGCGAGGCATCAAAGTCCGGTGGCGAGGGCGCCGGCGACGGCATCGAACCCGGCACAACCGGTTGGGTGACACTGAATCTTCCTGCCGGCCGCTACGAGATCGTGTGCAACATCGAGGGTCACTACGCGGCGGGTATGTACACGCTGCTCGTCGTCAACTAACGCGGCGGCCCGAACCCGACCCTGAGAAACACTCGTCTCAACCAGGCGCCTCAACGCGCCCGAAAGCAGAGGAACCGCCATGGCCCAGACTCCCGCTGTTCAAAACAGTGCAAGCATCACTGCGCGCTTGCGCGCCGAGCAGCGCGCTCGCGATATGCGTCGGCGCGTGCTCGTCATCGCGGTGAGCGTGATCACAGCGTTGGCCATCATCGGAGGGGTTTGGGGCCTCCTCGCGGGCGAAAGCCGACGCGTCGCTTCCGAGGCACAAGCGGCGGGTTTGCCAATTGTCGGCGTGAAGGAGATGAAGGGCCTCTCCCGCGATCACGTCACTGCGCTCCCGGAGCCGACGCCATCAACGTCTGGTGGCACCATCCTTCCGCCCGCAGGCGGACCGCACGATCCCGTACTGCAAAACTGTGGCGTGTACAGCGAACCCGTCGCGACGGCAAAGGCCGTGCACTCACTGGAGCACGGCGCGGTGTGGATTGCTTACCGGTCAGGGCTCGACCAGCAGCAGGTGGATGTCCTCAAGGCAGCAACACGCGAGCGCACTTACACGCTGCTGAGCCCCATCGACGCGCTGGATGCGTCAGTGGTGCTGACCGCGTGGGGGGTTCAGCTTGAGCTCAAGGACGCCTCCGATCCCCGCCTCAAGCAATTTCTCAACAAATACGTCCAGGGCGAGCAGACGCCCGAGCCAGGGGCACCTTGCAGTGGCGGCTTCGGCGCACCTGAGTGAGGGGCGGATCGAGTTCGTCCTGGACTCAAGGCACCACTCAGCTGCGGACCGGATCACTCACGTCACAAGGCGCGTCGGCCACCGGGGGTCGTCGACATATCGAGCCGCTCACCAGAGCCGACCAGGGCCCGCGCACTGCAGCCAACGTCGGTAGTCCCTTGACATTCCAGTGGACCGGAAGGTCTATGGTCAATTTCATACACGCATTGATGTAGAGAGACGGGCGTTGATGACGTGGCAGAGAGGCCTTCGAAAGCCATAAGTGTTCGACGAGAACGGCGAGATTGCGTGTCTGGACACTATCCGGCACATGTGAGATGCCGGGATCGAGCGGCACGCGGCAGGGGGCGTCTTGATGAGAACACAGGAGCCTGTAGTTCGCCGCCCGCCGGGCGACAATCGCGGGCGTGATGAAAGGAAGAATCATGACGGTTACCAATTCGGAGAAGGTTACGGACCCCATTTGCGGAATGAGCATCGATCCTGCGACGGCGGCCGCGACGGTCGAACACGATGGCAAGACCGACTACTTCTGCTCCCAGGGCTGCGCCGACACGTTCGTCGCAAATGGGTACACGGGAGACCATCACTCGAGCTAGGTGGGCGTAGTGCTCTGTCCTCGCTCGCGCCGAAGCCGGTGCGGGGACTCGGTGGGACGCAACCATGGCGACGGTCGTGCCTTCGGAGAAATCCCGAGGGCAATCATCGGTGAGGAGGTGCAGTGGGATGCCAACTGCGCAAGAGTGCAGTCCGGACGACTCTGATGTGCCCGAGTGCCAGACCGGACCGACTGGACGCATGCGATTCGTTGTTTCTGAACTGCGGGATGTCTGGCGGGAGTTGCTGGCGCACGGTAAGCCCCAGTCGGGAGATGTGACGCCGCAAAGCGAAGGGCCGGAGTCAGGCGACCAAGAGCGCGAGTAAAGGGAGCAAGTGACATGGGATTTTTCGGAACGATCGTGTCGAGTTTGGCCGAGGGCTTCTGGATGTTCTATGACACGGTCTGGGCGCTGGTTCTGGGGTTTGCCCTATCGGGGGCCGTGCAAGCATTCGTGTCGAAGAGGGAGATGCAGCGCGTCCTGGGCGATCACCGACCGAAGACAGTCGTGCGATCCAGCTTCTTCGGGATGGTCAGTTCCTCCTGCTCCTACGCTGCGAGCGCGCTCGCCAAGAGCCTGTTCGTTCGTGGCGCGGACTTCACGTCGTCGATGGTGTTCATGTTCGCCAGCACGAACCTGGTCATCGAGCTTGGCGCGGTGCTCTGGTTGCTGATCGGCTGGCAGTTCGCCGTCGCGGAGTTCGTCGGCGGATCCATCATGATCGCGATGCTCGCAGTGGTGCTGCCGCGCGTCATCGACGTCGCCGAACTCGATGCAGCAAGAGACCGCCTGCGCACCCGTTCGGCGAGCCGAAGCGAACACGATGAGCACGCCGACGTCCAGGACGCCCCCGCCCCCTTGCCATGGCGTCAGCGAATCCGGTCCCGTGCGGGCTGGTCGGATGCGTCGGGGTACACGATCAGTGACGTCACCATGCTGCGCAAGGAGCTCGTGATCGGCTTCGTCGTGGCGGGGTTCGCCTCGGTGGCCGTGCCGACCTCGGTGTGGAGAGCGCTATTCCTCACCGGGCACGGGATCTTCTCCGCACTCGAGAACGTCATCGTCGGCCCGGTGCTGGCGTTTATCAGCTTCGTCTGCTCGGTCGGCAACGTACCCCTAGCCGCCGCACTGTGGAAGGGAGGCATTAGCTTCGGGGGCGTCATCGCCTTCGTATTCGCCGACTTGCTCGCCCTTCCCCTCGTGCTCATTTACCGCAAGTTCTACGGCACCCGGCTTGCGATCAGGCTCTCGCTCGTGTTCTGGGCAACGATGAGCCTCGCCGGGCTGATCACCGAAGGGATCTTCACTCTCCTGGGGCTGGTCCCTGGAACCCTCACCGGAGGCATCGCCACGGTTCACTTCGGCCTGAACTACACGACCATCCTCGACGTCATCGCGGTGATCGCGTTCGGGTGCCTGTACTACCTGTACAAGAACGCGTCCAAATTCGGAGGCGGCGGCGGTTACGCCAAGGACCCGGTCTGCGGCATGCAGGTGCGGACCGCAGACGCGCCGGCGCACAGCACCCACCAGGGTCACGACTTCTACTTCTGCTCCGACAAGTGCCACGACGCCTTCGAGGCCGAACCCGCAAAGTACACGGGCGGCCAATCCGCCCATGACACGAGCGAGATGACGGGACACGCGGAGACGGGCCCTGAGGCGAGTGCGACGGTGAGGGACCCGGTATGCGGGATGAACATTGACCCACACACGGCCGCCGGGCATGCGACCCACGATGATGTCGACTACTGGTTCTGCTCGGACGGCTGCCACCAAGACTTTGTCGCCGACCCTGCCCGCTACCTTTCGTCGAAGAAGGCCGGATCAGCGTAAATCCGGCGAAGACTCACGGGTACATCGGCATGCGGAGTCGTCACCGGTCCGCGTCGAGTTACCGTGTCACCATGGCTCTTGATGCGATGGACGTGCTCGATTGGCGCCGACGCGTCGCCGGCATCTATCGGGACGTGCGCGCCGAGCCGGATGCAGCGCGAGCGCACCAAAGTTGGGTCGAGGCGCGCTTGGATCTCTTGGCCACTCACGCGGCGTCGCCCGTCCCAGCCGCCGAGCGCGCCATATTCGCGGGCGGGCGCGTCGCCCCGTACGACGCGGCATTTCGATTCGTGGTGCCCGTCGACACCCACATTGAGCCTGAGCGGCGGGAGGTTCAGACCGGGACGGACGGCGTGGTGGCATTTGAGCGGATCGGCAGGGTGCACCTCGATGGCTTTGGCTCCCTCGACGTGTGGTGGCTTGACTCCTACGGAGGTGGCTTGTTCCTCCCGTTCCGTGACGCCACGAGCGGGGTGTCCACCTACGGGGCGGGCCGCTACCTCTTGGACACGACCAAGGGTGCGGACCTTGGTGGGGACGCGAGCAACCTGGTGATTGACCTGAACTTCGGCTATCAGCCTTCGTGTGCCTATGACGAGGATTGGGCATGCCCCCTGCCCGGTGTGGGAAACCGGCTCGAGGCCGAGGTGCCTGTGGGCGAACTGTTTCGGTAGCGCGACGGCGCGACCATGGGCGGCAATCCTCGCCACCGAACGCGCACGTGTCCACACGGCTAGAGTCACTGGTGAAGGTGCCACTCATCGAAGGAGCGCGAGAAGGTCATGTCCACTGCGAAAAAAACGATGGACGGATTGGCTTTGAAGGTGGAGCGCACGGCGGGTGCGCTTTCGGAGGCGAAGCAGGCCGCGGTGGCGGCCCGTGATCAAGCCACGACCCTTGGCAAGGACGCGAAGGAGGCGTTGCGCGAGACAGACAAGGCAAAGCGCGCGGCCAAGAAGGCGAAGGCCGCCGTCAAGAAGGCAAAGTCCTCAGCGAAGAAGGCGGAGTCCAAGCTCAAGGCGGGGGCCGCCCGCGAGGCAAAGAAGTTGCGTGCCGACGCAAAATCCCGTGCGCGGGACACGAAGGACATCGTCGAGGCGGTAGCGATGCCGCCGGAGAACGTCGAGGAGGTTCAGCCCGAAGTCGAGCCCGAGCAGTCTGACGACATGGACGTTACGCAGTCGGAACCCGAGCAGGAAGAAGTGGTGGACGACGCGCAGCCAGAACCCGAGCGGGACGAACAGCGCGGCGACGCTTTCTAGTTCGTCACCGCACCGCGTCCCTCGCGGACGGCGCCGCGTCGGTGTCTCTAGGGCCGTACCCGGGTAGCATCGTGGCGTGCCTCGGGGTGAGGCGCGTCCGAACGGCAGGAGCACAACGTGTCCAGTTTCACCGCGAATATCGACGGCGTCGAGCGCGAATTGGACGAGGGCACGACGGGTACTGACCTGTTTGGAGACAGGCGCGACGTGGTCGTCGTCAGGGTCGACGGAGACCTCCGTGACCTCGCCGCACTCATTCCGGCCGGTTCGGCCGTCGAAGCGGTGCTGATCTCAGAGCCCGACGGCCTCAACGTCTTGCGCCACTCGGCCACCCACGTGATGGCCCAGGCCGTCCAGCAGCTGTGGCCGGACGCCAAGTTGGGCATTGGCCCCTTCATCACCGACGGCTTCTATTACGACTTTGACATGGCGCAGCCGTTCACCCCAGAGGACCTGAAGACCATCGAGAAGACGATGCAACGCATCGTGAAGGACGGACAGGCGTTCCGCCGCCGCGTGGTGACCGAGGCCGAGGCCCTCGAGGAACTCGCGAACGAGCCGTATAAGTGTCAGCTGCTGAACAGGGCCGTCGGTGTTGAAGGCGCCGAGGGCGTCACGGTCGAGGTTGGCGCGGGCGAGACCACGATCTACGACAACGTGAACCGTCAGGGCGAGGTGGTGTGGAAGGACCTGTGCCGCGGCCCTCACGCGCCCACCACCAAGGTGCTCCAGAACGGCTGGAGCCTCATGCGTTCCGCGGCCGCCTATTGGCTAGGCAGCGAGAAGAACCCGCAGCTGCAGCGCATTTATGGCACCGCCTGGCCCACCAAGGACGAGCTCACGGCGTACAAGGACCGCCTTGCAGAGGCCGAGCGCAGGGACCACCGCAAGCTCGGCCTCGACATGGACCTGTTCTCGTTCCCCGACGAGATCGGCTCCGGACTCGCCGTCTTCCATCCCAAGGGCGGGATCATCCGCATGGAGATGGAGGAGTATTCGCGCAAGCGTCACATCGAGGAGGGCTACGAGTTCGTCTACTCGCCCCACATCACCAAGGCGCAGCTCTTCCAGACCTCCGGACATCTGGACTGGTATGCCGATGGCATGTACCCCCCGATGCACATGGACGAGGAGCGCGACGCGGCGGGCAACATCACCAAGCAGGGCCAGGACTACTACCTCAAGCCCATGAATTGCCCGATGCACAACCTGATCTTCCGCTCGCGCGGGCGCTCGTACCGCGAGCTTCCCCTCAGGATGTTCGAGTTCGGCACCGTGTACCGCAACGAGAAGTCGGGCGTTGTTCACGGCCTGACTCGTGCGCGCGGCTTCACCCAGGACGACGCCCACATCTACTGCACGCGCGAGCAGATGAAGTCGGAACTCACCACCACGTTGAACTTCGTCTTGGGCCTGCTCAAGGACTATGGCCTGACGGACTTCTACTTGGAGTTGTCGACCAAGAACCCAGAGAAGTTCGTGGGTGAGGACGATGCCTGGGACGAGGCTACGGAGACGCTGCGTCAGGTGGGCATCGAGTCGGGCCTCGAGTTGAGGGACGACCCAGGCGGCGCCGCCTTCTACGGCCCCAAGATCTCCGTGCAGACGCGCGATGCCATTGGACGCTCGTGGCAGATGTCGACGATTCAGCTGGACTTCAACCTGCCGGAGCGCTTCGAGCTCGAATACACCGCCGCGGACAACACCCGCCAGCGCCCCGTCATGATCCACCGCGCGCTTTTCGGTTCGATCGAACGCTTCTTCGCGATCCTCACCGAGCATTACGCGGGCCAGTTCCCGGCGTGGCTCGCGCCCGTCCAGGTGCTGTGCGTACCTGTGGCCGAGGCGTTCAACGAGTACCTCAACGACGTCGCCGCCCAGCTCAAGGCCGCCGGCGTCCGCGTTGAGGTCGACACGTCGGACGAACGCTTTCCCAAAAAGATCCGCAACGCGTCCAAGGACAAGGTGCCATTCGTGCTCATCGCGGGTGGCGAGGACGCCGAAGCGGGCGCGGTCTCGTTCCGTTTCCGCGACGGCAGTCAAGAGAACCAGGTGCCCGTTGCCGATGCAGTGGCGCGCATCCTCGAAACGATCAAGACGAGGGCGCAAGTCTGATGGTCGAATGGGTGGACGCGGACACGATGGGCGGCGAGCCCGACGGCTTCGAGCGCCTGTGGACGCCTCACCGCATGGCGTACGTCAAGAACGCCTCGGTGCGCCCAGACAACGAAGGCGGGACCTCCTGCCCCCTGTGCAAGACGCCGGAAGACAACGACCGCGACCACCTCATCGTGCATCGGGGTGACACCTGCTACGTGGTTCTCAACCTGTATCCGTACAACCCCGGCCACCTCATGGTGTGCCCGTATCGCCACATTGGCTGGTACACCGACGTCACGGATGCCGAACGCGCCGAGATGGCGGCGCTCACTCAGACCGGCATGCGCGTGCTGCAGGCCCTGACGGGAACCGAAGGCTTCAACATCGGGATGAACCAGGGCCGAACCGGCGGAGCGGGAATTCACGAACACCTGCACCAGCACGTCGTGCCAAGGTGGGTGGGTGACTCGAACTTCCTTCCCGTCATCGGGCACACGAAGGCCCTTCCCGAGTTGCTCGACGACACCTGGCAGCGCGTAAGCGAGGCGTGGCCCTCTTAAGAGGCCGCGCAACAAGGAGAAACATGTTTGGCAAGTTGCGGCCCGTGATGGCCGCCATCTGGAAGGCCCCCGCGCGCGCACTCGTGAACGCCGGTGTGCACCCGAACGCCATGACCATTGCGGGCACGGTCGGCGTGATCTTTGGTGCCGTGTTCTTCCTGCCTCAGCGCGGCTCCATGCTCTTCTGGGGTGTGCTTGTCATCACCTTCTTTGTCATGACCGACATGCTCGACGGCACGATGGCGCGGATGTCCGGCAAGGAGTCGCGCTTGGGCGCATTCCTGGACTCGACTCTCGATCGTGCGTCGGACGCCGCGATCTTCGGCGCGCTGGTGTGGGCCTTCCGGGTTGAAGACCCGAACACCGCTCTCGCCGCACTGATGTGCCTCGTCGTCGGCTCGCTCGTGCCTTACGCCCGTGCCAAGGCGGAAAGCCTGGGAATCGAAGCCAAGATGGGCATCGCCGAACGATCGGATCGGCTCGTGGTTGGCCTGACCGCCACCGGTCTCGTGGGACTGGGCCTTCCGCTGTGGGTGTTGACATGGACGCTCACTCTGCTGGCCGTAGCGGCCTTGGTCACGGTGGGACAGCGCACGTGGGCGGTCGTCAAGGCCAATCGCGTTGACCACACCCTGACCCAAGACGCGGCCACTACCGCGGGCCGCTAGGGCCTCGATGGACGCATTTCTCGTTGCTTGGCGGGCCTCGAAGGTTCTTCCGGTGAGTGTCATCAGGGGCGCCGCGTGGGCGCTCGCAATGTATGGCTGGGCGACACACGCCAAAGCGGCGACTTACCTTGAGCAGAACCTCGCCAACGTGACGGGACTGACGGGGAGGCCGTTGCGCGCGCTCGCAAGGCGCGGCATGGCGTCGACCGCGCGTTACTACGCCGAGACACTGGAGCTTGCGCGAATGAAGCCCGCGGCGGTCGACGCACGCGTGAGGCTTGAAGGTTATGAGGGTGTCAAGGATGCCATCGCCGCACACACGGGCACGGTCGCGGTGCTCGGTCACAACGGGAACTGGGATCTGATCGGCGCCTACGCCTGCAGGAACATCATCAAAATCACGGCGGTCGCGGAGGTGCTCAAGCCTCGTGAGGTCTTCAACGAGTTCGTGGCGCTGCGCGAGCAATGGGGCATGCGCATTCTCGGCCACGAGGGAGGGGCGACCTTCAGGGAGCTCATTCGTCTCACGCGATCGGAACGGACCCTGGTGTGTTTGCTCAGCGACCGCGACTTGTCCGGCAAGGGCATCCAGGTTCAGATGTGGGGCCACGGCGTACGGGTGGCGCCTGGACCTGCCGCATTGGCGCACGCCGCGCACGCAGCCTTGATCCCAGTGGGCGTCTACTACGAACGCCTTCACGGGTCGCGCAGGCGGGCCGCGAAGTCGCGCTGGGGGACGGTGCTTGCGTTTGGCATGCCCTTGTACCCCGACGACTTTGTGGGCGAAGACAAGGTGAGTGCGATGTCTCAAGCCTGGGCAAACCAATTGGCCGCTGCGGTTTCTCGCCATCCCGAGGATTGGCATATGTTGCAGCGTTTCGGTTGGATAGAGGCCTAATGCGCATCGGCATCGTGTGTCCCTATTCGCTTGACCGTCCAGGCGGCGTGCAATTGCACGTGATCGACCTGGCGGAGGCGCTCATCCGTCGCGGCCACTATGTGTCCGTGCTTGCCCCCGCGGCCAAGGGCACCAAGGTTCCCTCTTATGTCCGTACGGCGGGCCGGTCGATTCCGGTGCACTACAACGGGTCCACCGCCCGTCTCACGTTTGGGCTTGCGGCGGCGTCGAAGGTGCGAAAGTGGCTCGCCGATGGCGAATTCGACGTGGTCCACCTTCATGAGCCAGGCGTGCCCTCGCTCAGCGTGATTGCGATGTGGGCGAGGCTCGGTCCGACGGTGGGTACGTTCCACACCTCGACGGAGGACTCCACGATCATGAAGCTCGGCAAGCCGTGGATCAAGCCGGGATATGAGGAACTCGATGCGCGCATCGCCGTGTCTCCCTCCGCGGCGCGCACGGTCCAGGAGCATCTGAGGGTGGGCGTGACCCACATCATTCCCAACGGGGTAGACACCGGCGCGTACCTCAATGCGGCGCCGCGCGTGGAGTGGCAGGGGACCTCGATCGCGCCCACCGTCGGGATTCTTGGCCGTCTTGATGAACCGCGAAAGGGTCTCGACGACTACCTCCGTTCCATCCCGCCGATTCGTGCCCGCTACCCGCGCGCGCGCTTCTTGATCGCCGGGCGCTTCTCTGACCGCGCCGCCGCGAAGGCCGCCCGTGCCGGTGCGGAAGTCGTCGGCGAGCTCGACGAGGCGGAGAAGGCGTCGTTCATGGCCTCGGTCGACGTGTATTGCGCGCCGAACCTTGGCGGCGAGAGCTTTGGCATCGTCCTCGTCGAGGCGATGGCGGCAGGAGCCGCCGTCGTGGCGAGCGATCTGACCGCCTTCAAGGACGTCGCCACGTCCGACAGCGGCGAAGAGTGCGTGACGTTCTTCCCCGTCGGAGACCCCGCAGGCCTAGCGTCGGCGGTGTGCGGGCTGCTCGACGATCCGGTGCGGCGTGCATCAATGGCCGAGAAGGGAAGAGTGCGCGCAGGCACCTTCGACTGGCACCAGGTGGCGCCCCGCATCGAAGAGACCTACGCCGACGCCATTAGACTTGACGCGAGCTTTTCCCCCCAGCGAGCAAAGGAAACCCCAGCATGAGCGACACCGCTGCATCTGCCACCCCCCAGGTCGGCACTGACCTCGTCAAGCGGGGCATGGCCGAGATGCTTAAGGGCGGCGTGATCATGGACGTGGTCACGGCCGAGCAGGCCAAGATCGCCGAAGATGCGGGAGCGGTGGCCGTCATGGCGCTCGAGCGCGTCCCCGCAGACATCCGCGCCCAGGGCGGCGTGTCTCGCATGAGCGACCCCGACATGATTGACGGCATCATCGCCGCCGTGTCGATTCCCGTCATGGCCAAGGCCCGCATCGGCCACTTTGTCGAGGCGCAGGTGCTGCAGAGCCTCGGCGTGGACTACGTCGACGAGTCCGAGGTGCTGACGCCCGCCGACTACGCGCACCACATCGACAAGTGGAAGTTCACCGTGCCGTTCGTGTGCGGAGCGACCAACCTGGGAGAGGCCTTGCGCCGCATCTCCGAGGGTGCCGCCATGATCCGCTCAAAGGGCGAGGCAGGAACGGGAGACGTCTCCAACGCGACGAAGCACATGCGCACCATTCGTGCCGAAATCCTGAGGCTGACCACGCTTCCAAAGGACGAATTGTTCGTGGCCGCCAAGGAACTCCAGGCCCCGCTGCAATTGGTCCAAGAGATCGCGGCCACCGGAAAGCTCCCCGTCGTGATGTTTACGGCAGGCGGCATCGCGACTCCTGCCGACGCGGCGATGATGATGCAGTTGGGCGCCGAGGGAGTGTTCGTCGGCTCTGGAATCTTCAAGTCCGGCAATCCTGCGCAGCGCGCCGCCGCCATCGTCAAGGCGACGACCTTCTTCGATGACCCCGACGTGATCGCGTCCGTTTCGCGCGGGCTTGGCGAGGCGATGGTGGGAATCAACGTGGCGGACATTCCCGAACCCCACCGGCTCGCAGAGCGTGGCTGGTAGCGAGGACGCCCCGCTTGAGGAGGGCGCGCCTGAGGAGCGCGCGCTCGGCGGGCACGCACTCGGAGCCGATGGGCGGTTGCACCGTCGCGGTGCGCGGGTGCTGCTCGTCGATCGCAGTCACGCTGTTCCGCGCTTGCTGATGATGCTCGGGCACGATCCCGATGTGCCAACGCGCAGCTTCTGGTTCACCCCGGGAGGCGGCATTGAGGCGAACGAGTCGTCACGCGAGGCGGCCGTTCGCGAACTGGCGGAGGAGACGGGCTACGCGCTCGAGACGCACGAACTCCGCGGCCCCGTGTGGACCCGTACGGCGGTGTTCGACTTCGCCTCGCTCCCTTACTCGCAAACCGAGGACATCTTCGTCGCCGATCTCGCCGACGCAGAGGCCCGTCAGCGTCAGAGCGCGGTCTGGACGGAGCAGGAACTCGAGTCGATTGACGAGGTCTCATGGCTCACTCTTGAGGAACTCCGGGCAGACGCAAGGGAGGTGTTCCCCGCGAGGTTGCTCGAGTCGTGGGAAGCGTTCCTCGAGTGGGATGGTGTGACGAGAGACTTTGGGGAGGTGGACGAGTGAGCACGATCGGCGTGTTGGCCCTGCAGGGCGACGTGAGCGAGCATGAGGCCGCACTCGCGCGCCTGGGCGTCGCGTCGATACGCGTGCGACGTGTGGCCGAACTCGAAGCCATTGACGGGATCATCATTCCCGGAGGCGAGTCGACGACGATCGACAAACTCCTGCGGGCATTCGGCCTCTTCGATCCGCTGCAGGCCCGCATCCGCGATGGGCTTCCCGTGCTGGGCACGTGCGCGGGGATGATCATGCTCGCGACGGACATCATCGGCGGAATCGACGGCCAGCGCACGCTCGGCGCGATCGACATGACCGTGCGACGCAACGCCTTCGGCAGGCAGGTGGATTCCTCCGAGGTCGAACTGACCTGGCTTCCCGATGCCTCCACGATGCACGCGACGTTCATTAGGGCGCCGTGGGTCGAATCGTGCGGACCTGGGGTCGAGGTGCTCGCGGTCGACGCGGCCCATGGCGGCCAAGTGGTTGCGGTGAGGGAGGGCAACGCGATTGCCACGAGCTTCCACTCCGAGATTTCGGGCGACGACAGGGTGCACGCCCTGTTGGTGGATTCCTGCCGCTAGTAGTCGAGTCCCATCGATCATCGGCGCCCGCGTCGCAACCCGTCGCAACCCGTCGCAACCCGTCGCAACCCGTCGCAACCCGTCGCAACCCGTCGCAACCCGTCGCAACCCGTCGCAACCCGACCCCCATCGACGCTACGAACCACAGGCATCGGCGACACGCGAGGTCGGGGCGTTGTTCATTCAAGATCCCGGCGTGTCGCGGCTGAGATTGGTTCGGAGCGCGCCGCGGGAGGGGTGGTGGGGGAGCCGCGCCGCCCGACGCCCTAGACTGGTCTGCGATTCGCAGTCGGTAAGGAGCATCGTGTCCGGTCACTCTAAGTGGGCAACCACTAAGCACAAGAAGGCCGTCATCGACGGCAAGCGCAGCAAGTTGTTTGCCAAGCTCATCAAGAACATCGAGGTGGCCGCGCGAGTGGGCGGCAACGATATGGCTGGTAATCCCACGCTTTTCGACGCGGTGTATAAGGCCAAGAAGTCCTCGGTGCCCAACGACAACATCGACCGAGCGCTCAAGCGCGGTTCCGGCCTTGAGGCTGGCGGCGCCGAGTACGAGACGATCATGTACGAGGCGTATGGGCCCAACGGCGTGGCCATCATGATCGAGTGCCTCACGGATAACCGCAACCGCGCCGCGATGGAGGTCCGCACGGCCCTCACGCGCAATAACGGCACCCTGGCAGACCCCGGTTCGGTGGGCTACCTCTTCGGACGCAAGGGTCAGGTCATCGTGACCAAGGATGCCGCCGATGAGGACGCGATCATGGAGGCCGCGCTTGAGTCCGGCATCGAAGAGATCAACGACCTTGGCGAGGTATGGGAGGTCATCTCCGAGGCCACCGACTTCGTGGCCGTCCGCACGGCCTTGCAGTCCGCCGGCATCGACTACGAGAGCGCCGAGGCGACCTTCGTGCCGTCGATGAAGGTCGAAATCGACGTCGACACCGCCCGCAAGGTCCTGCGTCTCATCGACGCGCTCGAGGATTCGGACGACGTCCAGGAGATTTACGCGAACTTCGACGCCTCCGACGAGGTTCTCGAAGAAGCAAGCGAGTAGGGCCCAGGGGTGCGCGTTCTTGGCGTGGACCCCGGCCTGACGCGGTGCGGGTTGGGCGTCATCGACGCGCCCGCCGCGCGCACGCTGACGCTCATCGACGTCTCCGTCGCCACGTCCTCGGCCGATGCCGACGCCCCCGATCGCCTCTTGGCCATCGCCGACGCGATCGACGCCGCGATCCTGAAGCACAGGCCCGATGCGGTCGCGGTGGAGCGCGTCTTCGCTCAACACAACGTCCGCACCGTCATGGGGACCGGCCAGGTTTCGGGCTTGGTGATGGTCGCCGCCCGCCGCGCGGGCCTTCCCGTGGTGCTCTATACGCCGTCCGAGGTCAAGGCGGCCGTCACCGGAAGCGGTCGCGCCGACAAGGCCCAGGTGGCCTACATGGTCGCGAAGCTCCTGGGGCTCGACGAGCCGCCCAAGCCCGCCGATGCCGCGGATGCCCTCGCGATCGCGATCACCCACGCGCTCAAGGGAGGCGGCCGAACGGCGGCCTCCGGAGCGTCGGCGACACCCGCCCAACAGCGCTGGGTCGAGGCGGAGCGCGCGGCGCGCCGCCGCAACTGACGGTGGCGAGCCGCCTAGTCTGTTCGTACACACGTTCGAAGGGCTCGCGGTGATCTCGCAACTGACAGGCACTGTTTTGAGCGTCGGGGCGTCCGCCGTCGTGATCGACGTGGCGGGTGTTGGCTACCGACTGCTCGCCACTCCTGCGACGCTCGCGGGACTTCACTCAGGCCAGAAGGCGAGCCTTGCGACCCACCTCGTCGTCCGCGAGGACTCGCTGACGCTCTTTGGCTTCGACGACGCCCACGAGCGCGACATGTTTGAGACGCTGCAGTCGGTCCAGGGGGTCGGCCCGCGTCTGGCGCTTGCCCTGTTGTCCGTTCTCGACCCACACGCGCTCGCCACGGCAGTCGCCGCGGGGGACCGCAAGGCGCTCGAGCGCGTCCCAGGGGTCGGCGCGAAGGTCGCCGCACGGTTGTTGTTGGAGCTGGGTGGAAAGCTGTCGCTTCCCGAGGGCGCGTCGCCCGCATCCGCCGGCGCCCCCGATTCCCGCGAGCAGGTTGTAGACGCGTTGGTGTCCCTCGGCTGGCAGGTCAAGGCAGCCTCGGCCGCCGTCGACGGCGCGTCTTCGGGGCCCATCGCCGCGGCGGATGTGCCCACCGTGCTGCGCGCCGCGCTGCAGTCCCTAGGCGGCACGCGTGGCTGACGACTTTGGTCAGGACCTGCCACCGCGCGTCACGGGCGCGGATGCCGACGCGATCGAGCGCTCGGTCGAGGCGGCGCTAAGGCCGCGTTCTCTCGACGAGTTCGTGGGCCAGCAGACGGTGAGGGATCAACTCGCGCTCGTGCTCAGGGCCGCCGTGCGACGTGGGGGATCCGCGGACCACATCCTGTTGTCCGGGCCCCCGGGGCTGGGTAAGACGACGCTCGCGATGATCGTCGCGGGGGAGCTCGGCGCGTCCCTGCGGGTGACGTCGGGCCCCGCGATTCAGCACGCGGGCGACCTGGCCGCGATCCTCTCCTCCCTCGACGAGGGAGACATCCTCTTTGTGGATGAGATCCACCGTTTGGCGCGCCCCGTCGAGGAGATGCTCTACCTCGCGATGGAGGACTTCAGGGTGGACGTCGTGGTCGGCAAGGGGCCGGGCGCCACGTCCATTCCGCTGACCCTTCCCGCGTTCACCGTGGTCGGCGCGACCACGCGGGCTGGCCTGCTCCCGGCCCCACTGCGGGATCGCTTCGGATTCACAGCACACCTCGACTTCTACGAGGCCGCGGATTTGGCGCGGATCATCGCGAGATCGGCGGGCCTGCTGGCGCTCGACGTCGATGCCGATGCCGCCTCCGAGATCGCGTCACGCTCGCGAGGCACTCCCCGCATCGCTAACCGCTTGCTGCGCCGCGTCAGGGACTGGGCCGAGATTCATGGAAGCGGCAAGGGGGACCTGGCGGCGGCGCGCGCGGCGCTTACCGTGTACGAGGTCGACGACCGCGGACTCGACAGGCTCGACCGCGCGGTGCTCGGGGCGCTGTGCACGCGTTTTGGCGGAGGCCCCGTCGGCCTGTCGACGCTTGCGGTGTCCGTGGGTGAGGAGCCGCAGACGGTCGAGGAGGTCGCGGAGCCGTTTTTGGTGCGCGAGGGCCTCATGACCCGTACCCCGCGCGGGCGCGTGGCGACGCCGGAGGCGTGGGTTCACATGGGCCTTACGCCACCGGCGAACGGCGCGTCGGGCATGGGGCAACCCGGTGCGAATGACGGCCATTCACGCCTATTCGACGCCTAAACAGGGCTATCTTCGCTCGCACCTGTTCGACGGGGGCCCTCGAACTCGCCTAGAATCGCGTGGGCCCTCGCACGGCTTGGGAACTTCATCCGCATGGAAAGCGTAGGAAAAGCGTGTCTTCAGCAGTCAAGGGCGCCCGCAGGATACTGCAGGGACTCGTCTGGATCATCGTCATCCTCTTTGCGGTGCTCACCCTGGGGGTGACGACGCACACCAAGAACGCGCATTGGCTCCCTGGCCTCGGGCTCGACCTCGCGGGCGGCCACGAGATCACCCTCCAGGCGAAGACGACCGACGGTTCCACGGTCACCCAGTCGGACCTGAACCAGGCCGTGGCGATCATCCGCAAGCGCGTCGACGCCTCGGGCACATCCGAGGCATCGATCACGACCCAGGGCAACCTCAACATCCTCGTGGCGCTCCCCGGCAACCCCGACCAGGCGACGATCGACCTCGTGAAGAAGAGCGCTCAGCTGCAGTTCCGTCCGGTGCTGCAGGAGGCAACCTCGACGGGTCCCACGACGGTGACGCCCACCACGAGCCCCGCGCCGACAGGCGACACGGTGAGCCCCACGGTTCTGCCGGCGGTTCCACCATCGGCGGCCTCCGCGGTGGCCCCTACGCCGTCCGCATCGGCCTCCGGCATCGACACCGGTAGCCCCGTGCACGAAATGGCGTACGTCAAGACGGCCGCCACTCCCACGCCATCCGCCAGCGCCCAGCCCGCCGCGACTGCAAGCCCCACGCCAAGCCCCACGCCTGCGCCCACGACGACGACGGCGGCGGCGACCGACCCGTCATCCCTTTCGTGGATCACGCCCGAGGTTCAGGCGGCCTACGACGCGCTCGACTGCACGACTCCCGAGAGCCGTAGTGGCGGCGGTAGTCTGGGCGACCCGAACGCCGCGTTCGCCACGTGTGACGCGGTCAATCCCGTGAAGTACATCTTGGGGCCGGTCGAGATGGATGGTAAAGACGTGTCCACCGCGACATCCGGCCCACACCTGACGCAAGCGGGGACGACGGACGGTACGTACGAGGTGGACCTGAAACTGACGAGTATTGGAGCGAAGAAGTTTGCCGCCACCACCGCAAGGCTGTACAAGCTCAACCAAGCAGGTGCCTCACCGCGCGACCAGTTCGCGATGGTGCTTGATGGTGTGGTGATCTCGGCACCCGGCGTGCGAGACGGCGCGATCAACGGAGGCGTCGCGCAAATCTCAGGTTCCTTCACGCAGCTCGACGCCCAGACCTTGGCGAATCAGCTCAAGTTCGGCGCGCTGCCGATGACGCTCGACGTGCAGTCGGAACAGGCGATCTCGGCCACCTTGGGAAAGAGCCAACTTGAAAACGGGCTGCTTGCAGGTCTCATCGGCCTGATCCTCGTGGTGATCTACACGCTGTTCCAGTACCGAGCCCTGGCTGCGGTCACCATCGGCTCGCTCGTCGTTGCGGGTGGAACGACATTCGTCATCATCGACTTGCTGTCGTGGGGGATGGGGTATCGGCTCTCATTGGCAGGCGTTGCGGGCCTCATCGTGGCCATCGGCATTACCGCGGACTCGTTCATCGTGTACTTCGAGAGGGTCAAGGATGAGCTGCGCGAGGGAAGATCGCTCGTCGCGGCAGTCGAGCATGGTTGGTCGCGCGCTCGCCGCACGATCCTGGCATCCGACGCCGTGAGCTTCCTCGCCGCGCTCGTGCTGTACATGCTCGCCGTGGGAAGCGTGCGTGGCTTCGCGTTCACGCTGGGCCTCACCACCCTCGTCGACCTACTGGTTGTCTTCATGTTCACCCACCCGACCCTGGGCCTGCTGGCACGCACCAAGTTCTTTGGCGATGGGCACCGCTTCTCGGGCCTCGACCCGAGGCAACTGGGTCGTGACGCGGTCTACAAGGGGCGCGGACGAGTTTCGGTTCCAGAAGTCACGGGCGAACCCACGCTCACGCTCGCCGAGCGCAAGGCGAAGAAGGCCCGCGCGGCCGCCGACCCCGCCGAGAAGGAGTAATCATGGCCAACCTGTCTAACTGGGGTAACCGCCTCCACTCGGGCGAGACCACGTACCCGATCGTGGCTCAGCGCAAGCGCTGGTTCGCGTTCAGCTCCACCCTCGTGATTCTCGCCATCCTCGTGCTCGTGTTCAAGGGACTCACCCTCGGCATCGACTTCAAGGGCGGCACGGAGTACACACTCTCGAACGTCCCCGGCCAGAACACCTCGATCGCCACCGCCGTGGTGGTCAAGCAGTTCCCGAATGAGCAACCGGCTGTGGTCCCCGTGGGTACGTCGAGTGTTCGCGTCCAGTTGGGCACGATCGACTCGTCTCAGGTCGAGCCGCTCGGCGTGGCCATTGCCGATGCTTACAACATCCCCGTGAAGGACGTGAGCTCCAGCTTCATCGGCCCCAGCTGGGGCAAGGATGTCTCGAGCAAGGCCATCAAGGGCCTCGTAGTGTTCCTCATCCTCGTCACGATCGTGATGACGATGTACTTCCGGGCGTGGCGCATGGCCGTCGCGGGACTCGCGGCACTGCTCCACGACCTGATCTTTACATTGGGCATCTATGCGCTGTCGGGCTTCACGGTGACGCCAGCCTCCGTCATCGGCTTCCTGACGATCCTTGGGTATTCGTTGTACGACACGGTGGTCGTTTTCGACAAGGTCAAGGAAAATACCCAAGACGTATTCGCCCAGCACCGGTTCACGTACGACGAGCTCTCCAACCTGGCCGTCAACCAGACCCTGGTGCGCTCGATCAACACGTCCGTTGTGGCCCTGCTCCCCGTGAGCGCGATCCTGTTCATCGGCTCGTTGCTACTCGGCGCGGGCACGCTTTCGGACATCTCGCTCGCGCTCTTCGTCGGCATGGCCGTGGGTACCTACTCGTCGATCTTCGTGGCGACGCCTCTCGAGGTGGCGCTGCGTGACCAGGAGACGCGCATCAAGGAGCACACGGCAGACGTGCTGGCACTGAGGGCCTCGGGCGGCAGCGACGTCGTGCGTCCCGATGGCACGGTGCGGGTTGGCGCGCTGGTCGCGGGGCATCACCAGGGCACCGCAGCGCAACCGAAGCGCAAGCAGCGCAAGTAGACTGATCGGCACCAAACCGACAGGAGGCAACCGTGAATGACACGCGTCCAGCCTCCAACCCGGGCAGGTCCCTTTCCCTGCGTAGGAACGCGAAAGACACGAGCGCGCTCGGGCCGCTCCTGGACATTTATCACCGCATGTACCCGCGCGCCAAGCCGGCGCTGATCGAGCGGGCGCACGCGGTTGCCGAGCAGGCGCACGAGGGCCAGCAGCGGAAGAGCGGCGAGGCATATATCTCGCACCCGATCGCGGTCGCGGAGATCATCGCGGGGCTCGGCCTCCCTGCCACCGTGATCGCTGCGGCGCTGCTGCACGACGTCGTCGAGGACACCGGCTTCCCGCTCGAGGAGATCCGTGCCGAGTTTGGCGATGAGGTCGCATCGTTCGTCGACGGGGTCACCAAGCTCGACAGGCTGACCTTCGGCGATGCGGCCGAGGCGGAGACGGTGCGCAAGCTCGTCGTGGCCATGGCCCACGACATGCGCGTCGTGCTCCTCAAGCTCGCAGACCGCCTGCACAACGCGCGCACATGGGACCACGTGAGCCCCACAACCGCACGTCGCAAGGCCCAGGAGACTCTCGAGATCTACGCGCCCCTGGCGCACCGCATGGGGCTCAATGCGATCAAGTGGGAACTCGAGGACCTGTCGTTCAGGACGCTGTATCCGAAGATCTATCAAGAGATCGTCGAGGTGGTGGCCGAACGCTCGCCCGAGCGGGAAAAGCAGCTAGACGAGGTGCGCGCTGCAATCGCGGCGCAACTGAAGGACAAGAAGATCAAGGCCGAAATCACCGGCCGTCCCAAGCACTACTACTCGGTGTATCAGAAGATGATCGTGCGAGGCCGCGACCTCAACGACATCTACGACCTGATAGGCGTACGCATACTCGTGGAGTCGGTGCGCGATTGCTACGCGGTGCTAGGCGAGATGCACTCCACGTACCAGCCGGTTCCCGGCAGGTTCAAGGACTACATCGCGATGCCAAAGTTCAACCTCTACCAGTCGCTCCACACGACGGTGATTGGCCCCGAGGGCAAGCCCATCGAGCTGCAGATTCGCACGTGGGACATGCACAGGCGGGCCGAGTACGGCTATGCGGCCCACTGGCGCTACAAGGAAAATGCCAAGGGCGAGAAGGTCCCAGCGCAGGCGCACGATGCCGGCTGGTTGAGGCAGATCGCGGACTGGCAGCAAGAGACGGCCGACCCGACCGAGTTCCTCGACTCTCTGCGTGGCGAAATTTCCCGTGCCGAGGTCTACGTCTTCACCCCACGCGGCAAGCTCCTGCCGCTGACTCAGGGCGCGACGCCCGTCGACTTCGCCTACGCAGTCCACACCGACGTCGGCCACAAGACGGTGGGCGCCAAGGTCAACGGGCGCCTGGTCCCGCTCGATTCGACTCTCGAAAACGGCGACACGGTTGAGATCATCACCACGTCCGACGAGAACGCGCATCCTAAGCGCGACTGGCTGGAGTTCGTCCAGTCGACAAGGGCGCGTAACAAGATCAGGCAATGGTTCACGCGCGAGCGACGCGAGGAGTCGATCGAGACCGGTCGCGACATGCTTGCCAGGGCGATCCGCCGCCAGCACCTGCCAATGCAACGCCTCATGAGCAAGACCACTCTGATCGCGCTCGCCAAGGAGATGCGCTACGAGGACGTCGACGGGCTCTATGCCGCGATCGGCGAGCATAAGGAACAACCCTCCGACGTCGTGTCGAAGATGGTCGCTGCCGTCGGCGGCCAAGAGGGCGCCGAAGAGGACCTCAGCGAGATCACCAGGCCGGGCACGCGGCACCGGGCCAGACGCGGCGACCCCGGAGTGTCTGTCGAGGGCATGACTGACGTCATGGTCAAGCTTGCGAAGTGCTGCAGTCCCGTTCCGGGCGACCCCATCAGGGGGTTTGTGACGCGCGGAACGGGCGTCAGCGTGCACAGGGCCGACTGCGACAACCTGCGGGCACTCGAAGAGCAGCCCGAGCGGCTCGTCGCCGTGCAATGGACCGGGGCGTCGGACGCCACATTCCTCGTGCAGATTGAGGTCGAGGCGCTCGACAGGAGCCGGCTACTTTCGGATGTGGTCCAGGTGCTTTCCGACAATCACCTCAACATCCTGGGTGCGCACGTGTCGACCACTTCCGACCGGGTCGCGCTCAACACGTTCTCGTTTGAGATGGCGGACCCGTCCCACCTCGGCGAGGTCATCAACGCCGTGCGCCGCATTGACGGCGTGTACGACGCGCGCCGCATCACCGGCGTCAAACGCAACCAACGTCTCGGCTAAGCGGCTCCTGAGGCCTTACAGACGGCATTCCAGGCCGCGAGCGCCCTCTGGCGAGGCAGCCCGCGCGTGCCCGTGGCAATGGCGCGGGTACCCGAGGCCTCATCGATCCTGCCTTTCGATAGTGCCCACCATGCGGCGTCGAGGGCTTCGCCGAGATCCCCCCGCGACAGGAGAGGCCGCAGGGCGCTACCCACGTCGGTCACGGAGACTCCGCCGATCGTGCTCGCGGCCGCGCACGCGGCGCGGTCCGTCACGAATTGCCACCACGGCGTGAAGAAGCCGGGGGGTGGGTCGGGATGGCAACCCCGGGGGACCGCGACGTCGATGCGGCGGGGCGCCGCGCCATCGGCCCTCCAGCCGTGGACCCACAGCGCGGCCGCCCCCGCGAGGGTGGCCCTGCGCGGGACTGCGGCGGCGAGCGAGGCCGCCCTGAGCGCGGCCGAACGCTCGGCGGTCGATGCATGGCCGACGCCGGGGCGGAGCAACACGACGACCCCGTCGCGAGTCATGCGCTGCCACGCGGACTCGCCCACATCCGTCGCGTAGAGCAGGGCCATCACCGCAGTCTGCCCACTGGGGGCTCGCCACACGTGCCGCGGGCGAGATCTGTGGACAGAAGTCCCTGCGATGTACCGCCTACTTGGCGACTGCCTCGATCTGCTTGAGCCAGGCCTTGCGAGCGGCGAGCGACTCGGTGAATTCCTTGACCTTGCGCGCGTCCTTGGCGGCCTTCGCCTTTTCGAGCTTGGCCTCAAGGTCGGCGATCGCCGAGTGGAGCTGCGCGGCCGCACCGGTGGCACGGGCCTCGATCTCGGGGTTCTTGGACGTCCAGTGGGCCTGGTCGGCGTCGCGAATGGCCTTTTCGACGGCCGCGATGCGGCGGCTCAGCGATGCGGCGGCGCCACGAGGCACCTCGCCAGCAGACTCGAAGCGGTCCTGGATCGCGCGGATCTCCTTCTTGGCGGCACGCACATCCGAGATGGGCAGCAGCGCCTCGGCGGCCTTCACTGCGGCCTCCTTGGCGGGAACGTTCGCGTTGAGAACCTCTTCTTCGGCCTCGCTCGCGGCGCGCTTGGTGGAGAAGAACGCCTCTTGGGCGCCCTGGAATCGTGCCCAGAGCGCGTCGTCGGTGCTCTTGCGGCCACGACCGGCCAGGCGCCACTGGTCCATGAGCTGCTTGAACTGGCGAGCAGTCCCGTCCCAATCGGTAGAGGTCGCGAGGGCCTCCGCACGGTTCGCGAGGTCTTCCTTGGTGCCCGCGACGGAGGCGTTTTCCTTGTCGAGCTGCGCAAAGTGCACCTTGCGCGCCTTCTCGAAGGAGGACCTGGCCTTGGTGAAGCGGGCCCACATCTCGCGCTCGGCCTCCTTGGCCATGCGCGCGCCGGAGCGCTGGGCTTCCTTCCACTCGTCCAGAAGTTCGCGCATGCGCGCGGTGTCGTTTTTCCAATGCACCTGGGCCAGCGGCTTGGCGGCAAGCTTCTCCGCCTCCGCGACGAGGACCTCGCGGGCCTCGGCGGCGACTGCACGGGCGGCGGCGCGCTCGGCACGGACCTTGTCGGCGACCTCCTTGGCCTCTGCCTCGACGATGCCGAAGCGGGCGCGAAGGGCCGCCAAGTTGCCGACGATGACGGGAGTCTCGAGCGAACTACGCAGGCCCGCCAGGGCGTCGTCAATGTCCTTGGGGCTCAGCTCCGCGCCGACGAGGCGCGCGTGGAACCGCTCGACCGATGCGGCAAACTCGATGAAGGCCTTCGCGTACGCCGCGATGGGCTTCTCGCCTTCCGCGGGGCCGACGGGAGTGCGGGTCTCGCCCTCGATAACCACCACCTGGTCGCCATCGACCGCACCAAATGCCGAGGCAGAGGCGATCGCCTCCGCGGAAATGTCATCGGCGAGGGGGATGCGCACGGGGTGCGTCGAGTGCGCCGCGAGAATCGCGGGCGAGGGAGCCTGAGGGCGAGGCATGGGCCGGGGCTTGGCGGGCGTCATGATGCGATGACCTTTGTGAGGACGACGAAACGGGCGTGTACTGCCTTAAGTGGCACCCGTGATCGTACCGCCTCTGGCAATCCCACTCACGATATCGATGCTTGGGGCCGGTTGACGACACGCGATCACGACTGTCGCCCGTTCGTGACCACGACGCGCCTGGGCGTTGTCGAGTGGCACCCAATGGAACAATGGGCGCATGTCGCGACTTGCGCCCCTTTCAGGCTTCCCCGAGTGGACCCCCTCCGAGCGTCTGGTTGAGGCGCACGTCATCGATCGACTGCGGGAGGTATTCGAACTCCACGGGTTCGCACAGATCGAGACGCGCGCGGTTGAGCCGCTCGAGCGCCTTGGCGGAGAGGCGGAGGCCTCCAAGGAGGTCTACGTCCTCACGCGGCGTGGGGGAGAGACCGCCGAGTTCGGCCTCCACTTCGACCTGACGGTGCCGTTCGCTCGCTACGTCGAGGAGCGCCAAGGCCACCTCACGTTCCCATTCAGGCGCTACCAGATTCAGAAGGTGTGGAGGGGCGAGCGCCCCCAAGAGGGCCGCTTCAGGGAGTTCTATCAGGCCGATATCGACGTCGTCGCTCGCGAGACGCTGCCCGCCCACGTCGAGGCCGAGGTTGCCGTCGTGATGGCTCGGGCCCTGCAGAGCCTCGACCTGCCGCCGGTGCGCATGCGGATGAACGACAGGAGGCTCGTCGAGGGGTTCTACAGGGGGGTGGGTATCGCCGATGTCGCGGGGGCCCTGCGCTCCGTCGACAAGCTTGGCAAGATCGGCCACGACGGCGTGGCAAGGGAACTTGCCGCTCAGGGAGTGCCGGAGACGGCCGCGGAGGCGATCCTGCACCTCGCCCGCATTCGCTCCTCGGATTCCTCCTTCCACGAGGCGGTCCTGGACTTGTGGGAGACGACGCCGACGCACGCCGACGGTGAGCCACAGAAGCTCATGGCCGAGGGCATTGCGGCGCTCGGCGCGCTCGTGGAGGCAGTTAACGCCGCGGTACCAGGCACGGCCGAGGCCGATCTCAGCATCGCCCGCGGCCTCGATTACTACACGGGAGCCGTCTACGAGACGACGCTCGAGGGTCACGAGGACTTGGGCTCGATCTGCTCTGGCGGGCGTTACGACTCGCTGGTGGCTGGGGGCGGGTTCCCCGGCGTCGGCATGTCTATCGGTGTCAGCAGGCTCGTGTCGCGCCTCGTGTCGCGCCGGATGCTCGTCGCCACGCGGGGTGTCCCCAGCGCCGTATTGGTGGCCGTGATGGACGAGGAGACGCGCGCCGCCTCCCAGTCCATCGCAGACCGCCTGCGTGCGCGCGGAATCGCATGTGAGGTCTCGCCAAGCGCGGCCAAGTTCGGGAAGCAGATTCAATATGCCGACCGAAGGGGCATCCCGTTCGTGTGGTTTCCCGGCGCCGACCCGACCGGCGAGGTTTCTGATGGGGAAGTCAAGGACATTCGCTCCGGCGAGCAGGTTGCCGCAGACGCCGACGCCTGGAACCCGCCCGCCGAGGACCTCAAGCCACGCGTCGTGCGCGGCTAGACTTGACCGAGCCCCTGACGGGGCAATGCGCCCCTGACGGGGTCATGTGCCCCTCGTGGGGCCACTCCAGTCATCACGAAAGGCTTCACCGTGCTTCGCACCCACCTCGCCGGAAACCTCCGCGCCGCCGACGCAGGCGCGACCGTCACCCTGTCAGGCTGGGTTGGCCGTCGCCGCGATCACGGCGGCGTCGCGTTCATCGACCTGCGCGATGCCTCGGGCTTTGCCCAGGTGGTGCTGCGCGAGGACATCGCCCACTCGCTGCGCACCGAGTACGTCATCCAGGTCACCGGTGAGGTGCGCCTGCGTCCCGACGGCTCGACAAACCCCAACCTTCCCTCCGGTGAGATCGAGGTCGTCGGCTCCGAGGTCGTCGTCCTCAACGAGTCCGCGCCCACGCCGTTCCCGATCGACGAGCACGTCACCGTCGGCGAGGAGGCCCGCCTCAAGTACCGCTACCTCGACCTGCGTCGGCCGCGTCAGCGCGAGGCCATGGTGCTGCGTTCCAAGGCCAACCAGGCCGCGCGCCGCGTGCTCGACCGCCACGACTTCCTCGAGATCGAGACGCCAACGCTGACGCACTCGACGCCCGAGGGTGCCCGCGACTTCCTGGTGCCCGCTCGCCTCGCGCCCGGCTCCTGGTACGCCCTGCCCCAGTCGCCGCAGCTGTTCAAGCAGTTGCTGATGGTGGCCGGCATGGAGAAGTACTACCAGATCGCGCGCTGCTACCGCGATGAGGACTTCCGCGCGGACCGCCAGCCCGAGTTCACGCAACTCGACGTTGAGATGTCGTTCGTTGACCAGGACGACGTCATCGCGCTGGGCGAGGAGATCGTGCGCGAGCTCTGGGCGCTCATCGGCTACGAGGTCCCGCTACCCATCCCGCGCCTGACCTTCGCCGACGCGATGGCCCGCTTTGGCTCGGACAAGCCCGACCTGCGGTTTGGCCTCGAGCTCACCGAGCTCACCGAATACTTCAGTCAGACGCCGTTTAGGGTCTTCCAGTCCGAGTACGTCGGCGCCGTCGTCATGCCCGGTGGCGCGTCGCAGCCGCGCAAGACTCTCGACGCGTGGCAAGACTGGGCCAAGCAGCGCGGCGCCAAGGGCCTCGCGTACGTGCTGGTGGGCGAGGACGGCACGCTGGGCGGCCCCGTCGCCAAGAACCTGTCCGATACGGAGCTCGCGGGCCTCGCGGCGGCCGTTGGCGCCGAGAACGGCGACTGCATCTTCTTCGCCGCCGGCGAGACCGACCAGTCCCGTGCCCTTCTGGGTGCCGCTCGCAACGAGATCGCCCGCCGCGTGGGTCTGATCGACGAGTCGCGCTTCGAGTTCGTCTGGGTGGTGGACGCGCCGCTATTCAAGCCCGTGCGGTCCGACGACGACGACGTGGCGCTCGGCTCTTCGGCCTGGACGGCAGTGCACCACGCGTTCACGAGCCCCAAGCCGGAGTGGATCGACCGCTTCGAGGAAGACCCTGGCCATGCGCTCGCCTACGCCTACGACATCGTCTGCAACGGCAACGAAATCGGTGGCGGCTCGATCCGTATCCACCGGCGCGACGTGCAGGAGCGAGTGTTCGGCATTATGGGCATCGGCGCCATCGAGGCTCAGGAGAAGTTTGGCTTCCTGCTCGACGCCTTCCAGTTCGGTGCGCCCCCTCACGGAGGCATCGCGCTCGGTTGGGACCGCGTAGTGATGCTGCTCGGCGGACACGAGTCGATTCGCGACGTGATCGCGTTCCCCAAGTCAGGTGGCGGCTACGACGCGCTCACGGGCGCGCCCGCCCCCGTCACGGCGGAGCAGCGCAAGGAGACGGGCGTCGACTTCGTTCCCGAGGTCGAAGAGGTCGAAGAGTCCTAGAGGCCTCTCGAGGACCAGTCGATATCGAGTCGATAGTGGCTCGCTAATGTGCTCCCATTCGTGTGGTGTTTGTCACACCCCGGATCATGCTTAGGCTTGGCGGACGGCAGCGCATTGTGCGCGTTTGGGTGGTAACGGACATGGCCCCCGATGGTGGCCGCAGCCTCACGACGTACAACGCATTGGGCCGTGTCACGGCTTCGACCGATGGCTGGGATTCACTACCTCCAACACGCATGACGCCGCGGGCAACGTGTTGTCGGTTGCGGATCCACGGGGCGGTGTTCTGAATTGGCCTGGGTTTGGTTCCTAGGTGTCTCCCTGTCTGGCGGTCGCCAACTGGGCTGATTCGAGGCCCGCGTAGTACTCGATCTCGACTTCGATCGGGGCGCGCATTCCGAGTTCGCTGTGGGGGCGTTTGTTGTTCCACCACCACACGTACTCGAGAGTGGCGAAATCGAACTGCTCGACGGTTCGCCAGGGGCCGCCTCGGCGGATCAGTTCAGTCTTGAACAGCCCGTTGACGGCCTCTGCCATGGCGTTGTCGTAGGAGCCGCCGTTGGTTCCAGTAGAGGGTCACGCTCCAAGTTCGGCCACGCGGTCCGTGTAGAGGATCAACAGGTAGTTCTGGCCGTGATCGGCACGGTTGACGAGTCTGTCGAGGTTGCCTCCAGCGTCCCAAGCGGCCATGTCGAGCGCCTGGAGCGGCAGCAGGTCCGCCCGTAGCGTGGCCGCGACGTTCCAGCCAACGATCTTGCGTGAGGACACGTCGGTGTTTGATAAGCGAGGTAGGCGAAGCCGGACCAGGCTTGGATTCCAGTTATTGTCGCGACATGTGTGATGTCGGCGACCCACAGCTGGCGCGGTCCCGGTGCGGTGAAGCGCCGCTGCACCAAATCGGCATGCTTGGCCGAGGCCGGATCGCTCTTGGTCGTGAACACCTTCTCCGACCGTTTCACCCCGCGGACGCCCGCTAGGCGCATGAGCCGCTCGGCCTGGTCTCGCTCAACATCCCAGCCCTAACGGTGCAGCAGGGCATGCATCTTCCGGCGCCCGTCGACGCCGTAGTTCTCCGCATGCGACCGGGTCATCTCCGGGATGAGCACGTCATCGCGCAGCCGCCTCACCGCGGGCGCGCGGGTCTTCGCGGCGCGATACCCGCGTGAGGTGAGGAACCCACAAACCGCCGCGCGCAAGACGCGGCAGATGGGCTCGACCCCGAAACGATCCTTGTGGTCGTCGATAGACCGGATCATCTCGTCCGTGGCCGGTCGAGCTCCTTCGCGAAAACACGCTCGCCGATCGCAGGATCTCGTTCGCGCGCTTGCGCTCCGCGTTTTCACGCTTCAGACGTCGATTCTCCTCGACGATGTCGCCACCCGCACCTGGGCGACGGTCAGCATCGACCTCGTAGCGGCGCTGCCACACGCGCAGGGTCTCCGGGCTCATGCCCAGCGACATGACGAACCGCAACCATCCGATTCGGGTGATCCGGCATCGCCTCGACGGTCATCCTGAACGCCCGCTCACGCATCTGTGGTGTCTATCTGGTCATGGGTTCCATCCTTACCGATACGACGGAACCAAACCCAGGCCAATTCACGGGGCTCCGCAGTCGGGTTCGGTCCATGTGCCGACGATGAGGGCGGGCGTTTCGTCGACGTCGTCAAGGGTGATGACGTATGGCACGTTTTCGGCGTTGAGGCGGGCGAGGACAATTCGCCACACAAACTTGACCCGGGGTTGTTTCCTGAGTTGTCCTAGTCTTGTGAGATTCGAACTATTTGTCATTGCGCGAGAGGAAGGGTTCGCATGGTGCGCAACCCGTTGGACTTCCAGGGCCTGTTAGAGGCGGCCCCTGATGCGATGTTGGGGACGGACCAGGCGGGTGTGATCCGGTTTGTCAATCGCCAGACGGAGTTGTTGTTCGACTACGACCGCACCGATCTGATCGGTCAGCCCCTGGAGATACTGGTGCCGGAGTTGTCCCGAAAGGGCCACCTGGCGCACCGGGCGGCATACTTTGCCAACCCGGAGGCTCGGGCCATGGGGACCGGTTTGCAGTTGGCTGGACGGCGTCGGGACGGCACCGAGTTTCCCGCCGACGTCAGTTTGTCCCCCTTCGGCTCCGGGGGCGACATGGTGGTGGTTGCCGCAGTCCGTGACGTGACCGAGCAGAGGCAGGCGGCCGAGACTGCGCGGAACCTTGCTGCGGCCGAAGATCTGGTCCGTACGGCGATGGGTTCTGCTTCGATTGGTATCGCCTTGGCCGGCCTGGACGGTTCCTTTCGGGTTGTCAACCGCGCATTGTGCGACCTTCTTGGGTACGACGGAGCGTGGTTCCTGGCACACCGGCTTCATGACGTAGTCCACCCCGATGAGGTCGAAGAAGTTCTCCTGGACCGCGCCCAGATCATCGCCGAATCGATCGACAAGAGCACCACGAAACTGCGTCTGGTGCGGGCCGACGGCGTCACGATCTGGGTGCGTCGGGTGGGTGTGCTTATCAGGGACGGAGACGGCCAACCGAACCTGATCATGTTGCAGGTGGAAGACATCACCGCCGAGCACGAGGCTCAGGAGGCTTTGACTTACCAGGCTTTCCACGACTCGCTGACCGGACTGCACAACCGGGCCTGGATCCTGGACACCCTGGCGGTCGATCTGCGCGCCGCCAAACGGGAGGGCCGTTCGTTGGCGGCACTGTTCATCGACTTGGACAACTTCAAGGTCGTGAACGATTCGCTGGGTCACGTGGCCGGCGACGAGGTGTTGGCCACGGTGGCGGAGCGGATCGTGGCCGCTCTGTACCCGGGGGACCGTCTCGGACGTTTTGGGGGGAGCGAGTTCGTCATCCTGGTCCAGGACGCCCACGACGTGCTGGTGGTGGAACGCTGCGCCGACCGGGTGTCTGCCTCGATCGGCGTCGATCTGCAGGTGCGAGGCCACCGGATCGTGCCGACCGCGTCCATCGGTATCGCGACCTCGACCTCGACCTCGACGCCCGAGAGCCTGCTACGCGACGCCGACTCCGCACTGTCCCAAGCCAAAACCAACGGGCGGGAGCGCTGGCACTTCTTCGACGAGACGATGCACGCCCAGGCTCTGGCCCGTCTGACCGTCGAGGACCAGCTACGTGAGGCGATCACCGCCAGTCAGTTCGTGGTGTTTTACCAACCCATCGTGGCCCTGGCCGACGCCCACGTGGTCGGACACGAGGCACTCGTACGTTGGGCGCACCCCACCCGCGGGCTACTCAGCCCCGGTGAGTTCCTTAACGTCGCCGAGGACACCGGGCTGATCACCGCTATCGGCGCCCAAGTCCTGGACCAGGTCTGCGCCCTCCTCGCCGAACATCCGGACCTGCCCGGTCCGATCAGCGTCAACGTTTCGGCCGTCCAGTTGGCAATGCCCTACTGGCTCACCAGTGTGCGGGACACTCTGGCGACCCACCGGGTCGACCCCGCCCGGATCGTAATCGAGGTCACAGAGACCGCCGTCCTGAGCCTGGTGGACTCCGCCCGAACCGCACTGACATCCTTGCGCGAGCTCGGTATCGGCATCCACATCGACGACTTCGGCACCGGATACTCCTCCATCTCGGTGCTACGGGACCTGCCGGTGACCGGCGTCAAACTCGACCTGCGCTTCGTCCACGACCTCACCGCCGGTAACAGCCAAGCCAACGCCCTCGCTGAGGGCGTGAACGGTCTGGTCAAGGGCATGCACCTGACCGGGATCGCCGAAGGCATCGAAACCCAGATGCAAGCCGACATCCTGCGCGACCAGGGATGGGAACACGGACAGGGCTACTACTTCGGCAAACCAACCACCACACCTGTCACCCACTGATTCTGGATCCAGCAGGCCTGGACCGACAACGCAGACTGGCCTTGACCCCGCTTGGTGGACACATCCTCCCGGAGAGGGGGAGCCGAACCCACTTTTCGGACACTTATCTTGGGATGCTGTCCCAGAAAAGGAGTTCGGTATGCCTGCTGCGAAGCCGAAGGAGTTTCGTCGCCGAGCGCTTGATTTGGTGCGTCAGGGAGTGGAATCGCCTGTAAGTCTTTCCTTGGCTGGCCTGGGGCTGGCTCGCAGGGTTGGTGTTGGCGCTCCTGCTCGATCGTGACTCGTGAATCGCCTGGCCTCCGTGTTGCGGAGTGCTCTGCCCGGGAGCTCGGTTCTAGTGACGGGTCTTATCGCATTGAAGGACGGCGGGTATCGCTGAACCGCCTGGCGACAGGCCCCGGAGGTGCCCAGGGTTGATGCTGGAAGGGCTTTGCAGATACCGCACCGCCAGTGATTGCGTGATGGCCCTCAGTGCCGTAGCCCGCGCCGCTCGTACAGCCGACGCAGGGGAGCGGGCGCCCACCAGTTCCACTTCCCCAGCAGCGTCATCGTCGCCGGCACCAGCAGCATGCGCACCAAGGTGGCGTCGAGGAACACGGCGACGGCCAGGCCGATGCCCACCTCCTTGATGATCAACAACTGGCCCGTGGCGAAGCCGACGAAGACGAGGACGATCACCGCGGCGGCCGAGGTAATGATGCGACCGGACCGTTGCAGTCCCTTGCGCACGGCCTCATCGTTGGATTCACCTGCGTCGACGTGCTCCTTGATGCGCGACAACAGGAACACCTCGTAGTCCATTGCTAGGCCAAAGCCAAAGGCGATGATCATCACGAGCACCGAGGTTTCGATGCCGCCAGTGGTAGTGAATTGCAGCGGGCCTTGGAGGTGTCCGTCGGCGAAGATCCAGGACAGGATTCCCAGGGTCGCGCCGAGCGAGAGCCCGTTGATGACGAGCGTCTTGACGGGCACCAAGAGCGATCCCGTCATGAGGAATAGCAACACAAACGTCGCGAGGACCACGAGGCCGAGCGCCCACGGAGCACCCGCCTTCAGCGAGGCGACAAAGTCGGCCTGAATGGCGGCTTGGCCACCCACGTACACGGCGAACGGGGCGTTCACAGCGCGCAGTTCGCTCACGAGGGACCCGGCGCTCTTGCCCGCCTGGTCGGGGTACGCCGTGTAGATCCCCGCAGTCGCCATGCCGTCCACGGCGGTGGCCTTGGTCACGCGGGTCACCCCACTGACGGCCGCAACCTTCTCAAGCCACGTGTCGAACTCGGCTGGCGTGGCGGAGGCAAGCACGTCGATTTGCGCCGATGCGAGGGTCGGATAGCGCGCATTGAACCCGTCGAGCATCTGCCTGCGCTCATTTGACACCGGAAGCAGTTGGTAGTCCGAGTTGCGCACGGCGAGGTCGAGAATGGGGCTCGCGAGCACGAGCAGGATCCCCGTGACGGTGCCGACGATGACCCATGGCCGGCGTTGAACCCTCCGTGCGAGATGAGAGAAGAAACCGTCCTCGTTCGACACATCGGCGGTGCGCCGCAGCACGCTCCTCACACCGGGAATCCGATCGAGCACCGATCGCCGCGCGAGACGGTGCCCGTACAAATAGAGCACGGCGGGGACCAGCGTCAATGCCGATAGCAGCGCCATGATGACCGCGCCGATAGCGGCCGCGCCGATGCCGCGAATCAGTGCCGCTGGAAAGACGAGCATCCCGCCGACCGAGATTCCTACCGTCACCGCGGAGAACGCCACGGTGCGTCCCGCGGTGGTGAGCGTCTTGGTGAGCGCTTCCGTCCTCACGTCGTGGACGGGTGAATCGCCTAGCCGTGCGATCTCTTCGCGGTACCTCGACACGATGAGGAGGCCGTAGTCGATCGAGAGGCCGAGGCCCAACACCGTCACGACGTTGATCGCCGATTGGTCGAGGGTGATCGGGTACGAGAAGCCGAAGAGGACGGCTAGCCCTCCCGCGATCGAAGCGACCGCTCCGATGAGCGGCGCCGAGGCCGCCAGGAAGCCGCCGAAGACGAACACCATCACCAGCAACGCAATGGGAAGGGCGACCGCCTCGCCAGTGACGAGGTCCTTCTCGATTTGCGTGGTGAAGTCGTTGTAAAGCAGAGGGTTGGAGTAGACGCTCACGGTGGGATGTGGCATGGGCCAACTGCTGGTGGCCGCCTTGATGAGGGACTCCACCTGTTGGTCCTCTTGGGTGGCCGCGGCCGTGTTGGGGAACTTCACGTACGAGACGGTGAGCAGGAAGGCCTTGCCGTCGGTGCTCACGAGCATGTCAGGTGTGGCCGAGGCGCCTGTTCCCGCGCCCTGAGAGGCCTCTGGACCGGGCACTACGCCTCGCGGCCACATGACGGCGATCACGCCGGGGCGCGCGGCGAGTTCGTTTGCGAGCGCCGTGACGGGCGCGGCCAGGGAGGGGTCGCTCGGCGCCATTCCTGTGAACTCTGCGGAGACGAGTGGTCCTGTCGTCTCGGACGGGTGGGCCAGCCGGAAGTCATAGACCTTCGTGGAGTCCGTCCCTTGAGCTCTGGGCAGGCTCGTCGAGGCGCGGTCGAAGAGATTCCCCCCTCCCACGCCGACGGTGGCAAGCACATACAGCCCGATCGCGGCGAGGATCCACGCGATGAGGACAAAGCGAGGGCGGCGGGCGATGAAACCGGCAAGAGAGGCGAACACGACGCCATCGTAAGGGCGCGCCGTGCGCGGCGCTGGGCGCCCCTCCGCGTGGCCAGCGCCCTGCCGCGTCGTCCCGCGCCCGTACAGTTGGCACGTGGACCTCTTCGACGCGACCAGCATGAGTGCGACGGGCGTTCCGCAGGCCTCCTCCAACGCGCCCCTTGCGGTGCGGATGCGTCCCACGACGCTCGACGAGGTCGTCGGCCAGTCTCACCTCCTCGCCGACGGCGCGCCCCTCAAGAGGCTCATCTCGGACACGGTCCCCGCCACCAGCGTGATCCTGTGGGGCCCGCCCGGAACGGGAAAGACGACGCTCGCATACCTTGTCGCGGGCGGCAGGCGCTTCGTAGAGCTCAGCGCGGTCACCGCGGGCGTCAAGGACGTGCGCGCCATCATTGAGGACTCCAAGCGCCGCCTCGCAACGAGCGAGCGCGAGACCGTCGTCTTCATCGACGAGATCCACCGTTTTACCCGCAGCCAGCAGGATGTTCTCCTCCCGGCCGTCGAGAACCGGTGGGTCACGCTCATCGGCGCGACCACGGAAAACCCGTCGTTCTCGGTGGTCGGGCCGCTCTTGTCGCGTTCGCTCATGCTCACGCTCAAGCCGCTCACGCCCGCAGACATCGCCACACTTATTGACAGGGCCGTTTCGGACCCGCGCGGCCTCGGCGGCGAGGTGGCACTCGAGGACGGCGCACGCGACCACATCGTGCGCGTCGCGGGTGCAGACGCGCGCAAGGCACTCACCCTCCTGGAAAGCGTGGCCGACGCCGCCGCAGACGCCGGGGGAGTGATCACCACTGCGATCGCCGAATCCGCGATGGACGCTGCCCTCATCGCCTACGACAAGTCGGGCGACCAGCACTACGACGTCATCAGCGCGTTCATCAAGTCGGTGCGCGGCTCCGACGTCGACGCGGCGCTGCACTACTTGGCCCGCATGGTGGTCGCGGGGGAGGACCCGCGCTTCATCGCGCGTCGCCTCGTCGTCTTGGCCTCCGAGGACGTCGGCCTCGCCGACCCCCAGGGTCTCGTCATCGCCCAAGCCGCGGCCGATGCGGTGAGCTTCATCGGGATGCCGGAGGGCCGCATCCCGCTCGCGGAGGCGACCGCCTACCTGGCCCTCGCCCCCAAGTCGAACCGCGCCTACGTCGCGATCGACACGGCCATCGCCGACGTGAAGGCGGGCAAGGCGGGCGTCGTCCCCACCCACCTGCGGGACGCCCACTATGCGGGCGCCGAGGGCCTCGGCCACGGGACCGGCTACCTGTACGCACACGATGCCCCGCACGCCGTGGCTACCCAGCAATACCTACCGGACTCCCTGAAGTCAGAGCGCTACTACGTGCCCACCGAACACGGCCTTGAGCGCACGCTCGGCGAACGCCTCGTCGCGATCAGGCGCATGCTTGGCAGGGAGCGCTAGGCGCTCGACACGCGGAATACCGCCAGGGTGCCGAGTTTGCTAGTATGAGCGTCTGCCCTCGCGGACGGTTGGCTGCTGTCGCCGCGACAACTCTCATATGTATGGCATACGGACACGTGTTCGCGCGTCCACAATCCCTAAGGAACATCTGTGACTTCAGTACAGCGTGCGCGCCGCCAGGTTCGCCTGTCGCGCGCCCTGGGCATCGCCCTGACCCCCAAGGCCGTAAAGCACTTCGAGAAGCGTCCCTACCCGCCAGGCGAGCACGGCCGCACGGCGCGTCGCAAGGAAAGCGACTACGCGGTGCGTTTGCGCGAGAAGCAGCGTTTGCGCGCCCAGTACGGCCTGCGCGAGAAGCAGATGACGCGCACCTACGAAGAGGCTCGCAAGGAGCCGGGTTTGACCGGTGAGGCGTTCGTCGAACTGCTCGAGATGCGTCTCGACGCGTTGGTCCTGCGCTCCGGGTTTGCCCGCACCATCCTGCAGGCACGCCAGACGGTGCTGCACCGCCACATCCTCGTCGACGGCAAGATCGTCGACCGCCCCTCGTTCCGCGTGAGCCCCGGCCAGACCCTCCAGGTCAAGGCCAAGGCCGTCACGATGGAGCCCTACATGGCAGCGGCCGCCGGTGCACACCGCGACCTGCTTCCCGAGGTTCCCGACTACCTTGAGGTTGAGCTCGAGCGCCTCACGGCAAGGCTCGTGCGTCGCCCCAAGCGCGCCGAGGTCCCCGTGATCTGTGAAGTTCAGCTCGTCGTCGAGTTCTACGCGCGCTAAGGCGTACTAGTCTCGTCGGAGACTTCAAGAGATCGACTTGAACAGATCGACTTGACCAAACCGTCGTCGGCCCCTGGCACATGTCGGGGGCCGACGGCGTTGTCTTGTGTGGAGGTAGTGATGCGTACCGCGGAGATCAGCAAGCGCTGGCTTGAGTACTTCGAGTCCCAGGGACACGCCGTCGTGCCGTCGGCATCGTTGGTTTCTCCCGACCCTTCACTGCTGTTCACTGTCGCGGGCATGGTGCCCTTCATCCCGTACATCATCGGTTCGGAGACGTCGCCGCACCCGCGCATTGCCTCGGTCCAGAAGTGCATCCGCACCAAGGACATCGAGGAGGTTGGAAAGACCACCCGCCACGGCACCTTCTTCCAGATGCTGGGCAACTTCTCGTTCGGGGATTACTTCAAGGAAGGCGCGATTCGGTTCGCGTGGGACTTCCTGACGGGACCCGAGTCCGAAGGCAAGCTTGGCTTCGAGCCCGAGCGGTTCTGGGTCACCATCTGGGAAGAGGACGAGGACGCCTTCGGCTACCTCACGGGCGTGGGCGTCAACCCCGCCCAGATCGTGCGCCTCAAGCGTGAAGAGAATTTCTGGGACACCGGCCAGCCCGGACCCGCCGGCCCATGTGCCGAGTGGCACTACGACCGCGGGCCAGCCTATGGGCCCGATGCTGTGGGCGGCACGGTTGACCCCGGCGGCGACCGCTACCTCGAGATCTGGAACCTGGTGTTCGACCAGTTCCTTCGCGGCCCCGGTTCTGGCAAGGACTACCCGCTTATCCGCGAGCTCGAGCAGAAGGCCATCGACACCGGCGCTGGGCTCGAACGCATCGCGTTCCTGAAGCAGGGCGTCGAGAATTTCTTCGAGATCGACGAGGTCTTTCCCGTCATTGAAAAGGCGCAAGAGATCTCCGGCCGTGTCTATGGCACCGACGGCGAGGACGACGTCCGCTTGCGCGTGATCGCCGACCACGTCCGGTCCGCGCTCATGCTCATCGGCGACGGCGTCACGCCCGGTAATGAGGGTCGTGGCTACGTCCTGCGCCGGCTCATGCGGCGGGCCGTGCGCTCGATGCGCCTGCTCGGCGTTCACGAACCCTCCCTCGTGCCGCTCATCGAGGCCAGTTACGAGGCGATGCGTGCCTCGTATCCCGAGCTGGACAAGAACTTCGAGCACATCAGGGCCGTTGCCAAGGCGGAGGAAGAGGCGTTCAGCCGCACCCTCACGCAGGGCACGTCGATCCTTGATACGGCCGTCGCGACCGCAAAGTCCACGGGCCGACGCCAGCTCAGTGGCGCCGAGGCGTTCGCGCTCCACGACACCTATGGCTTCCCGATCGACCTCACGCTCGAGATGGCGGCCGAACAGGGCCTCTCGGTAGACGAGGGTGCCTTTAGGTCCCTCATGCAGGAGCAGCGGGACCGCGCACGCGCCGACGCGAAGTCCAAGAAGGGCGCGCACGGCGACTTTGGCGCGTACCAAGAGGTCGCAAGCGTCACGCCTTCGGTGTTCCGCGGTTACGAAGAACTGCAGGTCCTCAGCAAGGTCGTCGCCGTCATCAAGGATGGGGTGTCGGTGCCCGCCGCCTCCGTGGGCGAGTCGGTCGAGGTCATTCTGGCCGAGACCCCTTTCTACCCGGAATCGGGCGGTCAAGACGCCGACACGGGCGAAATCAGGGGACCCAACGCGACCCTCGAGGTTCTCGATGTGCAACGCCCCGTCAAGAACGTCATCGTGCACTCCGTGCGGGTGGGCGAGGGGACCGTCGCCGTGGGCGATCTGGTGTCGGCCGAGGTCGACCCCGTCAACCGTCGCCTGGCTTCGAAGGCGCACTCAGCCACGCACCTCATCCACTCCGCGCTCCACGAGGTGCTGGGCCGGCAGGCGAACCAGGCGGGCTCCTACAACAAGCCCGGCTACATGCGACTCGACTTCTCGTGGACCCAAGGCGTGTCGACAGCCGCCCGCGGCGAGATCGAGGACATCGCCAACCACGCGATCCGCGAAGAGCTCCCCGTAGACACGACGGTCATGTCGCTCGACGAGGCGAAGTCCCTCGGCGCGATGGCCCTCTTCGGCGAGAAGTACGGCGACCGCGTGCGCGTGGTCGAGATCGGCGGGCCCTTCTCGCGCGAACTCTGCGCGGGTACCCACGTCGGCAACTCCGGGCAGATCGGCCTGTTGACGGTGACGTCCGAGGGTTCGGTCGGTTCGGGCGCCCGCCGCATTGAGGCGCTCGTCGGCGCCGATGCCTTCAGCCACCTCGCGGCCGAGCGTGCGATCGTGAGCGAGCTCACGTCGTCCCTCAAGACTCAGCCGCAGGACCTGACCCACCGCATTGGCGCGTTGGTCGAGAGACTGTCGCAAGTAGAAAAGGAACTCAGCGCGTTGCGCCAGCAGGCACTTTTGGGTGCGGCTGCGGGCATTGCGGACTCCGCTGAGCTTGTGGGCGGCACGCGCCTGGTGGCCGCTACCGTGGCGGATGCCTCGTCGGCAGACGACCTGCGAGTACTCGCTCTCGACGTGCGCGCACGACTCGGTGAGGCCACTCCTGCCGTCGTGGCGCTCGTCGCCGCGATCGACGGGCGGCCCGCCGTGGTCGTCGCCACCAACGAACCGGCACGCACGGGCGGGCTCAAGGCGGGAGACCTCGTCAAGGCGGCATCGACTGCGCTCGGCGGCGGCGGCGGCGGCAAGCCGGATCTCGCTCAGGGTGGAGGCACCGATGCCGCGGCGATTCCGTCCGCGATCACCGCCGTGCGGGACCTTGTGGTGGCACGTGGTTAGGGCGCGGCATGCATAAGGGGCGGCATGCATAAGGGAATGCGCCGTGGATAGGGGCGTGCGTCTAGGAGTCGACGTCGGGACCGTGCGCGTCGGAGTTGCCGCATGCGACCCCGACGGCATCATGGCCTTTCCGGTGGCGACAGTCGCAAGGGATGTGGCGGCGATCGCCAGCATCGCGGCCCTCGCGGCCGAGCGCGCCGCGATCGAAATCTTTGTTGGCCTGCCTTTGCATTTGTCCGGCGAAGAGGGGCCTTCAGCCGTCGACGCACGCGCATTTGCGGCGCAGTTGGAGGAACGCACGGGCATCCCCGTGCGTTTGGTGGACGAACGGATGTCTACCGTGTCGGCTTCCCGAAACATGCGTGAGGCGGGACGAAGCGCCAAGAGCCAACGCTCGAGCATCGACCAAGCTGCGGCTGTCGTGATCCTTGACACGGCTTTGGATGCGGCTCGGCGGGGGAATCTGGGTACAGTGGCCATGAAAGTGGCCCGCGAGGAGAACCATGACTGACCTATTTGAAGCTGAGGTGACGACCACCACCTCACTCGACTTGCGACGCTTGCAGCGTCAGCAGCGCCGTGCGAACCGACGCAAGTGGCTGCTCGTCTTCGTTTCGGTGGGCCTCGTACTCGTGGCTATCGCGGGTTCGATCGCGAAAAACTATTGGGACACCACGTTCGTCAGCAACACCACCGTCGCCCAGGACTACACGACCGCGGGTCAGGGCACCGTTCAGGTCATCATCAATCCGGGTGACACGGGGGCCATGATCGCGACAACGCTGTACAACCAGGGAGTCACAGCCTCACGCGAGGCGTTCCTTGAGGCCGCGGCAAAGAACCCTGACTCCGCAGGAATCAAGCCCGGGTACTACTTGCTCCAGCGAGAAATGAAGGCCGACTACGCGCTTGCGGCGCTCCTCGACCCCACCAACAAGGAATTGCGCACGATCACCATTCCCGAGGGCCATACGGTCGACTACTACTATCAGAAGATCGTCGATGTCACCGGAAAGGACCTCGCCACTGTTAAGGCGGCGGCGAAGGACACTGCTGCTCTGGGTCTTCCACCTGAGGCGAACGGAAACCTTGAGGGCTGGCTGTTCCCGTCGACCTATGAGTTCAACCCGGGTGTGACTCCGGCTCAGGCGCTATCCACCATGATCGCGGAGACCATCAAGCAGTTGGACGCCCAGCATGTGGCCGCCGCCGATCGGGAGAAGATCCTCACTGTTGCTTCCCTCGTCGAACGCGAGGCGAAGCTCCCCGTCGATCGGCCGCTGATCGCGGGTGTGATCTACAACAGGCTCGCCAAGAACATGAAGCTCGAGCTGGACTCGACCGTCAAGTTTGTCGCACCGAGCCCGGGCCCCTTCACGACCAATGCGGACCGGGCCACCGATTCCCCGTACAACACCTACATGTACACGGGATTACCGCCAGGGCCCATCGCCGGACCGGGCGCGGCTTCCATCGCGGCGGCGGTCACTCCCGCTCAGAACGACTACCTGTTCTTCGTGACGGTCAACCTGGACACGGGCGAGACCGCCTACGCGGCGACGCTCCCTGAGCACCTGAAGAACGTCCAGAAGATGAACGCGTGGATTGCGGCCCAACCGAAGGCAACCGGCTGATGCCTCGGGCGGCGGTACTGGGCCACCCGGTGTCCCATTCGCTTTCGCCCGTCCTTCATCTCGCTGCCTATGCTGTGCTCGGCCTCGATTGGTCGTACGAGGCGATTGACGTCGACACGCCGGACTTGGCGACGTTCCTGTCGTCACGCGGCGACGAATGGGTGGGCTTTTCTCTCACAATGCCACTCAAGGCGGAGGCGGCGCGGCTAGCCGACTTCGTTGAACCGCAAGCGAAGCTCTTGGGCACCGTCAACACCCTCGTGCCTGCGGGCAAGGGCGAATACAGGCACTGGGTCGGCGCCAATTCGGACATCCACGGAATGGTGGCCGCCTTCGCCGAAGCCGACGCCGTGAGAGTGGGCGAGGCCGTCATCGTTGGCGGGGGGGCCACTGCGACCTCCGCCGTGGCGGCGCTTGCCTCGATGGGTGCGACGGCTCCGTACGTGCTCTTGCGAGACAGGGCGCGCGCCGGCGCACTGATGAGGGCGGCATCTCGGATGGGTGTGAAGCCGCGCTTCCTCAACATTGCCTCTCAAGAGGGCCTCGCGGCGCTCAGCCGAGCGGACGCCGTCATGTCGACGGTTCCCGCGGAGGCCGGCGCAGCCCTCGCGGCGCGGATCCACGAGAGCGGCACTCGTGTCCGTGGTGTCCTCCTGGACGCGGTGTACGTACCCGTCAGCACCCCGTTGAGCCTCGCGTGGGGTGAGCTAGGTGGCGTGTCCGTGTCGGGCGTGCGCATGTTGCTGCACCAGGCGGGGGAGCAAGTGCGGCTGATGACCGGTCAGAGTGCCCCTGTCGAGGCAATGGATTTGGCGCTGGCCAAGGTGTTGACTAACTCATAGTTACTTTTCCTACAGTTTGTGCCGATGTTATGTTCGGCTCCTGATGTACGGGAGCGTCACCATCCCCTTGGAGGCGGAGTGCAACTACTGGGCGAGATTCTGATCGCTGACGGTGTCCTCACTGAATACCAGTTGATGGAAGCCGTCAACGAGCAGCGCGCACGCGGGCAGACCCTTGGTCGCACGCTCGTGGAACGCGGCATGATTTCAGAGCCTCAGTTGGTGCGCGCCCTTTCACAGCAAGTGGGTATGGAATTCGTCGAACTCGGCAACTTTCCGATCGACCGTGTAGCGGTGGCGATGGTCCCCGAGGCGATGTGCCGCAGGCACACGGCCCTCCCGATTAGTGTTTCGGAAGGCACCCTCAAGGTCGCGATGTCGAACCCCGCGAACGTGATGGCCCTTGACGACATTCAGGCGATCACCCGGCTCCACGTTGTTCCCGTGGTCGCTACTCACGATGATGTATTGGCCGCGATCGATCGCTATTGCCGCTCGGATGCCGAGCTGGAGGACTTGCAGGGCGAGATCGGCAACGAGCCGGGAGAGATGGACCTGGCCTCGATGGGCTCGGTCATCGAGGACGATGCGCCGATCGTCCGGTTCGTGAATCTGATTATCTCGCAGGCGATCCAGGACAGGGCATCAGACATTCACGTCGAGCCCGCGGAAAACCACGTTCGCATCCGCTATCGCATCGATGGCGTGTTGCACGAGATGCAGCGGGCTCCGAAGGCTACCCAGAACGGCATGATTTCCCGCATCAAGATCATCTCAGAGATCGACATTGCGGAGCGCAGGAAGCCTCAAGATGGCCGCCTTTCGGTGACCCACCAGGGGCGAAAGGTCGACCTACGTGTTGCCACCTTGCCCACGGTGTGGGGCGAGAAGGTCGTGATGCGTATCCTGGACAACGCGACCGCGACGATGGCGCTCGAGGACTTGGGCCTGAGCGATGACAACAGCAAGCTCTTTGCGGAGTCGTATTCGAAGCCCTACGGCATGATCCTCGTGACGGGCCCTACGGGTTCGGGTAAGTCGACCACGCTGTACGCCACCCTGAATCAGATCGCGCGGCCAGAGATCAACGTGATCACGGTCGAGGACCCCGTCGAGTACCGGATTCCCGGCATCAACCAGGTCCAGGTCAACCCCAAAGCGGGGATGACGTTCGCCGCCGCGCTGCGATCCATTCTGCGTGCGGACCCGGACGTCGTGCTGCTCGGTGAGATTCGTGACGGTGAGACCGCGCAAATCGCGATCGAGGCGGCCCTTACCGGCCACCTCGTCTTGTCCACGCTTCACACGAACGATGCGCCCAGCGCGATCACTCGACTGATCGAGATGGGTATTGAGCCGTTCTTGGTTGGCTCGGCGATCGACTGCGTCGTGGCTCAGCGCTTGGCGCGACGACTGTGCCCCCAGTGCCGCGAGGAGCGGGAGATCGATGCGGCGGCGGTGCCGGAGCGGTTGCGTGGTGCAATCTCCACTCCCGTGCTGAACCTGTGGTTTCCCGTGGGGTGCTCTCACTGCTCGCAAACGGGGTATCGGGGTCGCCTGGCGCTCCACGAAGTGATGGTGGTCAACGAGGAGATCGAGCGGCTTGCGGTGACGCGCGCGTCGTCGGCGGAGATCGCCAGGGCCGCCGCAAGCGGCGGGATGCAGAGCCTTTTGATGGACGGCTGGGCCAAGACCCAAGATGGCCTCACTTCCCTCGAAGAGCTGCTGAGGGTAGTGAAGTGATGACCGCGGTCTCGAGAGTTTGCGAAGGGCACTGGCTATGAGCATTCAAGACGACGGGCGCGGACAGGCACCTTCCCAGTGGGGTTCGGCTCCTTCGGCGGGCGGGCAGGGAAGCGGATACGCGCCCCAGGCGCCGGTTCAGGACCGTGCGCCCATGGGAGCACCGCCTGTTGGCCCCGCAATTGCGGCGCCTCCACCGCCTCCACCGCCCGCGCCGACTCAGCCGAGTCAATCGACTAAGCAATCGGCGGCGGCAACCGCGCCTGGGATTTCGACGATGTCCAAGCCTGCCCGCATCGGCAGCGCGCAGGAGATGCAGCCAGGGGATCTCGACGTTTCGGACGCGCTGCGCATGATGCTCCGGGTGGGAGCATCGGACCTGCACCTGACCACCGGCGCTCCGCCGATGGTCAGGCTTGATGGGCAGCTTGCGGCGCTTCCTGGAATGAACGTGTTGAAGCCCGACAGTTTGCGGAGGTCGCTGTACTCGATGCTGACGCAGAAGCAGCGGGAAAAGTTTGAAGAGGAACTGGAACTCGACTTCTCGCACGCGCTGGTCGGGGAGGCGCGCTTCCGCGTCAACCTGTACCGGCAGCGCGACTCGACGGGTGCGGTCTTCCGTGTCATTCCGTATGAGATCAAGTCGCTGGAGGCGCTCGGAATCCCCCCCATCGTGGCGGGCCTGGCCCAACTGCCGCGAGGTCTCGTGCTCGTCACCGGTCCCACGGGTTCGGGAAAGTCCACCACGCTTGCGTCGTTGGTTGACGCGGCGAACAAGTCGCGCAGCGCACATATCGTGACCATCGAGGACCCCATCGAGTTCCTCCACCGTCACAAGCGGTCGATCGTGAACCAGCGTGAAGTGGGTACGGACACCCTTTCATTCGAGCGCGCATTGCGGCACGTGTTGCGACAAGACCCCGACATCATCCTCATCGGCGAGATGCGGGACCTCGAGACCATCCAGGTGGCGCTGACGGCCGCCGAGACCGGCCACCTCGTATTCGCTACGCTCCACACCCAGGATTCTTCACAGACGATTGACCGCATCATCGACGTGTTTCCGGCTGGCCAGCAGGGGCAGATTCGTACGCAATTGGCGACCGCAATCCAGGGCATCGTGTGCCAGGCCCTGTTGCGCCGTCAGGATGGACCTGGCCGTGTGGCCGCCACAGAAGTGCTGTTGGCTACTCCGGCGATCCGCAACCTCATCCGTGAGGGTAAGACCCACCAGATCTACACCGCGCTACAGGCGGGAGCGAGCCTGGGTATGCAGACCATGGACCAGAACCTTGCCGATCTCGTCAAGCGCAATGTGGTCTCGTATGAGGCCGCGCTTGAGTTGTGTCACTCGGTCGAGGAGTTCCGGCGCCTGTCCGGTAAACACGTGGGGATGGCGAGGTAACGATGGCCGCTGTCAAGAAGTTCGAGTATTCCGTTCGCGACGCTCAGGGCAGGGTCCAGAAGGGGTCAATTGAGGCCTCATCGGAGGCGGCGGTCGCCAGCCGTCTCAGGGACTTGAAACTTGCGCCGATCTCGATTAACGAGATCAAGACCACCGGACTCAAGACCGAGATTAAGATCCCGGGGTTCAGTGATCGGGTTTCTCTCAAGGACATTTCGGTAATGGCGCGCCAGTTAGCGACAATGATTTCGGCCGGATTGTCCCTTTTGCGCTCCTTAACCATTCTTGCGGAACAGACGGAGAATCCGGCGCTGTCCCGGGTGATTTTGGATGTCCGCGCGGATGTTGAGGGCGGACGCTCCCTTTCCGCGGCTATCGGTCGTCACCCCAAGGTGTTCCCTCCGCTCATGATCAACATGGTGCGTGCCGGAGAGGTGGGTGGGTTTTTGGACTCCGTGCTCGATTCCGTGGCCACGAACTTTGAGGCCGAGGTCAAGTTGCACGGCAAGATCAAGTCCGCCATGGCGTACCCCACGGTGGTGTTCGCCATCGCCATTCTCGCGGTCGTGGGCATGTTGCTTTTCATCGTGCCCACGTTTCAAAACCTGTTCGCGTCGCTCGGCGGTCAGCTTCCGCTCCTGACGCGGATACTGGTCGCGATGTCCCATGGGTTGAAGGTTGGCGCCATCCCGCTCGTCGTAGTCATCTTCGCGGGCGTCTACCTGTGGAGGGCGAACAAGCGGAAGAGGGGCTTCCGCCAGGTCGTGGAGCCGCTGTACCTCAAGGCACCCATATTCGGGGGTTTGGTGCAGAAGGTCGCGCTTGCCCGATTCACGCGGAACCTTGGAGCCATGCTCCGCGCGGGTGTTCCCATTCTGCAATCGCTCGAAATCGTCGGCGAGGCCAGCGGCAATATTGTGGTCGAAAACGCCACGAGAGCCGTAGGGGAGTCGGTGCGGTCGGGGAACTCTCTCGCCAAGCCGCTTTCCGCACACCCCATCTTTCCACCCATGGCGGTGCAGATGATGGCCGTGGGTGAAGACACCGGCCAACTCGACCAGATGCTCGACAAGATCGCCGACTTCTACGACCAGGAAGTGGAATCGACCACAGAGGCCTTGACTAGCCTCATCGAGCCTCTCATGATTGCCGTATTGGGCGCGATCATTGGATTTATGGTGATCGGTCTGTACATGCCCATATTCTCTATCTTCAATCTCGTCAAATAGTCTTTACCTTCGCGGAGAGTTCTTCGGGAGGTGGGGAACCGCCGTTCGCGGCGTACTAAAACATTACTTAGAATATCAACAAGGAGAAACACCATGCTCGCACGCATTCGTGAACGCAAGGACCAGGACGGCTTCACGCTCATTGAGTTGCTGGTCGTCATGATCATCATCGGCATTCTTGCCGCGATCGCCATCCCGATCTTCCTGAACCAGCGCAAGTCGGCACACGACTCGGCTATCAAGTCGGACCTGCGCTCTGCGGCGACCGAGGTTGAGTCCTGGTATGTGAACAACCAGGCCTACCCCGCAACCAATGCGAAATTCAAGTCGTTGCCGATCAAGACGTCTCCCGGCGTCTCGCTGACCTACACCCTCACGTCCGACCACTACTGCATCCTGGGTGCGAACGCCGACGCGAGCCACAGCTGGGTTTACAAGTCCGCCGATGGCGGTCTGCAGGGCGGAAGTGTTACGACCTGCTAGTAGTTTGACTGCGGTCATCTGACTGATGGCGGTGGGCGGGTTGCACAGTAGAGTGCAATCCACCCGCCGCCCACAGGTATTTCTGGCCAGAGAAGGAGGCCCATGCCATGAGAGCACAGCGCCGCCACCACGATGATGGCTTCAGCCTCGTCGAGGTAATTGTCGCGATCGTCATTCTTGGCATCGTCGCCACCAGCGCGCTCTATTTCTTCATCAACGGCATGCAGACCACTTCCAACCTCTCCCGCCAACAGCGGGCCGTGGCGATCGCAACGTCGGCCATGGAGCATACGTTTACGATTGATCCACACTTGAGCCCCATCGCCGGAGTGTCCGGACTCGTGATTGGGCGTTCTGCGGCCGAGGTCAACGACGCATTCTCAAAGTTTGCCGGAGTCGACGGGGTGGCGGACACTTACCCTCTGTCCGATCCCCATGGGGCCACGGGCGCGGGTGATGTCAAGGTCTTCGATACCGTGAGCGCTGCGAACAACACGACCTATGACGTCTATACCCTCATCGGGTCGTGCTACCGGAGCCCCGCGGTCGCCGGCGCCGCCCAGCCGTGCACCAAGGTCGGTGGCTACTCAACCGAACCCGCCGCAGGGGGGGTTGGTGTCTCGAGGGAACTACGCATCATCGTCGTGGTGAGGTGGAAGCCCATCGGCGGCGAATGTGATGCGACAGGCGGTATCTGTTCGTACAACGTTTCCACGCTCGTCGACCCATCGAACGACCTCGCGTGGAGCCGCGTGAGCAGGCCCGTGGCCGTCGACGATCCCGACTATGCCTACGACCCGGTAGCGGGCAACCCCACCTATAGCCTTCACGTGATGGACAACGACATCCTTGGATCGGTGCGGAGCATTCCGGTTCAAAAAGTACCTGGAAGTGAACTCGATTCGACGGCCGGGAGTGTCACCTACCCCTCAGACGGCGTCCTTGTGTACACCCCCCCTCCCGCAACGCCTGGTGGTTCGGCGTTGGGCGGTTGGGTGTCGGGCATCTTCACGTTTAAGTACGCAGTGTTTGATCGCACCGGCGCATCTTCGTCGGCGACGGTCACCATCACCTTGCATCCCAAGGCAGTGGCGGACCCTGCTCTGTCCGCGAGCCAGGGCATACCCAAGGTGCTCCCGGTGTTGGCGAACGACCTCGGATCGCCCACTGCAGTTCAGATCACTGGCGGACCATACCTGCCGGGTGCGAAGATCTCGGTGTCAGGCACCACGGTGACGTATACGCCTGGCGACCCCGGCACCGACACCTTCACGTACAAGTTCACCGATGCCGCTGGCCAGTCAAGCCAAGCGGTGACTGCAACGGTCAAGGTCGACCCCTTGACGGCGCAGGACTTCACGATGGTCCTGCCGTACAGCACCACGGCCACGTGGACCGACATCTCGAGCCAACTCCGTGGCACCAACCCCGCCGAGACGCAGATCACAGTGACGGGACTACCCTCGCCGGGCACCGGGTCGTTGCTCATCGATGGAAATCCCTACACGGGAGGCACCGCGACGGGCACCATTATCAAGTTCCAGCCCCCGGCAGGCAAGGCGGGGGAATGGACGTTCCCGTTCAAGGTCGTGCTCGGCGCGCGCACGAGTGACAACACCGCCAATGCCGTGATTCGAGTCGAGGCTCCAGCATCGGTCTTCCAAGCCAATCCCGACGACCAGCCGTATGGATTGAGTATCTCCGATAGGTATGTGAAGACCATCGAGATTTCCTCCAACGACCTGCCGGACTGGAGCAAAGTCAGCGGGTACACAGTGACGGCTGGCTCCATCAAAAGCAACTGTGGCAGGTGGTACCAGGTCGAGCCCTACTGGAGCAACTACCTCGCCAAAGGGTATGCGTTGCTCTACCTCGACTCGGCCGACACCACGAGTGGTACGAAGAACTGCACCGCCAGCTACACGGTGACGCGGAAGTCCGACGGGGCGACCTCTACGACACAGATCACCTACGACGTGGCCAAGTCGTACGGGTGGGGTGGGTGAGTCTCCCCATGTCATCACTCCTAACTCGCCTTCGCGCCGCACTCCGTCGCGAAGAGTCCGACGACTCGGGCCTCACCATCATCGAACTCGTGGTAGCTATGTCGATCTTCACCATCGTGCTCGCGATCTATTTCTCCGCACTGATCTCCATGTCCAAGACCACGGTACAAGCCCAGGGTTCGGTTGATGCGTCGGACGCATTGCGGGCGACCTTCAACGTTCTGGATCACGAGGTACGCTACGCGTCGTCGATCAACACTCCCGGCCAGGGAGCGTCGGGAGCGTGGTACGCGGAGTTCGAAGCAACCGACCTTCCCCAAAAGGCGTTCCCTATGTGCTATCAGTGGCGCCTCGACCCCAATACCCATGTGCTTTCGACTCGCACGTGGACTGAGGACGGCACAAGTGCGCCCACGGCCTGGCACGGCGTGTCGTGGAACGTGCAGGCAGGAGGCGGCGCGTCGCCCTTTACGCTCACTCCTGCAGTTGGCACCGTATTGCGCCAGTCCTTGACCGTTCACCTGACGGTGAAAGGCCCCGCCGGAGCGCAGTTGGCGGACCAGGAGACCACCTTTATTGCTCGCAACAGTTCGTCCGCGTCGAAGAGCGACCTCGTGTGCACGGCAGGAATGAGTCGACCATGATGAAGAGTTTCTTGTCGATCCGCACGCGGCGCATGCGCGACTCCGACGATTCGGGTTTTGCCATGATCACGGCACTGCTGGCAATTCTTGTCACCGCGATGTTCTCCATCGTCATGCTGGGTGTGATCATGTCTCAGATCACTCCCACTCGACTTGAACAGGCAACCACGCGAACGGTGTACGCAGCTGAGACGGGAATCAACGTCGTGGTGGGTCAGATTCGTGCGGCGGCTGGGAGCGCCGACGGTACGGGCAACGTCTATGGCGATACGAGGCAGCTCCCATGCTCATCACAAGGCACTGTGGGTAGCGGCAGTTCCGCGTTAGGCTACTCGGTGGCGATTTCCTATTACACCCAGAACCCCACCACGCAGGACGATGCCTGGCGGCAATCGTCTACGAATAAGTTGTCCTGCAGCCCGGGCGTGGGTCCGTCGCAAGCACCCACATACGCTCTTATCACGTCCACGGGCACTGGGCTTGTAGTCCAAAACGTGTCGGGAAATATCCAGCGTACTGTCGAGGCCGTGTACGCGTTTCAAATCACCAACACCAACATCCCTGGGGGCTTCATTAAGACCTACGACGGCACCACGAATCCCGCCAGGTTCTGCCTTCAGGCGACAAAGCTCGAGGCGGGGGCCGAGGTGCAGTACGTCGATGCGGCAAAGTGTCTTGACGGCAATCTAGATCAAGCAAAGCAAATGTGGATCTACGCCGACGACTACACGATCAAGTTGGCGTACAGCACCGTGCCCACCTCCGGATTGCCCAACTTGTGCATGACCGGAGCCCCAGGGGCAGGCGCCACCAAGATCACGCTTCAACCGTGCCTAAAGTCCACGGATCCAAATGGATACAACCAACTGTGGAGTTGGGAGGGTCAATCCACTTGGAGGGGTGAGAACAGCGACTTCACCCAGTCTTCGTATTACATGAGTTCGGGAACCGGTGTCGTGAATGCGGGGTCGTCCTACCTGCAGTTATCGACGGGCGGGGACAACATCCAAGAATGGAGCGCGTTCAACCCCGATCCACGAATCGGTGCCGGAGCCGCGGGCAAAGCCACCAACGAGATCGTGAGCTACCAAGAGTTTGGTCGCTGTGCGGACGTGACCGACGTGGTCATCAATATTGAGCAGATGATCGTCTTTCAGTGCAAACAGGACCCGAACCCCAACCAAAAAGGGGTGCTATGGAACCAGAAGTGGCACTATGACGAGCCTGCGAGTGGACTTGGAACCCAGGCAACGCAAATTTACGTTTATGTTGACAACAACACGGCTAACAAGTATTGCCTCACGTCGGTCGATGCCAAAGATGGTTTTCCAACCTTCAAGAGTTGCTCACCCGCGCGGCAGGACCAGAAGTGGACGCGGGTTGCGAAGATGAGCACATATGACGCCTCCTACCTGTTTAAGGACGCCTTCGGAAGATGCATGGACCTTGGGCCCAGCTTTGACAACGGCAAGACGACTCACCCTTATACAACGATCGTGATGGAACCCTGTAGCCCCACGGCGGTGGGTCAGAAGTGGAATGCACCCCCCATCACTAGTCCGTCAGCACTTGGCGGCTACTGGGAGTTGACCAACTGAGCGCCGGAAGCGTGATGTACGTCATCGCAGGAATACTGGGTGTGATCTTCGGGTCCTTCCTGAATGTGGTGATCTGGAGGGTTCCACGCGGCAAGTCGTTGGTTAGGCCCGGCAGTGCGTGTCCCAAATGTGGGGCAAACGTGTTGCCTCGTGACAACGTGCCGATCGTGTCGTGGTTGCTGCTGCGGGGAGCATGCCGCGCATGCAAAGCGCCGATCTCCGCCCGCTACCCGCTCGTCGAGGCGGGAACGGCGGCCGCCTTTGTAGTCGTGGTCCTCCTTTTCCCTCATGATCCGTGGGCCTGGCCCGCGTGGTGGTACTTCGCCGCCATAGGTATCGCGCTTGCCATGATTGACCTCGACGTGAAGCGACTGCCGAGCGTCATCATCCTTCCGTCCTACGTGGTCGGTGGGGTTTTGATCTCTCTCGCGATTGCCTTGGGTCCGACGAGCCTGGCCGACGGCGCCCGGGCTACCATCGGCATGGCGTCGCTTTGGGCGCTTTATGCGCTCCTCGCGACCTTGAAACCTGGTGGCATGGGTTGGGGGGACGTGAGGCTTGCGGGCGTGCTGGGGGGTTATCTCGGGTGGTTGGGTGTGGGTTCGCTTGTCGTCGGGGCCTTTGCAGCTTTCCTTCTTGGGGCAGTGTGGTCAGTGGGACTGATGTTGTTGCGTGGGGCAACGCGCAAGAGCCGCGTCCCTTTTGGACCTTGGATGATCGTCGGCTCAGCCGTCGGTGTGGTGTGGGGTGAATCGCTGTGGCAGGCATACCTGTCGTTGATTGTTTGACGGAATGCTTGAGGTTCGGGCGCGAAGTGCCGATGAAACGGTGGTGAGTAGCGCCCACGGTGCTGCTGACAGTTGAAGTAGAAAGGGATGGGCAATGGCAAAGTCTCGCGTCATTGGACTTGACATCGGCACGACGATGGTCCGTGCGGCCGAAGTCGAGCAGGAAGCACGCTCGGGACGTGCAACGCTCGTTTCCTATGGCGAGGTTTCGCTCGCACCCGGCGCCGTAGAAGACGCCTCGGTGGTATCTACTGAGGTGGTCAGCGCAGCAATTCAGCGCCTGTGGCATGAATCGAAGTTCTCGTCGCGCAACGTGGTCATGGGCATGGGGGCTATTACCACGGCGGTACGCGAGATTGACGTGCCGTTTATGCCCATGGCCCAATTGCGTCAGTCGTTGCCGTTCCAGGTGCAGGAGATGCTCCCGATGCCTGTCGATGAGGCAATCTTGGATTTCTATCCGGGCTCTCGATTCGATGGGCCGGCGGGGGAAATGGTTCGTGGCTTACTCGTAGCGGCCACCAAGAGGTCCGTGAGCGCGAACGTTGCCGCGGCGGAGCGCGGAAAGTTACACCCGCAGGTTGTTGACCTCAACGCATTGGCGCTTTTGCGTTCGGCGAAGGTGAGTTCGCGGCAAGAGAACGTGGTGGCCGTGGTCGACATTGGTGGTTCGATGACGACCGTCGCGATTGCCGCCAGAGGAGTACCGCGGATGGTCCGAGTCATTCCCAACGGCGGCCGCGACGTGACAAATGCGGTGTCGCGCCAAATGAACATTCCTATTGCCGATGCCGAAGGTCTAAAACGGCAGATCGCCAGTTCTGCGCAGGTTCCGCAGGAGTGGGCACTAGCTCACGAAGCGATCAACGAGGTCAATCGCAATCTCGTCGACTCGATCCGCAACACATTTGTCTACCACCAATCCAACAATCCCGGTGCGGCCATTGACATGGTTGTTCTTACCGGAGGGGGTGCGCAATTGGGTGGCCTACCGCAGTTACTGTCCAACGCGGCAAGGATCGCCGTGACCTTTGGTGACCCGCTCGCGGGGATGAGCATCGAGAGCAAGGCTCAAGTTCATATCTCGGCTCCCGTGACCATGGCCGTGGCCGTGGGACTTGCCCTGGCGGTGGCATCATGACCGACACGACGATGCAGCAGGCGCCGGTACCCGGCGCCCCGCGTTTGCCCCAAGTCAACCTCCTGCCGCCAGACGTGCGCGCCAGGCGCAGGGTCGCCTTCGCGAGGGCGTGGTTGGCGTTGGCAGTGCTCGTAGTGGTGCTCTTGACCATGGTCTCCGCGGTTTCGGTGTCGTGGGAAAAGAAGTCCGCGGAATCGGAGTTGGCCGACATCCAGGCCAGGAACGATTCTCTGCTCCATGAGCAGGCAAAATACGCTGAAGCCCCGAAGGTCCTTCAGGAACTGAAGGCACGCGAATCAGCCCGTACGGTCGCAATGTCGACAGAGGTGCTGTGGTCTCCTTACCTAGCCGCAATCTCCTCGGCGACGCCGCTCGAAGCCTCGATTGATGCTCTTGTCGTGTCAGAAGACACGGTGTGGACTGGGTCGCAAACCTACGCGGCTGGGCCGCTCGACACGCCGGGAACGGTGGGTCTGGTGAGCCTCAACGGAAAGGCACTAACGCTTGGGGCGGTCTCCGACTGGCAAGACGCCCTGTCTGCACTCAAGGGCATTGCTGACGTGAACGTCTCGAGCGTTCAGCTCAACGCAGATAACGGAACCACCTATTACGCCGTGACAGCGACGTTCAAAGTAACGCCGGACGCGTTCGCCAATCAATTCGTGACGGAGCAGTGACATGGGCCAAAGTCTCAAGGCATGGATCGGTGCAACAGTTGTGGTCGCCGTTTTGATCGCGATCGTGGGATGGTTCTTGTTCATCAGCCCCACCGTTGCGTCGACCTCCGACATCCGCGCCAACATTGAGTCCGAAAACAGCCGCACGGCGACCCTGACGCAGGAACTCAAGACTCTCAGCACTCAGTTCGACAATCTCGACGCGACGCGCGCCAAACTGAAGGACGTCTCGGTGCAGGTGCCGACTACCGAAGATGCTGCTTCGTTCCGGCGAGTCGTCGCGGATCGTGCCACAACGAGCGGTGTGACGATCATGTCAATCGCATCAGGGTCGCCTTCCATTGTGACCCCGCCAGCCGCTACCTCCAGCAGCACGTCTACGAGCAGCACGTCTACGAGCGGTTCCGTTACCGCTACGCCTAGCCCTAGCGCCGATTCAGCGGCTTCTACGAAGGCTGCGACGACCTTGGCAACCGCATCTGGGCAGTCTCTCATCGGTATACCGCTCGATTTGACCGTAGTGGGTACCTATGACGCAGCGCGGGCCTTCATCGCCTCGATGGAGGGGACCGACGGACGGTTGTTCCTTGTGTATTCCTTCAATGTTGTGACTCAGCCTGACGCACCTGCGAGCGGTGGCCGCCCGGCGACTGTGAGCGGAGACGTTCAACTCTTTCTCCAGGGATACGTGGTGGTATTGACCGCGCCTACGTCTACCGAAACTACGTCTACCGCACCGACGCCTACGACAGGTCCGACGCCGACGCCTACGACAGGTCCGACGCCGACGCCTACGACAGGTCCGACGCCTACGACAGGTCCGACCGTATTACCGGGTGCGCCGGGGTTGCCGACCACCGATCGCAACCCATTTACTCCCGTGTTGCCGGCTGCTCCTGCGGGTTGATTCCCACTCCGCGCTGGTGGCGCCCGGGCCCCCGGGTGCCTGGAGCATGGAAGAATGGCGCTCATGCTCAGATGGCTTACCGCAGGTGAATCGCATGGTCCCGCACTGGTGGGCACGCTCGAAGGGCTGCCCGCCGGAGTAGAGATCACCACGTCCGAAGTGCAGTCGGCGCTCGCGCGGCGGCGCCTCGGGTACGGCAGGGGTGCCCGCATGGCGTTCGAGCAGGACCAGGTCACCATCCTCGGCGGTGTGCGTCACGGCATCTCGCAGGGTGGTCCGATCGCGATCATGGTGGGTAATACCGAGTGGCCGAAGTGGCAGAGCGTCATGTCCGCGGATCCGGTGGACCCGAGCGAACTCGAGGGTGGCCGTGCCGCGCCCCTGACGAGGCCCCGCCCCGGTCACGCCGACCTGGTGGGAATGACCAAGTACGCGCACGATGATGCGCGGCCCATTCTTGAGCGTGCCTCCGCTCGCGAAACTGCGGCGCGGGTCGCACTCGGTGCTGTGGCCGAGGCTTTCCTTGAGCAGGCCGCGGGGATCACGCTCGTGTCTCACACTCTTCAGGTGGGCCCCATTCGGGTACCGGACGACGCCCCGCTGCCGGGTCCCGACGCGGGCGCCGTCTTGGACGCGGATCCGATTCGCTGTTTCGATCCCGCGACATCGGCCGCCATGATTGCTGAGATCGACCAGTGCCAAAAGGACGGCGACACGCTCGGCGGCGTGGTCGAGGTGGTCGCATACGGTCTTCCGGTGGGGCTCGGTAGTCACGTGCACTGGGATCGCCGTCTCGACGCGAAGCTGGCTGCCGCACTCATGGGAATCCAGGCGATCAAGGGTGTAGAGATTGGCGATGGATTCGCGACGGCCGCTCGCCGGGGGTCCGTGGCCCACGACGAGATCGAGCATCGTGACGGCAAGGTGGTGCGTCGCACCAACCGTGCAGGCGGAGTTGAGGGTGGCATGACGAACGGCGAGCCCTTGCGTGCCCGTGCTGCGATGAAGCCCATCAGCACGGTGCCACGGGCGCTTGACACGATCGACACATCGACCGGCGAGGCCGCGAAGGCCCAACATCAGCGATCCGACGTGTGTGCCGTGGCCCCCGCCGCCGTCGTGGCGCAGGCAATGGTCGCGTTGACGCTTGCCGATTCCATTCTCGAGAAGTTTGGCGGAGACTCCGTGGGCGAGGTGCGACGAAACATTGCGTCCTACCTGGCCGCGATTCCCGCGACCCAGCGCTGATGCCAACCACGCTGATTGCGCCCCGCGTCGTCCTCATGGGCCCGCCCGGTGCGGGCAAGTCGTCCGTAGGCGCCGCGCTGGCCGAGTTGTTGGGGGAGCGACTGCGTGACACCGATGCCGACATCGAGGCATCGCAGGGAACTACGGTGGCCGAGATCTTCGTGGATCGTGGCGAGGCGCACTTCAGGGAACTTGAGGTCGCTGCGGTCGGGCGCGCGCTCGAGGAACACTCCGGCGTGCTGAGCCTTGGCGGCGGGGCGCCACTCGCGGCGGCGACCCAGTCCGCGCTCAGGAGCTATCAGGCGAGCGGGGGAACCGTCGTGTTTCTCGACGTGAGCCTCACGGCCGTCGTCCCGCGTGTTGGCCTCAACGCAACCAGGCCACTTCTGCTCGGGAACCCGCGCCAACAGTGGCTGGCACTGATGGCGGCCCGCCGCCCCATTTACGAGGAGTTTGCGACGATGACTGTGCTGACGGACGACCGCAAGCCGCGGGACATCGCGCGAGAAATCGCCGCCGCCGTGGCGGGAGTGTCGTCATGACCACGATCACGTTCGCAACCGCGCGCCCCTACGACGTGACGGTGGGTAGGGGGCTGGATGACGCCATCGTCGACTCGATTCCCGAGCGAGTCTCCAAGGCCTTGATCGTGTATTCGGCGGCGATGACGACTCGCGCGGATGCGCTGAGCCGTGCGATTGAGGCACGGGGGATCACGCCCGTGCGTGCGGAGGTCCCCGACGCCGAGCAGGGCAAGACGGCCGAGGTGATGGCGTTCTGCTGGCAGGTGCTTGGAAGGTCGGACTTCACGCGTTCCGACCTCGTGATGGGTCTTGGCGGCGGCGCCGTCACGGACCTCGCGGGCTTCGTTGCCGCCACGTGGTTGCGGGGGATCGACGTCATTCAGGTGCCGACCACCTTGCTCGCGATGGTCGATGCCTCGGTGGGAGGCAAGACGGGCATCAATACGCTCGAGGGCAAGAACCTCGTGGGGGCCTTTCACGAACCCCTCAGCGTGTGGTGCGACACGGAGAGGCTATTGACCCTGCCGCGACACGACCTCGTCGCGGGCATGGCCGAGGTGATCAAGGGCGGGTTCATCGCGGATACGGGCATCCTGGACATTGTCGAGGCGAATGCGGGCCTTCTGGGTGCCTCGTCCGAGCAGTCGGGCGCGCGCGGCCACTCGGGTGCGGACATGCGTTTTGTGGACCCGGGCGCGTTGCCGGTGCTCGAGGAGCTCATCGCACGCAAGGTGACCGTGAAGGCCAACGTGGTCGCCGCGGACCTCAAGGAGTCATTCCTGAGGGAGATCCTGAATTACGGCCACACCTTTGGCCACGCGATCGAGTACACCGAGCGTTACCAGTGGCGTCATGGCGCCGCGGTCTCGGTGGGGATGGTCTACGCGGCGGAACTGGCCAGGCTCGTGGGCAAGCTGTCCGATGCCGAGGTTGACAGGCATCGGGCGATTCTGGGCTCTATTGGGTTGCCCACCACGTATCAGGCGGGCCGGTGGGACGCGTTGTACGCCGCCATGAAGCGGGACAAGAAGACCAGGGGAGACCTGCTGCGCTTCGTCATCTTGCACGGCATCGGGAACCCCCAGCGTCTCGAGGGGCCCGATCCATCTCTCCTGGTCGCGGCTTACGACGCCGTCTCGCGGTAGTCGCGCGCCTATGGGCGGCGTCTCGGCGGCCGACGCTAGGCTGACGCCATGAACAACGTCCTCGTCGTCAATGGTCCCAACCTGGGGCGTCTCGGCACGCGTGAGCCCGTGAAGTACGGCTCCACGACCCACGATGAGCTGGCGGCGCTGGTGATGGAGTGGGGAGCTGAAGTGGGCCTCGAGGCCACGCTTCGCCAGTCCGACGACGAGACCGACCTGGTGCATTGGATGCATGAGGCGGTCGACAACGGTTGGCACGTGATTCTCAATCCCGCTGCCTTCACGCACTACTCGTACGCGTTACGTGATGCGTGCGCCCTCGTGACGGCGGCGGGCCTCACACTCGTCGAGGTGCACCTGACCAACCCGCACGCTCGTGAGGAGTTTCGGCACGCCTCGGTGATCTCCGGTGTGGCAACCGGAACCATAGCGGGCCTGGGTGTCGACTCCTACCGGCTCGCGCTTCAGGCCGTGGCCCACCGCGTCGGCTAGACTTGCCGACGGCCTTTTGAAACAAAAGCAAGGAACATCGTGGCGACCTCGAACGACATCAAGAACGGCTCAGTGCTCAACCTCGACGGCAACCTCTGGACGATCATCGACTTCCAGCATGTGAAGCCCGGCAAGGGTGGTGCCTTTGTGCGCACGAAGATGAAGAACGTGATGACCGGCAAGGTGGTCGACAAGACGTTCAACGCCGGCACCAAGTTAGAATTTGAGACCGTCGACCGCCGAGACATGCAGTACCTGTACAACGACGGCACCGACTACATCTTCATGGACCCGGACACCTTCGATCAGGTGCTCATCACGCCGATCGTTCTCGGTGACGCGAAGGACTTCCTGCTCGAAAACGAGAAGGTCCTCATTGCCACGCACAACGGCAACCCGCTCTTTGTGGAGATGCCCGCGTCCGTCGTTCTTGAGGTCACCTACACCGAGCCGGGCCTCCAGGGTGACCGATCGAGCGGGGGCACCAAGCCCGCGACGCTCGAGACGGGCAAAGAGATCCAGGTTCCCCTCTTTCTCGAGGTCGGCACCAAGGTCAAGGTCAACACGAGCACCGGTGACTACCTCGGCCGAGTGAACGACTAGAACGCGCCATGCGCCTCTGGGATTCCGACGCGACGCTTCGGCTGTTTGCGTGTGAGCGCCGGTGAGCGCGTCACCAGAGGTGTCCTTGGGCGCGCCGTGGTACCGCTCGATTTGGACTCGGCGCAAGGACTTCGTCTGGCAGCCGTCGTGGTGGTTGGCGGTCGTTGCCGTTGCCGTTGCAGCGGCCCTCTATGTGGTCGTCGCATGGAGCGCCCGGTTCCCTGCGATTCCTCTCGACGAAATCGTGATGGTGGGAAACTCCCGGGTCATCGCCGGCCTTTCAGGTAGCTGGCCGCTGTCAGGCGGAGGCTTCATGCCCGGTCTGGCGATTCTGATGGCTCCGACGTGGTGGTTCACTCACAGCGCCATCGTCGTCTACCAGGTTGGCATTTGGATCACGGTCGCCCTCTCACTCCTCTCGATCTGGCCACTGTCAGCGATCGCGGAACGCGCGGGGCTGTCCCGCCCCGCTGGAGTGATCGTGTCCGCGCTGGTGATCATGGCACCGGCGCGGTCGTTGCTAGCGAACTTCCTCTTGTCGGAGTCGGCCCTCTTACTCGCCACGGCGACACTGGTGGTGGTGGCCGATCGGCTGTGGAGGCGGAGAAGATCCGTAGATGCGCTCTTGTTTGGCGCGGCGGTGGGCGCGGTGGTGCTTGCCCATGGCAGGGGAGTGGGAACGGCCGTGGCCGCGGGCCTATGGGCTTTGCTGCTACTGCGACGCGACCCCAAGCGGGCAATACTTGCCGGCGCATCTGCTCTGGTGGCGGCGTTTGGCGCGTATCTGCTTTATCTAGGCGTGGCGCACGCCGTGGTAGGCAGCGACCTGCGTGTCGGAAGTGCGTTCGGCAATCTGGCTGGACGTGATCTGGGGGCATCGCTTGCGAGTGCAGTCGGACAGATCTGGTACGGAACCGTCGCCTGGCCCGCCGTCGCTGTCTTGGGTGCCATGGCAATGTTCAGGTGGCGACGTCGGGGCGGCATGACCTCTCTCGTCATGCTGGGGGTGCCGATCGGGCTCATTGTCTCGACGGTGCAGCTCGATCCTCATGCGGGTCTTACGCGCATGGACCCGTGGTTCTACGGCCGCTATATGGACCAGTGGTGGCCGATTCTCGCGGTAGTCGGCCTGGCGATCTTGGTCCGGATCAGGTGGCCCCTCATGTCGGCCCTCGCGTTGGGCGTGTCGGTCATTTCCGGGCTGACCATGCTGTTCATCACCGTGCCATCAATGCCGAAAGGCATGCGTTGGGTCGACGTGCACGTGTTGGGTATCACGCCCTGGCTGAGGCTCGACGCCTACGCCAATGGTAGAGACCAGTCGTGGGACGTGATCGTTCTGACAGGCATTGCCCTCACCTTCTTGCTGCTCGCGCTCGGGTTCATCAGGGTGTGGGTGGTTCCCACGCTTGCAATTCTGTGGATATGGCTGTCGATTGCCCAGGACGTTCAGGGCGTCGACATTGGGCTGGGAGCGCGAGACCCGATTTCGAGCGCCCTGGGCATCCAAATCTTGCCCAAGGGTGAGGTCGCGGGAATCGACACGAACATGGATGAACTCGGAAATTTCGTGGTCTTCGGGGGAGATCCTCACTCCTTCGAGAAGGTCGATTCGCTCCACCCGCCGAACGGTATGGACTTCGTATACGTGTCCTGGCTCAGGGCAAATGACGCGCCGCCCGGTGTGAAGATCTTTGCGCCCACTTTGGGGCTGCCGTTTGTCTTGTGGGTTGAACCCGGTGCCTTGCAGAGTCGAATGGACGACCAAGGCCTCTTGGTCAATCCCGAGTAGTCGTCAGTGCTGTGGGCCACCCGTCATCGGCAGTACGAGTCCTGATCGTGAAGCCGCGTGTCGCGGGCGCGCGATGGGAGTATTGTCCGGACGCCGAGTGAGCGTGGCGTAGCGTTCTCCCGTACAGAATGCGAGGAATCACCCATGGCAGCACGCACCAAGGCACGCAAGAGGGCAATCGACATCCTCTTCGAGGCCGATCAACGCGGCGCGAACCTCTCCGACGTCCTTGCGGAGCGCATCGCGATGTCAGGGCGCGAGACGCCAGTGCCTCAATACGGCATCGACATCGTCCGTGGTGTGATTGACCAGTGGCTGAGCATCAACGCGCTGATCTCGGAAGCCGCCAAGGAATGGACGATGGACCGCATGCCCGCCGTTGACCGAGCGGTGTTGAGGGTCGCGACGTGGGAGATCGTCTTCAACGACGAGGTGCCAGCCGCCGTCGCTATCAACGAGGCCGTTGACCTCGCCGCGGACTTGTCCACGAACGATTCGCCGACCTTCGTCAACGGCGTCTTGGGAGCAATCGCGAGGGACGCGTCGGCGCCAGGCGCGCAAGCCTGACGGCGCAGAAGCATCGACGAAGCGCAGATGGAACCAGCGAGCGAGTAACCCGCCCGGCGCGCCCTCGCGTGCCCAAGTGTGGGCTACAGTGACGTACGCAGACACCCTTTAAGAACCGTCCCGTGAGGCGGAGAAGGAGTTGGCCAGTGACTGGCATTGTGTTGACCGCGCCCGACATGGCGCGAGCGGTGACCCGCATTGCACACGAGATTCTCGAGCGCAATGGCGGAGCCGACAAACTCGTCCTCCTCGGCATTCCGACGCGGGGCCTCCCTCTTGCCGAACGGCTTGCGGCGAAGCTCGCCGAGGTCGAGCCAGGCTTCGATGCGGTGGCGAGGTGCGGCGCGCTCGACATCACCATGTATCGGGACGATCTGCATCGGCAACCTACGCGCGCCATCGGCGCGACCAGGCTGCCGGCCGCTGGTATTGACGCCGCCGTCGTGATCCTCGTCGACGACGTCTTCCACACGGGTCGCACGATCCGCGCCGCGCTCGACGCCGTCAAGGATCTAGGCCGACCGCGCGCCGTCCAACTGGCCGTGCTCGTGGATAGGGGCCACCGTGAACTGCCCATCAGGGCGGACTACGTGGGCAAGAATCTGCCTACCTCCCGGTCCGAGCGCGTGGATGTCCACCTCGTGGAGACCGATGGTGAAGACGCCGTGATCTTGACGGGGGGAGCGAAGTGAAGCACCTGCTCGGCACCAAGGGCATGACGCGCGAGGACGCGATCCGCATTCTCGACACGGCAGCGCAGATGGCCGCGACTCAGGACAGGGAAATACGCAAGCTCCCCACCCTGCGCGGCAAGACGGTCGTCAACCTGTTCTTCGAGGACTCGACCCGGACGCGCATCTCGTTCGAGGCCGCGGCAAAGCGTCTGAGCGCCGACGTCATCAACTTCTCGGCCAAGGGATCGAGCGTGTCGAAGGGCGAGAGCCTCAAGGACACCGCCCTGACGCTGCAGGCCATGGGCGCGGACGCCGTGGTGGTGCGGCACTGGGCCTCTGGTGCCGCGTATCAGCTCGCGCACGGAGGCTGGCTCCACGGCAGCGTGCTCAATGCGGGCGACGGCACGCACGAGCACCCCACGCAGGCCCTCCTGGACGCCTACACGATGCGTAAGCACCTCATGGGCGACGACGGGGCTAGGACGGACGGGAAGGGCCTCGACGGGCTCAGGGTCGCCATCGTCGGCGACGTGCTCCACTCGCGCGTGGCCCGCTCGAACATGCACCTGCTCACGACGCTCGGGGCGAGCGTCGCGCTCGTCGCGCCGCCGACGCTGCTGCCGGTAGGAATGGATTCGTGGCCGGTCGAGGTGTTCCACGGCCTGGACGATGCGCTCGACGCGCGGCCCGTCGATGCGGTCATGATGCTCAGGGTCCAGCGGGAGCGCATGACCGGCGGGGGAGCGGCGTTCTTCCCCTCACCGGCCGAATACACGCGGATGTTTGGCCTGGATAGTGCTCGCATGGCGAGGCTGGCCGAGCACGGCATCGTCATGCACCCGGGGCCCATGAACAGGGGTCTCGAGATTTCGGCGGAGGCGGCGGACAGCCCGCGCTCCGTGATCGTCGAACAGGTGGCGAATGGGGTGGCCGTACGTATGGCCGCGCTGTACCTCCTGTTGGCAGGAGAGGAGCAGGCATGAGCGCCTTCATCATCACGGGGGCCAAGGTCAACGGCGAGGTCCAGGGCGACGTCGCGGTGCGCGACGGCGTCATTGTCGACCCCGCGGATCTTCCCGCCGGTGCCACCCGCATCGAAGCCGACGGCCTCGTACTCCTACCGGGCCTTGTCGACCTCCACACGCACCTGCGCGAGCCTGGCAGGGAAGACGCGGAGACTATCGAGAGCGGCTCCCGTGCGGGGGCGCGCGGCGGGTGGGTTGCCGTTCACGCCATGGCCAACACCAATCCCGTGGCCGACACGGCGGGCGTGGTTGAGCAGGTGTGGAGCAGGGGCCGCGAGATCGGGCTTGTCGACGTCATCCCCGTGGGTGCCGTCACCGTCGGACTCAAGGGTGAGCACCTGTCGGAGATGGGCGCGATGGCGCACTCGAGGGCGCGCGTGCGCCTCTTCAGCGATGACGGCATCTGCGTCTACGACCCCGTCATCATGCGCAGGGCACTCGAGTACGTGAAGTCCTTCGACGGAGCGATCGTGCAGCACGCTCAAGACCTGCGGCTCACCGAAGGCTCGCAGATGCACGAGGGCGAGGTGTCTGCCGAGCTGGGACTGACCGGTTGGCCCGCGGTCGCCGAGGAATCCATCGTCGCTCGCGACGTGCTGCTCGCAGGCCACGTCGGCTCGCGCGTCCACATTCAGCACTTGTCGACCGCGGGCTCGGTCGATATCGTGCGCTGGGCCAAGTCGCGCGGCATCCACGTCACGGCGGAGGCCACGCCTCACCACCTCTTGCTGACCCACGAGGAGGCGCGCACCTACAACCCGCTCTTCAAGGTCAACCCCCCGTTGCGGACCGCGGAGGACGTCGAGGCGGTGCGCGCCGGACTCGCCGACGGGACGATCGACATCGTCGCTACGGACCACGCGCCCCACGCGAGCGAGGACAAGGACTGCGAATGGGCGTCGGCGTCCTCCGGGATGCTCGGCCTCGAGACCGCGCTAGGCATTGTCCAGCAGGTCATGGTCGACAGCGGGCTGATGACCTGGAAGGACGTGGCGCGCGTCATGTCCCACACCCCAGCGCGCATCGGGCGCGTGGAGGCGGCTCACGGGCGACCGATCGCCGTGGGAGAGCCCGCAAACCTCACCCTCGTCGATCCGCAGGCGCCATGGACCGTCGACGCTGCGGCCCTCGCGAGCAGGTCACGCAACACGCCGTACGCTGGCAGGGAACTTCCAGGGCGCGCCGTCGCCACATTCTTGCGCGGCAAGCCCACGCACCTGGACGCCCGTTTTGAAGGAGCCTTCGAGTGACAACTGATCAAGCGGTGCTCGTTCTAGAGAACGGCGACGTGTACAAGGGCAACGCGTATGGTGCGCGCGGCGAGACCTTCGGGGAAATCGTCTTCAACACCGGCATGACCGGTTACCAAGAGACACTCACCGACCCGTCGTACTACAAGCAGATCGTGGTCATGACGGCTCCGCACATCGGCAACACGGGCATGAACGACGAGGACGCCGAATCCAGGCGGATCTGGGTTGCCGGCTACATCGTCAGGGACCCCGCTCGGAGGCCGTCGAACTGGCGGTCGCAGAGGGGACTCGAGGACGACCTCGTCGATCAGGGCATCGTCGGGTTGTCGGGCATCGATACCAGGAAGCTCACACGCACCTTGAGGTCCGCCGGTTCGATGCGCGCGGGAGTCTTCTCGGGTGACGCGCTGGCCGACGATGCGACGCTGGTCGGGCGCGTGCGGTCCGCCGAGCCGATGCTCGGGGCGCACCTCGCTGACCAGGTCTCCATCGACGGGGACTACGTCATCGAGCCCCCCGAGGGCACGGAGACGATCGCGCACGTCGTGGCGGTCGACCTCGGCATCAAGGCGATGACCCCCGAGCTCATGGCGGCGCGGGGAATCAAGGTGACCGTGGTTCCTTCGAGCTGGACCGCGGGCGAGATCCTCGCGCTCAAGCCCGATGGTGTGTTCTTTTCCAACGGACCTGGCGACCCGGGCGTGGCCGATCGCTCGGTCGCCGTCGTGCGCGGAATCCTGGATGCGAAGGTGCCGCTCTTTGGCATCTGCTTCGGCAACCAACTGCTCGGGCGTGCGCTCGGCTACGGCACCTACAAGCTCCGCTTTGGCCACCGCGGGATCAACCAGCCCGTCATGGACCGCACCACGGGCAAGGTCGAGGTGACGAGCCACAACCACGGATTCGCGGTCGACGCGCCACTGGACGGAATCAGCGAGTCTCCCACCGGGTACGGCAGGGTCAAGGTCAGCCATGTGTGCCTCAACGACGACGTGGTCGAGGGCCTGCAATGCCTGGACGTGCCCGCGTTCTCGGTTCAGTACCACCCCGAGGCCGCGGCTGGACCGCACGATGCCTCGTACCTCTTTGACCGCTTTCTTGACCTCATGAAGGGACGCTAAGTGCCTCGTCGCGACGACATCCAGACGGTCATGGTGATCGGCTCCGGCCCGATCGTCATCGGCCAGGCCTGCGAATTCGACTATTCGGGGACTCAGGCCTGTCGAGTGCTCAAGGCCGAGGGCCTGCGCGTCGTTCTGCTGAACTCCAACCCGGCCACGATCATGACGGACCCGGAGTTTGCCGACGCCACGTACGTCGAGCCGATCACGACCGAGATCATTGAGCGCATCATCGAGAAGGAGCGCCCGGACGCGTTGCTGCCGACGCTGGGCGGCCAGACCGCGCTGAACGCCGCGATCGCGGCGGCGGAGGCAGGCATCCTCGACAAGTACAACGTCGAGCTGATCGGCGCCAACCTTGAGGCGATCCACCTGGGCGAGAACAGGGAACTGTTCAAGGGCGTCGTGGAACGCTGCGGCGCGGAGAGCGCCCGCTCCCACATCTGTCACACGATGGATGAACTCATCGCCGCCGCCGAGGACCTCAAGTACCCCGTCGTGGTGCGACCCTCCTTCACGATGGGTGGGCTGGGCTCCGGACTTGCGTACGACGAGGCGGACCTGCGTCGCATCGGCGGCCAAGGCCTGCACTACTCGCCGACCACCGAGGTGCTGCTCGAGGAATCGATCCTTGGCTGGAAGGAATACGAACTCGAGCTCATGCGAGACAAGCACGACAACGTCGTCGTCGTGTGTTCGATCGAGAACGTCGACCCGGTGGGAGTGCACACGGGAGACTCGGTCACGGTGGCACCCGCGCTCACGCTCACCGACCGCGAGTACCAGAAGCTCCGCGACGTCGGCATCGCCGTGATTCGCGAGGTGGGTGTCGACACCGGTGGTTGCAATATCCAGTTCGCGGTCCAACCCGACACGGGGCGCATCATCGTCATCGAGATGAACCCGCGCGTCTCGCGCTCGTCTGCGCTCGCCTCGAAGGCAACGGGTTTCCCGATCGCCAAGATCGCCGCCCGCCTCGCGATCGGTTATACGCTCGACGAGATCCCTAACGACATCACCGGCTCCACTCCCGCGAGCTTCGAGCCGAGCCTCGACTACGTGGTCGTGAAGGTTCCTCGCTTCGCGTTCGAGAAGTTCCCCAAGGCGGACCCGGTCCTCACCACGACGATGAAGTCGGTGGGTGAGGCCATGGCGCTTGGCCGCAACTTCACCGAGGCGCTCGGCAAGGCGATGCGCTCGATCGACAAGCGGGGACAGGTCTTCCACTGGGAGGGCGAGGCCCCGTACGGCGACGGCCTCGACGCGCTGATCGCGCAGTGCGCAATTCCCACGGAGAAGCGACTGGTGCAGGTACAGCAGGCGCTGCGGGCGGCGCTCGTGGACCCGACGGTGGTCGAGCGCGTCTTCGACGCCACGGCCATCGATCCCTGGTTCCTCGACCAGATTTTGCTCATCAACGAGGTCGCACTCGAGGTCGCAGAAGCGGAGGAGCTCGACAGGGCCATCCTGTGGCGAGCGAAGTCCCACGGGCTTTCGGACGTGCAGATCGCGTCGTTGCGAGGCCTCGACGAGGCCGACGTGTCGGTGGCGCGCGTCGTCACGGGCGTCTTGCCAGTCTTCAAGACGGTCGACACGTGCGCGGCCGAGTTCGAGTCACACACGCCGTATCACTACAGCACGTACGACGAGGAGACCGAGGTCGAGCCACGCGAACGCGAGGCCGTGATCATCCTGGGCTCGGGCCCCAACCGCATCGGTCAGGGAATCGAGTTCGACTACTCGTGCGTTCACGCTGCCCTGACGCTCAGGGACACGTACGAGACCGTCATGGTCAACTGCAACCCCGAGACAGTCTCGACCGACTACGACACCTCCGACCGTCTCTACTTTGAACCGTTGACATTCGAGGACGTCATGGCGGTTTACCACGCGGAACTCGCGGCCGGTCCCGTCAAGGGAATGCTGGTCCAGTTGGGCGGTCAGACTCCTCTCAGCCTAGCAAAGCGCCTGGCAGATGCCGGAGTGCCCATTCTAGGCACGAGCCCAGAGGCGATCGACAACGCGGAGGACAGGCGCGCGTTTGGCGCGGTCCTCGAAATTGCGGGACTACCGGCACCGGCCTACGGCACTGCGGACGGAATCGAAGAGGCGATCGTGATCGCAGAGCGCATCGGGTTCCCCGTGCTCGTGCGCCCGTCGTACGTGCTCGGTGGCCGCGGCATGGAGATCGTGTACGACAGGGAGCAGCTCGAGGATTACGGGACCCGCATGGAGGACGTGGGCGACCATGCCACCGACGCCCCTCTTCTCATCGACCGTTTCCTCGACGACGCCGTCGAGATCGACGTTGACGCCCTGTACGACGGAGAGGAATTGTTCCTCGCCGGCGTCATGGAGCACATCGAGGAGGCCGGTATCCATTCGGGTGACTCCGCATGCGTCCTTCCGCCGGTGACGCTGTCCGCCGCCGACCTGGGGCGCATTAGGACCTCGACCGAGGCGCTGGCCAAGGGCATCGGCGTCCGTGGCCTCATCAATGTCCAATTCGCCCTTGCGAGCGATGTGCTGTACGTGTTGGAGGCCAACCCACGCGCATCGCGCACCGTGCCGTTCGTGGCTAAGGCCACGGGAATCCCGCTAGCAAGGGCTGCGGCGCGCGTCATGCTTGGCGTCTCGATCGCGGAACTGCGCGCCGAGGGTGTGCTGCCGGTCGACGACGCGACGGTCTATCGGGACGATGCGCGCATCGCGGTGAAGGAAGCGGTGCTTCCGTTCAAGCGGTTCAGGACGCGAGAAGGGCTCGCCGTTGACTCGGTGCTCGGGCCCGAGATGCGGTCGACGGGCGAGGTCATGGGCTTCGACTCGACCTTCCCCTTGGCTTTCGCCAAGTCCCAAGCGGGAGCCATTGGGGGGCTTCCGCTCTCGGGCACCGTCTTCGTCTCGATGGCCGATCGTGACAAGCGCGCCATCGCGTTCCCCATCGCGCGACTCCACCAGCTCGGATTTACGATTCTGGCGACCGAGGGCACCGCCCGTGTGCTGAGAAGGCACGGCATCCCATCGAGCGTGGTGCGCAAGAAGTCTCAAGGTAGGGGAGAGGACGGCGAGCCGACGGTCGTAGACCTCATCAACGAGGGAAGGATTGACATGGTCGTCAACACTCCCTCCGGCCAAGGAGCGCGCGCGGACGGCTACGAGATTCGCGCGGCGGCGACGGCGGCCGACGTGGCAATTATCACCACGACCCAGCAACTTGCGGCCGCGGTGCAGGCAATTGAGGCGCTTCAGGGTGGCCGATTTGAGGTAATGAGCCTGCAGGATGTCGCCGCGTCTATCTCTAGAAAGCGAACGCCCAGGTAGCATGGCCTGAGACGACGATGCACGGCACCCCTTCAGGAAGGACCCCCATGGCTTTCGGCGCCCGATTGATGGCCGCAATGCGGGACCGTGGTCCCTTGTGTGTCGGCATCGATCCGCACCCTGAGTTACTGGAGCGTTGGGGCCTTCCGGATACACCGGCGTCCCTCGTCGCCTTCGCAGATGCAATTCTCGACGCGTCAGTGGATTCGGCGGCCGCAGTGAAGCCAAATTCCGCGTTCTATGAGCGACACGGGTCTCGTGGCATCGCCGCCCTGGAATACACCCTGGGCAGGGCGCGTGAAATGGGCCTCCTCACCATCCTCGACGTGAAGCGTGGAGACATCGGCTCCACGATGCAGGGGTATGCGGACGCGTACCTCGCCAAGGGCGCTCCCCTTGAGGCGGACTCCATCACGGTGTCGCCCTTTCTTGGCGTCGGATCACTGAGGCCCGCCTTCGAGCTTGCGGAGCACACCGGCAAGGGAGTCTTCATTTTGGCGCTCACCTCGAACCCAGAGGGAGCGTCGGTGCAGCACGCGAAAGGGCCCGACGGGCACGTTGCAGACGTGATCGCACGGGCCGCCGGAGCGCTGAACGAGGGCAAGGAGCCCATGGGCTCCGTCGGGCTCGTGGTCGGGGCGACCGTCGGCACCGCGATCGCGGAGCTCGGCATTGATCTTGAGGCCGTCAACGGCCCCCTGCTGGTGCCGGGGGTCGGCGCGCAAGGCGGTACCCCTGCCGACGTTGCGAGGGTCTTTGGCAATGTCAGGCATCGAGTACTCGTCAGCCAGTCACGCGGGGTTTTGCAGGCAGGACCCATCGTTGAAGAGCTGAGAGGCGCGATTCGAGCAGCATCGGGCGCCGCCCAATACTCCCTGGCGAGGACGAATGTTGACGAGTAACACCCGGAAACGGGTCCCGACAATGGAGGTGACATGGCTACACCAGAACTGACCGCGGAGCAGAGGGCGCAAGCTCTGATCAAGGCGACGGCGGTGCGTAGCGCCAGGCGAGTCTTTAAGGAGTCGCTTGCGAAAGGCGAGTTCGCGCTCGCTGATGCGATATCTCGCGCAAAGGCCGATGAGGCCCTCGCGGGAATTCGTGTTCACGATCTCATTCAGTGTTTGCCAGGCATCGGGCCCAAGAGGGCTACGGCGCTGATGGAAGACATCGGCATCTCCGCGGCAAGGCGCGTGCGTGGACTCGGCGCGCACCAAGTCGAGGCACTGTTGGCCCGCGAGCGTCGATGAGCAGACTCGTCGTTGTCGCGGGTCCGTCTGCAGTTGGCAAGGGGACCCTCGTCGCCGCGCTTCGCGCGAAGCGTGACGACGTATGGGTTTCCGTGTCGGCGACGACGCGGCAGCCTCGGCCGGGTGAACGAGACGGATTGCAGTACTACTTCGTGACTGACGACGAGTTTTCCCGCATGATCGACGCAGGGGAGTTGCTCGAGTGGGCAGTTGTCCACGGCATGCATCGATACGGAACCCCGCGCAAGGCGGTCGAGGAGCGCTTGGCCATGGACATGTCCGTGGTGCTTGAGATCGACCTGCAAGGTGCGCGTCAGGTAAAACGGACGATGCCAGAGGCGCTGTTCGTGTTCATTGCGCCCCCGACGTTCGAGGACTTGGTCGACCGCTTGGCCATCCGAGGCACCGAAGGCGACGAGGAACGACAGCGCCGACTTCACACCGCACGCGAGGAGCTTGCCGCCGTGGATGAGTTCGACGTCACCGTGGTCAACGACCGCCTTGACGACGCTGTGGCGGAGCTGGAGGCCATCGTGGCCTCGGCACGCTAGAATAGTTGGCGTTGTCTACCGCCAGGTAGGCGCTCGCTAGGAGGATCACGTGGCTGGAACCGTTGCACACCCCGAGGGCATTACCAACCCGCCCATCGACGAGCTGCTTGCAAAGGTCGACTCCAAGTACGCGCTGGTGATCTACGGCTCCAAGCGCGCCCGTCAGATCAACGCCTACTACGAGGCGCTCGGCGAGGGCCACTTCGAGAATGTTGGGCCTCTGGTTCCCGCTGACTCGACGGACAAGCCGCTGTCGGTCGCATTGCGCGAGATCAACGAGGGCAACCTGCTCATTCTGGGCCACACCGAGGTCTAGCCACACCCGAGTCGAGGTCGCGATGCGCGTGCTGCTGGGAGTGACCGGCGGCATTGCCGCCTACAAGGTCGCGGTTGTCGTCAGACGGTTGCGTGCGGACGGCCATGCCGTCAGGGTGATCCCCACAGAGGCGTCCCTCCACTTTGTGGGCCGTGCGACGTGGGAAGCCCTCACGGGTGAGCCCGCACCTTCGGGCGTGTTCGAGAACGTGCCGGGCGTGGAACACATCCGTTTGGGCCGGCGGGCCGACGTCGTGCTCATCGCTCCCGCCACCGCGGACTTCCTGGCCCAGGTCGCTGCGGGGACCGCCCGCGACCTGCTCGGGTCGGCCCTGCTCGCCACCACGGCACCCGTGCTGATGGCGCCAGCGATGCATACCGAGATGTGGAATCATCCAGCGACTCGAGCCAATGTCGAGACCCTGCGAGCTCGAGGCGTTCACGTCATCGAGCCCGCCGTGGGGCGCCTCACCGGTCCGGATTCCGGCCCGGGCAGGCTTCCCGAACCCGATGACATCGTGGAGGCTCTGTACGCGGTCGCAGCGGGGCATGGGCTCGAGGCTCTCGGCACGGAGCAAGACAAGCCGTGGGGTGATCTCCATGGCATCTCGATAGTGATTTCCGCCGGAGGCACAAGGGAACCGATTGATCTCGTACGCTTTCTCGGCAATCGCTCTTCCGGTCGCCAAGGATTCGCCCTGGCAGAGGCGGCTCGCGAGCGCGGCGCCTCCGTGACGGTGGTCGCAGCGAACGTGGCTCTTCCCCTTGGCGAAGGTATCGAGAGGATCGACGTAGAGACAAGCCAGGAGCTCGGTGCCGCAGTGAAGGCCGCCGCGCAGACGGCGGACGTGGTCATCATGGCCGCCGCGGTGGCCGACTTTCGCCCCGAGACCGTCGCCGGCCACAAGATCAAGAAGTCGAGCGACAGCGGACTTGTGTTGACGCTCGTTCAGACCGAAGACGTGTTGTCCGCCCTCGTTGCCTCGCGGCGTGAGGGCCAAGTCATCGTCGGGTTCGCGGCGGAAACCGGCGACGGTGCCGCGGACGTGCTTGAGCATGGGCGGCGGAAGGCGCGCCGCAAGGGCGCGGACCTCCTCATCGTGAACCCGGTGGGCGAGGGGATGGGCTTCGGCGATGTACCCAACACCGTGGCGATGCTCGACGCTCGCGGCGAGCAGGTGGGCGCGGCATCGGGAAGCAAGTTGGCGGTGGCCCACGCGATCCTGGACAAGGCCCGCACGCTCGTGGGCGCGTAGCCCCTTCGCCTTACCTCGGGGCCGGGATGTCCGATCTCACTACTATGCTGAAGCGCATGTCCCTCCGCCAATTTTCCTCCGAGTCCGTGACCGAGGGCCACCCCGACAAGATCTGCGATCAGGTCTCCGACGCCATCCTTGACGAGATGCTGCGCCAGGATCCGCTGTCGCGAGTCGCGGTCGAGACGATGGTAACCACCGGTCAAGTGCACGTCGCAGGTGAGGTGACCACCGAGGCCTACGTCGACATTCCCTCCACCATCCGCGACGTCGTCCGCGACATCGGCTACACCTCGTCAACGGTCGGCTTTGATGCGGACTCATGCGGCGTCTTGGTCTCGATCGGCGAGCAGAGCGCCGACATCTGGTTGGGCGTCGGCCATGCCACCGACTCGGAAACGCAAGAGCTCGGCGCGGGCGACCAGGGACTCATGTTTGGCTTCGCGTGCCGCGACACGGCTGAGTTGATGCCGATGCCCATCGCGATGGCCCACGCGCTCACCGCGCGACTGGCCGAGGTGCGCAAGAAGGGGATTGTCGACGGGCTTCGCCCTGACGGTAAGGCCCAGGTGACGATCGGCTATGACGGCGATACTCCGATCAGCGTCGACACCGTCGTCGTCTCGAGCCAGCACCGCGGGGGGCTCGACATCGGGCAGTTGCGGGAGGCGATCGAGTCCGAGGTGATTGCTCCCGTGCTTTCCCGATTCGCGTTGGACTCATCGGGCCATCGATCCCTCATCAACCCCACCGGCAGGTTCGAGGTGGGCGGCCCCATGGGCGACGCCGGAGTGACGGGTCGCAAGATCATCGTCGATACCTATGGCGGAATGGCGCGCCACGGCGGCGGAGCGTTCTCGGGGAAGGACCCATCCAAGGTCGACCGCTCGGCCGCATACGCGATGCGCTGGGTCGCCAAGAATGTCGTCGCGGCGGGCCTCGCTGACAGGTGTGAGTTGCAGGTGGCCTACGCGATCGGCACGGCCGTTCCCGTTGGCCTCTACGTCGAGACCTTCGGGACGCACACCGTCGACCCCGATCGCATCGTCAAGGCGATCCGCGAGGTCTTTGACCTGCGACCCTCCGCGCTTATCGATCAGCTCGACCTGCGTCGGCCGATCTACAGGGCGACCGCGAGCTACGGCCACTTTGGCCGCGAACTGCCCGACTTCACCTGGGAACGCACCGACAGGGCCGACGCATTGGCGGCCGCGGTCTAGTGATCGTTGGGGTCGCAGTCGACAGCCCGCTGCCGCACCTCGACAGGCCGTTCGACTATGAGGTGCCTCCATCCGTCACGGGCGTGAGCCTGGGCACCAGGGTGCGCGTTCCCTTCGCTGGCAGGCTGGTGTCGGGCGTGGTGACGTCCGTCGACGGTCAACCGGGCGCTCAAGTGCTCAAATCCGTGCGCTCCGCCGGCGCGATTCCCTCGTTCAGCCCGGCCGCGCTCGACCTTGCGCGCGCGATCGCACAGCGGTACGGGGGCTCGCTGTGGGATGTGCTGCGGCTCATGGGCCCGCCGCGAGTAGCCGCGGTGGAGAGGTACGGCTGGGACGGCTGGGTGCGCGCCGGCGTGGACTTGGGAGCGCTTGGCACTCTCACCGCGGCGGCGGAGCGCCTTGCATTGCCCGTGGAGAGGCGAGACCGAGCCGTGTGGGCCGCCACGCCCTCGCGCCCCGAGGTGGCACCCACCGAGGCCATGCTGGGAGCGGCACTGGCGGCTGCCGAGCGGGGAGGGACGTCGATTATCGTGGCGCCGGATTCCAGGGCGGTCGCGGCACTCCTGAGGACGGCCGAGGAGTCCGGCCTCAAGCGTTGGACACCACGAAGCGGCGGTCACCTTGCCGTCATCGACTCGGAGGACGGCGCGTCGGTGCGCTACGGGTCGTACATTGCGGCGATGCGCGGTCTCGTTCCGCTCGTCATTGGCACGCGGCACGCCGCGTGGCAACCGGTCCCGGATCTCGCATCGATCACCGTGTGGGACGAGGCATCGTCGACTCTCGCGGAGCCGCGTGCACCGTATCCCCACGCCCGCACGGTGTGCGCGATGCGCGCGCAGGGCTCGGGTGCCGCGCTACTCGTCGCGGGGCACGCCCTCTCTGCGGAGGCCGTGGCACTCGTCGTCCACGGGTTTGCCAGGCGCATCGACGCGCGACCGGAACGCTCCACCCTGCCCACCGTCGAGGTCATCGGTGGAGAACGAAGGGAACGCGAGGGGGGTGCGGGCAGACACTGGATGCCGGGTCACGTGTGGGCGCCGCTGCTCGCCGCCGCACGCAAAGGGGTCGCCGCGGTGGTGGTACCCCAGGGCGGCTATGCCGCCGGTCTCGCGTGCCTGAGATGCGGCACGTGGGCGGAGTGCGCCGAGTGCGGGGGAGACCTGTCCCGCTCGACCGCGAGCGCCGTCGCATCGTGCAACGACTGTGGAACCGAGGCCGTCGCGTGGCACTGCCCCGAATGCAGGGAACATCGCATGCGTCCCGTAGGGCTCGGCGCGGACCGGTTGGCGGAACAACTCGTTCGCATGGCGGCAGGCATCCCTGTGACGCAGTCGTCCGCGACCGTGGGCGTGGTGGAGGACCTCGCCGTCGACGCCGGAATCGTGGTCGCGACGCCGGGAGCGCTTCCAGCTGTCAAGGGCGGGTATGGATACTTGGCGATCGTGGGCGCACGGGTGTCGGTCAACGAGGGCCTTGGTGCCGAGGCGCAAGCGCTCAGGCGCTGGCTCAATGCGGCGGCCCTCGTTGCCGCGCGAGACGACGGTGGCGCCGTCGCGGTCGTGGGGGAGCTTCCCGTCGAGGTGCGACAGGCGCTCGTGGCGTGGGATGGGTGGGACGTGGCCTCCAGGGACCTCGCGCAACGCGAGAGCCTAGGGCTGCCGCCCCACCGCAGGGCCCTGAGGCTCGACGGATCGTCCGACGCGATCGATGAGGCCGTCCGCGCGATCGAAAGCGCCGAAATGAGCATCTCGCGTGACTCGCAGGGTGCGTGGATCGTTTCGTCACGGGGCGCGATGCAAGGAATCGTGAGTGCGGTACGAGCCGTGGTCATCGCGCGGTCATTGCGTTCCGCCAGCCCACTCTATGTGAAGGTCGACGCGACGCCGAGCGCCTAGGGCCCGCGCCAAAGTCGGGACTAGCACGGCGGCGCCCCGGCGCCGCGACTTTTCGGCACCCCCGTGCCGCCTACCATGGAGCACATGCGCCTCATCTTCGCCGGCACCCCCGAGGTCGCCATCCCGGCGCTCGCCGCACTGATCGACGCGGGTCACGAGATAGCGCTCGTGTTGACCCAGCCCGATGCGAAGGGCAGAAGGGGTTCTGGGCTCCACCCCAGCGTCGTGAAGCAATACGCGCTCGACCACGGGCTGACCGTCGAGACGCCCGCGAAGGCGTCCGCGCCCGACTTCGTGGAGCGGGTGCGTGGGATTCACGCCGATGCCGCTGGCGTCGTCGCGTACGGACAGATCCTGCGGCCGTCGCTCATCGCCGCGACCGCGCACGGGTGGGTCAACCTCCACTTCTCGCTGCTTCCGGCATGGCGCGGGGCCGCCCCGGTCCAGCGTGCGCTTCAAGCGGGAGATGACCTCACCGGCGCGTCGACGTTTCTCATTGAGGAGGGGCTCGACACGGGCCCCGTCATCGGTCAAGTGACCGAGAGAATCAAGCCGGCAGACACGGCCGGGGACCTCCTCGGACGCCTCGCGAAGGTGGGGGCGTCCTTGCTTGTGGATTCGATCGAGGCGCTCGGCGGTGGCTTTGCCATGCCGCAGCCGCAATCGGAGGACGGCGTGAGCCACGCGGCCAAGCTGTCCCGCGACGACGCACTGGTGCGCTGGGACCTGCCCGCTCACGTGATCGATAGGGCCATCCGCGCCTGTACTCCGGCGCCGGGAGCCTGGACGACGCTTCCGGACGGTTCCACCGCCAAGATCGGTCCAGTCGTGCCAGTGGACGGCCCGGCGACGACGCCTGGACTGATGAGAGCGACCGAAGAGGGCATCGTGATAGGCACCGGCGGCAAGCCCGTGACGCTCAGCTGGATACAGCCGGCGGGCAAGAAGGTCATGGATGCGCGCGACTGGTGGCGGGGTGCGCGCTGGGCCGACGGCGCGCTGTTGGGTGAGGCATGAGCACCTCGGCAAGGAAGGCAGCACTCGCGTGCGTGCTCGCGGTGGTGGAGGACGATGCCTACGCGAACATCGCGATGTCGACGATCGTCCGTGAGGCGGGCCTGTCACAGCGTGACGCGGCCTTCGCCACCGAGCTTGCGTACGGTTCTTTGCGAATGAGCGGGTTCTACGACGAGGTCATTTCCGTCGCGTCGGGGCGTGAACCCTCCTCGCTCGAGGCGACCGTGAGGGCCGTCCTGTGGATCGGCGCCCACCAGGCACTCGACATGAGCACGCCTCCGCATGCGACCGTGTCGGAATCCGTTGACCTTGCGAAGCACGGGGGAGCGGCCCGCGCGAGTGGCCTCGTCAACGCCGTGATGCGGCGCATCACGGAACGCACTCGCGAGGAGTGGGTCTCGGCCGTCGCGCCTGGCAACGGAATTACCGATCTGTCGATTCGCACCTCGCACCCCGAGTGGATCGTCGCCGAACTTGAGGCATCGCTTGCCGCACGGGGCCGGTCGGGCGAACTCGAGGCCCTGCTCGACTCGCACAACGACGCTGCGGCCGTGACGCTCGCGTCGCGCCCCGGACTGATCGATCGGGACGCGCTCGCCTCGCAATCCGGGGGGACGGCCACCGAATACTCGCCTTACGGAGTCGTTCTCAAGGCAGGTTCACCCGGAAAGGTGGCGGCGGTGCGCGACGGCGCTGCTGGCGTCCAGGACGAGGGTTCACAACTGGTCGCCGCGGCCCTCGCATCGGCGGCAGCGCGGCCAGCGAGCGCACAGGAGCGCTGGCTCGACGCCTGTGCGGGTCCCGGTGGTAAGACGGCCCTACTCGGAGCGCTCGCCGCCGAAAGGGGGGCCACCCTCGCTGCCCTCGAACTTCACCCACACCGCGCGACCCTCGTGCGTGACAACGTGCGTTCCCTGCCACGAGGGGTGGTCGACGTCCACGTGGGCGACGCGACCGAGTGGAACGGGGGACCCTTTGACAGGATCCTGGTGGACGCTCCTTGTACCGGTCTCGGGGCGCTGCGGCGTCGCCCGGAGGCGCGGTGGAGGCGTTCGCCGGAAGACCTCCGTGAACTCACGGACCTGCAAACGCGCATCCTTGCCCACTCCGCCACGCGGCTCGCTCCCGGTGGCGTCATTGCTTACGTCACGTGTTCGCCTGTGCTCGCGGAGACTAGGGAGATCGTCGAGGCGAGCGGCCTTGAACAGCTCGACGCTCGTGCCGCCCTGGCTGATGTGACTGGCACGGGGCTCGAGGCTTGGGGGCAGGGTCCCGACGTGCAATTGTGGACCCACGCTCACGGCACCGATTCGATGTACTTGGCGCTCCTCACGGCGCCAGACGGGCGCTAGGTTGGCAGCATGAGCATTCGTATTGCGCCGTCCATTCTTTCGGCCGACTTCGGGAGGCTTGAGAGCGAGATTTTCGAGGTCGCGAGCGCAGACTTCATCCATGTCGACGTCATGGACAATCACTTCGTGCCGAACCTCACGATCGGACTTCCCGTCGTTGAGCGCCTGGCCCAAATCTCGCCGGTTCCCCTCGATGTCCACCTGATGATTGCCGACCCCGACCGCTGGGCGGCCAAGTACGCTGAAGTCGGCGCGGCATCGTGCACGTATCACTTTGAGGCCGCGAACAATCCGCTACAGGTGGCGAGGGACATCCGCTCCACCGGATCCCGCGCGGCCGTGGCGATCAAGCCAGGAACGCCAGCGGAGGCGGTGTTTGATCTCCTTACCGAGGTCGACATGGTGCTGGTGATGACTGTCGAGCCAGGCTTCGGAGGCCAGGAGTTCATGCGGGAGATGCTGCCGAAGTTGGGTGCGTTACGGAAGGCGGCGGCCGACGCGGGCACCGACATCTGGCTCGAGGTCGATGGGGGCATCAGCGTGGAGACCGCGCCAGAGGCAGTCGCGGCAGGCGCGGACACTCTGGTCGCCGGATCGTCCGTCTTCGGCCATCTGGACCGTGCTGCGGCGATCGCCAACCTGCGCGTAGCGGCCAGGTAGAACGTGGAGGAGACGCTCGACCAGAAGGCAGCGCTCGACAGGGCGGTTGCCCTTGCCGCATTGGGTCCGGAGTTTGGGCCCAATCCCAGGGTGGGAGCGGTCATCACCGATCCTTCGGGCCGCGTGCTTGCAGAGGGCTTTCATCGTGGCGCAGGCACTCCGCACGCGGAGGCGGCGGCTCTCGCCCGAGCGTTGACGTCCGGCATGAACGTGGACGGCGCGACGGCGTACGTGAGCCTCGAGCCATGCAACCACACGGGCCGGACGGGCCCGTGCTCGCAAGCGCTCGTCGACGCAGGGATCGCTCGCGTCGTCTACGCGGTCGCGGACCCCGACCCGCGCGCCGTCGGTGGCGCGCAGTACATGGCGGCGCGGGGCGTCGACGTCGTTCACGCGCCTCACGCTCAGGCAGAGGCGGTGAATCGCAAGTGGCTGATCGCGATGCGGCAGGGTAGGCCATACGTCATCGCAAAGTGGGCGCAGACGCTCGACGGCAAGATCTCCGCCTCAGACGGAACCAGCTTCTGGATTACGGGGCGGGAGGCTCGCGAGCACGTGCACCAACTGCGGGTGCGGGTCGACGCCATACTCGTGGGCACGGGCACCGTCCTAGTCGACGACCCCGAACTGTCCGCGCGCCCCGAGTCGGTTCTCGAACCCCATCAACCGTTGCGCGCCATCATGGGCACGCGGTCCACGGCGGGAGCCCGCGTCTGGCGAGATGAGAACGCGGTGGCGCTCGGTACTCATGACCCCGAGGCCGCCCTCGCGACCCTTTGGGAGCGTGAGGTGCGTACGGTGATTGTGGAGGGCGGCGCGGCGATTCACACGGCATTCCTCGTCGCAGGTCTCGTCGACGAACTCAACGTCTATGTCGCACCCGTTCTGCTTGGCACGGGCACTCAGGCCGTCGCCGATCTGGGAATCCGCACCATGGCCGACGCGTTGAGAGGGCAGGACACCTCGCTGCAGACCCTCGGTGTAGATTGCCTGGTCACGGCTCACCTTCCGAAGGGATAGTCATGTTTACCGGCATCGTTGAGGCCATTGGTACCGTTGCGACCGTTGAAGATCACGGAGCTTCCTCGCGTTTCGTGCTGACGGCGCCCCAGCTGGGGACGGACATCGTCCACGGCGAGTCGATCGCGGTCAACGGAGTGTGCCTGACGGTGGCAGCGCACGAACAAGGCGGGTGGGCCTTCGACGTGATGCGCATCACGGAAGAGACCACGACGATGGGCGAGTTGGCTCCTGGCATTCGGGTGAATCTCGAGCGCGCCACCCGCGCCGACGGCCGGCTTGGCGGTCACATCATGCAGGGCCACGTCGACGGGGTAGCCACGCTAGTCGCTCGCGATTCCCAGCCGGAGTGGGACGACCTCACCTTCACTGTTCCGCGGGAGTTGCTTCGGTACGTGGTTCTGAAGGGATCGATTTCGCTTAACGGGGTGTCGCTCACGGTGGCCGGGCTCGTCGACGACACGGTGACGGTCTCCCTGATTCCGACCACGTTGACGGAAACAACGCTGGGCGAACTCGTCGTGGGCAACGAGGTAAACGTCGAGGTCGACATCATCGCCAAGTACGTCGAGCGCATGATGGGACTGTCTTCGTGAGCCGCGACCCCTTCTCGCTGGTCGAGCAGGCCCTCGCGGATCTCGCTCTTGGCAAACCAGTCCTCGTGTGCGATTCTCACGAACGCGAAGACGAGGCCGACTTCATCATGGCCGCGGAACGCGTCACGCAGGAGTGGGTCGCGTGGGGCATCAGGAAATCAAGCGGCTACCTCTGTGCGCCGATGACGGGTCTGAAGGCCGACGCCCTCAACCTGCCGCTCATGGTCCCCAATAGCCAAGACCCGCGCCGCACGGCATACACGGTGTCGGTCGACGCCGCATCGGGCGTGACGACGGGGATTTCTGCGGCCGACAGGCACGCGACGATTCAGCGATTAGCGAGGGCCGATGCCTCGCCCGAAGATTTCATTCGGCCAGGGCATGTTCTGCCATTGCGCGCTGTTGCAGGGGGTGTCCTGCACCGACCCGGGCACACCGAGGCCGCCGTCGATCTCTGCAGACTCGCCGGGCTTGAGCCCGTTGCAGTCATCGCGGAACTCGTCAACGACGACGGCACCATGATGCGCCAGGGGAGTGCTACCGCCCTTGCCACAAAGGAGGGTCTCACCCTCATGACCATCGCCGACCTCATCGCCTACAGGCGCGCAAAGAAGGATCTTCCCGTCGCCGTGGAGCCGCAGCCGCACCGTGTGCTTCTTCAGGGCGAGGCCCGCCTTCCCACCGTGCACGGCGAGTTCACCATCAGGGCATACCGCGACGCAAGAACCGGCGCGGAGCATCTCGCTCTGGTCAAGGATGCTCCTGAGGGCGTGGTGCCAATCGTCCGGGTGCATTCGGAATGCCTCACGGGCGACGCCTTTGGCTCAATCCGATGCGAATGTGGCCCGCAGCTTGATGCGTCCCTCGAGCGCGTCCAGGCCGAGGGCGGGGCGGTCGTGTACCTCACCGGCCACGAGGGCCGTGGCATCGGCATCACCGCCAAGGTGCGGGCATATGCGCTTCAAGACCAGGGGATGGACACCGTCGACGCAAACGTCGAACTCGGACTTCCCGTGGATCGCAGGGAGTATGGCGCCGCGGCCGCGATTCTGGAGGACCTCGGTCTGACGAATATCCGCCTCCTAACCAACAACCCTGCCAAAGTCGAGGGCATGCGCGCTTCCGGAATCACGGTGGTCGAGCGCATCGGCCTGCACGTGGGCCACCACCCCGAAAACGAGGCCTACCGGCGCACTAAAGTGGAGCGCATGGGACACCTACAAGAGGACTCTGCATGAGTGGTCAGGGCGCGCCAAGCCTTTCAATTGACGCGAAGGGCGCCATTGTGGACGTCGTCGCGTCGCAATGGCACACCACCATCATGGACGGCCTAGTGGCGGGCGCCCTTGCCGCGGTGGAACGCGCAGGCGCCACGGCAAGGGTCTGGCGCGTGCCCGGAGCCTTCGAACTCCCCGTGGTGGCCGAGAGGCTCGCGCGCAGTGGTGCGGAGGCCATTGTGTGCCTCGGAGTGGTCGTCAGGGGCGGCACCCCGCACTTCGAATACGTGTGTGATGCGGTGACTCGAGGCTTGACCGATGTGGCCCGCTGCCATGCCGTCGCGGTCGGCTTCGGAATTCTCACCACGGACACGGAACAGCAGGCGCTCGACAGGGCGGGACTGCCGGGGTCTTCAGAAGACAAGGGTGCCGAGGCGGTTGAGGCCGCACTCGCCACATCCGCACTCATGCGCGACATCACGAGCCAGCTGGGCTGACACCAGGCGCGTGCCGTCGCCTCCGACCGCACTGCGCTACTAGGCTTGCCGCGTGACTTCCTTCAACGAGCTTTTCCAGAAACTGTCTGAACGCGCCGCCGCCCGCCCCGAAGGTTCGGGAACGGTGACCCTGCTCGACAAGGGGGTCCATGCCATCGGCAAGAAACTTGTTGAGGAGGCTGCCGAGGCGTGGATGGCTGCCGAGTACGAGACCGATGAGGAGGCGGCCGAGGAGATCTCTCAGCTGCTCTATCACGCGCAGGTCATGATGATTGCCAAGGGCCTCTCGCTGGCCGACGTCGAGAAGTATCTCTAGGGGTTTACCGTGCTACGCATCGCCGTCCCGAACAAGGGTTCATTGTCAGACCCCGCCGTTGAACTGCTCCGCGAGGCCGGCTACAAGCAACGCCGGGACCCGCGCGAACTCGTGCTCGTCGACACACGCAACGAGGTCGAATTCTTCTTCCTGAGGCCTCGGGACGTCGCCGTCTACGTGGGTGCGGGCACGGTGCACGCGGGAATCACGGGGCGCGACCTCCTGCTCGACTCGGGCGCGGCCGCGACCGAACAACTCGAGCTTGGCTTCGGCGCCTCGACGTTCCGCTACGCGGCGGCACCTGGCGAGATCTCGAGCATCGAGCAACTCGCAGGAAAGCGTGTCGCGACGTCCTACTCGCACCTGGTCGATACTCACTTGAGGTCCTTCGGGATCGAGGCCGACGTGGTGCGCCTTGATGGCGCAGTCGAATCGTCCGTGCGTCTTGGCGTGGCCGACGCGGTCGCCGACGTCGTGTCGACCGGTACCACTTTGAAGGCCGCCGGCCTCGAGGTCTTTGGCGAGCCGTTGCTCGTATCGGAAGCGATTCTCATTCGGTCCGACTCCGTGGAGGAGTCAACGGTCGCCGTGCTCACGGCCAGATTGCGGGGCGTACTCATGGCCCGCCAATACGTGCTCGTGGACTACGACGTGCCAAGCGCGTTCCTCGAGGATGCCATCGCCATTACGCCAGGCTTCGAGGCTCCCACGGTGACGCCCTTGCATGGTTCGGACTGGCACGCGGTGCGGGTCATGGTGCCGCGGATTGAAATGAACCACGTCATGGATGCGCTCTACGCCGCCGGTGCGAGGGCCATCCTCACCACGGAACTGCTCGCCGTCAGGGTCTAAATGGCCACCGATCCCGCGGAGCGCCTCCTCAACCTCATCATCGCCTTGACGCACGCTCGTGTGCGGATGACGAGGGCTCAGATCCGGAGCTCCGTGGTCGGCTACGAACCGACGGAGTCGGCCCTGGGTTCCGAAGAGGCGAGGCGCAAGGATGCCGCCTTTGAACGCATGTTTGAGCGCGACAAGGACGAATTGCGGCGCATGGGTGTGCCACTGCAGACGGTGGTCGATCCGACTCATGGCGACGAGATCGGCTACAAGATCGACGCCTCCGACGCGGCGATGCCTGCCATCGACTTTTCTCCAGCCGAGGCGGCCGCGCTTGCCCTCGCGGCCGAGTACTGGCAAGGCGCAATGCTCGGTGCGGATGCCCACCAAGGGCTCACGAAGATCGCGTCGGCGACCCAATCGGTTCCGCGCACACCCCTGACACTCGGTGCCAGGACGAGCGCCGCGAGCGATGCCACCGCCATCGTTGTCGATGCACGTGCGCGCCGGATGGTGGTGCAGTTTGAATACACCTCGGAGGGTTCGGGGACGGTTACGCGCACCGTGGAGCCGTGGCAGGTGCTCCTCAGGGGCAGCGCGGAGTACCTCTACGGCCTTGACAGGGACAGGGCAGAGCCGCGCACGTTTCGCCTGAGCAGGATCCACGGCACGATGCGCGCGGTGGGCCCCGATGGCGCGTATGAGATCCCGCGCCCACTACCGGGCTTCGACTGGGGCGCGAGTCAAGCGCTTCGGAACGCCACGGTGGGTTTGAGACCCGAAACCGGTCACGCCTTGCGTCAACGGGGAACGGTCATTGGGGTTGACGGCGACTGGGACCTGGTCGAGGTCACCTACCGCTACGCCGACGCGCTCAGGGATGAGGTCCTCGGCCTGGGAGGAATGGCGAAGATCATCGGCCCCGAGGACATTGCCGAGGATGTGCGACGATACGCCGCAAGCGCCCTCGCCATCGCGGAGTCAACACCACGGGAGTCAACGCCGCGGGAATCACCACCGGGGGAGAGCGACCGTGGCTGAGCGCACCGCTCCGCACGTGACCAGGCTCCTTGGTCTGGTGACGTATTTGGAGCGCCAAGGCGAGGCAACCTTGGCGACCCTTGCATCGCAATTCGACGTGAGCGAAGCCCAGATCAAGCGCGACATCGAACTCCTATGGGTATCGGGCGTGCCGGGACACGGCCCGCAGGACCTGATCGATTTCGATCCCTGGGCGTTCGATGAGGGTCTCATCAGGCTGACCAACTCTCAAGGCGTCGGCCAAGTGCGCTTGTCGCCGCGCGAGGCGGTGGCGCTCATCGGGGCACTATCCGCCGCAGTATCTGGGGGCGCGGCTCCCGAGGCCGCCCACTCCGCGCTGGCCAAACTTCGTGAAGCGGTGGGGGACGGGGACGCGGTGCGGACTCTGGCGCGATTTACCGTCGATCCCGTGCTCGCGGCGACCCTACGAGATGCGATCGACGCGGCGGTGATCGTGGAACTCGAGTACGTCGACGCCAACGACAAGAAGACGGCGCGGGTCATCGAGCCGCACCGACTGGTCGTGATCGACGGTGCCACCTACGTGGAGTGCTTCTGCAGGCGCGCCCAGGACTATCGAACGCTCCGACTGGACCGGATTAAGGCGGCCGTGCCCGGATCGGATCCTGTCGTGACGCGGCCTAGTGAGAACGGTGGGTTCTCGCTTGTTCCGCAGTTCCAGGCCGTCGTCCATGCGCACAGGTCGGCCCGCTGGCTCCTGGAGTCCTTCCCAGGAACCGTCATCGACGACGACGGAGAGCTCGTCATGGCGCGTTTCGGCGTAGCGGATGCGCCGGTGATGGCGGCGAGGCTGCTCGGGCTCGGGCCGCACTTGCGTACGATCGCTCCCGCCGCTCTCGCCGAAGAGGTGGCACGCCAGGCGCGGGCAGTTCTCGCCGCGCAGGCCTAGACTGAACCAACTGACGTTCGGAGGAACACGTCATGAAGCCAATTCATGTCATTGTGGTACTTGTTGTTGTGCTGATCCTTTTTGGCGCCCCCAAGCTTCCAGAGTTCGCCCGCAGCCTGGGCAAGTCGTTGCGCATCCTCAAGGAGGAGGCAAAGGCCCTCACGTCGGATGACGACTCCAGCAAGCCCATGGTCGAGGATGAGGCCAACGACAAGTAGGAGGGCTCGCGGCGCGGCTGACGCGCGCATGCCCTTGCGAGAGCATCTCGCGGAACTCAGAAATCGTATCCTCCTGTCCGCGCTCGGAATGGCCGTGGGTGCGGTTGGGGGATGGTTTCTCTTCACACCCACGTTCGAGACCCTCCAGCGCCCTCTACTCGCTGCGGCCGCCAAGGACAACGCGCTCGTCGCGGTCAACTTTTCCGGAATCGCGAGCGCTCTCGACCTTCGACTGAAGGTCGCGCTCTTCTTGGGGATGATCATCAGCTCCCCGTGGTGGCTCTACCAGCTCTGGGCGTACATCGCCCCGGGCCTCACCGGCAAGGAGAAGCGCTACACGGTGGGCTTCGTGGCATCGGCCGTGCCACTCTTCCTCGCGGGGATAGCCGTTGCGTGGGCGATGTTCCCGCGCGCGGTCACGCTGCTCGCGGACTTCCGGCCAAACGGAAGCGAGCAGCTCCTTGACGCTGAGTTGTACTTGACCTTCGCGATGCGGCTTCTCGTGGCCTTTGGGCTCGCATTCGTCTTTCCCGTGGTGATGGTTGCGCTCACGTGGGTGGGCATCGTGCCGTGGCGAGTGTGGCTCAAAGGTTGGCGTTGGGCGGTGCTCCTGATCTTTGTCTTCACGGCGGCAATGACCCCTACGCCCGACGCGATCACGATGACGGTGATGGCAATTCCGATGTGCGCCCTGTACTTTGGCGCCATTGGCATCGGCGCCTTGCGCGCCAAACCGCGCGCGAAGGGCGAAGAGTGAGCAAAGTTGGCGTGATTACCAACCCGACATCGGGGTCGGGAAGGGGCAGGGCGTGGGGAATAGCGGCGCTGTCGCTTCTGGCCGCTCGCGGGCACCAGATCGTGGACCTCAATATGGGGTCGTGGGCGGGCTCCTACGAGGCCGCGATGAAGGCGCGCAGATCGCTTGACGCGCTCGTCGTCGTGGGTGGTGACGGCATGGTGCACCTGGGAATCCAGGTGTGCGCCGACCGCAAACTGCCGCTGGGAATCGTTGCGGCGGGCTCGGGGAACGACGGCGCCATCACGCTTGACCTGCCCATCCACGACATCCCCGCGGCCGTCCAGCGCATCGAGGATGGGCTTGCCGGAGAGGTCGCCCACGTCGATCTCGGGAAGATCTCTGGGCGGCGTATCGAGTTGCCGGCCGCGCCCAGGTACTTCCTCGCGGTGCTCTCCGCAGGTATCGACGCAGCGATCGCGTCGTACGCGCGGCAGATCAACTTTCCGCGAGGTCCGCTCAAATACAAGGTCGCGACCATCCGCGAGGTTCCTCGCTACAAGCCCTACGGCGTCACGGTCACGGCGGACGATCAGACATGGACGCAGACCTGCACGCTGGTCGCCGTCGCCAATTCTCCGGTGTTCGGCGGTGGGCTCATCATCTCGCCGGAGTCGCGAGTGACCGACGGGATGCTCGAACTCGTTATCACGGAGCCCCTTGGCAAGCTCGAGATCGGCAAACTGTTCCCCAAGCTCTATGACGGTTCGATTCTGGGCGAGCCGAAGGTCAGGGTCGTGCGCGCCAAGAAGATTACGATCGGGCAGGCCGAGAGCGGCGCGAAGCTGCCACCGGCTTTTGCCGATGGTGAACTAGTGGGCGGCGATCCGATGACAATCGAGGTAGCACCCAAGGCGTTGCGCGTTCTCGGCGCGCGCCCGAGCTAGATTGGCTGAGTGACTAGCCCAGCGGAACGCTACGCGGCGGCGCGCGAGCGTTCTCGCTCGTCGGACCTTGTGGACTTCGAGGCGACTCTTTCCTTCGCGCTCGACGACTTTCAGAGGGATGGCTGCCAGGCCGTGGCGGATGGACACTCCGTCCTTGTCGCGGCGCCAACTGGCGCAGGCAAGACGGTGGTGGGCGAGTTCGCGGTAGCACACGCACAGCGGAGGGGACGAAAGGCGTTCTACACGACGCCCATCAAGGCTCTCAGCAACCAGAAGTACGGGGACTTGCGGGCCATCTACGGGCCCGAAAAGGTGGGGCTACTCACCGGTGACACCTCGATCAATCCGCACGCCGACATCGTCGTCATGACCACTGAGGTGCTGCGCAACATGATCTATGCGGGCTCGTCGAGCCTCGATCGCCTCGGCGTCGTCGTTCTTGACGAGGTCCACTACTTGGCCGACCGCTTCCGGGGCTCGGTGTGGGAAGAGGTCATCGTCCACGTCGGCGCGGCGACCTCGATCGTCTCGCTCTCCGCGACGGTGTCGAACGCCGAGGAGTTTGGCGCGTGGCTGACGGAGGTCAGGGGAGACACCAAGGTCATCGTGAGCGAGCGCCGACCGGTGCCGTTGTGGCCACACGTGATGCTCCGTGAGGGGCTATTCGATCTCTATGCGCCGGGCACCGATCCGAGCGACCTAGGGCCCAACCCGCGCATCAATCCCGAACTGGAGGCCGTGGCGAAGCGATCCCGCCACGACGAACAGGGAAACCGGCCCGCGCGCTCCGGATATCGAGGCGGGAGGGGCAGCCAGCCCAAGCCGAGGCGCAGCCCACCGAGGTTTGCGGTCATCGACCAACTCGACGCCCAAGCCCTGCTGCCCGCCATCGTGTTCGTCTTCTCCCGGGCGGGATGTGAGGACGCGGTCGAGCAAGTGAAGGCCTCAGGGATCCGGCTCACCTCGGACGAGGAACGTCGGCGGATCGCCGAGATCATCGAGGTGCGATGTTCGGCCCTGCCCCCCGAGGACCTGGGGCCGCTGGGTTTCACGGCTTGGAGAGACAACCTCGAGGCGGGCCTCGCCGCCCACCATGCGGGACTCATCCCTCTGTTCAAGGAGGTGGTGGAAGAGCTCTTCGCCGCGGGACTCATCAAGGTGGTCTACGCCACCGAGACGCTCGCGCTCGGCATCAACATGCCGGCTCGTTCAGTGGTCCTCGAGAAGTTGGTCAAGTGGGACGGTGAGTCCCACAAGGACCTCACGGCGGGGGAGTACACCCAGCTGACGGGGCGCGCGGGCCGGCGGGGCATCGACGTCGAGGGACACGCCGTCGTCATCGAGCACCCCGGATTCGATGCGGGCCAACTGGCTCGCCTCGCGTCGCGGCGCACGTACCCCCTGGTATCTTCCTTTCAGCCCAGCTACAACATGGCTATCAACTTGGTGGGCCGCTCGGGCGTACAGAGGGCCCGTGATGCGCTCGAGATGTCGTTTGCGCAGTTTCAAGCGGATGCATCGGTCGTCGGAAAGGCTCGCAGGGTGCGCGAGCTTGACGGCGCGCTTGAAGGTTTTCGCGAGGCAATGCGGTGCGATCGCGGCGACTTTCGCGAGTATGCGGGGCTGCGGGAAAAACTGTCTCGCAACGAGAAGGACGCATCGCAGACCGCGCGGAGGGCGACTCGTGAGGCGACGGTCTCGCAATTGAGCCAATTGCGGCGCGGCGACCTGGTGCGCATCCTTGGGGGAAGGCGATCAGGTGTAGCCGTCGTCATCGCGTCGGACGACGATCCGAAGGCCCCTCGCCCCACGGTCGTGACAGACGCTGGCAGGGCCACGCGCCTGTCGGTAGCCGATCTCACGATGGGTCTCGACACGGTGGGACGGTTGACGATCCCCGGAAAGTTCAACGCACAGGATGCACGCGCGCGGAAGGAACTTGGCGTCCGGGCACTGGGGGAGGCCAGGGTCGCCCGCGACAAGGAGCGGACGCAGCGGCGCCCGCGACAGTCTCAAGGCGACGCCGATGCCGTGCGAGCGGCGATGCGCAACCACCCCTGCCACTCGTGCCCCGAGCGCGAGGATCACGCGCGGTGGGCCGAGAGGTACTTCCGGACCCTGAGGGACAAGGACAGGATCGCCACGGAGATTCAGCGTGCCACGGGGTCGATCGCGGCTGTCTTTGACAGGCGCTGCGCGGTGCTGCGCGAGTGCGGTTACCTCTCTGGGGAAGGAGAGGAGACCGTTGTGACGGCCGCGGGAACCACACTCAAGACGCTGTACGCGGAAAACGACATCGTCATGGCCGAATGCTTGCGGGAGGACGTGTGGGGGCGACTCAATCCCGCCGGCCTCGCCGCGGCCGTTTCCACGCTGCTGTATTCGGCGCGTCGAGACGACGGCGACTCGACGCCTCGTATTCCGGGCGGGCCGCAAGGCATACTCACCGAGGCGCTGAAACAGACGCAGCGTGTCTGGTCGCGATTCGCCGAACTCCACGAGGTCAGGGACCTGCCCCCATTGCCCGCGCCCCACTGGGGCCTGGTGAACGCCATTCATGGTTGGGCCCAAGGCAAGAGCCTCGATGCCGTCATCAGCAAAACCGATGTGGCCCCAGGAGACATGGTCCGGTGGTGCAAGCAGGTCATCGATGCCCTCGACCAGATTGCGCAGTCGGCCCCGGAGTCGTCGACGAGTGATCGTGCGCGGGCGGCAATCGCAGCGATGCGCCGTGGCGTCGTTGCCTACTGAATCCACCGCGTACGCTGGACCGGTGTCAAGAGCGCGTCGTTTCCTGGTGGCAGTAGCCAGTGGTTTGATCTTGTTCTTGGCGTTCCCTGACGTCGGCTGGTGGGTGACCGCGCCCATCGCGTTTGCCGCCTTCTACATGCTCCTCGCGAGGGTGAGCGCCGGGGGCGGCTTCGGCTACGGATGGCTGATGGGCATGGCCTTCTTCTTGCCGCACCTGTGGTGGGCGTTTGTGGCGGTCGGACAGGTTCCCTGGGTAGCACTGTCCGCTGCCGAATCAATAGCATTTGGCCTGGTAGGTATGCTGTTTGTGCGTCTAACGCGCTCCGATCTTTTGGCTCGGGCCCGATGGCTAGAGCCAGTAGCCTTCGCGGTGCTGTGGGTCGGCGCCGAGCTCTTGCGTTCGGCGTGGCCGTTTGGAGGGTTTCCGTGGGGGAGGGTCGCCTTTTCGGCGGTTGATTCTCCCTATGCGCCGCTTGCGTGGCTCGGGGGAGCGCCGCTCGTCTCGTTCGCCGTGGTGCTTACCGGAGCGGTGATCGGCGCGGGCGTACTGGCCGCGCGCAATAGGCGGGTGCTTGCTCCCGCCTTTGCGGCGGCAGTGGCTGTGGGCCTGATGGTTGCTCCGATGGGGATACCTCTCGACGGCAGGGCCCAGACGGGGACGATGTCCGTAGCGTGGGTGCAGGGAAACCTCGCGAACAAAGGTCTCGATTCCTTCGACCGTGCCCGCGAGGTGACGGCGAACCATCGGGACGCCAGCATCGAACTGGCCAAACAGAACCCAGGCGCGCACATCGACCTCGTGATCTGGCCGGAGAACGCCTCCGACATCGACCCCCGCACCGACGCGGAGACCGCGGCAGACGTCACGGCCGCGGCTCAGGCGCTCGGCGCCCCCATCATGCTCGGAACCAACGACTACACGCCCGTGAATGGGCGGTACAACGAGTCGCTCGTGTGGCTCCCGAGCGGAAAGGCGCTTGCCGGCGCTGTGTATCGCAAGCAGGTGCCCGCCGCCTTCGCGGAATACATCCCGTACCGGTCCATAGTTCGGATCTTCTCGAAGGAAGTTGATCTGGTCACGTCCGACGTTCTACCAGGCAAGAATCCGTCTCGAATGGAAATTCCGATCGCCTCTCTTGGACGCACCGTGGACGTGGGGCCGATCATTTGCTTCGAGGTTGCCTACGACTGGGTCTCGCGGCAGGCGGTCCGCGACGGCGCCGAGTTCTTGGCGGTTCAGACCAACAACGCGACGTTTGGCGTGACCGCTGAGAGCACCCAGCAACTCGCGATGTCGAGGCTGAGGGCGATCGAGACCGGCCGGGCGACCCTCCAGGTCTCGACGGTAGGGGTGAGTGCGGTGATCTCGCCCACGGGACGGGTCGTCGATCGCACCAAGCTCTTCACCAGGGCCGCAGGGATCGCGCAAATTCCGCTGCGGTCGTCACTCACGCCAGCAACCCATTGGGGTGGGCTCATCGAGTTGGGATTCGAAATTCTTGGCGGCCTCATTGCCGTGCTCGCGATTGGTACCAGCAAGAGGAGGCGCCGCAGTTGAAGACTCTCGTGATCATTCCTACCTACAACGAGATCGAGTCCCTGCCGAGGCAAGTGGCGGGCGTCAGGTTGGCGGTGCCGGACGCACACATCCTCGTGGTCGATGACGGATCGCCTGATGGCACGGGGGAGTGGGCTGAGACCTTTGCCCACTCGGATGAGCACGTCCACATCCTGCACAGGCAGGCAAAGCAGGGGCTCGGAGTCGCGTATCGTTCCGGTTTCGCTTGGGCGCTGGAACGCCAGTACGAAGTGATCGTAGAAATGGACGCCGACGGTTCGCATCGGGCCCAGGATCTGCCCCTGCTCCTGGCGGAAGCGGGGGACCACGACCTCGTGATCGGGTCCCGATGGGTGCGTGGAGGCCAGGTGGAGAACTGGCCGTTCCATCGCAAGTTCCTGTCGACGAACGCCAACCGCTATGTGCGCCTGGCGCTCGGGATCAAGGTGAAGGATGCCACCGCGGGATTCAGGGCGTATCGGGCGGCGACGTTACGTCAACTAGACCTGGCGGCCGTCGAGTCTCAGGGATACTGCTTCCAAGTCGACATGACATGGCGGACACTCCTGGCCGGTGGCAGCGTGGCCGAGGTGCCGATCACCTTCGTTGAGAGAGACCTTGGTGCGTCAAAGATGAGCGGCGCAATTATCCGCGAGGCGCTCACTAAAGTCACCGAGTGGGGAATTCAGCGGGTCTGGCACAAGGTGTTCCGCGCGGGTCGCTAGAGAATCGCGGTGCGGCCGACCGTCAGTCGTCGCGGGCGAAAGCCTAGGCTCCGCGGCTCGCCCTCAGCACGCCCAGGCGCTCCTGGAGAAGGTCCTCAAGTTCGGCGATGGAGCGACGCTCCAGAAGCATGTCCCAGTGCGTGCGCTGGTGGCGTTCCTCGCGGGCTTCGGGCTGAATGGCGTCGCGAAGCAGAGCAGCGGCTCCACAGTGACATTCCCATGACAAGGGAACGTCGGCCTCGATGGCAAACGGGAACGCGAGCACGTGCCCGTTGGGGCAGTCGTAAACGGCCTCGCGACGTTCCGCGAGTTCCATGCCTACGGCGCTTTCCTTGCTCTGTGTTCCCAAGCGCATACCGCGCAAAGCTCGATCAGCCATGGTGAGCCTCCTTAGTATGGGGCTTGTGGCCCTCCGCAACTGAACGCTCCATGCGGTCGGATTGTTCCTGCTTGTCGCACACTGAGAACCGGTAGCGCGTGTTGGTGAGGTGTGACGAGTTGTCGTGAGGAGGGTTCGGTCGTTGGAACCCAGACTACGCGGAGGAACACGGATTGCCGCTATGTACTATGGAAAGCGTGTCTTTCGCCACTCAGCAGGATGTCACCGGAGCGGGCTTCGAGCGGTTCGCCCGCGCTTCGGGTGAACTCGTCGCGGCCCGTCCCCTCGCGGCGGGGGTCTGACGCGTGCTTTGGCTGATGGCGGCGCCAACTCCGTCGTCGGGTGGACCGATGGCGATGAACGGCCCGATGTGGATGCCGATGCAGCCGCCCACGCTCGCACGACTGTTGGCCTGGCATCCCCAGCCGATCCCGATTCTGCCGGTGATCGCGCTCGCACTGCTTGCCCTCTACGTGTGGGGCGTCGTCGTGCTACGCCGCCGCAACGTCCGCTGGCCAGTCCACCGCACGGTGTGGTGGCTCGCGGCAGTGGCCTCCTTGCTAATCGTCACCGCCACCGGTGTCGACGGCTACGGCATGGAGCTCTTTAGCGCGCACATGGTGCAGCACATGGTGCTGAGCATGCTTTCACCGGTTTTCCTCGCGCTTGGGGCGCCCGTGACACTGCTGCTACGCGCGCTCTCCACCGATGTTGGGCGGCGCGGCGGGGTGCGTCGAGTCGTGTTGCGGGTTCTGCACTCGCGGGTGCTCAGGGTGTTTACGAACCCGGTAGTCGCATTCGTGTTGTTCATCGTGAGCCTGTATGGCCTGTACTTCACGCCCATCTTCGACGAACTCATGAGCACCTGGTGGGGCCACAACCTCATGCTCGTGCACTTTGTGCTGATCGGTTTCCTCTACTTCTGGGGAGTCTTGGGCGTCGATCCCAACCCGCGAAACTCACGCCGTGGACGATTCTCGATGCCGGGGCCCGCAGTCTCGGTTCTCGAGATCATGGCGACCGCGCCGTTCCATGCGTTCTTCGGCGTGGCGGTCATGATGGCGACGACCCTGCTCGTCCGCTTCTACGCAATGCCCATGCCCGGCTGGCACATCGTGCCGATCGCGGATCAACGAACCGGCGGCGGCATCGCGTGGACGTTCACCGAGATCCCAACCCTCCTGGTTCTCGGTGCGCTCATCGTGACATGGCGGCGGTCCGAAGAGCGCAGCACGAGGGCCGCGGGCCGAAGGCTCGCTCGCGGAGACGACACCGAACTCACCGACTACAACGCCTACCTGCAGACTCTCGCCCGCACCGATCGAGCGGAGCAGTGAGGTGGGGTAGTGGCCATGCGACAAGCCCGGACTTGAGGGCACGGAAATGATGTCATCACAGCCAGGGAATGCTCAAGTCCTGTACGCCTTCTCACTTGGGCTCGTCGCCGCCGTGAACCCGTGCGGCCTGCCGATGTTGCCCGCCTACCTGGCACTGTTCGCGGGGCGGCCGTCCGGCCCCAATGGGGCCAGGATCGCGCGGAGCCTGTTGGCGGGCGCGGGGGTGAGCGGGGGATTCGTCGCCGTCTTCGGCATCCTTGGGCTCATTGTCGAGAGCGGGGTGCAGCTCGTGGCTGGTTGGCTACCGTGGGTCATGATTGTCGTCGCCCTCGGGATGACAGTCGCCGGTGTCTTCACCCTCATGGGTAGGGGTCCGAGCCTGCGCCTGCCAACACCGCGAGTCAGGCCCGGTCGCTCGGCACTCGCCATGGTCGGCTATGGAGCCGTTTATGCGATCGGTTCCCTCAGCTGCTCCCTCCCGCTGTTCCTCGCGGCTGTCGGCAGTTCGTTCACGCGCCGAGGCGCCTGGGCGGGGCTCTCTACGTACCTCGCGTACACCCTTGGAATGGGCCTCTTCGTCACCGCGGCCGCCGTGGTCACGACGATGGCGGGAGCGGGCGCAATGCGGCGCGTGCACGCCGCGTCACGGATACTTCCAGTGGTCTCGGGCCTCGTCCTCACCGCCTCGGGCGCATATCTCGTCTACTACTGGGTGACCGATCTGCGGGGTCCAACCGTCAACGCCCCCTTGACGACGACGATCGGCCACCTGCAAGCGGGCCTTACCGCCGCCGTCGGGACCGATCCCGTCCGCTCGGCAATCGTGCTGGGTGTGATCGTGCTGGGGGCGTTTGTCATCGTGGTGCGACGTTCGATGTCCGCGTCTGGTGGGGGAGTGGCCCCATACCCGCCTGCCGACACCGCCCCAGGTGAGCGCACCACAACCAAGAGAGGTACTGCCGACCTATGACCGAGAAACCACGTCCCGATGCTCCGCCGACCAGTCGTGGAACCGCAGTTGTCTGGGCAAGTGCAGGCTTCATCGTCGTCGCGGCGGTCGCCCTGATCGTGGCGATCGGGCTGCCGCACTCGTCGGCGGCATCCGACCCCATGGTCGAGCCAGGGATCAACGCGGCCGCCGCCGACCTTCTGCAGCTCGACGTCCTCCCGCCGCCCGCCTATGCCGCACCGGCCTTCACGTTGACCGATCAGAACGGTCAGCCGGTGAGCCTGTCGCAGTACCGCGGCAAGTCCGTGGTGCTGACGTTTGGTGACGACGAATGCACGGACCTGTGCACGCTGTTGGCCCAAGACATCGTCGTCGCGGACAAGGACCTGGGTGCGGCCGCGCAGAATGTCGTATTCCTTGGGGTGAACGTGAACCCGTTCCACGTCGCCGTGAGCGATGTCGCAGCGTGGTCCGATCAACACGGCCTGCACGGCAGCAGCAATTGGGAATTCGTCACGGGGTCAACGACGCAGTTAGCCCAGGTCGCCGACAGCTACCACGTGTCGGTGAACGCCGATCCCGCTACCCAGTCGGTGGGTCACGGGGTCGAGATGTTTTTCATCGACCCGAACGGCCAGGAGGTCGGGATCGGGCAATTCGGGACGAGATCGGCCAGCACCGCGCTCTACGCTCACGCGATGGCGCAGATGGCCGTTGACCTGCTGCCACCGGGTTCCCGCACGCCTGTCGCCGGACCGACGGAAAGCAGTGCGGCCGTCGCGGCAACGCTCAATGCCCCCGCGCCGGCGCTCACACTCCCGGTGCTTGGGGACACGTCAACTAAAGCGTCGATCGCGGGGACGCCCGGTTCGTACACCGTACTGAACTTCTGGGCGAGCACCTGTAGCGCGTGCGTTCAGGAGATGCCTGCTCTGGAGAAGGCGCACCAGGCGCTCGGCAACTCCGTCGCGTTCGTGGGGGTCGACATCGCCGATCCGACCGGCGCCGCCGCGGCGTTCGCCCGCACGAGCGGTGTGACGTACCCCCTGGTGGTCGACGCGAACGGGACGGCCTCCGGCACATACCGGGTTCCTGGCTTGCCGTTCACGGCAATCATCGGGCCAGACGGCACGCTGCTTGTCCGCCATGCGGGCACCTTGACCGCCGAGCAGCTCGAGTACATCGTGCAGACACTCCAGCAGAACTGATTGAGGGCTTTTCCCGTCTGTTCAGCGCCCCGATGGATAACGCCGATAATGCACATTGCGGGCGTTTTCATGTACCGTTGACATCAGGTTCCTCCTGTCCTCAGTGATCCGGGAGTGGACTAGAGCCCCGGTAGCCGTTCCAGCGGCCCGGGGCTCGTCCTTTTCTAGAAGCGCTCAGCCGCCGCGCGGCCACCGTTACCCACGGGGCGAACCTTTTGCGCCCGAATGTTGAAGTTCTCGACGAACTCGAACTCAAGCGGCCCCACAGTCTCGCCGGGAGTCAGGTTGACCAGCGAAGCGATGTCCAGCGTGCTCACGACGGTGAACTCACGGGTGACCGTGTCGAAGAGCCGCGCCTGCGCGTACTCCACCGTTTCGCCCTTGTCATTCTTGAACGAATCCCGGAAACGATCCAGCACAAGTGCGGACGCGATCTTAGTCATAGTAGCCATGAGGTATCTCCTAGTGATCTCCGGTTCCAGCCGGGCGGGGAACTCCCGCAAGCAATTCATACACCCACACGCGCAACCCCGCAACCGACACGCTGCGCACACTTATGGAATACAGGACGAGCCCGGCGCCGGACCCCACCCGCGCAGCTGCGAACTCGCGACGCGCGTGGAACTGTAGGAACCTTACAAACCGCCAATCGGCGATCGCGCGGACGATTTTCATCGTACCTGGTAAATGCCACATTGGCGGACGCCGGCGGCCGCGGAGCTGCGCGAGCCGGCCTAGAGGATTCCCACAAGACCCCGCGAAGCGCAGCGCCTGCCGCTCAAGCCCGCGCCGATGAACATCTTCGTGATGAAAACGGTCCGTTCGCCGTGGTGGGGCCTCACTGGCGCGCAACTTGTCCAGATCGACGACGACTTGCGCGCTCCGTGGCGGATCGACCTCCCGGAAGGGCGCAAATACGCCGATTTGGGCGACGAATACGCTCGCCGGGGCATGGCTCTGCTCGCCGCGAACGATCTGCGCGGCGCCCTGTACTTCTCGGACCTATTCGGGCACGTTGCCCGGCGGGCGACCGGCGAGGAATACCGCGATGCGGTACACCAGGGCCGGGGCGTCGTTGCTCAGAATCCAGCCGCCGCCGAGAGGGTCGCTGAGCACCCGAGACCGGCGCCGCCCGAACATCCCCAGGTCGTCAAGCGTGGCGCGCCTAGTCGCCTCGCTCACACCATCTACGACATGCGCGCGGCGGGATAGCGCAGCGCGCGCGTTACGAGCCTTGACAAGGTGCCGTGCGAGCCGTTTCGCGGCCTGCCAAAGGGCCTTGGGGACCTCGATCTGCACCTCTAGCCGTTCCAGGCCGCTGATGCCCCAGAAACGGCCAGGACCGGCGTCCTCCTCCCACCACTCCGGCGGCACGTCGTGCTGGTATTCCTTGTCGTCGCTGGTCTTGGACGAGTGCTTGAGGAAGTACACCGCGATGCGTTGCGGGTCCGTGCCCCGGAACCCGAAATCGACGTTCGTACCAGCGGCAAAGTTGCGCACGTATTCCGTGTCCGGGGCCGGGCAATCACAGCGTTGACCCTCAGCACCGTCGCCGCATGCGTGGCACGCCCAGTTGTCCGCCGCGACGCACGCCGCCCACGTCGACGAGAGCCAACGCCGGAAGGTCTGCCCGCGCACGACCGTGCCCTCGTCAGGGACCCTCATCATCAAGTGCATGTGCGGCGCGCCCCGGTGCTGGAACTCCAACTTCCAAACCACCTGCCACGAAGGCAGGGACGCCTCACGCTCCCAGGCCCACCGGAACTTGCGAACCATGCGCTTAAAGTCGGCGCCTCGAGGTGCCACCGCGCGCCAGTCGTCGGGCAGGGTCAAGGTCACCATTGAAAGCCGCAGCTGTGGCGAACTCCACGAGTCGTGGTCGATGTCCGCCAGTGCCTTCATCATGCGCAGACGTGACCGCACCGACCACTTTTTGATCGTGCCCCGGTGCAGTGTGCCGTCCTCGTCGTCGGCGTCCTCATCGTCGCCCCAAATCTCCAGTTGCCCCGCAGCGTTCCTAGTCGCGCGCGTGTCGCGCCAGGGCGCCGAATCGTTGTCCCACGGCCTCGCGTACTTCACGGCGAAAGCGATCGAGCCGCCCGAGATCGTCAGCGTGTACCGGTCGGTCACACGCGTGTTTTCCGCGACAGCGCCACGACCGCGACGGAAAAGCGCCGGAATGTCAGCGTCAGCGCCGAGCCATGTTGGCTCGTATCCGATCAGTTCGCGTACCGCGTCAGCGGTCGCGTCAACGACCGCGCGCGTCGAGAACCCGAAAGCCTGCCCGGGCAAGGTGGCGGGACCCATCGCGACCGCACGTGCAACGGGTCCCGCCGTCGTAGAAATAGACACTCTCGTCCTCCGTAGTGATCACCCGTTCCAGCGGGTCCTGCAAAGAGTTCGAGCCCGATCTACCCCACGACACCACCCCCTTGCGGGGGAGTCTCAACACCTCCGGACCCGGACGTGACACGCGAAAATCGGTCGTCGGACACAAAGGGCCATTGGTCGTACAGGGGGGACCCGGTGCCGTCCCGAGCGGGCAACGTACCCGCGTCGTCGTCGCCGTCAACCCCATGGCTGAACATGTGGTCACGGGACGCGCTCCGCGCCTGCTGCCCATCAGTGACGAGGTAAGGGGGGTTGACTGCGCCAACTCGTGCGGGATTGCTGCTCGCTATCGGAATGGCGCCGGGGGAGAGGCGACCGTCACCAAGGCCAGCCTCGACCACACGACGATGCAAACCCGTACCATCCGTCAACTCAACCGCGCGCCCATCCTGGGAAACGTTCACCTGCACCGCAGCCAACGAGTTCGACGTCGCGTTAGCCGTCGCCGTCGCAACAGCCCAAGCGTGAGCCTCAGCAGAAGCGGACTCAAGAGCCGAACGCCGCCCGAGCCAGAACACCACCAACCCGAACAACACCACCCCGACAGCGACACCGCCAGACGTCGCATGCGCCCACACCGCAGCGACCACCGCACCCGCGTAACCACCCATCCCCACATACACGACCACACGTGTACGCCACTGCGCACGACCCCGAGCAACCCGATCCGACACCTTTTCACCCATCACGACCACTTTCCTTCCACGTAGGCATTCCAGAAATAGTCCGGCTCATCGACCGGATCGTCACCAATCTCAGGCACTTCACCGATCTCATTCGGCAAAGAGTCCTCGGGCACCTCGTACACGATGGCCTCGACCTCGTCGTCGTCACCGTCCCACCCGTCATCGCCCAGCAGAGTCTCGCTCACACCGTCGACAAGGTCGAGCAAGTCGGCAAGATCGACGCCCGCGAGTTGGGCAGCATCGAGCAGCTCCGCGATATCGAGCGCGTCGAGATCGGTCGCACCATCGATCGATTCCATGGCGACCTCGTAGTCGATCTCGTCCGGGTCGACGCCCTCGTTATCGTCCAGGTGCCGCTCAAACTCAGACCCGTCAGCGTCAAGGAAGTCCTCCACGTCCGCCAGGTCCACACCGTTTTCGTCAGCCCAGGCAGCCACGTCCTCAGCAGCCTCACCGTGCAGGTCGTAATCGTCCTCATCGTCGAGGTAGTCGAATTCCTCATCCCAGAGGCCCCCGGACTCGTTGTAAGCGCTCATGACTAGTAGCCCCATTCAGTGGTGGTAGGTGATGTGGAAACCGCGACAGGAGCCACGGCCGGGGCCGCAGCTGCGGCGCGAGTCTTATCCAGGAGCGCCTTGAGTTGTTCCTGGGCACGGTCGCGGGCACCACCGTCGTAGGGGTCGCGTTCGTCGCGCAGGTGACCGGCACGCTCGATCTTGTAGTCAGTCGAGTACGCGCCGGACGCGGTGCGGGAGCGGCGCACGATCTCGCGTTTCATGTACTTGCCGCGCGGGAATTGGTCCTCCGCGAAGGTCTTGTACACGTACGCCTCAACAAGGCCCAGGTTCCACCGTTCGGCTTTCGTCACGTACAGCGTCAAATCGCGCAGCGCCACGTCCAGCCGGTTCCACACTTGAGCAGTCCACAGGATCTCTACGCGCACGCCCTCCTTCCGGATCTGACTCATCCACTCGAGCCACACCAGCGGCGTCTTGAGGGACCGGCGCGACGGCAACCACAGGTGAACCTCATCGAGAAGGATGAACCCGTTCTTCACTTTCATGAGATTTTCAGGGGTCACAACTGGGCAGTCCTCGCCGTCGATCGTCAAAGGCGTCGAGGAGTACACATCGACCCCGGCCCGGTGCTTGCCCACAGCACGCTTGACACCCTCAAGACTCTTACCGGACCCCATGGCACCGATGACGCCACGGATCATGCCAGGCCACAAGCCCTCCAGCCGGATACTCACGACGCACCCCAAAACTGGTGGTAGATCCACACGGCGAAGCCCCACACGGTGACCGCGCCCTCGACAGCCATGAGCACACCTAGGCAGGCGAACGCGAGGGCCATGGGAGCCCAACCGGCGAGGGGACCGAACCCACCCGTGAGGTAGGTCACGTACTGCGCGATCGACGTCGGATCGAGTGCAGCCACGGACACATTGGGAAGCAGGTTCGCAAGCCACACGACGAACGCAACCGCGCCCGAGTACAGGGATTCAACGATCATCAGTCGGACGCCTTTGACACGAAGTAGGGGCGCACGATGTAGAACACCCCGAGCAGGGTCCCCACCGACATCGACAACTCCATGAGGTGATACGCGATGGTCCACTGGGGGATCACGGTCGCCGGGTCGCAGGGGATCACCGCACGAAAGTCGCCAAGAGCGGGAACACCCGTCGTGTCGAACACGACACCCTCAGAGGTGCACCCGCCAGCGACAACCGTCGGAAGGGATCGCAGGCTCACACCGACTTGCAGCACCGCACCCAGAAGCGGGTCCGCAGACACCGCCGCAATGCCCGAGCTAGTGATCGTCTGAATCACCCCCGGACGGGGCACGAAAGCCCACGCGAACGCACATTTGACCGGTTGCAGAACCCACTCCGAAGGGTTAAACACACCCCACCCATGGGGAAAACACTGTGTCGAGTCCGACGACGGAACAGGATCCGGAGTGTCCACAGGACCGGGCACGGGCGGCACAGGATCAGGCTGGGGCACAGGGTCCGTGACGACGGGCGTATCCACGTAAGCCACAGGGTCCGTGCTAATGATCGGATCCGTCGTGCCCGTCACGACACCAGTCACAGGGTCGACCTTGACGGTCGTATTCGGCGACACTTTGCCCGGGTCACGAAACATGCCATAACAGAGCCCGAGCGGCGCATCGTACCCACCGAACCGACACTGATAGTCGGAGGCCTTAGCCGAATCACTCACCCACTCAGGACACCCAACAGCAGCCACCCCGCAATACAGCGACGGTGACCCCGAAAACACCTTCCACAACTCGACCTGACAACCGCCAGACTCACAACCCGGGTACTCGACAGGCATCGTCACGACCCAGCCCGGAGCCGTGTACGAGTAAACGCTTTGTGTCCCCGAGGGCGTCACCCAATCCACGGCGAAATGACCCAACGTCTCCCCAGCGTTGCAACTCACCCCGGGCCACTCCAACGGCGCACCGTCACCAACACCAGCAGCCGCGACCGACGTCGAGAACGACCGCGTGCCAGCGGCAGACACGCAATCCGCAGTAGTGACGAGGGTCCCCGTCAAGCCGTCCGGTTGCGCCGGATGCCAGTCAACGTGACCCGGCGGATACCACGGGATCACCACAGTGACGCTACTAGAGGGAGACGTGTCACGCCTCACATTCCCCCAGAACTCCAGATGATCAAACCCAGTACCCGCCGGACAATCCACAACGCCGGACAGATTCACGGTCGTAACGTAATTGGACGCCCACCGCCGATTTCCTAACCCGATACCACCCTCCCCAACGTTGCCCGCCTGCACCAACGCGCCACCACCGACAGGCTGGCAATAGACATACGCGTCTGCCGCCGTGGAACCCTGAATGTAGTCAGACCCAGAATCAACCGTCGACGCCAGCGTCATAACCCCCACCGCTGACACGTTCGCACCGCCATACCCGCCGTACACAATCAGGTCATTCGAAATCGAAAAGTAAGCCTGTTGCCAACCGAACGGACCCGTAGACGTCGGAGCACCAAACCCCTCCGGCAAGCCCGGAGTCTGTACCAGCGAAGTCGACCCCTTTGGAGCATAAAACTCCCCAGCCGCGACCTTTGTCATGCCCACCGCGATCGCACCGCCAGCAGCCGCAGAGACACCGGTCCAGGCAAGATCCGCCGCGCTGAGCGCCGCAGCGCCACCCGCCGCGACCGACGTACCCGCCGCCGAAGTCGCAACCGATGCACTGGAGAACGTACCCACGCCCTCAGAAATCGCGTCCGCCATGATCGCCCAACCCGCAGGACTACACAGGGACGAGTCATCCGGAGCACCAGGGGGACACGGGTAACCCATCGTGCGCACGCTGCCAGCAGCTTGTGCGACACCGCCGCCGAGCATGATGATGAGCACGGTCAGTCCCGCGACCAACGCGGCCACACCGAGCTGCCCGAGTACTTTCGTTGTGCGATCCATAGCAAGGCCTCCTTCCTCGACCGCCCACCAACACCAGGGAGGCAACGGTGATGATGAGCGGACGGGGGAGAGGGAGTGTGTGCCGAAGCGCTCCCGCGCATGGCACACACTCCCGCTCGCCGTTAAGCCTTGGGGCGGTTGCGACGCGAGTGGATCGCGCCGAGAACGGCACCAACGACCGCAGCGATCACGGCGAGCGTGATGAGCGCCGGGATTACGTACGTGGTGTACGCCGACACGGTCGTGTCGACACCACCGCTGAGGGCGGTACCAACATCTGCAATAGGGCTAGGCATCTGTTTATCTCCTTCCTTGTGTCATGGCGAGAACGGCCCGAAACCCGCCCACCAACAGACCCGCCGCGACTGCGGACAGGTAAACCTCGACCCAGCCGGTCATGCGCCGTACTTCCGCGACATTGCGGCGAGCACGTGCGACACGAGCCAGATCATTAAGTCGAAAACCGCGACACCCGCAGCGAGCACTTTCATCAGGTCCACGTCAGACCCCCGAGCGCCAGAAGCGCACAAGCCACCAGGCGCAGAACACGAGGCCAGCACCAGCAATCGTGATGAACGCGGGCATGAGAAGCCGCACCTCAGGAAGCATTCCGGCGACCATCTGGCCAAGGAGGCGGCTCACGATGTCGCCACCGAGGACACCGCCAATCGGCGCGACTACCGCATCCATTTGGACACCACCAGCACCACACCGAGGAACACGAGCGTGCAGCCCACGACGACGCCGAAGAGGACGCCCGCGTCCGCGTTGTGCGCCAACGCGCAAATCGCGTCGTGCCGTGTCGCGGCAGCCGAGACGGACACGAACGACAACGGATCACCGGTCCCGCAGTCCGTGGGATACCCGTCCGCGCCGATCACAGCACACCGGCCCGCGACAGAGCAGCTGCGTCACGTCGAGCGCGCAGACGACCACGGACACGCCACAGCAGGCGAAGCCGCAGCAGCCGGATCAGAACCGCACTACCCGCGACGGGAAGAACAGCAATCGCGACCGCACCAAGCACGGTAAAGACCAGGGCGCGGATCACAGGGACACCCCAGGCGAGCGCAACCACGCACGGTGCTCCGCCTCAACCGCCGAGACAACCGTGTACACCGACAACACGACCACCCCCGCCACGACGGCCACGCCGCCGAGCACACCGCCGCAGAAGCCCTTCACGACTCGCCTCGCAGCGCGTCCCGCACCATGATCACCGCGACCAGCAGCACGCACACAAGCAAAAAGCCGAGGAACACGAAAGGTTCGGCAACGGTCAGCCAGGCCTCAAAGTTCACAGTTCCGCCGCCGTGGGTCGGCACCGATCGAACCATGCAGGGTCGTGCTCGCGGTATGCGGCGACCATCGTGAGGATGCCGACAGCGGCGCCGTCAGAGGCCCAGGCCCGCACGATCTCGCGCTGTTGTGTGTGAGCCAGGATGGAGAATTCGTGGTGCGCGTGGCACTCAGGTGTGCCGACCTCGTTGACGACATCGGCGCCGCGATGGTGGCCCACGATCGCGCAAGGGACACAGGCTCTGGTCGTTACGTCAAGCGACGCATCCCACCTGGTAGCAGGCGCTTGGCTTGACTTTTCGGCCAAACGCCGATAATGCACATTATGTCCGATAGGCGATAGCAACGCCCTCGAGACCGCGCTCCCCGCGTGAACGTGGAGTTCTTGGGTCTCGCTGTACAGCCACAATGAGAATGTTGCCCTGGAAGGACCCGGCCTACGTTGGCGCAACGACCCGGCCCGCGTTGTAGCAAGCCCCTCGTGGGTTCATCGGCCGTGGCGTCAACGGCGTCGGCCGATATGTGCGATGAGCGCGGTACGATCGGCTCCCGTGATGGCGAGCGCGCGCGGAACCGTGCCCAGCTCGGCCTGTAGCACCCCGAGCAGGAGATCGGTGGGCGTCTCCCCCGCCCGCCCACCCCTCCTTGCGATCTCGTGGCCGCGCTTCAATGCCGACTTCGCCGATGCTCCCCATTGTGGCGCGCGCGTGCGACCGGATCTCGTTGCCCTTTCGGCGGTCAACGGCTCCACCCCGGCCGCCGCGAGGCTCGCCTGGCGCTCCTCACGGAGCGCGGCCTCTACACGGCCTCGGTCTAGCGCGACTGGCTTCAGGATTCTTGCCGTTTCATCGCAAGGGCCCGCCAGGACGAGAAGCAGGTGCTCGGCCTCTACCGTTCTAGCGTTCAACTCCGAAGCCAGTCCCCTCGCTTGCTTGGCCACGTCGCGCGTGCTCATGGGGGCAACGACTTCATGCATGGCGTCTCCTGAGATCGATATCGGCGGCTATGAGCCTTGCGGAATGCTTCTTGTGCACTGCTTGACGTGTCACGCCGAGCGCCTCGGCAACCTCCGACCACGACCAGCCTGCTCGCATGGCGCGCTCGACGCCGGCATCCTCGAGGGTGTCTGCCATGGTCCTCAGCGCGAGGACTGCTGCGAGGTCGTTGGCGATGTCACCCATCGGCTGTCGTTCGCGACTCGTCATATAAGCAACTTATGTTGCCTATAGGGAATTGTCAACCCCAGTTGCTTATTTGTCACTGACGAGACGTTCGGCGGGAAGCCCTCTCCCCGACTCAAAGCCGTGCGACGCGGCGGATCAGTTGCCGCCCCGGTGCTTGTCATCACGGCGTCCGAAGGTGGTGTCGAGCACATGCGTCAGCTTCTGCAGGGCGCCGCTCACCGCGGCGTCGACGGTCGAGGCGTCATCGGAGACGAACTCGGGGTTCAAGCCCTCGGGGCGGGCCTCGAGCCGACAGCGAATGTCGTCGCCTGTGCTGCGACCGGCGCTGCCATCGGTGAGGTGAACCTCGACCCGGGTCAGGCGCGCCGCGAAGTGCTCGAGGGTTGACTCGACGAGCAACTCCATCTCCGCGATGGAATCCTCGGAGAGCGGGATGTTGTGACCGGTGTTGATGATGACCTTCATAGTCGTCTCCCTGCAATTGCGGACCACCGGGCGCTGCACTGCTCACAGAAGTGCGAGGTGCGCAGACTCGTGTGTGGTGTCCGTAACGTCCACCCTACGTCGGTAACCTGCGGGCACCCTCTTCGAGTGGTGTCGCTTCCTGCGCCTACGAGGCGAATTCCACACCCGCGGCTGAGCCCACCGCGGCCACTCTCCCCGGCGCCGTTTGGTGTGCCCAGTACAAGTTCGTGTGGGCAATGACCTGGGCGGGCGGTGGCGCGCCCCACGAACTGAGGTCTTCAGTCGTGTGTGCGTCGTGAACCAACGTGACGTCGTAGCCACGTGTAAAGGCCCCGTGAAGTGTGGAACGCACGCACGCATCCGTCTGCGCACCCGCGATCACGAGGCGTCCGATGCCGCGCTTCAAGAGCTCGTCTTCCAGGGTCGTGTCCTCGAATGCGTCGCCGTATCGCTTGTGAACCACGGGCTCGTCGGGCTGTTGAGACAACTCTGGGACGATCCGCCAGCCCTCGCTCCCCTGTGCCATGTCGGCATCGGAATGCTGCACCCAGAACACGGGAACCTGCGACTCACGGGCGCGCTCCACAAGCGTTCCTATTGAAGCGATCACGTTTGCGCGCTCATGCGCGGCCGCCATCACGTCCACCTGAACGTCGATGACGACGACGGCGCTATGGGGTCGGTTGTCGAGGATAGTCATTTGGGGAGCCTCCCGTGTGCCGCGTGCGGTTCCACTGTATTGCCCAGGGCCGACACGACGATTGGGGCTCAGCTGATCGCGGCCTCGCTCAGTTCCAGCGCGACCGACTCGGCCCATGACTTGACCTCATCAAAGTCGCGGAAGTCCCCAAGCGGCGGGTCCAAGGCCCGAATGAGCGCTCGCTCACCAATGTTGAGCTTGTCAGGGTCGAGCGCTCCCGCGAAACGCTTGTGCTCGCGTGCACCAATCGCGTCGGCGATCGAGTAAGCCTCGTCCTTGGGCTGACCCTCGACAACGACGTTTTCCATGCCCACGGAGAAGGTCCACACATCACGCAGGCGAAGCGCCTCGCGGTGCTCCTTTGCTAGGGCGGATGCGTCCCGCCTCCACAGTCCCCCGTAGACGGCGGATCCGAGGATCACCGCGTCGAACGGCATGACCGAGCGAACATCGGCTGCATCTTGAAAGTCGACCTCGAAGCCTTGACCCTCCAGAGTCTCGGCAATCGTCTTCGCAACTGCGCGCGACGAACCGTACTTTGACCCCACTGCGACCAGAACCTTCATGACACACCTCCTTGCAACACATGGTCTCTCGACCTTCTTGCTGACCTCGGGGTCAAAGGTCCCGGGGTCCTAGATGATGGTGATTTACCTGCGACAATGCGTGACATCGGTGGGTTGCTAGTTGGCGTCGATGACAAGCACGAGATCCCCGCCTTGAAGCGGCTCGGTGCCCAAAATTGCCAATCGAACCACTTTTCCGGAAACCGGCGCCGTGATCGATGCCTCCATCTTCATGGCCTCGATTGTCGCGACGCTCGCCCCAAGCTCGACCACATCTCCTACAGCCACCAACGGAGTGACCGCGCCGGCGAATGGAGCACTGACCTCCCCGAGAATGTCCGGGTTGGCCTTCACGCGGGCATGCACCGTCACTTCCGCAGACAGGTCCATCACCTGTACCGGTCGGATCTGTCCGTTGTAGTTGAACATGACCCAGCGAAGCCCATGATCGTCGGGCTCGCCGACGGCTTCGAGCGTCACGAGCATCGTGACACCTCGCTCCAGATGAATCGTGACCTCTTCCCCACTGCCGGGTGTCATGCCATACAGGTAGTGGTAGGTGTCGATGACCGAGATGTCGCCATACTTCTCGACAGCCTTATCGAAGTCCTCTGCGGGAGACGGGAAGAGCAAATGGTTGAGTGCGCGGCGCCGTGACGGGCCAGAGCCCGCAAGGAGTTCGCGGTCCGAGTCTGACAACACCGTCATCTGACGCGTCGTGCCCCTGCCTTCGAGCGCCTTGGTGCGGAAGGGCTCCGGCCAACCGCCGGGAGGATCACCAAGCTCGCCCCTCAAGAAGGCGATGACGGAGTCGGGAACGTCGTAGGAACCGGGGTTTTCCGCAAAGTCGACAGGATCGGCACCCAGGCCCACGAGGTAGAGCGCAAGGTCGCCGACCACCTTTGAGGACGGGGTGACCTTGACTAGGCGACCAAGAATGCGGTCGGCCGCGGCGTACATGTTCTCGATGTCCTCGAAGCGCTCCCCCAGCCCAAGCGACAGCGCCTGTTGGCGAAGGTTGGACAGTTGACCGCCCGGAATTTCGTGGCGATACACGCGTCCCGTGGGACCGGGAAGTCCGGACTCGAACGGTGCATATAGCCTGCGCACGGCCTCCCAATACGGCTCCAGGTCTGTCACGGCGTTGAGCGACAGCCCGGTGTCCCTCTCAGTGTGCTCGAGAGCGGCGACGAGCGCGGACATGGACGGCTGGGAGGTGGTGCCCGCCATTGCCGCATTCGCAACGTCGACGGCGTCTACCCCCGCCTCCGCCGCGGCCATGAGCGTGGCGAGTTGGCCGCCTGCAGTGTCGTGAGTGTGCAAATGCACGGGCACGTCGAAACGATCGCGGAGCGCTCGCACAAGCGTCCCGGCGGCGGCGGGCCTCAAGAGACCCGCCATGTCCTTGATCGCGAGCATGTGCACGCCTGCCGAGACCAGCTGGTCGGCGACCTTCAAGTAGTAGTCGAGGGTGTAAAGCTTCTCTGCGGGGTTGGTCAGGTCGGACGTGTAGCACAACGTGCCTTCGGCGACTGCGGTGCCGGTCTCGAGCACCGCGTCAATCGCGGGCCGCATCTGGTCGATGTCGTTGAGTGCATCAAAGATTCTGAAGATGTCGACGCCCGTGGCGGCCGCCTCCTGGACGAAGGCATGAGCCACCTCGTCGGGATACGGCGTGTATCCAACGGTGTTGCGGCCCCTCAGGAGCATCTGAATAGGCACGTTGGGAAGGGCGTCGCGCAGCGCCTCCAAGCGAATCCATGGGTCCTCGCTCAGGAATCGCATCGACACGTCATAGGTGGCGCCGCCCCATGCCTCGACCGACAACAACTGAGGCGTAGTTCGCGCCACGTGGTCGGCGACAACGAGCATGTCGTACGTCCGCAGCCTCGTCGCAAGGAGGCTCTGGTGGGCGTCACGGAAGGTCGTTTCCGTGACGGCGAGTGCCTTCTGCGCTCTCAAGTCCGCAGCAAAGCGGGCGGGGCCTACGGCACGCAGGTGTTGGAGCGCGGCATCGGGAACCGGAGTCTTCGTATCGATCTTCGGAAGCTTGGCGGCAGTCCTGATCATCGGGGGCGGATCGCCGTTCGGCCGGTTGATCGACACGAGGGCCAGGAACTCCATCAACTTGGTCGAACGCTCTTGGGATTGCGACGCCGAGACCAGGTCGGGGCGCTCCTCAATAAAGCGCGTCGAGAAATCACCCGCCAGGAACTCGGGGTCCTCAAGCACTGCCCTCAGGAATGGAATGTTATTGGCCACTCCCCTGATGCGGAATTCGGCGAGCGCGCGCCTTGCCCTACTCACCGCAGTCGGGAAGTCTCTTCCGCGGCACGTCAACTTCACGAGCATCGAATCGAAGTGACCGGTGACTCGGCCGCCGGCGAGGCCCGTCGCACCGTCCAGGCGGACGCCCGCGCCTCCGGGGCTGCGGTAGGCGACAATGCGCCCCGTGTCAGGCTGGAAGCCGTTGGCGGGATCCTCGGTGGTGATCCTGGTCTGAATCGCGAAGCCGTTGGTGCGAATCTGGTCCTGGAAGATGCCGATCTCATCAAGGGTCTCCCCCGCCGCGATCCGCAATTGGGTGCCGACGAGGTCGATGTCAGTGACTTCCTCCGTCACCGTGTGCTCCACCTGGATGCGCGGGTTCATCTCGATGAAGACGTGCTTTCCGGCACGCTCACCCTCGGTATCAAGCAGGAATTCGACGGTTCCCGCGTTCACGTAGCCGATGCTCTTGGCGAAGGCCACGGCGTCCCTGCACATCGCCTCCCTGATGGCGGGATCCAGGTTGGGGGCGGGCGCGATCTCGATGACCTTTTGGTGGCGACGCTGGAGAGAGCAGTCGCGCTCGTACAGGTGCACGACGTTGCCCGTCGCGTCGGCGATGATCTGGACCTCGATGTGGCGAGGCCGGATGACGGCCTGCTCCAGAAAGACGGTCGCGTCGCCGAATGCGGCCTCGGCCTCGCGCATGGCTGCCTGGAGGAAGCCCGGGAGGTCTGCTGCGGTTTCGACACGGCGCATTCCCCGTCCCCCACCGCCCGCTACTGCCTTGACGAACAAGGGGAAGCCGATGTCGGCGGCCTGAGAGATGAGCGACTCAACGTCGGTCCCCGGCTCGGTCGATGCGAGCACGGGGATTCCCGCCGCCTTGGCCATGTCGATTGCCGTCTTCTTGTTCCCTGACATTTCGAGAACGTGCGCGGGAGGGCCGATGAAGACGATGCCGTTGGCCTCGCAAGCGCGCGCCAGGTTGGGGTTTTCACTGAGGAAGCCGTAACCGGGGTAAATGGCATCGGCGCCGGACAGTTTGGCGACACGGATCATCTCGTCGATGTCGAGGTACGCGCGTACGGGGTGATCTATCTCCCCGATCTGGTATGCCTCGTCAGCCTTCTGGCGGTGCTCGGAGAAGCGGTCCTCAAAGGGAAAGACCGCAACGGTCTTGGCCCCATGCTCGAATGCGGCGCGAAACGCTCGTACCGCGATCTCGGCGCGGTTGGCAACGAGGACCTTAGAAAACATTGACTTCCCTTCGACGGTGGCTTTATCTTGCCAGTTTTCCAAGGGCTCGTAGGCGCCTTTAGTGCAGGACGTTGGGCCCAGGCCCCGCGACACTCCAAAACAGCGGCCGTGCTGGTGTCGCAATGGCGGGGCGGCGATCGCGACGAAAACTAGCTGGCCGTGGCCTTCCTGGCCCTCAGCTCGGCAAGTTCGTCGACCACGGCGATGGTTGGCGGCTCGTGGCCTCGGTCGGATGGCAGCGTCGCGAGCGATCCTTCGAGCTCACGCCACACCTTGCCAAGAGCGATGCCAAACACACCCTGGCCGCCTTGAACAAGGTCGATCACTTGGTCATCCGACGTGCATTCATACACGGAAGCACCGTCGGACATGAGGGTGATTCGGGACAAGTCATCGACGCCGCGTTCACGCAGGTGCTCCACCGCGGTACGAATCTGTTGCAGCGAGACTCCCGAGTCAAGGAGTCGCTTCACTACGCGCAGTACCAGGATGTCGCGGAAACCGTAGAGACGTTGAGTCCCTGAACCGGTCGCGGGGCGCACTGTGGGCTCTACCAGCCCGGTTCTGGCCCAATAGTCGAGTTGACGATACGTGATTCCGGCCGCTTTGCACGCGGACGTACCCCGGTATCCGGCGTTCTCGTCGAGGGGCGTCAGTCCGTCGTTGAACAGCACGCCTTGGTCGCGTGCCGGGAAGTCCGTGTCTGCCATGTCCCCTCCTTTACCTTCGACCTCAACGTTAGGGTTTCGCGACCCTCAAATCAACGACCATCGCTATTCACGGTACCGCGTGTCGCTGCTTCGCCCCATGATCAGGGGCGTGTCACTTCGGTGCGTCGCACAAACGCCGCGAATACGTCCGCTGCGGCATCGAGTCGAGCGTGCCTGGAAGAGGTCGCATCCCGGTAATCGTCTTGGCGCTTGAGCGGTGCGGAAAGCACCTCCGCCGCCTCCACCTCGCGTTGAGCGACTCTCGAAAGGGCCCGCAATTGTCGGACGTCCGCGCCCGCGGCGAGATAGTGCACACAGGCACCGAGAAGGGCAACATCGGACCTGTCGAAGCGACCAGGGGCCGATTGCTCGACGATGCCCTCGGAGGCCAGGAGGGCCATCATGTCCGCGGTCGCTCCTGTCAGGCGGGCCGCCTCCTCGATCGAGACGACATCGGACCGCTCGAAGCCGACGGCCGCGAGTGATAGCGCCTCGTGCGCCGCGCCCACGTCGAGAAGTTCCAGGCGTTCACGGATCACGCTGAGCGGCGCATAGGCGTCCCGTTGCTGACGGAGTACGTACCGCAAGCGCTCTACGTCCGCCGCCGAGTACAAGCGATAGCCCGCCGGGGTGCGTTGAGGCACCACGAGGCCCTGAGTGTCCAGGAAGCGAACCTTAGACGTCGTGAGCGAGGGGAAGTCATGCGAAAGGGCACCCATCACGTCGCCAACGCGCAGCGTCGGCTGATGAGACAACTGATGGGGCCAATGCCCCTGTCGGGGCGCGTGCCCCAATTGCGGGGCCGCAGCTCCGAGGGATTCGCGCGGTGTGGGTTCTGCCACGACGAGGCTACTTGGCGGCGCCGGGATAAAAGGTGAGTCGGTACTTGCCAATCTGCACCTCGTCGCCAGCCTCGAGCACTGCCTCAGCGACCCGGTCCCTGTTCACATACGTACCGTTGAGCGAGCCTGCGTCGCGCACCCGGAACTCCGTGCCGGTGCGCAAGAAGTGGGCGTGCTCCCTACTCACGGTGATGTCATCGAGAAAGATGTCGCATGACACGGACCGGCCGGCGACGGTGACGTCGACGTCCAGAAGGAAGCGAGCGCCGGCGTTGGGCCCATGGAGCACGATCAGCAACGCGTGGTCCGCGGCAAGCGCGTCCACGGCGATCTGTTCTTGAGCCCCTAGGCGCGTCGGTCCCGTGTCGTCACCGGTGATGTGCGCTGCAAGGGACATCGTCCGTTCTACCGGCGATTCGTCATACGTCATGGCGCCTCCTTTGTGCACATCCTATGCTCCCAACGGCGCCGCGGATCGAGACTTTCGCAACTGAGCGAGGTATTGCACGGCGGAGCCCCAATAGGCGATCGACGAGATCGCCGCCGCGACGATGGCAAACGTGTGGACGCCGTCCCAGCGGCCGTACGCGAGGTAGGACAACGGCAAGAAGACGTAGAGCGCAAAGGTTGCTGATTTTCCAAGAAACGTCACCTGCGGCGTCGCCGTGCCGCGCCGTCTCCACCACAGCAGGGCGGCCCCCATCACGAGGTCACGAGCAAGCAAGAGCGCGACGAGCCACCACGGAATGATGTCTCGCCACGCAAGCCCGAGAATGACCACGGCAGTGAGCAACCGGTCGGCGGCGGGATCAAGCACCCGACCAAGGGCCGATGTCTGACCGAGCCTGCGCGCCAGATAGCCGTCGAGGAAGTCGCTCGCTCCCGCGACAAAGAGCACGGCAATCGCCCACCCGTCGACGGACCTGACGAGCAACAGGCCGAACGCCACGGCGAGCCCGATGCGCGCCACGGTGATGAGGTTGGGCAGGGTCACCTGCTCCCGCACCGACATGCCCGGTCGGACCGTTGATTCCATGGCCCCATCGTAGAGTCGCGGTGCTGCGGTGCTCCTACTCGGCCTTTTTCAGGTCCATCACCTGGTCGACGCGCTCGGCGGCAATCCGGGCCGCGTCGTCTTCCGTGGCCCCGCGTGCCAACTCGTTGGCGCGGATTTCCTCGAATACTTCGTGCCTACTGACCGTGTTTTCGGTGTCTGACATGACGGCTCCTTTCCTGCACTTTCGACGTTACAGAGAATGCGCGACTTTGGCACCTTCTGAGAGACAAAATTCACCGAGCGTTTGGAGCGCCGGGCGCGATCTCACGGCGGAACTCGGCGACCATGTCCGTGACTACGTGCCCGGCGTGGTGGCCCACGGCCTCCCTGCTTGCCTCGCGATAGTTCAGCGTCCACCCCTCGCCGATGCAGTCAACCAACTCGTCCAGGCCGAATCGCCTGTGAGCGGGGGGTCCGGGCGCGGTGGGGTCTGCATCGGGCGCGTGAGCGGTGATGAGCAGACTTCCCCCCTGGGCCACCGCCGAAGCGGCCACCCGCCAGACTGCGTGACGCGTCTCGCGGGACTCGTGGAAGAACGACAGGGAGACGAGGCCGTAGGCCCCGTCCGGCGCCCACGTGGCAAGATCCGCGGTGAACCACGTGACGGTGAGTCCCCTTTCAGCGGCGGCCTGCTTGGCACGCGCGATTGCGGCCGACGCGAAGTCGACACCGGTGACTTGCCAGCCAGCCTGAGCCAGCCACAGGGCGTCACCGCCCTCGCCGCAAGCGAGGTCGAGAGCCTTGCCGCCTGGGTGGGGCGGATGCGCGTCGCCCCACGCCCGGACGGTGTCGTTAACCCTTCCGCTCCATACCGGAGAGGCGCCATAGCGTGCCTCCCAGGTCACGCGCGGCTCTGTGTCGCTCACGATGCCGCTTCAAACTTGGGGCCCGTCGCCGCATCGGCGCTGACGAGTCGCACGTGTTGCCGTCGGCCCACCGTCACCGTTCCGGAGCACTTGGCGACGACGGCGGGTGCGGACAGTTGCACGGTGTTCGAGTCAAGCCCAACACCCTCGAACATCTCCCCCACGTGTGGCGCGAGCACGGCAGCCTCGACCGCATCAACACAAGCCCTGTCAACCCGGCTTCCGCGCCTCACACCGGTCTCCATCGCGGTGCCAAGACCGGGCAGCGCCGTGACCACCCAGTCGGGCACTTGACGTCCCGCCGCGTGGGCCAGACACACCTCGGTGCCGTACCGGTCGACGAGCCGCCTCAGTGGCGCCGTCACGTGTGCGTATGGGGCCGAAAGGGCGCCGTGAGTCACGGGATCTGGCACCGGCATGCCGCCCGCAACGTCGAAGGGTTGCCACGCCGCTCCACGAAAGAGCGACACCGCAGCGGTGAGGAATGCGGCGCCACGTGGGCTCTCCGCATTGAGGGTCGTCAACACGTGCGCGTACGACTCATCCGGTGCCCACTCGACTCCCAGCGCGGCCGCCTGGTGCCGAAGCCGCTGGAGCGCGGCCTCCGATGCGGGTGGCATCGTGCGCAATACGCCCACCCCTGCCTCCAACATCAGCCGAGCGGCCGCAGAGCCTGTCAGCAGCGAGACCTGGGCATTGTCATCCTCGATCGGGCGCCCGGCGCGGAACTCGAGGGTGAGCTCGTCCCCCTTGCGCACGACCTCCTGGCTGGGCTTTGGCAGGCTGACGGCGCCCGCGCGGGCCAGCGACGAGCGCCGTGCGTCTCCCAGCTTCTTGAGATTCGTGAGGAGTTGCATGGCGTCCTTCGGAGGGGCGGTCGTCAGTTGCTCGTAGGAGTACTTGTGCGTGGACCGAACCCAGGCGCGCCGCATGTCAATGGTCCGCAGTTCCCCCGCGGCGTCGACGCCAAGGTCCCACACGACGGCCTTGGTGCGTTGGCCGGGCAACAGTGACGCGTATCCCTCGGACATGGCCAGCGGGTGAAGCCCGATGCGCTCGTCGGGACAATAGGTCGTCTCGACCCTCGCCCACGCCTCAGTATCGATGGCCCCGCCGGGCACCACGTGTGCCGCGACGTCTGCAATCGCGTAGCGCACGCGCCAACCCTGGCCATCGACCTCGACGAGTACCGCCTGATCCAAGTCGGTCGAGCCTTCGGGGTCGATGGTGACGAACGACACGTCAGTGAGGTCGTCCCGCTTGCCTTCGATGTGCGCGGGCTCCTCGTCGCGACCGCCCCGGGCAAGCTCGGCCAACACGCCAGCCGATCGTTCCTCGTGAATGCCCTCATCCGACCGAATTTCCGCAAAGCGGTGCTCGAGTTGGGTGAGCGATGTGCGGGCGACCAAGCGGCGAATCGGCATGCGCTTACCTTAATCATCTTCTCGACGTTTTCGATCGACTACTAGACACGGGAACTTCGGCGATTACGCTGACTGCATGGCGGGCACCGACGGTCTCGATATCACGCTCTTTCGCGCGCTCACTCTCGTTGCGCGCCAACTCACGGTCGTTGTTGAGCACAGGCTCCACGCGGAGGCCGGTATTTCGCTTCCCGAGTTCGAGATTCTGAGTGCCCTCGCCGCGGCGCCCGATCGCCGGGCGCGCGCTGGTGCGCTGGGTCAGATGCTTGCGTGGGAAAAGTCCCGAATCTCCCACCAAGTGGGGCGGATGGAGCGCAAGGGGCTCATCGAACGGTTCAATTGCGCGGACGACTTGCGGGGCACCTGGGTTGGCCTTACCGACGCGGGTGCGGATGCAATTGCGTCGGCCACACCCGCTTACGACGCTGCAATACGGGCGCAACTGGGCAAGCTGGCCGCCACGGACGGCGGCGTGAGCCTGGCTCGAGAGGTGCTCGGCATTGGCGCGCATGTGTACCCGAACTCTTGTCAAGTAGAGGTGGCGTTGTTGATCGCTTCGCTCGACCGCGTCGATAAGGGCACCTTGGCGGAACATGCTCGACCGGAGCCAATGAGTACATGAGTGTTTGATCGCGACCGAGACGAGCACTGATGTACTCGTAGCGTGCGGTGTGGGCGGCCACGGCGCGCATAGCGGAAAGTTACCGGCTGAGGGGTCCGATCACCACGGCGGTGGTCTTTGCGGGCGCCGCCGTCGCTCCTGGAAGTCTGCATGACTTCTCGCGTCGGACCCTGCCGACAAATGCCCAGCCGAGCAGGGCGATCGCGCCCACCGCGAGGTACGGCTGCAAGGGCCCAAAGAACCTGATCGCGCCGGAGTATCCCAAGGCGAGGAGCACGAGCTTGTTGCACACGGGGCACCCCACGGCAAAGAACGTGACCATGCCTCCTGCGGCGCCAAGCCTTCCCTCACGGGCACGCGGAGCGGAGTCTGGAGTCGCCACGTAGGTGGCTGCAACGAGCCCCGCCAGCACCGAGCTGATCGCCAGCGCCGTCCGTGACCACGGGGTCGGCGGCACGTCGCGGCCGAACACGGGGTTGTCGATAAGGTCCGTGGGGATCGCGATGAAGAGGTAGGTGGCGATGGCGGTCCCCGCCGCGAACCACCAGCGCCGCGCGGGCCATTGCCTCAGGTCGTGAAGTAGTCCGCTCATGAAGAGACCATACCCCATGGGGTATGTGGATGGCGGCTAGAGCAGTGCGGCCGAGGTGAGCGTTACCGTGGTGCCCGTGAGTGCCTTGGACACGGGGCAATCGCCCTTGACGACCTCGGCGAACGTCGCGAAGGCGGCCTGGTCCATCCCGGGGATCTCGGCTATGACGGTGAGCGCCACGCCGGTAATTCCCTCGCCTGGGACGAACGTCACGTCGGCCTTGACGTCGATCCTGGTGGCGACGAGTCCCTGCTCGGCGAGGCCATGCGCCATCGCCATGGAGTAGCACGCGGCATGCGCGGCGCCCAGGAGCTCCTCGGGTGTCGTGGTACCGTCGGCGCCCTCTGCGCGCGCCTTCCAGTTGGTCGCAAAGGTGCCGAGGCCAGAAGAGATGAGGCTCGTCGAACCCGCGCCCTCCGCTAGCGTTCCCGACCAGGTTGCCTGTGCAGTGCTGACGACGCTCATGCTTGTTTCCTAACGGTAGAAGGCGGCATACAGAGGGTGAACCCCTCGGGGTGACGCGGTGTTCCCTAGATCGTGCCTCGATCGGCGGGAGTTCGCACGAGGAGCAACAACACGAGGCCCACCGCGACCACGGCGATCACTCCGAGAGTGCCCCAAATGGTCGCGCCGGTGATCGTGATCATGAGGGTCCACATTCCGGGCGCCATGAACGACGCCGCCCTGCCTGTGGTGGCGTAGAGGCCGAAGATTTCGGCCTCCTTGCCTCGCGGGCTGACGCGCGTCAGCAGGGATCGCGAGGCCGCCTGAGCGGGGCCGACGCATGCGCTCAATACCAGGCCAAAGATCCAGAAGATCACGGAGCCCACTCCGTGGAATACGACGACAATGACGCCCGAGATCGTGATGAGGCTCAGCGCGGTGACAATGACCGCGCGCGGTCCCAAGCGGTCGTCATACCGTCCCGCGATGATGGTTGAGATGCCCGCAATGAGGTTGGCGGCGATTCCGAACAGGATCACATCCTGGTTTGAGAAGCCGAAGGACTTCGACGCGATGATGGCACCGAACGTAAAGACGCCCGCGAGACCATCGCGGTAGACGGCGGATGCCAAGAGGAACCACAGCGTGGGGCGCGCGGTTCGCCACAGCTGCATCAAGTCACGCCACAGGACTCCGTAGCCCCTGACCCACAGAACCATGTGCGCCCACAACGAGACCGTGCTGGCGCGTTCCTTGACTGGACGCACCTCGGGAACGAAGACGAAGACCGCCCAGCCGAAGGCCAGCACCCAAGCGGCGCAACCCACGGCAATGATTCGGTAGGCCATGCCGTTCGATGTGTCCATCCCCCACCAGTTGGCGCCGTCGGCAATGACGACAATCACGAGGGCGACGATGCCGCCGACATAGCCGAGGCCCCATCCGAGGCCGGACACCCGCCCAACCGTGGAAGGCGTCGACACCTGGGTCAACATCGCGTTGTAGTTCACGCCCGCGATCTCGGACACGACCGACCCGAAGGCGATGAGGCTCGCTCCAAGCCAGAAGTAGCCTGGTGCGGCCTGAACGAAGAAGAGCCCCAGCATGGACGCGACGAGCAGCGCCGTGGTCACGCCGAGCCACGCCTTGCGGCGACCGGTCGCATCGGCCCTCTGTCCAAGAACCGGCGCAAGCAAGGCAACGAAGATGCCGCCAACGGTGATCGCCAGGCCTAGGCCCGACGTGAGGTGCGCGATGGCGGCGTCGTACTGCTTATTGCCCTCTCCCAGCTTCGCGATAGCTGGATCGATGAACTGGTCCGACGTCAGGTAGAGCGCGGTAAAGACGAAGGTGATGATCACCGAGTTAAACGGCTGCGTTGCCCAGTCCCAGAGGGCCCACGAGACCACTCGTTTCCGGGGAATGGGTACCCCCAAGTCGGCCGGATCGATCGTGACATCACGAATGGAGGGCAGGTCAATCTCTTCGGCGCCATCGCTCATGGGCATAGTCTGCACGTTTTTGGTGAACGAGAGGTTGCGCCGCGCCTTCTCTCCGGGCAAGGACGGCTAGCCTGAACTCATGGGGATAGTGGACGCGGATTGGACCGAGGACGTTCTCACGGGGTTCTCAAGAACCCGATTGGGAACGGCGACCCTTGTGCGTCCTAATGACCAGCCCGACGCCCCTAAGTCGGCCGTCCTCCACGTGCATGGCTATAACGACTATTTCTTCCAAACACACCTTGCCAACGCGTTCGTGGATTCCGGGCGCGTGTTCTACGCGGTAGACCTCGCCCGAGCGGGTCGGTCGCTTCTTGCGGGCGATATTCCCCACTACATGGCGGACGTGGCCGAGCAGGGCGACGGCATCGATGCCGCGGTTCGTGCGATCGCGGACCTTCATCCGGGCCTACCCATCGTGGTCCACGGACACTCGACGGGTGGGTTGACCTCCGCGATATGGGCCGCCGACCGCGGCCACCCCGCATTGGCAGGCGTCATCCTTGACTCGCCGCTCTTCGGCAAGCGCTACGGTCCGTTGCAGCGCGCGGGCTCGCACGCCTTGCCCGTGCTGTCGACCTTGAGGCCCCGCGGCGTCGTATCGCATGGGCCCTCCGTGTACGCGACCCACCAACACGTGAGCGGGGGCGGTCGCTGGGACTTTGATGTCACCTGGAAGCGGCCGCACGGCCTGCCCGCAAGGGTGGCGTGGGCGAACGCGGTGCGGGTAGCGGAGGCGCGCATTGCGAGGGGGCTCGGACTGTCGGTGCCCGTTCTCGTGGCCCGTTCGGACTCTTCGGGCCCAGACGTCGCCTCCAATCCTCTGCTCGACTCCCAGGACACCGTCCTCGATGTCGCCCACATTGCGCTCATGGCTCCCCTGCTGGGTGAGCGCGTCACCGAACTCGTGGTTCCCGGAGGCGTTCACGAGTTGAGCCTCTCGCGTGACGAGCCGCGCGCCTACTACTTCCAGGGAGTCTTTGAATGGCTCGATAGTGTGGCGGCATGACGAGCAACGGCTACTTTGACAACGGCGGAACCGTGGTCGCGCTTGCACACAGGGGCTTTTCGCTCGACGGGCTCGAGAACTCCATGGCGGCCTTCAGGGCAGCGGTGGACCTGGGCTTTCGCTACGTCGAGACCGACGTTCACGGCACCAAGGACGGCAAGGCGGTGGCCCTGCACGATGCCTCCCTTGACCGCACGACCGATGGTCATGGCGACGTCGCCGATCTGAACTGGGCCGAGGTGAAGGGCGCGAAGATCGGCGGCGTCGAGCCGGTCCCGCTGCTCGAGGACCTGCTCGGCACGTGGCCCACATTGAGGGTGAATATCGACGTCAAGGGGACGTCGGGCATCGCCGCCACCGCCGACGCCATCGAACGGACTCGTGCTCATGACAGGGTGTGCCTCGCATCGTTCTCGACCGTCAGGCGAGAGGCGACCGTCGCGCTGCTCAGCAAGCCCGTCGCGACATCGGCCGGTACCCGAGAGGCCGCCGCGTTCTTTGCGGGCGGTTTCATTGGCGCGAACATGGCGGCGCCCCTCGTTGCGGTCGGCGCGGTGCAGGTTCCCGTCAAGCTGGGGGCCGTACGAATACTCACCGCGCGCCACATCGCCGCCGCGCACGCGGCAGGCAAGCAGGTACATGTGTGGACCATCAACGACAAGGCCGAGATGGAACGGCTGATCGCGATGGGCGTTGACGGCATCGTCAGCGACAGGGCTGACGTTTTGAAAGAGGTCCTCGTAGCTATCGGACGGTGGGAGTGAGCGCGAGCCGACCGATCATCGGTGTCACTAGCTACCTCGAGCAAGCGACGATGGGCGTGTGGGATGTACCCGCCGTCTTCTTGCCGACTTCTTATGTGAAGCCGATTGCCGCCGCTGGTGCGAGCATCGTTGTCCTGCCTCCCCAAGAGGTGAACCCCGAAGCGGTGTCGCGCATCCTCAACGGACTCGATGGCCTGTGTGTCTCGGGCGGATACGACGTTGACCCGGCCGCCTACGGTCACTCCCCGCACCCCCAGACCGATGCGCCGCGTAACGACAGGGACGCGTGGGAGTTTGCTCTTCTAGCGGCGGCCCTCGAAGCCGATATGCCGGTGCTCGGGGTGTGCCGCGGGGCGCAAGTGCTCAACGTGCTGCGGGGCGGGACGCTTCACCAGCATCTTCCCGATGTGGTGGGTTCGCCTCGACATCAGGGTGAAAACGGCGTCTTTGCGAAGGTGCCCGTGCGCGTCATCGAGGGCACCCTGCTCGCGACACTTCACCCCCTTTCACGCGAGGTTCCCGTTTATCACCACCAGGCGATCGATGCCCTCGGGGCGGGTCTCGTGGTGTCTGCCTGGAGCGACGATGGCGTGATCGAGGCCGTCGAGGACCCCTCGCTGACGTTCTGCATTGCAGCGCAGTGGCATCCCGAGCAAGACCCGGGCGGCGCGAGACTTTACCAAGGCTTCGTTCAGGCCGCGCGAGCGTATCGCGCGTAGGGGCCACCCGCACTCCCCCACCCCGCCGTTGCGCTGAGCCCTTTGGACGGCGTTGCGAGCGTCGACGCCAAGGGGGCCCCGGCAGTTGATGCCAAGGCCCCCTTGAGCGTGTGTTCGACCGACTAGTGGAATGTGCTTTCCCACACGGCTCTGGCTCCCGCGTCTCCTACCAGCGCGATGATGGTGGTGGCGCCTACGGATGCCACGATGACCAGGGCGCCGAGCGCCCAGGTCGTTGCTCGGCTCAGTAACGCGCTCAACGCAGGCGCCTGCCCCGCTGCGGCCCGCTTTGCCTGATACCGGAACCAATACCACTGGCCCCACACCGCGGCCACCATGAAGATCATCCATGGGGGAACGGCCTGGGCGCCGTGAATATGTGCATCGATGAGTTTGGTATCCGTCACGTGCGCGTGGAGATACTCGCCCGCCTGCATGGCGATCGCGGCGCTCGCCGCCGCGGCCAGCGTGAGGATGGGCGTCACGATCCCCAACTTGCGTCGGGCGGCGGGCCACACCGTTCCAAGAATGGCCGCGATCGACGCTGAGGGAGCCAGCATCACTACCGCGTGCACAAGGAGTGGATGCAAGGGCAACCCGTTGAAGGTCCAACTCATCAGTAATTCTCCCGCCGTCGGCGACTCGTGTAGCCGCGCTATGCACGATGCTGGCGGCGATTGCCCCAAGTTAACGCCAGATTTGCTGGGAGTTCACGCAGAGGCTCCCCCAGAGTTCGCCGAGTGCACTCGGAGTGTCCCGAGAGAATGCCTCAAGCAAGGCGCTTGGGTAGGCTCCTTCCCGTGCCCACCGATGCCGACCCCCCCGAAAACGTCGCCGGTTCGGTCGACCCCCAAGACCTTGCGACGACGCTGCGCGTGCTGGCCAGCTTGCGCGGGTTGAGCGAGGACCACGCCGACTTCATCGCGGTGCGCCAGGGCACGTCCCACATGTTCAAGGCCGTGAAGCAGGAGCGTCGGCGCGAGAAGCGCTCGGCCATCGCGGAGGCCGACAAGGAGGTCGTCGCGGCCACGGCCACCGGTGCATCCGACCGGATCGACGATGAGACCAGGGGCCTCACGCTCGAGGCACGTGCCTCGGCAGCTACCGCAGGCACTCTCCTCAAGCCGCGCGCCTGCTATATCTGCAAGCAGAAGTACAGCCTTGTCGACGCCTTCTATCACCAGTTGTGTCCCGAGTGCGCCGCCGTCAGCCACGCCAAGCGCGAGGCCCACGCCGATCTCACGGGCAAGCGCGCCCTCCTCACGGGTGGTCGCGCCAAGATAGGCATGCACATCGCCCTGCGCCTGCTGCGGGACGGAGCCCACACCACCATCACCACACGTTTCCCAAAGGACGCGGTACGTCGCTTCGCCGCGATGGACGACGCCGCGGAATGGCTGCACAGACTGCATGTGGTCGGCATCGACCTGCGCGACCCCGCTCAGGTGGTCGCGCTGGCCGATGCGGTGGGAGCCGAGGGTCCGCTCGACATCCTGATCAACAACGCCGCCCAGACAGTGCGTCGCTCCCCCGGCGCCTACGCCCCCCTCGCGGACGCCGAATCCGTCCCCATCGAGCCGAACCTCTGGCCGGAGGGGCGAGGGCCGACCGTGCTGACGTTCGGACACACGAGGGACATTCACCCTCACGCGCTGGAGGACTCGGTCAAGGCACATCCGCTTCTCGCCGCAGCCGCGCTTCCTGCCGACGGGGCCTCGGCGGCGCGTCTGAACGCGCAGACGCTCACCGACATGGCCCTCACCGCGGGCTCGTCGTCGCTCGCGCGCCTCGCCGATGGCACGGCGATCGACGCGGGCGGCCTTCTCCCGGATCTCCACCACTCGAACAGCTGGGTGCAGGCCGTGGGTGAGGTGGACGCGCTTGAAATGCTCGAGGTGCAGTTGTGCAACGAGACCGCGCCGTTCATTCTGATCAGCAAGCTGCGAGGCAGGCTCGCGGAGGCCGCCCGCGCGGGGCGCAATGGACGCGCCTACGTGGTCAACGTGTCGGCGATGGAGGGAGTCTTTGGCCGCGGCTACAAGGGCCCAGGCCACCCGCACACGAACATGGCGAAGGCCGCGGTCAACATGCTCACGCGCACGAGCGCGCGCGAGATGTTTGAGACCGACCGCATCCTCATGACGAGCGTCGACACGGGCTGGATCACCGACGAGAGGCCGCACCCCACCAAGGTCCGCCTCGCCGAAGAGGGCTTCCACGCGCCCCTCGACCTAGTGGACGGCGCGGCGCGCGTCTACGACCCCATCGTTCGTGGCGAGGCTGGCGAGGACCTGTTCGGGGTCTTCCTCAAGGACTACAAGCCCTCCGGCTGGTAGGGCTAGCGCTGTAGCGCGGCAATCTCCCAGGCATCACCGGACCTAGCATGGACGTCATGAGCATTGCCGCGAGTTCGACCACCAGCAATCCACTCGTGCGGGTTGAACACTTCGGAATGAGCTTCGGTCGCACGGAGGTCATCCAGGACCTGTCCTTTGAGATCAGGCGCGGAGAGACCTTCGGCTTTCTCGGCAGCAACGGCTCGGGCAAGACGACCACTATTCGGGCGCTGCTCGGCATCTACCAGCCAACTCGCGGGCTGCTGCACATCGACGGACGGGAATTTAGCCCGGATAACGGGGATCGGCTCGGGTACCTGCCGGAAGAGCGCGGCCTGTATCAGAAGGAGTCCGTCGTCGATGTGATGATGTACTTCGGCAGGCTGAAGGGCCTCGGGCACGCTGCCTCCAGGAAGTGGTCGCTGGACTACCTCGAACGTGTGGGAATTGCCGACAAGGCGGCTGCTCGCATCGACAAGTTGTCGCAGGGCCAGCAGCAAAAGGTCCAGCTGGGCGTCACAATCATGAATGGCCCCGAGCTTCTCATCCTCGACGAGCCGACCAAGGGCTTCGACCCCGTCAACAGGAGACTGCTGATGGAAATCATCGAGGACCAGAAGCGCGCCGGGGCGACCGTCATGATGGTGACCCACCAGATGGAGGAGGTCGAGCGGCTGTGTGACCGCATCCTGCTCCTCAAGGGCGGCAAGGCGCGCGCGTACGGCACTGTCGATGAGGTGAGGGCCGAGTTCGGCGGCACGCGTATCCATATCGACACCGATGGGACGGTCCCCACTTCCGATGCCTACCGCATCGTCGCCACGTCGCCGGGTCGCACCGAGCTAGAGGTCGGCAACGACGTCGACACCTCGACCATCCTCTCCTCCCTGGTATCTGCCGGGATCGCGGTGCGGAGCTTCACGCCAACGCTGAAGTCCTTGGACGACATCTTCATCGAAATTTACGGCGCCGACGCGACGGGAGTCGAGTGATGATGCGCAGGCATGCTCTCCGCGAGGTCGTTGGCTTTGAGGTGCGACGAACGCTTTCCAAGAAGCGGTTCTGGCTCGCCACTCTGCTCGTTCCCGGGCTCTTGGTGGTCATCTTCGCCATCTCGTTCCTCTCGGGGACTTCCTCCAACGCCGCGACTCAAGCGCAATCGAGTTCGCGCTTCACGTTCGAGTACGTCGACGAGTCAAACCTCATCGATCCGGCTTTGGCGAAGGCGGCCGAGGGCACAGTCGTCAGCAGTGCCGACCAGGGCCTGGCGGATGTGAAGTCGGGCTCGGTGACCGCGTTCTTCGTGTACCCGAAGGACCCCAGCAAGCAGCCCATTGAGGTCTATGGCGTCAATGACGGCGTCTTCGGAAACGGCAAGTATTCGACAGCGGCCATCAACCTTCTGAAGGCCAGCGCAACCCAAAAGATCGGCTCACCGGAATTGAGTGCGATTGTTCAGGGCGCCGCAACGACCCACAGCACGACGTTCGAGAACGGTCGCGTCGCAGGGGGGATCGAGTCGGTGATTCCGCCGATGCTCTACCTGGTCTTGCTGTACATCGTGATCATCCTGATGGGCAATCAGATGCTGTCGGCAACCGTCGAGGAGAAGGAGAACAGGGTCACGGAAATGATCCTCACCACGATCAGGGCAAAGACCCTCCTCGTCGGCAAGGTGGTCTCGCTCTTCGTCATCGGCTTCGTGCAGATGGTCGCTTTCGCAATCCCTGTGGGAATTGCTTACATGGCCTTCCGAGACAAGCTGAGCATCCCCAACGTCGACCTGTCGACACTTCAATTTCAGGCGGGCCCGATGATCATCGGGGCGCTGCTCCTCGTGGGCAGCTTTGCCCTCTTCACCGCGACGCTTGTGGCCATCGGTGCGGCGATGCCGACGGTCAAGGACGCGGCCCCGTTCTTCGCCGGCATGGTGATTACGCTCTTCCTTCCCATCTATGCGGTGTCCCTTATCGTGACGTCGCCACAGGCACCAATCGTGCAGGCGTTCACGTTCTTCCCGTATACCGCACCGGTCACCGCCCTGGTACGCAACGCATTGGGCTCCCTGCCGCTATGGGTCGCGATCATCGACATCGTGGTGCTTTACGGGCTCTCCGCGGTCGTACTACAGATCGCCGTGCGGATCTTCAAGTACGGCTCCATCGAATACGGCAAGAAGGTCTCCCTCAAGGGCGCGCTGGCGCTGCGCGAGAACCGCTAGGGCCCGCCCCACCACGGGCCCTCGCTGTACAAGGTGCTCACGTCGTTCCCTTGCGAAAACGGCAAGACAGGGCGCATCAAGTGGAGCTTCGAGAAGTTTGTGGTGCCGCCGGACGGAAAGGTCTCCCGATTCCAGCCGACCGTCAAGCCCGATGACTCCGCGATCATCGCAGCTACCGAGGGTGCACTCGCCGCACGGGAGGCGTGACCGCACGCCCACCGCATAAATCGGCGGCGATCCGGATAGGGTCTGCGTTAAGAATCGGCATCACCTTTGGGGGACCAGATGTTGCGACGCGGACTTGCGCTCTTGCCCGTTTCGGCGCCTCGGGCGGCGATCGCCGCGTTGTGCGTGATCCTCGCGGTCGCGGGGTGCGATGGGCCTCCACCCGGTGCGAAGGAGACAGTGCAGCGGCTGGCCGCGCTCGATATCGTGACGTCCCCGCCGCCGCAAGGGGTGCGGGTCGCTTATGCCGAGGACTTGGGCAGCGACAGCTCCATTACCGCCCGGGACCCGAGCATCACCGTCGTGTACGCGACAACCGCTTCGATCGACGATGTGCGGAATTTCTACCTCTCCGCCTTTCCGGAGTACGCCATCGGGGAGGGTTGCTGCGCACCCCGCGGAGAGGCCTTCCTCTCGAGCGTCACTACCGGCGACGCGTACGTCGACATTACGATCAGCCCCGGCGCACCGCACTACAAGGGCTACAGCACTCCGTCGCCCAGCCCAGCACCGGAGGGCGCCAACCTGTACGTCGCCGTGGACGTGAGCCCCCGCGTCGCCCGGGATTGGCAGACCGATCCGCGCAAACCCACCACAAGTCAATCTGCACCTTGAGCGCGTCGTGCTCGGCGGCGTCGCCAAAGGCGTCCCAAGGCAAGAGCCTCTTGACGACGACGGGAACGTCCGGGCCCTCAGGGTGCCATTCCTTTGACGGCACACCCGTTTGAGGAGGGTGACTCCCCCTACAACCCCAGCGACTTCATCGCGGCTTCGGGGTAGCGCGCGCCTTGGATGGTCACCGCGTCGGAGGCGGCCGCAATCTCCGCAAGGTCGTCGGGCGTGAGCACTAGGTCGGCCGCCCCCAGGTTCTCGGTCAGCCGGTCCAGGTGGCGGGTCCCTGGGATCGGCACAATCCACGGCTTCCGCGCGAGCAGCCAGGCGAGCGCGATCTGGGCGGTCGTCGTGCCCTTTCTGGTCGCGATGTCGGCCATGAGCTCCACGAGAGCCATATTGACGGAGCGGCTTTCGGCGGCAAAGCGAGGGACGCTGTTGCGGAAGTCGCCTGCGGCGAACTCCGTGTCCACCGCAATCTTCCCCGTAAGGAAGCCCCGCCCGAGTGGGCTGTAGGCGACAAAGCCGATGCCCAGCTCTTCCAGTGTTGTCAGTACCGCGCCCTCAGGGCCACGTTCCCACAGCGAGTACTCGCCCTGCACGGCCGTCACGGGATGGACCGCGTGCGCGCGGCGGATCGTCGCCGCGCTGGCCTCGGACATCCCGAAGTGGCGCACCTTGCCTGCCTCGATGAGATCCTTGACGGCCCCCGCGGTGTCCTCGATGGGGACGTTCGGATCGACGCGATGCTGGTAGAACAGATCGATCGCGTCGATGCCGAGGCGCGCCAGGCACTCGTCGGCTACCCTCTTTACGTGCTCGGGCTGACTGTTAGGGCCGTGGTTCTTGCCGTCGGGCGTGATGTCAAAGGCGAACTTCGTGGCGATGACGACCTGGTCTCGCACTGGACGAAGCGCCTCCCCCACGAGCACCTCGTTGTGAAAGGGGCCATAGAGCTCGGCGGTGTCGAACAGGGTGACGCCAAGTTCGACCGCGTCCCGCAACAGCTTGATGTTGTCGGCACGGTCCGGACCCGGACCGTAAGCCATGCTCATGCCCATGCAGCCAAACCCGATGGCAGAGACCTCGAGGCCGCCGCCCGGCAGGCCATTGCCCAAAACTCGCTTGTCCATTTCAGCATCCTCTCACCGCTAAGTCGCCCGCGCACGCCCCGCGCGACAAGTCCCCGGCCCACCGGCGCAGCACCGCTGCTAGCGTGGAGTAGCTACGTCTGTAGCACGGGCGCATGCGGCCTCGTCGCACGAGCCCAGCAGGCAAAGGAGTGGCTCATGAGCCGCAAGAATTTCGGGGTCCTCGGTGGCCTACTGATTGCATTCGCAGTGCTCCTCACAGGAACTGGTCTCAACTTCGCGACCGATTCCCTCAAGGACACCACTTCGCTCGTGCTGTTGGTCGTAGGCCTAGGAGTGGCCCTCTTGCTGATCATCGGCAATCGGGTCTATGCCTCGTACTGTGCCATTGCCGCATCGACCATCACCGTGATCATGGTTGTCGACATGCTTCGCGGGTCCGGCTTCGATCTCTCGGTCAAGCTCGTCGTGCTTGTCGTTGGCGTCGTTCTGGCGCTGTACTCCACACTCGGAAGCAAAAAGTAGGCGCATTTGATCGTGACTGGTGGGCGACGGGGAAACTCGTCGTCCACTTGGCGCCGGGGGCGCTGAACTCACCGCCCGGGACGCTTGAGGGAGCCGCCGCCGCGCCGACGCACTACCGTTAGGGTATGCCTTCCGATAATTCCGCCGACGCTAATACGGCCGTCGAGTCCCACCACGACCTCACGTTTGCCGAACTCGGATTGGGTGAAGCAGTTCTCAAGGCCCTTCGCGCGGCCGGATACGAGACGCCATCCGCGATTCAGGCGGCCACGATTCCCCACCTCCTTGCTGGGCGCGACGTCGTCGGCCTCGCGCAGACGGGCACCGGAAAGACCGCCGCCTTTGCGCTCCCGATCCTCGAACACCTCGACCGCGCTCAGAAGAACCCTCAAGCCCTCGTTCTCCTGCCCACTCGCGAGCTGGCCCTGCAGGTGTGCGAGTCATTCGAGAAGTACGCGGGTCACAGCGCGGGCGTACACGTGCTCCCCATCTATGGCGGTCAGGGCTACGGGCAGCAACTGTCGGCGTTGCGCCGCGGCGTCCACATCGTGGTCGGCACACCCGGCCGCATCATGGACCACCTTGAAAAGGGCACCCTGGACCTCTCCGAGTTGAAGTACCTGGTGCTCGACGAGGCCGATGAAATGCTCAAGATGGGCTTCGCCGAGGACGTCGAGATCATCCTCGCCAAAACGCCCGAAACCAAGCAGGTTGCTCTCTTCTCCGCCACGATGCCCCAGCAGATTCGCAGGCTCTCCGCGAAGTACCTCCACGACGCTCAAGAGGTCACCGTCAAGGAGAAGACGACCACCTCGGAGAACCTCACGCAGCGCTACCTCGTGGTCTCTTATCCCCAGAAGGTCGACGCTCTCACCCGCATCCTCGAGGTCGAGAACTTCGAGGGGATGATCGTGTTCACGCGCACCAGAAACGAGACCGAGACGCTCGCCGAGAAGCTCCGTGCCAGGGGCTATGCGGCGGCGGCGATCAGCGGCGACGTGGTGCAGGCCCAGCGTGAGCGCACCATCAAGCAGCTCAAGGATGGCAAACTCGACATTCTGGTCGCGACCGATGTTGCCGCCCGCGGGCTCGACGTCGACCGCATCAGCCACGTCGTGAACTTCGACATCCCCATCGACACGGAGTCATACGTGCACCGCGTCGGCCGCACGGGCCGCGCGGGTCGCACGGGCGATGCCATCAGCTTTGTCACGCCGCGCGAGCGCCGCATGCTCACCTCGATCGAGCGTGCGACGAGGCAGCCGCTGACGCAGATGTTCCTGCCCAGCGTCGACGACGTCAACGCCACCCGCCTCGCACGCTTCGATGATCGCATCACGATGGCGCTCGCTCAGGGCGATCGGATCCAGGCGTTCCGCGACATCGTCGGCCACTACGTGGCAAACCACGACGTTCCCGAGGGCGACGTGGCCGCGGCCCTCGCCGTCGTCGCCCAAGGCGACACTCCCCTGCTGCTCGACCCCGCCGAGGAGGCCCGTGCGCCGCAGTTCGTGCGGGAGGAGCGCCCGCTGCACGGCGTGCGTCAGGATGGTCCCAAGGCTGAGCGCTACCGCCGCGACTCTGCGGGACCGACCGCCACCTACCGCATCGCCGTGGGCAAGCGCCACAAGGTCGAGCCGCGCCAGATCGTCGGCGCCATCGCCAATGAGGGCGGCCTGAGCCGTGGTGACTTCGGAGCGATCAAGATCCACCCCAACTTCTCTCTTGTAGACCTCCCCGCGAACCTGCCGGGCGATGTGCTTGGCAAGCTCGCTCGCACGCGCATCAGCGGCGTGCTCATTGACATCAAGCTCGACGGTGGCACCTCGTCGAGCTATGGGGACGGGCGTCCGCCCCGCCACGACCACGCGCCCAAGGGGGATCGGCCCCGTTATGGGGATGGCCAGGGTCGCAAGCCGCGTCACTCGTAGGCGCTCCTGACGGGAGTCCGCGACCTCGGGCGATTGCCCCAGGGTGCGTTGTTCCCTAGGGATGCCCTTCCCTGTGCGCCTCTAGTGAATGAGCACCTTGAGCGCGTCGTTCCCTGCCGCGTTGCCGAAGACGTCGTACGCCTTAAGCATCTCGTCGAACGTGAACTCGTGGGTAACGAACTTCTTGGCCGGGAGCTTGTGCTCGGCGACGAGCTTGAGCAGCATGCCCAGGGTGTTCGTGTTGACGAGCCCCATCGAGATGCCGATGTTGCGGATCCAGAGTTCGTTGAGTTTCAGTTCCACGGGCTTGCCGTGCACGCCGATGTTGGCGACGTGACCTCCGGGGCGCACAACTTCTGTCGCCATGGTGAACGTCAGCGGAATTCCCACGGCCTCGATTGCGACATCCACGCCCTGGCCGTCGGTCAGCGCAAGGACCTGCTTCTTCCAGTCCTTGTCTCCGGAGTTGACGGTGTCCGTCGCTCCGAAGCCCGCCGCGCGCTTGAGCCGGGCAGAATCGAGGTCCACCGCGATGATCTTCGAAGGTCCGTATAGCCGCGCAGTCATGACGGCCGCGAGACCAACAGGCCCCGAGCCGATCACAGCGACCACGTCACCCGGCTTCACCTGTCCGTATTGCACGCCGATCTCGAAGCCTGTCGGCAGGATGTCCGAAAGCAGGATGCCCTCCGCGTCGGTCATGCCCTTGGGCAACTTGTACACGGAGTTTTCGGCGAAGGGCACGCGCACATACTCCGCCTGCGTCCCGTCGATCATGTAGCCGAGGATCCAGCCGATGCCGGCGATTCCCTCCGGGTCGAGGCAGTGGCTGTAGAGGCCCTGGCGGCAATTCGCGCACTTCCCGCAAGAGCTGACGCACGAGAGGATCACGCGGTCGCCGACGGCCAGTTGGGTGATACCCTCCCCCACCTCCGTGATCTCTCCGATGCCCTCGTGGCCAAGGATCCGGCCCACCTCAACCTCGGGCACGTCGCCCTTGAGGATGTGGAGGTCGGTGCCGCAGATGGTTGTGGCGATCATCTTGACGACGACGTCGGTGGGGCTGGTGATGACCGGCCTTGGGACGTCTTTCCAGGCCTTCTTGCCGGGTCCCTCGTAGACGAGGGCCTTCATGTTTGTCGCGTCGGGCGCTTCGTTGCTGCGGCCGAGCGGTGCTCCAGGTGCGATGGTCATGACGCTGACCGATCTGGTCGTCTTCAACGACCTGCTCTCTTGAGCGAGAACCCAGGCGGGAAGTCGGAGGGGTCCGGGCGCTTAGGGCGCCCTTACTTCACCGTACGCCTGTTTGGTTCGACGGGCCGCGCGCGCCTCGGTTTGGCTCAGACCGAGCGCTCCCACGGCACCGCTTCGCCCGCTTGAAGCGAGGCGCGCGCATCGAGGACCCGCTGGTTGAGGCTTCCCCTGAATGCCAGCGTCAGGTCGCGTTGTTCATGCTCGTATCGGCCATCGATCAAGACGTCGAGGTGGCTCAAGAGCTCTTGCTTGTCCGCGCTCTCGCCCACGAGTTCCTCAAACGTGTAGCCGGTCCAGCTCCAGATGGTCTTGGAGGCTCCAAACTCCGCGCGTATACGCCTGACGACGCTCAGCGCCACCTGTGTGTTGAGGAAGGGCTCGCCGCCCAGGAGCGACAGCCCGGCGACCGACTCGTGCGCCAGATCGGTCATGATGCGATCCTCAAGCTCTCGAGTGAACGGCGCGCCCCTCTTGAAGCTCCATGCCGCCTCGTTGAAGCAGTTGTCGCACTTGAAGAGGCAGCCGCTCACATAAAGGCTGCATCGCACGCCCTCGCCGTCAACAAACGAGAACGGCTTGTACTCGGCCACGTGGCTGTGACTCACCTTTTCGGCGACCCACAGGCGAGGTATCGGCGTGAGCGACATCGCTACGGCCCCCTAGTCGGTGGCGGAAAGCGGCACGCGAATGTCGTCCGCCATGTGCTTGACGCGGGCCGAGATCTCAGTGTGACGCCCGTGCACCATCGGCCGCTGCTGGGGGTTGCCCAGGTAGCCGCAGGTGCGCTTGACGACGTCGCACGTGCGCGAGTCCTCGTTACCGCAGCCAGGACACTTGAATCCGCGAGCGGTCGGGTCGAAGTCGCCCGCATATCCGCACTCGTAGCATCGGTCGATCGGCGTGTTGGTGCCCAGGTACCCGACGCGGTCGTACGAGTAGTCCCACACCGCCTCGAGCGCCTTGGGATTCTGTTGCAGCACGGGGTACTCGCAATAGTGAATGAACCCGCCGGAGGTGTGCTGGGCATACTCGGCCTCGAAGTCAAGCTTCTCGAACGGCGTGGGGTTCTTGCGCACGTCGTAGTGGAAGCTGTTCGTGTAATAGTCCTTGTCGGTAATGTCCGCCACCTCACCGAAGCGCTCCTTGTCGAGCCTGCAGAAGCGGTCCGTCAGGCTCTCGGAGGGCGTCGAGTAGACGCTGACCCAGTAGCCGGTCTCGTCCGTCCATTCCAGCGCGTGGGCCCGCAAATTCTTCAGGACGTCGACCGTCAACTCCTTGGCCTCCGGGTTGGACTCCCATGCACCGCCGAAGAAGGCGGTCGCCACCTCATACAGGCCGATGTAGCCGAGCGAGATGGTCGCCCTCCTGTTCCTGAAGAGCGTGTCGACGCTGTCGAGCGGCGAAAGCCTCTGCCCGAACGCGCCGTGGACGTACAGGATGGGCGCGTTGCCTGGAACGGCCTCGGTGCAGCGTCCCGCACGGTAAACGAGCGCATCGTGGACGATCTCGAGACGCTCCTCAAGAAGCGACCAGAACACCTCGGTACTCCCCCGCGCCTCCAGCGCGATACGCGGCAGATTGAGCGTGACAACGCCCAAGTTCATTCGGCCCTCGACCACGTCATTGCCGGCCTCGTCCTCCCAGCCCTGCAGGAACGAGCGGCAACCCATGGGTGCCTTAAAGGAACCCGTGAGCTCGACGATCTTGTCGTAGTTCAGCACGTCGGGGTACATGCGCTTGGTGGCGCACTCGACCGCAAGGGACTTGATGTCGTAGTTGCGGTCTCCTGGCTCAAGGTTCAGGCCCCGCTTCACCGTGAAGAGCAACTTGGGGAAGATCGCGGTGCGACCCTCACTCCCCAGGCCCTTGATGCGAATGTTGAGAATCGCGCGCTGGATCTCGCGCTCGTACCAGCCGGTGCCAAGGCCGAAGCCGACCGACGTGAATGGGGTCTGACCATTGGAGGTAAAGAGCGTGTTGATCTCGTACTCGAGGCTTTGCATCGCGTCGTAGATGTCCTTGCGAGTTTTCGACTGTGCGTACTCCTTGCGGCGCTCGGGGTCCGTCACCCACTCCTCGGCATCGGCGACGTGCTTCGCGAAGTTGAGCGCGGCGTATGGAGACAGCAACTCATCGATGCGGTTGACGGTGCAACCGCCGTACTGGCTGGATGAGACGTTCGCGATGATCTGCGAGATCTGCGCCGTGGCAGTCTGAATCGACTTGGGCGGCTCGACCTGGGCATTTCCGATGCGAAAGCCCCCGGCAAGCATGTTCTTGAAGTCGATGAGGCAGCAGTTAGTCATCGGCGCATAGGGGTGGTAGTCCAGGTCGTGGTAGTGAATGTCGCCCTTTTGGTGGGCGTTCGCCACATGCTCGGGAAGTAGCCGCAGGCCAATGGCCTTGCCCACCATGCCCGCCGTGAGGTCGCGCTGGGTGTTGAAGACGTCCGAGTCCTTATTCGCGTTCTCGTTGACAACGGCCTGGTCCTTGTCGAGCAGGCGGTTGATCGAATGATTGAGGTCGGTGGACTTGCTGCGTGCGAAGTCGCGCTGGACTCGGTAGTCGATGTAGGCGCGCGCCACGTCGTACTCGCGTGCCTCGAGCAACACGTGCTCGACCACGGACTGGATCTCGTAAATCTTGACCGATGTTGGAAAGCGCTCGGCGAGTTCGGCGTCGATCTGGTCGATGAGACCGCGGATCGTGCGGACGTGCATCTCGTTGAGGTCGCCGTGGACCGCAACGAATGCCTTGTGCACGGCGGAACGGATGCGGTTGTCGTCAAAGCGAAGCGTCCGGCCATCGCGCTTGACGACATTGAGCGTGGCTCGAGCAGATGCCTTCGAGGATTGTGCCGCAGGGTCGACTTCGGTGATGCTCATGGCTCTCCTCGAGTGGGGTCTTGGCTTGGGTGCACCCGGGACTCAGGTCACACCCTTGGGGGCGCTAAACACTAGATGTAGTGCAAAGCGCGATGCACCAACACTAAATGTGGGACCGATGCGGATGTGGGCCTTTGGTCCGTGGCGGCGCCGTCAGGCGGGACGGGATGCCTCGGCGACGCCGTGTATCCGCACCCCAAGCAGGGGGTCGAACATCGCGCCAGTCGCGCTCATGACGGCGTCCGCGCCCGCGTGACGTAGGGTCGCGTAGTCGTGTTCCGTTCTCACACCGCCGATGCCGACGATGGCGAAGTCGCGGTTGCCACGGTCTCTCAGGGTGGCCAGGCGTTCGGTCATCTCGAGGCCAGCCCACGCGATTGCGGCACCACATACTCCGCCCACCTCGCGTCCCTTGCCTGGCAGAGCCTGGCCTCCGTCGGCGCCGACGAGAGTGGCGGGAATGGTGTTGACGGCCGCGTATCCGTCCACCAACGAACTCGTTGCCGCTACCAGCTTCGCGAGGGGCGGGTCCTCCGCGAAATACGCCAACTTCAGCACTAGCGGCATGTCACCAATCGCGTTGCGAATTGCTTCCACGATTTTCACCACCGTCGGCGTGTCGAAGCACAAGAGGTTCGAGGCGCCCTCGTTGGGGCAACTGAGGTTTAGCTCAAGTACCTTCGCGCCCGTCTCCGCGACGAGAGTCGCCGCGCGCACATGATCCGCCACGTACGCCGCCATACGGTCGGCTGAATGGCCATCGGAGCGTGTCCCCTGGAACGATCCCACGAGCACCTGGCCCGAACCGGCGGACTGAACGGCCTTGGCCATGTCGGGCTGCCATTCATCGGGATCGCGAGATGGCACTCCAAAGGAGTTGGTGATGCTTTCAACGTGTCGGAAGTCGGAATCGGCCGTGACGGGGCGCGCGGCGCGCTCCATCGTCAAGGCACCGTCGACGTGAACCGCCAGGGTGTTTGGGAAGGGGTAGGCGCGATGTGCGCGGGTGCGGACGGTCTTGTAGACGTTGACGTCAAAGCCGTGACCGAAGGCCGCGGCACAAAACGCCGCGTTCAGGAGAGGTCCTGCCGGAATGCCAAATGGGCGGGTGACGGGCTGGCCCAAAAACCTCGACCGCGGCTGCTCGGCGCGCACAAAGGGCGAGGACGCGCGGAAGGCCCCAAAGGGACCAAGGGCGTAGTTGTCCTCGTACGTGCGCTGCGGGTCATAGAAGGGAATCATTTCCATCGACGCTAGCGGCGATGAAGCTGCTTCGCGCGGGACGTCCGGCCATGGGTTCGCAGTTGAAACGAAACCCCAGCGAAAACCTCAGCGGACGCCAGAGCCCTCGTCGATCACTGTCTGTGCCCTCCCTCGCCTTTTGGCCTCGTACAGCGCGCCATCTGCCCTGACGATCAGTTGGTCTAGAGAGTCGCGACGATCCCACAAGGCCGCGCCGTAGCTCACGGTTGGCCAGACCTCAGGGTCCGGAGCTGCAGCCGCAAAGGCCTGATCGATGTCGCGCGCCAGTTCGCCGATGCGCTGTCGATCCGCGTCAGCGATCAGAAACACAAACTCCTCGCCGCCAAAGCGCGCCGCGACGTCCTGTGTGCTCAGGGTCTGCCGCACGGCGTCGGCAAACGACACCAGAGCCCTATCGCCGGCCGCATGGCCAAAACGATCATTGATGGCCTTGAAGTGGTCGAGATCGGCGACGATCACCGCCGGTTCGGTGCCACCCGGCGCGGCTCTCAGCACGCTCCCAGCACGTTGACCAAATTCGGTCCTCGTCAACAGACCCGTGAGGTCATCGTTCATCGCCCGTTGCTGCCAGTGGCGGGCCAACCTGTCGTTGCTGAGGGTTGTCACGCTATACGTGACCACGAGTAGTACCAACGTCATGAGGAACGTGGTCATCAACGGACCCGCCCACGTCTCGTAAAACCACGACGCTGGCCCGACGGTGGCGTACGCCACGACCCGCATGGCGTAGAACGCCGACAACACGGTTGATGCGACCGCCATCGAGACGATTGCCGCGATCTTTTCCCCGTCGGCCGATCTTCGATTCGCCGCTCGCTTATCTTCGTGACGGAGGGCCCATAGCTCGCTCGCTGCAAGACCCACAAAGAGCGACATCCCCACCAAGAGGACAGCGCCACCAGGCCACGCGTCACCCCTAGGATGCTCGATTTCCGTCCCCACTGCCACTACAACGCCAACGACGACGGGTACCCACCAAGGGAGGCGTCTCTGCCGCAGAGAACGTGCGGCCACCCAGGTGAAGAGGGCCCCCACCACGGAAATCGCGTTGCCGAACGCGGCGCATCCGACGGAAAGGGACGCCTCGCCCGTCATGAGGATCACGGTGGTCAGCCCGGACGCGGCGAGCGCCGCACTCCACCACCCAGCAAAGGGGGCGCGCGTGGTGCGATACGTGCCCAGAAACACCAGCACGAACGCGCAGACGGCGACGGCTGCCTGTACGACGCGCAACGTCTCTAGGTCAAGCACATGTCGAGCCTAGGGCCCGGCGGTGAATTGTGCGCGCATCGCGGTGGTGTTCTCGACGCCCGTCGGCGAACGCATCTCCGCCAAATCACCCGAACAGGCGATTATGCCTGCGTACGAGGAGAAATTAGTGGCCGCCTCTGCCAATGATCACGATGGCGGTCACGATCGCGCCGACGATCACCGCGAAGCAGGCCAGCGCCAACGCGATACGAGAACGCGGCCGGCGCCCAACGTCGTTCGTGGACCCGGGACCGGCAAGCGAGCGCACACCCACGGCGAATAGCGCAGGCAGGCCCGCGCCGACGACGAGCCCGACGACCACGATCTTGCCGAGGGCGCCCCATTCGATATAGCCGGTCATGGCAAACCTACCTTTGTGCCATCGGTTCGGTGTGATCCTCTGGCGAGTGCGAGAGCAGCGTCGGGTCGTGGTCGACGATCGACTCCCCTATCGTCGATGTCGCGTCGGACGGCCCGTCCCACGCGTCGTTGACGTTGGCGTGGTTGATGGGCCTGAGCCTTGACCGCCCATAAAGGGCGCCTGCGGCTACGAGCAAGAAGGCGAAGACGACGTACGGGCCGGCTAGTCGGTCGAGTCCATAGCACGCTGCACCTACAGAGCCCGCTGCGGGGACGGTCACGAGCCATGCTGTGAGCATGCGTCCCGCCACTGACCACCTCACATAAGCGCCCTTCTTGCCCACACCTGAGCCCAACACGGAGCCGGTGGCCACGTGCGTTGTCGACAGCGAGTAGCCGAAGTGGCTCGACAGCAGGATGACGGTGGCGGTCGAAGCTTCGGCGGCGAGGCCTTGGCGCGACTCCAGTTCCACGAGGCCCTTGCCGAGGGTGCGAATCACGCGCCAGCCGCCCGTATACGTTCCAAGCGCCATCGCCATCGCGCAGCTAATGATGACCCAGAACGGCACCGAAGAGTCTTGACCCACCGCTCCGCCGGCGATCAGGGCGAGAAGGATGATTCCCATCGACTTCTGGGCGTCATTGGTACCGTGCGCGAGCGACACGAGCGAGGCTGAGCCGATTTGGCCCCACCGAAACATGCGGTCGTTTTCTCGTTGAGGAACGTCCTTGGTGGAGCGGAACACCAACCGCGTGCCAACCGAGCTCACCATGATCGCCACCACTGGCGCCAGGAGGGCAGGAATGAGCACCTTGGCGACCAGTCCGTGCCACAGCACACCGTCGGTCCCCGACGCCGCCAACACGGCTCCCACCATCCCGCCGACGAGGGCGTGGGAGGAACTGGACGGGATCGCCAAGACCCATGTGACGAGGTTCCACACGATTCCGCCGACCAGGCCCCCGAGCACCACGTCGAGCGTGATGACCCCCGCGTCGACGATCCCCTTGGCGATCGTTGCGGCGACAGTGAGAGACAAAAAGGCGCCCACCATGTTGAGAGTCGCGGAAAGCAGGACGGCCTGCCGGGGTTTGAGCGCACGCGTCGCAATGGACGTGGCCATAGCGTTGCCCGTGTCGTGGAAGCCGTTGGTGAAGTCGAAGGCGAGGGCCGTCACCACGACAATGACGAGCAACACTGGGTCAGTCACGTTCCCATTGTGGACCTTTTTGAGCGGGACCTATGGGCATTTTGGCAGGTTGCTTCCACCTACCGGCGCCACGCCGCCCCAGAGACGTCCGCAACTGGCGCCGTCAGTGCCCCATCGCCGCACGAGGTCCCCATCCCGTCAAGGAGCCCGGTCACCACTGCGCCCGTTTCGTCGGCGTCGATGTCGACCTCAATGTCACCCAAGGACAGGCCTCGCAGGCGCACTCTGCCGATCACGGCGGGCACTGCGCACGCTTTGAAGGCGCCCCGTGGAACATCCGCGTCCATGCCCATGCAAATTCGCAACATTTCGAAGGGCGTGGCTGCGGCCCATGCCTGCGGAGAGCACGATGTCGGATACGGAATGGGGACGGACGCATCGGACCTCGGAAACCCACAGAACAACTCAGGCAGCCGACCGCCGAAGGCCTCAAGCGCATCTAGCAGCCCGGTGGTCACCTTCACGGCCGCATCGCGCCTGCCGTAACGGGCCATCCCTGCCGCCGTCAATACGGAGTCGTGCGGCCAAACCGAGCCGTTGTGGTAGCTGGCGGGGTTGTAGCGGAGTGACTGCGAAGACAGGGTCCTAATGCCGAATCCCGTGAACATGTCAGGCTCGAGCAAGCGGTCGACCACTTGGTCGGCCACCTCCTCTGGGACGATGCCAGACCACAGGCAGTGCCCGATGTTCGAGGTCACCACACGCACCTGCTCCTTGTGTGCGTCGAGAGCGAGCGCGTAGAAGCCCTCGTCAGGCATCCAGAACGACTCATGAAAGCGCGCTCTCAGCGCCGAGGCTCGGCCCCGAAGGTGTTCCGCCCTCTCGGTGTTGCCGTTTGCCTCGTCGAGGTCCGCCGCGGCCAGGTAGGCCGCGTAGCAGTAGGCCTGGACCTCGGCCAGTGCGACGGGCGGCTCGACATTCCTGCCGTCGCTGTGCGCCACCGAGTCGGAGCTGTCCTTCCAACCCTGGTTCAGGAGCCCACGGTCGGTGCCCCTCATGTACTCGACGAAACCGTCGCCGTCGCGGTCTCCGTGGTCTGTGATCCAGGCGATCGCCCTGTCGACGGCGGGCTGCAGTACCGCGAGCTCGCTCAAGGGCACGCCCCAGCGATACGCCCTGCCGACGAGCATCACGAAGAGTGGCGTCGAGTCGATCGAGCCGTAGTAAACGCGGTCGCCTCCGAGGGCGAGCGATTGGTCGGCACCCAGCCGCACCTCGTGGAGAATCCGGCCAGGCTGCTCCTCCGTCATGGGCGACTCTCGCGTACCTTGCAGGCGTGCAAGGGTGCGCAGAGTCCCGAGCGCCAAGTCGGGCGCGAAGGGAAGCATCATCCAACTCGTGAGGAGGGAATCGCGTCCAAACAGGGCCATGAACCACGGCGCACCGGCGGCCACCACGTCGTCTTCCGGATATGCGGGGTCGATGATGCGGAGCGCACCAAGGTCGCGCTTGCTCGTGGACAACGCCGCCGCGAGCACGGTGTTGTCGACCGACTCCGTTGGCATCGCGTCGTGCCAATCTTGCATGCGGCGGGCGGGCTCGGTGGACTCGAGGGGGCGGCCGAGTGGATATGTGGCGGCGAGTTCGATTCCTGCGACGGTGGGGAGCACCTCGACACTTGTGCGCCACTCCCCGTGAGCCGGGACCACGACTCGGAAAGTGAGGGCACCGGGGACCGCTTGGCCGTCAGGAGATCCTATCCGCACGCCGCGCTCGTCCGTCGCCACGGCCGCGACGCGGAAACTCAACTCGTTGCGGTCCACGGCCGAGATCACGGCGAGGGGTCGCACCGCCCTGCGTTCCTTCACCTCGAAAAGGTCGGCAAAGTCGACGTCAGCGTGCAACGCGATATCCAGACCCGCGGGTTCGTGCCCATAGTTGGCGATCGCGATGTCCTCGCGCATTCCCTGCCCCACCATGCGGTGGCGGGCCACGATCACGGTCGGCTCGGTGCTCCCCGGTCGCGCGGGGATGCGACCCACAAACCGGCACTCGTACGGCTCGGCCGACAGGACGCTGAGCGGCTCGATCTCGTGACCATCGATGCGCAGCTGCCACCTGGACAGCACGCGCGTGTCCTGAACGAACAAACCGTCAGCCTGGTGAGGCATGATGTCGCCGTTCGTTTGCGACACGCAAAACGTGGAGCCCTCCATGAGGGTGACGACCGCTTCAATATGCGGAACCGAGCCGATGCCGCTTGGCCTGGAGTGGTCCTGCTTCAAGGCGGCCGTTCGTGGCGCGGCGATGGGGTCAATCACTAAGCGATCATCCCCTTCCCCAAGCACCCTGGAGAAGCAAGTGTCTGGCCAGCGCAACTCTAAGTTGCGATTGTATCCGGAAAGAGCCTATGCTGGCAACCAGGCCTCGTCTTCGTAATCGCCGCCCACCCCGGGGCAGCGCGACGCGGGGAGGTGTCCGAATGTCGCAGATCGCCGAAATAGAGAACGCATCGCGTGCGGGCGCCGCCAGTCGGCCCCTCAGGATCGGGATGGTCGCCCCGCCGTGGTTCACGGTACCTCCGCGCGGATACGGCGGCACGGAAGCGGTGGTCGCATCGCTCGTCGATCAGTTGGTCACCCGTGGCCACGAGGTGACGCTTATCGCCGCGGGCAACCCCGGCACGAAGGCACAACACTTCATTTGCAGCCATGAGCAGCCTCCCTCGCATCTGCTCGGATCCGATGCCATGCCCGAACTCGTACACGCGGCGGAGGCGAGCCGAGCCCTGTCGGTCCTGGACCTGGACCTCATCCACGACCACTCGGCCGCGGGTCCCTTGCTCGCGCGTGGCAGACGGCTACCCACTGTCGTGACGATGCACGGCCCAGTGGCTGGTCCCAATGGCGACTACTTTCGCCGGTTGGGTCCCACGATCGACATCGTCGCCATTTCCGATGCGCAGCGTGTGCAGGCACCGGACCTCAATTGGGTCGGAACCGTGCACAACGCGGTCGACGTGGCGTCGTTCCCCTTTCGCAGGGACAAGAGCGACGTCGTGCTGTGGATCGGCCGCTTCAGCCCGGATAAGGGCGCCCACCTCGCGATCGAGATAGCGCGCAAGGCTGGCAAGCACATCATTCTGGCAGGCAAGCTCAACGAACGTCCCGAGAGGGAGTACTTCGATCGCGTCATCGGGCCCATGCTTGGGCGCGACACGGAGTTCGTGGGAGAGGCGGACGCGACCCTCAAGCGCGAGCTGTTCTCAATGGCCGCGTGTCTGCTGTCCCCCATCCAGTGGGAGGAGCCCTTCGGGATGGTGATGGTCGAGGCTCTCGCGTGCGGCACGCCCGTGGTGTCTACCAGCCGCGGAAGCGTCCCCGAGATCGTCCGCCACGGCCACACCGGCTTCATCGCCGACGACGTCGACTCGCTGTGCGCCGCCGTCCAGCGGGCTGGAGAGATCGATCCCGCCGAGTGCCGCCGAGACGCCGAGGAGCGCTTCGATCTGCCGGTCATGGCTGCCGGTTATGAGCGCATCTACCGAATGCTGGCGGAGGGCGGTGCGGGAATTCGCTCGCTCACCCAGGGGCGCGTGGCGTGAGCGTGGAGCGAGCCGTGGGGCGGGCTCAGTTGTTGACTGCGGTGAGCGGCCCGACCTTTTCCAGATAGCACCGACCGCACAGGGACTCGTACGTCGCCTGCTGGCCGTCGATCGCGACCTGTGCGCCATGGCTGACAAAGGCGCCGCCCACGATGCGGGCGTTGAAGATCGCTTTGGATCCGCATCGGCAAATGGTCTTGAGCTCCTCGATCGAGTGCGCGATCTCCATGAGTCGCAGCGAACCGGGGAAGGATCGCGTCATGAAGTCGCCCCGTAGCCCGTAGCAAAGCACGGGTACTCCACGCGTGACGGCGACCATGAACGCCTCGTCCACCTGTGAAGGCGTGAGGAACTGCGCCTCGTCGACAAACACGGCGTCGATCTGGTCGAGGGGCCGATGCAACTCCAGCGCGTCGAGGAACGAATCGTCGGGGCCCAACAGGATGTCGACACGCCTTTCGACCCCGATGCGCGATGAGACAAACTGGCCGGCCTTGGTGTCGATGCCCGGCTTGACGAGCACGGGGTGCTGATCGCGTTCTTCGTAGTTGTACGCGGCGGTGAGCAGCAGGGCGGACTTGGACGAGTTCATCGCCCCGTACCGGAAGTACAGCTTCGCCATGTGTGCCCTTTCGTCCTTCGCGTACGCGCAGGTTTCCTGCAAGCACACTACTGGCGACGAAGGCGGAGGGCGCGCAGTGGGGGCCGGGCTCCGCCGTTGAGAATTGTCTATCCGGGCCCTAAGACCCCCCTCGAGCGCGCCGCGCGTGGAGAGACTGAATGCGTCCCGGCAATGGCGCCGGGACTTGCGCGCGGAGGTGCATCGTGGAGAAGTACGTCTATGACTTCAGCGAGGGAAACCGGGATCTCAAGGATCTCCTCGGGGGCAAGGGCGCGAACCTTGCGGAGATGACGAACCTGGGGCTACCTGTGCCCCCGGGCTTCACCATCACGACCGACGCGTGTCGTACGTACATGCAAACCACCAAGCTCCCGCCTGAACTGCGTGTGCAGGTCACGATGGCGCTACGGCGTCTCGAAGACTCGCTCGGACGGCTGTTGGGTGACACCAACGATCCGTTACTCGTGTCGGTACGCTCGGGCGCCAAGTTCTCGATGCCAGGAATGATGGAGACCGTCCTCAACGTGGGACTCAACGACGCCTCGGTCGAAGGCCTCGCGACCTTCGCCGGAGACGCACGCTTCGCCTGGGACTCCTACCGCCGCTTGATCCAGATGTTCGCCAAGACGGTACTCGGCATCGACGGCGACCTGTTTAGCAACGCGCTCGATGCGAAGAAGAAGGCTAGCGGGGTCATGGCCGATACGGAACTTCCCGCCGAGGACCTGCGCGCCCTCGTGGACGAGTTCAAGGCCATCGTGAAGGCCGAGTCCGGCAGAGACTTCCCCCAACAACCGCGTGAGCAGCTCGACCTCGCGATCGAAGCGGTGTTCAATTCCTGGAACACCGATCGTGCGCGCCTCTACCGCCGACGCGAGCGCATCTCCGACGATCTCGGTACCGCCGTCAACGTCGTGGCAATGGTCTTCGGCAACCTCGGCGAGGACTCGGGAACCGGGGTGTGCTTCACCCGCGACCCTGCGACCGGCATGGTCGGCGACTACGGCGACTACCTACCGAATGCCCAGGGCGAGGATGTCGTCGCCGGCATCAGGAACACCCTGTCCCTGGCCGACTTCGAGCAGCTCGACAAGAAAGCCTTCGACGAGTTGCGTCAAGCCATGCGCAGGCTCGAGAGCCACTACCGAGACCTATGCGACATCGAGTTCACCGTGGAGCGGGGCAAGCTGTGGATGCTGCAAACCCGGGTGGGCAAGCGCACCGCAGCCGCCGCGTTCCGGATTGCGAATCAGCTGGTAGATGAGCACATCATCACCTTGGACGAGGCGCTCGAGCGGGTGACCGGCGAACAACTCAACAAGTTGATGTTCCCGCAGTTTGACCCCAAGGCCAAGCGCAAGTTGTTGGCTACGGGCATGGCGGCCTCCCCCGGCGCCGCCGTGGGTGCGGCCGTGTTCGCCTCGTCCACCGCTCAAGAGTGGGCCGAGCAGGGCAAGGACGTGATCCTCGTCCGTCGTGAGACCAACCCCGACGACCTGGGCGGCATGATCGCCTCCGTCGGCGTTCTCACCTGTAGGGGTGGCAAGACGTCCCACGCGGCCGTGGTGGCGCGCGGCATGGGCACCACCTGCGTGGTCGGCGCCGAGGCACTCCTCGTCGATGCGGAGGCCAGGACCGTCACCGTGGGCGACCGAGTGGTCAAAGAGGGCGACATCATCGCGATTGACGGCTCCACCGGCGAGGTGTTCCTCGGTAGCGTGCCGGTGACACCCTCCCCCGTGGTGCGCTACCTCGAGGAGGGTCTCGACGTTGCGCTGTCGGAGCTCGCGGAGGACGACGAAAACACTCGCGACCTGGTGGTTGCAGTCCACGAAATCCTGAGCCACGCCGACGCGGCGAGGCGATTGGGGGTGTACGCGAACGCGGACACTCCCGACGATGCGAAGCGGGCACGCACGTGGGGCGGCGAGGGCATCGGCCTGTGCCGCACGGAACACATGTTCCTGGGCGAGCGGCGCGAGCTGATCGAGCACGTGATTTTGGCTACCACTGACGACGAGCGGCAAGCGGCGTTCGACGCGCTCCTCCCCCTGCAAAGGGAGGACTTCATTGGGATCCTTGAGCAAATGGACGGCCTGCCGGTCACCATCAGGCTCATCGATCCGCCGCTTCACGAGTTCCTGCCGGACCTCACCGAGCTCTCCGTCAAGGTGGCCCTGGCCAAGGAGCGCGGGGAGACCGGCCCGGAGGTAGACCGCGACGCACTCTTGCTCCCTGCGGTGGTGCGCATGCACGAGGCGAACCCAATGCTGGGCTTGCGCGGGGTGCGCCTCGGGATTGTGATCCCCGGCCTGTTCACGTTGCAGATGCGGGCGATCGCCGAGGCTCAGGCCGCGCGGATCAAGGCAGGCGGTAAGCCGCATGCGGAGATCATGGTCCCGCTCGCGGCGTCGGTGATGGAGCTACACCTCGTGAAGGACGAGGCCGACGCGATCCTGGCGACCGTCGCGGCCGAGCAGGGCGTGGAACTGGACATCCCCGTGGGCGCCATGATCGAACTTCCACGTGCCGCCTTGACTGCTGACCGGATGGCAGATGTGGCCGAGTTCTTCTCCTTTGGCACCAACGATCTGACCCAGACCACGTGGGGCTTCTCGAGGGACGACGTCGAGGGCGCGTTCTTCAACCCCTACACGGAGAAGGGCGTGTTCAGCGTGTCGCCCTTCGAGAGTGTGGACCGACTGGGGGTGGGCCGCCTCATCAAGATCGCCATCGAGGAGGGCCGCTCTACCCGCCCGGACATCAAGCTGGGTGTCTGCGGCGAACACGGGGGCGATCCCGAGTCGATCCACTTCTTCCACGAGGTGGGCCTGAACTACGTCTCGTGCTCGCCGTTCCGTATTCCAGTAGCGCGGCTCGAGGCCGGGCGCGCCGCAGTGCTGAAGGGCGGTAGCGACACGCGCTGACCCGTCTCGGCCGAGATGGTGACCAATTTCGGTGAGTCATCGGGTTCACCGGTCTTGACACCTGCGCGGCTTGGGTCGTAACTCGTTGTCTTGTCCTGAAGCCGGGTGCCATTCCAGCGCTGCAATCCAAGGAGCAACCACGAGGCGCACGGTCATGATGACCGCTTCACTCGTGATGGGAACTTCGCTTGGCTCGATGACGCGGACGGGGGTAGCCGATATCGCGGCGCGCAGTTGGCCCGGACGCAGGCCCGCCTACCGCTCCCCCGTCCGCACCGAAGGCGCCTTCGACCGACGCGCACCAAGACGTAGTTCACACACTCGGACATCACCAGCGGACGCCTTCGTGTGATTAGTCGACACAGTGGACCCGGCCGCCGCTTCGGCGGAACGGGACAGTGCCACATAACAACACGGGCCTGTGAGCCAGAAGCACTCAGTCGTAGATTACTGACTCGCCCCGGAGCCTGAGCTGTTCGAGTCCGTCCCTCATCCCCTGCACCTGCTCAGGAGTGCGCCCCACCCAGTCGTCGAGTTCCCCGACAACGCGCACGGGCTCTTTGGTGCGGTAGGACTTGGTCGCATTGCCCGGGAACTTCTTGTCTGTCAGATTCGGGTCGTCCTGGAGCGCGCCCGTAGGTTCTACCAGGTAGATTCTGCCCCTCCCCTCCCCTCCCCTCGCCGAGTGCGAGTTCGGCTCCCCAGGTGGCAGCATCGAGCGTCTTGGTGAGGTAGATGTGTTTCGCGACACGTCCCTCTTCGAAGTTCGAAGAGTGTCCGGGGGCCAAGAGATCGCCGACGGCCAGATTGGCCTTGGTCCCGTGCAAGTAGCCGCCAGACTCGTGGGCCTCGAACGGCTTTGGCACTTGCGACATGGCTTAGGTCCGTTCTCTGGCTGGGGCGACGACCTCTCCCACCCCTGAGACGGGGGGCCCGAATTGGCCGTGGACATCCTCGTCGTATTCCACGCATTGTCCCGGGCCGCGTCGTTTTGCGTCGTACATCGCGGCATCGGCGGCCGCGATGACAGCGTCGGCAGTCTCGAATCTCGCCGGGCCGAAGGCGACGCCCATGCTGGCCATCACCGTCTCTTGATGAGACCCGATCTCGTATGGCGCTCGGAGAACCATGCAGAGCCGGCACGCGGTGGCCATCGCCTCTTCCGCGGAGACGACTTCATCGAGGAGGACGACAAACTCGTCCCCACCCATCCGGGCGGCGGTGTCGCCCACCCGCACCTCGGCGCTAATACGGCCCGCGACCTCCACCAGCAACTTGTCGCCAGCGGCATGGCCCCAAATGTCGTTGACCGCCTTGAACTTGTCGAGATCGAGAAATAGGACCGCGAAGCCGACAGTGCGCCTGTCCGCCGAGCCCAAGCGGTGGGTAACACGGTCCCAGAGCAGGGTGCGGTTCGCGAGGCCGGTCAGTTGGTCATGGAGCGCTCTGTGACTGAGCTCCTCCGTGGCCATCGCGAGTTCTCCGGTTCGCACAGCGACCCGATTCTCGATCTCGTTGAATGACGCCTCAAGCTCCTCACCAAGAAAGTTCACCCCAGCCGCGACGGCATCCACGATGTCGCCGTCGGGGCCGATCGGCGTGCGGGCGTCGAACCGAAGCGAGGCGTACTCCTGGATGGTGCCCACGATGTCACCAAGCCGCCGCTCGATCTCCCGAACCCCGCCGTCGTCCCTGCCGATGGGCGATACCGGGGAAACCGGATCTTGCTCACCGGAGACTTGCGAGGACTTCTCGTCCCCTTGCCCGCTCATCCCGCGAACCCTTGGAGCCAGGCGATAGCGGAGGCGTCATCATCGAATAGTCGTGTGGAGGCCGCTGGTTTGCTCACGCTGAGGTAAAAGTTCCCCATCAGTCGGCTGACGGGGGTGCCGACGATCAGCGCTACGGCCGCCACGAGGTCGTGCCTGCGCACAAACTCGAGGCGCGCCGACCGATCTTGGGTGAGGATATCGTGTGCGTCCACCAACAGCGGAGCCCTCTTCCCGCCGGTGAGTTCCGCCATCGCACTTGTCGCCGCGACCGCGTCTTCAAGCCCGATCGCAACACCCGAACCCCAGACGAGGTACACGATGCCGTCAGGGCGGAGCCACATCCGGAACTTCGCGTGCACGATCTCAGTGGACTCGCCGCTCATGGGTCCTCCCAAGGTGGGTTGCCTCCATTCTCGCATCTAACGAGACTCCGCGGGGGTGATTTTTGTCACCTCTGCTCGGGCATGGAGGTCACGGGGTGAACTCCTGGAGCCAGGCGATAGCGGAGGCTTCATCGTCGAACACGCGTATGGGCGTTTTCGGTCGGTTCACGTTGACAAAGAGGTTGCCCATGACCCGGAGTGCCGGGGTACGAACAACTAGTGCGGCGGCCGTCACGAGGTCGTCCCGCCGCGAAAACTCGAGGCGCGCCGGGCGATCCTGTGTGGAGCCCTCTCCCAGACATATCAGGGCGAGAACCCGTTGTCCGCCGCCGAGCCCCGCTATCGCTTCGGTCGCCGCGACCGCGTCCTCGACCCCGATCGCAACCCCCGGCGCCCAGGTCAGGTACACGATGCCGTCAGGGCGGAGCGATATCCGGAACTTCGGGTGCGCAGTCTCAGTAGAGTCGCCGCTCATCGGTCCTCCCAAGGTGGGTCGTCTCCAGTCTCGCACCTGTGGGGACTCCGCGCGGGGCGACCGGTATCACTCCGGACTCAGGCGCCGCTGTCACGGGTTCAGCCGATTACCGGATGAACCCTTGGAGCCAAGCGACCGCGGAGGCTTCATCGTCGAACAACCGCGTGGGTGTGACCGGTTGGCTCACGTTGACGAAGAAGTTCCCCACCATCCGGCTGAGTGGGGTGCCTACAATCACGGCAACGGCCGACACCTTGTTGCCCCGCTGCGCCAACTCGAGGCGCGCGGCCCGATCCTGTGAGCGGGCATCATGCACGTCCACCAGCAGGGGAAACTTTCGCCCGCCAGTGATCTCCTCCGTCGCTATGCCCGACGCGATCACGTCCTCGAGCACCATTGAAATCCCTGGAGCCCACACTTGTTGCAAGATGCCGTCCGGACGAAGCCATATCCGAAACCTCGGGTGCACCACTTTATTGGACCCGCCGTTCATCGGTCCTCCCAAGGTGGGTTGTGCCCAGTCTCGCACCCGTCGGCGCTCCGCGCGGGGTGGCCGGTCTCACTCCGGACTCAGGGGTCGCCATCAGGGGCTCGCCGGACGAACTCTTGAAGCCAGGTGATCGCGGAGGCGTCATCCCCGAATAGTCGTGTGGGGGCCACTGGCTCGCTCACGTTGAGGAACAACTTTCCCATCGTTCGGCCGAGGGGGGTGTTGACGATGAGGGCGACGGCCGACACGAGGTCGCTCCGTTCCACAAAATGGAGGCGCGTGGCCCGATCCTGGGGGCGGGAATCGTGCGCGTCCACGAGTAGTGGTGCCCGTACCCCACCGGTGAGTGCCATCATCGCACTGTGCGACGCGACCGCGTCTTCCAGCACGATCGAGACTCCCTGATTCCAGACGAGGTGGACGATTCCGTCGGGGCGGAGCCACATCCGAAACCTCGGGGTCACCACTTCGCTGCGGTCGCCGCTCATCGGTCCTCCCAGGGTGGTTTACTTCCAGTGTTGCACCTTACGAGACCCCGTGGAGGTGATCTTCATCACCCCTCGCTCCAGCATCGCGGTCATGCGGTGAACTGTTTGAGCCAGGCGACGGCGGAGTCCTCATCATCGAATAGTTGTGTAGGTGCCACCGCTTGGTGCACGTTGGCGAACAAATTTCCCATGATTCGGCTGAGTGGGCTATGGACGATCAGGGCGAGGGCCGACACATTTTCGGCCTGGCGCGCAAACTCAAGTCGCGCGGCCCGATCCTGTGTTGCTGCCTCGCCCGGCTCCACCAGCAGGGGAACGCGTCGCCCGCCAGTAAGTTCGACCAACGCACTTGTCGACGCGATCGCGTCTTCCAGCGTCGTCGCCACCCCAGAAGCCCACACGCATTGCGCGATGCCGTCGGGGCGGAGCCATATCCGAAACTTCGGATGCGCCATCTCACTGGAGTCGCCGCTCATGGGTCCTCCCAAGGTAATTTGCATCCAGTATCCCACCTGGTGATGCGCCGCAGAGTCTGCCCCGCATCGAGCCTGGACGTCGTTGTGGCAGGAACGTCTCTATGAGAAGGTTGCGCAGCGTCAAGGTTGGCGCCACCTGGATGGAAACATGACTCGGTCCGTTCGCGTCTTCTGGGCGACAAGCTCTTCAGCCCAGGTGGATGGCGTCCATAAGGTCGTCGTGTGGCAACGCGTCGACCACCGCGCTCACCGCCAACTCGATCAATTCGGCGTGGCCCGAAACGACCGTCATGAAGGCCGTGTCCGCGGCATCCCTGCCGGTCGCAATGCGCACCAGCGAGGTGCGGGGCGCCAGCGCGGTGGCGTCGACGACGCACCACTCCCCCTCGACATGTGCCTCGCACACGGCATGGAAGTCCATCGGAGATAGGCCTGGCGCATACACGGAGACGAGCCGGGCGGGAACGCCGCTCGCTCTCAAGAGCGCCACACAGAGGTGTGCGTAGTCGCGGCATACGCCCCTGCGCGCCAACAGGGTTCGCACGGCGCCGTCGGTGGGAAGGCTCGATCCGGACACATACTCCAACCGAGTGCCGACCCACGAGCTCACCCCTGAGAGCAAGGAGTGCCCAGTCAGCCCGCCAAACTCGGCGTTGGCCGTCGCCGCCAACTCATCGGACTCGCAATATCGGCTGGGACGAAGGTAGCGAATGAGGTCTCGCGGGACAGATGGCGCGGGCGGTTCGCGGCCCTCGATGGTGGCCGCGTAGTCGATAGTCAAGAGACCCACGTCGGCTCCTATCGCGTGGAGCCGCGTGCCGTGTGCATCACCGATCACTCTCGCGTGAAGCGGCGCGCCATCGAGCCGCACATCCAGCCTCTCGTCGATGTCTCCACTGCGGGACGCCGCCCCGATCGACATCGCCAACTCGCTCGGGGACGTCACATCGATCGTCAGGTGTGCTGTGACATTGCGGCGCATGGCGCCATCGTGTCACGCCGCAGGTTCTAGGGCGGGTTCAGCGACCCCTGAGGCTCACTCGCGACCGGCCTCCAGCGGAATCAGCATGGTCCGGAACTCGCCGGGGGCGCTGTGGATCTCCCAGATGCGTTGGGCGACAGAATCGATGCCGTTGTCGAGTTGAAGCTTGGGGATGGCGCCAGGGATCACGAGTTGGACGACGCGAATACCCTCGTCGGCGAGTGCTTCGTGAAGCATCTCGCCGTAGGCACTCTCCGCGGGGAACGCGACCGACGTTCCCGCGAATCCGGCGCGCGCCTTCACCGAGGTGCCGCCGTTGATCAGGACGATGCTGCCGTCACCGGCCTCCCGCATGGCGGGTAGCACGGCACGCACTGCGTGGATCAGTCCCAACGCAGAGAACCGCAACGCCTCGAGCGCGAGTTCGGGGGTGAGGTCCAGAACAGGTTTGAGGTAGGTACGCGCAGGCAAGGGGCTGTACTGGAGCGCCAAGATGGGGCCGAGCTCGGCGGCGGCCCGCGCCAACGCCGTTTCGAGGGCCGCGGCGTCTCGCACGTCCGCCGCGTAACCGCGGGCCTCCACGCCCGACTCGCGCAGCTCGGCCGCCAGAGAGTCGAGCTTGGACTGGTCACGAGCGATGAGAGCAACTGAAAAGCCTTCGCGTCCGAACCTGCGCGCAACCGCTGCACCCAGCCCCGGTCCTGCTCCGATGATCGCCATGGTCGGCATGGGCGTCTCCTTCCGACGAGAGTCAAATCGACCCTAGTGCCCGCGTCGGCCCCCGAGTAGCGCGTGCAGCAGGGGCAGGCTGGAAGCGATCATGAGCCACGTGCCCAGCCCGGAGTCGTCGGGACGCACCAGGGCGCCGGCGATAAGCAGCGAGGAGAACAGTCCAGTCGACACCAAGCGCCTCCCGGCGCGTTCTATTCGGGCGATCCTGCGCTCCAAGCGTGGCGCGGTGACACGGAACGAGCCGTCTTCGATCTGGGCAAGGACCGCGTCGAGCCGCGAGGGCATCCGCCAGAGCAGCCCCGCGTTGTCGAGGGCCTGCCGCCCCAGGTCGGCGACCAGGTTGCCGCCCTCGTCTCGCAGCAATTGCTGCGCATACGGTTCGACGGAGTCCCACAGGTTGTACGCCGGGTAGAGCGAACTGGACACCCCCGAGGTGAGAGACACCGCGCGGATAATCAGCAGGAAGTTCTCCGGCAGCTGGAACGGAAGCGTCAGCACCACGTCGCTGAACTCCACCGCGAAGTCCTGGAACTGCCGCGGGTCCAGTTCTCGCAACTCGGCAAATCCCATGCCGCCAAACCTGGCGAACAGCGACGTCATGACACGCTCGAGGTCCACGGTGTCGGCGGAGGGCAGCAGCACCCCCACCTCCTGCATCGCCTTAACCATGCCCTTGCCGTCGCGCGCAGCCGCCGCAATGATAAGGCCGCGCAAGGTGCCACGTAGGCTCGTCGGCACCTCGCCCATCATGCCGAAGTCGACGAACGTGAGCGTCCATGGCGGGCCTTCGTGTTCCGGCACGGCGGGAGTGACGAAGAGGTTTCCCGGGTGGGGATCCGCATGGAAGAAGCCATGAAGGAACAATTGGTCGAACATCACCTCCGCGAACGCCGATGCGACGTCGGAGGGTTCGATGCCTGCGGCGCGTAGCGCTGCGGTATCGGTGATCTTGATGGCGGTCACGTCTTCGAGCGTCAGCACGCGGCGCGTCGTGCGCTCCCACGCGACGGCCGGGACCCGCACGCGGTCGTTCTGGGCGAAGTTCTCTGCGAAACGCTCGGAATTCGCCCCCTCCTGGAGGTAGTCGATCTCCTCGAGGCATGTTTGCGCGAACTCCTCCACGACCGCAGGCGCGTCGACGCGTTTGGATACCAATTGCACCCGGCTCAGCCATCCGCCGACCTTGCGCAAGGCTGCCAAGTCGACGGCGACAATGTCGCCGATGCCTGGGCGTTGCACCTTGACGACCGCGCCGTCGAATCCCACGTCCGAAGCATCGCGCCGCGAGAGCCTTGCACGGTAGACCTGCCCAAGGGAGGCGGCGGCGATCGGAGTCTCGTCGATGGACGCGAAGACTTGCTCGAGCGGCACACCCAACTCTTGTTCGGCGAGTGCGCGGATGGCGGCGAAAGGCACTGCGGGCACCTCGTCTTGGAGGCCCTCGAGTTCCTTGGTGACCTCCGGTGGCAGCACATCCAGTCGCGAGGACATGAACTGACCGAGCTTGATCATGAGCCCGCCGAGATCTACCGCGAGCACGCGGAATCGACGCGCAAAGCGCTTCATGCGGGCGGGCCTTGTGCGCTCGGCGACGCCGCGGAGCCCAATGGTGGGGAGGAGAATCTCGTACCACCAGGTCACCGCGAGATTCCGTGCGGCAAAGCGGAGGATGCGCCGGTAGCGGGCGCGGCCTGATACGGCGTCGGGCATCAAATCTCCTTGACCCCGACGGTCCGACGGCAAACCCGTCAGTCCTGCGCGAGGATCGAGTAGATCTTACGTCGGGTTTCGTTGAGCACCTCGGCGGCCTTGTGGTGTTGCTCGGACGTTCCAGTCCGAACGACCTGGGCGACCGCCTGTGCAAGTTCGATGCCGGCCTTCGGCACGGCACCCAGCGCATTGGTGTCGAACGGCGCTGTGTTCTCCCACGCGGCCGATCCCGCTGCCGCCGCGGCCTCTTCGCGACCGGCCTCGGTCAACGAGTAGACCTTCCGGTCTTGGGACACCTCGGTGGTCACGAGGCCCTCGTCTGCGAGAAGCTGCAACGTGGGGTAAACCGAGCCGGCGCTTGGCTTCCACTTGCCACCGGTGCGTTCCTCGATCTCACGAATGAGTTGGTAGCCATGCTTCGGCTCTTCGGCAAGGAGCGTAAGTATTGCCGCGCGCACGTCTCCACGGCCCATGCGAGTGCCGACCTTCTTGTCAAAGGAGGTGCGCAAGTGGTTCATGGCCTGCCACATGGCGTCGGCCGCCTGGCCGGGACCAGAGTTGCTGGAACCGCCGGGACGGAATGAGTTACCCATGACTACCTCCTATAGGCGCGTCGCTAACGATAGCGAACGACATATCGCTATCGTCACACGCTGGAGTGGTGATTGCAAACGGGAGCGGCCTCGGTGCTCGATCCAGGAACAGTCACGCCATCTGAAACACGGCACCCATCGCTTCGTGGAAAATTGGGACAGACCAAGGGGGCCCGCCAGGAGCTCTATGCCCACGGATTCTTGAAAGCGGAGCGGAAAACCTCGGCGCCAAGGTGGAGATAGGGATTCGGCATGGGAAACCCGGGCTCGCCGTGCAGCGCGGAAACCTCCCCGGATCAAGCGTCGCCCACTACCCCGACTACGGTCTAGGTTGAACCCCCTGAAGCGGCTTCCGGGACATAGGTCCCGGTGGCTCAGAGTTTGCGCAGAGGACCCGCAGAGTTCGAGCAGAGTTGAGGGTGTGGGGGAATTTCTGCCGACTAGAGTAGGCAAGAATTGTCCACGCGACCCATACCCGCGTCACACATTTAGAACGGGGAGTTTGCTCCATGGCAGGTACACAGATATTGGCCGAAGGTGCTGGTAATTACCTCAACTTCGGAATCTTCCACATTTCGGTCACGAATGCGCTGATCATGGGAGCAATGATCGTCATCTTCATCTTGGCGGTTGTCATACCGTTCCCCCATCACGACGCGGACGACGAGGTCTCTCGGTGAGCGCCGTCGAGGACACGGCGGCCAAGGTGGACTCCCCCCCCAGGACCAGTTGGAGCGCTTGGGTGCGCTATCGCATTACGCACATGGTTCCAGAGGGCCAGTGGCTTCCCGACCGGCAGCCCTCGTATATGGCGTCCTGGATCTACGTTTTCGGCATGGCCACGCTGGTCTCCCTCTTTATTGTGATCGGTTCTGGAGTGGTGCTCGCGCTCGGCGGTTCCGAGTGGTGGCACACGTCCAACGTGGGCCACTACGTCAACTCCGTGCACCTGTGGAGTGTTGAGATCTTCTTCGCCGTGATGGCGATCCACCTGTGGGGCAAGTTCTGGATGGCGGCATGGCGCGGCGGTAGGTCCCTGACCTGGATGACGGGCATGATCGCTTTGCTCGCCGCAGTGGGTACCGGGTTTACCGGCTACCTCAGCCAGACCAACTTCGATTCCCAGTGGATCGGTGCGCAAGCCAAGGACGGCTTGAACTCGGTTGGCCTCGGTGCGTGGTTCAACGCGCTCAACCCGGCGACCGCGCTCACTCTTCACATCGTCGTGCTACCGCTCGCGGTCGGCGCCATCGTTATCATGCACGTCATCCTGGTGAGACGCCACGGCGTGGTCCCGCCCATCGGTGCGGAGGAGCCCACATCATGACCACACCGTCAACGCGCGGCAAGCGCTACACACCCGACTCTCACTCTTTCCCCACGAGGCCGTACGACCTCGTCAAGGAGATGGTGGTCGCAGGCGTCATCCTGCTACTCGTCGCCCTCGCGCTCGCGGCCGGCTTTGGTTCGCTCGACGAGAAGGCCATCACCCTGCAGAGCTGGGCAAAGGCGGCGCCTTTCGACGTTGTCGCGACCGCCACTGGCGAACTCGCGGGCACCACTGACAGCGCTGGCTATGGCCCGCCATACAACAACGCCAGCGAAGGCCAGAAGTTGGGGCCCCTCGCGCTGCAGAAGTGGGGCGGCATCCGCATCCCCGTGAACTCCGCGCAGGACCTGGTTTTGACGCCTCTCGAGAGCGGCACACCTGATGCCGCACTCGCGGATGCGTTGACCACATGGAAGGCCGCCAACGCCGACCAGCAGACCGCGTGGGCCACTTCCTACGGTGACGCCCTCGCGGCAACGCCGGATGGCGATCCCACCACTGTGGCGAGCGGCGACTACGGGCCGGTGCCCGTCATGGCGTCGTCCTTCCTGACGCTCGCGAACGCAGGCGGCCTGGAGCAACTCATCTCGCCAAACTTCTATGGCGGCGACCGTACCAAGCAGCTGCTGCTGCTCGCGGACGGTTCCTACATGGAGGACCAGGCCCGTGCACGTAGCCTGGGCGGCGACCAGTGGGGAATGATGAACGAGGCTGGCAACTTCCCGGGTCAGGTGTGGCTGGGGATGATGACCTTCTGGTATCAGATTCCTGCGCTCGGTAACTCCGACAACGGCGACGCACTCGTCTGGGGCGCGACCGTGATCATCGTGCTGGGCTTCCTCTTCCTGCCGTTCCTGCCCGGATTGCGAGCAATCCCGGAAAAGATCCCCGTCTACAAGTTGGTCTGGCGGGATTACTACCGGAGGCAGAACAACAAGAAGAAGTAGCGCGCGTCAATACCGTTGTTTGACAACGCGCACGGTGCTCATATCGAGCGTCGATGCACAACAAGAGATACGGTCCGGGTCCTGCTGGAGGTCGGCAGGACCCGGACCGTATCTCTTTGTCCGCTTGGGCCGAGAGCCTCCGCACGCGAATGCGGGTTTAGGACTTCGTGAAATCACAACGTCCTGATGTGGTGATACCGTTTGTCACATGACAAGGCGGCCGAGCGCGGGTGGGATGGCATGACCGCACCCCTCCAGCAAATGAAGGCCGACCTGTTCAAGGCGATGGGGAACCCGATGCGCATCCGGGTGCTCGAGCTTCTCTGTGAACGCGAACGCTCCGTCGGCGAGATGCTCGTCGAGCTTGGCGTCGGTGCCTCGGCGCTGTCCCAACAACTTGGCGTACTCCGCGGTACTGGCTTGGTGCTGGCTCGGCGCGAGGCCTCTGCCGTGTACTACTCCGTCACCTCACCGCGGGTCGCCGACCTGCTCGCCGTCGGACGGCAGCTTCGTGCGGACCTTCTCTCGCTTCAGGTGGACATGCTCACGGATCTGCGCGCGGAAGAAGATGCCGACTCCAAGGACGACACCGCTGGTTCCGCCGACGACACATCGGCCCTGCACGCAGAGTTACGGAACAGCTGACCGCGCCATGTTGAGACTCCTGCGCACGATGCTGCGCGTCGGCCGGATCGCTTTGCCGGCGCCAGTGGCACCGCCGTCGCCTGAAGCCCCGACGGCCGAACCGCTGCCGTGGTCCGGCTCCATCCAGATCCGGCACGTGGACGCCGGGTCATGCAACGGGTGCGAGGTCGAGATCGCCGCAGCGTTCGGTCCCGTCTACGACGCCGAGCGCTACGGCGCACGCCTGGTCCCCTCGCCTCGGCATGCGGACGTGCTGCTCGTCACCGGTCCCGTCACGCGGAATATGGCCGATCCCTTGCGGATCACCTACGAAGCGACACCGGCGCCCAAGCGCGTGATTGCGTTGGGTGACTGCGCCCGCAACTGTGGCGTATTCGCAGGCGCCTACGGCGTCGAGGGACCGGTGTCGGACATCATCCCCGTCGACGTCGAGGTTCGTGGCTGCCCACCCTCGCCGGAAGACATCGTCGCCGCGTTGCGAGGACTGACCGGCCGATGAACCTGATCGAGATGGGCCTGTTCCTGGCCGCAGGAGGAGCGCTGCTCGGCGCCCTCGCCATCGCCCTCGTCCCCCGGCGCGTGCGGCCCCTGGTCGGCGGCCTGGTGACGGCCGGCGTCGGAGTGGGTGGCGTGCTTGCCGGCATCGGCGGCCTCACCGGCGCTGGCGCACATGGTGGAGCAGCGTGGACACGCATCGCGCCGGGGCTCCTGCCCCTCGGTGAGGCTCGCCTCAGTGTCGACGCTCTCTCCGGTGTGTTTCTGCTCCTTGTCGGCGCCGTCGCGATCGCCGCCGGGGTCTATGGCATTGGTTACACCGCCGACGGCGCGGGCCACGCGAACCCGGCAGGCTCCCGCACGACGCAAGCGACCGTCCCGCTGTTCGTCGCCTCGATGATCTTCGTTCCCGCGTCCGCCAGCGTCACGACGCTCCTCGTGGTGTGGGAGCTGATGGCCCTGACATCGCTCGTCCTCGTGCTCACGGAGCACCGCCTCCGCCCATCGGTCCGCGACGCCGGCCTCTGGTACGCGGGAATGACCCACGCCGGGCTGGTGGCCATCATGACCGGCTTGGTCGTCTTCGCGTCCGGTGCCGGCGGAGAATCGTTCGACGCGCTGCGCGCCGGGGCGGCCCACCTGTCGCCCGCTGCGCGCTCCACGGTGTTCGTCCTGGTATTCATCGGTTTCGGTGCCAAGGCGGGACTTGTACCCCTGCATGTCTGGCTGCCGCGGGCCCACCCCGAGGCTCCCAGCCACGTGTCGGCGCTGATGTCGGCCGCAATGGTGTCGCTGGGCATCTATGGCCTGATCCGGGTGGGCTTCGACCTCCTCGGCGGCGGTCCCCGATGGTGGGGGTTGCTGGTGCTCGCGATCGGAGCCGTTTCCGCGCTGTTCGGTGTGCTGCAGGCCAGCGTCGCGACGGACCTCAAGCGACTCCTCGCCTACTCGACGACCGAAAACGTCGGCCTGATGGCAATCGGCATCGGCGCATCCGGAGTATTTGCCGCGGACGGCAATCGCGCCCTGGCCGGCGTGCTGATGGCCGCCGCAGTGCTGCACGCCCTCAACCACGCCGCCTTCAAGACCGTCCTCTTCCTCGGTGCAGGGTCCGTGCTGCGGGCCACCGGGCTGCGGGACCTCGACGCGCTCGGGGGCCTCGTGCGCCGCATGCCGCTCACGACTGCCCTCTTTGGGATCGGCGCGCTTGGCGCAGCCGCACTGCCGCCTGGGAACGGGTTCGTGTCCGAATGGGTGCTCCTGCAAGGCCTCATCCACTCGATACACGAGGGCATTTCCGCAGCGCCAGTGGTCGCGGTGAGTATTCCAGTCGCCGTCGGCGTCGTTGCCCTCACGGCCGGGCTTGGGGTCGCGACCTTCGTCAAGGCCTTCGGCGTCGGCTTCCTCGCCCAGCCGCGGTCGACCGCTGCGGCCACGGCGACCGAGAGTCCGATGCCGATGCGCGTCGGGATGGGTATCGCCGGGGCGACGTGCGTCGTGCTCGGCGTCGCGCCCGCAGTTGCGGGCGGCGCGCTCGATCGGGTATTGAACGTACTCCCGGCCGTACGCAATACGGCCCCGCTCGCCGACAGCGCCGTGACCCTGCGCCTGGCCGGCATCGCCGGTTCGATGTCGCCGCTGCTAATCGCGTGCGGACTGGCGCTCTCCGCGCTCGTGGTGTTCGGCGTCGTGCGTCGTCTGACGGGCGGTGCGCCGCGCCGCGTAGTGGGTGTCTGGGCCAACGGCCGTACGGAGCGCGACTCCCGCCAGGAGCTCACCGCGACATCCTTCGCCGAGCCTCTCACCCGCGTATTCGACGACGTGTTGCGGCCTGAGCACGACATCGACATCACGCCCTACGCGGAGTCCTCTTATCTCATCGAGTCTGTGACCTTCCGCCAGCGGGTTCCCGACCGCCTGGAGGCGGCCATCTATCCCCCGCTCTTGGCGACCCTCTCATCGTGGGGTGAATGGTCCCGACGCATGGCCAATGGGCGGGTGCACCGCTACCTCGCGTACGGTTTTCTTGGGCTGCTTGGTGCACTCGTCGTCGTCGCGGTGACCACATGACCGCGTCGGAGACCGCCGTCGCCGTCGCCGCCGCGGGCATTCAGGTGGCCCTCATCGTGGTCGGTGCGCCCTACCTCGCCGGCCTAATGCGTCAGGTGCGGGCTCGCATGGAGGGCCGTGCGGGGGCCGGCGTCGGCCAACCCATGCGAGACCTGCGCAAGTTGTTCCGTAAGGAGGCAACCAGGCCCGAGGGTACGAGCGTGGTGTTCGCCGCTGCGCCCCTGATCATGCTCGCCTCGGCCGTCTTCCTCGCCGCCGTCATCCCGTTCGTGTCAACGATCGCCGCGGTGGGCGGCGTCAGTGACCTGTTTGCGGTGGTCGCGATCCTCCTGCTCGGGACGGTTTCGCTCGCACTCGCCGGCCTAGACACGGGCACGGCGTTCGGTGGCATCGGCGCCAGCCGCGAGGTCACCATCGTCGCGCTCGTCGAGCCGACGATCCTGCTCGCCATCTTCGCCCTCTCCGTGCGGGTGGGCTCGTCCAACCTCACCGATATCGTCGCGGGCACCCTCGCGTCACCCTCGCAGGTGCTCTCCCCTGCCAGCCTTCTCGCTGCGGTCGCGTTCGCCGTGGTGATCGTCGCCGAGGCGGGTCGCCTGCCCGTCGACAACCCGTCGACACACCTCGAGCTCACCATGATCCATGAGGCAATGGTGCTCGAGTACTCCGGCAGGGACCTCGCGATGGTCGAACTGGCCGCATCGATGCGCCTCGCGCTGCTGCTGGGACTCGGCGTCAACCTGTTTGCTCCGTGGGGTGTCGCGACGAGCCTCGCTCCTCTCGCGCTCCTGCTCGGCATCGTCATGCTCATCGTCAAGGTCGCCCTGGTCGGGGTGGCACTCGCCGTCATCGAGGTGTTTATGGCCAAGCTCCGCCTATTCCGCGTGCCCGAACTTCTCGCCGGATCGCTGCTTTTCGCCCTGCTCGCCGTCGCCGCCTCGTACTTCCTCGCATGAGCGCCGCCGTGTCCACCCAACTACTCGACGTCATCAGCGGCGCCATCCTGCTCACCGCCGTCCTGACGCTCTGGCGCCGCGACCTCGCGGCGATCATCCGGCTTCTCGCGATTCAAGGAGTGTTTATCGCGGGCCTGGCGCTGCTCCTTGGTGTCACTGAACGTAGCGGCGAGCTGTGCCTCGCGGCCCTCGCGGTAGCGGTCCTCAAGGCGGGCGTGCTCCCCGCCATCCTGCGTCGAGTGCTCGCCGACAGCGGCGAGGTGCGCGAGACCGCGCCGCTCGTCAACGTGACGGCGTCCCTCCTTGCCGCCGCGGTGCTCACCTTGTTGGCCTACGTGCTGAGCGGACCCCTCGTCGCCCTCGCGCCGTCGGCGGCGACCCGAGCACTCCCAGTCGGCATCGCCGTCGTGCTGCTGGGCTTCTTCATGCTCGTGACCCGCCGACGCGCTCTCTCCCAGGTGATCGGCTTCCTGCTCCTTGACAACGGCATCACGACGACGGCCTTCCTCGCCACCTCGGGCGTGCCGCTCGTGGTCGAGCTTGGGGTCTCGCTCGACGTCCTCCTCGTGGTGATCGTGCTGCAGATTGTCGCCGCCCGCATGCGGATGGCGTTCGGCAGCACCGACCTTGACGGCCTGAGCGAGTTGCGCGACTGATGGCGACGGGAACAGCGATGGCGATGTTGATGGCGAACGGGCTTCTGCCCCAAGGACCACTACCCGATCGGGGCGTGACGGCTGCGGTGGTGCTGCTGGTGCCCGTCGTCGTGCCCGCACTCGCGGCGGGGCTCGCAGCGGTGCTCGGTTGGCGCCGCTGGGTTGCTTGGGTAGCGGTCGCGGCTTCCGCGGCAGTCCTTGTCGCGGGCATCGCGGCGGCAGTCGCCACCGTCGACGGATCCGTGCTTGCCGTGGGTGGCGTGCTCCGGGCGGACGCGCTCACGTCCGCGATGCTGCTGGTCATCGGAGGCGTCTCGGTGATCGCCACCTGGGCCAGCGTCGAGTACATCGGTGGAGAACTTGGGGCCCAGAAGACGACCGCCAGGGGTGCGCGCCGATACGCGATCCTTGTGGCGCTCTTTATCTCCACCATGGCCGGCACCGTTCTCGCCGCCAACCTCGGGGTGATGTGGGCCGGAATCGAGGCCACCACGATCGTCACCGCGTTCCTGGTAGGTCACCACGGCGGGCGTCGCGCCGTCGAGGCAACGTGGAAGTACGTCATCATCTGTTCGGTGGGAATTGCCCTCGCGTACCTCGGTACGGTGCTCGTCTACTACGCCTCCCAGCACTCGGGCGGCGCGGACGGGCTCAAGGGGACGCTCGACTGGACCACGCTCGTCGCGCATGCGGACCGGCTGGATCCAGGGGTGATGCGCATCGCCGTCGTGCTGCTGGTACTTGGTTTTGGCACCAAGGTAGGCCTGGTGCCGCTACACAGTTGGCTGCCCGACGCGCACAGCGAGGCGCCCGCACCCGTCTCCGCCCTCATGTCCGGCGTGCTGCTTTCCGTCGCCGGGTACGCGCTGCTGCGTTACCGGGTGATCGCCGTCGCGGCCCTCGACCCAGCATTCGTCCGGGCCCTCCTGCTGGTGGTGGGGATCGGGTCGGTCGTGTTCGCCGCATCGATGATGATCGCGCAGCGCGACTACAAGCGCCTGTTGGCCTACTCGAGCATGGAGCATATGGGGCTGGTGACAATCGGCATGGCGGTCGGCACGCCACTTGCAATCGCCGCCCTGCTGCTGCACGTGCTCGGCCACGGACTCGCAAAGGCCGTGCTGTTCTGCGCATCGGGCCAGGTGTTGGAGCTGACGGGTACCACGCGCATGGATGGCGTCCGGGGGCTGCTCGTGCGCCGGCCCGCGCTCGCGGGGGTGTTCGCTCTCGGCATCGCGGCACTCCTGGGGCTGCCTCCCTTCTCCCTGTTCGCCAGCGAGCTCGCCTTGGCACGGGCGACCGCAGGCGCCGGGCTTTCCTGGGTCGTCGGAGTCGCGCTCGTGCTGCTGCTCGTAGTTTTCGTGGCTATCGCAAGGCCGGTGGCGGGGATGCTGTTCGGGCCGTACGACGCCACTGATCGCGGTCACGCTGACCACGGTGACACTCACGAACATCCCGCATCCGTCGGCGCCGCTACCGCCCGCCGATGGCCGTCGATCGTGCCGTTAGCGCTGGGTCTGGTGGCGCTCGTCGCCCTCGGCGTGGCGGCACCGCTGGACGGATTGCTCCAGTCGGCCGCTGCGATCGTGGGGACCCGATGAGCGCCGTCGATCGGCGGGACGTCACCGCAACCGAACTGGGCGGACAGGTGCAGGGGTTGCTCGACGACGGCCTGCGCCTGGCCCTGGTTGCTGCGCACGAGGATTCCGACGCGTTCCGAGTGGTCTACCTCCTTACCGGCTCGGGCAACCGGCGTGTCGAGCTTGCCCTCCGCACGAGCCTCGACGCGCCAACCGTGCCGAGCCTCGCACGCCTATCGTTCCCCGCGGGGCGTTTCGAGCGCGTGATGCGCGACCTGTACGGCATCGTGCCGATCGACCATCCGTTGCCACGCCGGATGGTGCGGCACAAGCACTGGCCGACAGGCTGGTACCCCATGCGCTCCGACGCGGGCTCTCCCCCGCCTTTCGGGCCGACGGAGGGCGCCTACCCCTTCCTGAGGGTCGAGGGGCCCGGGGTGTACGAGATTCCCGTCGGTCCCGTCCACGCGGGCATGATCGGTCCCGGCCACTTCCGGTTTTCCGTTGTCGGCGAGTCCATCCTCAAGCTCAAGGCTCGGCTCTGGTTTACCCACAAGGGACTGACCAAGCTCGCCGAGGGGCGCACTCCGGCAGAGGCGCTTCCGCTAGCCGAACGCATCAGCGGGGACACCACGGTGGGCCACACCACGGCGTTCTGTAGCGCCGTTGAGGATGCTCTGGGTGTTGACGTACCCGAGCCCGCCCGCGCCGCGCGCGCGGCCCTGCTCGAGCTCGAACGGCTATATAACCACGTGGCGGACCTCGGCGCGCTCTGCATGGACGTTGGCTACGGAATCCTCAACGTGCACGCGCAGCGGGTGCGTGAGGACGTGTTGCGGCTTGGCGCCGAGGTGACCGGCCACCGGCTGATGCGCGGCGGCGTCGTACTGGGTGGCGCGGCGCTGGCTGCGGTGCCGACCGCCGCACAACTCACGCGAATCGCCGACGATGTCACGGAGATCGTCGACCATGCCCTGCGCCAGTCGGTCGTGGTGGATCGCTTCACCGGGACCGGGTTGCTCACCGCCGCGAACGCCCGCGAAATCGGCGTCCTCGGGTACGTCGGCCGGGCCAGCGGTCTCGACGTCGACGCGCGGCGCGACCACCCTTCACACCCGGCGACCGTGAGCGTGCCGCCGGCACTGCGGACCGAAGGGGATGTGTTGGCACGTTTCTCCGTGCGGGCCGACGAGGTGCGGGCGAGTGTCGACTTGCTGAGGGTCCTGCTCCCGGAACTGCGTTCCGGGCGGTGGGTGGCGGAGGTGCCTGCCCACCCTGCGGGAGCCGCCGGAGCGGCCGGGTCGGGGCTGGTCGAGGGGTGGCGAGGAACCATCGCGCACCGCATAGAAATTGGCCCTGACGGGTGTCTGACGCGGCTCGCAGTGGTGGACCCGTCATTCCTCACGTGGCCGGCGTTGCCGGTCGCGCTGCGCGGCATGATCGTCGCGGACTTCCCCGTCATCAACAAGAGCTTCAACCTCTCGTACGCGGGGAACGACCTCTAGTCACGGTGTCACTGGCTGGCCTCCACGCCCAAGGGACACCGTGACGAAGAGACGGCATCCCCACGGCCCCACGTCGGTGCCTGTGTCCCGGTCAGTCGCGACCCGCGTGTCGCGTGGCCGATCGAGCGCAGCGCGACAGTTCCCGAGTCGGCGTTCGAATGACCTCGTGGTTCTGGTGAGGTCTTCGCGCACGCAATTTGTCTTTTGTGTCCTTCGAACGCATGCTGGGTTGAGGAGCCACCCATTTTTGCGATGCAACGAATGTGAGGAATCCATGTCGCCACGTCGAAGAGCCAGCACCACCGCCGACACGCCACAAGCGCTAGATCGCATGGTGCGCAATGTGCGCACTGGTCGGTTCGAACGCAGTTTGGCCGTGCTGACCGCGGGTGGAGCGATAGTCACGACGGTGGAGATCTTCTTCGAACACGACAGAGCCAGTTTTGGAAACAACTGGATGTGGGCGCCCGTAATCCTCGGCCCCGTCGGAGCGGTCGCCGGAATTGCGGGGTTCGCGAGTCACCGCGCGGCCAAGACCTTCTTGCCGCTCGCATCGGCGACGATCGTCGCGAATGGCCTGCAGGGGTTGTGGCTACACGGCAGGGGGATCAAGCAGAAGCCCGGCGGGTGGAAGAACTTCCGCTACAACATGGAGATGGGCCCGCCGTTGATGGCCCCGTTGCTGGTGACGTTAGTGGGCGGGATGGGATTGCTCGCCGCAGTCCTGAGGCGCGAGAAGTGAGCACGCTTCCACTCGAGCCAGCCTACGGCGGCGGGCGCTACCCAGGCTTCGATGTGACCGGTCAGGCGAAGCATTGGGATGTCACCACTCGCGCGGCCGTCGAGCGACGCCTGGCGCGACCGCCGGCGGTGCGATTCTTCTCCGAACCCGAGGAGGCAACGGCGACTGCACTCTTTGATCAGTTGTTGTATCAGCGCGCCGAGCCGCGCGTTCAGGTGGTGCACATGGTCGACGCGCGCCTCGCCGAGGACCAGACGGACGGCTGGCACTACAGCACGATGCCCCCAGACGGGCGGGCGTGGCGACAATCGCTTGCGGGCCTGGATGCCGACGCAACGGAAGCTCACGAGAAGGCATTCGCGGAGTGCGACTGGGATGAGCAGTCGGAGCTCGTTCAGGCGGTCCAGGATGGCGGATCGAACGACTGGCACGGCATGGCCGCCGCCCAGGTGTGGAGCCTGTGGACCCGATACGCATGTACGGCGTTCTACTCCCATCCGTGGGCGTGGAACGAGATCGGCTTCGATGGGCCGGCCTATCCAAGGGGATACAAGAATCTCGGCGTCGACAAGCTGGAATCCTTCGAGGCGCGCGACGCTCATCCGGCGGACGATCCCCTCGCGGGTGGCGACAGATGAGCCAGGTAAGAGAACGCAATCAATCCGCGTGGTTGATGGCGAGCGATGGATCGCGCATCCAGCCAGGGTTGCGCGAAGGCATGCGCCGCTTCGACGACGACGAGGTCGATCTCGTCATTGTGGGGTGCGGCGCGGGTGGTTCGACGTTGCTGCAACGCATGGCCAGGGCCGGAGCGAAGGTTGTCGCGCTCGACGCGGGCCCGTTCTGGGAGCCGGAGACCGATTGGGTCAGCGACGAGGCCGGCTCGCACGGGCTCTATTGGACGGAGCCGCGCGAGATCGGCGGCGACGATCCGGTGCCCCTCGGGTCCAACAATTCCGGCCGCGGCGTCGGCGGATCGATGATCCACTATGCCGGCTACACGCCCCGCTTCCACCCGAGTGACTTCAGCACCAGGGCCGATGATGGCGTTGGGGCGGATTGGCCGATCGAATACGCCGACCTGAAGCACTATTACGAGCAGATCGAGGGCGAGTTGCCGGTTTCTGGTGAGAACTGGCCATGGGGTGACCCCCACTCGTATCCGTACGGCCCGCACCCCGTCTCGGGCAACGGCGAGGTGTTCCAACGAGGGGCCCTTGCCTGTGGCATTACGGCCAAGGTGGGCCCGGTTGCCATCACCAGCGGACGTTTTGGCAACAGGCCACATTGCATTTATCGAGGCTTTTGCCTGCAGGGTTGCAAGGTCAACGCGAAGGCATCCCCGCTCATCACGCACATTCCGGATGCGCTGGCGCACGGCGCCGAGGTGCGACCTGACTCGATGGTGACCCGCATCGAGGTCGACCAGCGCACCGGGCTCGCGACCGGCGTCCACTATGTTCGCGGCGGAGTCGCCCGATTCCAACGAGCCGCGATGGTGGCGGTGGCGGGATATTCGATCGAGACACCGCGTCTGCTTCTGAACTCGACGTCCGCACGATTTCCGAACGGCCTCTGCAACGACTTCGACCAGGTCGGGCGGTATCTGATGGTGCAGGGCGCTCCGCAGACGGCCGGCCGGTTCGACGGCGAGGTGCGGATGTGGAAGGGTCCCCCACCCGAGGTCAGTTCCGAGGACTTTTACGAGACCGACCCAACCAAGCCGTATAAGCGTGGCTTCTCCATTCAGACCGTATCGCCCCTTCCGATTGCGTGGGCCGAGCACGTGATGGCTCAGGGTCACTGGGGCGCGGACCTCCGCAATTACATGAGCGACTACGTGCACTGGGCATGCCTCGGCGCGCTCTGCGAGTTTCTTCCGCAGCCTGAGAATCGGGTCACGCTCGCGGCCGAGAAGGACCGTCACGGAACGCCGATTGCGCGATTCGACTACACACAATGCGACAACGACAAGGCGCTGATGGGCGCGGCAACCGGGGTGATGGAAGACATCCTGAAGAGCGCGGGGGCGGACGAAGTGATCACGATCAATCGCTACGCGCACTTGGTCGGCGGCGCCCGGATGGCGCTTACCGAAACGGAGGGGGTGGTGGACGCTGATTGCCGTAGTTTCGCGGTGCCGAATCTCCTCATCACCGACGGCAGCGTGCTGCCGACCCAGGGCAGCGCCAACCCCGCTCTCACCATCATGGCTGTTGCCGCTCGTGCAGCAGACCGATTGACCGCACATTCACACATCGACAAAGACACCTAGGAGGAACCCAGCATGGCAACAGTCAGCGACTTTGTCATCCAACGGATACAAGAGTGGGGCGTCAGTCGGGTGTTCGCCTTCCCTGGCGACGGCATCGGGGAGTTTGACGGAGCCCTCGGAAAGGCCGACCGCGCGGGCGAGGGCCTGAAATACGTGCGGCCGACGCATGAGGAGATCTGTTCGCTCATGGCGACCGCGCATGCCAAGTTCACCGGAGAGGTCGGGGTGTGCATCGCCACGTCCAGCCCGGGTGCATTCCACATGTTGAACGGTCTGTACGACGCCAAGATGGACAATCAACCGGTCGTGGCGATCGTAGGCCAGCAGGGTCTCAACGCCTTGGGCACGTTTACCCAACAGGAGAACAATCTCGAACGGACGTTCGAGGATGTGGCGGTTTACGTCCAGACGATCGTGTCTCCGCAGCAAGCGCAGGCCGTGATCGACACCGCGTTCCGCACCGCGCGGGTACGGCTGGGCCCTGCTGTCGTCGTCATTCCGCACGATGTGCAAGGGATGGAAATGCCGGAGTTGGCCCCAGCGAACTGGGTGTCCCGTTCGAGTGCGGTCGCACCGTCCATCTCGATCGTCCCGCCGCAAAGCGAGATCGTGAAGGCGGCGGCCATCATCAATGCGGGCAGCAAGGTCACGTTCATCGTCGGGCATGGCGCGAATGGTGCCACCGACGAGGTTCTCAAAGCTGCCGAGCTGGCCGGGGCGGGCCTGATCACCGCATTGCGCGGGAAGCAAGTGGTTCCCTCCGAGGTGCCCTACCACTCCCAGCAGCTGGGACTCCTTGGCTCGTTGCCTAGCCTCCATCAGATGAGCGGATGCGACACGCTCGTGCTCCTGGGGACCAACTATCCGTATAGCCAGTTCCTTCCGGAAAGCGGGCAGGCGCGGGCGATTCAGGTGGATCTGAAGCCGGAGCAGATGGGCTTGCGCTACCCCACGGAACTCAACCTATGGGGCGATGTAAAGGCCACGCTCGCCGCCCTCATCCCGCATCTTGAGCAGAAGACCGACCTGTCGTGGCAGACCACCGTCTCAGACGAGATGATCGAGTGGGAAAACGAGATGGAAGCGCAGGCGATGCTGAGTTTCAAAGACGGCGTTAACCCGCGCCGCGTCTATCACGAACTCAACAAGCGGCTTCCGGAGAAGGCGATTGTCACGGCCGACGCTGGGACAACGGCGGACTGGTACGGACACCACATCCGTCTTCGCCGCGGCATGATGGGTGACCTTTCAGGGCGACTGGCCACCATGCTCGCCGCCATGCCCTATGCGGTGGCGGCGAAGTTTGCCTACTCCGATCGGCCCGTGATCTGCACCATCGGGGATGGCGCCTTCCAGATGCTCGGCATGAATGAACTCATCACCATCAAGAAGTACATGAAGGAGTGGGACAACCCGCAACTGATCATCATGGTGCTTCACAACGACGACCTCGGCCAGGTGTCCTGGGAAATGCGCACCGAAGACGGTAACCCGTTGTGGCCGGGGTCGCAGGACGTCGAATCGGTCGACTACGCGGGCTGGGCCGAACTCGTCGGCTTCAAGGGGATTCGAGTCAGGAGCGACGACGAGGTCGAAGCCGCGTGGGACGCGGCGTTCGCCCACCAGGGCGTCACCCTGATCGACGCCTACACGAGCACGAACGTGCCGCCGCTACCGCCACACATCACTCGCGAGTTCGCGAAGAACACCGTCGAAGCGTTGCTCAAGGGCGATCCTCACGGGGTGGACGTCATCCGCGATTCGGCCAAGGCGCTCGTTACCGAAGGCATCGAAAGGGTCAAAGGGACGTTGCACATCGGCCAGGATCGCACCGAGACGGATGGGTGACGGGACCGGACGAATGAGCGATGCGCTGATCGATGACGTGGAGGTTCGCGTCTACACCGTTCCGACCGACGAGCCCGAAGCAGATGGCACGCTCGCATGGGATTCGACGACCATGGTGCTCGTGCGTGTGCGCTCTGGCACGACCATGGGGACCGGGTGGACCTACGGCCCAGCGGAGTGCGGCTCCACAGTGAGATCGACGTTGGCGCCGCTCGTGATCGGTCGCAGCGCGATGGATGTCGGCGCCCGCTTCGACTCCATGGTGAAGGCGGTACGCAACAGCGGTCGGCAAGGTGCAATCGGCTACGCCATCTCGGCGGTAGACATTGCACTGTGGGACCTGAAAGCACGACTGCTGGAACTGCCCCTGCACCGTTTGCTGGGCGCGGTCCGCGACACGGTACCGGTGTACGGCAGCGGTGGGTTTACGACCTACTCCGACGAGCGGCTCGCGGACCAATTGGGCGGCTGGGTTCACGAGCAACACATTCCGCGAGTCAAGATCAAGATCGGCGAATCCTGGGGATCGAATCCGGCGCGGGATCTCACGCGGTTGCGCCAGGCGCGGGAGATCATCGGCAAGACGGTCGAGTTGTATGCCGACGCGAACGGCGCCTACACGCGGAAGCAGGCCATCCGGGTGGCACGCGAGGCGGCCGAGGTCGATCTGGTCTGGTTCGAGGAACCCGTCTCCTCGGACGACCTCGACGGGCTACGCGAGGTCCGTGACGCGGTCGACGCCGACGTCGCCGCTGGGGAGTATGGCTTCGACCTCACCTATTTTCGCCGAATGTGCGAAGCGAAGGCGGTCGACTGCCTGCAAGTGGACGCAAGCCGCTGCGGGGGCATCACCGAATGGATGCGAGCTGCGGCGGTTGCGGCTTCCTACGGCCTCGAGGTGTCCAGCCACTGCGCCCCGCACCTGCACGTTCACGTCGCGGCGGCCACACCGAATCTGCGGCACCTGGAGTGGTTCCACGATCACGTCCGGATAGAGTCTCTCTTTTTCGATGGCACTCTTGATCCGCTTGGTGGGGTGCTTCGTCCCACCGATGCTCCGGGCAACGGTTTGACGCTCAGGCTCAGTGACGCCGAGCCGTTCCGTGTGCAATGACGGACAGCAAGGTGTGTTGAGGAACACGTCGAACTGAAGTTCGTGCGTACGCCGGTAGAACCTTCGGTGAGCCTCGCACCTTCTGACCGGCGCGCGACGAACGGTGCGCCGATTTGAGTAGCCGTGCGCACCGACATCTCACGGCCGTTCGGTTGTATCGCGGGAGTTGGGGCAACCCGCCAAGGACCTTCGACTCGGCGCGCGGCCCACACCAAGAGGACCATTTGTCAGGTGCAGACCTACCTCGATTGCTACCCATGCGTACTTCGGCAGGCGCTGACCGCCGCCCGCATGGTCACCGACGACAAATCGGCCCATCTCGGGGTGATGACGGAGACGCTCGCGCTACTGCAGAAACTGCCGCCAGGCTCCACCCCTCCCGAGATCACCTTCGCGGTACACGGAATCGTGCGAGAGCGACTGGGCGATAGCGACCCTTACCGTGTCGCCAAGGCCGAGAGCACCCGCGCCGCACTCGCCCTATACCCGCGGCTCAAGGCCCGGGTCGCTCGGAGCGAGGATCCGCTCGGCACCGCGGTGCGGCTCAGCATCGCAGGGAACATCATCGACTTCGGTGTCAGCGATGACATTCCGGATCTGCGGGCAACCGTCGAGCGCGTCATTGCGGCCCCGCTCGCGATCAACCATCTGGCGAGCCTGCGTGCCGCTCTCGCGGCCGCCGACCACGTGCTTTACCTGGCCGACAACGCGGGCGAGACCGTCTTCGACAGGGTTCTCATCGAACAACTGGCACCGCGAGTGATCTACGCCGTCAAGGGCGGACCCGTATTGAACGATGCCACCTTGGAGGACGCGCTCGCCGCGGGACTTGACACCTGCGCCACCATCGTCGATAACGGATCCGCTGCACCTGGCACCATTCTCGATCTCTGCTCCACAGATTTTCGAGAGGTCTTCGACGAGGCCCCGCTGATCATCGCCAAGGGTCAGGCCAACTACGAAACACTGAGCGAGGCCGGGCCGCGGGTGTTCTGTCTACTGCAGGTCAAGTGCCCCGTGATCGGCGCCCACGTGTCTGCGCCCGTCGGCGGCGCTGTGGTGAGGCAGAGTTCGAGCTCGCCCGGCCACTGACGTCGGTGATCTACGTTGCGGACAGCGGAACCCTGCCGCGTCGGCGAGAAGCAAAGAGTTGCGCGTCGGCCGAACCGAGAAGACGCCTGGCGTCGGTGGCGACAGTGGTCGTCGCCGCCAATTCGTCTCACCACGTGTTGTGCACGGAAGTTGTCACGCAGCTCGGAGCCCTGTCACGCGAGATCGCCAGGCCGTTTCATGGGGAACGCCGACATTTGCCGCCCGCCACTCCCCGAACCACGTCTGGCTTCTGAAGAACGCCGCGTCCATGACGACCTTGACCGCCGCCATCGCTAAGGCAAGCCGCGCGACCACTGAGTTCCTTCCCCTGGCACCTAAATGCGCCCAGCCGAACAATGGGAGCGTGTCGCGCCGACTCCAAGCGCGGAAGACCAATCCTGCAGTGTGATCGTCGGTCGCAACAACACCGTAAATGTTGCCCGAATGTGGAGCCCTGCAAGGACAAAGCCAGAGGGCCTCCCTGCGACTCTGGCCTCAATCTGCGCCGCCGCTTGATCAGTCGTAGATCACGGCCTCGCCGCGTGTTCTGAGTGCCGCGAGGGCGTCTTTCATCGCCTTCACCTGTTCGGGCGTGTGCCCCATCCAGTCAACGAGTTCGCCGATAACGCGCACAGGTTCCTTGGTGCGAAACGACAGGGTTGGGTTGCCGGGAAACCTCTTGTCCGTGACGTTTGGATCATCCTCGATCTCGCCCGTGGGCTCCACCATGTAGATGCGACCGTTCCCCTCACCCAGGGCAAGTTCGGCTCCCCAAGTCGCTGCGTCGAGCGTCTTCGTCATGTAGATGTGATTTGAGATGCGGCCGTCCTCGAAGTTCGATGCGTAGCCGGGCACCAGACGATCCCCAACGTCAAGATCGGCCTTCGTCCCGTGCAGATAGGCGCCCGACTCGTGCAGTTCGAATGGCTTCGGTTCTTGTGGCATGCGCATCCTCCTTCGCTCGCGACGTTAGCAAAACCGCAGACCGAACGCTTCCCATCCGTTCAATCGCTCGCGCGACGTCACAACCTCGAGTGAGCTGCGGAAATGTTCGTTGCTGAACACCATGCCCTCAGTGTCGATACGAGCACCTCGAGCTCTCATCGGTGCCGCGCGGCTGCCGAATAGTGTGGTGTGAGGTCGAGTCGCCCGTATGGGGGCGAGGTTGGTCAAGCCGCGCGCCGAAGCCCAGGGCTTCTCCGCGTTCCTCGGCTCGGTGGAGGTTTGCCGCGAGTTGATCCGCGGGCGTCGGTTCAAGGAGGGGGAAACTGACTGATGCACACCTCGTACGGCATAGTGAGAACTAGGGCGAACGAACTGCGGAACACCAGGCCGAGAGATCTGCCTCGCAACCCGGGGCTTGATCGGGCGAAGCCCCCCGCGCTACATATGACTAAGGCGAAGTGACAACATGCATGGCAGCTCATCCATCAGGTGCGGCCGAAGATGACGCACCCGCTGACCGTACTCGTTTTCACTCCAAGCCTCGGCGGAAACTTCTTCGGGGACCTCTTCACTGGCATCGCCCGGGAGGTCGTCGGTGCGGACGGGCGCCTGGTGTTCGTTGAGACCCTTCAAGCGGCCGCGCCCCGCGACGAAGCTGGCGAGCAGGGCGATTTCGCCACCCGGGTCGCTTGGTCGCAAGTGGACGGGGTCATTTCGATTACGACGGCAGTGGGCGCGGGCTACCTGCAGCAGCTTCGCGCGGCCGGAAAGCCCGTGGTGCTCGTATCGAGCACCCAGATGGCTGACTTCAACGCGCCGGTCGCCAGGCCAGATAATCGCCGGGGCACCATTGCCGCCGTCGAACACCTCATCGAGCACGGCCACACGCGCATAGGGTTCGTCGGCAACCTGGCTCAGCAGGACATCCGTGAGCGGTTCGCCGCCTACCGCCAAACGCTCGCAGCCCACGGCCTCACGGCAGATCCCGCGCTCATGTTTGCGGCGCCCGAGAATGCCGAGACGGGCGGTGCCGTCGCGGCCCGCAGCCTTCTCGACGCACCGCAACGTCCAACTGCGCTGATGGTCGCCACGGACCAAAACGCGATGGGGGTCATCCGTACGCTAACTGATGCAGGACTGATTATTCCGCGCGACCTAGCGATCGTGGCGTTTGACAACATTGCAGCCGGGACATTCAGCGCTCCCACGCTCTCGAGTGTCAACCAAAGTTTCGACAAGGTCGGCGCGCTCGCCGGCCGACTCATCCTGGCGAAGATGCGCGGCGGTGCCGTGCCTGACATCACCTTCGAATCAGAGTCAGCCGCCCTCATTGTGCGGGAATCGTGTGGGTGCGACATTGAAGCGCAACACAGCGAAAGCCGGGCGGGTGACTCGTTGTCCGTTGCGCCAATAGAGCGCTTGCGTGACGAACTCCAGGACGTGCTCGAACGGGAACTGCTCACCGGAGACGCGGTCGTCGACAATCGATCGCAACATGCGGTAACGGCAATCGCTCTTGACGCGGTGCGTGTCGTCGAGCAAGGCGACAACGTCAGCGCCGCGCAAATCAAGGCCCTCACGACATCGTTGCAAAGTCTCACATCCCGCCCCGATACACTTCGTCGCTTTACGGACGCGATAGTCGACCACGCCCAGCGGGCCGGTTCCTCGACCGCGCGTGCGACGGACGGAAGGTCCGCCGTGTCTGCGCGAGTTGCCGCCGCGCTGTGGAAGGTGCAGGCGGCGGCGTCCCTCCAGCAGGCGGAAGTCACCGACAAGGCGATTGCCGAGCAGTATGTCGTTGACGCGGGGCTACTCGACACCGGCGACTCCGATCCGCGCGACCTTCGCTGGCTCACCGGCACCCGCGTCAAGGCGGGAGTTCTCGCACTGTGGGAGGGCAAGCCGTCATCCGGTCAACTACGGATCGTGGGCACATACGACCCCGCCAATGTCCAGCCGAAACTCGTCGACACCCTCCTGTCGAGCGAGCACTTCCCCCCGGAACAGCTCATCGTCAGTGCTACGAAAGGGAGCCGCGAAGTGTGCGTGGTCGTCCCGGTAAGCACTAAGGAACGCGACTGGGGTCTACTCGCTGTTGTCGCAGAGATCGACCCGACCACTGCGCGTGAGACCTTTCAACACTGGGCTGAACTACTGTGCGCGTCCTTGGAGTCACAGCGTCTCCAAGAGGTGGTGCGCAGAAGTGCCCTGTTTGACGCCCTCACCGGACTGCCAAACCGGCAACTCTTCGTCACGCAGCTGGAACATGCCCTTGCGTTGTGGCGACGTTCCCACACCCCCTTTTCCGTACTCTTTCTCGACGTTGACGGCTTCAAACTCATCAACGATTCGCTCGGACACCAAATGGGCGACCGCGTGCTCATCGCAGTCGGGGCCGACATCACGCGAGAGTTGCGCTCGGTGGACACGGGAGCTCGTTTCGGCGGCGACGAGTTCGTGATCCTGCTCACCGACACCGACGCTGCCGGCGCGCTGGTTGTAGCCCAGAGGGTGCAGGCGCGTTTTGCGGAGGTTCACGAGTTCGACGGCCACGAGGTCGTGACTCGGGCGAGCATAGGAATCGCAACCAGCCTCATCGAGTACACGTCCGCGGAGGAGGTCTTGCACGACGCCGACACCGCGATGTACCGGGCGAAGACGGCCGAGCCGGGGACGGTGGCATTCTTTGACGCTCCAATGCACGTGAGCGCGTTGCGCAGAACCGCGTTGGCCAACGAACTCGATCAGGGGCTGCGGGAGAATCAGTTTGAACTTCAATATCAGCCGATCGTCAACCTGGCCTCCGGTCGCACGGATCGTTTTGAAGCACTTGTGCGTTGGCGTCACCCCGAGCGCGGGCAACTCCTACCCGATGAGTTCCTGCCCTCGATGGAGGATACCGGACTCATCGTCCAACTCGGCCACTGGGTGATGGCCGAGGTTTGCCGCCAACTCGTGGAGTGGGGCCCCGAGGTCGTGAGCGTGAGCGTCAATATTTCGGACAAGGAATTCTGGAGCCAAGACCTTTTGACGCGCGTCCTCGCGACCGTCGGGCGCCACGGGCTCGCGCCGGACCGGATCACACTCGAGATCACCGAGAGCGTGCTGATGCGCCGCCCCGAGTTGGCTTTGCGCTTAATGCAAAAGATGCACGAGGCTGGTCTGCGACTTCACATTGACGACTTTGGAACCGGGTACTCCTCCCTCGAGACCCTGCACCGGTTTCCGGTGGACGCGTTCAAGATCGACCGATCATTCATCCGCACGCTGACGAGTTCTGACAACAGCGTCGAGCTGATCTCCGCCCTGGTGAAGCTCGGCAAGGCGCTGGGTATAGCCGTGGTGGCGGAGGGGGTCGAGACCGGCGAACAACTTGAGTTCTTGCAGGAAATTGGTTGCGCGACGGGCCAGGGCTACCTGTTCATGCCTGCTGTCGCCGGCGATCGCGTAGCGGAACTGCTGGGTCACTCACTGCACGCAGAGGATTCTAGCCAAACGCTCTGATTCGACCGCAGGCGTCCCTGAGCGTGGACATCGTGATGACACCGGTGCCCCGCGACGTCCGGGTCACCTAGCCTTACGTCATGTCCTCATGGCGGCTGATCCGTGCGCTTGCCCTGTCATGTCACCCCATTCCCTCGGTGGCCGTGACGGCGATGAGTGCTGGATTGGCAGCCCTCGCCGGGCTCCCCGTCGGCCGCGGTGCGCTTGTGACGGCCGCGGTGTTCACGGGCCAGCTGTCGATTGGCTGGTCGAACGACTACCTCGATGCCGAGCGCGACCGGGCCGTGCTGAGGCCCGACAAACCCCTCGCTACTGGTGCAGTCCGGCCGCGCATCGTCGGCATTGCCACTGCGGTGGCGCTCGTCTCCACTTTCACCCTGTCGACGCTGCTCGGTTGGCCAGGCGGCGCCGTTGCACTGATTACCGTGCTCACCGCCTGGGCCTACAACCTGGGCCTCAAGGCAACGATCCTGTCTTGGTTGCCGTACGCGATTGCCTTCGGGTTGTCCCCCGCGATCGCGACCCTGTCGGCCTCGCCCCCTCGGTGGCCGGCTGCCTGGGTGTTGACCGTGGGTGTGCTCCTCGGCGTTGCCGCACATCTCGGCAACGTACTACCGGACCTCGGCGATGACGTCGCCACCGGAATCCACGGACTGGCACATAAGATCGGCGCCAGGGCAACGGCACTGACCGCAACCGCAATGTTGCTCACTGCATCTGCGGTCATCCTCTTTGGCCCGGCCGGGCACTTGGGATCGTGGCGTTGGACCGGATTCGGTGCGGCCGTGCTCATCACGTGTGCTGCCACGCGCCTCGCGTTCCGCGACCCATCATCGCGGAGGTTCTTCTTCGCAATCATCCTGATCGCGGCGCTCAACCTCGTGTCGTTCGGCTTCTCGGGCATCCGCATCTGATTCGGAACGGGAGCGACTCTCCGTGGAAGGGCATCGGCGGCCCGGCGGACGCTACCGCGCTCAGTCCTTCCCTCGCTCAGCCCTCGGCGCCCTGCTCATCGACGAACCAAAGGCACGCCGGTCCGGGCTGGCACCATTGCCCGCCCCACTGCGGCGCCAGCGGCGCGTTGACGGGGAGCGCTGCCCGTTCCATCACGGTCAGGGTGGGTGCATTACCGGTGGGCAGGGCGCAACCGGTATCCACGAGTACAGGGTCATTGAAGGCGAGGCCGACCTCGGCCGGTACTGGCCACACAACCGACTCCCCGAGCACACATGCCCGGATGAGCGACTCTCCCTCACGGCTGCTGCGCACCTCCTGCCCGTTGTTGAGCGTGTACACGATGCTCGTGGCGGTCACCCGGATGTTGGCCACCGGGTTCTCTGCGGTACCCGGGGCGTTCCGGTTCGAATAGGCACCTATCGGGTTCCCGACGAGCGTGTCACCGACCGGCAACTCCAGGCACTGCTTGTCCTCGGCAGTGCACTGGGTGACCGGCCCTCGCTCATTGGGGTTCCACGGCTTGATGGCGACCAGTTCGGTGCTCGAATAGCCGCCTGAGTACCAAATCACCGGTGTGGCAATCGTCAAAGAACCCAGAACAAGCGGCTCGTCCCCAAGGGCGAGAACCTGAGTCTGGGCCTTGAATGGTCCCGAGCCCTCGCTATCTTGGATGCTGCGGCGTTCCACGACATTGCGGGTCACGGCGGTGCGGCCGTCCAACTCGAACGTCACCGTATCGCCCGAGATGCGCACGACGACGCGCTTCACGCCATCTGTGCCGAGTGCGGCGAAGCCGCCCGGGATCGCCTGCGAACCCGGGTCAGCCCACTGTTGCGCCGTAGGGACCAGTGCGCCGTACACGCCATCGTCCACCGCGTGCAGGTACGGCTCGCAGCCGGACAACCCCGCCCCGAGCAACAGCACCACGGCAGCACCCCACGACACCCGCGCGAGTCCCACGACACGCACCTCCTCTGCAACCAGCGTATGACTCCAGCGGTGGTAATGCAGGATGTGGCGACACCCAGTCTTGGGATGCCTGACGGTCACCGGCCGGGCCGGTTCGCGTATTCGGTCCGTGTCGTCCTCGGACGACCCGCAGACGACGCGGGTGCCACAATGCAGGGAGAAGCGACGACGGTCGCGCCGCCACCTGCGGTGCGTCCCGCGCCACAAGAGGAGCACCGATGCCCTACCTACCCGCCGCCGACCGCTACGACACGATGGCCTACCGCCGCACCGGCCGTTCGGGACTTGTCCTGCCGCTGCTCTCCCTTGGCCTTTGGCACAACTTTGGGGACGACAAGCCGTTAGAGACCCAGCGCGCCATTCTGCGTACCGCCTTCGACAGGGGCATCACGCACTTCGACTTGGCGAATAACTATGGTCCGCCCTACGGTTCGGCCGAGGTCAACGCGGGCCGGGTGCTGCGCGAGGACTTCGGACAACACCGCGACGAGCTCGTGATTTCGACCAAGGCCGGCTACGACATGTGGCCGGGCCCATACGGTCAGGGCGGCGGATCGCGCAAGTACCTGCTGGCCTCTCTCGACCAGTCACTGGCCCGGCTGGGGCTGGACTACGTCGACATCTTCTACTCCCACCGCTTCGACGCCGCCACGCCCCTGGAGGAGACAATGGGTGCGCTCGACACCGCGGTGCGGTCGGGTCGCGCGCTTTACGCAGGCATCTCCTCCTACTCCGCCGCCGACACTCGCCGGGCCGCGCAGATCCTTGCCGAGCTCGGCACTCCGTTGCTGATCCACCAGCCCTCCTACTCGATGCTCAACCGGTGGATAGAGAACGACGGGCTGCTGGACGCGCTTGACGAGGTAGGCGCCGGTTGCATCGCGTTCTCACCGCTAGCCCAAGGCATGCTGACCGACCGCTACCTGAAAGGCATTCCGGCCGGCTCGCGCGCCGCGGAGCACTCCTCGCTGTCCACCGACTTGATCTCTGCGGACGCGATGGCGCACGTCCGCGCCTTGAACGAGATCGCCGCCGACCGGGGCCAGTCGCTCGCGCAGATGGCGCTCGCGTGGGCGCTTCGTGACGAGCGCATGACCTCCTTGGTGCTCGGTGCGAGCAGCGTGGCCCAACTCGAGCAGAATCTGGGTGCACTGGCCAACCTCGAATTCACCAACACCGACCTGGCCGCGATCGACGCTCACGCCGTCGATTCGGGCATCGACCTGTGGGCGCGGTTCCGGCTTGCGGCGACTAGCTGACCAAGCGTCAGGCCCACCGCGGCCAGGGCGTGGCCATCGGGCCTCTTGAGAAGCGGTTGGTGCTGGAGAGCGGCGCGCCCCCGGGCCGATCGACTCGGCATGGGGCACATTGTTTGAGCAGCGACCCTCCTCGCCAAGAGTCAGTCGTCAGCCGCTCGTTCAGTGGCCCTCGCCGTCGACTTGCGGCGTGACCTGAATCTCCGTAATGGCCTGCAGCGCTGCGCTGTGCACTCGCAGGGCCTTGAGCCCCGCCGCCGTTGGGCGGAGCCAGGTCCGTGGCTTGTTGGCGACGTACCCCTTTCGCACGGCGACGTAGCCAGTTCTTTCGAGTCGAAAGACGGCCTTACTGAGCGAGGAGTCGTCGGTCTCGATGAGGTCGCGCAGGGTGGCGAAGTCCACCTCCGACCCGTTGCCGAGTGCGGCCATGGCCGAATAGCGCACGGGTGTGAGGAGGGCATCGTCCAGGTGGTGCCGTGGATGGGTGAAGGCCGGCTCCTCGGTCATGTCCGTCGATACGTTCTGAGCGTGGTGCACACCAGAGGCACGGCTACCGCGACGCCGCTGAGTGTTGCCACCAGGGGCGTGTCCCAGGAGGTCCTCGCGGCCACCACGGCGAGCGCGAACAACAGGGTGAAAGTGATGCCGAACGCGAACCACTGGGATTGGCCCCACTCCGAGCCGATGCTGGGTAAACCCCACCGGGAGCCCGAGCCAAACGACAGCACGATGACCGCCAGAAGGGGGAGCACTGTGACCCAGAAGTACCAGGAATAGGGTGTCAGCGCGGCGATGACGCCGAAGCTGATTCCAAGTGTCACAGTAGCCGTTGCCGCCGCCCTTCCCAGTGGCGCGGATGGCGTTGCGGGGCGCCGATGCGATGACATGCCGCCTGCCTTCCTGGCCGTGCCAAACGCGAGGACCCCCATGGGCACCGCCACGAACGCCGCGGCCACCAGGTTCGCCCACCATGGGTATCCGACATCGGCGACCGAGGCCACCATCGCCGCCAGGAAGACGATCAGGCCCGGGAGCATCAGTAGTAGCCTCAATCCCCCGCGAGGCATCGCGACGGAGATGAGCAGCCGATTCCGGGCCCCCTGAACAAGTTGCGTGAGCAACAGAAACGGGACCATCACGAGGCCCACATAGTTGTAGGCGTGGAAGACGGCCGAACCTTCGGGACCTGGGTTGAAGAAGAGCAGCAGGTACGTCCCCACGTAGACGAAGAGCGCCGCCGCCACCCACCCCTGAATCACAGCATGCGCGCGAAAGTCGGTGTGTGCGAGAGTGCGAGCCCCCACCCGTTCCGCATCGGCGAGGAGCCTCGCGGCGGCCGACGCGTCGAGGTTCACGTCAGTCGGTGCCTCATACTCAAACCCGGAGTCGGTCATATCGGCAGGTTAGCATGTACTTTCCATTTGGCAAGTGGAGCCGGCCGATACCCGTGCAACCCTGCGCTACCGGAGAGCACTCCGTGGTTCTGGATTGGTCTCGCCGTGCCGACGACGCGGTCCGCCTCCGCTGTCGGGAATGACAAAGGGACCGCCTCAGCGGTCCCTTTGTTTCAGTCGGGCTGACAGGATTTGAACCTGCGACCCCTTGACCCCCAGGCATCGGCCACGGGTACGCCCGTGTTCACCGTTGTCCGTTCTCCCTGGTAAATGGCATTCGCGAACATCTGCGGACAGCCACGGACAATCAAAAAGTGGTTCAAAAAGTGGTTCAAACATGGAGGAATGATGAGTATCTCAGCAGACAAGATGAAGGACGCCCCGGCTTGGGCAACGCGTTACGAGACGACGGATGACGAGAGCGGCGGATGGTTCGCACGCGACCTCACCAAGCCCACCACCATCGCCACGGCGACGGGCTCGCAGACTGGGCGGGCTCAACTGATCCTCGATAGCGGGAACGTCTATGTGGTCGATAACGCCACGGACCAGCAATGGTCCAACCCTGGGCAGATGCGCATGCTTGCGGCGCACTTGCTCAACGCGGCCGACGCTTGGGACGAACTACGCACGGCTGCACTCAACACGGGCTTCGTGGAGAACCTCAACCGCTGCATGACTGCCGCCGACGTGGACGTGGCGGGACTTGCGGACCGGACAGAGATTCCGGTGGCGAGGCTCGAAGCGATCCTTAGCGGCAAGGCAGAGGTGGGCATGGCCGAGTTGGTCATGTTCGCCGAAGCGCTCGACGTGAGCCCGTCCGAGTTACTGCCCACACCGCGCGACGTGTAGCACTCGCTCACACACTGGCGCCCCGCCTGGCCTCGTGCTCGGCGGGGCGTTGTCATACGCAAACGGCCTCGCACAGATCCGTCTCAGAGGGGTCAATCCATCATGAAACAGGATCACCCCGGTACACCATGAAGGGAATGGCCTTTCCCCCCCCGACCTCTTAGGGGGGTACCCGCGCGCAGGATGAAGCCGCCCCCGCCGTGCCGTAACGCAGTGAAGGCCCGCCCCGAAGCCTAGGGGCGGGCCTTACTGTTTCGCGCAGGTGAGGTCATCGGCCAGAAAGGGTGCCTCGCTCACCTTCGATTCCGTAGGTCCCGGCTGTTTTAAGACATGCTGGCCGGGCGGTGACGTTGACGCGGGGTCTTAGAAGCCGGTGAGGATGTTGATCGCGGTCGGCCGGGAGACTCCCAGGCAGAGGCGCTCGGTGGCGCGGATCTTCACCTTGCCGTTGGTGAAGTCGTTATCAGACGAGTTGGTCATTGCCAGGGTGATGCCCTCGCGGACGAACGCCTGAGCGCCCATCTCGAGGTTGGCCAGCACGACGGTCCCAGGCAGCATCTGCGAGGTCTGGACGACGGGCACGCCCCACACCTCGCTAACGGTGCTTTGTCCCGGATCGCCCAGGATGTAGTTCCCGAGCGAGTTCTTCGCCGTGCGGATCGTGTTCCAGGTCGTCGGGTTGATCACAATGACGTCCGGCTCGCAGTAACTCGGCCCGGTACGCAGGTCCGAGATTCCCGCCGAGATGACGTCCAGCGCCGCATCCCCGGACCCCTTGACCCGCGACAGCGTGCTCGGCGTGTTCAGCAACCCGAGCAGGTTATCTCCCGTGCCGTCGCCGTTCAGCAACTGCCAGTTCTCAGCATCGGTGATCTGACGCTGTAGCTCGACCTGCGTGTACCCCGCGAACGTCGGGAAGTCCTGAAGCATCTCATCCACGACGGTGGTGAAGATGCCGAGCTTCTTCGCTGTCAGGATCGTCTGCACGGGCGTCAGTGACGTCTCGGGCATCTGCCCACCCGCGTGCACCGTTGCGGCGCCTGCGGTGCGGTCCACGGTCGGGACCGTGGCACTCGTGCCTGCCCCGCCGAGGTCGGTGTATGTCGCGGTTGTTCCGTCGGAGATGACGGCAACTAGGACGTTCTCAGCGCCAGCCGCTATCCCCCGGTACAGGCGGTAGCCGTTGGCCCCGGTGACAGCGGTCCAGTTGATCGGCTGCTTCTGGCTCGCGGTCAGCGTCGCGGTCAACTCGTTAGAGCCCACCGTCTCGCCGCCGCTGTTGGTCGCGGTCAACTTCCAGAAATAGTCGCCAGCGGCGAACGTGCCACCTGATGCCGCCGTGCCCAGGGTGATGACCGGCGAGGGTAGGGCAACCGTGTTCGCAGTGTGGGTGATCCACTCGACGCTTGGGCCTGCCATGGTGGTGCTCGGGATGTGATCGAGGATTCTGCTCGGCTCGAACTTGCGATCCACCAAGCCGATGAACTGGGCGGGCAGTTGAGTCCGTGCGAGATCTGAGGACGCCGCATCCTTGAGGTGAAGCGTGAGGTTCTGGCCCGACTTCGCGGCCAGGAAGAGGCCCTGCTGCTCATCGGGTGCCAGGGACAGGCTCGGGGTTGCCAGACCCTTAACCGCGCGGCCGGTTTCGACGCCGTACCCGTAACCGCTCTCTAGCGACTCCCCGCCGCCCATGAGGCGCTGTGCGGACTTGTGGAGCTCGACCGTCGCGGCGTGGGTCTTGAGGTCGACGTCGATGTCGTCGAGGATGCGCTTCTTCTGCGCGGTTGAGAGGGACTCGTTGGCGACGGTCTCCTTCGCCTTGGTGGCGAGGTCCCGTATTGCGTTCTTTGCGAAAATGACATTAGACATGAGGATGACTCCAAAATTGTGGATGCGCCGGTAGCGCGTTGGATTGGGAGTAACCGACGCGATAAATCTCGCGTCTCGGAGGGACCGGGTATCTCACACAACAACAGCGGTAGCGGCATATCCTGCGCGGCGGGTGCGGCGGCCGATTTCTCAGCAACAGCAGCGGCGGGGCAATCTCTGCGGGTACGGGTGAAATTGTGTGTTCCGGAAGAATCTCCAGCTACATTTTCAATTGTATGACGAGAACGAGTGAATCACAAGGACGACTCGCCTAATCGGGAAGAAAATCTGGACACCCAAACTCATGGGTTACACCCAGCGCCCGTGGCAGGTTGCCCACCATTGCGTCAACCTCCCGCCGTGCATTGCAATGCGGGCAGAGAGTCATTGCCAAATCAGCCGCCGCGTCAATGCGCGCTAGTTGATACATCGGATCTAGCATCGGATTAGTCATCGGATCTCCTTCGAAAGGGCAGACAGCCACTTGAGACCGTCCGCAGGGTCATACATGGATGAAGGCTCGCCCAGCGTGTAGCCGATCAGTCGGGTACCCGCGAAGGCGCTGGCGAAGTCGCTGATAACCACGCGGCCCAGCGCGTCGACAGTCGCCACCAACGTGCGGCGCTTGTCCGTATCGAGACAGGGAAGGAATCGTCCGATACGAGGCGACCGCCGAAACGACAGGCGCGTGAACGGCGGCGCCGGCGGCGTCACGACCAGGCCTCGCTGTCATCGTCGCTCGGCTCATCCTTGAGGCCCATCCGGCCACGCGCGTCCGGTGTCAGACCAAGCTCACGAGCCAGATAGCGCAGTTGCGAAGACGTCTGGGTTAGGGCGACAAGTGCCGGATTCTTCACCGAGCGAGACCGATCCGACTCGCTCCGCCCTTGCACCAGGATGCCCGTAGACGCCAACTCGGCGGCGGTCATGACATACAGCGACCAGGTTAGGCAATAGGCCGTCAGGATGGCCCTGTCGCCCTCCCTGAACCGTGTCGGCTGGTCCGCGAACACCTCACCCAAGCGCACAAACTCCGCTCGCCCAGCATCGTCGAGCATCGCGGGCACGACCTCGAAATCAAGACCCGACCCGCCGACTCTCGCATCCGTGGCAAAGCGAAAGACCTTCTCTTGACCACCTACCGGAACCGCTCTCCTATTTGGCATTTTTATCCCTTCCTGTCGCTACCGGAAATGGTTGTGAAGGCTCTCGCTCCGCGCGTCGTTACCTCCACGGGCTACCCGCGTCATGCTGGCGTGATGAAACGGCCCTACCTAGGTGCCCTCTCGTCGTGCTGTGTTTAGCGTTGCGTGTCATGTGGCGTTCTCCTGAGCATGAATGGGCGCCTGCGTCTTGCCTTGAGTTTCTTTGCTTTGTGTGTAGGCCAACTGATAGCACTCATGAGTTCCTCTTTGCTTTGGTGTTTGCCCGTGCCGCTTGGGTGCGTTGCCGCTCGGTTAGGCCGCCGTACACGCCGGACTCTTTGGGGTGATCGATTCCGTATTGGCGGCATTGTTCGAGCACGGGACATTGGCCACATGCGGTCGCCGCTGCCTTTTGCTCTTGCGTGTCGTCGCTCGTCCACAGTTCGTGGGGAGTCTCGTCGCCGTTGAAGCACGGGACCACTTGGCGCAGCGCGGTGGCTTCGATCAGCGCCGTGATGCCTCGCCAGTCGTGCGCGAGACTTTTGGGCATTGTGGGCAGGTTGCTCATACCACGGCCTCGCATGTGACGTGGACGCCGGTGCCCGAGTCAAAAGACATCGGCTCGTGGCAAACACTGCACGGCTCTACTGGGGGCGATGTAACGGGCGTAACGGCTGTAACGGGTTCCTGGAGCGGCACGGGGGCGACGTACCGGCTCCACGGATCGGCGAGGTCGGCGGCGTCGTAGCCGTGTAGCGGTCCGTTCTCTCCCTCTATCCGTAGAAGTCTTGGTCGCACTTCGTACTTGCTTAGGAACCTGGAGAGCGCACGTGCGTCAAGCTCTTTACCTCGTAGGTTTCCCCATGGGGACTCTGTCATCCCGTTGAGCGCGTCGAGTATCTCGATAGTGGACATACGCGAACGCGCAGCGAACACCGAGCGAAGATCGCTCAATAGTCGAATGCCTAGGCTTTCCCCCCTTTGACGCGACAGGTCCGTTACAGCCGTTACAGCCGCTACACGTGCGCGTTGTGGCCAGTCACCGCCTGCGAGGTCCGCGACTGCGATTAGGGCCTCCCACACGTCGGCGTTGCGATCCTCGACACCCTGGGGCATGTCGGGCCACTGCACCGCCGCTTTGGATTCGACAGAGGCCGCCCACCGTGCAAGGTGATCGAAGATCACGTGAGACTCTGGGCCGTTGATGCGCAACCGCCACGGCTCCACGCGTTCATGCTTTGCGCGGCGCCTCATCCGAATGACGACGCTTCGAGTCATGATCGTGTCGGGCAGGTCATTCAGGCCCGCGAGGGCGACGGCACAGTAAGCCGGTAATTCCTCGGTGAATATCTCTTTGCCGCGAACTACGCAACGCCCGGCGGTGGCGCCCCTGCGGTGTCCCGCGTTGAGCATTCCGCGAATGTCCTCGTTGTCTTTGGCTTTGGGGCCAAACACCGTGTCGATCTCGTCGTAGAGGATCGTGGGCGGGCCAGACTCGTCTGAGACTTTGCGGAACAGGTAGGCGGGCGATGTGTTGACCGCGTAGACCGGGCGAGGGACTAGTGGTTCAGTCACCTCCAGAGCGCGCGACTTGCCGCTGCCGGGCTCCGGCGAGAGGAACGCAATACGCGGCGTGGACTCCCAGACGAGCATTAGGTGTGTGTGGGCAATCCAAAGCGTGTGAGCGTCGGCGGCCCACGTGTTTGGATATGCGACGAACCGCTCAAGGTGGGCGCGCACGGAGTCGAGAACCTGCGGGCCGTTCATGCTGCATCACTGATCCTTGAGAGCGCGGTCGCCCGGTGTGTGAGTGGCAGGCCGAAGAGGTTCGCCAGATAGCCGAGGTCGAACCCCCGCGACGCGAGGTCATTCGCCGTCCGCCTGTTCAGAGCCTCAGAGAACGCCAGAGGGGCGTTGTCTGTCCGTGGTCGCCTTTCCATCTCTGCGATCAAGTCATCAAGCTCACGGGAGGCCTTGCGGCTTTGCTCGTCGGCTTCGATCCTGCGGATACGCTCTATCCGTTCATGGTCCAACGGTGCTAACGTTGAGGTACTGGACTCCCAAGTCTTTGCTTCATCTGCTGGCCCCTCATTGGCGTGAGGGGTCAGTTTTTTTGTGTCGGTCACCGGGCATCGACCGCCTGACTGTGGGTGAGTCCGAGCGCCGCGATGTATCGGTCAAGTTCGTCGCGCGTGACAAACGTCCGCCTGCCGATCTTGACGGTCCGAATGTCGCCTTGACTTGCGAGCGCGTAGAACTGTGTGCGGCCAATGCCGCCGAGGTATGCCGTCGAGGCATTCACGTCGAATAGTGCGGGCTTCACGTCTGTGGCTTGTACGTTCACGGCGCGACCCCCTTCCTGTTGTCTGGTTGGCGTGCTATTCGTTGCGTCCGCTCGTGTCCGCTCGGGCCTTGCGCGTTCGCTTGAATACGTATATAGTCGCACTTGAACGACACCTCGTTCTAGTCTCACGGAGGTACGGTTAATGGCACCAGGAATGTGGATGACGACTGAGACACCGTTCGGCACGCTCAAATACGACCTAGCGAAGCCAATGGTCATCGTTGGCGACAGGGCCGTCCCGCCCCTGCTTGAGGTTGAGTTCCAAGGTGTCGATGGGCAACCGGCGTTCGAAGGTCGCATCGAGGTCATCTCGGGCGTGCCGCGTTGGACCGATGTGCGCGTCTATCGCGTGCCTGACGGCCGAGAGGTCAAACAGAAAGACCTGCGGGCGATTCGCTTGGACGACTGGCTGGAGTCCTTCATTACCGTCATGTCGTTCAAAGTCACCGAACGCAATGGCGGCAAGTGGGCCGCAGTTTCGAGTGACACGGACGTAGATATTCGAGAGGGGATGCGCTCGATAAGTCGGTCCAGGAGGGGCGAGCGCAGACGAATCACCGGGGTGCTCAAGGCGCGCATCGCCGAGATATACGAGGCGCACGATTCCGGCGGTATTGAAGCCGTCGCGACCGCGTTCAACGTCTCCAAGTCCACCGCGATTCGGTACATCAACGAGGCCACTGCAGACGGACTCATCACGTCGCGCCCACGCCAGTCAACGGGCCAAAAACGTCGGGAGGCGTGAGCAATGGCTGACAAGTACGCAAACGGGCGCACCCGCTCATCCAAGCCTTACAGGCTCGCGGATGGTCGCTGGGGTGCCAAGGTGTCCTACAGGGACGAGTGGGGCCAGATTCAGCGGGTCGCGGTCTATGCCCCTAATGAACTTGAAATCGGCGACAGGGTTGACGAGGTGCGTCGGCGTCTCGGCGAAGGGTTGCCCGCGTCGGATGACGGCGCGACTGTTGCCCAAGTCACGGCGCTATGGCTGACCACCGGGCTCGAGTCCGAGGATCGCAAGGCCTCGACCAAAGCGACGTATTCGACGCTCGCACGCAAGCACATCGTGGGACGGGCGATAGGCGGCGTGTCCCTCAAGGCACTCAAGCCCGCGACCATTCAGGCGTGGCTTGTGGAGATGCGCCGCGCCGGGCTGGCTCCGTCGACCGCGCGACAGACGTTCACAGTGCTCAAGATGGTGCTCCGCTTCGCGCAGCGAAACGACATGATCGCACGCAACCCCGCAGATGCCGTAGAGCGGCCCAGGGTGGCCCATAGAGAGGCCGCATACCTCTCCCCGACCGATGTTCAACGGTTGCTAGGGGCGGCGTCCTCGTCGCGATATGCGCCATTGTTCGAGCTACTTGTGAACACCGGTCTGCGGCGCGGTGAGGCGCTCGCGCTGATGTGGCGCGATATCGACTTGGACGAGCGAACGTTGCGAGTGCGAGGCACCTTGACACGTGTCGACGGGGATCTAGTCGTGACAGACACTAAGACGGCGAAGTCTCGGCGCGTGGTTCACGTCTCCCCCACTGTGGAACGCATCCTCAAGGGCCTCAAGGCTCGCCAGGCCGCCGAACGTCTCGCATCGGGGTCCGTGTGGCACCAAACGGGCTACGTGTTCACGACGGAGTTCGGAGAGCCAAGCGACCCCCGCAACGCGCTCCGGGCGATCACAGTCGCGGCCAAGAAAGTCGGGCTGGGGGGCGTCGGGCTTCACACGCTGCGCCATAGCGCGGCCTCCGTGATGCTCACGAATGGCGTGCCGCTCAAGGTGGTGTCTGAGGTGCTCGGTCACTCATCGGTGGCGATCACGGGCGACGTCTACGGGCATGTGGCGCCGGACATCGCAGCGGATGCGCTGGACAGGCTTGGGGGCGCTCTCTCGCTCCCGGATATGGCCCTAGGAGGTGAAAACCTGGTTCAAAAAGTGGTTCAAACTCAACAATGACAAAGCAAGAGGCCGCCCCGCCAAGTGGCGAAACGGCCTCATACCAGGAGATTTACTTGGTCGGGCTGACAGGATTTGAACCTGCGACCCCTTGACCCCCAGTCAAGTGCGCTACCAAACTGCGCCACAGCCCGTCCGGTCCCTAGTGGTCACTTTCGTGCCGCTTTGAGGCCGTCGGCAAGTTTACACGGACAAGCGCCCGTCGCGGCACCACATCGGGGCCGCGCGGGCGCGTGTCGAAAGGTCCTACTTGAGCTTGGCGCGCACTGCCTTGCCGGAGAACGGCTGCTTGAACAGCGGGGCCAGGAGGCACACGTCAAAGACGCCCACCGCGATGAAGACCAGGCCCACGAGGGCGAGCACGAGCCAGCCCCCGCCAAGCACCGCGCCAACCACGACGAGTGCCACACCGGCAACCGCGCGGGTGACCCTTCCGGCCATTGAACTCATGAATGCTACGAATCCCATGAGGGACCCCTCTCTGTTGAAAACACCTTATACCCCCTGGGGTATGTCTCGCATAGACGAAAGGTCCCGAATATGCGCACCAGCACGCGTGAGCCTTTCGGCTACACCGACGCGTCCGCTTTGGCATCGACCGCGCCGGGGCTCGTGCGGTGACGGGTGACCGACCACCCGGCAAGCGCAAAGGCCACCCCGGGAACGCAGAGCGCCAAGCCCACCCACGTGGGCGCGACGAAGCCAAAGCCCGCAGCGATGACGACCCCGCCGAGCGCGGCCCCGAGTGAGTTCCCGATGTTGAGTGCCGAGTGATTGACGGCGGCTGCAATCGTCTGACTCTCGCCAGCAACGTCCATGAGGCGTGTCTGAATCGCGGGTGCGATGGCCTGCGCGGAAGCGCCCACCGCAAAGACCCCCACGAGCAGGCCGACGACCGTGTGAGCAGTCAGCGCAAGGAACAACAGTGACACCGAGAACGCCCCGAACAGGATGAAGATGGCCCGGACCGCGCCTCTGTCTGCCAACCGCCCGCCTGCGAGAATGCCGACCGTGGTGCCCACGCCCAACACCACGAGAACGATGGGGACGAACCCCGACGACGTCCCAGTGACCTCGGTCGACAGCGGCGCCACGTAGCTGTACACGGCGAAGAAGCCTCCGAAGCCGAGCGCCCCAGTGAGCAGAGCGAACCACACCGCCGGACGCTTGAACGCCCTGAGCTCGCGCCTCACCGTCGCGTGCGGATCCCCCGGTTCTTTGGGAATCACCGCAAGAATGAACGCCGTCGTGAGGGCGAACACGACGGCAACGACCACATAGGCCCACCTCCAGCCAACGTGCTGGCCAAGGAACGTGATCGAAGGCACGCCGACCACGGACGCCATGGTCAAACCCACCAACACGAGCGAGACCGCGAGTCCCCTGCGGGCGGGGCCCAACAACTTGGCGGCCACCAGAGCGGCCACGCCAAAGTACGCACCGTGGGGAAGCCCCGCGAGAAATCTGGCGGCCAACACGGTCCCGAAAGTCGGTGCCAGCGCCGATGCGACGGATCCGACTGTGAAAGCCACCGTCAGGGTCGCCAGCAGTCCCTTGCGAGGGAAGCGTGCCGAGGCCGCGGCGATCGTGGGGGCGCCCACAACCACCCCGATGGCGTAGGCCGTGATGAGCCAGCCCGCGCGCGCAATGGCAGCATCCGGGTTGGTCGCGTGGAGGTCTGGAAGCAGGTCGCGAGCAATCTCCGGCAACAGGCCCATCGCGACATACTCGGTACACCCGATACCAAAGCCGCCGAGAGCCAGAGCCAACATGGCCAGTCGCTTGCGTGCGGGGGTGAGCCCGGTCATGTGTGTACCCGATCGGTCATGACACAGAGGGTGCGGATGTTCCGCGTCGTCACTCGAGTCTATTGGCGGACGTGATTTCGGAGCCGTTACTTGCGCTTCCGCTTCTCGCGCACGCGCACCGAGATGTGGATGGGCGTGCCCGTGAACTCGAACGACTCGCGCAGGCGTCTCTCGATGAAGCGTCGGTATTGGGGGTCCAGGAATCCGGACGTGAACAGCACGAACTTGGGCGGCCTCGTCGCGGCCTGAGTCGCGAACAAGATCTTGGGCTGCTTGCCTCCACGCACGGGGTGCGGGTGCTCGGCCACGAGCTCACCGAGGAACGTGTTGAGCTTGCCCGTCGCGATGCGCCTATCCCAGTTGCCGAGCGACACATCCATCGCGCGCTTAAGGCGGTTGGAGTGCCAGCCCGTGAGCGCGGACAAGTTGATGCGCGGAGCCCACGTGAGGTGGCTGAGGTCCTTTTCGATCGAGCGTTCAAATAGGAATCGCTCATCTTCGCCCACCAGGTCCCACTTGTTGACGACCATGACGATGGCGCGGCCGGCGTCGACCACCTCGGACAGAATTCGCAAGTCCTGGTCGGACAAGGGCGTCGCGCCGTCAAGGAGCACGAGCGCAAGCTCGGCGCGGTGAATGGCTGCCGATGTGCGCAGCGACGCGTAGTAGTCGGCGCCCTTCGTCAGGTGCACTCGCCTGCGGATACCGGCGGTGTCGATGAACGTATACAGCTCGCCATCGACCTCGACAATCTCGTCAACCGGGTCGCGAGTGGTGCCCGCGATCTCGTTGACCACGGCGCGCTGCGAACCAGCGAGCCTGTTGAGAAGCGACGACTTGCCCACGTTGGGGCGGCCCACGAGAGCGACGCGACGCATCGCACCCTCGTCGTCGACCAGCGGCAATTCCTTCGGCAGCGCGGCGACGGCCACATCGAGCAAGTCGCCGATGCCGCGGCCGTGCAGCGCGGAGACCGGGTAAGGCTCCCCCAGCCCCAAGTTCCACAGCGCGGCCGCTTCGAGCTCGCCCTGCGGGCCGTCGACCTTATTGGCAACCAGGATGACGGGCTTCTTGGTGCGACGAAGAAGCTTCATGACCTTCTCGTCGGTGGCGGTGGCACCCACGGTCGCGTCCACCACGAACATGATGGCGTCGGCCATCTCCATCGCGACCTCGGCTCCCTGGGCGACCGACAGATCGATTCCGGTGACGTTGTGTTCCCAGCCGCCCGTGTCCATAAGGATGAAGTCGGTTCCGGCCCACTCGGCCGTGTACGTCACGCGGTCCCGAGTCACCCCAGGGGTGTCCTCGACCACGGCGAGCCGCTTGCCAATAATGCGGTTGACGAGAGTTGACTTGCCGACGTTCGGCCGCCCAACAATCGCCATGATCGGCAGGGCCTCGCGTTGCTCGACCACGTCGTCGGCAAGCGCCGCGAGGTCGTCCTCGTTGAGTTCGTACTCTGCGAGTCCCGCGCGCAATGCGGCCTCGCGGATCGCGTCAAGGCTCTCTTCGGGGTCCGATGCGGAAGGTAGCTCAAGTTCGAAGTCGTCGTTATCGTCACTCATTCGGAAGCCTCCTCGGCCAGTTGCGCCTCGGCAAGTCGCACCACGGCAAGAACGACCTCATCGATGGTGAGGTCAGTGGTGTCGATCTGGACCACGCCATCGGCGGCCGTATGAAATTCGACAACGGTGGCGTCCTTGCGGTCCCTGCCAAGGACCGCCTCACGCACCGTGACGGGATCTGCGCCATCGCCCGCCCTGCGAGCGACCCGAACCTCGTCGTCGGCGGTCAGCAACACCCGCACCTCGGCCTCTGGCGCAATCACCGAGGTGATGTCGCGGCCCTCGGCAACGATGCCGGCCCCCTTGCGCGATGCGGCGATGACGCGCCGCTGCATGTCGCCGAGCACCGCACGCGCGGCGAGATTGGTGGCCACATCGGAGACGATGAGCGAGATCGTGTCCGTGTGCAGCAGTCGCGACACGTCCTCGTCGTCCAGGACCACGACGGGGTTGGCCGGGTCGAGTCGCATCTCGACGTTCATGGTGGACACCATGGCGGCCACATCGTCGGTGTTGTTGAGGTTGATGCCCTCGCGCAAACAGTGCAGTGCGGCCACACGGTACGTCGCGCCCGTGTCGAAATACTCGAGCCCAAGTTTCGCGGCCACGGCACGCGCAACGGTCGACTTACCCGTCCCCGCGGGGCCGTCGATAGCGATGACGATGCTCATGATCCTGCAACCACCCAACCACCCTTTTCCAGGGCTTCAACTAGCTCGCTCGCACTTTGCGGGAGCACCCAGAGGGTCGTGAGACCCACTGGCTGACGCGGAGAGTGTTCGATCGACAGGTCCTCGACGTTGACGCCAACGGCTGCGGCATCGGAGAGCAAACGCACGAGGTGCCCAGGGCGGTCGGGAACGATCACCGTGACCGCTTCCCACTCGCGCTTCGCTCCCCCGTGCTTGCCGGGAATCCGCGCCACCTCGCGCCTACCGCGGTCGATGAGGGCCGTCATTGCGGCCCCGATGTCGTCGGCCTTCCGGACCGCATCGAGTTCGGCAACGATGTGATCGAGGGTCTCGACTAACGAACGCTTGTTGAGGCGGGCAATATCCGCCCACATGGCCGGGTGCGAGGCCGCGATCCGGGTGACGTCCCGCAGGCCCTGACCCGCGAGGGCTATGTCGTTCTCAACCAAGGGGCCGAGCGCGGCCGCCACTGCAGAGGCGGCGGCTTGCGGAGCGTGCGAGACCCTGGCCACGGCTCTATCGTGCGCCTCTGCGTCCATCTCCACCACGTCGCATAGGAGTGCATCGGCGACGCTACGGACCATCGCGACGGCCTTCGCCGAAGCGATCCCGGGACAGATCACCCAGGGCCGCGCCCTGAAGAGGTCGCCCTGCGCGGCCATCGCGCCCGAAATCTCGCGGCCCGCCATGGGGTGAGAACCCACGTAACGGTGGCCCTGGCCCGAGCGCGCCGCGACCTCGGCGATGGGAGCCTTGACGCTCGCCACATCGACAACGACCGCGTTGGGCCAGGTGTTGAGGGCGTTCGAGACCACGTCAGGGGTCACACCGGGAGGTGTCGCGACGATGACAAGGTCGGGCTCGTTGCGATCGGGCGCGCCTCCGGCGCCGATGCTGCGCGCGAGAAGCTCGGTCTCGGGGTCGGCATCGGAGATCGTGACGCGCCATCCCTCGGCGCTAAGTCCGATTCCGATGGATGCGCCGATGAGACCCGCCCCAACGATGTGGGTGAGCGGCGTGGTGGTCATTACTGGGCGAGATCCCGCCTGAGTGACACTGCCTCATGGAGGTAGACGTGGGCCACCATGTCGCGGGGGCGTTCCATCTCGGTGTGCATCATCACTCGAACGACCATGGGCAGGGCGCCCGGCACTGCCATTTCCTGAGCGCACATGAGAGGCACCGATCCAAAGCCCATCTGGCGGGCGGCGGCCGCGGGGAAATCGCTGACGATGTCGGGAGTACACGTGAAGAAGACGGAAATCACGTCGCGAGAGGTGAGTTCGTTCCCTTGAAGCATCGCCTCGACAAGCTCTTGAGTGCGCGCGTGCAAATGCTCTCGCTCATCAATCTCGAGCGTGGTTGCTCCCCTAATCGCACGTACGGCCATGCGCACATGCTACCGGTCGCTCGCCGCCGCGAGCGGACGTGCGTCTAGAGTCCGGCGGCCTTTTGAAGCTCGCCGATCTCGGCATTCGTAAGTGTGCGCATCTCGCCGGGCTGCAGGGTACCCAGAGTGACGGAACCGAAACGCGTCCTCACGAGGTCGATTACGGGGTGGCCTGCCGCGTCAAACATGCGCCTGACGATGCGGTTGCGTCCCTCGTGCATCTCCACCTCAACCAGCGACGCGGAGTCCGAGGCGTCGATGATGCGGCATTCCACGGCGCGCGTGGGGCCATCGTCCAGCTCGATTCCTTGGAGGAACTGGCTGACCAGGGCCTTCGTGACGCGACCCTGCACCTTGGCCACATAAACCTTTGACACGCCGTGCGTCGGGTGGGCCAACTTATTGGCCAGCTCGCCGTCGTTTGTCAGCAGGATCACACCCGTCGTATCGGCGTCGAGGCGGCCCACGTGGAAGAGCCGCTCCTCGAAGCCGATGACGTACTTATCCAGCGCCGGGCGACCGTCGGGATCCGACATCGTGCTCACCACGCCCTTGGGCTTGTTGAGGACGACGGTGATGAGGTTCTCGTCAACGGAGACCCGCTTGCCAAGGACCTCGATCACGCATTCGTCTGGATTGATGCGAATGCCGAGTTCTTCGACCACTTGCCCGTTGACGGTTACTGCGCCCGCCTCGATGAGCTCTTCGCATTTGCGGCGTGAGCCCACGCCAGCCTGGGCGAGCACCTTTTGCAGGCGCGTGCCCTCGGGCCGGTAAATCGATAGGTCGGCCATCAGTTCGCCTCGTCCACATCTGCTAAGTCGGGAAGGTAGGGAGCCAATGGAGGTAGTCCATCGAGCGATTCAAGGCCAATCCGCTCCAAGAACTCCGTCGTCGTTCCATAAAGCACCGCACCAGAGGCCTCCCCCACCTCGGTCACCAATCCCCTGGCCAACAACGTCTTCATCACTGAGTCAACGTTAACGCCGCGGATCTGCGAAACCTGTCCACGTGTGACGGGTTGGCGGTATGCGACCACCGCGAGTGTCTCCAGGGCCGCTTGAGACAGCCGTGCCGAGTGTCCCTCGATGATGAAGGTACCCACGACATCGGCGAACAGCGGCGAGGAATAGATTCGCCAGCCGCCACCCACCTCACGCAATTCGAAGCCGCGCGGAGAGTCGGGGTTGGCATAGTCGTCCCGCAAGGCCCTCAAGGCCGCGACGACCTCCGGCTCGGGCACGTCGAGTGCGGTCGCCAGGTCGACGGAGGCCACCGGCTCGTCGACCACCATCATGATGGCCTCGATTCCCGCGTGAAGGTGCCGCATCACTCGTCCATTCCTTCCACCACTCCGTCAAACTCGCCGCTCACCTCAACATCGTCCGTGGATCCCGTCCAACGAATGGTGAGCTCGCCGAGCGAGCGTACCTGCTCGAACGCGACCACGGATTCACGAAACAACTCGAGCAAGGCGAGAAAGCGAGCCACAACAACGCCCACGTGATCGGCATCGGCCACGAGCGAACGGAACGTCGCGGCACCCTGGCGCTGAAGCCGAATCGACACGATCGCGGCCTGCTCCCTCACACTCACCGGTGGGTTGTGCAGATGAGCGAGAGACACTCCGAGCTCAGGGGGCGTGCGGGTAAACGCATGGGCGGCCATGCGCGCGAGGTCTTCCGGAGAGGCCCTCCACACCAATTCGGGCAGCAGCATCGCGAAGTGCGGTTCGAGATGGACGTCACGGGGAACCCGGCGCGGCGCGTCGAAGAGCGTCGCGAAGCTCGCGGCGACCTCCTTGAACGCACGGTATTGAAGAAGCCTGGCAAACAGCAGGTCTCTCGCCTCAAAGAGTGCCAAGTCCTCGGCGTCCTCGACTTCGCCTTGCGGCAAGAGTCTTGCCGCCTTGAGGTCCAACAGGGTGGCGGCGACAACCAAGAACTCGGACGCAACCGAGAGGTCCCACTCGACATCACGATTGCGCACTACGCCCAAAAAGTCGTCGGTCACGACGGCGAGGGCCACCTCGGTGATTTCGAGCTCGTGCTTGGCGATCAGGCTGAGGAGCAGGTCGAACGGCCCGGAGAAGTTGGGCAGGGTCACCTCGAAGGACGCCTTCGTCCCGTCGACGGAGGTGGTCACGTCAGGCCGAAACCCCGCGGGCAACGAGCTCGCGCGCCAACTGACGGTACTGCTCAGAACCTACGTGCGTCGGGGCAAACGTCAGGATCGGCTCTGCTGCGACGGTGGCGTCGGGGAACTTGATGGTGCGCCCAATCATCGTCTCGGTGACACGATCACCGAAGGCCTCGCGCACGCGAGAAACGACCTCTTGCGCGTGAAGCGTGCGGGCGTCGTACATCGTCGGAACGATCGCATCGAGCGCGAGGCGCGGATTCAAACGGTCCTGGACCTTCCCCACCGTGTCGACGAGGAGGGCCACGCCGCGCATCGCGAAAAATTCGCACGCCAACGGAATCACGACACCGTGCGCGGCGACGAGTGCGTTGACGGTCAGCAAGCCAAGGGAGGGCTGGCAGTCGATGAGGATGACGTCGTAGTCGTCAACGATGGGGCGCAGTGCACGGGCCAACGCGCTCTCGCGCGCCACTTCGCCCACCAGCTGCACCTCGGCCGCCGACAGGTCAATGTTGGCGGGAAGCACGAAGAGGCCCTCGACCGCGGTCGACACGATCACGTCCTTGGTTTGCACCTTCGAGCTGAGCAAGAGGTCGTACACCGTGGTCTCGAAGTCGTTCGAGTTCACGCGCAAGTTGGCCGATGCCGCGCCTTGCGGGTCGAAGTCGACTAGAAGCACCTTGCGTCCGTATTCAGCAAGGGCCGCGGCGAGGTTCACGCATGTCGTGGTCTTGCCCACCCCGCCCTTTTGATTGCACAAGGCAATGATGCGGGCCGGGCCGGTTCCACTCAGGGGCGGCGGTACAGGGAACTCGGTCACGGGCCTCACCTTACTCCGGACGTGGCATGGGCTTGTCGAGGGCTCGCGGGTGAGAGGTCTGGTAAACCTCGCGCAAGGCGTCCCTCGTGACATACGTGTAAATCTGGGTGGTCGTCACCGACGCATGTCCCAACAGTTCTTGGACCACACGGATATCGGCTCCTCCCCGTAAGAGATGAGTCGCGAACGAGTGGCGCAGGGTGTGCGGGGAGACATCGCCGATGCCGGCGCGCTCGGCGGCGGCCTTCAGAATGGTCCAGCCACTCTGTCTACTGAGGCGCCCGCCACGGGAGTTGAGAAACAGTGCGGGTGTCCCGTTGCCGTTCATGGCAAGTGTGGGCCTCGCTCGCACCAGGTAGGCGTCGAGCGCCTCCCTCGCGTAGCCGCCAAGCGGGACGATGCGCTCCTTGCGGCCCTTGCCTCGCAACAGCACCGATTCGCGACCCTCACCCAGATCAATATCGTCGACGTCGAGCCCCGTCGCCTCCGAAATTCGGGCACCGGACCCGTACAGCACCTCCAAGAGGGCCCTGTCACGCAACGCCGCAGGACCGTCCCCGACTGCAGCGACGTCGAGTAGTGCCGCCACCTCGTCGGTCGTCAACGCCTTGGGCAGTCGCGCGGGCGTGGCTCGCGGCTTGACGTCGACGGCGGCATCGTCCCCCACCCAGCCTTCCGCCACGGCGAACCGGTGCCAACCTCGAACCGAAACGACGGTTCGCGCCGCCGATGCGGGGGCCAAGGGGGCGCCGCTATCGGTTCCGGCCGAGATCGCCTCCGCAAATTCGGCCACGACGAGTGCGGGTGTGGAAGCGAGAGACTCAATCCCCCGTGACTCGAGAAAGGCGCAATAGCGCGACAAGTCCCGGTGGTACGCCGAGACGGTGTTCGCCGATAGGCCGCGTTCGACCGTCACGTGAGCTAAATAGACGGCGAGCTCTCGCTCGAGCCCTAGCGTTGCCACACCGTGAGCGTGTCTGGCCAGAACGGATCGGCGAGAATCGCGCCGAAGACGACCGACAGGTACAGGATTGAGTCACGGAACAGGCGCATCGAATGCAGCTTTGACCCGTCCATGGTGCGGCGATACAACGCGTAGCAGCCGCCGATGAACCACACACCAAAACCAAGAGCGAGAACCGCGTATATCCACGTCATTCCCGCGAGTGGCACCAGGATCAGGGAGACCACCACCATCGCGATCGCGTAGAGGATCATCTCCTTGGCCACCTTGACGGGCGTGGCCACCACGGGAAGCATCGGCACCTCGGCATGGGCGTAGTCGTTGCGGAACTTCAGCGCGAGGGGCCAATAGTGAGGCGGCGTCCAGAAGAAGATGATCAGGAATAGCACCACGGGCGTCCACGACAACGACTGCGTGACAGCGGCCCATCCGATCAGCACGGGCATGCATCCGGCGGCCCCACCCCACACGATGTTCTGGGAGGTACGCCGCTTGAGCAGCATCGTGTAACCCACCGCGTACAACAGGATCGCGATGATGCTGAGCACTGTCGCGAGGGGCGAGTCGACGATCCAGTAGAACCACGCCGTCGACGCCAGGGCCAGCACCCACGCGAAGATGAACGCCGCGCGAGGCTTGACCGCACCCGTGACGAGGGGCCGACCCTGCGTCCGCTTCATGACGGCATCGATGTCGCGGTCGAGGTAGCTGTTAAAGGTGTTGGCAGAGCCCGCGGAAAGCGTGCCACCGATGAGCGTCGCCGCCATGTGCCACAGGCTTGGCCATCCACCTGCGGCCAACACCATGGTGGGAAGTGTCGTAATGAGCAGAAGTTCGATGATGCGCGGCTTGGTCAGCGCAAGGTAGGCCTTGAGCACTCGTGTCGCACCCAGGACTCTGCCCACGGACGGTGCCGGAATCTCCGTATGGGTCTTCGATTCCGCCGGCATGCCCCAATTGTACGTGGCACGACGTTGGTCCTTGGTGCCACGGGCACCGGGTCCGTGGCGGCGGCGTGGATAGTGATGCGGCGACGACAATCGCGGCGATGGTCGCGCTCTCTCGCTCCGCCGCGCCGCTAGGCTAAGAGAGTTGTCAGACTCGTTTTATAGGGAGAACCGTGACCACTGGATGGACTGACCTGGACACCCGCGCGATCGACACACTTCGTGTCCTCGCCGCCGATGCAGTGGAGAAGGTCGGCAACGGCCACCCGGGCACGGCGATGTCGCTCGCGCCCGCCGCATACTTGCTGTTCCAGAACGTGATGAAGCATGACCCCGCAGACCCAAAGTGGCTGGGACGTGACCGCTTTGTGTTGTCTTGCGGGCACTCTTCACTCACGCTCTACCTGCAGCTCTTCGCGGCGGGTTACCCCATGAGCCTCGACGACCTCAAGTCACTGCGGACCGAGGGCTCGCAGACTCCCGGGCACCCCGAATACGGTCACACCCCCGGCGTCGAGATCACGACAGGCCCCCTTGGCTCGGGCTTCGCCTCGTCCGTCGGTATGGCGATGGCAGCTCGCAAAGAGCGCGGTCTCTTGGACCCCGATGCCGCGCCCGGCGAGTCCGTCTTCGACCACCACATCTATGTGATCGCGTCGGACGGCGACATGGAAGAGGGGGTGAGCCACGAGGCCGCGGCGATCGCCGGCGTACAGGAACTTGGCAACCTCATCCTGATCTGGGACGACAACAAGATTTCGATTGAGCACGAGACCGACATCGCGTTCGACGAGGACGTCCTGAAGCGCTACGAGGCCTACGGCTGGCACACGCAGCGGGTCGACTGGGTCACACCCGAGGGCTACAAGGAGGACCCCGATGCGCTGTTGACCGCGATCGAGGACGCCAAGGCGGAGACGACCAGGCCATCGATCATCGCGCTCAGCACCATCATCGGCTGGCCGAGCCCCACCAAGCAGAACACCGGTGGGGTGCACGGATCGGCCCTTGGCGCCACGGAGGTCGCGGGCCTCAAGCAGGCGCTCGACTTCGATCCCGAGCAGTCATTCGTGGTGGAGCCCGCCGTCTACGAGCACACGCTCAAGGCGCGCGAGCGTGGGCAGGCCGCACACTCCGCATGGAATGGCGAGTTTGCCAAGTGGCAATCCGAGCAGCCCGAGCGCGCGGCGCTGCTCGAGCGTCTGGTCTCAAAGGAACTCCCAGCCAACTGGACCGACGCCCTGCCGAAGTTCGAGGCCGGCACGTCGATTGCCACCCGTGCAGCGTCGGGCAAGGTGCTCACCGCGCTCGCGCCGGTGCTTCCCGAGTTGTGGGGAGGATCGGCGGACCTGGCCGGTTCCAACAACACCACGATGGATGGCGAGCCCTCGTTCCTGCCCCCGCACCGCGCCACCAAGTCCTATCCCATGGCGAGTTGGTACGGCCGCACGCTGCACTTCGGGATCCGCGAGTTCGGTATGGGCACGATTCTTAACGGGATTACGCTCCACGGCCTGACCCGTGCGTATGGCGGCACCTTCTTGGTGTTCTCCGACTACATGCGTGGTGCGGTGCGGCTCGCGGCCCTCATGAAGATTCCCACCACATTCGTGTGGACCCATGACTCGATCGGGCTCGGCGAAGACGGCCCCACTCACCAGCCCATCGAGCAGGTGGCGACGCTGCGGGCCATTCCAGGTATCGACATCGTTCGTCCCGCGGACGCCAACGAGACCGCCTGGGCGTGGAAGCACGCGCTGGAGACCCTCGACCGTCCCTGTGGCCTCATCCTCACGCGTCAAAACGTTCCGACTCTTGAGGGAACATCGGCCGAGGGCTTCGCCAAGGGCGCGTACGTGCTGGCAGGCGCTGGCGAGGACGCCGACGTGATCCTCGTCGGCACGGGCTCAGAGGTCCAGCACTGTGTGGCCGCTCGCGAACTTCTTGCGGCCGAAGGCATCAAGGCCCGCGTGGTCTCCATGCCGTGCAAGGAGCTCTTCGAGCGTCAGAGCGCGAAGTACTGCGATTCGGTCATTCCAGGCGGCGTCAAGGCCCGTGTGAGCATCGAGGCGGGCTCCCCGCTTGGCTGGCGGGACGTCGTCGGCGACGCAGGTCGCGTGATCGGCATTGACCACTTCGGCGAGTCCGCGTCTGGCGCCCTACTCATGAAGAAGTACGGCTTCACGGCCGAGAACGTGGTCGCCAAGGCCAAGGAAAGCCTCGAGTCTGCGCGTTGAGCGCCCGTTGCGAGCGCGGGCCCCAACGCGAGGCCCGCGCTCGACTCGGAATCCGACTACAGATGGCTGATAATCCCAGCAGAGTCGGAATAATGGCCGACGGTCCACGTTCGATTGGATGTGAATCGAACCCTCCGACGTTTGTCCCCCACCACCACCGCGGTGTCCCCCGCACCGCTTGCACCGCGTGCGATTTCAGGCGCGCGCGGCACCTCAGCTTTGGAGGCTAGATAGTGGTCAACCCCCTCCGCGATCCGCGTGATCGTAGACTGCCCCGCATTGCAGGATCGTGCGGACTCGTGATGTTCGGGGTCACTGGCGATCTCGCCCGCAAGAAGCTGATGCCCGCCGTCTATGACCTGGCGAACAGGGGCCTGTTGCCGCCCGCGTTCGCGCTCACGGGTTTCGCCAGGCGTGAGTGGGGTCGCGAGGACTTCGCGCAAGTGGTTCACGACTCGGTGAAGAAGTACGCACGCACGCCATGGCGCCAAGAGACCTGGGATCAACTGTCCGAGGGGATTCGCTTTGTGCAGGGTTCCTTCGACGACCCTGCGGCGTTTGCCGAACTGAAGCGGACCGTTGAGCGGCTCGATGAGCGCCGGGGAACGGGCGGAAACCACGCCTTCTACCTGTCCATCCCGCCGTCGGCGTTCCCGCAAGTGATCGGCCAATTGCGCGACTCCGGCCTGTCAGACCCCCAAGAGGGGACGTGGCGCCGTGTAGTCATCGAGAAGCCCTTTGGCTCCGACCTCAAGACGGCCAACGCCCTCAATGAGGTGGTGTCTGAGGTCTTTCCCCCGGACGCGGTGTTCCGCATCGACCACTACCTGGGCAAGGAGACGGTGCAGAACCTGTTGGCCCTGCGATTCGCCAACCAACTCTTTGAGCCCATGTGGAACTCGCAGTACATCGACCACGTGCAGATCACCATGGCCGAGGACATCGGCATCAACGGTCGTGCGGGTTACTACGACGGCATCGGTGCGGCGCGCGACGTGATCCAGAATCACCTTTTGCAACTACTGGCCTTGACCGCCATGGAAGAACCAGCGTCGTTCGATGCCGCCGATCTTCGCGCGGAGAAGGAGAAGGTCCTTCGCGCGGTAACCCTTCCTCCTGACCTCTCCGTGTCGACCGCCAGGGGCCAATACACGGACGGCTGGCGGGGCGGCGAGCGAGTGGGCGCCTTCCTCGAGGAGGACGGCATCGCCCCTGACTCCATCACGGAGACGTACGCAGCCATCAAGGTCGAGATCCCCAACCGCCGCTGGAACGGCACGCCGTTCTATCTGCGTGCAGGCAAGCGCCTGGGTCGCAGGGTGACCGAGATCGCGCTCGTATTCAAGAAGGCGCCCTCGCCATACTTCCAGCAGATCGAGGGATCGGACGTGGGCACGAACGCGCTGGTCATTCGCGTCCAGCCCGACGAGGGCGTCACGCTCAAGTTTGGCTCGAAGGTGCCTGGAACCACGATGGAGGTGCGCGACGTCACCATGGACTTCGCCTACGGCAATGCCTTCACCGACGAGTCACCCGAGGCGTACGAGCGGCTCATTCTCGACGTCTTGCTAGGAGACCCGCCCCTGTTCCCCAGGCACCAAGAGGTCGCGTCGTCATGGCAGATCCTGGATCCCATCACCGCCTTCTGGGCCACTCAGGGACAGCCCGAGCAGTACCGTTCGGGCACGTGGGGCCCGGTGGGTGCAGATGACATGATGGCACGCGACGGACGCACATGGAGGCGACCATGATCATTGACCTTCCTCGCACCACCACGGTGGACATCAACGCCGAGCTTCTCAGACTCCGAAAGGAGGGCGGCGTCGTCACGATCGGCCGCGTCATGACGCTGGTCATCGACGCCACGGACGCCGATGCCGAAGAGGCCATCAGCACCGCGAACGTCGCGTCGCGAGAACACCCTTGCCGCATCATCGTGTTGTCCCCGCAAGAGGAATCGGAGGATCTCGGCGGCCAGATTCGGGTGGGCGGCGACGCGGGCGCATCCGAGGTCATCGTGTTGAAGCCTCCGCTCAGCGCGATGGACCATGCGGACGCCCTGATCACTCCCCTACTGCTTCCCGATGCGCCGATCGTCGCGTGGTGGGCATCTGTCGTTCCCCTCGTGCCCTCCGCGACCGGCATCGGTGGGATGGCGCAACGGCGCATTACCGACGCCAAGGGTGCTTTCAACCCGCCGGCCGTGTTGTGCGCCCTGGCGGACGCATACACGCCCGGCGACACGGATCTCTCGTGGACCCGGATCACGCGTTGGCGTGCTCTGCTCGCCTCGGCGCTCGAGCAGGTCTCGGATCAGCGCGTCACAAAGGCGCGCTTGCACGGAGACGTGAACTCGCCGTCAATCTTGCTGATGGGCGCGTGGCTCCGGGGGGCTCTTGGCTGTGAGTTCGAGGCTATCTACGATCCAGAGGCGACGGGGCTCGTCTCGGTGTGTCTCGATACCCCGTCGGGCTCGATCAAGATCGACCGCCCCGATGGGCACAACGCGACCCTGACCCAGCCGGGCCAACCTCCGCACATCATCACCTTGCCCTCGCGCACTCAAGGCGAGTGCCTCGCCGAAGAACTGCGCCGCATGGACAACGATCCCGTCTACGGCGAGGCATTGCGACGGGTTGTGAACTGCTGATGCGGAGCGTCGTGGTCTACGCCAACCAGCAGGCCGTTGCAGACGCAACGGGTGCGCGCCTCGGCGTCGCCCTCTCCGACGTGATCGCGCAACGCGGCGTCGCGCACGTCGTGCTCACCGGCGGAACCGTGGGCATCGGGCTCCTCGCCTCCCTTGCGTCCTCACCCCTCGTGGGGCTCATCGACTGGACCAGCGTGCACGTGTGGTGGGGCGACGAGCGCTTCGTCGGCGCTCGTGACGCAGACCGCAACGAGGGCCAGGCTCAACGCGTGCTCCTGGGCATCGTGCCCCTTCCCGAGGAGAATATCCATCGGATGGGTTCCGCCGACGAATTCCCCACCGCCGAAAGCGCCGCCGCCGCCTATGCGGCCGAGGTCGCCGCCCACGGCACCCCCGCGTGGGATGTGCTGTTGTTGGGAGTGGGTCCCGATGGCCACGTGGCATCGCTCTTTCCGGGCCATCCCGTCTATGCGGCCGCGGATCTGGTCGAGGCGGTCGCTGTGCACGACTCCCCCAAGCCACCGCCCAACCGTGTCAGCCTGAGTCTCGCTTCGATTAATCGCGCTCGAGAGGTGTGGGTCGTGGCTGCGGGCGAGGCCAAGGCCGCTGCCGTGTCCGGCGGACTTGCGGGCGACAAAAACCTCCCCGTGGCAGCGGTCGCGGGAACCGAGCGCACTCTTTGGCTCATCGACGCGTCGGCCTCCACCGAGATCTAGCGCGGCTCCCCTGAGGCGCGCTGGCAGGTCCCGGCCAGGCTCGCGGCTACTCGCGCTCGCGCCCGCCGTGTTGCACGCCGCACCTGCGAATCGTGGACTAGTGCTTCTTGCCCATCAGCAGCTCACGGCCGTCGACCTGCACTCCGTCCGCCGCAGGAATGAGTGAGTTCACTGTCGCGACGATGGCATCGATGTTGAACTCATCCGGCTTGGAGTAGATCTCCTCACCGTCGGCTCGGAAGGTGAAGACCCCCCTGCTGCCGGTCTTCAGCGCCACAGACTCGACGCGGCCACCAAACTCCTCAAGCAACCGGGTTTGTGCCTCCGTTGCTCGCGGCAGATATCCACACGGGACGCAGTATTCGATCTCAATCTTCATGTCGTACCTCCACAGGGGACAGCAACGAAAGTCGAGATCGCATTCCCACGGCCGCGCGATATACGCCAGACGACTGGCGCGCGCTACTCCGCGGCGACGAAGCCGCGACGCGCGCGCAGTGCGTCGAGCGCCTCGTTGAGGAGCTCCTGCCCCTCCGCCTCGGTACGACGCTCCTTCACGTATGCAAGGTGGGTCTTGTAGGGCTCATTGCGCAGGGGCTCAGGCGGGTTGTTGGGATCCAGCCCACCAGGGAGCCCACAACGGGTGCAGTCCCACTCGGCAGGGATCTCCCGGTCGTCGCCCACGGCGAAGCTGGGTCTCGTCACGTGGCCCTTCGCGCAGTAATACGAAAAGACCTCGCGGGGTGCGGACTCGCCGCGCTCTGCCTCGCCCATAGGGCCGGCGCCGACGCGCGACCCACGAATAGCACTACCACCTGCCATGGTGTATTCCCTTGATGCGTCTGGGGCTGGTTAGCCCGCGTATTTTTGAATGAGGCCGATCAGCACGATCGACATCCCCCATACGACCGCGACCCCCCACGTAATGCGAGAGAGGTTGCGCTCACCGACAGCCGAACTCTGGATGCCCGAGGCAATGCCTCCACCGAACACATCGGTGATGCCTCCACCGCCCCCGCGATGCACCAGCACTAGGGCGACAATGAGCACGCTCGTCAGCAGCAACAGCACCCACAAGACGATGGAAAGAATATGCACGATTCTCCTCGTTCACAAGACATTGGCTACAGGATACGCGACGTACAGCGCCGCGCTCACGCCTGGGCCGCGAGCGGCACCCTGCCGCGCCCAACCTGGCACGCGGCAGGGTGCGAACGCTAGGCCGTGACGTGCTCCAAGAAACGGACGATCTTCGCGAACTCCTCGGGGTCGAGACTTGCGCCACCTACGAGGCCGCCGTCGACATCGGGCTCCGCCATGAGCTGCGCGATCGAGCTCGACTTCACCGAGCCGCCATAGAGAACGCGAACGCCCGCAGCAAGTTCGGGGCTGTAGAGCTCCGCGAGCTTGCCGCGGATCGCTCCACACACTTCCTGAGCGTCTGCCGGGGTCGCGACCTCACCAGTTCCGATGGCCCACACGGGCTCATAAGCGATGACGACGTCCTTGGCCTGCTCGGCCGGGATGCCCGCGAGCGAACCCTCGACCTGAGCGAGCGTGTAGGACACCTGGTCGCCTGCCTTGCGGATGTCGAGACCCTCACCCACACACACGATGGGGACGATCCCATTGTCGAACGCGGCCTTGGCCTTGGCGGCAACGGTGGCATCCGACTCGCCGTGGTATTCGCGACGCTCGGAGTGGCCGACGACGGCGTAGTCGCAGCCGAGCTTGGCCAGCTGCGAGCCGGAGACCTCACCGGTGTACGCACCGGACGCGTGCTCGGAAATGTCCTGGGCGCCGTACTTGATCTCGAGCTTGTCGGCGTCGATCAGTGTCTGCACCGACCGCAGCGAGGTGAAGGAGGCCATGACGGCGGCCTCGACCTTGGTGAAGTCATGCTTTGCGTCACGCAAAAGCCAAGCGAGCTTCTGCACGGTATGCGTGGCCTCGAGGTGGTCGAGGTTCAGCTTCCAGTTGCCTGCAATGAGCGGTGTACGTGCCATGGTCTAGCCCTCCAGAACGGCGAGGCCGGGAAGGACCTTGCCCTCGAGCAGTTCGAGCGACGCGCCGCCACCCGTGGAAATGTGGCCGAAGCCGGCCTCGTCGAAGCCGAGGATGCGGACCGCTGCGGCAGAGTCGCCGCCGCCAACCACGGAGAATCCGTCGGAGTCGATCATGGCTTGAGCGACGGCCTTGGTGCCTCCCGCGAAAGCGGGGAATTCGAACACGCCCATGGGGCCGTTCCACACGATGGTCTTCGCGTCGACGATCTTCGAGGCGAAGAGCGCCGCCGAGTCAGGACCGATGTCCAGGCCGATGCGATCGGCTGGAATAGCGTCGGCCGCCACCACGTCAAACTCGGCGTCGGCGGCGAAGCCGGTCGCGGCAAGGATGTCGGTCGGGAGAACGATCTCCACGCCCTTTTCCTCGGCCGTGGCCAGGTAGCCCCTGACCGTGTCGAGCTGGTCCTCTTCGAGCAGAGACTTGCCCACCTCGAAGCCCTTGGCCTTGAGGAAGGTGAAGACCATTCCGCCGCCGATGAGGATGCGGTCCGCCTTGGTCAGCAGGTTGGCGATGACGCCCAGCTTGTCAGAGACCTTCGAGCCGCCGAGAACGACGACGTACGGACGGGCGGGGTCGGTCACTGCCTTGCTGAGCGACTCGACCTCCTTCTGGACCAACAGTCCAGCGGCTGCGGGAAGAACCTTCGCGATGTCATAGACAGACGCCTGCTTACGGTGAACAACGCCGAAACCGTCCGAGACGAACACGTCGGCAAACGCGGCGAGCTCGGCGGCGAGCGCTTCGCGCTCCTCGTCAACCTTGGAGGTTTCGCGGGCATCGAAGCGCACGTTCTCGAGCATGGCCACCTGGCCGGGCTGAAGCGCTGCGACCGTGGCCTTGGCGGACGGGCCGACCAGGTCATCGGCGAGCGTGACGGGCTTGCCGAGGAGTTCGGCAAGACGAGCGGCGGCGGGGGCCAGCGAGTACTTGGCCTCGGGCTCGCCCTTGGGGCGACCGAGGTGCGCCGTCACGATGACGGAGGCGCCCGCGGCGAGCAGTTTCTCGATGGTCGCGACGGAGGCGCGCACGCGGCCGTCGTCGGTAATGGTGGTGCCGTCGAGCGGCACGTTCAGGTCGGAGCGAACCAGGACCTTCTTGCCGGTCAGGTCACCCAAGCTGTCAATTGTCTTCAGCATGTGAATCTTCCTTCGTCGTGACAGAAAAACGTCCGCACACGCATGGTGCGTGTACGGACGTTTTTCACTGGAATGTTAGAGGCGCTCGCCGACGTAAGACGTCAGCTTCACGAGGCTGGTCGAGTAGCCCCACTCGTTGTCGTACCAAGCAACGATCTTCACCATGTCGCCGGAGACCTTGGTCAGCTTGGCGTCGAAGATGCTCTGGTGCGGGTTACCGACGATGTCCGAGGACACGATGTCGTCTTCCGTGTACTCGAGCGTGCCGAGCATGGCGCCATCCGCCGCAGCCTTGACGGCCGCGTTGACCTCGGCGACGGTGACCTCACGCGAAGCCGTGAAGGTCAGGTCGGTGGCGGAACCCGTGATGACGGGAACCCGCATCGCGAAGCCGTCAAGCTTGCCCTTGAGCTCGGGGAGCACCAGCGCAACAGCCTTGGCGGCACCGGTCGAGGTGGGGACGATGTTCTGCGCGGCCGCACGTGCACGACGGAGGTCCTTGTGGGGGCCATCCTGCAGGTTCTGGTCACCCGTGTAGGCGTGGATTGTAGTCATGAGACCCTTTTCGATGCCGATGGCGTCGTTGAGGGCCTTCGCGACGGGCGCGAGGCAGTTCGTCGTGCACGAGGCGTTCGAGATGACGTGCTGCGTGGCGGGGTCGTAGTCGGTGTGGTTCACGCCGACGACGAACGTGCCGTCCTCGTTCGACGCGGGGGCCGAGATGATGACCTTCTTGGCGCCTGCAGCGATGTGGGCGGCGGCCTTGGTCGCGTCGGTGAAGAAGCCAGTGGACTCGATCACGATGTCCGCGCCGAGCTCGGCCCACGGAAGGTTGCTCGGGTCGCGCTCTTCGAGGGCGCGGATCGCCTTGCCGTCGACGATGATGTTGTTGTCGTCGAACGTGACGGTGCCCGGGAAGATGCCAAGAACGGTGTCGTACTTGAGCAGGTGCGCGAGAGTCTTGTTGTCGGTCAGGTCATTCACACCGACGATCTCGATGTCTGCGCCCGACGCGACGATCGCGCGGTAGAAGTTTCGTCCAATACGGCCGAAGCCGTTAATTCCGACCTTGATGGTCACTTTTTCTCCTCGGTTCGCGCGACATGGCGCGTTGGGGATGTGGGGGCAGCGCTTCTGTGCGCGGGGCGCCACCGAAGCGGTGCCACTGCTGCAACCTTACTACGGAGCGTCCACGGCCGGTGCGACGTAAGTCCCCAAAATGCGAGCACTCAAACGCACTCGCAACAGCCTCGCGCTAGCGGAGAAACTCCGGGCTGATCCCGGCCTCGGTGTCGGGAATTCCGAGGTCCTTGGCCATCTTGTCTGCCGTCGCGAGCAGCCTGCGAATTCGCCCCGCCACCGCGTCCTTTGTCAGTGGCGGCGTCGCGAGCCTTCCGAGTTCTTCAAGAGACGCATCGCGATGCGCGATCCGCAAGGTTCCAGCCTCGCGAAGGTGCTCCGGCACCTCGTCGCCGAGAATCGCAAACGCCCTTTCGACCCGTGCGCTCGCGGCGACCGCGGCTTGAGCCGAGCGGCGCAGGTTTGCATCGTCGAAGTTCGCGAGCCTGTTGGCGGTACCACGCACCTCACGCCGTGTGCGCTTCTCCTCCCACTCGAGCACCGAGTCGTGCGCCCCGAGACGTGCGAGCAGCGCCGAGATCGCGTCGCCGTCACGAATCACAACCCGATCCACTCCCCTGACCTCGCGGGACTTCGCGGTGATACTGAGCCTGCGTGCAGCGCCGACCAGCGCCAGCGCGGCCTCCGGGCCGGGCGACGTGACCTCGAGGCTCGCAGAACGACCGGGCTCCGTGAGCGAGCCGTGGGCGAGAAAAGCCCCACGCCACGCGGCCACAGTGTCCTCGATTGAGCCGCTCACCACTTGAGGAGGCAGTCCCCTGACCGGACGGCCTCGGTGATCGAGCAGTCCGGTCTGCCTCGCGAGCGACTCGCCCTCCTTCACGACGCGAACCACGTAACGGTTTCCACGCTTGAGCGCACCACCGGACACGACGATGATTTCGGACCCGAGGTTGTACACCTCGTGGATGAAGGTGCGCAGCCGACGCGCAGAAGCTGCCGTGTCGAGCTCGGCCTCAATGACGATGCGTCCGGACACGATGTGGAGACCACCAGCGAATCTCAGCGTGGTGGCGATTTCCGCCTTGCGTGCGGAAACCTTCTCTACCGTGACGCGCGCGAGCTCGTCCTTCACCTGTGCCGTGAGCGCCATGGGGACTATCCTCTCATCCCCTGGGGTGCACCCGCCGCCCCAAGCTCCTCGATGAGGTGAGAGAACTCCCTCGCGAGGCGATCCACGTCATGCCGATCGGTGGCATCGGCCCGCTTCATGTTGGCGAACACGAGCCTCGAACCCCACGCCTCAACTTCGACCTTGAGCAACGGATCGGCTCCGTGCGAGACATCCGCGAGGACGACTGCGGGCCGGAATCTAGGCTCGATCCTCCGCAAGGCGCGCACGTCGTCGGCGCGATCCGCGCCCGAGGTCTCGACATCGTCGTATGCAATATTCAGAACAAGGATCGTGCGATCCGACGCCGCCACCAATTCGTCTGCGACCGGCTTCACTAAGAAATGCACCAGGACCGATGTGTACCAAGAGCCGGGGCCGAGCACTACCAGGTCCGCGTTTCGAATCGACTCAAGTGTCGCGGCCGGAACGTGCGGCGATGAAGGGTGGATGCCTAGCCCCGACACGATGCCATTCGCCGTCGCGACCGCCACTTGACCCCTGACGAGACGGGGACCGTCAACGCCCTCGACCGTGGCGGAGATTTCCAGGGGCTCAATCGCGAGGGGAAGAACCCTGCCCTGAGCGCGGAGGAGCTTTGCCACCCAGTCAAGGCCGTCAACCACGTCCCCAGTGCGTTCCCAAAGGCCAGCTATCAGTAAATTTCCCAGCGAATGTCCGTTGAGGGGCCCGGGCGTGGAGAAGCGTGTTTGCAGAACATCCCGCCACGTACGACCCCACTCGCCGTCATCGCACAATGCGCTGAGCGCCATCCGAAGATCGCCGGGGGGCACGATGCCCATTTCCTCTCGAAGTCGCCCAGACGAGCCCCCGTCGTCGGCAACCGTCACAATCGCGGTGAGCCGCTCGGTGAGTGGCCTAAGAGCGCTGAGACTCGCAAAGAGGCCGTGACCGCCGCCCAGGGCCACGACGCGCGGCCCAGTCACGACATCGGCCTGTCCCTGTGAGTCACCCGGACGTGGAGTCCCTGTGACCGAAGGGCCTCACCCAATGCCTCGGCGATGGCGACCGAACGATGCTTGCCGCCGGTGCAACCGATCCCTATGGTCACCGAGTGCTTGTCGTACGAGCGATACAAGGCCAACACCTCGCCCAAGAGGGACGCATATTGCGTCACAAACTCCTGCGCACCCTCAGAGCCGAGCACGAAATCCCTCACGGCGGGATCGAGGCCGGTCAGCGGCCGCAAGGCCGGAACCCAGTGCGGATTGTGGAGAAATCTGGCGTCAGCGACGAAATCGGCATCGGACGGAAGACCGTTGCGGTACCCGAAGGAGACGACGTTGACCGTCAGCGGAATATCGTGCAGGCCCACCTCCGAGGTGATGGTCTCGCGAAGCTCATGGACGTTGAGTTTGCTCGTGTCAATGGTCAGATCGGCTCGGTCGCGCAGCGTTCCAAGCAACGCACGTTCCCTCGCGATGCCTTCGAGCAGCGTTCCGTCACGTTGCAGAGGGTGGGGACGTCTTGCCTCCTCGAAGCGCCGCACCAACACCTCGTCAGACGCGTCGAGGAATACCAATCGAACGGGGATGCCTCGTTCTGAGAGGTCGTCCACGACGGCGTCGAGGTCTTGGAAGAACTCCCCTCCCCTCACATCCACGACGGCGGCGACCCGGTCATGTGGCTCTCTCCCCACCATTGCCACGAGGCCACCGAGAAGCTGTGGAGGCAGGTTGTCCACCACATACCAACCCAGATCGCCCAACACTCCTGCTGCGTGGGTTCGTCCCGCACCCGACATGCCGGTGAGAATCATCACCTCGGGCGGAATGGTGGGCGCGTCGAAACTGGGCTTGGGGAAGCCCGAGGGATACGTGACCGGGTTCGGCTCGTCCGTCATGTCTCCAGGATGCCATCCCGGCCGTGAAGACTCGCGTGAATCGCCCGCGCCGTGGCCTCTCCGACTCCTGGCACCCTCGCAATTTGCTCCGCCGAGGCCTCCTTGAGGCCCGCCAGCGAACCGAAGTGTCGCATCAATGCGATCGACCGCGTGGGGCCCACGCCTGGAATCTCATCGAGCGTCGAGGCAGTCATGGCCTTTCCTCGCTTGGCTCTGTGGTTCTTGATGGCGAAGCGGTGAGCCTCGTCACGGACCCGTTGGAGCAGATAGAGCGACTCCGATCCACGGGGCAGGATCGCTGGATACTCCTCTCCAGGTAGCCAGACCTCTTCCAGCCTCTTCGCGAGGCCGACGACGGGAATGTCAGGGACACCCACGGCGTCCATCGCCCTGCGCGCCGCCGCGACCTGAGGAGGGCCTCCGTCGACGACAACGAGTTGCGGCGGATAGGCGAACCGTGCCGTCTCCCGCTCCTCCGGGGAGAGTCGCGCCTCCTCGATGTAGCGCGCAAACCGCCTGGTCAGCACCTCGGTCATGGCCGCCGTGTCGTCGACAGCGTCAGCCACCGAAAACTGCCGATACTCCTTCTTCTTGGCCAATGCGTCTTCGAACACGACCATCGACCCCACCTGATGGGTGCCCTGAGTGTGCGAGATGTCGTAGCACTCGATCCGCAATGGCGCCTCCACCAAGCCGAGGTGATCCTGAAGATCCCGAAGGGCCGCCGAGCGCGTCGTGAGATCTGACGCACGTTTGAGCCGATGCTGGTCAAACACCTGCTGCGCGTTCTTCGCACCGGACTGAGCAAGTTCGGCCTTCTTGCCGCGGGTAGGCACCCTGATGGACACCGACGCGCCCCTCAAGCCGCGAAGATAGGCGCCAATCACCTCGCCGTCGGTGGGTTCACACGGAACGAGAACCTCGGCAGGGATGGATTCTGCGGTGTCGTACGCCTCTTGGAGCAAGGCGTTCACCATTTCGGCCGGGGTCAACGGTTCGGGCTTGTCGACCACCCAACCGCGCTCTCCGACGATGCGACCGTCGCGGACGTAAAACACGTGCGCCGCGGCCTCAAATTCGTCGTCCACCAGGCTGAAGACGTCCGCATCCGTGCCCTGGGCAAGGACGACCGCGTTTCGCTCGAGGACACTCGTGAGCGCACGGAGCCTGTCCCTCGCCCGCGCGGCCACCTCGAAGTCTTCGCGCTCGGACGCCGCGACCATGGTGTCCGTCAGGTCGCGGATCAGCGGCTTCGCATCGCCCGCAAGCACCTGGCACACCCGTTCCGCAAGCAACCGGTGCTCGGCTTCCCCGATCTTGCCAACACAAGGGGCCGCACACTTGTCGATATACCCCAGGAGGCACGGTCGCCCCTGGCGCTCGGCCTTGTGAAACACGGCTGGCGCACACGTGCGCATCGGCAGGACGGTCAGGAGAGCATCCACGGACTCGCGAATCGCCCACGCCTTGGCGTACGGCCCGAAATAGCGCACGCCCTTCTTGCGCGCTCCACGCATGACCTGCATGCGAGGAACGGCCTCGTTCATGGTGACCGCGAGGAACGGGTAGGACTTGTCGTCCTTGAAGACCACATTGAAGCGGGGGTCGTACTCCTTGATCCACGTGTGCTCAAGGACGAGCGCCTCGACCTCGTTGCGCACCACTGTCCATTCGACCGACGCGGCCGTCGTCACCATCGTTCGCGTGCGTGGATGAAGCGCGCTCAGCGGTTGAAAGTAGTTCTGCAGTCGCTGCCGGAGGTTCTTGGCCTTTCCGACGTACACGACCCGGCCGTGTGCATCGCGGAAGCGATAGACGCCCGGTTGAGTGGGGATCGTCCCCTGCGCGGGGCGATAGTCGGCGGGATTGGCCACGACGTCAGCCTAGGCCGGGGCCGCCGCGGCCAGTTGCGCCCGGAGGAGATCAGCGAGGAACACGCCGGTGAAACTATCGGGGTGCTCCGCGATGTCTTCTGGCGTGCCTTCGGCGACCACAAGTCCGCCGCCGGATCCCCCTTCAGGCCCCATATCGATCACCCAGTCTGCCGACTTGATGACGTCGAGATTGTGCTCGATCACAATCACCGTGTTGCCCTTGTCGACCAGTCCCTCGAGAACGCCAAGAAGCTTCCTCACGTCCTCAAAGTGCAAGCCCGTAGTCGGCTCATCGAGAACATAAATGGTGCGGCCCGTCGATCGGCGTTGCAGCTCGGACGAGAGTTTGACGCGCTGCGCCTCGCCGCCCGACAGGGTCGGCGCCGGTTGGCCGAGCCTGACGTAACCCAAACCCACCTCGACGAGCGTCGTGAGGTGTCTGGATATCGCTGGGATGGCCTCGAAGAACTCGGACGCCTCCTCGATCGGCATGTTGAGTACGTCCGCGACGCTCTTGCCCTTGAAGTGGACCTCGAGGGTTTCCCGGTTGTATCGGTCTCCCTTGCATACCTCGCAAGGGACATAAACATCGGGAAGGAAGTTCATTTCGATCTTGAGCGTGCCGTCGCCGTGACATGACTCGCAGCGACCGCCCTTGACGTTGAACGAGAACCGGCCGGGGCCGTACCCACGCATCTTCGCCTCCTGGGTCTCCGAAAACAGTTTCCGCACCTTGTCCCACACGCCCGTGTAGGTCGCGGGGTTCGATCGCGGTGTGCGCCCAATGGGCCCTTGGTCAACGTGGACGATCTTGTCGAGCTGAGCCGTGCCGTCGATGCGGGTATGGCGACCCGGAACTTGACGCGCGCGGTTGAGTTCGTTTGCGAGAGCCGTGTACAGGATCGTGTTGACCAGGGTCGACTTGCCCGAACCAGACACCCCCGTCACTGCGGTGAACACGCCCAGCGGGAAGGTCACGTCGATGTCCCTGAGGTTGTGCTCGCGCGCACCGACAACCGTGATTTGCCTGGAAGCGTCGATCGCTCGCCGAGTCGCGGGTACCGGGATCCGCTTGCGTCCGGAAACGTACGCCCCGGTCAGGGAGCGCTCGTTGAGGAGCAGATCGGCATACGTACCCGAGTGGACCACCTCTCCCCCGTGCTCGCCTGCGCCTGGCCCGATGTCAACGACCCAGTCTGCCGTGCGAATCGTGTCCTCGTCGTGCTCGACGACGATCAGCGTATTTCCCAAGTCGCGCAGTCGCGTCAGGGTTTCGATCAGGCGCCTGTTGTCTCGCTGATGGAGCCCGATGCTCGGCTCATCAAGCACATACAGGACGCCGACGAGGCCCGAACCAATCTGTGTGGCGAGTCGAATGCGCTGCGCTTCGCCACCCGAGAGGGTTCCGGCTGCCCGGGACAAGCTGAGATAGTCGAGGCCAACGTCCAGAAGGAACCCGAGGCGCGCGTCGATCTCCTTGAGGACCTGCACAGAGATGTGGCGGGAGCGCTCGTCCCACTCGACGCCTCCCAGGAACGAGCGTGCCTCGCGGATGGACATCTCGCAGAGCTCGGCGATCGATGAACCGCCCACGGTGACGGCAAGAACCTCGGGCTTGAGGCGCGCGCCCTTGCACACCGGGCACGGGATCTCGCGCATGTACTGCTCGTACTTGTCTCGCGAGTAGTCCGATTCGGTCTGGCTGTGAAGCCTCTCCAGCCAGGTGATGGCGCCTTCGAAGCCGGTCGTGTATTGCCTTTCGCGGCCATACCGGTTCTTGAACCGGACATGAACCTCGTAGTCCTTGCCCGTCAGCAGCGAGTCCTTGACCTCTTGACTCAAGTCCTTGAAAGGCGTCGTCATCGAGAAACCCATGTCTTCGGCGAGCGCCTTCACCATGCGGCCGAAATAGTCGGACGCCATCGCCTCCCACGGCGCGATCGCACCCTCAGCAAGCGAACGAGCCGGATCCGGCACCACAAGCTCGGGATCCACCTCGAGCTGCATGCCGATGCCTGTGCACTCGGCACACGCGCCATACGGGGCGTTGAACGAGAACGTCCTTGGTTCCATCTCTTCGAGGCTGAGGACGTGGTCGTTCGGGCACGCCCTCTTCTCGGAGTATCGCCGCGAAGGGATCTCGCCTTCCACGGGATCGATGATCACGAGCCCCTCCGCGAGACGCAAAGCAGTCTCTACCGAATCCGCAAGGCGTTGACGAATGCCGTCTCTCGCTACCAACCTGTCGACCACCACCTCCACGTCGTGCTTGAGCTTCTTCTCCAGCAGCGGTGGCTCGGCCAGCTGAATCGTCTCGCCGTCCACACGGGCGCGGGCAAAGCCCTGTTGCTGCAGATCGGCAAAGAGATCGGCGTATTCGCCCTTTCTTCCCCTCACCATGGGCGCCAGCACCTGGTAGCGCGTGCCCTCTGGCAATTCCAGCACGGAGTCAACAATCTGCTGCGCGGTCTGGGATGTGATGATCTCGCCACATACGGGGCAATGCTGCACACCCACACGCGCGTACAAGAGGCGGAGGTAGTCGTATACCTCGGTGATGGTCCCCACCGTCGACCGCGGGTTGCGGTTGGTCGACTTCTGATCGATCGACACGGCGGGAGAAAGGCCCTCAATGAAGTCGACGTCTGGCTTGTCCATCTGTCCAAGAAATTGGCGCGCATAGGCGCTCAGCGACTCGACATACCGCCGTTGACCCTCCGCGAAGATCGTGTCGAATGCAAGCGAAGACTTGCCGGAGCCTGACAGACCGGAAAACACGATGAGCGCGTCACGAGGGAGCTCGAGATCAATGCCCTTGAGGTTATGCTCGCGCGCACCCCTCACCACCAACTTGTCGTTCACACAACCACCCTACGTGATGCAAGTCGAACGTGTGTTCGAATCACCATGTCTTTACAATACGGGACAACAGTCACGAGCCCAAGGCTGTTCCTACCGCGCAGAATGGTCTCATGTCTCTATGGATTATCGAGTACACGTATGACAAGCGGGAGGCACTGCGCGCCTCGCTGCTCGACGACCACTCTTGGTATCTGGCTGGACTCGCCGATGCGGGGGCGATGATCGCCTTCGGTCCTTGCGAGGACGGCAACGGCGAACTACTGATCGCATCGGGTTCAAGCAGAGCACACGTCGAGGATTTGGTCTCCGGCGACCCGTATGTCTGCGTCGGAGCGGTCAAGGAAATGCGTATTCGACGCTGGGAGGGCCGCCTCTTCCCCTCGTGGCAGGCGAGCAGGATCCTCTCCGAGGAGCCTCAAGACGGGCCGTCCTAGTCACATTCTTCCGCGGCCGGCATGGCGGCCTCCGATCCTCGGGTAGCAATGACACTCGCCGCTCCGGCACCACCGATGGCGAACACAATGACCACCAAGGAAAGCCAGGTGGGGATCTCGGGGGCCCACTCCACGCCTTGTCCTCCATTGATGAATGGCAACGAGTTCGCGTGGAGTGCCTCGAAAATGAGTTTCACGGCGATGAACGCGAGAACGATCGAAAGCCCATACGACAGGTACCTGAGGCGCCTGAGCAACCCCTCGACCACAAAGAAGAGTTGGCGCAGACCCATGAGCGCGAAGGCATTCGTCGCGAAGACAAGGTAGGGGTCTTTGGTGAGGCCGAAGATCGCGGGGATCGAATCGAGCGCGAACAGCACGTCTGTGGAACCGATGGCGATCATGACGAGCAGCATCGGCGTGACCAACCGACGGCCACCCTCTCGCACGGTCACGGCCCCATCCCGATAGTTCTCCGTCGCGGGAACAAGTCGCTTCACGACTCTCATGAGCCGGTTCTCTCGATACTCCACATCTCCCTCCTCAGCCCCTCCTTCGCGAGCCACGGAGAACGCGGTCCACAGCAAGAAAGCGCCAAAGAGGTAGAACACCGCGGAGAATGCGGAGAGCGCCACCGCACCCACGGCGATGAATATTCCCCTCAATACCAAGGCAAGGACGACCCCGACGAGCAGGACGCGCTGCCGATACACAGCCGGGACCGCGAAGCGGCCAAGGATGACCAGAAAGACGAAGAGGTTGTCGACGGAGAGAGACCACTCGGTGAGGTAACCGGCGAAGAAGGCATCGGGCCCATCGAGGTTGGGCGACCGCCACCAGAGCATCGAGATGCCAAAGAGGCAAGCGAGGCCCACGTAGAACAGGGTCCACCGGACCGATTCGTTGAAGGTGGGCTCATGCGGACGGCGAACGACCACCACAAAGTCGAACGCCACGACAACCAGCACCCCAACCAGGGTGATTGCCCATACGGTCGCTGAGGTCACCCGCACATCCTAGGCACCGGCGGGGTTAGCCCGCCTCCATCATCTGCCGTAGTTCCTTCTTGAGCTCGCCTATCTCATCGCGGAGCCTGGCGGCAAGCTCGAACTGAAGCTCGCCCGCCGCCCCGCGCATTTGTGCGGTCAGACTCTCGATGAGGGTCGCGAGGTCCTGGGAGGGGCGCTGCATTTTCGATGAATTGCCCGCGGACGGAGACGATGACCTCTGACCTTTGCGCACCTCACGCAGCGTCTCCACGGTGTCGGCCTCCTCCCGGGCGAGCATCTCGGTAATGTCACCGATGCGTTTGCGCAACGGCGTCGGATCGATTCCGTGCTCGGTGTTGTAGTCGACCTGCTTCTGCCGCCTGCGATTAGTCTCGTCGATGGCCAACGCCATCGAGTCGGTGACCCTGTCGGCATACATGTGAACCTCGCCCGAGACATTTCTCGCGGCCCGCCCAATTGTTTGAATGAGCGACGTTCCGGAGCGCAGGAACCCCTCCTTGTCGGCATCGAGAATGCTGACGAGCGACACCTCCGGCAGGTCGAGGCCCTCTCTCAGAAGGTTGATGCCCACGAGCACGTCGAAGCGCCCCATGCGCAGTTCGCGCAGGAGTTCGACCCTGCGGAGCGTGTCCACATCCGAATGCAGGTATTCGACCCGCACGTCCCGCTCGGAGAGGTACTCCGTAAGGTCCTCCGCCATCTTCTTGGTGAGCGTCGTGACCAGCACGCGCTCATTTCGCTCGACACGCAGCCTGATTTCGTGGAGAAGGTCGTCAATCTGGCCTTCGGTTGGCTTCACCACGATCTGCGGATCGACAAGTCCGGTCGGTCGAATGATCTGCTCGACAACGCCGTTTCCGCGCGCAAGCTCATACTTTCCCGGCGTCGCCGAGAGGTACACGGTCTGACCGACCCGTTCCTTGAACTCGTCAAAACGCAGTGGCCTATTGTCCATGGCGGACGGCAGACGAAAGCCGTGATCGACAAGCGTGCGCTTGCGCGCGGCATCGCCCTCATGCATCGCGCCGATTTGGGGCACAGTCACGTGGGACTCGTCGATGACGGTGAGAAAGTCCTCGGGGAAGTAGTCGATGAGGGTATGCGGCGGCGTGCCCTGTTTGCGTTGCTCGATGTGCCGCGAGTAGTTTTCGATTCCCGAACACGTGCCGACCGAGCGCATCATCTCGAGATCAAACGTGGTTCTCATCTTGAGGCGTTGAGCCTCGAGGAGTTTGTTCTGCTTCTCAAGCTCCTCGAGACGCTCGCCGAGTTCGATCTCAATGGTCGAGATGGCCTTGCTCATCCGCTCCTGGCTTGCCACATAGTGCGAAGCGGGGAAGATGTGGATCATCTCCCTGCGCTCGACAATTTCGCCCGTCAAAGGGTGTAGCGCATAGAGCGCTTCGATCTCATCCCCGAACATCTCGATGCGTAGCGCGAGCTCCTCATATACGGGAATGATCTCGATGGTGTCTCCCCTCACGCGGAACGTACCGCGAGTGAACGCGAGATCATTTCGCGCGTACTGAATCTGCACGAATTCCTTGAGCAGCGACTGCCGGGACACCACGTCGCCCACCTGGAGCGACACCATGCCCTGGATGTATTCCTCCGGCGTGCCGAGCCCGTAGATGCACGACACCGAGGACACGACGATCACGTCCCTGCGGGTCAGGAGCGAGTTCGTGGCCGAGTAACGGAGCCGCTCGACCTCCTCGTTGATCGAAGAGTCCTTCTCGATGAACGTGTCGGTCTGGGGGACGTACGCCTCGGGCTGGTAGTAGTCGTAATAGCTGACAAAATACTCGACCGCGTTGTTTGGCATGAGGTCCCTGAACTCGTTTGCCAATTGCGCGGCGAGGGTCTTGTTGTGAACCATCACGAGCGTGGGCCGCTGGAGTCGCTCGATGAGCCACGCGGTGGTCGCCGACTTGCCGGTTCCGGTCGCGCCCAACAGGACGACGTCCCGTTCGCCGGCCAAAATCCGTGCGGCGAGGTCCTCGATCGCGCTGGGCTGGTCACCCGAGGGGATGTACGGCGAGATGACCTCGAAACGATTGTCCGCCCGCCTGAGGTCTGAAGTCATAGCACCACGATATCTCGCGTCACCGACACGGCGGTCAGGAGGGGAAGTGCTCCTTCCAGAACCAGTCGACCTGGGCTCGCAGGGCGTCTGTGGTTCCTGCGCCATCGAGATGGACGTCGCACACCAAGGCACGGTCCACGTCCGTTGCCTGCGCCCCGATCCGTTGCAGGGCCTGTTCCCTCGTCATGCCCCTGGTTGATTTGAGCCTGGCCAACCGCACCCCGACCGGCGCCTCAACGCACACCACCATGTCAAAGTGACCGCCCCGGCCGGTCTCGACAAGCAACGGAATGTCGTGCACCACGACCCCAACGCCGTCATTTCGCGCTTGGCGATCGGCGGCATCGGCCGCTGCAAAGACGTAGGGGTGAATGATCTCGTTGAGCTTGTCCCTGGCGTGGTCGTCCGTGAAGACGATCGCCGCGAGGGCCGCTCGATCGAGTTGACCCGCGGTGACAATCCTGTCGCCAAACTCACCGACGATGTCGGCCAAAGCGCCGGAGCCCGGCTCAACAACACGCCTGGCCAGCACGTCGTGGTCAATCACGCGGGCGCCCAACTCGCCAAAACGGGTCGCTGCAGTCGATTTTCCAGCACCGATGCCGCCCGTGAGCCCGATCCGTAGCACGCGGACAGGCTGTCACGGAAACACCCGTCACGCAACACGATCCGCCGCTGTCGTCCCCGAACGAGGAGGGGCCCCCGACCAACAGGTCGGGGGCCCCTCCTCGTGAAGTGTGTTCTAGTTGCCCGTGAGCTTCTCGCGCAGAGCGGCAAGCCGCTCGTCGGAGGCCAACGTGCCGCCCTCTGCCTCGGACTCTTCGTGAGACGAGTAGGAGGTGGTACCCGAGTCTTCTGCACGCGCGCGCTTGCGCTGTACGGGAGCCTCGGACTCGGCCTCGATCGCCTGAGCGTCCTGCTTGGCCACAAATGCCTTGTGTGCCTCCCAGCGCTCGTGCGCCTTGGCGTAGTCGGCCTCCCAGGCCTCGCGCTGGACATCGAAGCCCTCGCGCCATTCCTGAGTCTCGGAGTCGAAGCCCTCGGGGTACTTGTAGTTGCCGGCCTCGTCGTACTCGGCCGTCATGCCGTACAGCGCGGGGTCGAAGTCCTCGCCTGCGGGGTCGACGCCTTCGTTTGCCTGCTTAATGGACAGCGAAATGCGGCGACGCTCGAGGTCGATGTCGATGATCTTGACGAAGACCTCTTCGTCGGCGGCGACGACCTGCTCGGGCAACTCCACGTGGCGCACGGCCAGCTCGGAGATGTGCACGAGGCCCTCGATGCCGTCGTAGACACGAACGAACGCGCCGAACGGAACGAGCTTGGTGACCTTACCTGGCACGATCTGACCGATCGCGTGGGTGCGTGCGTACACGGCCCACGGGTCTTCCTGCGTGGCCTTAAGCGACAGCGAGACGCGCTCGCGATCCATGTCGATGTCGAGAACCTCGACCTCGACCTCCTGGCCCACCTGGACGACCTCGTTGGGGTGGTCGATGTGCTTCCACGACAGTTCAGAGACGTGCACAAGGCCGTCAACGCCACCGAGGTCAACGAACGCGCCGAAGTTGACGATCGACGACACGACGCCCTTGCGCACCTGACCGGGGGCCAGCGCAGTCAGGAACGACGAGCGCACCTCAGACTGCGTCTGCTCAAGGAAGGCACGGCGCGACAGGACCACGTTGTTGCGGTTCTTGTCGAGCTCGATGATCTTGGCCTCGATGAGCTGGCCGATGTAGGGGCCCAGGTCGCGGACGCGACGCATCTCCACGAGCGAGGCGGGCAGGAAGCCGCGCAGGCCGATGTCGACGATGAGTCCACCCTTGACGACCTCGATGACCGTTCCGGAGACGACGCCGTCTTCTTCCTTGATCTTCTCGATCGAGCCCCAGGCACGCTCGTACTGAGCGCGCTTCTTGGACAGGATGAGGCGACCTTCCTTGTCCTCCTTGGTGAGGACGAGGGCCTCGACGGTGTCACCGACGTTCACCACGTCGTCGGGATCGGCGTCGTGACGGATGGAGAGCTCGCGGGCAGGAATGACGCCCTCGGTCTTGTAACCGATGTCGAGCAGAACCTCGTCACGGTCGACCTTGACGATGATGCCGGAGACAAGGTCTCCGTCGTCGAAGTTCTTGATTGTCGCGTCGACGGCGGCGAGGAAATCTTCGCTCGAGCCGATGTCGTTGAACGCGATGGCGGTGGTCTCGGGGGTGGATACGGACATAGAGGGAGTGACTCCGGAGTTTGATGGAAAATGGAAGGTACGCGGGCAGCAACGCATGACGCTACAGGCCAACGGAAATCCTACCCCGGCGTGTAGCGGGCGCACAAACGAATTGTGCAGTCGTTAGCGGACTGTTACAGACCCCACGCAGCCTCGAGCAGCTCCTTGGGGACCCACTTGGTCTTGCCCATCATTACCGAGAAGTCCTTGAGGACGATATCTTCGCCTTGGAGCGCTGTGTACTTCCCAGACTCCCCTGCCACGATTGCGTCGATCGCGGCAATGCCGAAACGGGTTCCGAGCAGCCTGTCGGATGCGGTGGGAATGCCTCCACGCTGAACGTAACCGAGCACCGTGAGCCGAGTGGGGAATCCCGTCATCAGTTCGATGGCCTTGGTCACTTCGTGGCCAATCGAACCCGCGATGGGGTTGCCCCTCTCGTCGATTGTCGGGCTCCCCGTCCAGTTGGAACCCTCGGCAGGCACCGCACCTTCGGCAACAGCGACGATTGAGAAGTTCTTGTACCTGTGCCGATGCTTGATCTTCTTGACAATCACCTCGATATCGAAGGGCTCTTCGGGTGCCAGGATGATGTCCGCGCCGCCTGCCATACCCGCAGTCACCGCGATCCATCCCGAGTGGCGCCCCATGAGCTCGACGACCATGACACGGTTGTGGGACTCGGCGGTGGAATGTAGACGGTCGATTGCCTCGGTCGCAATGGAGACTGCGGTGTCGAAGCCGATCGCCGCGTCGGTGCCCACGACGTCGTTGTCGATCGTCTTCGGAATCCCAATCACAGGAATGCCCGTGGCCTCCGACACCTTGCCAGCAGCCTTGAGGGTGCCATCGCCGCCGATACAGATGAGCCCATCGAGCTTCTCGTTGACGACCGTCTCTTGAACGGCCTCCATCCCACCCTCGACCTTGTGGGGGTGGCAGCGAGCTGTGCCAAGCATCGTTCCACCAACAACGAGGATTCCGGAAACGTCATCGCGGGTTAGGGGCCGCGCGTCGCCATCAATGACGCCCTGCCAGCCGTTGCGAAAGCCCACGATTGAGCAGCCGTGCTCTGACGTGCCCCGCTTGACCACGGCTCGAATCGCCGCGTTGAGTCCAGGACAGTCGCCGCCGCCAGTCAAAATTCCGATGCGCATGGCCACACTTTAACCGGTATCAGTGGCCCGCAATCCGCCAATTGGTCCCACGTCCGACGTTCACGTCCAAAGGAACCGACAGTTCTCCGGCGCGGGCCATCTCCTCGCGGAGGATGGTCTCCACTGCGTCCGCCTCGCCGGGCGCCGCCTCCACCACCAGTTCATCGTGCACCTGCAAAATCTGCCGCGAGGACAGCCCCTCGGAGGCAAGACGGCCGTCGACGGCTAGCATCGCGCGCTTAATGAGATCCGCTGCACTGCCCTGAATCGGTGCGTTAAGCGCCATGCGTTCGGCCATGTCGCGCCGCTGTCTGTTCGATGACTCGAGGTCTGGCAAGAACCGCTTTCGCCCGAACAGGGTCTCGGTATAACCGTCGATCGTCGCTTGCTTCACGACGCCGCTGAGATATTCGCGGACCGCGCCAAAACGCGAGAAGTAGTCGTCCATGAGGGCCTGCGCCTCGCCCACGGACACGCTCAACTGGCGGGCAAGACCAAAGGATGACAAGCCGTAAGCGAGCCCATAGGACATCGCCTTCACGTGAGAACGCATCTGAGGAGTCACGCCTTCAGGGGGCACACCAAACACCCTCGAGCCGACGAATCGGTGCAGGTCCTCGCCTTCCTTGAACGCGTTGATGAGGGCCTCGTCCCCACTGAGGTGAGCCATGATCCGCATCTCGATCTGGCTGTAATCGGCCGTCACGAGAGTCTCGTACCCTTCGCCGACCACGAATGCCTCGCGGATGCGGTGTCCCTCCTCGGTCCGAATAGGAATGTTCTGCAGGTTCGGATCCTTGGACGACAGCCTGCCGGTCGACGCAACCGTCTGAGAAAACGTCGTGTGGATTCGCCCGTCGGTGCCGATGGCGTCGCGCAGCGTCTGAATGATTTGGGCGAGCTTTGTGGCGTCCCGATGGGCAAGCAGCGCCTCAAGGAACGGGTGCGGTTGGCGCTCGTAGAGATCGGCGAGCGAGGCGGCGTCCGTCGTGTAGCCGGTCTTGATCTTCTTGGTCTTGGGCATGCGAAGTTGCTCAAAGAGCACCTCCTGGAGCTGACGAGGCGACCCAAGATTCACACGAGTGCCGATCGAGGCAAACGCCTCTTCGGCGGCCTTCTCCACACGGCTCAGCGCCTGTGAAGACAGCGACTCGAGCTCGCCGTCATCGACCGCGACCCCCGACTCTTCCATGCGGAACAGGGCCTCGACGAGCGGGATCTCCATCTCGCGATACAGCGAAGTCATCGAACTCTTCGTCAGGTCCTCAGCGAGAATCGCCGCGAGACGCTGCACTCGATGCGCGTTCTTCGCCGCCTCCTCAAGCGCCGACCCACCCATCCCAAGATCGAGTTGCCCTCCAGCGGCCGCGGTGCTCCGTTCACCCAGCAACCGCTCGGCGACATCATCGAGGTCGAGTCGGCCCTGGGCTGGCACGGCGAGATATGTGGCGATCTGCGTGTCGTCTGCCACCCCCCCCAAGCGATAACCCCGTGTCGCGAGAGCGTGCATCGCGTCCTTGGCTCCATGGAATACCTTCGCGACCGCCGCATCCGCGAGCCAAGCCGCTAGCGCCTTGTCCTCGTCTTGAGCGATCGCGCCGAGGTCGAGGCCCCACGCGTGCTCACCTTGTGCGATCCCGAGCGCCCACGCGTCCCCCGCGTCCGACCGGACGTGCAGGGCGACTGACCCGGTGAGCGCCACCACCTCCGCTACCGCTGCAGGAGCGGACACCGTGACGTCGACGGCAGAGGTGACCTCCTCATCGTCCACTCCCGTGCTTGGGTCGGTGACGAAGGCGAGAAGGCGCGACCGCAGGCCCCTGAATTGAAGCGCATCGCACACCGCGTGAACGGCTGCGGCATCCGCACCGTGCAGGCGCATCTGGTCGAGAGTGACGTCTACCTCGAGGTCTGTCAGCAGATGGTTGAGCTCCCTATTGAGTCTCACCGTGTCGAGATTCGCGCGCAGGCTCTCCCCCACCTTGCCAGGAATGTCATTCGCCGAGGCCAGGATCCCGTCGAGGCCGCCGTACGTCGCGATCCACTTGGCCGCGGTCTTTGGCCCCACCCCTGGCACCCCCGGGAGGTTGTCCGAAGTCTCGCCTACCAAGGCAGCCAGATCGGGATATTCGTGCGGGGCGACCGCATACCGCTCAAACACCGTCTCGGGCGTGTATTCGATGAGATCGCTGACGCCCTTTCGCGGATACAGCAACGTCACATCTTCCGTGACGAGTTGAATCGTGTCCCGATCCCCCGAAACGACGAGCACCCTCATGCCTGCTTCGCGCCCGAGGCGCGCATACGTGGCCAACAGATCGTCGGCCTCGAAGCGGGGCTTGTCGACTGCGGCCACTCCCAACGCCTTCAGCACCTCGCGCATGAGCGGCACTTGCGGCTCGAACTCCGGGGGCGTCGCGTCGCGAGTTCCCTTGTAACTGGGCAATCGTTCCGTCCGGAACGTGCCACCCGGCAAGTCGAATGCGACGGCCGCGTGCGTCGGCTTGCGGTCCCCGAGGAGCGTCGCGAGCATCGCCGTAAAGCCGTAGACGCCATTGGTGGGCGCACCGTCCGACGTGGCGAAATTCTCGACGGGTAGGGCAAAGAAAGCGCGAAACGCCATCGACAATCCGTCAACTAGTAGCAACGTTTCCTTGGCTGATTGGCTCACAGGTGCCAACCTATCTCTTATGACCGACACCGAAGCGGGTATGGACTACCCATACGAAGGCCTCATCGCCAGACTTGGCATCACCGTGGAGTCCGTCGCACCGGACCGCGCCGTGGCATCGATGGAGGTCGAGGGAAACACCCAGCCCTATGGCTTTCTGCACGGCGGCGCATCGGCCGCGCTCGCTGAAACGGTGGGGTCCCTGGCGGCCATGGCCCATGCGGGTTCCGGACAGATGGCCGTCGGCGTCGACCTCAACATCACCCACCACCGCGCGTTGACTTCAGGAACGATCACGGCCGTTGCCACCGCAGCGCACCTCGGGCGGACGGTCGCAACCTATGACATCGCGATACTTTCCGGGGACGAAAAGCGGATCGCCACGGCGCGACTCACTTGCTACATCAGGAACACATAGCACACACAGCGGAAACATCAGTGGTCTAGATTAGGCCGAAACCGACTGGGAAGGACGACTGTGAGAGCAGCGCTCGACACCCGTGCCATTGTTCGCGCCGGAGTGATCCTCGTCGTCGTGGCGTTGGCGATGACGCTGTATTCAGCGTTTATCGGCAACGCGGGAAGTGATTCCAGCCGTGCCATATCGGCGGCCGGAGCGACGACGGGCACCATCTCCACCACCGCCATTAACGAAGCGCCAATCGCCCCATTGAGTGAAGCTAGTGCGGTCACGGGCGTCGCCACCGCTACGGACCCAACACCGACTCATGTCAACCGCCTTGCGCAGAATGTCGTCAACGGAGTCACCTTCGGTCTGCTGCTCGCCTTGGCCTCCGTCGGACTGTCATTGATCTACGGAACAACGGGGCTCAGCAACTTTGCTCATGGTGAGCAAGTCTCATTTGGCGCGATCCTCACCTACTTCTTGGCGACCAGCGACAAGGTCTCGCTACCGCTGATCCCCAAGGAGTTCACCATCGGGCTACCGCTGGTCGTCGCAGCGATCCTTGCGGTCATCATCGCCGGTGGCTCTGGCTGGCTCCAGGACAAGTTCCTGTGGGGCCCACTGCGCCGCAAACGCGTCGGCGTCGTGCAGCAGATGATCGTGTCAATCGGCCTGTCACTCGCGCTCGTCAATCTCCTCCAGTGGTGGATGGGCGGCCGCAAGATGCGGCTCACCACCTCGATCGACACACGCCACCATTGGGGAGGGATCGAAATCAGCAACCAGACGATCATTTCCATGGTCATTGCGATCGTGTGTTTGCTTGCCGTGTCATGGTTCCTGCTCTACACGCGCCTTGGCCGTGCTACCAGGGCGGTCTCTGACAACCCATCGCTGGCCGCAGCCTCGGGCATCAAGGTTGACTCGATCGTGCGCCTCGTATGGATTCTTGCCGCGGCGCTCGCCGCGGTGGGTGGAATCCTGCTCGCCTTGTACGAGCAGGCGACGTCCTTCGACGCTGGTTCTCGGATGCTGCTCCTCATGTTCGCGGCGGTGACGCTCGGCGGCCTGGGCCAGCCGTTCGGTGCCCTCGTCGGGTCTCTCGTCATCGGCATCGTCGTCGAGGTATCGACCCTGTGGTTGCCGCCAGACCTCAAGTTCGCGACGGCTCTTGCCATTCTGATCGTGGTGCTGCTTTTTCGACCTCAAGGAATACTCGGACGACCGGAAAGGGTGGGTTAGACCATGGACTTCGCCGGACTACTCACCGATGCGGGTCGCGAATTGTTCGCACCCACGACGGCCGCGTTCGCGCTCGCCGCAATCGGGCTCAACTTCCACTTTGGGCTTACCGGACTCCTCAACATGGGTCAGGCAGGCTTCATGTTGCTCGGGATGTACGGGTACGCCATTACCGTGCGAGACATCGAGAACAACAACGGGCAATTCCTAGGGGTCGCCATGTCGGCGGGAGCGACAGTCGCTCTCGGCTTTCTGGTCGCCATCGTTCTCGCCGTGCTCTTCGGGCTCCTACTTGGATGGCCGACGCTCAAACTTCGAGGCGACTACTTGGCAATCGTCACGATCGCGGCCGCCGAAATGGTACGTTTCCTGGGCCGTTCGCAGTCCTTCCAGGGTCTCACCGGCGGTTCCACCGGTATCCGCGGGAAGGACTTCAAAGGACCCTTTGAGTCCCTGTCGCCGTTCCCCGACCGTCAGATCACCATCGGCCCCTTCACGATGCACGGTTCAGTCTCAACCTCGTGGTGGCTCGTGATCGTCTCATGGTCCTTTGTTGCGGTGGCTGCCTTGTTGTTCTGGAGGCTGTCGCGCTCGCCTTGGGGCCGAGTGCTCAAGGGCGTCCGCGAGGACGAGGACGCGGTGCGTTCGCTCGGTAAGAACGTTTACGGATACAAGATGCAGGCTCTCGTGCTTGGTGGCGTCATCGGCGCATTGGGTGGTGTCCTGTGGTCATTCGGCAACGCGGTGGCTCCGGACTCGATGGGAAGGCCGACCACGTTCTGGATCTGGACGTTGTTGCTTCTCGGAGGCGCCGCTACGGTCTTTGGGCCGATTCTGGGCTCGGCGCTTTTCTGGACAGCGCTCGTGCTCGTCAAGGGCCTTGCCGCGATGTTCATTCCCGCCACCTGGCTCGCCCCCACACAACTCGAGCCGTTCTCGCTCATGCTCGTGGGCGTGACGTTGATGCTCTTGGTGATCTTCAGACCACAAGGGGTCCTCGGAGATCGAAGGGAGTTGGCGATCAATGACCGCTAGGGAAGATCCTTTCGCACACGTCAACGCTATGCCTGGGGCCGCCAAGGTGGACCCGATTATCGTCGCGCATGGAATTCACCGCACCTTTGGTGGCCTCACGGCGGTCGACGTGGAGCACCTCGAGGTGCAACGCAACGCCATTACGGCGCTGATCGGGCCGAACGGCGCGGGAAAGTCGACGTTCTTCAACCTCTTAACTGGATTCGACAAGCCCCAAAAGGGCGAGTGGTCTTTCAACGGAGAGTCCTTGCAGAGCCACTCCCCCGCCAAAGTGGCGCGGGCCGGTATGGTGCGCACCTTCCAGTTGACGAAGGCACTGTCGCGCATGACAGTCATCGAGAACATGCGACTTGGAGCCGCGGGCCAGGGCGGAGAGGCCTTCTTCACCGCGCTCGTGCCGCCCCTCTGGCGGGCCAAGGAGGCCCTCATCACGATCAAGGCAGAGGAGCTCCTCACCCGCTTTCAGCTCATCGACAAGCAGAACGACTTCGCGGGTGAACTTTCCGGTGGACAGCGCAAGCTGCTCGAGATGGCGCGCGCGCTGATGTCGGATCCCGAGATCGTCATGCTTGACGAGCCGATGGCCGGGGTGAACCCGGCGCTCACGGAGTCGCTCCTTGAGCACATTGTCGAGTTGCGGAATCAGGACGTCACCGTCTTGTTCGTCGAGCACGACATGCACATGGTGCGTCGCATCTCCGACTGGGTGGTGGTCATGGCGGAGGGCAAGATCATCGCCGAGGGCCCGCCAGAGACGGTAATGCAGAACACTGCCGTTCAAGATGCCTACCTTGGCGCACATCACGACACCGACCTGTCGGAGGACCTCTCATGACCGCGTCACCGATCCAGAGGCCAGCCGCGTCGACGGAGGTCGTTCTCGAGGCGACGGACGTTTTCGCGGGCTATCTGCCCGGAATCGACATCCTCAACGGTTGCTCCATGACCGTCAAGGAGGGCGAGCTCATCGGCATCATCGGCCCCAACGGAGCCGGGAAATCGACGTTCCTGAAGGCTCTCTTCGGCCTGGTACCCGTGCGCTCGGGAACAGTGAAGCTCCGTGGCGAGTCGATCACGAACGTTCGTGCCGACGAGCTGGTGAAGCGCGGCATCGGCTTCGTGCCGCAAAACAACAATGTGTTTCCCTCGCTCAGCATCGAGGAGAACCTCGAGATGGGCTCGTTCCAACAGCACAAGAAGTACAAGGAACAACTCGAAAAGATCTTTGACCTGTTTCCGGTCCTTGGCGAACGCCGCAGTCAGCGTGCCGGCTCCCTCTCGGGAGGCGAACGGCAAATGGTGGCGATGGCCCGAGCCCTCATGATGGACCCCGCCGTGCTGTTGCTTGACGAGCCGAGTGCGGGGTTGTCCCCCGTGCGCCAAGACGAGACATTTGTGCGCACTCGTCACATCAACCGCACCGGCGTCACCGTCATCATGGTCGAGCAAAACGCCAGGCGCTGCCTGCAGATTTGCGACAGGGGCTACGTGCTCGACCAAGGCACTTCCGCATACACCGCGAGCGGCCAGGAGCTGCTGAGAGACCCCAAGGTCATCGAGTTGTACCTGGGAACGCTCGGCGCCTAACGGATCCGCTGAAGGCCCCGGTCCCTCGTGGGCCGGGGCCTTCGTCGTTCCCACTGGCGTTCCGGCAACCCCGCGGCGGGTGGCTTGATTTGTACCGCCCAGAGGGCCCCGTGCGCTCCCAGTGGCCCTTCTTGTACCGCCGTCGGCGAAACTCTCCTCCGGTGACGGCAATGCAACCTGTCCGCGAACAGGTGGTGGATTCTCACGGGCTCAGGTGCGCGTGCTCAAGGCGGCCCAATCGACCCACCGGCCGTAGGCGGTATGGATTGAGCCACTAAGGGGCCGACAGTGGCCGTAGACGGTACAGATTGAGCCACTGAGCTGGCTTTGTTCGCGAATCAGTCGAGGATGAGCACGCAAAAGGGCCCCGGCCGAAGCCGGGGCCCTCTCGCAGTTAAGCCAAATCGCCGCAATTACGCGGTAGGCACCTTGCCGAACACTGCCTCGGTCCAGGCGGGCACGTTGTCCGCGCCGTACTGGTAGACGCCGATGTAGGCGCTCGACGGGTCGTTCTGGGCGTTGAACGGGCCGGAACCCGACACGGACTTGTACGTGATGTCCTCACCCTTCTTGATCAGGTCAGAGCACGCGACCCAACCGGTGCACTCAGTGCCGCCATTGGCGCCGGAAACGGCCGCCATGTTGGCCTGAATGGTCACGCCGTCACCCGCACCACCCTTGAGCGCCGCGAGGGCGACAAGCATCGTGGCGTCGTACGACTCGGGGCCGTACGCGTACGAGCTGAGCGTGCTGCCGTTGGCGCCGTCAAGAAGCTTCTTGAAGTCGGCGCTCGCGTTGGCACCGGGGATGGTTCCCTTGGCGCCAGTGAGCGTGCCGGCCTGGAAGTCCTTCGAGAAGTCGGACGTGTTGCCATCAACCAGGTAGAGCTTCGATGTGTCGAATCCGGCGGAAACGAGCTCAGGGATGATCTGCTTTGCCTGGTCGAACGAGATCAGCGCGATGGCCTCCGGGTTCGTGGCGAGGATCGCCTGCACGTCTGAAGAGAAGTTCGACGCAGCGGGGTCAAACTCCTGGCCCTTCTTGCCGTACGTGATCGAACCGCCAGCCGCCTCAATCGTCTTCTCCACCACGTCGCGAAGAGACGTGCCATAGTCGTCGTTGAAGACAAGGATGCCGATGTTCTTGTAGCCGTCCTTCAGGATCACGTTTGCGAGCGCGTTGCCCTGAACGGTGTCCGGCGGTGCCACCCGGAAGTAGAACGGCGAGTAGCCGGACAACGCCGTCGACGTGTTCGCGGGCGAGATCATGACGGTCTTGGCCGCCGCCACGTCGTCGACCACATTGAGCGTGACGGAGCTCGAAGCAGCGCCGATGATCGCGCCAACATTGTCACCGATCATCTTCGACACCGACTGAGAGGTGATCTGCGGCTGAGTGGTGTCGGACGAGTCCGTGTCAATTTCCTGAACGGGCGAGCCGAAGACGCCTCCAGCGGCATTGATCTCGTTGATGGCGAGTTTGACACCAGCGACCTCGGGCGGGCCGAGGAATGCGAGCGAACCGGTCAACGGCAGCAAGGTGCCGACCTTGAGCGCGCCTTGTGCGCTCGGAGCCGAAGACATCGCCGAGCTAGCCGACGTCGTGCTGGTGCCTCCGCCGGACGAACAGGCGGCTAGGGCAAGGGACGCGACGGCGCCAAGTGCGACGCCGCGTGCGATGGTGTTCCATCGAGCCATGGTTTTCCCTCCATACAGGTGCGGCGGGGGCAAGCCCGCCGGGGCCACCGCGAGGACGGTCCTCGACGGCAACTGACATCACCGTACTGGGGTCGGATTTCATCCGTGCGTCACATGGATCACGATTCTGTGACCTTTGAAGCGGAATTGGGACTCAAGTCCCGGTGTTTAGCAGGCTAAACACTTTGCGGGCTACTTGCCCATCTGGTCGATGACGGCTTCCGCAACTTCTCGCATAGTGAGACGCCTGTCCATCGAGGTCTTCTGAATCCATCGAAAGGCCTCGGGCTCGTTGAGCTGCATCTTCTCCATGAGAATGCCCTTAGCGCGCTCGACCGTCTTGCGGGTCTCCATACGCTCGGTCATATCGGCGATCTCGTTTTCGAGCGCCCGAATCTCCACGAAGCGGGATGCGGCAATCTCCACCGCGGGCAGAAGGTCGGCAGGCGTGAAGGGCTTGACCACATACGCCATGGCCCCTGCGTCGCGCGCGCGCTCCACCAGCTCCATTTGCGAGAACGCCGTCAGCAACACTACGGGAGCGAGGCGTTCCTTCGCGATGTGTTCGGCGGCCGTGATGCCGTCCATGACGGGCATCTTGACGTCCATGACCACCACGTCGGGCTTGAACTCCCGGGCGAGCGCGACGGCCTCCTCGCCGTTCGAGGCCTCGCCGACGACGTCATAGCCGCCCTCGCGAAGGGTCTCGACGATGTCCATGCGGATCAGCGCCTCGTCTTCGACAACGATGGCGCGGCGCTTGGTGGCGATGAATTCTGCGGGTTCAATGGAGTCATTCACAAGCGCTAGCCTAGTGCTCACGCCCCGATAGCCCAACCGGCAGAGGCATACGGCTCAAACCCGTACCAGTGTGGGTTCGAATCCCACTCGGGGCACACTCCTGAACCACGAAAACGCGGCCCTCATCCCCGTGACGACAACGTGAACCGAACTGCCGTCGCGAGGCCGTCACACACCCAGTTGTCGCGCTCGCGACCGGGCGCGCTCCGCGAGTTGGTCATCGATCTGCGCAGGGGCAAACGCGCCGTAGCGACGCACCGCCGCCGCCTCAATGAGCGCGTCGGCGAATCGCGGGTTCTTCGGCAGCACGGAGCCGTGCAGGTACGTGCCATACACGTTGTTGTATATCGCTCCCTCCGTCCGGTCACGACCGTTGTTTCCGGAGCCCATGGCGATCTCGCCAAACGGACGCTGGCCTTCGCCCAACATCGTCAGGCCGCTGTGATTCTCGTAGCCGAACACCTCGCCGAACTGGGTGTTTGCGCGGACGTTGCCCACGAGCCTCTTCGGCCCGCCGTAGGTGGCCACGTCAAAGATTCCGATGCCGTCCAGCCGCTCGCCGGTCACGGTCTCGAAGAAGTTCCCAAAAAGTTGGTAGAGCCCGCACACCATGAGCATCGCGACTCCGTCATCGGCCAGGCCATGGATGTGGTCCCCGAGCGCAAGTAGATCGTCCGCCACCAAACCCTGACCGGAGTCTTGCCCGCCGCCGCCAACGATGAGGTCCACATCCTCCGGAAAAGCCACGCCGGGGCGGTGGACGACCACCTCGGGGTCGTATCCGTGCCACTGGGCGCGTCTCACCATCGTGAGCACATTTCCGGTGTCTCCGTAAATATTCATCTGCTCTGGGTAGAGGTGGACGATCCTCAGAGGCAGTGCCGCGTTGTGCGTCGTCATTGGATACCCGCCAGATCGAACTTCGAGGCGAGGACGCTTCGAATCGCCATCATCGCCGTGTAGGTGCAGTAGATGCGTTTGGGTCCCTCGATCGCCAGAAACCTGTCGAGCGCGGCTGGCAACGCGCCTTCGACGTGCGCCACCTCGATGTTGTCGTAGTGAAGCCGCAGCGCCATGTCGTCCGCGCGGGTTCCGCTGACGACCGCCACATCGCTCAGGCTCGAGAAGTCCACGTCCCACAGCCACGACGTGTCCCTGCCGTCGGCGTAGCGGTCGTTGATCGCGATCATCGTCGCGGCGTCATTCTCGGCGTAGGAACGCAACGAGAGGCGGAAGCCCGAGGGGTTCTTGACCAGGACAATCTCGAGCGGCGAACCGTCGACGTCGATGGACTCGCCCCTCCCGAATGCAGGCCCGACCGAGCCCAGCGCCTTGAGGAGAACGTCGCCCGAGGCCCTGTCCCGCAGCACCATGCGGACGATGCTCAACGCTGCGGCTCCGTTCAGCGCATTGTGCACGCCGTCTATCGCGAGGTCGACTGGCGGCTGCACCGCGCCTTCGAAAGAGTAGGTGGCGGACTTTCCGCCGAGTCCGGTCAACACAACGTCAGCGTCGTTATCCGGCTCGACCGTCGCCAGTGACGGATCGGGACCCGCCCCGTACAGGTGGCCATCATCGGGGAATAGATGCTGCACGGAGCTGCCCGACCCGAAATACCGGCGCTCCACCACGGCGGGCAGGGCTTCCCCGATGCGACTCACGAGCGGATCGTCGCGATTCAGCACGACGCCGACCTGCGTGGCACGCGCCACCTTCTCGAGCAACCGTGCCGTGTAGTCGACCTCACCGAAGCGATCGAGCTGGTCCCGCGTGATGTTGAGCAGGAGCGAGTACCGCGGCGGAACCTCTCGGATGAAGTGGATCGCGTGCGCCTCGTCGAGCTCGAGGACCGCGATGTCGGCGTTGAGCTTGCCGTGCTCGTCAAGCTCGCCAAGCATGCCCGCGATGATGCCCCGCGTGAAGTTGCTCCCCGACCTGTTTGAGAACACCTTGAGCCCGGTGGCGCGCAATAGTTCGACGACCATCTTCGTCGTAGTCGTCTTGCCGTTCGTGCCGGTGATGACAACAACACCTTCTGGAAGGCCGGCAAGGGCGGCAGCCAGGAACCCAGGGTCTAGCCGCTCCACGACGAGACCAGGCAACGCGGTACCGCTGCCCCTGAGTTGTGCAAGGCGCCTGACAAGCAGACCGATCCTGACTGCGCTCCTGTGCGAAAGCACGTCTCCCACTTTCTCTCGGCTTGCTACTCGCACTGGCCGCGTCGCAATTCGGCTCGCCCGGTTCGTCGCGCTCGCTCGATCGCCCTCATGCTACCCCGCACGCTTGGCGCACAAGATGAGTGCGCGGCGACGCTCCGGATGGGGTTTCCGCGAGGTCCCCAACCTTGAATAGGGTCGAGTCGTGGGCTGACTTGGTCGATCGGCTCAAGCGGGCGCCGACCGCGCGTTTATGAGGGCCGCAAGACCGCGTCCACAGGGGCAATGGCGCCGTCGTCGGTGTCTGCCAACCAGACGAAGCTCGCTCGCGACGGACTCATTCAGTGCACGTCCTCCGGGAACTTCGGCCTCAACCCCGCGGGCAGCGATGCCGTCAGGGCTGACGCGCGGCAGCTCCGCGTGCCGGACCTGCCGGTACGAGGCTGAATGCGCCCTCCTCCTCTTGTGCGTTGTGCAGGCGCAGCACCGCGTAGAGCCCATAGAGAACCCGCCTCAGTTCGACGACGTCCTCGGGCTGGACGCTGTCGTTGTCAAGATCCGTGAGCAATCGGCGCAGCCTGCTGACCTGGTGCTCGATCTCGGCGTGGGTGCGGCTCATCGATGCGGTCGCGTCGGTACCGCCAAGCGCCCGAGAGACGAGAGGCACGAGCTGCGCCTCGTCGGCGCGCTCGTGCGGGAGGAGTTCTCCCTCGAGCCGTTTGAGAAGCGTATGTGCCGGCGCAAGGTCGCAATCCCTCGTCGAGAGAGCGTCGGCAACGGCGCGGATCTGCTCGACGACGACGAGCACCGCGTCGTGCTCAACCTTGAGTGCGCGGGCGATGGCTACGTCGGCGGGCGGCATGGCAATCGTGTGCACTCTGCCCGGCAGGACGGCCCGCAACGCGATGCCGATCGCCAGCACGTCGATGACTTCTTGCGTGACGGCGCCGATCGCGGGCGCGAGCAGTCCGACTGCGGCTGCGACCATCGCCACGAATGACAGGCCCATCCCGACGAGGACCGCCTGCAGGGCGATGCGCTTGGACCTGCGAGCGATGAGAATCGCATCCGCGAGGGCATCGAGCCGGTCGACGGTCAGGACCACGTCGGCAGCCTCCGACGAGGCGGTCGCCCCGCGCGCAGCCAGCGCCACGCCCACCCCTGCCGCCGCCAAGGCGGGGGCATCGTTGACGCCGTCACCCACCATGATCGTCGAACCCAGCTCCTCCTCGATTTCGATCGCCGCGAGTTTGTCGGCTGGGTCGCACTCGGCCAGCACGGTGTCGACCCCGACGATGCGCCCCACCGCGTCCGCGATATCGGCCCGGTCTCCCGTGACCAAGACGACCCGGCTGATACCCACCTCGCGAAGCGCGCGAACCATCCGTGGCGCGTCCGGCCGAATCGGGTCTTCGAGAAGGAATGCGCCCGCCGGCTCGCCGTCGACCGCGACGAAGACGGTCAGCGAGCCATCCAGGTCTGCACGACGGCGCACCTGGCGCACCCACGCGGGCTGCACGCCGTCGACGATCCATGAGGCCTTGCCCACCCGCACCTCGTGGGAACCGATCCTTCCGCCCAAGCCATAGCCGTGTTCCTCGTGCACATCTTCGGGCATCTCGAGCCGCAGGCCCCGTCGCGTCGCTGCGGTGACAATTGAACTGGCGAGCACGTGCGGTGAGACTTGGTCGAGCGAGGCCGCCAGGCGCAGTATCTCGTCTGAGTCGATGTGGTCGCCTGCGGTCACGACGTCGGCGAGGGTCGGCTGCCCCTGAGTCAGGGTGCCTGTCTTGTCGAACAGAATCACCCGCCCAGCGGCCAACCGTTCGAGGGCTCCACCACCTTTGATGACGACGCCGATGTGCGCCGCTCGCGACAGCCCAGACATGATGGCGATGGGTGCCGCCAAGAGCAGCGGACAGGGCGTGGCCACGACCAGCACGGCGACGGCGCGTACAGGGTCCCCGCTGAGGGCCCATGCGGCACCAGCGAGCACCAGCGTCAGGGGGACGAACACGACCGCGAAGCGATCCGCGGCGCGGACGAACGGCGCCGACGATGCCTGCGCCTGCTCCACCAGTCGCACCACGCCCGCATAGGTTGACTCTGCCGCCACCGACGTCGCCATGAGATCTATCGGCGATCCGGCGTTGACCACCCCGCTGCGCACCTCATCCCCGGCGGGCCTCTCGACCGGGAATGACTCCCCGGTCAGCGCCGCTTCATCCAGGACCCCGGCCGACATGAGCCGCCCGTCCACCGGAACCACCTCTCCCGTGCCCACCAGGATCCGATCACCCTTGGCGACGTCGTCCACGGGGACCTCCACGACTCGGCCGTCTACCTGACGTCGGGCCGTTCGCGGGGCGCGCTCGACGAGTAGGCTCAACTCCCGCCTCGCGCGTGCTCCCGCGCGCGCCTCGAGCAGCACGCCGGTCGCCAGCATCACCGTGATCATCGCCCCCGCAAACCACTCGCCCACCACCAGGGCGCCAGCCAATGCGAGCAAAGCGATGACGTCGACGCTCAACTGACGTTGGCGGACCGCGGCCACCGTCCAGGCGATCGCGAACAGCAACCCAAGGCACGTCCCTGCTCCCCACAGCAACTCGGCCACCGACATCGATCCGAGTAGCCACGCCCCGCCGCCCGCGAGCAGCAGCGCGGTGGAGGAGACAAAGAGAAGAAATTCCATGCGATCTCGCAACCAAGTCATGAACTCATCGTCACCGTCGGCGCCGCGATGTGTCAACGCGCGACGGAAATTGCGCCTGGCCAGACATTCGAATCCGGTGTCGCGTCCGGATGCGGCACACGTACCGCGTCCTTGTGTCGTCGGTCGACAGGCATTCTGCGCGCCTGCATGACACGTTTCGGTGATGCGCACAACGACGCTCACCTGCTCGCACATTGAAGCCAAGGTGGTACCGTCGCGACCAGATCGGCGGGCAGCGGCGTGAGGCTGCGTCACACAACCGCCGACTGGAACGTCGGAGGAATTTCGCCTTGATCCGTACTCTCGTCCAGGACTATGAACACATCCATACCGCCATTGGCATTATGGGGAACCTACTGTTCGTCGTGGGCTCGGTGCTGTTCTACAAGGCCTTTGATCAGTACCACATGCTTGCCGTTTCGCTGTTCGTCGTCGGATCGGTGTTCATGTCCGTGGGTGCGATAGGGAGCGGGCTGCGCAGGCTGTTTCAGCGACGCGACATGGCATCGTCCTCGCACGCTTGACCCCGGTCTGTTCCGGCGCCTGACCCTTTACTTGCTTTTCAAAAGTCCGATCGCCGCCACGGCGGGCGACACACGACCCCGACGGATGCCGGGGACGCCGGGAACTCGCCAGCAAACTCTCGACGGGAAGCCTGGAAGGCTGGAGGTCGCTCTGGCGCCACGCCCGCGCCGGTCGTCATACTCATGGGTATGAAACCGCACCGCGACAGGGTTGATGCCAAGCGACACATTGCGCTGGTTGCCCACGACAACAAGAAGGTCGAGCTCCTTGAGTGGGCCAGCTACAACAGGGACACCCTTGCGCCCCACCACCTCTACGCGACGGGCACCACAGGCACGATGCTCGAATACGAGTTGGGTCTGCCCGTCCAGCGATTCCTTTCTGGCCCGGTCGGCGGCGACCAGCAGATTGGCGCCAAGATCGCCGAGGGCGTCATCGACATGCTCTTCTTCCTGTGGGACCCGCTCGAGGCGCAACCCCACGATCCGGATGTGAAGGCGCTGCTGCGGCTTGGCGCAGTATGGAATATCCCGATGGCCTCGAACGTGGCCACGGCCGACTTCCTGATCTCGTCCCCCCTGTTCGCCACCCAGTACGACCGCGTAGTTCCCGACTTCGGTCAGAGGGACTGGCGCGGGGTCACAGGACAAGACGACTCGAGCTAGTCGAGCGAGGGCGGACTCGCGAGCAGGTCGAAGGTCTGACCCTCCGCTCCTTCGTGAGACCAGGTGATCGAGGCTTCACGACGAGCGAGGTTCACCTCGAGAACCGCCCACGACTGCCCCGCGCTCCACTTCATCGACATCTCGGAAGCTTCCGCGTCGTGAGAAAAGGCGAACTCGCCGTCGAAGACAGGAAGCGTCGACCGGAATTTGCACAGTTCGAGTAGCGCGGCGACCACCGGTCGGCTCACCTCCGTGGCGACCTCGCCGGACGTGTAGTAATGCCTATTGATGTCTCTTCCGACGTGAGTGCGGCCAAGCAGCTCGGTGTCATTGCGTCCCGCGAGGGCGCCCACGTAGTAGACCTGCGGAATCCCTGGCACGAAGAACTGGATGGCCCTCGCGATCAGGTACGCGTTCTCGTCGCCGCCCAGGGCATCAAAGTAGGTGCAATTCACCTGGTAAAGGTCCAGGTTGGACGCCGACGCTCCCGTCGCCAAGAGACTCGTCCCGCCGGAGTTCTGGTGGATCTGCTTGACGAGCGCGTCGAGTTGCGTCGGGGTCAACAGACCCGGACGGTCGATCGCGGTCTGGTCGGCCCCCACGTCAATCACGCCGATGCCGTCGTGAGTGTCCAGGACGGTCATGGCGTTCACCGGCCGGATGTCCATCCATCTCGCCAAGGGCGCGCCGTCGCCCGTGCCGAGCGCATGCAGGACAAGCGGCGGCAGGGCAAAGTCATAGACCCTGTCCACCGCGGCACCTATGGCGATCTGGCGCTCGAAGTACGAGTGCACCTCAACAAGCACCTCGACTCCCCTGGCTCGCGCCTTGGCCGTGAAGTCCGCGATGAAGTCAAATGTCGCGTCGGTCATGAAGCACGTGGTGCCCGGGGTCTTGATGGCGTAGCCGACGGCGTCCAACCGCACCATGGTGACCCCTGCTTGAGCGACGGCCTCGAGAATCGCGTTCAGATAGTCCTGCGCGGCCGGGTGGGAGACGTCGATGTCGATCTGCTGCGGGGTGAAGGTCGTCCACACAAAGCGTTGTTTGCCACCGACGCGGTAGGGAGTGAAGGGCAGGCCAGGTCGGGGCCGATACACGGTCGTAAGGTCCGCTTCGGTGGCCCCGTTGGGGAACACCGAGGACATGGTCAGGAACATCCCCGCGTACGGAGACTCGTCGCCCCTGGCACACCAGTCAAGGAAGGAGGCAGAGGAGGACGAAACGTGGTTCACGATGATGTCGACCATGACATCACCTTGACTGGCTAGGGCGCCGATGCTACCCCAGGTGCCGAGCCGGGGGTCAACGGACGTGTGGTCGGTGGGGTCAAAGCCTGCATCGGCCCCATCGAAGGGGGTGAAGAACGGAAGCACGTGCACTCCACCGAAGGCGCCATTCCAGGGAGCGCTCGCCATCAGTGCGGTCAATCCGCCGAGGTCCCCCGCCAAGCGGTCCGCGTATGTGATGAGTTGAACCGCATTGCGCGCCATTCCAACCACTCCCCTGAGTCTGCCGTCACGATGTTCGCCCGAACCACAACCCTAGGACCTTGACGTCTCGGGTGTACAAACGCAAAGGACCCGTCGGCTGTCACCGACGAGTCCTTTGAGCGTTTGCTGGCTGCTACTTGCGAACCTGACCGACCTTGTGAACCACGATCGAGTTTGTCGTGCCCGGAATGCCAATGGGCGTACCGGAGACGATGACAACGAGGTCGCCATCGACGGCCCTGCCCGTGTCCTTGAGGAGCGAATCAACGATATTGACCATGTCGTCCGTCGTCTCCGCCTTGGGAACGATCGTGGTCCTGACGCCCCACGACAGTGCCAGACGCTTCTGGGTGTCGGGGTTCGGCGTCAGCGCTAGCATCGGCGTCTCGGGGCGTAGGCGCGACATCCGCTGCGCGGAGTCCCCGGATTGCGTGAACGTCACGATGTACTTGACATCGAGAGTCTCGGAAATCTCGGCGGCCGCGTGGGTCACGGCGCCACCGCGGGTCTTGGGGCTAGCCAAGTACGGCGCGATGCGGCTGAACCCCTTCTGCTCGGTGTTCTTGATGATGCGGGCCATCGTCTCCACCGTGATAATCGGGTAGTCGCCAACCGAGGTCTCGCCCGAGAGCATGACCGCGTCGGCACCATCGAGAATCGCGTTCGCGCAGTCCGAGGTTTCGGCACGCGTTGGCACGGGCGAGTGAGTCATGGACTCGAGCACCTGCGTCGCGACGATGACGGGCTTGGCCTGCGAGCGGCACAGCTCAATGGCGCGCTTCTGTACGAGAGGCACGTCCTCAAGCGGAAGCTCGACACCGAGGTCGCCACGGGCAACCATCACGCCGTCAAAGGCGTCCACGATCTCTTCGAGATTGTCGACAGCCTGGGGCTTCTCGACCTTGGCGATCACGGGAACGATACGACCCTCTTCGGCCATAATGCGCGCCACATCCGCATAGTCGGCCGCCGAACGCACGAACGACAGCGCGATGAAGTCGGCGCCGAGCTTGAGGCCCCAACGCAGGTCAGACTCATCCTTCTCGGACATGGCGGGGACCGACACGGCAACGCCGGGAAGGTTGATGCCCTTGTTGTTCGACACGGGACCGGGAACGATCACCTTGGTCACCACGTCTGTGCCGTCCTTGACCTCCATGACCTCGACGCGGACCTTGCCGTCGTCGATGAGCAGGAAGTCGCCAGCCTTGCAGTCACCAGCGAGGCCCTTGAACGTCGTACCGCAAATCTCCTTGGTGCCCTCAACCTCGCGTGTGGTGATCGTGAAGATGTCACCCACCGCAAGATCGTGAGGCCCATCGACGAAGCGCGCAAGGCGGATCTTGGGTCCCTGAAGGTCAACGAGGACCGCGACGTTGCGTCCGGCCTCTGCCGCCGCCTGACGCACGTTCCGGTACACCTGCTCGTGCTCTTCGGCGCTGCCGTGGCTGCGGTTGATACGGGCAACATCCATGCCCGCCTCCACCAGCAACTTCATCTGGTCCAGCGACGCAGTCGCGGGGCCGATGGTGCAGACAATCTTCGCGTTTCGCATGTTCTCCAACCTAGGTGTTTCAGGCCCGTAGCGAGACGGTTCTCGCCGTCACGGGCGCCGGAAGCTCGGTGCTTCCGGTGAGGTATGTATCAATTGCCGCGGCTGCGGCGCGTCCTTCAGCGATCGCCCACACCACAAGAGACTGCCCGCGTCCTGCATCTCCGGCGACGAAGACGCCGTCGACCGCAGTAGCAAAGGAGTCGTTGCGTGCCACCGTGCCACGGGGCGTAAATCCAATGTGCTCGAGTTGGCTCAACGTTCCGCGCTCGGGGCCCGTGAATCCCATGGAGATCAACACGAGGTCCGCGGGAATCTCTTGCTCGGAACCGGGAGCAGGCCCGCGCGAACCGTCGGGCATAATCTGGGTTTGAGCAAGTCGAATCGTCGTCACCTGCTCGTCCTCGTCGGCGAGAAACTCAATCGTCGATGCAAGGAAGCGACGTTCTCCTCCCTCTTCATGCGAAGACGAGATGTCAAAGAGCATCGGATGCGTCGGCCACGGCTGCGATCGCGCGTCCCTTGCTTCCGGCGGCTTCACACCAATGGCAAGAGTCGTCACCGACTTGGCTCCCTGGCGCAACGCGGTGCCCAGGCAGTCAGAGCCGGTGTCTCCACCGCCGATGATGATCACGTGCTTGTCCTTTGCGGTGATCTGGCGCTCGACAGTGTCGCCCGCAGCCACCTTGTTGCCCTGAGTCAGGTACGGCATCGCAAAGTGGATGCCCCTATAGCGTCGCCCAGGAACAGGCAAGTCTCGCGGGACCGTCGACCCAGTAGCGATGAGAACGGCGTCAAATCGGGCCCGCAGATCGTCCCATGTGACGTCCTTGCCGATCTCGACACCGGTGCGGAAGCGAGTGCCCTCGGCCTCCATCTGCTCGACGCGCCTGTCGATATGGATCTTTTCCATTTTGAAGTCGGGCACGCCATTGCGCATCAGGCCGCCGATGCGAATGTCGCGCTCGTACACGGCAACGGTGTGGCCCGCCCTCGTCAGCTGCTGTGCGGCCGCGAGGCCCGAAGGACCGGAGCCAACGACCGCCACCGTTCTTCCAGTCTGACGTGAAGGCTCGAGCGGCTTGACCAGGCCCCGCCTGAACCCTTCATCGATGATCGAGACCTCGATGTTCTTGATGGTCACCGCGGGTTGGTTGATGCCAAGCACGCAACTCGACTCGCACGGCGCGGGGCAAATGCGCCCCGTGAACTCCGGGAAGTTGTTGGTCGCATGGAGCCTGTCGAGGGCATCCTCCCACTGGCCACGGTGCACAAGGTCATTCCATTCGGGAATGAGGTTCCCCAGGGGGCATCCTTGGTGGCAGAACGGCACGCCGCAGTCCATGCATCTACTCGCCTGACGGTTGAGCGCCTCAGGGTCGGCGGCAAGCTCGTCCCTGACGTACTTCCAGTCGAGCAATCGCACGGGAACGGGCCTGGGAGGAGGCAACTCCCTTTCACGATGCTTCAGGAATCCGCGAAAATCAGCCACGAGTCACCTCCAGGAATTCGGTCCACGCGCCGGGCGCCGACAGGTCGCGTCCACTGGCATCGAGTTCCGCCAACGCCTCGCGAACCCTCGCATATTGCGCGGGAAGCACGCGGCTGAACCGCTCGACCGACTTCTCCCAGTTGGCAAGCAGTTCTCGTCCCCGCGGAGAGTCAGTCTCTTCGACGTGCTTCTCAACCAAGGTACGGACGATGACCGTGTCTTCCTCATCGAGCGCGCTCACAGTGAGTTCGCCGGAGGCGAGCGCCTCCTTGTTGACGCGCTCCGTCCTGATGTCGAGCACGTAGGCGGTGCCGCCTGACATACCGGCACCGAAATTGCGGCCCGTGCGACCGAGCACCACGGCGATTCCGCCGGTCATGTACTCGAGCGCATGGTCGCCGACGCCCTCCACGACCGCCGACGCACCGGAGTTGCGGACCAAGAAGCGCTCCCCGACTTGACCGCGCAGGAAGATCTCTCCGCTCGTCGCGCCATAGCCGATCACGTTGCCCGCGATCACGTCGAGGGCATCGTTCAGTGCCGCGGATCGATCCGGCCTCACGATGACCCTGCCGCCGGAGAGGCCCTTGGCAACGTAGTCATTCGCGTCTCCCTCGAGGCGCAAGGTCACGCCACGCGGCAAGAACGCACCGAAGGACTGGCCTGCCGAACCCACACACTGGACCGAAATCGTGTCGTCGGGAAGGCCCTCACCCCTATAGCGACGAGTGACCTCGTATCCAAGCATCGTGCCAATCGTGCGGTTCGTGTTGCGAACGTCGCGCGTCAGCACGACCGGTTCTCCTGTTTCGAGCGCCGTCTTCGCCTCCGCGATGAGTCCGACGTCGAGCGCCGCGTCGAGTCCGTGATCTTGAGCGACGGACTGGTGCAATGCGCTCCCCGGCTGGGGCACGGCCAGGATGGGACTCAGGTCGAGGCCTTGAGCCTTCCAGTGGTCCACCGCGGCGCGAGTGTCGAGAAGTTCGACGTGGCCGACCGCCTCCTCAATCGAGCGGAACCCAAGAGCCGCAAGCTGCTCACGCACCTGCTGAGCCATGAACTCGAAGAAGGTCTCGACGAACTCGGGCTTCCCGCTGAAGCGCTCACGCAATTCGGGGTTCTGCGTGGCGACTCCCACGGGGCACGTGTCCTTGTGGCACACGCGCATCATGATGCATCCCGACACGACAAGGGGCGTGGTCGCGAAACCGAACTCCTCGGCACCAAGAAGTATCGCGACCATGACGTCGCGGCCCGTCTTGAGCTGACCGTCGACCTGCACGACGATGCGGTCACGAAGGTCATTGCGCACGAGGGTTTGCTGGGTATCGGCCAGCCCTATCTCCCACGGCGCCCCCGCATGCTTGAGCGAGTTGAGCGGGCTCGCGCCCGTACCTCCGTCTGATCCCGAAATGAGCACCACATCGGACTTGCATTTGGCAACGCCCGCGGCGATCGTGCCGACCCCCACTTCAGACACGAGCTTGGTGTGAATTCGCGCCCTCGGGTTCGAGTTCTTGAGGTCGTGGATCAACTGCTTGAGGTCTTCGATCGAGTAGATATCGTGGTGAGGAGGCGGGGAAATGAGGCCGACGCCGGGCGTTGAGTGCCTCGTTTCCGCGATCCACGGATATACCTTCTCGGCCGGTAGCTGGCCGCCCTCGCCGGGCTTGGCGCCTTGAGCGAGCTTGATCTGGAGGTCGTCTGCGTTCACCAAGTACTCGCTCGTCACGCCAAAGCGTCCGGACGCCACTTGCTTGATGGCGCTGCGCCTCTTCGGGTCGTACAGACGCTCTCGTGCCTCGCCGCCCTCGCCGGTGTTGGACTTGCCACCGAGTTTGTTCATTGCCATCGCGAGGGTCTCGTGCGCTTCCCTGGAAATGGAGCCGTAGGACATCGCGCCCGTGGTGAAACGCTTGTAGATGTCGCGCTGGTGTTCGACCTCTTCGATGGGCACTGGCGGCCTGTCGGATTTGATCTCGAACAGACCTCGCAAGGTCATCAGTCGTTTTGCCTGGCTGTTGACCCGTTCCGTGTACTCGTTGAAGACGGCATATTGGCGCGTCCTGGTCGAGTGCTGAAGCTTGAACACCGTCTCGGGGTCAAACAAATGCTCCTCGCCCTCGCGACGCCACTGATACTCGCCGCCGACGTTGAGCCTGCGGTGAGCGGGTCGCTGTCCGGACGCCGGGTAGGCATCGGCGTGCCTGTCCGCGACCTCGCGTGCGATCACATCGAGACCGACGCCGTCGATCTGGCTTGGCGTGCCCGCGAAGTGGCGATCGACAAGCTCTCGCGAGAGTCCGATGGCCTCAAAGATCTGAGCACCACGGTACGAGGCAATCGTCGAGATGCCCATCTTCGACATGATCTTGAGAACACCTTTGCCGAGCGCCTTGATCAGGTTCTTGACGGCCTTCTCGGCTGTGATGTCGGTGATGTACCCACGAGCCACGAGGTCTTCGACCGTTTCCATGGCCAAATACGGGTTCACGGCGCCAACGCCGTAGCCGATCAGCAGCGCAACGTGGTGAACCTCGCGCACGTCACCGGCCTCCACCACCAGGGAGACCTGGGTGCGGTTGTGGTTCCTGACCAAATGGTGGTGAACGGCGGAGGTGAGCAACAGGGACGGGATCGGCGCGAAGTCCGCGTCCGAGTCTCTGTCAGACAGGATGAGGAAGCTCACGCCGTCGTCGAGGGCCTTATCGACCTCGACGAAGATTGCTTCGAGGCGCGATTCAAGCCCCGCCCCACCGTCGTCGACCTTGTACAGGCCCTGGATGCGGCGCGACGAGAAGATGCCCTTAAGTTTGGGATCCGCATCAATGTGGATGATCTTGGCTAGCTCGTCGTTGTCGATGACGGGGAAGTCCAGCGTCACCTTGCGCGCGTGCTCAGGAATGCCCTCGAGAAGGTTCGGCTCGGGGCCGATCGCTCCGCCGATGGCCGTCACGATCTCTTCTCGGATCGAGTCGAGCGGCGGGTTGGTCACCTGCGCGAACATCTGGGTGAAGTAGTCGAATAGCAGCTTGGGGCGCTTCGAAAGCACGGCAATCGGGGTATCGGAGCCCATCGCCCCAATTGGCTCGGCGCCGGCCTTCGCCATCGGCTCGATAAGAACCTTGAGCTCTTCCTCCGTGTAGCCAAACGTGCGCTGCCTGCGCACCACGGAAGATCGTGAGTGCGAGATGTGTTCCCTGTCGGGAAGGTTTGCCAGGCGCACTGCGTGGCGTTCGACCCACTCCTCGTAGGGGTGTTCCGCGGCAAGTGCCGTCTTGACCTCATCGTCCTCGACGATGCGGCCGGCCGCGGTGTCGACCAAAAGCATGCGCCCTGGTTGCAGGCGTCCCTTTCGGACGACATCGGCGGGGTCGATGTCGAGCAGCCCAGCCTCAGAGCCACACACCACGAGACCGTCCGAGGTCACCCAGAAGCGACCCGGACGCAAGCCGTTGCGGTCGAGGGTCGCCCCGATCAGGGTGCCGTCGGTGAAGTGCAATGCGGCCGGGCCATCCCATGGCTCGACCAGCGACGAGTGGTACTCATAGAACGCGCGACGCGACGGGTCCATCTCGGTGTTGTTCTGCCACGCCTCAGGCATCATCATGAGCACCGCGTGCGGCAGGCTACGCCCCGCGAGGTGCAGGAGCTCGAGCACCTCGTCGAACGAGGCCGTGTCCGATGCGGAGGGTGAACACACCGGCAGGAGATCCTTGATCTCACCGAGGAGATCGGACTTGAGCTTGCCCTCGCGCGCGGCCATCCAGTTGCGGTTACCTCGAACCGTGTTGATCTCGCCGTTGTGCGCGATCAGACGCAAAGGCTGGGCGAGTGGCCACGACGGGAAGGTGTTCGTTGAGAAGCGCGAGTGCACCAAGGCAAGTTCCGACGCGAACAACGGGTCCAGCAGATCAGGAAACACCTGCTCCAGCTGGTAGGTCGTGAGCATGCCCTTGTAGGTGAGCGTGCGAGCCGACAGCGACGCGAAGAACGGGCCGCCTTGGTGGTCTGCGCGCTTGCGGACTCGGTACAGCCTGCGGTCGAGATCAATTCCGGTGAGCTTCTCCGCGACGACGAAGACTTGGCGGAAGGTTGGTGCGGCAGCCCGGGCCAACGGCCCGATCGGATCCAGGTTGACGGGGACGTCTCGCCAGCCAAGCACAACGGCGCCCTCGGCGCTCGCGGCCGCCTCGAAAGCGGCGACCTCCTGAGCCTCTTTGCCAGGTGTGAGGAAGGCGATGCCAACCCCATACATGCCCGCATCGGGAAGATCAAAGTCCGTCACCGACTGCAAGAACGCGTGCGGAATCTGCGTCAGGATGCCGGCGCCGTCACCCGTCTCGGTCTCGGCCCCCACCCCGCTGCGATGCTGCAGGTTCTTGAGGGCTGTGAGCCCCTTGTCGACGATGTCACGTCCCGCATGTCCACGCAGAGTCGCTACAAAGGCCACGCCGCAAGCGTCGTGCTCGAAGGAGGGGTCATAGAGCCCCTCCGAGGGCCATTCACCCCCGTGATGCGTCGTCATTACACCGTCCTTTACCGTTCCGGCGCCTAGCCGCGAACCTCAGTCGTTTCGGGGCGCCGTCGACCCGGTGTACACACGATCATTGAGACTACCCCGTCCGCGTGTAGCGAACGGGCGCCTCAGTCCTTGACGACGTCGGCGCGCGGGGTTGCCGCAAGCTCGGCTCGAGGAACTTGGTCGCTTCGCTTCTGGCGGGCGCCGAGCAAGAAGAACATCACGATGGCGAGCGTCAGCACGACCATCGAAACCCAAACATTGATGCGCAGGCCACCCACATGGACGGCGGTGTCGATGCGCATCGTCTCGATCCAGAAACGACCGGACACGTACACCACCACGTAGAGCCAGAACGTCCTGCTACCACGCAGGTCAAACCTTCTGTCGAGGTAAATGATGAGCGCCGCCCCGGCAAGGTTCCACAGCAATTCGTACAGGAACGTGGGGTGGAACGTCGCGAATTGTGTGTAGCCGACAGGCCTGAACTGAGGGGCGATCTGCAGCGCCCACGGGACGTCGGTGGGCCTGCCGAACAGTTCCTGGTTGAAATAGTTACCCATCCGGCCAATGGCCTGAGCCACCAAAATTCCGGGTGCTGCGGCATCCAAAAATGTCACGAACGAGACGTGATGCCTGCGGGCGCCGATGAGCGCTCCGACAGTTCCGAGGGCGATCGCGCCCCAGATGCCGAGGCCACCCTCCCAAATCTTGAACGCATTGAGCGGGTGCCCTCCGGCGCCGAAGTACGGCCCAGGCGTGCTGATCACGTGATAGAGGCGGCCGCCGACGATCCCAAAGGGGATCGCCCAGAAGGCGACATCGCCGACCACCTGGGAGTCTCCCCCGCGTTCTACCCAACGCTTGGTAGTGAGCCACAGCGCGAAGAAGATTCCCGCCAGGATCCACAGCGAGTATGCACGAATCGTCAGTGGGCCGACGGACCAGGCGGCCCAACTCTCGGGTGGGCTGGGGAAGGACGTGAAGATCATGATTCGCGCCTTACTCCGCGTGCCAGCTCGCGAGTCTTGGCGCGCAGCGCATCGAGCGCCGCACTCTCGTCGTCATCATCGATGAGGCAACGTACCAGCGCTGATCCCACGATGACGCCGTCCGCGTAGCGAGCCACCTCGGCCGCCTGGACGCCATTCGAAACGCCCAGACCGACGCACACACGGGGCGCTCCCGCCGCGCGTGTCGCCGCCACCAACTGCTCCGCTCCCCCGCCGACGGTCGCCCGCTCCCCCGTCACGCCCATGAGGGAGGCCGCATAGACGAAGCCCGACGTCTCGCGGGCCGTCATGTGCAAGCGCTCATTCGTCGAACTCGGTGCGACCAAGAAGATCGTGTCGAGGGACCGTGACCTGGCCACCTCGAGCCACCCACCCGCCGCATCGGGAGTCAGATCAGGAGTAATCGCCCCAGACCCTCCCGCTGACACTAGGTCGTCGGCGAACCGCTCGAGCCCATACTGCAACATCGGGTTGAAGTAACTCATCACGACCACGGGCGCGCCCGCGTCGACGACCGCGCGTACCGCGGTGAAGGCGTCTGCGACCTGAGAACCCCGCTCAAGCGCCTTCTCGGCAGCCCGCTGAATAACGGGGCCATCCATGACTGGGTCCGAATACGGCAGGCCCACCTCGACGATGTCGACCCCGGCCTCGACCATCACGGTCATGGCGCGTATCGACCGCTCCACGGTGGGAAAACCCACGGGCAAATACCCGATGAGGGCGGAGCGGCCCTCAGCCTTGATGGCATCGAGGCGATCGGTGAGGTGACTCACGGCTGACCACCGCCATCGAGAATGCCGAAATAGGTGGCGGCCGATTCCACATCTTTGTCGCCGCGTCCGGACAAGTTGATGAGGATCGTCGCTTCGGGGCCGAGCTGCTTGCCCAGCTTGATCGCACCCGCGAGAGCATGCGCGGACTCGATCGCAGGCAGAATTCCCTCGGTGCGGGTGAGGAGGCGGAACGCGTCCATTGCCTCGGCATCGGTGATGGGCCAGTACTCGGCCCTCCCGATGTCCGCCAAGTACGCGTGCTGCGGACCCACGGCCGGGTAGTCGAGACCTGCCGAAATCGAGTGCGACGGCTGGGTCTGGCCGTCCCCATCCTGCAAGACGTAGGTCATCGCGCCGTGAAGCACTCCTGGACGTCCCCCAGTAATGGACGAGGCGTGCCTCCCGGAGTCCACCCCGTCGCCAGCGGCCTCGCAACCGATGAGCCTCACGTCGGCGTCGTCCAGGAAGGCATCGAAGATGCCGATGGCGTTTGAGCCGCCGCCGACGCAGGCGACCACGGCATCGGGAAGTCCGCCAAGCGCCATCATCTGCTCGCGCGCCTCGCGCCCGATGACTCGCTGGAAGTCACGAACCATCTCAGGGAACGGGTGGGGGCCCGCCGCGGTGCCGAAGATGTAGTTGGTGGTGTCGACGTTCGTCACCCAGTCGCGGTAGGCCTCGTTGATGGCGTCCCTGAGCGTTCGCGATCCCGTGGTGACGGGCACGACGGTCGCGCCAAGAAGGCGCATTCGGGCCACGTTGAGCGACTGCCGCTCCGTGTCTTCTTCGCCCATGTACACGACGCACTCGAGGTCCATGAGCGCGGCGGCCGTCGCGGTCGCGACTCCGTGCTGGCCCGCCCCAGTCTCCGCGATCACCCTCGTCTTGCCGATGCGCTTCGTCAGCAACGCCTGCCCAAGAACGTTGTTGATCTTATGAGATCCGGTGTGATTCAGGTCCTCGCGCTTGAGATAGACGCGAGCGCCGCCGGCGTGGGCCGCGAAACGCGGCACCGCAGTGACGATGCTTGGGCGGCCCGTATAGTCACGGGCGAGCCTGTCGAGTTCCGCCGCGAACGCTGGATCGTGCTTGGCCTTGTCGTAGGCGTCTGTTAACTCATCGAGCGCGGCCACAAGAGCCTCTGGAACGAACCGCCCCCCGTACGCGCCAAAGAAAGGACCGGCGGCGCCGGAAAGCGGATCTGTCACGGACGCACCGCTCGCAATGCGGGGTGGGCTCCAGCGGCAACCATCTCCGCGACTGCGGTGCGAGGGTCCTTGTCCTTGACCAGGGCTTCGCCAACCAGAACCGCGTCGGCACCCATGCGGGCGTACTCAACGACGTCGTGGCTGTCACGGATGCCCGACTCGGCGACCTTGACGATGCCATCGGGAATGTGGGGTGCCACCCTGGCGAACGTGCCACGGTCGACCTCGAGGGTCTTCAGATTGCGCGCGTTGACGCCAATGACACGGGCTCCCGCGGCGACCGCGCGTGCCACTTCGGTCTCGTCATGCACCTCAACGAGGGCACACATCCCGAGCGAGTGAACGCGCTCCACAAGGCTCTCGAGGGCCATCTGCTCGAGGGCCGCAACAATGAGCAAGACCATGTCGGCGCCGTGGGCTCGCGCCTCCCACACCTGGTACGGGGTGACGATGAAGTCCTTGCGGAGAATTGGGATGTCGACCTTGCCGCGCACGTCGTCGAGGTCGCTGAGAGAACCCCCGAATCGGCGCTCTTCCGTGAGCACGGAGATGACGCTGGCGCCACCTGCCTCGTACTCGGTGGCGAGCGCTGCGGGATCGGTGATTTCCGCGAGGGCGCCCCTCGAAGGGCTGGACCTCTTCACCTCGGCAATCACCGAGACTTCGGGAGTCTGCAACTTCTGAAGCGCGTCAATTGCGCTCGGAAGCCGTGCAGCGCGGGCCTTCAATTCATCCATCGACGTGGCCATTTCACGTGCCGCGAGGTCACTTCTCACACCTGCGACGATGCCATCTAGAACGCTCATGTGTTTGCCACCTCCCAGGGTCAATGGTACCGCCGTCCTAGGACCTTCTGGAACGCCGACCGAGCGAGCGCGGGCGCAGCCCGGGGCGTCTTTGACGTAAGCAGTGCACGAAGGCGGCGGGTGGCGGATGAAGGCTCAAAAGCGTCGGGGGTTGCCACCGAGCGAGTCCCTGCGCGGGGCGGTGGGGATAGTGACCGGACCGAATCGGAAGTCCGTGCTCACGGTCAAGGCCGGAGGAACTCGAGGCCCGGAAGGTTACGGAGGACCCAGAACGCCCCGAGGACTCCCACATACGCCCACACCATCGGAACCGTAATGCGAACCCGAGGCACGCGCACTCCCCACGAGTTCAGCACCCACCACAAGAAGCCGATCGCCGCTGGCGGTACCACGAAAAGAACCACGAACGCATTCTCATGGAGTGCGCGCCCAATGTGACCCGATACCAGGTCATACATGGCCCGCGTGCCCCCACAACCGGGACAATAGAGCCCGGTCGTGTGCAGCAGCATGCACGGAGGGAAGATCCTCTCCGCATGAGGATTCCTGACGACAACATAGGCAAGCGAAGAAATGGCCGCGGCCGCCACCCCCGCGGGGGCGAGGAGTCGTCGAAGACGCACCTCTCCCGCAGGGGGGCGGTCAACCATCATCGTGACCACGAAATTAGTTCGTGCCCCAGTTGAAGGAGTTGCCCGAGGCGATTCCCAGGATCGACAGAATGATGACCACAATCGAGAGTGCGACGCCGACGATGCCTAGGATGAAGCCGACATTTGCAAGTCCACGGTTGTTGGCCTCGCCGGACAAGACAGCCTTCTTGCCGAGCATGCCAAGCACTACTGCGCCGACGGCGAAGAGGATGCCGCTGCCCCAGCAACAAGCGAGCAGGATGCCGAGAATACCGACGATGAGGGCAACAATCCCCATCCAGTTCTTGGCGGTCGGGTTCGGGCCGGACGGCATGCCCATGTTCGGCGGCATTTGCGGCGGCATCGAGGGGGGCGGGGGAATTTCAGTCATGTGCGATCTCCTTTGAAGAGGTAGAGGCGCGCCCTGCGCTCCCTACTTAAGCGGTTGCCCGAAACCGAGCGCCCGCAGCGTCGCACCCACTGCCAGGGCGACGACAAATACACCCGCGCCCACCCACACGAGGGGGAACAGCGGGATCATGAATCCGATGGCGGCCACGAGCGCACCAAGAACAATGAGGCCATTCGTGACCCAACCGGCCAGCGTGCTTCCATGGTTCTTGGGCGCGACATCGGGCAGGTTATGGGGTTCAATCTTCGAGGCAGGCATAATCACTCCTTTGGGAACTGGTCGAAAGTCTAGCGAGAAGATGCTGGAACCAACAGGTTTGCGCGTGAGACTGCGCGCAACATTGCGGCCGCCTTATCTCGAGTCTCTTGCGCCTCGGAGGTCGGAACCGAATCGGCGACGATGCCCGCACCTGCCTGCACGTACGCGACGCCGTCCTTCACGACCGCAGTGCGAATAGCGATGGCGAGATCCATGTTTCCCGCAAAATCGAAGTAGCCAATGGCTCCTCCATAGAATCCGCGCCGCACGGGCTCGAGCTCGTCGATCAAGGCAATCGCGCGCGGCTTAGGCGCCCCCGACAGCGTTCCCGCAGGAAAGGTAGCGACGAACGCGTCGAGCGCGGTCGCATCGGCCTCGAGGGTGCCGACCACCGTCGAGCAAATATGCATGATGTGGCTGTAGCGATTGACCGCCATGAACTCGATGACCTCGACGGATGTGGGTTCGCATACCTTGACGAGGTCGTTGCGCGACAGGTCGACGAGCATGACGTGCTCCGCCGCCTCTTTCGGGTCGTTGAGCAGGTCAACCTCAAGCGCCTTGTCAAGTTCGGGCGTGCGTCCGCGCGGACGTGATCCCGCGATGGGGTACGTCAGCACGGCACGATTCTTGACGGTCACGAGCGATTCGGGACTAGCACCAACGATGGCAAACTCCCGGCCGTCGGCGTCCTCACACTCCAGGTAGTACATGTACGGACTCGGGTTGAGGGTCCTGAGCACGCGATAGACGTCGAAGGCGCTCGCCGAGCACTCGGCATCGAATCGCTGCGAGGGCACGACCTGGAAGACGTCCCCTTCGCGAATCGACTCCTTGGCGTACTTCACCATCTTCTCGTACTCGCCGACGGCAGACCGCTGGGTCACGGCGCCCTCAGGAAGCGCCGCATCGATCGCCATCGCTGGCAGCCTCGGTGCCGCGGCGAGCGCCGCCTCCATCGCGTCAATGCGGGACACCGCGGACGAGTAGGCGGCATCGATACCGGTGGGGAGCGCGTCAGAATTGACGGCGTTGGCGATGAGCCACACCGAACCGTCGATGTGGTCGAGAACCGCCAGGTCGGTGGCGAGCATCAGGAGCGCGTCGGGAACGTCGAGCTCGCGCTTGGCGTCTGCCGGAAGCGTGGGTTCCCATTGCCTGACGATGTCCCAGCCAAGCGCCCCGACTAGCCCACCCGTGAGCGGAGGCAAGCCCTCGATGTGCTCTGATGCAAGGAGCTCGAGCGCGGATCCGATGACGTCAAGGGGTTTGCCATCGGCGAGGCCAAGTGGCACGTCTCCCGACCACCGCGCGTTGTCGCCAACGATCGTCAACGACGCCCCGGACCGCACACCGATGAAGGAGTAGCGCGAGCGTGTTCCGTCGGGCTCGGCGGACTCAAGAATGAAGGTGCCAGGCCTCGATTGCGCCAAGGCGGCGTAGACCGCAACGGGAGTCCAGTCGTCGGCGAGAAGTCGCCTCGCGACGGGCACCACGCGGTGGGTGGCCCCCAGGGCGACAAACTCATCCCTGCTAGGCCACGTGTCGCCCCACTCGAGCGACGTCGCTCCCACAGTCGGGGTCGTCACGACGCGCCGCCAACGACGACAGGCAACGCTCCGCCCGCGTCAAAGCATGAGTGCGTTCCGGTATGGCACGCGGGGCCATCTTGCTCGACCTGGAGCAGGATGGCGTCGCCATCGCAATCGATCTCGGCGCTCAAGACTCGTTGCACGTGCCCTGAGGTGTCTCCCTTGCGCCAGATCTCGTTCCTACTGCGGCTCCAGTACACACCGCGCCCCGTAGCGAGCGTCTCGGCAAGGGCGTCGTCGCTCATCCACGCCACCATGAGCACACGACCGGTGGACGCCTCTTGAACGACGGCACACACGAGCCCCGCCTCATTGCGCTTGAGTTGTTGGGCGATCTCTTGAGCCAGACGCATGGCGCCTATCCTTGCACGGTGCGACGAAGAACCCGGGCCATATCGCACCGTGTCAATCGCGGGTCTGCGACACCCAGGCGCGGTGAAGCCGCTCGTAGGTGCCGCCCGCGCGCACCAACTCGGTGTGAGACCCGAACTCGACCAGCTCACCGTTGTCCATCACAGCGACAAAGTCGGCACGTTCCGCCGTCGAAAGACGGTGAGCAATCACCACGGCGGTGCGGCCCTTCATCAAGGCCTCGAGGGCACGCGAGATGCGAACCTCCGTCGACGGGTCCACCGCAGAGGTGGCCTCGTCGAGGATGAGAACGTCGGGGTCCGTCAGGTAAGCGCGGGCGATGCTGACAAGCTGCCTCTCCCCCGCGCTGAGAAGCTCGCCCCTCGTGCCGACCGCCGTGTCGAGTCCGTGGCTCGTGCCCTCGAGCCACGTATGGAGGCCGAGCGCCTCGAACGCTTCCTGACCGGCCGCGTGCAGGTCTTCGTCCGACGCGGCTGGCAGGGAGTAACGGAGGTTGTCCGAAATGGTGCCCTCAAAGAGGAAGCCCTCTTGCGGAACGACCGCCAGGCGGTCCCTCAGCTCCGCGAAGGCCACATCTCGCACGTCGATGCCTGAGAGCGCGATGCGACCCTCGGTCGGGTCGAAGAACCGAGACATGAGCCTCGCGAGAGACGTCTTGCCGGAACCCGTTTGCCCCACGATCGCCAGCCGTTTGCCCGCGGGCACCGTGAAGGTGATGCCCTTGAGCACCTCTTCGTCGCCCTCATACGTGAGCCTGATGCCCTCGACCGTGAGGTCCAACGTGCCCGCTGGCAACGCCACGGGCGAGTCCGGATCGGCGACCGTCGCCTCGGCGTCCACGAGCTCGATCACGCGCTGCCAGCCAACGAGCGCGCGCTGCATCTCGGCGAGCATCTCGACGATCCACATGAGCGGACTCGAGAACATGTAGACGAGCAGAGCGAACGCGGCCACAGTGCCCACCGACAGTGTGCCCCTCACACCAAGTGCCGTGCCGACGACGAGCGCCGCACCCGTCGCGAACGACTGCCCGAATGCCGTCATCGAGAAGCTCGACGACGCGAGCCACGCCGCGCGACGTTCGCGCTTGGCGATGCCGTCGATCTCATCCCTCAACCGCTGACGCATGCGCGCCTGAACGCCGTATGACCGAATGGTCGCCACGCCAACGAGTTGCTCGGACGTGCGTCCCAAGAGATCAGCCATCCTCGCCCTGATGTCGCCAAAGGCGCGCGAAATCGCAGGCTGGAACCGCATCGTGACCGCGAGCAGGGGCACATAACAACCCACGACGACGAGCGCGAGTTGCCACGAATAGACCGCCATCACGATGAGAACGACGGTCGACTCGAACGCGGCCACCATCATGCCCGCGCCTGTCCACTGCATGAGGTCCCTCATCGTGTCGACGTCGCCCGTCACCCTCGACACGTACCGCCCGCGCTGCTCCGAGTTCTGCGTGAGCACGGAGAGCTTGTGCACGTTATCGAATGCACGCTTGCGGAGCGTCGCGAGGCCAGCTTCCGCGGCGATCACCATGCGCCTTCGCACTCGCCACTCGACGAGCATCGAGATCAGCACGACGACCGCGCCGCCGGCGACCAGCTGATGAACGATCGTGAGGTCCACGCCGCCAGGCGCCAAGAGGCCCTCGTCGGTCACGCGCTGGGTGAGGTAGGGAATGGTCGCCCGTGCCGACGCGGCTACCGCGGCGAGCGCGATCGTCACGCCCAGCCCCTTGCGCAGCTCCGGCGAGATGGCAAGCCCGCGTCGCAGGGTCTCGCCCAGGCCGATGCGCTTCACAAAGTCGCCGCGTTCGTCGGCCTCCAGATCAATCGGGGTCATGATGCGCTCCCCTCATGCTCGTCTAGCCTTCGTTTCGTGTCCTGCTCGTAAGCCGTCACCAACTCCTTGTAGCCGGCGTCCCTCTCGAGAAGCTCGGCGTGCGATCCCGCGTCAACCACTCGCCCGTCATCGACGTGAATGATGCGGTCGGCAAGCATGATTGACGCGAGTCGATAGGCGATGAGTAGGACGGTGGGGCCCGCGCCATCGGCGCGCAACGCCGCGAGAATCTCTTGCTCGACACCGGGATCGACCGCGGAGGTCGCGTCATCGAGCACGAGGACGCGAGGAGTGCGCACCAACGCGCGCGCGATCGCGACGCGTTGACGTTGGCCGCCCGACAAGTTCATTCCTCGCTCTTCGAGCTCCGCTTCAAGCGCGTTGCCGTGCTGGTGAAGACCAGCGACGACGTCGGCGATTGCCGCTCGCTTGAGCGCGAGCCACACCGCCTCGTCGGAATAGTCGTCGCCGAGTGTCACGTTGTCGCGCACCGTGCCAGCGAACACGAACGACGTTTGCGGCACGAGTGCCACGTGACTGCCGAGCGACTCGATCACTTCAATGTTGGAATCGTCGAGGATCACTGCGCCCTCGATCGCACGCGACAGGCGTGCGGCCGCGAGTGCCACCGTCGTCTTTCCCGCTCCGGTGGCACCAACGAGAGCCGTGACGGTGCCTGGCGCCAAGTCGAGCGTCACGTCGCGGACGATCACTACTGGATTGCCGTTCCCGTCGTCCGCGCCCACGTGCGCGCCCCTGAAGCCCAAGTGACCCGCGCCTTCGCGGGACAGCGTCAGGTGTCCGGGTTCATCGACCTCAGTGGCCGCCGCCGAGATGCGCGACACCCTCTGGAACGACACCAGAGCGGAAGGCATCTGCCCAAGCACCCACCCGATGCCGCGGATCGGCACCGCAAGCAACGCCAACAGGTAGATCGCCGACACGACATCGCCGACGGTCACCGCGCCTGCAGCCGCGCGGTACGCGCCCACGATCATGATCGCGAGAGAGCTGAGAGGCACCATGGAGTCCATGAGCGGCTCAAACCAGCTCGACACTGCGCCCACGCGCGTGTCTGCGTCGCGAAGACCATCGACCTTGACAGCGAAGCGCTCGGACTCGATCTGTTCCGCACCGAGCGCCTTGACGACGGTACCTCCCTCGAACGACTCGTGGGCGATCGTCGAGACCTCGGCACGCAGGCTCTGACCCGCATCCCACAACGGGCTGATGACGCGTTCGTAGACGACGTTGACCGCCAACACGGCGGGAATCACCATCATCGCCGTGATGGCCAGCCACTTATCCATGACCGCCAGCCGGTAGCCTGCCGCGACCATCATGGTGAACGATCCGACCGTGAAGGCCAGGGGATGCAGAGGATTCGTCGCGGTTTCGGAGTCGGACGACATGGCGGAGAGCATTCGCCCGGCTGGGTTGGCGCGGTGCCAGCCCAGCGGAAGCGACGCGATCGCATCGGCCACGACGGTGCGGTGACGCGCGCCCACTCCAGCCACTGCCCCGCCCTGAACCGCCCTGCGAATCGCGATGAGGATGGCGTTGATGAGGCCGATGGCCACGAAGGCGGCACCGGCAATGAGGATGGCGGTGCGCCCTGATTGGGTGTGTTCGCCGAACCAACCCAGGATGGGCTCGCGGCGAATAGCGGGGATGACAACGTCGTCGACGATGATGCCAAGCAAGGATCCGAACACGACTGTGACGATTCCAAAGATTCCCGCGGCGCCAATCGACACGGCAAATCGCCGCGGCTCAGTGCGCAAAGCGTGACCGAGGAGTTGGAAGGTCTTTCGGATGTAAGACCCGCTCAACTCGTACTCGGCCCGCTTGGTCCGACTCACCTCACTGCGATGCCGGCCGAGCGCATCGCTTCCTTGACCTGGCCGATCGAGAGCGTTCCAAAATGGAATACGCTCGCGGCGAGAACGGCGTCGGCGCCCGCATGGGCCGCCGCTATGAAATCCTCGGGGCGGCCCGCGCCTCCCGAGGCAATGAGTGGTACTGACACGACGTCACGCACTTCCTTGATGATCTGGATGTCGAATCCGTCAGTGGTGCCGTCAGCATCCATCGAGTTGAGCAGGATTTCTCCCGCGCCCCACTCGGCGCCCTGCCGCGCCCACTCGACCGCGTCGATCCCAGTGCCACGACGACCACCGTGTGTCGTGACCTCGTAGCCCGATGGGGTGACCGTGTCACCCGCACATCGACGCGCGTCAACGGAGAGAACCAAAACCTGGTTGCCAAACCTACGCGCGATCTCGGAGATAAGCTCCGGTCGCGCGATTGCAGCCGTATTCACGCCTACCTTGTCCGCTCCCGCTCGGAGGAGAATGTCAACGTCGTCGGTGGAACGCACCCCTCCACCAACAGTCAGGGGGACAAAGACCTGCTCGGCGGTGCGCCTCACCACGTCGAGCATCGTGGCTCGGCCCGCGGAAGACGCGGTCACATCGAGGAACGTCACCTCGTCTGCACCCTCCGCGCCATAACGCGCCGCCAACTCGACGGGGTCACCCGCGTCACGAAGGTTCGCGAAGTTGACGCCCTTGACAACGCGCCCCGCATCGACGTCGAGACAAGGAATGACCCTGATCGCTACGCCCACTACGAGTCCTCGTTGTAGACGGCGAGGATATCGATCACATAGACGAGCGTACCTTCGCCCGGGTATCCCGCTGACTCCGGGACGATGAGCATCACGCGCGAGCCCACGGTCTGATCGATCAGGCCCTCATCCCACGCTTGCAGCGCCTTTCCCACACCGATTTGCCCCTCGAACGGCGCCTGCTCAGGGGGCCAGGTCGACTGCTGGACGTCCCCCGCCTTCCAGGACTTACCGCCCTTCGAGCCGTCGGCGGTGTAGACCGCCTTGAACTGCGCGACGATGAACGAACCCTTCTTGACCTGGGTGCCATCTCCCCGAATCAACGTGGAGATCGACAGCTCCACGGGAAGGGCCTTGTTGGGGTCGAGCGTGATGTTCGGTTCACCCGTCGACTGCGAGGTCACCTGGGGGAAGTCGGGACTCACCGGGAGTTTCTCCCCCGTCGCCTCGTCGGACAGCACATCGATCACAATCACGATCGCCGGTTCACCCGTGAATTCTCCCTGAGGAGGCGCAATCGATAGGACCCGCGTGCCCACTCGCGCGGTGAGGAGGATGTTGTACAGGTCGTTGCCAAGGAGTTCTGGAGCCAACAGATACGACTGTGGGAGGCGATCGAACGTGTTCTTGAGCACTTCGTGAGTATTGAGAGATTCCACGAACACGTTGAGTAAGAGCGGCTGTCCATCCTTGAGCGTCGCGCCCTTGCCCTGCCACACCACCTTGGACTGTGACTTCGGGAATTTGAGGCCCGCGGGCCACGTCACCTTGGGCGAGAGGGTCTTGGACACACCCAACGTAATGAGTGAAATGTCGCCGACCGATGGCGAAACGCTCGCGTCCACTCCTGTGCTGCTTGAGCAGCCCGAGAGTAAGAGCGCTGCAGCCATCAAGGCAACGACCACACGACGCATGTTTTCCTCCAAGGGCAGGCGCACCATTCTAGGGGCGCTCGCTAGCCGTCGAGCGCCGCCAAGAGAACGTCGACCCGTTCGTCTACGTTCCGAAACGGGTCCTTCAGCAGCACTGTGCGCGGATCGGTTCCGGAGATTTTGAGGTGAACCCAGTCAACCGTGTAATCGTGTCCCGACGCGAGAGCGGCCGTGACGAAGCGACCGCGGAGAGCCGCGCGCGTCGTGGCTGGCGGCTGCGTCTGGGCGTTGAGGATGTCCTGCTCTGACACCACTCGCTTGACCAGGCCATCGGCTTGCAGGCGATTGAACACTCCGCGAGAGGGCGAAACGTCGTGATAGGCCATCTCGAGACGCGCGAGCCGCGGATCGTCCAGGGCACATCCGAGACGGTCCCTATACCGCTCGATCAGGCGTCTCTTGATTGCCCACTCAATTTCGGTGTCTACACCGCTCGCGTCCTGGGTGCGAACCGCGCCCACGCCTCGCTCCCAGAGGTCCAAGATCGCGTCAACCTCGTCGGTTCGTTCGATGACTCCGTCGAGATGATCCCTTACCGCCTCGAGACACGACTCCTGGAGGTCGGCCGCGGTCATGTGCCTGCCGTCGGCGAGCTCGACCGTGGCCGCGCCTGTGACGTCGTGTGCAATGGTGCGAATCGCCTGCATCTCATTTGCCAACGCAAGTTCGGGCAACCTCAGCCGAGCCTCGAGGATGCGCAAGAGGAGGTCGGTCGCTCCCACTTTCAGCATGGTGGTCGGCTCGGCCATCGTCGAGTCGCCGACGATCACGTGCATCCGCCGATACAGGTCGGCGTGAGCGTGCGGCTCATCCCTCGTGTTGATCATGGGGCGCGACCGCGTCGTCGCGGAGCTCATGCCCTCCCACATGTGGTCAGCCCGCGGAGAGAAGCTGTAATGCGCTCCCTGGGGGGTACGCGTGATGCAACCCGAGCCCGTCACAATCTGGCGACTCACGAAGAAGGGCAAGAGCAGCGAGGCAAAGGCCTTGAAATCCGCTCGCCTGCGCACCAAATAGTTCTCGTGGCAGCCGTAGCTATTACCGGCGGAGTCGGTGTTGTTCTTGTAGAGATAGATGGACCCCTCAACGCCCGCGGCCCTCAGACGCGCCTCTCCCCTGGCGACGAGGTCGTGGACAATGCGTTCGCCTGCCTTGTCGTGAGCCACCAGTTGGGTGACGGAGTCGCACTCGGCCGTCGCGTACTCGGGATGTGCCCCCACGTCGATGTATAGGCGCGCACCATTCGTGAGGAACACATTCGATGATCGTCCCCACTCGACTACGGAGTGGAAGAGGTGTCCCGCTACCTCTTCGGGGGTCACGGCACGCGCGTTCGGTGCATCAAAGTGCAAGCCAAACTCGGTCTCAAGACCCAAGATGCGTCGCCGCGGATCGACGTCAAGCGGCGTGGGAACCTCTCCAAGCATCATGTCCTGCTACTGCCCACCCTTTTGCACGAACGACCGCACAAACTGCGTGGCATTCGACTGAATCGTGTCGTCGATCTCGTCCAAGAGTGAGTCGAGGGCGTCGACGCTCGCCTGAGCGGCCGGAGCGACCGGGGCGTCTGGCTCTGGAACGTCGTCTTCAAAGGGCGATGAGGAAGATGTGGTCTGGGGCATGAAAACAGCCTAGTCGTGTCGTGGGTCGGTAGCCGCTGGGCGGACCTCGTCGATCAACGAGTCAAGCAGTTCGTGCGTCGTGGCCATGGGATTGGGCAAATTGACCACCTCGAGGTGGCCGTGATCGGTCTCGCGGTCAAGGACGATCGAGGACCAGCCTGCGGCGTCAATGATGTCGGGGCGCTTCGCCACCATGCGCCCTCGCAGCCACGCCCTCGTGGTCGTCGGCGGCAACGCGACCGCCGATTCAACCTCGGCATCGGTCGTCAGGCGCGTCACGGCGCCCGCGGCCGCGAGCCGCCAGGCAAGGCCGACGCCGACCTCGCTCCACTGCACGTCGGCCGCCTTGAGCCTGTCGTCGTCCCAAGCTGCACGCACCGGAACCCCCTCGGCGCCCATAGAGCCGTAGCGGTCCCTCATACGCCCCATGAGTTGCAGTTTGGCTACCCATTCCACGTCCTTCGCGGCCGAGAACACGTCCCGAGAAAGGGCCTCCAACACGTCCTCCCATTTCGCGATCACTGCGGCGTCTTCCGCATCGGCAACGTGATCTCGCGCGATGGTGAGCAAGGCGCGTTGCATATCAAGCGCGGTGCCCATCTCTCCCGATGCGAGAGCCAGCCGGTGGCGCATCGTCACGTCATGGGAAACGGCGGACACCTCTGCCACAGGGTCGGCGAGGACGAGAGCATCGAGACGATCATCGCCCGCCTCGATTGCCGCAAGGATGAGCGACGTCGTCCCGACCTTGAGGTAGGTAGGGACCTCCATGCAATTCGCGTCGCCGATGATGATGTGCAGGCGCCGCCATCTCGCGCGGTCGGCGTGCGGCTCATCCCTCGTGTTCACGATGGGCCGGCGCAGGGTCGTCTCCAAACCCACCTCGGCCTCCATGTAGTCGGCCCGCTGCGACATCTGAAAACCCGCAACCTCGCCGTAGGCGCCGAGGCCGACTCGACCCGCACCGACCACCACTTGCCTGCTGACCAGGTGTGGGGTGAGGCGCCGCGCGAGTTCATCGAAGGCGACCGAGCGAGACACCAAGTAGTTTTCGTGTGTGCCGTAGCTCGCGCCCTTGCCGTCGACGTTGTTCTTGAACAGCGCCACCGAACCACCGTCGGCATTGAAGGTCTCGACGGCTGCCCTCGCGATCTTGTCGCCCGCCGCATCCCACACGACGGCATCACGCGCGCTCGAGACCTCCGGCCCCGAATACTCCGGGTGAGCGTGATCGACATAAAACCTCGCGCCATTCGCGAGCACCGCGTTGAGATGGGCAGGGTCTTCCCAACTTCCGCGTCGGCGGCGCAAGGTCACCTGACCGCGATCGTGGTCGTACTCGTGGGCATCGGTCAGCATGTCGACCGTGGCATGTTCTCGCGACCGCCTCGATCCCCTCAGATCCATGAGCGGATCCTCGCCCCCGTAGTCCCAGCGGGCCGACGCGTCTCCCGCCCACTGCCTGCAGGCGGCGACCAATTGCGAGGACAACAGGATGGGGTTCGCCCCAGGATCCTGGGGATCCGTGATCCCATACTCGGTCTCGATCCCGACGACGCGCATCAGTACTCGCCGAACTCCCTGGCCGCGACGGATCGAGCCTCGACGAGTTCCTGGTCGCAAGCGGCCAACAAGTGCGGCGTCGACAACCCTCGCTCCCCGCCCCCGATGACATGTTTGATGGCGCGTGTCTTGGCACGGTCTACGACGTTGCGGAGCAGCGCCCCCGACATGTACCTGCCGGCATCGTCGTCCTGGAACAGCCGCGCCACAGAGGCGCCGATCATCGCATTCACGGCCGCCTTGCGATCCCCGTCGTGCGCGGCGACTTCGCCCGCATCCAGGGGCAGCGTTTCCGTCAAGTACTTGCCCATGATGTCGATCGACGCTTGACGATCCGGTCGCGACACCTCGATCTTCACGTCGAGCCTGCCGGGGCGCAGGATGGCGGGATCGATCATGTCTTCGCGGTTCGAGGCCCCGATGACGATGACGTTCGCCATCGACTCAACGCCGTCGAGCTCAGTGAGGAGCTGAGGGACGATCGTCGTCTCCATGTCCGAGCTCACGCCCGAGCCTCGCGCCCTGAACAGGGCATCCATCTCGTCAAAGAAGATGACAACCGGTGCGCCCGTGTGGGCCTGCGCCCGCGCGCGTTCAAAAATGGTGCGTATATAGCGCTCTGTTTCGCCGACGTACTTATTGAGCAACTCGGGGCCCTTTACCGACAGGAAGAAACTACGGTCCGATCCCGAAGCCACTCCCAGCGAGTGCGCCACCGCCTTCGCGATCAGCGTCTTTCCACAACCTGGAGGGCCGTACAACAGGAGACCACGCGGCGGCTGCAGCGAGTGCTCCTTGTACAACTCCGGGTGCGTGATCGGGAGTTCGATCGCGTCACGGATGCGCTCGATCTGGGAAGTCAGTCCGCCAATCGACGCGAAGTCGACATCCGGAACTTCTTCGAGCAGCAGCGCCTCGACGCCCGTGCGCTCGACCTTCTCCGAGGCGAATCCCGTGCGCGGGTCGATGATGACGGTGTCGCCCTCGTGTATCCGTGCCGCCGCGTTTCCTCCCATGAGAGAGACCACGCGCTCGTCCTCTCCGCGAGACACCACGAGGATGCGCGCGTCGTCGATCACTTCGCGCACGATCGCGGCTTGGCCGCTGCGTTCCGGTTCCGCCGTGCCCACCACCACGCTCATCGCATTCAGGAGAACCTCGTCTCCCGGTGTAAGAGCCGGGCCGACGGTGGCCATCACTGCCACGCGCATCTTTCGGCCGTTTGCCACGACGTCTGCATGCTTGCCCGCCCACTGCACAAACGTGGCAAAGGTCTGCGGCGGTGCGGACGCCTCCGCGAGTTTGACGCGCATCTCGCCAAGCGAATCGCGTGCGGTCTCCAACAACCGCGTCAGATCTGCATTGCGCCTTTCGAGCGCCGCGATGGTGTCCAGGGGGTCAACCACGCTCACTCCTCCACTGCTCCCAATTCTTCCGTCCGTCCGACCGTCACGTCTCTTCTCACCCGCCGGACCTTCTTGTCCGATACGGGTCGCTCCCCGAGGTCCTCGGGTGTCCAATCATCGTCCGTTGGGTACGAACCCTTCGCCGGACGCCGATGCCTGAGGGGCGCATCCACTCCGGGCGCCATCCGGCGCGACGTCAGTAGGAACCCGGTGTGCCCCACCATCCTGTGGTCGGGTCGAACCGCGAGCCCCTCAAGGTGCCACGTCCTGATGAGATTCTCCCAAGCCTGCGGCTCGGTAAAGTCTCCCGTCTCCTTCAGGTCCTCCGCAAGCCGGGATAGTTGTGTTGCCGTCGCGACGTAGGCGAGGAAGACGCCTCCCGGCGCGAGAACGTGCGCCGCCGCCTCGAGGTTCTCCCAAGGTGCGAGCATGTCCAGAATCACCCGATCAACGGACCCCGGCGCACGCTCCATCGCCCTCGCATCAAAGTCGCCGAGCAACAGGCTCCACGCGGGGTGCGGGCCCCCAAAGAATGACTCGACGTTTGCGCGCGCAATGTCGGCAAAGTCTTCGCGACGCTCGACGGAGGTGAGTTCACCGTCGTCACCGACCGCACGCAGGAGCGACATGGTGAGGCCGCCCGATCCGACGCCCGCCTCCATGACGCGGGCACCCGGATAGACGTCGGCGAATTGAATGATCTGCGCCGAGTCCTTGGGGTAAATCACCGCGGCGCCACGAGCCATGGACAGGACGAAGTCGCTGAGCAACGGCCTCAAGGCGACGTAGTCGACACCCGCCGTATTTCGCACGACGGTGCCCTCAGGCTTGCCAATGAGCTCGTCGTGATGGAACTGACCCCTGTGAGTGTGGAAAGTTTTGCCCGTGACCAACTCGATGGTGTGGTGGCGGCCCTTGGGATCAGTCAGTTGCACGCGGTCTCCCGCACGGAGCGGACCGCGGCGCTCGGCGGCACCTACGGGCGCTGGGGGATTCATGCGCGCCAGTCTACGGTGCTAGCTCAGTGCCGCCACGACGTCAGCTAGCCTCAGAATCCCGACGACCAACACGCCGTCAACCACCACCAACACGTCCGTCTTACCCCACCATTCCCTCAATTCGGGGATGAGCACGTCCGCCGCGGCTGACTGTTGAATGGCCGCGCCACGAGGAATCGGTGTGGTCACCGACTGCAGCGAGGTGGCATCCCGCACGTCCGGCGGCACCTGGTCGGTCAGGTCGAGGGGAAACCTCCCAGCAGGCGCATCGTCGGCACCAAGGACGACGATCTCGCGCACGCCCGCAGCCTTCGCAGCATTCCGTGAACCCTCGACGGTCACGGTGTATGAAACCCCAACCGCGGGGATCATGAGGGAAGCGACGGTCAAACCATCACGGCGAAGCATCGCCTTGGAGTACGCGATCGCCGACGAGGCGGCCGGCCACAGTATGGAGAACACCATGACCGCGACCATGACGTCGATGAGACCGGGCGTGCGTCCTTGAAGGATCGGCGTTGCGAGCGAGTACACCACGACCGCGACGGCAACGAACCGTCCCACCCACGCGGCGATCAGAGTGCCCTTATTGCGATTGCCTGTCGCGCCCCACACGATGGACTCGAGCACCCTTCCACCGTCCATCGGGATTCCTGGCAACACGTTGAAGATGGCAAGAAGCACGTTGGCCCAAGCCACATACGCGAGCACGCTGCCCGCGAGCCCGCCGACGTTGGCGACCTGGAGAATCAACCTGGCTACGCCCGCGATCACCAGGTTCATGGCGGGGCCCGCGACCGCCGTCACGCCATTGACCAGCGGCGTGAGACCCGACGCATCGAAACTGGTGTGACCGCCCCACAGGGTGAGAACGATCTCGCTGACCTTGCGACCAAACGCCCGTGCGGCGATCGCGTGAGCCACCTCATGCAACAACACGGAGCCGATGAGGGAGGCCGCGAGCAGCAGACCGATCGACAACGTCCGTGCCGTGGTCTGCCCTGCTGCCGAGGCGAAGATGTAGGCAAGCACCGCCAGCATGATGAGCGTGCTCGGTTGAACAATGACCGGGGCACCAAGAATCCTGCCCGCCACGAAGCCCGAGGTTCTGCGCTCACTCATGGGATCACGCTAGTCGGTCCACGCCGCGTCATACACCCGGCCTACCCTGGGACTCATGTTGCCTGAACCCGGACTCTCCCCCTCGCGAGCAAGCGACTTTGCGCAGTGCCCCTTGCTCTATCGCCTGCGCACGATCGACAAGTTGCCGGAACCGCCGCAGCGGGCCACGACGCTCGGCACGGTGGTCCACGCCGTGCTTGAGCGGCTCTTCGATTTGCCGCCCGCTCAGCGCACGCGAGACGCCGCGAATGACCTGCTCCAACCCGAGTGGAAGCGACTCGTCAACAGGGAGCCCGCCGTTGCGGAACTGGTGAAGGATTCGGCCGACGCCGCCCAGTTTTTCGACGATGCTCGGGCGCGAGTGGGAATGTACTTCACCTTGGAGAACCCCGAACGCCTGGCGCCGGCCGGGCGTGAACTGCGCCTCGACGCCGCGCTTGAGGGCGGTCCCGCCCTGCGCGGAGTCGTTGACCGCATGGATGTGTCGCCCGACGGCGCGATTCGCATCATCGACTACAAGTCCGGAGCCACCCCGCGGGCCGGTTACGGCCAACAGGCCGAGTTCCAGATGCGCTTCTACGCGATGCTCGTTGAGCGAAGCCAAGGCACGCGCCCTAGCCTCATGAGGCTGCTGTATTTGCGCGACGGCGGGGTCAAGGAACTTGAACCAACAGACGCGGATCTTGCGGCGGTCGAGGCCCAGGTGCGTGACACTTGGGCCGACATCCAGCGCCGCTCTTCCGCAGGCAACTTTCCTGCCCGACCATCACGGCTGTGCTCCTGGTGTTCCTTTCAGTCGGCGTGCCCCGAGTTCGGCGGCACCTTGCCGAATCTCGACGCCGATGCGGCCGAACGCGTCACGGGTGTGCGCCCCGCCGGTGCCCCGTAGGCCCGCACAGGCAAGCCCGACTCCTAGCCGGTGCCCCTCGTTGAGGCACGACCCACCTCTGTCAGGGGCTCGCGGGGCGTGAGCGAACGGGACTACCTCGAAACCATCGCCGCGTGTTGGCACAGAATGCGTGCCAAATCTCCTAATGCCACGCCTTCCAGGCTCGTGAGGACGGTGACGCCTTGAATGTCTGGAGTCTTTGTGTGCCGGGATACCGCGATGGTTGCGGCTCCCGAGGCGTGTGCTGCGCGAATGCCGACCGGCGAGTCCTCGATCGCCACGCACTGCGTGGGATCCACCCCGAGCCTCTTGGCCGCGAGGAGATAGGCCTCCGGGTTGGGCTTGCCTTTCGCTACCTGATCGCCGGTTACTACCGCCGAAAAGACGTCGCCCGCTTGCTCCACGAACCGGTCGACCAACGAACCGATCGACATGGTCACGAGCGCACAGGGTATGCCCGCGTCCACCACCTCGTCGAGAAGTGCCCTCGCATCAGGAACCCAAGGCATCCAAGCCTGGGCCCTCGCGGCAACCTCGGTCACCAACACGTCGATGACTTCCGCCGCGGTGAGATGGACTCCCCTGTCGATCAGCACTTGGGCCGATACGTCCAGGGGGTTCCCCACGAGCGTGAGCCCATCCTCGTGGGTCCATGGCACACCAAAGCGTGCGGCCAAGTTCATTTCGGCGTCGATCCAGTACGGTTCCGAGTCGATCAGGGTGCCGTCCATGTCCCACAGGACGCCTGCGGGCAACTGAGAAAGTGTCACGGCGTGCAGTCTAGGCTGGAGACATGAGCTCACCACCGTCGACCCCTCGCGGCGCGCCCCTCGAGTCGATCATGATTGCCGCGTTCGAAGGATGGAACGACGCGGGCAATGGCGCATCGCATGCTCTCGATCACCTTGCAGAGGTCTGGAACGCCCAGGAGTACGGAACCGTCGATCCGGAGGACTACCACGACTTTCAGGTGAGCAGACCGACGCTCACCCGGTTGCCGGGCGGCGAACGCATCGTGTCGTGGCCGGGAACTGTCGTGTCAACGTGTGCGGCGGCGTCGACTCCTGACAGGCGCATCTCCCTTGTCAGGGGAATCGAACCCTCGATGCGCTGGCGTCAGTTTTGTGGCGAGATTCTTGACTATGCCGAGGACCTCGAAGTCACCACCCTCATCACGTGCGGGGCGCTCTTGGTCGACGTTCCTCACACACGACCGCTGCCCACATTCGTTTCATCGGAGGACGCCCACGCGCGCAGGCTCTACGGTCTCGAATCCGCCGACTACGAGGGCCCTACCGGAATCGTCGGTGTGCTCGGGCACGAGGCGGAACTCAGGGGCATCACCGTTCTCTCGATGTGGGTGGGTGTCCCCCACTACGTGGCGCATCCGCCGAATCCCAAGGCGACGCTTGCCCTGCTGAACCAACTCGAGCGCTTCATCGGCGCAGGGATTGACCTTGGCGACCTCGTGGACGACGCCGAGGCGTGGCAACGGGGCGCGGACGAACTCGCTGAGGAAGACGAGGAGATCGCCGCCCACGTCGCGCAACTCGAATCCGTCATGGACGAGGCGAGCCTGCCCGAGGCATCGGGAGACGCGATTGCCGCCGAGTTCGAGCAGTTCCTGCGCCGGCGTGAGGGCGGCACCGGAAAGGCTTAGCCGTTGGCCTAGCTGGCCGCGATCGTGCCCGTGGCGACGAGCACAATGATGACCGCGGCAAAGACGAGTCGGTAGATCACGAACGGCATGAATGATCGCGTGGTGATGATCTTCATGAACCAAACGATCACCGCGTAGCCGACCACAAAGGACATGATGGTCGCAATCACGGTGGCCGGAATGCCCGTGCCGCCCGGTGCGGTCAGATCGCTCACCTTGGTGACGGCTTCCAATGATGCCGACCCCAGGACCGCGGGAATCGCCAACAGGAACGAGTAGCGTGCTGCGGCCTCGCGAGTAAGTCCGAGCCATCGGCCCATCGTGATGGTTCCACCCGAGCGCGACACGCCGGGAATGAGAGCACCCGCCTGTGCGAACCCAAGCAGCACGGCATCCTTCGCCCGAAGCGTGCGAAGTTCTCTGGTGGCAGGCCTCACGCGGTCTACCCAACCGAGAAGCACACCAAAGATGGCTAGCGCCGCGGCAACGATCAGCAGGTTTCGCAAGCTCGACTCAATAGCGCTCTTGAAGGGCAGCCCAATAGCGACGATCGGGATCGAGCCGAGGATGACCCACCACCCCAGCTTCGCGTCAGGGTCTCCGGAACCGAAGCGGGAAGCCCTGTCCTTGCCGTGCTTGCCCAAGAGCGCGGCAACCCACGCACCAATGATCCGCGCGATGTCCTTGCGGAAGTACAGCAACACGGCCGCCTCGGTGCCAAGTTGGATGATCGCGCTGAACGCGGCGCCCGGGTCGCTGCCGTACGGCAGCAGGGTGCCCACGACCCTAATGTGCGCCGAAGACGACACCGGCAGAAATTCTGTGAGGCCTTGCACCAGGCCCATGACAACGGCTTCCCACCAGTTCATGTGGACCACCATAACGCCCGCGCGCCGCACTTCTGGACGGCTCGCGCCCGGGTAGGTTCGCTCGCATGCAGGTACGACGCCTAGGCGCACGCGGAGCGGAGGTCTCACGGCTGGCGCTTGGCACCATGACGTGGTCGAGGGACACGTCCGTTGATGAGGCCTCGCGCCTGCTTGGCGCCTTTGTCGACGCGGGCGGAACCTTGATCGACACCGCCGCTACCTACGCGGATGGCGGCTCGGAGCGCGTCATCGGCTCCCTCTTGGGCGGCTCCTTCTCCCGGTCCGAGGTTCAGCTGTGCACCAAAGCCGGAGTGCGCAGGACGCCCGAGGGCGGCGTGATCGATGCGTCGCGTGGAGCCCTGCTCGACACACTCGACGCCTCGCTCGCCCGCCTGGGGACCGACCACGTCGACGTATGGCTGGTTCATGCTTTCGACCCCCTCACTCCGCTCGAGGAGACGATGCACGCCCTCGAGGTCGCCCTCACCACGGGAAGAGCCCGCCACGTGGGTGTGTCGAACTTTCCCGGCTGGGCGATGGCACGAGCGGCCACACTCGCCCGAGCGGGCGTCGGCCCCGCGGTCACTCAAGTCGAGTATTCCCTACTAGAACGTGGAATCGAACGCGAGGTTGTGCCAGCGGCGAAGGCTCTTGGCATGGGAATACTCGCGTGGTCGCCGCTTGGCAGGGGCGTACTGACCGGCAAGTACGCTCACGCGATTCCCGCCGACTCGCGGGCCGCGTCGGATCACTTGGCTGGCTTTGTCGAGCCGTATCTCAACCCGCGCGCCGCGGCGATCGTGGCCGCGCTGTCGACGGCATCGGAGGGCTTGGGGCGCTCCCCACACGAGGTTGCCCTCGCGTGGGTAAGAGATGCACCGGGCGTTGCATCTGCGATTGTCGGCGCGCGTTCAGCGGAACAATTGGCGCCGAGCCTCGCTGCCGAGGACCTCGTCCTCCCGGATCAGATTCGCTCCGCACTCGACGATGTCACACAACCGCAGATTGGATACCCAGAGCACCGCTAGATGGCAAACGAATAAAGGGAGGTAGTGGCCATGCGCTATCGCAAGTCGAAGGACTCGATGTCGTCGTCCATCTCGTCTTCGTTCTCCGTCGCATGTCCGTCGAGGTCCTCGTCGGCGACATCGTCGTCGTCGCTGTCGCTGTCGTCGTCGCTGTCGTCGCTGTCGTCGCTGTCGTCGCTGTCGTCGCTGTCGTCGCTGTCGCTGTCGTCGTCGCCGTCGTCATCGTCAAAGGCCTCGGCGGGATCGTCGTCGAGGACAATCGGCAAGGACTCACCGAATCCACTGTCGAGTTCGTCCTCGTACCTCTCAAACGCCTCGGCGACGGCATCAAAAGCGTCGTCGACTGTGGCATCCTCAGCACTACGACGGGATTCAACCGCTTCGAGGTGCGCCTCGAGTGCGGCCGTCAGGTGTCGAAGTGCCTCACGCGCTTGGGTGCTCATAGGCAAGACGTTACTCCGACAACAGGGTGAGACGGGAGCAAAATGACTGACTCGGTGCGCATCGCGGCTGGCCACGTGATCAATCCACGCATGGAACGCGCCGAAGCGCGTTCGCACACTCAGTGGCGAGTGGTCGACGTTCCTCGATCGATCACCCGCGCGGAGACCACGCAAATCCTTGCCGAACAGGCCGAATATGGCCGTTGGGAGTTGGCAAGGAGCCTGGTCTACGTCGGCGGTGCACGCAGGGTTTGGCTACGCAGACGTGCCATGCGCGTCGAGCGCACTGACGCCGCCTGACAAGCCTGCTGGCTCTACGACGCGCGCGACTAGCAATCGAGCAGGAACTGCTCCATCACGTCGGTCCCTACCTCGAGGCTCTCGATAGGCACACGCTCGTCAATTCCGTGGAAAAGCGCCGAGAAGTCGAGCCCGGCAGGCAATTTGAGCGGTGCGAAGCCGTAACCCGCGATACCAATCGACGCCAGGTGCTTGTTGTCGGTGCCGCCCATCATCATGTACGGCAGCACCGCCGCTTCCGGGTCGGCCGTGTGCAGCGCCGCGATCATCTTGTCGACGAGAGGCACCGCAAAGGGCAAATCCATGGCCCGCTCCGTGATGTAGGACTCCACCTTCACGTGGGTGCCCGCCAGCTCCTCGATCGTCCGTAATACCTGCTCCTGTTGCCCCGGAAGGAAGCGCGTGTCGACAAAGCCGACCGCCGAGTCCGGGATGACATTGACCTTGTACCCGGCTTCGAACATCGTCGGATTTGAGGTATTCCTTACGGACGCCCCGATCATTCCGCTCACCGGACCGCAACCGGCGATGATCTCCGCCACCCGTTCCTCCGTCACCTCGTATTCGAGCCCCAAGAGCTCGGCGGCGCCCCGCAGCAGCGTGTCAACGGTGGGCGACACGTCGAGCGGCCAGTCGTGAGCCCCGATGCGCGCCATCGCCCCCGCGAGATGCGCCACCGCGTTGTCGCGGTGCACCAGCGATCCGTGTCCTTGCACCCCGTTGCTGACGAGCCGGAGCCATTGAATGCCCTTCTCGGCCGTCTGGATAAGGTAGGTGCGCTTGTCACCAATCTGGATCGAGAAGCCCCCGACCTCACTAATTGCCTCCGTGGCACCCCTGAAGTCTTCCGGATGCTCCTTGACCATCCACTTCGCTCCGCGACCTCCGCCATGCTCCTCGTCGGCGAAGAACGCGAGAACGATGTCCCTCGCGGGCTTGCGGCCCAATGCGATGAGGCGACGCGTGGCCTCGAGGTAGATTGCGTCGACTCCCTTCATATCGACGGCGCCCCTTCCCCAGATCATTCCCTCCTTGACTTCGGCGGCGAAGGGGTCGACGGACCAGTCCTCCGCAAAGGCCGGCACAACATCCAAATGGCCGTGGACTACCAACGGCGGACGCGTGCGGTCCGTGCCTTCCCACAGCGCCGTGAGGCTCGCGCGCCCCGGCTGGGACTCACGAATGACCGGGTCCAGTCCGAGGTCCGACAGGAACGCGGCCACGTACTCTGCGGCAAGCCGTTCTCCGGGTCCATCCTGGTCACCATAGTTCGAGGTATCGATGCGAATGAGGTCCTGGGCGATCGAGGTCACGGTCACGTTTGACATCCCCCAAGGCTACCTCCGTAGACACGCCTCACACTGGCCAAGCGACCCCCCTCGAACGGACGGAGGGTGAGGCAGCGAGCACAGCAACAACCGACACTCCGAAGTCACTCGGGGCAAGGGGCGTTCCGATCCATGAGGATGGCTCTCGTGTTCATCAACCATGCTGGCGCGCGCGCAGCCGCGATCCGTCAATGGATGTCCGCGCCGGTCGGGGCGCGACCCTCATGGCGATGGGCGGTCCTAGTCGCGATGGCCGTGAGCCTGTGCTTTGCGGTGGCGCAACACTTTGCGACCGCATCTGTGCAAGACGCAGGGCTTCAGCCCGACGGCGGCGCGTGGCCAGACCCTTCAGCGAGGTATGGAGACTTCGCCCTGTTTGTCCGAGCGGGGCATGCGATCCTCTCGGGCGATCTGGGCCACGCGTACGACGCCGCTACCGTGCAGACCGGCCCGCTCGCACTGATGTGGGCCGGCCTATTTGCGCTTACTCTGCACGTGTTCCACGCGACGTCGAGCGTCGGCTATGCGGTATCCGCGATTGCCATGCTGGCGCCGACCTTTTACGCCGTGCCGCTCTGGGCGTCCCGCCACACCCCCCCAAGATGGCTCTACGCGGTCGCAAGCGGCGCGTTGGTCGTGCTTCTCATCCCCTGGCAGCTCTCGGACCTGATCGTGTATCAGCATCCAACGTACCTTTGGGTCCCTGCGCTGTGGTTGATTGCCGCAGGTTTCGCGCGCCAAGACCGTCCTGTGATCACGGCGTTGCTGCTCGGCACCGCGTGCGGTCTGGAAACCTGGGCCGTGCTCGCCGTGCCGGTACTCCTGCTGGCGCTTCCGTCGTGGCGCTCGCGGGTCCGAGCGGGCGGCATCTCGTTCGTAGCGACCGCCGCCGTGTGGGCTCCCTTCGTTTTCAGCGGCCAGTTTCGGATGTTCGACATGACGTGGCCCAACACCATTCGCACACCAATTGAGGCCCTGTTGGGCGATCCAACCACAATCACCTGGCAGACCCGATTGGTGCAGGCTACGGTGATTGTCGCAGCGAGCATCGCCGCGTGGTTCTTCGGCCGAGGTGTCACAGATGCCGCCACTGTGGCTGTTGCCGTCGTGGCTTGGTCGCGGGTGATCACCGACGCGCAGACGTACCCCTATTACCGGCTACCGCTCTTCGCAACGACCGCGGCCATCGTGCTCGCCGCCTCCGCGCACTTCTTGCGCACCCGGGATCGACGAGCCCTCCCGGCACTCGGTGTCAGCGGAGCGATGATTTCGTTGACTCAGGCAGAAGTCCTCCCTGGCCCGATGCTCGCAGGCACGGTGCTCCATGTCACGGCCCTGACCGCGCTGGCGGCATCCGCACGCGCCATCCCCGACGCGCCATCGGCCGCCATCGGCAGGAGTCCGAGTCCAGATAGGGAGCCCGAGCTACCGGCCTAGATGCGCGCCAGTACCAGCGCCTTTGGCTCCCGTCAGGACCTCTGGATACCCGCCGCGATCACGATCACGATGACGACGAGGCCGGACACCGTCACCAGGTAGATCAACCTTCGGTAGCCCGCCTGGATGGCCGCCATCACCAAGCATGCAATGGCGCCGGGGATCAAGGCGAGTCCATAGCGCCCCGTGGGGTCGGGGAAGTACTGCGGCACCGTCGAGTTCGTGTACGCCTGAATCTGCACGGCCAATGGGTACAGCACGGCTCCTGTACCGAGCAGCCAACCGAGTGATCTGCGCGCCGGATCCTTCGCAAAGGCGACCACGGTGGCCATCATCGCCCCGATGACCAGGACGTTGAGCAATCGAGTCCACGCCACCAACGCCGCCACATTCAGCGGCGGTTGTATGTAGTAGTCAGACGCGAGATTGAAACCAATAAATAGCGTCTCGATCCACTCGGAGCCGGGCAACCCAAGCACTGTGCGCGTGTTAATCCCGATGAGGGGGTTGACCCAGGACATGTCCCCTCTCGGCGCCTGGAACAGCACCCACGCGACGTAAGGGATGAGGATCGACGCCGCCACGGCGAAGGGAAGTATCCAATGGGCCCTCCTCAGACCCTTGAACCCGTGATCACGAAGCGCCCTTGCGATTGCCAAGACAGCCAAGGCCACGAACGGGATCGTGTTGATGAACTTCAGCGTCCCGACAAGGCCGGTGAGCACCACGGGAAGCACCCAGTCGTGGTCATCCTCAAGAAAAATCTTCGCCGCGAGCCACAACGCAAGGGCACCGCCGAGTGCTGCGGTGGCGTCTGGGTTGATGGTGGTCGAGGCGTGGAGAACCCTGGGAAACGACACGAGAAGCAGGGGTGCCACCATCGCGATCGCCGGGTCGACCTTCCATCGGCGCAAGGCGACGTAGAGCATGAACATGCCCGCGGTGAGCCACAATATTCCAGTGAGCCTTCCGGCCTCAACAAAATTGAGAGGCGTCACCGCCGAGACTGCCCGAGCGGGAAATCCCACCGTGACGTAGTACAGCGGAGGGTGTGAGAAGTTGTACTGGTCTGCGTTGTACGGGAAGAGCCAGGGCCATGGTTCGGCGCCACACAGAGGCAGGGAATACCGCTCTTCGCCCATGCAGGCCCAAATGGAGCGGATCTCGGGTGCGATGACATCGCCCTTTGCGGGGATGTGGCCGTGGGCGATTTGATAGGCGAAGTCCGCATGAGTCGGCTCGTCGATTCGTGACATCGCTTGGCCGCCGCCAAAGATCACGGGAATCACAATGGCGGTCGCTATAGCCAAGTAAATCAGCGCCAGGATGGTGCGGCTGCGTGTCGAGTCGTCAAACCGTGCCGCTAGCGACTCCAGGCGAAGAATGACTCGGCCGTGGATCCACTCGCGGACCTCTAGACGGCTCTCGGTTGCCACACTGCCTCCCCGGTCACGTTATTGCGTTTGCGCCTGCCGCGCCACAGGGAATGCATTGATCAACTTCGGTGTCCGAGGGGGGACTTGAACCCCCACGCCCTTTCGGGCACTAGCACCTCAAGCTAGCGCGTCTGCCAATTCCGCCACCCGGACGAGTGGTCTCGGAAGCCGTGGTGGGCTCCCGAGCGCGAGCGCAATGCTAGCACGATGGATCGGCACTTTCCGAACGTTGATGCACGTCCCAAGGCTCTCCCTACGGCCTCGGATCGGACCCACCTGGCCTCCCGCCGCCCTTGGCGCGAGAGCGCCCACGGACCAAAGGCCCCGCGCGCACGGCCCCACTTGCCTTACCGTCACATTAGGCGTCACCGTCGACGGGAGCACACATGTCCACGTACCTCTATCTCTCATTGATCCCTGAGGCCCTCGTGGCGTCAATGCTCGCGCCGGATGACTTCGGTCTCTATTACGCGATCGGATCCGCCAAGCGATCCAGGGGCCAAGCCATCTTCTTTTCCGTCGACCGAGACAAGATCGCCGACGCAGGATTCCCTTTGGCCGACGTCGAAGCCAGGTGCGTCGCGCACTCCGACGGACGGCCCAAGAGTTCGCTGTATTTGTCGATCTACCGTGTGTTGGAGCGGATTCCGCGTGACGCGCTCACCGCGCTCCACCTGGCCACCGACGACGGTCGCGTGCTCACGATCCAGCCGCAAGAGTTCGTCGCGGACGGCGAGGAACGAACCCACCTTTACCAGGAGATTTGCCCTGTCACTCCGCGCATCGTTTCGCACCTGAACCCAGCGGAGTTTGCTGGCTTCATTACCGACACAGACCGCAATGTGCACGTGCCACGCATCGCGTTCACCGAACTCACCCTCGGCAACCTGAAGAACGACCCCGACCATCACGACATTGATAATCTTCCGTACCCGAACATCGGCCACTTGCGTGACTGCCTGCGTGAACTCGCCAAGGCGCCCGATAAGGCCAACAAGACGGTGCTGCGGCAAATGACTCAAGAGGTGCTCTTCCGCACCATCCGCAACGGCGTGTTCATCGGAGACTCCACCGGCATCACGGCGTTCCCTCTGCCCACTCGAGACACGCTCGAACGCGAACACCTCGCGTGGTGGCGCTCGGCACAATCGACGTTCGGCCAGTAGTCCACACTCTCCACACGTTCCACCGAAAGGTCTTCAAATGCCCGCCTGGTTCTGGCTGGTCCCAGTCGCTTCCGTCGTGGCGCTCGGGGCCGCTTATGGCTTCTTCCGCGAAATGATGAAGGAGTCGGAAGGCACCGAAACGATGGCTCGCATCGCCGCGCACGTGCGTGCCGGCGCGATCGCCTACCTCAAGCAGCAATACAAGGTCGTCGGCACCGTCCTGGTGTCCTTGACTCTTATCTTCTGCGTGGTGGCTTACGTCTTCCACATGCAGAACCCGTGGGTTCCCTTCGCATTCCTCACCGGCGGCATGTTCTCCGGCCTCGCAGGCTTCATCGGCATGCGCACGGCCACGTACGCCTCGGCCCGTACAGCCAACGCGGCACGTCGATCGCTTAACGCTGGCTTGCGCGTCGCCTTCCGCTCGGGCGCTGTCATGGGCCTCACGGTCGTGGGTCTTGGCCTGCTCGACATCTCGATCTGGTTCTTCGTGCTCACTCACTTCTACGGCACGAACGACGCTCACCAGGTGGTTGTCATCACCACCACGATGCTGACCTTCGGTATGGGCGCCGCAGTCCAATCGCTCTTCGCTCGCGTGGGCGGCGGCATCTTCACCAAGGCGGCCGACGTCGGCGCGGACCTTGTCGGCAAGATTGAGGCTGGCATCCCCGAGGACGACCCGCGCAACCCCGCGACGATTGCGGACAACGTCGGCGACAACGTCGGCGACGTTGCCGGAATGGGCGCGGACCTCTACGAGTCGTACGTGGGCGTCATCCTGGCGTCAGCCGCCCTGGGTGCGGCGGCCTATGCCAGCTCGGGTGCCACCATCCAGCTCAAGGCCGTCATCGCACCCATGGTGATCGGCGCGCTCGGCACGTTGCTTTCCGTGGTCGGCGTGTTCTTTGTACGCACCGGCGAGAAGGCCACACAGAAGCAGCTACTCGGCGCTCTCGGACGCGGCGTCAACGGAGCCGCCGTCATGATCGCGGTCGCATCCATTTTCGTCATGCGGGCCATGGGCCTGGAGAACATGTGGGGGCTGTGGCTCGCACTCCTCGCCGGGCTCCTCACCGGTATCGCCATCGGTCAGGCGGCCGAGTACTTCACGTCGCAGGGCTACGCGCCGACTCAACGCATCGCCGCGGCCACGAAGACGGGCCCAGCCACCGTCATCATCGGCGGCCTCGGCGAGGGCATGATGTCGGTGGCGATTCCCGTCATGGCCGTCGTGACCGGTATCGGGCTTGCCTACTTCTTCGGTTCTGGATTTTCCTTTGGGACCGACACCCTGAGCCTCGGCCTTTACGGAATCGGTATGGCGGCAGTGGGCATGTTGTCCACGCTGGGCATCACGTTGGCCACCGATGCCTACGGGCCCATCGCGGACAACGCTGGCGGCAACGCCGAGATGAGCGGTCTCGACCCCGAGGTGCGTCGGCGCACCGACGCCCTCGACTCGCTCGGCAATACGACCGCAGCAACGGGCAAGGGTTTCGCCATCGGTTCCGCGGCGCTTACCGGCATCGCCCTGATGGCCTCGTACCTCGAAGAGGTCAAGATCGGCATCCAGCACATCCTCGATCGTGGCCTTGGCTACACGTTCCCCGATCACTTCCACCTGGCGTCGACCGCCACTGACCAGCTCCAGAGCCTCAACCTCATGCAAATGATGACGCACTACGAGGTGGTGCTGATCAACCCCAAGGTCATCATCGGCATGTTCACGGGCGCGATGCTCGCGTTCGTGTTCTCCGGAATCACGATGAAGGCCGTGGGCCGCGCAGCAGGCCAGATGGTCGACGAGGTGCGCCGCCAGTTCCGCGAGATGCCAGGCATCATGGCGGGCACGCAGGACCCCGACTACGCACGCTGCGTCGCCATCTCGACCAAGGCCGCGCAGAGGGAAATGATGCTCCCGTCGATCCTCGCGATCGCGGCCCCCGTCGTCATGGGATTCATCTTCGGCGTGCCAGGAGTGCTCGGCCTCTTGGCGGGAGCGGCCGCAGCCGGATTCTCGCTATCGATGTTCATGGCGAATGCCGGTGGCGCGTGGGACAACGCGAAGAAGTACATCGAGGAGGGCCACCACGGAGGCAAGGGTTCCGAGTCACACAAGGCGGCCGTCATCGGCGATACCGTCGGCGACCCCTTCAAGGACACCGCGGGCCCGGGACTCAACATCCTCGTGAAGCTCATGGCGATGGAGGCGATCGTCGTGGCAGGCGTCACGGTCGCGATCAGCCTGGTCTAGTCGCCAGGTTAAGTAACGCGGCCCAGTGTGTCGGACCGAGTTTGGGGCGCCTCCTTCCATGAGGGCGCCCCTTCTCGTTCTCTGAAGCCTGCGCGCTACTGAAAGTCGCGGCTCGTTGACGCGACCTTGAGGCTCAGCGGTGCGAGGTGCTCCGCGACGAGGTTCGTGGCGCCGTCGGCACGCTCGATGCGCCCCCTGATCACCAGCGCTTGAGCCCGCCGCGCAACCGCTTGGTAGCGCCTCCACACACCTTGCGAGCAGATAACGTTGAGAAATCCCGTCTCATCCTCGAGCGAGATGAATGTCACCCCCTTGGCGGTGCCCGGCCGTTGCCTGTGGGTCACGACTCCTGCCACACTCACGCGCCGCTCCGCCTCGTGTTCAAGAACCCCCGCGACGGTGAGCACCCCGTTACGGTCGAGCCCCTCGCGAACAAAGACAGTCGGATACCTATCAACTGACACTCCGTGCGCCCAGACGTCGGCTATCGCCTCTTCGACCATGGACATCACGGGCAGCACGGGCGCCTCCACGCCGGGGACCACTCCCGGGAGTGTGTCAGGCCCCTCAAGCGCGATCAGTGCTGCGGCCCAGAGCCCTTCGCGTCTGCTCACCCCGAGTGTCTCAAGCGCTCCCGACGTGGCAAGAGCCTCCCATTGGGTCTTGGTGAGCGGCCTGGTTCCCACGTCTGCCACCGAGGCGAACGGCGCAACGGCCGTCGCCGCGTCGCTAGTCCCAGCGCCGCCATTCCCGGCCTCGCTACCGCCAACCCCCACCCTCTCGAGGGTTGCCTCAACCGCTTGTGCCTGTGCCCTTTGCACCGCCCCTTGGAAGCCCCCTTGCCTCACCCTCACGCGCCTCGCCATATCCGGAAGCGAGACGAAGGGCGCCTCCGCTCGCGCGTCGACGATCGCCTGAGCGGCATCGGCGCCAAGGCCCTTGACCGCGGCAAGGCCCATGCGAACGGCCAGTTGGGGCTCGATGTGCACGAGCGCATTCAGGTCGGCGCGGACCTCCGCCGGGGCATCGAAAGGCGCATCGAGCCTTTCGACGCGGGCAAGTGCGTCGGAGCGCGACACGCACGGCCGCAACACCACTTGGCCGTGGCGCCTGGCATCGGCCGCGAGGGACTGCGGGCTGTAGAAGCCCATCGGCTGCGCGGCAAGCAAACCCGCATAGAAGGCGGCGGGTTTGTGTACCTTGAGCCAGCACGACGCGTACACCAGGTAGGCAAACGAGAACGAGTGGGACTCGGGAAAGCCGAAGTCGGAAAACGCCTTGAGCTTGTCGAAGATCTGGTGCGCGACATCGGCGGTGACGCCCTTCTCGTTCGCCCCCACCATGAAACGCGCCCGCAGTGCCTCCATGCGTTCTGGGCTGCGCTTGGAACCCATCGCGCGCCGCAGTTGATCGGCAAGCGATCCGTCGAAGCCCGCGCAGTCCATCGCCATCTGCATCAGCTGCTCCTGGAACAGCGGCACTCCGAGTGTCTTGCCGAGCGACTTCTCGAGCAGCGGATGCAGGTACGTCACCTCTTCGCGGCCGCGCGCGCGATTGATATACGGGTGTACCGACCCGCCCTGGATGGGGCCAGGCCTGATCAGCGCCACCTCGATGACGATGTCATAGAACCGGCGGGGTCTGAGGCGCGGCAGCGTGGCCATCTGGGCACGCGACTCGACCTGGAAGACGCCGACGGTATCGGCGGCGCACAACAGGTCATAGACGGCCTCATCCTCTTGGGGAAGGGAATGTAGCCCGATCTCCTGGCCCTCGGTCTCCCACACCGACTGGAAGGCGTATCGCAACGCGGAGAGCATGCCGAGCCCGAGCAGATCGAACTTGACGAGCCCCGCGTCGGCGCAATCGTCCTTGTCCCACTGCAGCACCGTGCGACCGGGCATGCGCGCCCATTCGACGGGGCAGACGTCGATGACGGGGCGGTCGCACAGCACCATTCCGCCCGGGTGAATCCCCAAGTGGCGAGGCAGGCGCAAGAACCGCTCCGCCAGGTCAAGCACCGGCGTGGGTATGTGATCGAGCTCGGCCACGGGCGTAGGCTCCGGCCACATCGCATCGCGCTGCGTCGCGGCCCATGCCTGCTGAGCGGCCTGGTCGGTGCGCAGCGTCGACCACCTGTCGATGCTCTTCGACCAGGCGTCCTGCTGGCCGACGTCGTAGCCGAGAGCCCTCGCGGCGTCCCTGACCGCAGATCGCGGCCGGTACTGAATCACATTGGCGACCATCGCGGCGTTAATGCGTCCAAAGCGCCTGAATACGTACTGGATGACCTCCTCGCGCCGGTCCGACTCGATGTCAACGTCGATGTCGGGCGGGCCGTCGCGTTCGGGAGCAAGGAAGCGCTCAAACAGGAGCCCGTGCGTCACCGCGTCGACGGCTGTCACCCCCAACGCGTAGCAGACGGCGGAGTTAGCGGCGCTCCCCCGTCCCTGACACAGAATGTCGGAGCGCCTGCAAAAGCTCACGATGTCGTGAACGATGAGGAAGTAGCCGGGGAAGTCCAGCGCCTCGATCACCGTCAGCTCGTGCTCGATCTGCCTCCAGGCGCCGGGAACCCGCTCCCTATCCGGCGGGCCGTACCGCTCGCGCGCACCCTGATAAGTGAGTTCCCGCAGCCACGACGCCTCTGTGTGGCCCTCGGGAACGGGATACGGCGGCAGGTGTGGCGCCACGAGGTGCAGGTCAAAGGCGCACTCCGCACCCAGCCTCGACGCCGTGGTGACCGCCTGCGGGTGGCGCCGATGTCTCCACAGCATCTCCCCCGTGCTGCGCAGGTGCGCCCCTGGGCTGCCCGGCAGCCAGCCGTCCATGTCGTCCAGGGACGAGCGTGCGCGCACCGCAGCGAGCGCGGACGCGAGGTCGGCGTCTCGAGGTGTCGCATAGTGGGCGTTCGTTGTCGCGACGAGCGGTAGGCCCGCGTCGAAGGCGAGGTCCGCCAAGGCGTCGGCGATTTCGGAATCGTAGGGCTGCCCCGTGTCGGTAATTTCGACGGCGACGCCTTCGCGCCCGAAGAGCGCCACAAGCCTGTTTAGTTCCGACCTCGCCGCGACCACGCCCTCACGTGTCACTCCTCGCGCATGGCTCGCCGTGGCCACCCCAGGCACCCCGATACCGGCCAGGGCCCTCCTCACGGATCCCTTGCGGCACCCCGTCAGCACCAGAAACTCGCCCGATCCGGCCTCGGCAATGCCCTCGAGCGTGTAGTGGGCCAACCCCTTCTCGCCCGCGGCAAGGTGCGCCATGCCGATGGTGCGCGAGAGTCTCGCATAACCGCCCGCCCCCCGTGCGAGGACCACCAGGTGAGTGCCGCGCGGGTCTGGGATCCCCGTGGGCGCATCCAGCACGGGGGCGCCGGCCTTGCCCTCGGGGGCCGGCAGGTGCAGTTCAGCGCCGAACACCGTCGGTAGACCCACCGACCGCGCGGCGTTGGCAAAGCGCACCACGCCGTACAGGCCATCGTGATCCGTGAGCGCCATGGCAGACAGACCCAAGCGCCCCGCCTCGGCGGCCATTTCTTCGGGCTGGCTCGCGCCGTCGAGGAAGCTGAAGGCGGAGTGTGCGTGCAGCTCCGCGTACTCGACACATTCAGTCATCGCTCGGCCCGCTCATCGCTCGGCCCGCTCATCGCTCGGCCCACTCATCGCTCGGCCCACTCATCGCTGCCGCTCAGTCATAGACGGCCTCAAGCATCCAACGCCCCTGGTGAAGGGCGATCAGCAGCGCGGGGCCACTGTTCCCGGCGTCGTCGCGCAACGCGACCTGCAGGAATGCTCGCCGTGAGGCCTCTGACGACCACCAGCGCTCGACAATGGGCCATGGGCCCGCCCACGCCTCAACGGGAAGAGGCGTCCCCCACACCGGCCCGTCGCTGCCTCCCACGTGACCGGACGACGGGTGACGATGCGCGGCTCGAGCCACCCTGTCCCCTGGGTTCGCCTGCAGCCGCACCCACGTGGGAGGGGCGCTCACTGCGAGCCTCCTGTCCACCCGCACAGGACTCCCGCCCGCATCGAGAACGTGAATCTCGAGCGGAGACGCGAGGACCGTCGCGGGGGCGGGGTCGGGAACGCGGCCTGGCCACGGATGGCTGACTCGCCTCGCAGGCTCTCCCTCCTGTCCCCAGGCGAGAGCGTGAACCCTGTCGCGAGGTGTGCGGCCACCCTGCTCGCTCACGGCCAGCACGCCCTCGGGCCCCAACAGCCCCTGCAGCCTTTCCATGGCCCGATGCGCCCTGGCATCGGCGCCCGAGGTTCCTCCCCACAGGAACGACTGCTCGGCCCCGAGCGGCACCACGTCCTCGGCCGTGAGAGTCAGCGCCGTGAGCGGCGCGGGCTGCGGCGACGCCGTGCCTGTGCCAGTACCCGAAAGCCATCCCTCGAGCTGCCAACGCACCCTGTCCGCCATGTGCTTGGTGAAGGCCCCCGAGCGGCTTCCCACGTCGGTGCGCCACACCCGCACCAACTCGCCTCCCGTGACGGTCCTCGCCCCGATCCGCACGCGTGCGCATCTCGATGCGGCGGCCAACAAGGCAGCATCGAGTTGCCCCGCAACGTGGACTGCCACGAGCGCGAGCTGTTCGACCCTCTCGGCGGGTTCCTCGAACACATACTCGACGGCGATGTCTCCCTCGGCCCTACGCAATACGGGAGGCGCCACGTCCTCGCCCCTCGCCATGCGCTGCGCCCATGCGCCCACCTGTCCAAAGCGCGCCATGACATCGGCCGAGGGAAGCGCCGTGAAGTCCCCAAGCCTGGTCAGGCCGAGCCGCACTAGAACGCTGACGAGCTGCTCGACCTCGGCGCGCTGGGTGCGCTCCATCGTGGCGTGTACCAAGGTGTCGACCGGCAAGGGTGCCAAAAAGTCGTGGGACTGACCCCGCCTAATCAGGGAGTTCGCTCTCGCGGCCATCACGGCGGCCAACAGACCGTCCGCGATGCCCACGGACGACTCGTAACCGGCCTCCTCCACCACTCGCGTCACGAGCGCCTCCGCAAGCGCCTCCTCGGAGCCGTGAAAGCGCGCAGCCCCCTCCGAGGGAATCATGAGTAGCCCTGGACGCGATATCTCCACCCCAGACACCACGTTCTCCGCCGCCGCGGCGACGGCCTCGAACTCACGGGCATCGCGACCCTCGTCATGAGAAAGGATCGTGAGCTCCGGACAGGCCCGCTGCGCCAGGCGTTTACGCATCCCGCGACGCACCCCCGCCGCTCGGGCCGCCGCAGAGACGGCGAGCATCCCCTTTCCGTGCAGTACTGCGGCGGGGGCATCGGCCCCCATGCCCGCTTGCGCCATGGCAGCAACCACTGGCCAGTCGGGCACCCACAGGACGACGCGGCGCACGGTGGCGACCGTCGCATCGCGCAAAGGGACTCTCATGCGGCACCCGTTCCAAGCGCCCTGTCTTCCAAGGTTGCGAGCCTGACGGCGGCTCCGACCCTCACCGACTGGGTGTCCACGTCAAGGCAGACAACGACCCGCCTGGCGGTCCCCGTCGACCGGCCGGTGACCGCCACGGTCATGTCCCGCTCGCGCAGCCGGCCCTCGCCCGCGCCAAGGCCACACCATCTGACCCCGTCTACTGTCAGTTGGATGTGAGCCCCAGGCCATCGACCCGCAGCCACCACCACGCAGCCGCTTTCCCTGGCGCGCGCGGCCAACCGCCTGCGATCGGCATCAGAAATGGCGAGCCCCTGGCCCACCATCACCACGTCCACGTCGTCGATGCATACACCCAGCGTGGCGGGCGCTTGAACTCCCGGATACGGGATAAGCGCCACTCGAGCCAGGTCGATGCCGCGCCGCGCCGCCGCGAGCACGCCCACATTCGGCATCCCCACCATCGCCGTCCACGCACCATCCAGGGAAGCTCGCGCCACAAGGGCAAGCACAAGCGACGTGGAACCCTCAACCGCGATGACCTGCCCCTTGCGTAGGCCGCGAGGTAAGAGCGGAACGAGAGCGTCGTCAAGCGCGAGGAGGGGCCCTTCCGTCGCCTCGCGGTCGGCACCCATACGGGTTTCGACCGCTCTCAAGGCGGCGCGGGCGGCGGCCAGGCGAGTCCCTTGCGTCTCCACGATCACCTCCCAAGCGGTCGCTGACAGGGCGGCGGAGAACCCGCACGCCATTCGAACACTTGTTCGATTCTGCCATGGATGGCGGACATGCGCGAGACCCACTCAGTCCGCATCCGTCACACGTCAGTACTCCGCCGACCGCCCCGTATCAATCCGATATCATGGGAGCAGAAGCGCTCCCTCGGGCTTGGCCACGGCTGTGCCTGCCTGGGCCGCAAAAGCCAACGTTGAGCACGTTTCACCACGCCACGAGAGGAGCGGGCCATCAGCCTCGCTACCATTCCCGACGCCCTCGAGGCACTTAAAGAGGGACGCCCCGTCATCGTCGTCGACGATGAGGACCGCGAAAACGAGGGCGACATCGTGCTGGCCGCCCAGTACGCCACTCAGGAGTGGATTGCGTGGACCGTGCGCGTGTCCTCGGGTTTCATCTGCGCACCTCTCACGAACGAGATTGCCGACCGGTTGGCGCTGCCTCCCATGGTCGAACACAACGAAGACCCTCGCGGGACCGCGTACACCGTCACGGTGGATGCAGCGAACCGCCTCACGACCGGCATCAGTGCGGCCGACCGCGCCAACACGCTTCGTATCCTGGCCGACCCCACGTCAACGCCAAGCGCCCTCACCAGGCCGGGACACATCGTGCCCTTGCGCGCGGTCGACGGGGGAGTCCTTGTGAGGAACGGCCACACCGAGGCGGCCATCGATTTGTTGTTGCTTGCCGGGCTGGAACCCGCAGCGGCGATTTGCGAGGTGGTCGGCGACGACGGTGAGATGCTCCGCCTCGAGGGGCTTCTCGCTCTCGGCGAGCGCGACGACGTTCCCGTCATTGCGATCAAAGACCTCGTCGACTGGCTCATCGCGGCACGCGACGGTGTCGCCGCAGTTTCCGCCTAGAAATTCAACCTCGCGAAACCCTGCACAGCATTACCTCACGCGATGTGAGTGCGAGGACAATGGGTCATGTCCACGACGATGGCGATGAAGGCAGGCCGGCATGCTCAAGGGAATCGACCCCGTGCTCCACGGAGAGCTCTTGCACATCCTGGACGACATGGGTCACGGTGACCAACTCCTGCTCGTCGATCGCAACTACCCGGCCGCAGCATCGGGCAAGCCCGTCTTGAGGCTGGGCGAAATTGGGGTGGAGCGCGCGGCCCGCGCCATCTTGAGCGTCATGCCTTTGGATACGTTCCTTGACCACCCGCTCGAGCGCATGGAGGTCGACGGCGACCCCTCAATCGTCGCACCCGTACAGGCGGCCGTTCTTGAGATCGCGCGCGCTCACCACCCCGAGCCCCTCGAGTTCGGCATCGTGCCGCGATTGTGGTTCTATGAACGCGCCAAGGAGGTCTTCGCCGTGGTTCACACGCTGGAGGACCAACCGTATGGTTGCTTCATCCTGCACAAGGGCGTCATCTTCCCCGACGCCCCGTAGCCGCCACGTCTGGGCGTCAGTCACCCTCAACTAGCCGGTGAGCAGTCCCTAGGTCGGTGATCAGCACGTCGATCCACCCGCCCAAGGCGGCGCCTCGAATCGCATCAAGCTTTCGCCCATGTCAAGGCGGCGCGGTGTCAATACAGAGGAAAATGGGTAACGAATGAATACCGATCCACGGACCGACTCGCTATTCACGCGCGGGCCGCTGATCGTCCTCGGCACGGTCAACCGCGACCACGTAGTGTTCGTCGACCTCCACCCGCTGCCCGGCCAGACCATCCTTGGCCACTCCTACGAGACGGGGACGGGCGGCAAGGGCTCAAATCAGGCCGTTTCCGCAGCTCGCGCCGGCGCCGCCGTGACCTTTGTGTCCGCCGTGGGCGACGACTCCGCAGGAGCCGAGCTGCTCGCAGACCTGGCCGCCAAGGGCGTCAACGTTTCACACGTGACGCGCGTCGATGGCCAGCCAAGCGGCGTGGCGCTCATCACGGTTTCGGCCGACGGCGAGAATTCGATCATCGTGGCCCCTGGCGCAAGCGCGTCACTGGATCCCGCACTGGTGAGCGGCACCGTCGCCGACCTGGTGGAGCCCGGATCCGTCCTCCTCACACAACTGGAGCTTCCGCTGCCAGTGGTCGAACGGGCATGCTTGGTCGCGCACGAGCGGGGTGCGCGAGTCGTATTGAACCTGTCCCCCATGCAGCCAGTCGCCGAGGCCGTGTTGGCCGCTTGTGACCCGCTCATCGTCAACGCGGGTGAGGCCGCCACACTTGCGGAGTCCCGGTGCGAGTCCGTCCAAGACGCTCATGATGTCGCCCAGGCACTCGCGGCGCGTTGCCGTTCCGTCGTTGTGACCCTTGGGGGCGACGGTGCGGTCGTGGCCGATGGCGCCCCTGCAAGGCACTTTCCTGGTGAGACGGTTCCCGTGGTCGACACCACCGGAGCTGGGGACTCGTTCGCGGGGGCCCTCGCCGCGGCACTGGTCGCAGGCGCCGGGCTCGACGACGCGGTCAGGAGTGGAATTCAAGCAAGTGCGCTGACCGTCCAGCATGTCGGAGCACAGCCTCCCGAGGATTGGCGTCCTTAACGGCCCCCAGTATCGTGATTGAGCCCCAGCCACTGAGTCCGTCGCCCCCGGAGCGGCCTAGCGGCGGCGCAGCTCCCACACGGCGACGGCCGATGCCGCAGCCACGTTCAGAGAGTCCACTCCCCCAGCCATGGGGATAGTGACCACGTGATCCGCTGCGGACAGGGCGGCGTGTGACAACCCGTCGCCTTCGGTCCCCATAACGAGTGCGACCCGCTCGTGGCCCGCCCCCGCGAAGTCCGCCAGGGACACCGCATCGTCGGCCAGCGCCAAGGCTGCGACGGTGAATCCGGCATCGCGCAATTCGTCCAGAGCAGCGGGCCACGGCTCGACGCGAGTCCACGGCACCTGAAACACGGTGCCCATGGAGACCTTCACGGATCGCCGGTATAGCGGGTCGGCGCATGTGGGCGAGACGAGAATGGCATCCGCCCCCAGGCCCGCAACGGACCGGAAAATCGCGCCCACATTGGTGTGGTCCACGATGCCCTCGAGCACCACGACGAGCCGGGCACCCCTGACGATGTCTTCCACCGAGGCGAGCTCGGGGCGATGCATCGCCGCTAGGGCTCCGCGATGGACGTCGTAGCCGGTCACGGACTCGAGCACCTCAGCGGGGGCCACGTAGATGGGGGTATCAGCGTCAACCAGCGATTCGACCGACTCAAGCCAGCGTTCGGTGACCAGGAGGGACCGCGGCCGATGGCCGCCGGCGAGAGCCCTCGAGATGACCTTCGCGCCCTCCGCCATGTACAGGCCCGCGGCCGGCTCGATGCGGCGCCTCAACGCGACGTCGGTGAGCCCGCGATAGTCGGCGAGCCGCTCGTCGGCGGGATCGGTCACTTTGATCACGGGCACCGCACCAGTCTCCCAGCCTCGAAGCCCGCAGCGCGACGCCCCCCATGCGCAGTGGCTCAATTCGTACCGGATTTGAGGCTCGTGCGACCCAAGGTGGTCGAATCTGTACCGCAGCCGGTGAGACCCAAGCTCTGAGGCCTCCGGCTAAGCGGTACGAATTCAGCCACCAGCGGGTGGAATGCGCCGTGACACGGTACGGATCAAGCCATTTGCAGGAACGACGAAGGGCCCCCGGTTTCTGGGGGCCCCGCGCCGTTCGGTATGGTGCTTAGCCTGGCTGTTGACCCTTCGAGACGTTTGGGTCGAACGTTGCACCACTAGCGGAACCGGCCGACTCCGCGTCAGCGCTCACGCTCTCCGCCATGCGGCGCGCCTCTTCGAGGGCAACGCGTGGATCGGTGAGAACGTTAGTGAGCGGGGTCCTGCGCTTGGCGCGCTCGGGGTCACGGTTGAGGGGCTCAGGCTCTTCCGCGCCACCGAAGCCTGCGGCGACCGCCTTGAGCGCACCCGTGAACTCTGTGGGCACGAACCAGATCTTGTTCGAGTCCGTCTTGGCAATTTCGGGCAGCATCTGCAGGTACTGGTACGCGAGCAGCTTGCTGTCGGCGTCACCCTCGTGGATCGCGTCGAACACCTGCAAAATGGCGCGAGCCTCGCCCTCTGCACGCAGAATCTTGGACTGCGCGTCACCCTCGGCCATGAGGATCGCGGACTGCTTCTCGCCCTCGGCCATGAGGATCGCGGACTGCTTGACGCCCTCCGCGGTCAGGATCGCGGCACGTCGGTCACGCTCGGCGCGCATCTGCTTCTCCATCGAGTCCTTGATCGAGACCGGCGGCTCGATGGCCTTGATCTCGACGCGGTTCACGCGGATACCCCACTTGCCTGTCGCCTCGTCAAGCACTCCGCGCAAATGGCCGTTGATGTGGTCGCGGCCGGTGAGCGCCTGCTCAAGGTCCATGGTGCCGACGATGTTACGCAGAGTCGTGGCCGTGAGCTGTTCGACACCGATCCAGTAGTTGGCGATCTCGTAGACAGCCGCGCGGGCGTCGGTGACCTGCAGATAGATGACCGAGTCGATGTCGACCACCAGGTTGTCAGACGTGATGACCGACTGAGGCGGAGTGGGATACACCTGCTCCTTGAGGTCGACCTGAGCGCGCACTCTGTCGAGGAACGGCACCAGAAGGTGAAGTCCCGCGTCAAGCGTGCGGCTATACCGGCCGAGGCGCTCAACGAGGTAGGCCTTGGTCTGGCGCACGACCACGATGGATCGGGCGATGGCCGAGATCACAAAGATCGCGACTATACCCAGAACGACGAGTCCTGCTATTTGTACCGGCGTCATAGCGACGTGTTCTCCTTTGCTGGGGCGACGATTGCCATCGCTCCGTCGATTTTGACGACGACGACGTCGGCGCCTTCGGGAATAACGTCGGCGCCCTCTTCGATGCGCGCCGACCACACCTCTCCGCGCAACTTGACGCGACCGCCAGTGGCGGTCACGTCATCGAGCGCCTTGGCGTGCATGGTGACGAGCGCCGCCGAGTTGGTCTCGACGAATGCGACCCCACGCTTGCGCATCGAGCGCAACAACCACGGCCGCAAGGCGAATAGCAACAGCGATGCGACGACGCAAGCGACGACAACCGCGAGGAGGATCGGACCGTTCAGGAGCATCACCGTGCCTCCGGCGAGCGCGCCACCCGCAAGCATGAGCAACGTGAGGTCGAGCGTGAAAATCTCGAAAACACCCAACGCCGCAGCCACGATGAACCACCACATGAATTCCATGGGTTCTCCCTTCTCATATCAACCTAGCAGGGCGATTCGGGGCGCGCATCGGCCGTGCGAATGACGTCCTTACCCGGCAATAGTCCCTGCGATGGACTCCACGAATGAGGGTCGCGTCAGGCAGCTCGGATTCGGCCCTCAGCGGGTCCTTTACACGCCGATACGACTCGTCACACGCTTCTTGCCGTCCAGCGTCCCTCATGGGCGAAGAGCTGGATGGGTAGCCCGTAGGCGGCGGATAGGTTGGCACTGGTCAAGCTGTCGGCGAGCGGCCCTTGAGCGACCGCCTTGCCGTCTCTCAGGAGCAGCACGTGAGTGAATCCCGCCGGAATCTCCTCGACATGGTGGGTGACCATGACCATGGCAGGCGAGCGACGGTCGCCGGCGAGCTCGGTGAGAGCGCCGAGGAGCTCCTCGCGCCCGCCCAGGTCCAATCCCGCCGCAGGCTCGTCGAGCAGCAACAACTCAGGGTCCGTCATGAGCGCCCGAGCGATCTGAACCCGCTTGCGCTCTCCCTCGCTCAACGTCTCAAACGTGCGATCCGCAAAGGCATGCATTCCAAAGGCCGCAAGAAGATCATCGGCCCGCATTTCGTCGACACTCTCGTATTCTTCGCGCCACCGACCAGTAACTCCATACGCAGCGGTCATGACCAAGTCGCGCACGGTCTCGCTTGGCGGGATCCGGTCGGCAAGCGCAGCGCTAGCCAAGCCGATGCGAATGCGCAGTTCTTGCGTATTTGTCTCGCCAAGAGGTTCGCCGAGTATCTCGACGCTCCCGGTCGTAGGGTGGGCTCGAGCGGAACACAGCGTGACGAGCGACGTCTTTCCCGCGCCATTGGGCCCAAGAATGACCCACCGATCCGCCGGAGCGACACTCCACGTGACACCGTCGAGGACCTGGTTTTCTCCGCGACGAAGAGTGACGTCAGTGAGCCGCAGGACATCGTTCATGTCAGATAACCCTAACCGAGAACGGCGTCGTAGACGGCAAGGGTGCGCTCGGCAATAGCGTCCCACGAGAAGTGCTCAGTTGCGCGTGCTCGGCCGCGGACCCCCATCGCTCTGGCGGCGTCGGCATCGGACACCATCGCCGTCATGGCGGCCGCGAGGTCGGCAACATAGGTTTCGGGATCGGTAGGCGTTCCGGTGCCGTCCGTGGCCTGGTCGATCGGCACCAGGGCGCCTGTCACGCCATCGACTATCACCTCGGGGATCCCTCCCGTTGCGGTGCCGACGACTGGAAGGCCCACCGCCATCGCCTCAAGATTGACAATCCCCAAGGGCTCGTAGATTGACGGGCAGACGAACGCGGTGCACGCGTCGAGCACGGCCACCAGTTCGGGCCTCGGCAGCATTTGCTCGATCCAGGTGACCCCGTCGCGGGTCTCTTGCAGCGTTGCCACGGCCGACGAGACCTCCACGGCAATCTCCTTGGTGTCCGGCGCCCCCGCGCACAGCACGACCTGGACGTCCTTGGGCAGCCTCTCGACCGCGCGCAACAGGTATGGCAACCCCTTCTGCCTGGTGATGCGGCCGACGAAGACGATCGCCGGGCGGGTGGGGTCGATGCCGTGCCTCGCGACCGTTGCGGCCGCCGCTTCGCGTTCCTCGTCAGTGCTGGGCGCCGCCCATGCATCGACGTCGATGCCATTGTGAACCACCTGCACCTTTGCGGGGTCGACGTCCGGGTAGCAACGCAGCACGTCGGCACGCATGCCCGCGCTCACCGCGATGATGCCGTCGGCCGCCTCATACGCGGTCTTCTCAATCCAACTGGACACGCGATAGCCACCGCCGAGTTGCTCGGCCTTCCACGGCCGCAGGGGCTCGAGCGAGTGGGCGCTCAGGACGTGCGGCATCCCGTGCAACGTCTTGGCCAAGTGCCCGGCCATGTTCGCGTACCACGTGTGCGAGTGGACCAGGTCGGCACCCTCGCAATCCTTCGCCATCGGGAGGTTATGGGCGAGCACGTCGAGCGAGGCATCGCCGACTCCTCCTCCAAGCGCCGTGTATCCGGTGACGCCCGGCTCGTCACGGGGGCCATCAAAAGCGCGCACGCGTACGTCGACGTGCTCGCGCAATACTCTGGCAAGTTCGCTGACGTGAACGCCTGCGCCCCCGTATACGTGGGGAGGGTATTCACGACTGAGGATATCGACGCGCATGGTCCCACCGTAATCGCTTTCGCGATGGCGTGGCCTCCGCGACGCGGCGGTGCGGCACGTATGCTGGACCCATGTCAGCGCCGAAGGTACTTGCAATCGTCCTCGCAGGAGGTGAGGGCAAGCGCCTGATGCCCTTGACCGCAGCCCGCGCCAAGCCCTCCGTCCCTTTTGGCGGCACGTATAGACTCGTGGACTTTGCCCTGTCGAATCTGGTGAACTCGCAATATCTGCAGGTCATCGTCTTGACCCAATACAAGTCGCACTCGCTCGACACGCACATTGCGCGCACGTGGCGGATGTCGCCCTTGCTCGGTAACTATGTCGCGCCCGTGCCCGCGCAACAACGTCGCGGCAAGCATTGGTATTTGGGAAGCGCGGACGCGATCTACCAGTGCGTCAACATCATCGAGGACGAGAAGCCGGACATCATCGTCATCGTCGGCGCCGACCACGTCTATCGCATGGACTTCTCTCAGATGGTCGATGCTCACATCGAGTCGGGTGCGGAATTCACCGTCGCTGGAATTCGACAGCCGATTGAAATGGCCGATCAGTTTGGCGTGGTCGACGTCGACCCCGACGATCACAGCCGCGTGCGCGCATTCCTAGAGAAGCCGACGAACCCCGACGGCCTTCCCGACAGTCCCACCGAGATCTTGGCGTCGATGGGCAACTACGTCGTCTCGGCTGGCGCCTTACTCGAGGCCCTCGCTGCCGACGCTGACAATGATGACTCCAAGCACGACATGGGTGGCGACCTCGTGCCGTACTTCGTGAACAAGGGCACGTGCGGACTGTACGACTTCGTCTACAACGACGTTCCCGGATCAACCGACAGGGACCGCGACTACTGGCGCGACGTCGGAACGATTGACTCGTACTACGACGCACACATGGACCTCATCGCCGTCCTGCCCGTCTTCAACATGTACAACGACAAGTGGCCCGTGCACCAGGGACTCATCACGCAGCCTCCTGCAAAGTTCATCCACTCGGAAGAGGGACGACTCGGCCACGCCGCGGACTCCGTGGTCTCGCCCGGCGTGATCGTGTCTGGGGCAACGGTCACGGGCTCGATTCTGTCGCCAGGCGTGCGTCTTCACTCGTGGTCAACCGTCTCGGATTCGATTCTGCTCGATGACGTCATTGTGGGCAGGCACGCCCAGGTCCACCGCGCGATCCTGGACAAAGGCGTGCTCGTGGACGAGGGCGCACGCGTGGGCATCGACCGCGACGCCGACATCGCCCGCGGTTTCACCGTGACCGAGTCCGGTTTGACCGTCGTTGCCAAGGGCACCGTGATCACTGCATGAGCGAAGGTCGTCTCCTCGTCCTCGACGTCGATTCGACCCTCATTCAGCAAGAGGTCATCGAGCTACTTGCCGCGAGGGCGGGCTCGCTCGTTGAGGTTGCCGCGATCACCGATCGGGCGATGCGCGGCGAGCTCGACTTTGCCGAGTCCCTGAAGAAGCGCGTCGCGACCCTCAAGGGTCTGCCTCTCACGGTCTTCGCCGACGTCGCGGCGGAGGTCGCCCTCACTCCAGGCGCCGCCGAACTCGTGGCGACCGCCCAGGAGGCGGGCTGGACGGTCGGGCTTGTCTCCGGAGGATTCGAAGAGGTCGTCTCGACCATTGCCTCACGCGTGAACGTGACCCACTTCGTGGCCAATCGGCTTGAGGTGCTGGACGGCGTCTTGACGGGGCGCACCGTGGGCCCCGTGATCGACCGCAACGCCAAGGCGGTCGCGCTCTTGGCATTCGCACGTGCCGCAGGCGTCGCGATCGAGGACACTGTCGCCATCGGCGACGGCGCCAATGATCTGGGCATGATGGACGTCGCCGGACTCTCGGTCGCGTTCTCGGCCAAGCCCGTGGTGAGGGATCGAGCGGATATCGCGATTGATGGGCCCCGGCTCGATGTCGCCTGGCCGTTGATCGCTGCGCGTTCCGTTGCCTAGGTGACGTGCGCGGCGGCTATATGACGGCGTCGCTCGCGGTGAGCGCCAAGAGAGCGAAGGCCTGAGCCTCCGCCGAGGTCCCCTCGCGATCAAAGCTTGACGCTCCGGCGACACCCCGCAACACGCCAGCCGCATCCACGAGCGCCAGAGCCGAGATCATCCACCGCCTGGCGGAGTCTGCGTAGGTCGAGGGGAGCCAGCCATCCGCAACGCCCGTGAGGGCCGCGTAGGCGAGCATGAGCCCCGCGGTGCCGTCCGTGAACGTGGCGGGATCGTTGAGCACGTTGTGGAACCTGCCGTCTGGTGTTTCCCACGCCGCGACTGCGTCGACAAGCCCGCGCGTCTGGGCCTGCCAACGGCCCCGCATGTCGGTGGGCACACCATCCCCGCCGATGCGTAGCGCGCGAGCGATTCCCGCGGCGGCCCACCCGTTGCCCGACGCCCAGAATGCGCCGCGCACACGCTCCCCTGTCACGGTGTTGACGCGGTGCCTGTAGAGGCCCGTCGCCTCGTCCCACAGGTGTTCGCGGTGCATCCGGTACTGCATGTCGGCGGGTGCCACGTCACCCGTGAGGATGAGCAGCGGCACCACCATGTAGATCGAATCGACCCAGACCTCCTGCGAGTCCCGAAGATGCCACACGACGCCCTCGTCGTCGCGTGGGGACCACCGAAGAAACCACCACCGCTGCCGCTCGAGGGCAACTGCCGCCTCGTCGTCGCCGTCCGTGGCAAGGAGAGCCACGGCCTCGCCGAGAGCACCACCGTTGACCAGCCCTGAATCCCCAGTGGCGCCGAGGCGCCCTTCGGCGTCCTGGTGAGTGACCGCGTCACGCGCTATCGCGCGGGCCAGGTCGAGCCGGCCCTCGTCGAGCGCCGCCTGAGAAGCGGCTCCCTGCTCCCACGCGAGACGCTGCATCGCCAGCAGCGCCGACCACAATCGTTCGCGCAACTCGGCGCGATCGGCGGGCGACTCGGACATCGGCCGCTAAGCGGGCTTGCCGTCGACGACGTCGACGAGTCGAGCGGTACGGTGGTCGAGCCCCGCCCACGTGCCGTCGAACTCGAGGATCGCGGCACCCGACGTCGTCATCCCTTGGGCAACCTTCTGGAGCGGACGCTTCAGGGAACCCGGCCCTGCGAGCCACGCGGCCACGTGGGACGTCGTGGGCTCGTGGCCGACGACCAGAACCACCTTCGCGTCCCCCGCGCGCGTGAGCACGCTGAGGTAGCGCTCCCCTGCGGACTCATACAGGTCATCTTCGACGCGCATGGGCATATCGCCAAAGACGGTCGCCATGCGCTTAAACGTCTGCACCGTGCGGTTGGACGATGACACCAGGGCGAGATCCGGCACGACGCCCGCCTCGACGAGCCGCTCGGCTAACCGCACCGACGCCTCCCGGCCCTCGAGTGTCAGGGCACGTCCGTGATCGTCAAGCCCGGCCTGCGGCGCCTCCGCCTTCGCGTGGCGCACCAGCACGAGCAGAGGCACTACTGACCCATGGCGTGCACGCCGCCATCGACGTGAATCATCTCGCCAGTGGTGGCGGGGAACCAGTCACTGAGCAAAGCCGTGACAGCCTTCGCTGCGGGAACCGTGTCACTCGAGTCCCAACCAAGCGGCGCACGGCCGTCCCACTTGCCCTCCATCTGGTCGAAGCCTGGGATGTGCAGGGCGGCCGTGGTCTTGAGCGGGCCCGCTGAAACGAGGTTGCACCGAATGCCCAGAGGGCCAAGGTCGCGTGCAAGGTAGCGGCTGACGGCCTCGAACGCCGACTTGGCCACACCCATCCAGTCGTACACGGGCCACGCATAGCGGCCGTCGAACGTCAGACCGACAATTGATCCGCCGCCAGTCATGAGCGGCAGCGTCGCGCCGGCCAGGGCCTTAAGGGAGTACGCCGAGATGTGCATCGCGACGGCGACATCGTCCCATTGGCCCGTCATGAAGTTGCCGCCAAGAACCGATCCGGGCGCGTAGCCGATCGAGTGCACCACACCGTCGAGGTGAGGAACGTGTTCACGCACCGCATCGGCGAGGGTCGCGAGCTGCTCGGGGTTGGTCACATCCAACTCGACGGCCTGCGCCTCGACGGGAAGCCTGCGGCCCATCGCCTGCGTCACCTTGAGCGTGCGCCCGACGCCGGTCAGCAGCACGGTCGCGCCCTGCTCCTGGCACAAGCGCGCCACGTCAAACGCGATCGACCCCTCCGTGAGTACTCCGGTGACCAAAATGTTCTTGCCTTCAAGAATGCCCATGATTCCTCCGTGCGAAAGACTACGTGGTCAAGCTACCCGTGAAAGAACTCAGTGGCCCATGCCCAGGCCGCCGTCGACCGGCAACACCGCGCCGGAGACATAGCCTGCCGCATCGGACGCCAAAAAGACCGCAGCCGCAGCGACCTCGCTTGCCGCGCCGAAACGCCTGGCCGGGATCGTGGCCTCGTATTGCTTGACGACGTCCGCGGCAAGCTCCGCCGTCATATCGGTCGTGATGAAGCCTGGCGCAATGACGTTCGCGGTGATCCCGCGGGATCCCACCTCGCGGGTAATCGACCGCGCCATCCCGACGAGCGCCGACTTGGACGATGAGTAGTTGACCTGACCGGGGTTTCCCATGAGACCTACCACCGAGCCGATCAGCACGATGCGGCCGTACTTCTCGCGCATCATCGAGTTGACGGCGCGGCGGACGGTGCGGAACGTGCCCGTGAGATTGACGTCGATGACGGACTCGAAATCCTCGTCGGACATGCGCATGAGCAGCCCGTCGCGCGTGATGCCCGCGTTCGCGATGAGCACCCGCACCCGTCCGTGCGCCGCCTCGAGTTCGTCGAATGCCGCATTGACGGCAGCGGTGTCCGTCACGTCCGCGACGGCTCCCGTCACGCCGTCGGGAAGGTCCCCGCCCCTGTAGATCGTCGAGACCGTGTCGCCATTCGCCACGAAGGCCTCGGCGATGGCACGGCCGATGCCGCGGTTTGCTCCTGTCACTACCACGTGTCGAGTCATGCGCCCAAACTAGCGGATGCCCCGCGCAAGGAGCGCCTCGCGACGCCCGTACCATCGGGAGTGTGACCGCCACTTCCGACCGCGAGACACACCCAACCGTGCGTCCCGCCGCTTACGCGCCGCGCCGAATCGCGCTGACCGTTGTGATCGTTCTTGCGCTCATGGCAATCGGCTTGGTGGCGGGGCGGTGGCAGTGGGGCCGCTACGAAACGAAGTCGCACGCTCTTCACGCCCAGCAGGCGGCGACCGGACTGCCCACGGTTCCGCTCGAGTCGATCATGACGACTGCCGACACGGGTCCGGGAGCTGCCGACTGGCGCAAGGTGACGGTCACGGGAGTGATTGATCAGAAGGATCTGGTGCAGTTGCGCGGCCGCACGATCGACACCAACGCGACGATCCAGTATCTCGCCTGGATTCACACGTCCCCAAAGGGTCAGGCGGTGTTGCTGAATCTCGGATGGACGTCCCGGACCGAGCCGACCGCTCCCAGCATTCCCTCCGGGGTGGTCACCGTGACCGGAACCGTGCGCGCGTTTGATTCAGACAACGGCAGGCCAGGCACCCGCATCACCCCCGCGCAAATGAGCGGCGCCAACGGCAACATCCTCGCCGCATACCTGATGGTCGATTCCGCTTGCGGGGGCAGCGGCTGCCTTGACGGCGTAGCGCCGGTGCCACTTCCTGAGCTGTCCTTGGGCCCCCACTTGAGCTATGCCATGCAATGGTGGCTCTTGCTCGTGGCGTCGGCCCCCGTCGGCGTGTGGCTCACGGTCCGCGACGCGCACCTCGAACGCGAACGCCTCGGCGGTAACGGTGCGCCCGTTCCCGAAGAGCAAAAGAAGGATGTCGAGGTCGAGGCTCTCCGCCGCCCTGCGAAACGCACTCGCCCGAGCGACGAAGATATCGAGGACGCGCTCTAGCGCCCTTCCGTGTCCCGACCGTCAGGCCATCGACACGAGATCGCCGTACGTCGGGTTCCACAGGTCCTCGACCGCGTCGGGCAGAAGCAGCACCTTGTCGGGCTGCAAGGCCTCGACGGCGCCCTCATCGTGGGTCACGAGCACCACGGCACCCTCGTACGTCTTGAGGGCGTTCAGGATCTCCCTGCGGCTCGCCGGGTCAAGGTTGTTGGTCGGCTCGTCGAGCAGCAACACGTTCGCTTGGCTCACCACGAGAGTCGCGAGCGCGAGTCGCGTCTTTTCTCCGCCCGACAGCACGCGCGCTGGCTTGTCGACATCGTCTCCCTGGAACAGGAACGAGCCAAGCGTCCCCCGCACCTCCGAGTCATTGAGGTCGGGAGCGGCGTGACGCATGTTCTCGAGCACCGTTTGATCCAGGTCCAGGGTGTCGTGCTCCTGCGCGTAGTAGCCCATCTTGAGACCATGGCCGGGCTCGACCTGGCCGGTGTCGGGGTTCTCGACGCCGGCGAGAAGCTTGAGCAACGTCGTCTTCCCCGCGCCGTTGAGGCCGAGGACGACGACGCGCGTGCCCTTGTCGATCGCTAGGTCGACATCCGTGAAGACCTCGAGCGAGCCATAATTCTTCGACAGGCCAGACGCGCGCAGCGGGGTCTTTCCGCAAGGGGCAGGCTTGGGGAAACGCAACGCGGCGACCTTGTCCTGAACACGCTGGGCCTCGGTGCCTGCAAGCAGCCGCTCGGCGCGCTTGGCCATGTTCTGGGCCGCGACGGCCTTGGTGGCCTTGGCGCGCATCTTGTTGGCCTGCTCCATGAGCGCCGCGGCCTTCTTCTCGGCGTTGTCGCGCTCGCGGTGCCTGCGCTTCTCATCGTCCTCGCGCTGCTTCAGGTAGAGGTCCCATCCCAGCGAGTACTGGTCGAGCTCTCCCCTATTGGCGTCGAGGTGGAACACCTTGGTGACGACCTGACGCACGAGTTCAACATCGTGAGAGATCACGATGAGGCCGCCAGGGTAGTTCGAGAGGAAGTTTCTGAGCCACACGATCGAATCGGCGTCGAGGTGGTTCGTCGGCTCGTCAAGCAGCAGCGTTTCGGCGTCGGAAAAGAGAATTCTCGCGAGCTCTACGCGCCGACGTTGGCCGCCGGAGAGGGTGCCAACGGGCTGGCCGAGCACGCGCTCATCGAGGCCGAGGTTGGCGGCGATTCGCGCGGCCTCGGACTCCGCCGCGTACCCACCAGCGGCCCTGAATCTCTCCTCAACCTTCGGATAGCGGTCCATCGCCCTCTCCGCGACCTTCGGGTCCCCGCTGGCCATGCCGTTCTCGGCGTCGCGCAGTTTCGCAATGATCTCCTCGAGGTCCCTTGCGGCCAGGATGCGATCGAGCGCTCGTTGTTCGAGGTCTCCTGTGCGCGGGTCTTGAGGAAGGTATCCGACCGTGCCCTTGTGGGTCACGGAGCCATGAGAAGCGAGACTCTCACCCGCAAGAATCTTGGTTAGGGTGGTTTTACCAGCACCATTACGCCCGACGAGGCCTACGCGGTCACCCTTGCCGATGGTGAAGGTGGCTGGGTGGAGCAGCACGCGAGCGCCGATTCGCATCTCGACCTGCTGGGCGACAATCACAATAAATCCTTACGAGAGAGGGGGTAGAGGGACGGGTCGAGTATCGTAGCCGCCAAGCCATTATCCCAGGGAGTCCCCATGCCCATTCGTCACGCCCTTTCAACCACCAATATTGCGCTCATCGCGGTCTTCGCCGGCTTGGTTGCCGCGTCGACGCTGTGGCCGGGTGCCGAACTCGTATCCGGCGTGCCGATCACGCTCCAAACGCTCGCCATCTTGCTCGCGGGCGCCGCCCTCGGGCCGTGGCGAGGAGCCGCGGCCGTCGCGCTCTACCTCGTGGTCGGCACCGCGGGAGCGCCGATCTTCGCCGGCCGCGTCGGAGGCTTCGCGGCCTGGGCGGGTCCCACCGCTGGCTTCCTCGGCGGATTCGTGCTCGCGGCCTTCGTGACCGGCTGGCTCGTGCGCCGAATGCGACTTCGCGGCCAGCTCACCACCACGGGAATCATCGGCGCGTGCGCCGTCGGCTCGCTCGTGGTGCTCAACCTCATCGGTTGGGGATTCTTCTCGTTGCGTCTCCACACCTCGCTCGCGGACACTGTGACCTTCGCCTCTCCGTTCCTCGCGGGCGACATCATCAAGGTGTTCGTTGCGGGCAGCGCCGCGGCGGCCGTCCATCGCGCCTACCCGCAACTCCTCGGCTCGGTACGCTCCACTCCCTCCGCGGCCGACTCCTCGGCCCTCGTGGCCACTGGAACGAGCGCTGGCAGTAAGTCGGGCGCGTAGCGCCTAGCCTTGACCCCATGATTGAGTTCAAGGAAGCGGCCGTCGTCGCGCCCGATACGGGCGTTCCCATTCTCCACCCGACGACACTCACGCTCGATGAACCACGCATCACCATCATCGGCGCGAATGGGTCCGGCAAGTCGACGCTCGCGCGCCTCATCAACGGTTTGGCGCTTCCCGTTTCCGGATCGGTGCATGTCGACGGCCTCGACACCCGCAAGCACGGGGCTCTCGTGCGGCGCAAGGTGGGTTTCCTCTTCACGGATCCCTCGGCGCAGCTCATCATGCCCACCGCGCTCGAGGACGTCATGCTGTCGCTCCGGCGCGTCATCCGATCCAAGAACGAACGCGTCAAGGCCGCCATGGCGGCGCTTGAGGACATCGGCCTTGGCGACAAGGGCGACGTGTCCGTCAACGCCCTTTCGGGTGGCCAGAGGCAGCTCCTTGCGCTTGCGGGCGTGCTCACCGCGACCCCCCTGGTGGTGGTCGCCGACGAGCCGACGACGCTTCTGGACTTGCGTTGGAAGGCCCACGTTGGCGCCCTGCTGCAGGCCCTCCCTATCCAGCTCATCGAGGTCACTCACGACCTGGAGGCGGCCACGAAGGCCCAGCGCACTCTGGTGATCGACGAGGGATCGGTCGTCTTCGACGGGGATCCCTCCGACGCGGTCGCCCACTATCGCAACCTGATGTTCCGTAAGACGAGGGAGCCAAACGCGTGAATCCGGCCGTCGGGTCCTACAGGGCGGGTGCCTCGCCCCTGCACCGCCTGCCCGCCTGGTCCAAGGTTCTCGCGTTGTTTGCGTGGGCCGTGGTGACCATGATCATCACGGATCCGGTGACCGCCATCGGCCTGTGTGTGGCGGCACTTTTGCTACTCATCAGCATTCTCCCTCCACCAAAGCCGACGCTCAAAGCACTCGGCTTCATCCTGTTCGTTGCGGCCATGACAGCGTTCTACCAGGTGTATCGGGGATACGTTGACGCCGGCATCGACATCGCCGCCGACCTCGTCGGGCTTTTTGCTCTCTCCCTCGCCGTCACCGGCTCGACGTCGATGAACGACATGCTCGACTTCGCGACCCGTCTCGCGCGCCCGTTCCGACGCATCGTTCCGCCCACGATTCCCGGCCTCATGTTCGCCATCATGCTTCGCACCATTCCGGAAATTTCGAGAATCATGCGCGAGTCGAGAGACGCCGCCAGGGCGCGCGGAATACGGCGCAACATGACGGCGCTCATGATTCCCACCGCAACTCGCACCGTCGGATTTGCCCTCGACCTCGGCGCGGCTCTGCACGCGCGCGGCATCGGAGACGAGGCCCTGGCTGACGCTCCCAAGCGCCGACGCATCCGCCTGACGGCCCCCGCAAGCACCGAGTAAGTTGAGGCGCGAGGAGGCATCATGAGTTTCAACGAGGGAACCAGGCTCGACCCCAACCGTGTTCAGCGCAGGGGCCCAGGCGGTGCCACGGGCGGCCTGGCGATCGGAGGCGGCGTTGGCGGCCTCATCATCGTGATCCTCGCGCTGATCCTCGGTTTTGACCCGTCGCTATTCAACCTGGATGCGGGCACCTCCGGCACTGGGGGCAACCAGGGCGTCCAAGACGTGACCGCTCAGCAGGACTTCAACGACCGTTGCATGACGGGCGCTTCAGCAAACAAGTATGCGGACTGCCGCGTGCTCGCCGTCGTCGAGTCGCTCGACGCGTATTGGGCCGATGCTCTTCCGGCCGCGGGCTTCTCGCACGAACTCCCTGGAATCGTGGTCTTCGACCGGTCCACGCCCACCACGTGCGGAACCGCGTCGTCGTCCACCGGTCCGTTCTACTGCCCTCCCGACCAAACCCTGTACGTCAACACGACCTTTTTTGACTCGTTGTCCCAGTTCGGCTACCAAAACGGCAATCTTGCCGAGGCATACGTCGTGGCACACGAATACGGTCACCACATCGAGAACGAGCTCGGCATCTTCGATATCGCGAATCGCTCGGGCTCCGGCGCGAACTCCGATTCGGTCAAGGTCGAGCTCATGGCGGACTGCCTCGCGGGCGTCTGGGTGGGCCACGCCGCCACCACGCCAGATCCCGATACCGGCGTGCCGTTCCTCAAGCCCGTCACGCAGGATCAGCTCGACAACGCCCTCGCGGCCGCGGCGTCCGTTGGCGACGACAGGATTCAGCAGACAATCCAGGGCGAGGTCACCCCGCACACGTTCACGCACGGCACGTCCCAGCAGCGCACGGACGCGTTCACGACCGGTTACACCAACGGCACCGTGGCGGCATGCGACACGTTTGGAGTGGTGGGCAGCTAGGGCTCCACAAGCATTCCGACCAGCGTGGTGCACGTGCGCCAGTTGCGGATGGTCATGCCCTTGTAGAGCGGGCTGCTCATGACTCTGGAGAGCTTGCTCTTGGTGCGCTCGGCCGACAAGCGCCTGAAGTAGACGACGTTTGTTCCCGCCCACGCCGTATCGACACCCTCGCGGATGCCGAATTCGGGCAGCGCCTGCTCGCCTGTGAGTCCTGGCATGAGGAATGCGACGTCGTAGTGGTAAGCGTCCGGCTGCGCACCAAAGCCCTCGGGGGCATCGGAGACTGCGGCCCGCAACGTCTCGGAGGAAAGCGTGAGGACCACGGTGTTGACGCCATACTCGTCGGCGAGGACTCCCTCTACGGCTCGCGACACGCGCGACTCGTCCTCGCCGGGCGCCGCCAGCACCACATTGCCGGATTGAATATAGGTGCTGACCCCGCCGTACCCGCGTGCGCTAAGGGCGTCGCGCAGGCGCGCCATGGGCACGGGGTTCTTGCCACCCACGTTGATGCCGCGGATGAGCACCACGTGCGTGGGCGCGCTCACGAAATCAGACGTTGAAGCCGAGTGCCCTCAACTGCTCGCGGCCGTCGTCGGTGATCTTGTCCGGGCCCCACGGCGGCATCCACACCCAGTTGATCCTGAAGCCGTCCACGAGGCCCTCAAGGCATTCGCGCGTCTGGTCCTCGAGCACGTCCGTGAGCGGGCACGCGGCCGACGTCAGGGTCATGTCGATCACGGCGTGCTGGTTCTCGTCAAGCTGCACGCCGTACACGAGCCCCAGGTCCACCACATTGATACCCAGCTCGGGGTCGATGACATCGCGGAGAGCCTCCTCGATGTCCGCCACATTCGCGGGGGTCGTCGTTTCTGCCATAGTCACGATCCTTCCGTGCCGACGGTGGCACGCACGATCGCGTCGCGCAATGCCACCCAACTGAGCAGCGCGCACTTGATGCGCGCCGGGTACTTTCCCACGCCGACCAAGGCCGTGGCATCATCGAGGAGGTCGTCCCGCTCGTCGCCGAGCAGTTCTCCCCTGTGGTGCATGAGCGCCATGAAGGCCTCCATGGTCTCATCCGCGCGGCGCAGATCCGCACCATCCATCAGTTCAGTGAGGATCGACGCCGACGCCTGGGAAATCGAACAACCCTGGCCCTCCCACGAGACCGACGCGAGCTTGTCGCCATCGAGGGCGACACGCACGGTGATCTCGTCGCCGCACGTGGGGTTGACCTGGTGTGACTCCCCCACTGAGGAGGCATCGAGGACCACGAGGCCGCTGCCGTGACGCGCCCTCGCGTGGTCGAGGATGACCTGCTGGTACATCTGTTCGAGGTCGCTCATGAGCTCATTCCAAAGAAGGGTCGCACCGTGGCGAGGATCTCGACAAAGAGCCTAGCCTCGTCCTCGGTCGTGTACACATGGGCGCTCGCACGGGTCGAACTCTGTGCGCCGAGTCGCCGGTGTAGGGGCTGGTTACAGTGGTGGCCGACGCGCACGGCGATGCCAGCATCGTCGAGCACCTGGCCCACGTCGTGAGAATGCACTCCGTCGACTACAACTGCCGCGAGACCGAGCACGTCGAGGGTGTCTGGATCCCCCACGGGGCCCAAGAGTCGCACTCCAGGAAGCTCGCTGACGCCCCCGCGCAGGATGTGCCCAATGCGGCGCTCGTGCGCGGCCACGTTGTCCATGCCAAGTGCCATGAGGTATTCGGCGGCCACGCCCATGCCCACCGCCTGCGCGACCGGCTGCGAGCCGGCCTCGAAACGGGTGGGCGCTTGCGTCCAGGTGGTCTCCTCGAGGGTCACGACCTGAACGGTCCCTCCCCCAAAGATCGATGGCGGCAACGCATCAAGGAGGGCTCCACGCCCCCATAGGGCGCCGATGCCGGTGGGACCGAGCATCTTGTGCCCGGAAAACGCGGCAAAGTCGACGCCGAGCGCGGCAAAGTCAACAGGGATATGCGGAACGGACTGGCAAGCGTCCAAGAACGTGAGCGCACCCACCTCGCGGGCCCGAGCCACGATGGGCGCAACGTCGGTGACGAGGCCCGTGACGTTCGAGGCGTGGGTGAAGGCGACGAGCTTGGTCGTTTCATCCACGACCGTGGCGAGCTGCTCGAGCCGCATGCGCCCCTCGTCGCCGACCTCTATCCACCGGAGGGTCGCGCCGGTGCGAGCGCACAACTGCTGCCACGGGATCAGGTTGGCGTGGTGCTCGGTCTCGGTGACCACAATCGAGTCGCCCGGGCCGATCCGGAAGCGGGCCGACTCCGCGCCGCCGATCCCTGCCGATGCGTTTGCCATGCCGTTTGCCACGAGGTTCACGGCCGCCGTGGCGTTTCCCGTCCACACGATCTCGCGGTCCTCGGTCGCACCCACGAGGCGCGCCACGGACGCACGAGCGCCCTCGAAGAGCTCGGTGGCCTCCTCGGCGAGGAGGTGCGCGCCGCGCTGGACCGCGCCATTGTGATGGGTCTCGAAGTCGGCGACGGCGTCAAGCACCTGCTGGGGGCGCTGCGACGTCGCGGCCGAATCGAGGTACACCAGGGGCTTCCCGTTCCGCACCGTGCGGGTGAGAATCGGGAAGTCGGCCCTGATATCGGTGAGCGCGCGCATCGGAAGAGTTACGCCTCCACGAGGAAGCGGTCGTAGCCCTCTGCCTCGAGCTGGTCGGCCAACTCGGGGCCGCCCTCTTCCGCCACCCGGCCATTGACGAACACGTGGACGAAGTCGGGCTTGATGTAGTTCAGGATCCGCGTGTAGTGCGTGATGAGCATGATGCCAAGGCCCGTGTTGTCCTTGACGCGGTTGACGCCCTCGGACACGATGCGCAGCGCGTCGACGTCGAGACCTGAGTCGGTCTCGTCGAGGATCGCCATCTTGGGGCTCAGGAGTTCCATCTGCAGGATCTCGTGGCGCTTCTTCTCGCCGCCGGAGAAGCCCTCGTTGACGTTGCGTTCGGCGAATGTGGGGTCCATGCGTAGGGCCTCCATCGACACCTTGACGTCCTTGACCCACGTGCGCAACTTCGGTGCTTCGCCCGTGATGGCCGTCTTGGCGGTACGCAGGAAATTGGACACGGAGACGCCCGGAACTTCGACGGGGTACTGCATCGCAAGGAACAGGCCCGCCTTGGCGCGCTCGTCGACCGTCATGGCAAGCACGTCGGCGCCGTCAAGAGTGATGGTGCCCTCGGTGACGGTGTACTTGGGGTGACCCGCGATCGAGTAGGCCAGGGTCGACTTGCCGGAGCCGTTTGGCCCCATGATCGCGTGGGTCTCGCCCGACGAGATCGACAGGTCGACGCCCTTGAGGATCTCCTTGACGCCCTCGGGGGTGTCGACGGTGACGTGCAGGTTCTTAATCTCCAGGGTGCTCATGCGTTCTCCTTAATGCCGGAAGTAATGGGGTTGTCGACGTCTACGAGCACACGCTCGCCGTCGATGTGGACGGGGTAGGCGTCGACTGGGTCGATTGCGGGGAGTTCTGTTGCCTCCCCCGTGCGCAGGTCGAATCGCGCTCCGTGGGCCCAGCATTCAACCTCGCAGCCGATGATTTCGCCCTCGGCTAGCGACACCTCGCCATGACTGCAGATGTCGTTGATGGCATAGAACTCGCCGTCATCGGAGCGGGCGACCGCGACAGCGACCTCGCTGCCGTCGGCGGCGGTGAGGTACGACTGAACCAAGGTGCCTGGCTTGAGGTCGGAGACGTTGCACGCGAATTGTTCGCTCACGTCACTCCTCCCCCGCCGCACGCTGCTCGCTTGCAACTTGCTCGAGCTCGGCGTCGATCGCAACCATCAGGCCCTTCTCGACCGACTCGACGCCGATCTCGCGGATGAGGTCCGCGAAGAATCCACGCACCACGAGCCTGCGGGCCTGCGCCTCGCTGATTCCACGCGAACGCAAGTAGAACATCTGCTCATCGTCGAAGCGACCGGTGGCCGACGCGTGCCCTGCGCCAGCGATCTCGCCCGTCTCGATCTCCAGGTTGGGGACCGAGTCCGCGCGGGCGCCGTCGCTGAGCACCAGGTTGCGGTTGAGTTCGTAGGTATCGGTGCCCTCCGCCGCGGCGCGAATGAGCACGTCGCCGATCCACACGGTGTGCGCCTTGGCACCTGCGAGCGCGCCCTTATAGGTCACGCGCGAGGTGCAATGCGGCGCCACGTGGTCGACGAATAGCTGGTGCTCTTGGTGCTGGCCCGAGTCGGCGAAGTACAAGCCGAACAGGTCGACGCGCGCACCCTCGCCCGCGAGGGCGACGGACGTGTTGAGGCGCACGACCTTGCCGCCCAGGGTCACGACGGATCCGCGTAGCCTGGCGTCGCGGCCGAGTTTGGCGACGACCTCGCTCACGTGAATGGCATCGGCTTCCCACTGCTGGACGAGCACGAGGTTGAGTCCCGCGTTCTCGCCCACGTCAACCGAAACGAATTCGCCGTAGTTGCCGGAGCCGGTGCGCGTCACTACGACGGTGGCCTCCGCGCCCGCGCCGATCTCGAACAGCAGGTGGCCGCGAACGTCCTCGCCCTTGCCCGACATGCCGATGACGATCGGTTCCGCAACCTGTGTACCAGGGGCGATGCCCAAAGACATGGCGCCGTTTGATCGGGCCACCGCCACGGCCGACGCACGGTCGCCCGGTGCGCGCACGGAGCGGAGCGACGCCTCACCTGCGGGGACGTTGGTGAAGGTCACGCCTTGGGGAAGGGTGGGAACGTCCCACACGAGGCCACCCTCGCCGCCATCGAGAGAGAGCAGCGGGGCGATCGTGCGCATGGGCGTGAAGCGCCAGTTTTCCTCGCGACCGTTCGGCACTCCGAAGGCCTCGGGGTCAAAGGACATGAGGCGTTCGGCGCGCGACTTGTCCGGCACGATGGTGCCGTTGTACTTCTGCCCGTGAACGTGGGCAGCGTCGGCCGTGGCCTGCGAGTGGTCTGTCACTAATGACTGCTCCGTCGTGCTCAACCGACTGATCCTTCCATTTGCATTTCAATGAGACGGTTCAGCTCGAGCGCGTATTCCATGGGCAGTTCGCGCGCGATGGGCTCCACAAACCCGCGCACGATCATGGCCATGGCCTCGGTCTCGGCCATTCCCCTCGACATCAGGTAGAACAGCTGTTCCTGGCTCACGCGAGACACCGTCGCCTCGTGACCCATGCTGACGTCGTCCTCGCGCACGTCCACGTATGGGTACGTGTCGGAGCGGCTGATTTGGTCGACCAACAGGGCATCACACAGCACGTTGGACTTCGAGCCCTTGGCACCCTCAAGCACCTGCACGAGTCCGCGGTACGACGTGCGCCCCCCGCCTCTGGCGACCGACTTGCTCACGATGCTCGACGAGGTGTTGGGCGCGGCGTGAACCATCTTGGCGCCGGCGTCCTGGTGCTGGCCCTCGCCGGCGAAGGCGATCGAGAGGGTCTCGCCCTTGGCGTGCTCGCCCACCAAGAAGATGGCCGGGTACTTCATTGTCACCTTGGAGCCGATGTTTCCGTCGACCCATTCCATGGTCGCGCCCTCGTGGGCGACGGCACGCTTGGTCACGAGGTTGTACACGTTGTTCGACCAGTTCTGGATGGTCGTGTACCGCACGCGTGCGTTCTTCTTGACGATGATCTCGACGACGGCGCTGTGCAGTGAATCCGACGTGTAGATGGGCGCCGTACAGCCCTCGACGTAGTGCACGTACGAGCCCTCGTCGGCGATGATCAGAGTCCGCTCAAACTGGCCCATGTTCTCCGTGTTGATGCGGAAGTATGCCTGCAGCGGGATGTCGACGTGGACGCCCGGCGGGACGTAGACGAACGACCCGCCCGACCAGACGGCCGTGTTGAGAGCAGCGAACTTGTTGTCTCCCACGGGGATGACCGTCCCGAAGTACTCCTCGAAGATGTCCGGGTGCTCACGCAGCGCGGTGTCGGTGTCCAGAAACAGGACGCCCTGCTGCTCGAGGTCCTCACGGATCTGGTGGTAGACCACCTCGGACTCGTATTGCGCCGCGACGCCCGAGACGAGGCGCTGCTTCTCGGCCTCGGGGATGCCCAACTTGTCGTACGTGCGCTTGATGTCGTCGGGCAGGTCGTCCCAACTGGTGGCCTGCTTCTCCGTCGAGCGCACAAAGTACTTGATGTTGTCGAAGTCGATGCCGGTGAGGTCGCTACCCCACGTGGGCATCGGCTTCTTGCCAAAGAGGCTCAGACCCTTGAGGCGGATGTCGAGCATCCACTGAGGCTCGCTCTTGAGCGCCGAGATGTTACGCACGACGGCCTCGCTCAGTCCACGTTGGGCACTCATGCCCGCCGCGTCGGAGTCGTGCCAACCGAACTCGTAGTTTCCGAGCGAGGCGATGGTTTCGTCTTGAGTCATGGGGGTAGCGATGGGGGTGTCAGTGGGGGTGCTCATCGTCATCCTTCCTTGAGGGCGGGTGTGAGCGGGATGGTGGTCGTGCAGACGTGCGCGCCCTGGGCGAGCGTTGACAAGCGTTGAACGTGAACTCCGAGCACGCGAGAGAAGGCCTTGGTCTCCTCTTCACACCACTCGGGGGTGGCCTGGGCGATCTCTTGAACGGGGCAATGTCCCTGGCACAGTTGGAGGGTGTAGCCGCCCGGACCTGGGCGAACTGACGTCGCGTAGCCCATGGCCGCAAGGGCATCGGACAGCGCGCCGACGCGGGCGGCGACCGGCGCGGTCTTGTCGACCGCCCCTGTGATCTTGTTCTCGAGCCGGACGCCGTGCTCCGCGACAAAGGCGGCGAGCTCTCCCCTGGCCTTGAGGAACTCCATGGCGTCTTGAGCCACGTCCGAGTATGCGGACTTGAGCGCGCGCTGGCCCTCGGGGGTCGCAACGAAGGCCTTGGCCGGCCTGCCGCGGCCGCGTTCGATCGGGCCTGCGACCTCATGGTCGGCGATGAGTCCGTCGTCGGTGAGCGCGGAGAGGTGCCTGCGCACGGCGGCGGGCGTGAGTTCAAACTTTTCGGCGATGGTCGCAGCCGTGATGGGGCCTGCGGACACGATCAGGCCGAGCACTCGCTCACGCGTGGTGTCCGTCGCCATTGCGTCTCCTTCCGGCTGTTGTTCCGCACCTCCGAGCGCTCAAAAGAACGTCCTCGGGTGGGTCTAAAAGATTAAACAACAGTGTCGTGCCGAAAATGCCCGCGCGCAAGCAAGGTAAGCCTTACTTGGGGTGGGCCCGAAGGACGATGGCGGGGAAGTCGCGGGCCGCTTCGGGTACGTCACGTCCTCTTGAAGGCGCCTCAGCACACGTATGGGGTACGCGGCGTCCCCATGTGGCGCGACGTACGCGACCGTGGGCAAGCGTTGACCCACTGGGGCGCGATGCCGCACCGTTGCGGGTACGTGGTGACCCACTATGGGACGGCAAGGCACACGAGACAAACCTTCGTCCCTCATAGACTGGCCACGTGACTATCGAGGCTCCCGCAACCACCGTCCGCCGACTCGCCCGCTTCCGCAACTTCCTGGGGCGCCATACGCGCGGGCTCACGATCGCGAACATCTTCGCCCAAGGCGGCATCATCGTGACTGGCGGCGCCGTGCGCCTCACCAGTTCCGGACTCGGTTGCTCCACGTGGCCAGAATGCGAGCCGGGCCACTTCACGCCCGAGGCCTTCAACGCTTCCAACATCCACCCCTACGTCGAGTTCGGCAACCGCACCCTGACCGGGGTCCTGGGCGTAGTCACCGTCGCGCTTGCCATCGCGATGTGGAATAGCAGGCGCGAGCTGCGCTGGTGGGGCCTTCTCCCCCTGCTGGGTGTCATCGGCCAGGCGATCCTTGGCGGCATCGTCGTGCTCGCCAAACTCAACCCGGTCCTGGTCTCTCCCCACCTGTTGCTCTCGATGGGTCTTGTATGGCAAGCCGTGTGGCTCGCGCTCAGGTTCCGCGACGCACCCCGCCGCGAAAGCCGCATCTGCATCAAGAAGGCCTTGCGCACCAGCGTGTTGCTGTTGGGCGCTGTACTCGTCTTCGGCACCTTGACCACTGGCGCGGGCCCGCACTCGGGCGATGCCGCGGCCACCCAACGCCTGGGCCTCGACCCCACCGAGGTCGCGAAGGCGCACGCCGGAGTGGTGTGGGTCTTCATCGCGGTGCTTGCCTACTTGATTTGGAAGGTGCGCAAAGACCGCTCGGAGGGAGCCCACGACGAGGTGCGCAAGGCGTGGGTGGTCCTGGTCGCGGTGACGCTGGCCCAAGCGGCTATCGGCTACATCCAGTTCTTCACCGGTCTGCCGGAACTCATCGTGGGAATGCACCTCGCTGGGGCTGCCGCGTTGACTGCCGCCCACTCCGCTGCCTACTACCTCCTCAAGCGGGACCGGTCAAAGGTCCGCGCCCAGGCTACTTCGTAGGCGCTGCGAGCGACCCGCTTGCGGATCGCTCCACGCGAAGCCACTCTGAAGCCATGAGGCGTCACATCGGATCGGCTCTCGTCATAACACTGCTGGTCGCCGGGTGCGGCACAACCGCCGATGACGCGGGCGGAGTCCAGGCCTCCCTCACCGTCACGAGCGACGACTTCGCGAACGGCACCGAGCTGCCGGCCTGGGCGACGGCCAACGCCCTCGGCGGTCAGTGCACCGGGGACAACACGAACCCCGAACTGACGTGGGAGTCACCATCCGCCGCCACTGAAGGCTTTGCATTGACCCTGATCGACCCCGACGCCCACAACTTTGTGCACTGGATGCTGGCCGACATTCCGGCGTCGACCACAGCGATCGCCCGCGGCGGATCCGATGCCGTGAGCGGCGTGGGCGGCAAGAGTTCCCTGTCCTCAACGTATGACGGCACGTACTTTGGACCCTGCCCTCCCGGCCCCGATCACCACTATGTGTTCACCCTGTACGCGCTGGATGCGCCGCTCAACCTCGAGCAGGGCTTCTCGCTGGCGGACCTCAAGGACGCGATGAGGGGCCACGTGCTCGCGGAAGGAGCTCTCACAGGCCTGCGGTCGGGGCCCGCGTAGGTTCGCGAGGCGCGGGTTCGCTAGACGTTGTGGCGGCGCCGGTCTTCTGGTGCAAGCAACCACTTGGCGTCTGCTGGGCGCAAGGTCGACCAGTTTGATCGACGCGCGAGGTCTGCGGCCATAGCGCCGACCACGAGGGATGACGCGTGCACCCTTCCGGCGGCGATTGCGACCAACACCTCATCGAGAGGCACCCACGCGCCCACCATGTCTCTTTCCTCATCGGTACGCACGTGTCGATCGGCCTCGGGCACCTCGGTCAAATCCCTCGCGAGGAAGACCCTCACCGCCTCCGAGCTACCGCCGCCCGAAGGGAAGAAGTCGGCCAGTACGTGCCACGTCGCAGCGGTAAGGTCCGCCTCCTCATGAAGCTCACGCTTGGCGGCCTCGACCGGCGGCTCGTGCACAACGTCGAGCAACCCTGCAGGCGGCTCCCAGCACTCGACCCCTACGGGGTGGCGGTACTGCCTCACCAGGTACAACTCGTCGTTCTCGTTGAGCGCGACGATCACCACGGCGCCGGTGTGCTGCACAAAGTCGCGCGTCACTTGAGAGTGACCCAGGTCCACCTCGTCACTGACGAGATTCCACACGCGGCCTTTGAAGCGCTCGTGCCGAGCCAATATGGGTAGCGGCGCCACCACATCGGCCAGCGGACCACCACCGGGAAGTTCTCTCACGTGAGAAGTTCCGTCACGCGAGAGAGGCGGATGCGGCGGCGGCAGCGTCGGTCGCTGTCTGGGCCGCGTCGGCCGTCGCACGCTGGCGCTCAATCGCCGCGGCAATGAGGCCAGCGAACAAGGGGTGCGCCTTGGTCGGTCGCGACAGGAACTCCGGGTGCGCCTGCGTGGCCACGTAATACGGATGTGCGTCGCGCGGCAGCTCGATGAACTCGACCAACTGCCTGTCGGGTGACTCGCCGGAGACCACCAGGCCAGCGTCCTCGAGCCGCGCCCTGTAGGCGTTGTTGACCTCGTAGCGGTGGCGGTGACGCTCGCCCACTGTCGTGGCGCCATACGTCTCTGCAACCACGGAACCGGGCTGCAAAACGGCCTGATAGGAGCCGAGACGCATCGTGCCACCCATGTCGCCCCTGCCGTCGACGATCTCCAGTTGTTCCTCCATGGTGGCGATCACGGGGTACGGCGTCTCGGGATCGAATTCAGAGCTCGACGCCCCAGCCAACCCCAGAACCGTGCGCGCATACTCCATGACCATGACCTGCAGGCCGAGGCAAATGCCCAGCGTCGGCACCTTGTTCTCGCGTGCCCACCTGGCCGCGCCGATCTTGCCATCGACTCCACGCACGCCAAAGCCGCCGGGAATCAGCACCGCGTCGACGCCACCGAGCGCCTTGTTGGCGCCCTCCTCGGTCTGGCACGTGTCCGAAGCCACCCAGCGAATGTTGACCTTCGCGTTGTGGTGGAAACCACCAGCTCGCAGCGCCTCGCTCACGGACAGGTAGGCATCCGGCAGGTCAATATATTTGCCGACCAGAGCGACCTCGACGTGCCCGGCCGGGTGATGGACACGACGCAAGACGTCGTCCCACGCACCCCATTGCACGTCGCGGAACGGCAGGTCGAGCCGACGCACCACGTAGGCGTCGAGGCCCTCGGAGTGCAACACCTTGGGGATGTCGTAGATGCTGGGAGCGTCCACGGCGTTGACCACGGCCTCGACATCGACGTCGCACATGAGCGCGATCTTGCTCTTGAGCGCCGCAGGCACGGTTCGGTCGGAACGCAGCACGATCGCGTCGGGCTGAATTCCGATGCTGCGCAGTGCGGCGACCGAGTGCTGCGTCGGCTTGGTCTTGAGTTCGCCGGAGGGGCCGATATACGGCACGAGCGAGATGTGGAGGAAGAACACGTTGTCGCGGCCGAGCTCGTGCCGCACTTGCCGGGCCGCCTCGAGGAACGGCTGTGATTCGATGTCGCCCACCGTGCCGCCCACCTCGGTGATGATGACGTCGACGTCGGGGCCCGCTTGGGCTCGCATGCGGCGCTTGATCTCGTCGGTGATGTGCGGGATGACCTGCACCGTGTCGCCGAGGTACTCCCCGCGGCGCTCCTTGGCGATCACCTGCGAATACACCTGGCCCGTGGTGACGTTGGAGGTGGCGGACAGCTTCACGTCCAGGAAGCGTTCGTAGTGGCCGATGTCGAGGTCCGTCTCGGCCCCGTCCTCGGTCACAAAGACTTCGCCATGCTGGAACGGATTCATCGTGCCCGGATCAACGTTGAGGTACGGATCCAGCTTTTGCATCGTGACGCGGATGCCGCGCGATCTGAGAAGTCGACCGAGGCTTGAAGCCGTCAGGCCCTTCCCGAGTGACGAAACGACGCCACCTGTAACGAAAATGTGCCTGGTGACATGGTCCGCACGGGACTCAAAACGAGATCTCTCCACGGGCTTCGAGAGTATCACCCCTTTTGCCCCTCCGGGCGAGGTGGCACGCTACGGAACGGCAACGATGTCGAGCCCAGCGGCCGTTCCGTACGTGCCGGATCCGCCTGAATCCTGCTCCTTGAGTCCCATGACGATCTCCGCGGCGGTGATCTTCGGCTCGGAAATCACGACAACACTCGGGCGTGTCGACTCGGGTGTGTCGGCCGCTGCCGCGATTGCATCGCTCGCCGTGGCCGGAATGCTGTCCGATGTCGCTCCAGAGCCGCCAGCGGCTTCTCCACCCACGACTATCTCCGTAGCTCCAAGGTATTGCTCCCATACGGTCGCGGCGGCGTTGACGGCCGCGCCTGCGCCCTTGGGGCCCTCGGCCGTGACGATCACTAAGGCGTCGACCCCGCCGGTCGCCGGGTGGTCGAGGGTAAGGATATTGGCGCGATTCAGTACTTCGAGCAGCACTGCCTGGTTGGGGACGCCCTCGGCCACAGTGCTGGCTCCCGTCGCATCCGATCCGGCGGACTTTGCGGTACCGCCTGGCTGTGCGCCAGGCACCATTGCCTGAACGATCGCGTGTTCGAGGACATCGGTAGCGCCGAGACCCTCGACGCCCACAATGGACGCGGACATCTGCGTCGCCAGTTCGCCCCTGAACGACGACTTCGTGGGGTCCCACCAGTCCGCTCCCAGACGCCCCGTCGCTTCGACCGTTGCGCCGCCTTGCTCAAGGGCCGACGTCACCTGGTCAACGGTCTGTGCGGGGGTGCCGTCCGTGATGAGAAGCGCCACTCGCATCCCGTCTATCCGCCGCGTCACCGCGGCGTCGCCAATGGCGGCGAGCCACTTGTCCCTCGTTGCCATGTCGGCTTCCATCTGAGCGACTTGAGCGGTGGTCGTCGCGCTCGTGTTCTCCGCCTGCTGGCTCCTGGGCGCAGCAAGTCCGACGACGACGCCTACACCGAGGGCGGTCGCCACGAGGGCGCCAGCGACGATCCTGCCGCTCATGAGCCACCCACCAGCCGCTCGACGGCGGCCCTGACGACGGGATGGAGGCTCAGAGCGGCTGCAAGCGATGCCGCCGCGATGAGCACCAAGAGCCATCTCTGCAGCCGAGACCAAGGCGAGCGGTGCAGGCGAGCGAGCATCCGGCCATCGATCCACGCTGGTCCCGCTGCGAGTCGGGCGAGGACCGAGGAGGCGCCGCGGTGCGAATCGACAAGGTCTGCAAGCGAGGACTCGATCCCGACCGTGGCGATCATGCGTGCGCCTGCAGAGGCCGCGATCGCGACCGCAAGGTCTTCGGACGACAACTGCGACTCGCTCGCCACATGCCGCACGCCAAGAGAGCCCAGGCGCGTCGCCGCGACGGCCAGCGACTCCCCGTGGACCACCACCTCCTTGGCTCCCGCGAGAACTTCGTCCGACACTCCGTCGAGTGGGCCGACGATCACGTCAATCTTGTGATTCTCCGCGACCGCGTCGGCCGCATCTCCCGTCACCACCACCACGAGGTTCAGGTCTCGAATCGCGCCCTTGAGCGCCTTGAGCTGCGGCCGAAAGCCGGGACCCGCAGTCACCACGAGTGCGTCCCTGTTGCTCAGATCCAGTTCGAGTGCCGGCACGGATCGTCCCTCGACAAGCGCAGGTCCATCCCTGTGAATCAGGTCAAGCGCACTGGCCGCCAGTTGAGGAATTCGCAAACCGGCGCCCGGCATCGCGGCGGCGAGGCGTTCCTTCACGAACTCTGTGTCAACGACGACGCCCTCGAAGGTCGTTCCGCCAATCGTCACGGTCGCTCCCCCATCGGCCGCGGCAAGATCGATCGTGACCGTCTCACCGTCGGTTGCGGCAAGGACTGCCCTGTCATCGATGTCGACGAGAGCAATGCCCCGGGACGCCAAGCTCTCGGCGCCCCGTGCCTGGAAGCGGCCCGTGATGGACGAGCTCGCATTGATGATGCACCCGGGAGAACGGTCCGCGAGCATCTCCGCAGACGCGGCGTCAAGGTCCGCCCTGTCGATGATGGCGATGTCGCCCTTGCGAAGCCTGCGAGACAGAGTCCGCGGATCGTGGCCGACGCGCACAACGCCTGATACCGACGACGCGCCTACGGTGGAACGGGAATGCTTCATCCCGTCATGGTGCCACGCGAGCGGCGTCGATGAGCTCAAGAGCGTGGGCGCGCGCCGTGACGGATTCCTCTTCGCCAGACAATAGGCGCGCGACCTCGCGCACCCGATCGTCTCCTGCGACCTCGATCACGTGGGAGACGGTGACGGCGCCGTCGGAGGCCTTCGTCACCACCACGTGCCTGTCAGCGTAGGCCGCGACCTGCGCCAAGTGCGTCACGACGATCACCTGATTGTTCCGCGCGAGCGCCGCGAGGCGTTGGCCAACCGATTGCGCGGCCTTGCCGCCGACCCCCGCGTCCACCTCGTCAAAGACGAAGGTGTGCGACTGCTCGCCAGCCCCCGCAAGCGTGACCTCGACCGCCAGCATGATTCGAGAAAGCTCGCCGCCCGATGCCGCGTCTGCGATGGGTCGCGCGGGCGCGCCGGGGTGGGCTGAGAGAAGCCACGCGACGTCGTCGGCACCGTGAGGCCCTGGCTCCTTGTCCGTCACGCGCACCTCGACGGTCGCGTCGGGCATTGCCAGTTCGGCAAGTTCCGCTCCCACGCTGACCGACAATCGCTTGGCGGCCTCGCTTCTTCCTGCGGTCAGAAGTGCCGCGCTCTCGACCAAGGCGACCCGCGCGGCCTGCTCCATCGCCCTCGCGTTGCCGACGACGCCGTCCCAGTCCGCGCCTTGAGCCAGGTCGGCCTCGATGCGCTCGCGCAGCGCGACCAGTTCGTCCGCGCCGCAAGCGAAGCGCCTCTCGAGCCCCGCAAGCGCGGAAAGCCTCGAGTGCACGGCGTCGAGCCGCGTGGGGTCGGCGTCGAGGCCGTCCAGATAGGACGCAAGTTCCTGAGCGACGTCCGCCGCGCCATAGGCGAAGTCGGCGACCCTCACCGCCATTGCCCCCAAGACGGGGTCGTAGCCGCCACCGTCTGCAAGCGCGCGTCGGGCCGCCTCGAGCGCCGATGCCGCGGTCACTGCCGCGTCTCCCGCGAGGGCATCGTGAGCCAAGGCCGCGTCCGTACGGAGCGACTCAGCGTGGGACAGCACCTCCGCCTCGGCGGCAAGCCCCGCCTTCTCCCCGCGTTGCACATTGCCCGCCTCGAGCGCGACGAGATCCTCACGCAGCCTGCCCAAGCGCTCCCTTTCGGCTCCCTCCGAGTCCTCGAGCCTCGCGAGCCTCTCAAAGGCGTCACGCCATGCGGCCCATGCCGTGCGGTATTCGTCCAACACGCGCGAGTGGGACGAGCCCGCGTAGGAGTCGAGTGTCTCGCGCTGCTTGGCAGGCGTCCGCAAGCGCACCTGGTCGGCCTGGCCGTGAACGGTCACCAGCTCGGCGCCCAATTCGGCGAGCAGAGCCTGCGGGACCGTGCGTCCACCAAGGATCGACCTGGAACGGCTCGCGGCGCCCACGGTGCGGACCACCGTCACTGTTCCGTCCTCGTCGACGGTCGCGCCAGCCTCCAGTGCCAGCGCCCTCGCCCCAGAGCCCTCCGGCAGGTCGAGCACGGCCTCCGCAGATGCCTCCGCCGCACCGGTACGCACGGCGTCCGGGGTCGGCTTACCGCCCAAAATCAAGTTCAGACCGGTGAGGATCATCGTCTTGCCTGCGCCGGTCTCACCCGTGACGACGGTGAGTCCCTCGCCAAGGGTGACGCGCGCGCCAGCGATCACCCCCAGTGACGAGATAGACAGTTCATGAAGCATGCTTCAGGCCCCCGATGCACGATTGGCGCCGCGCCAGCCCTCGGTGTCCAGGCCGAACTTGCGCACGAGCCTTTCCGTAAACGGGGCGTCAGAGGTGCGCGCGAGCCGCACCTTGTCGCTGCCGAGCCGCACCTCGATACGAGCGCCCCTCTTGGCCACGATCGTGTGGGCGCCATCGAGCACCACCAGCGCCTCGGCGGACGAGCGCTCGAGTACCTCAACCGTGAACCACGACGCCGGCCCGACGACCAACGGTCGCGAAAATAGTGCGTGCGCAGCGAGCGGAACCAGGAGGAGAGCATCGACGTCTGGCCACACGACGGGCCCCCCGCCCGAAAAGGCGTGAGCGGTCGATCCGGTGGCCGTCGAGATCACGATGCCGTCGCAACCGAAACTCGACAAGGCCCTGCCGTCGACGCCCACCGCGACGTCCAGGGTCCGCAAAAGCTCCGATCGCTCCACGGTGGCCTCATTGAGGGCCCATCCGCTATCTACGGTGCCTTCGGGCTGACGCACGATGACTTCGACCGTGCGGCGCTCGTCAACTTCGTATTCGCCCGTTGCAAGCTTGTCGACAGCGCGAGACACGTCCTCGCGCTCTAGTTGAGCGAGAAATCCCACGTGGCCCATGTTGACGCCCAGAAGCGGTGCGCCCGTACCGTGCACCTCGCGAGCAGCTCGAAGCATCGTGCCATCGCCGCCGAAGACGATCGCCGCATCGATGCGCCCGTCGCCCTTTTCGGTACACGATTCGATGCCACGCTCGGCGAGCGCAACCCGCGCCACCTCTGCGGCCTCGAGAGTCTCGGGCCTGAAGGGGTTCGAGACGATCAGAATGCGGCGATTCATGGTCTTCCTTTGACGGTTGTGGCGATTGCCTTGGCCAGCGCCTCTTCGTCGAGCACTGGCTGTTCCGCCACGCCCCTAGCCTGCCATGACCGGCGGACCCACACGAAGAATTCCACATTGCCGCTCGGTCCCGGAAGCACACTGCGCTCGAGGGCGACGATCTCAAGGCCCTCACGCATGGCCGCGTCGCACACCTTTCTCACGGCCGCGATCCTATCGACGTCGCGTGTCACGACCCCGTTCTTGTCAAGGCGGTTCCGTCCCACCTCAAATTGGGGCTTGACCAACAGGACGAGGTCGCCGCGCAACGCCGTGACCGCCACGAGAGGGCCGATCACGAGCGTGAGGGAGATGAACGAGAGGTCCGCCACGACCAGGTCTGCACCGGAACCCGGAGATCCCGCCTCGAGTTCGCGGACGTTCATTCCCTCGATCGAGGTGACACGTGGGTCGTCACGCAAGCCGGGCACGAGTTGGTCGTGACCCACGTCAATCGCGGTCACATGGGTGGCGCCTCGTTCGAGCAGAACCTGCGTGAAGCCTCCGGTCGACGCACCAGCATCCACCGTGCGTCGGCCTTCGACGACAAGCCCAAGCGCCGAGAAGGCATCGAGGGCACCGATCAGCTTGTGTGCCGCCCGCGAGACGTACAGATCAATTCCGTCCGCGAGGGTCACCTCGGCGTCAACTCCGATCACCCGACCGGGACGTCGCTCACACTCGCCGTCGACAAAAACGTTCCCCGTTGTGATGAGATCGTGTGCGTGAGAACGCGATCGCGCTAAACCCCGCGCGGTGACCGCGCGGTCAAGCCGCATGGCGGCTCGGGCTCAGGACTCCTCGCGCAAGCGCGAGGTCAGTGAGTGCTGAATCTTGTCGAAAAACTCCGCCTGTTCCTCAAGGTCCTCTGGGACCTCGGTGACGGCCTCGAGCGCCTTCTCGACCTCAAGCGGATAGTGGACCTCGCCCAAGAACTCGCGAATGTCTTCGAACTTACTCATGTCATAAGCCTACTCTGAAGTCGGGGATGCTTCCAGCGTCAACCATAATGCCTATGTCCGCAGCCGCCCAAGCGGCGGCGCACGCGGCCCTGACGGCGTCGATCCCGTCACCGTCAACGATCAGCGTGCGCCCATCAACAGAAGCCGAGGCCCCGCCCACGGTCCACACCGTGCCCACACGAACCGGAGTCGGATGCACCTGCTCCAAACAACGCAGGTCTTCGCCGATATAGGAGGGGCGTTGGTCGGCCGGCGCCAACACGGCATCCCTCGCCGAGGAGACACCGGTGAGCACGAGCAGGCCAGGCATCCCCGCGGCCCTTGCCCCTTTGAGGTCCGTGTCGAGTCGGTCCCCTATGGCCAACGGGCGCACCGAACCGACCGATGCGGCAGCAAGGTGGAACATCGTGGGCAACGGCTTTCCCGCCGCTGTGGGACGCACTCCCGTCGCACTGATGACCACGCCAACGAGCGCACCGTTGCCTGGGGCGATGCCCCTCTCGTTCGGGAGCGTCATGTCGAGATTCGACGCAAAGAACCTTGCCCCACCCTGTATGGCGTACGACGCCTCGGCCAAGTCCCGCCAGGAGATGTCTGGCACGAATCCCTGGACCACCGCATCCGGCTCGTCGTTAGCCGACGAGACCAAGACAAACCCGTACTCGACGAGCGCCGAGCGTAGGCCTTTCCCGCCGACCGCGAGCACGGTCGCTCCCGGATCCAGATCCGCCGCCATCAGGCGTGCAACTGCCTGAGCGGCCGTCAGTATTTCCGCGGGACCCGTCGGGATGCCCAGACTGGTGAGGTGGTCAGCCACCTCGTGCGGCTCTCTGCTCGCGTTGTTCGTGACGTACACGATCCGCATCCCCGCCGCGCGTGCGCCGTTGAGCGCTGCGGGGGCGGTGGGAATGGCATAGGGTCCCCGATAAGCGACGCCGTCAAGGTCGACCAGTGCCGCATCAAACGCAACCTGAAGCGCTTGTGCGGATCCCTTGAGTGCCGATTCACTCATCTGCGTCATCCTCCAGGTCGTAGACGATCACCTCATCGTCAAGTGGGTCGACGACATCCGTAGAGGACTCCTGGTATTCTCCGTCTTTCGGTCCCCCTGGTTCAAGTGACCCGACAATCTGCAGGCGTGCCTCTGCCACGCGCTCGGCCATTTCCTGTCCGGCGCCGGTGATCGAGTCAAGAGCATGTAGCGCGGCGTCGTACTCGCCCATGTCCGCACGTGCACCGGCAACGACGATTTGCATCTCCATTTTGGGGTCGCCAACGAGGCTCGCAGCCTCAGCCGAGGCGGCGAGCTCAAGAACGCGAGCGGGACGACCAAGACCCCTCTCACAATCCGCCATGAGGGGCAAATGTTCAGTGGTGCCATTAAGCCTTACCACCGTACGAAACTCGCGAAGCGCCTCCGCGTAACGGCCCGTCGCGTATGCAGTAATCGCGGCAGCCTCACGCACGATATCGACACGGCCGCCCCTGGCAAGCGCGACCTGGGCATGCCTGTAGGCGAGTTCCGGGTCGTCATCGATCAAGCGCCCAGCCATGACGAGGTGACGCGCAACGTCGTCCGCGTTGTCCTTGGACAGGGTGCGCAGGCGACCACGGGCGTCCTTGTCCAGTTCAGAGGCCATGACCTCTTCCGGAATGTCCGGGGCATCAACTCTACGGATGGGCCGATCAATGTGCGGGCCCCGATCCCTATCGACGCCACCACGGTTCTGACCACCACGCTCGCCACCACGACCCTGACCATCGCGGCTCGGAGCACCGGGGCGACCACCACGATCGCCGCCACGGTTCGCAGCACCCGATCGATCGCCAGTGCGCGGTCCTCCATCGGCGCCAAAACCGCGGCCGGTGCCCGACGTACGAGGGCGGTCAGAGCTCTGCGCCCCGGAATACCCCGTCCGAGAATCGGACGAACGCACGGGCCTTTCGCCAGAGTCACCGCGGCCGGCTGTGGGCGAAGAACGCCGATCACTCCAGGTACCACCCGAAGTCGAGCTCGGCCGTCCCGAACCTTGCCCGCCGCGTCCGGAATACGAACCACCGGCAGCGCCACGACCTCGACCGGCACCTGGGGAAGAATTTCGGCGAATCGATTCGCCACGCGAATCATTGGCTCGAGCGGGACGTCCGTTTGAACGGTCGTCACCTCCGGAGGCCTGTCCGGGCTCCTCGCTCACGTCATACTCCTTCATGCCACAGCAATAGTCTCTCCGCGGAGAGATCTCGCGCGAAGACAAAGAACACAAAATGCGCGTAGGGGCCTCCCAAATGGGAGGCCCCTCGCGAAAGTATGTCCGGCAGCGTCCTACTCTCCCACACCATTTCCAGTGCAGTACCATCGGCGCTGAGAGGCTTAGCTTCCGGGTTCGGAATGGAACCGGGCGTTTCCCTCTCGCTATGGCTGCCGAAACTCTATGGAGATATATCGGTTACCCGACCGTATCTCGGGAACCGCACAGTGGACGCGTAGCAATGCAATGAAATCTTGAATGTGAGTTAAGTTATCGGCCTATTAGTACCGGTCAGCTTCAAGGGTCTTTAGTCCCCTCTTCCACGTCCGGCCTATCAACCCAGTGGTCTACTGGGGGCCTTCAGGGCAAAGCCCATGGAAACCTCATCTTGAAACAGGCTTCCCGCTTAGATGCTTTCAGCGGTTATCCCTTCCCAACGTAGCTAACCAGCCGTGCTCCTGGCGGAACAACTGGCACACCAGAGGTTGGTCCACCCCGGTCCTCTCGTACTAGGGGCAGCCTTTCTCAAGTTTCCTGCGCGCGCAGCGGATAGGGACCGAACTGTCTCACGACGTTCTAAACCCAGCTCGCGTACCGCTTTAATGGGCGAACAGCCCAACCCTTGGGACCGACTTCAGCCCCAGGATGCGACGAGCCGACATCGAGGTGCCAAACCATCCCGTCGATATGGACTCTTGGGGAGGATCAGCCTGTTATCCCCGGGGTACCTTTTATCCGTTGAGCGCTGGCGCTTCCACTTGCCACCAGCGGGTCACTAGTCCCGACTTTCGTCCCTGCTCGACCTGTCAGTCTCACAGTCAAGCTCCCTTGTACACTTGCACTCGCCACCTGATTGCCAACCAGGCTGAGGGAACCTTTGGGCGCCTCCGTTACTTTTTGGGAGGCAACCGCCCCAGTTAAACTACCCACCAGGCACTGTCCCTGATCCGGATTACGGACCGAAGTTAGATATCCAGAGCGATCAGAGTGGTATTTCAACAATGACTCCACCAATACTGGCGTATCAGCTTCAAAGTCTCCCACCTATCCTACACAAACCGCACCGAATACCAATACCAAGCTATAGTAAAGGTCCCGGGGTCTTTCCGTCCTGCTGCGCGTAACGAGCATCTTTACTCGTAATGCAATTTCGCCGAGCTTGCGGTGGAGACAGCGGAGAAGTCGTTACGCCATTCGTGCAGGTCGGAACTTACCCGACAAGGAATTTCGCTACCTTAGGATGGTTATAGTTACCACCGCCGTTTACTGGGGCTTAAATTCGAAGCTTCGCCTTGCGGCTGACCTCTCCTCTTAACCTTCCAGCACCGGGCAGGCGTCAGTCCGTATACATCGTCTTGCGACTTCGCACGGACCTGTGTTTTTAGTAAACAGTCGCTTCTCCCTGGTCTCTGCGGCCTTCAAACGCTTCCGGCAGCTAGTGCCTTCACGCCTCAGGCCCCCCTTCTCCCGAAGTTACGGGGGTATTTTGCCGAGTTCCTTCACCACAATTATCTCGATCGCCTTGGTATTCTCTACCTGATCACCTGAGTCGGTTTGGGGTACGGGCGGCTAGAACCTCGCGCCGAGGTTTTTCTTGGCAGCATAGGATCACCGATTTCCCGCCTAAGCGGTCACCATCAGGTCTCAGACTTAATGAGTTGCGGATTTGCCTACAACTCGTCCTACACCCTTAGACGTGGACTACCATCGCCACGCTCAGCTACCTTCCTGCGTCACCCCTGTTAATACGCTTGCCTACTACAAGTTCGGTTCGCGCGCTATTTCACCGCTCCCCGAAGGGTTAAGTGACTTCGGGCGCTTAGCATTACCTGATTCGGCATTGGCGGTCCTTCGCCGGTACGGGAATATCAACCCGTTGTCCATCGACTACGCCTGTCGGCCTCGCCTTAGGTCCCGACTTACCCAGGGCGGATTAACCTGGCCCTGGAACCCTTGATCATTCGGCGGACGGGTTTCTCACCCGTCTTTCGCTACTCATGCCTGCATTCTCACTCGTGTGGCCTCCACGGCTGGATCACTCCGCCGCTTCGCTGGCCACACGACGCTCCCCTACCCATCCACACGCCTGGGTCCGAAGACCAAGCAATGTGTGAATGACACAACTTCGGTGGTGTACTTGAGCCCCGCTACATTGTCGGCGCGGAATCACTTGACCAGTGAGCTATTACGCACTCTTTCAAGGGTGGCTGCTTCTAAGCCAACCTCCTGGTTGTCTGTGCAACTCCACATCCTTTCCCACTTAGCACACGCTTTGGGACCTTAGTTGGTGTTCTGGGCTGTTTCCCTCTCGACGATGAAGCTTATCCCCCACCGTCTCACTGCTGCGCTCTCACTTACCGGCATTCGGAGTTTGGCTGACGTCAGTAACCTTTTAGGGCCCATTGGCCATCCAGTAGCTCTACCTCCGGTAAGAAACACGCAACGCTGCACCTAAATGCATTTCGGGGAGAACCAGCTATCACGAAGTTTGATTGGCCTTTCACCCCTATCCACAGCTCATCCCCTCGGTTTTCAACCCAAGTGGGTTCGGTCCTCCACGCGGTCTTACCCGCGCTTCAACCTGGCCATGGATAGATCACTTCGCTTCGGGTCTAGAGCACGCGACTCAATCGCCCTATTCGGACTCGCTTTCGCTACGGCTTCCCCACACGGGTTAACCTTGCCACGTACCACTAACTCGCAGGCTCATTCTTCAAAAGGCACGCCGTCACCCCTGCTAGGGAGGCTCCGACGGATTGTAAGCACACGGTTTCAGGTACTATTTCACTCCCCTCTCGGGGTACTTTTCACCTTTCCCTCACGGTACTGTTCCGCTATCGGTCAGTAGGTAGTATTTAGGCTTATAGAGTGGTCTCTACGGATTCACACGGGATTTCTCGGGCCCCGTGCTACTTGGGATGACTCTCGAGAGTCCGCTTGATTTCGTCTACGGGGGTCACACCCTCTATGCCTGGCCTTTCAATGCCATTCGACTATCACGCGGATTTCTGACTCTCTGTGGGATCGGTAGATCCCACTGAAAGGTCCCACAACCCCGTTAATGCAACGCCTACCGGCTATCACGCATTAACGGTTTGGCCTTTTCCGCTTTCGCTCGCCACTACTCACGGAATATCTCTTCCTGTCGGTACTGAGATGTTTCACTTCCCGACGTTCCCTCCACTCACCCTATGTGTTCAGGTGAGGGTCACTGGACATGACTCCAGCGGGGTTTCCCCATTCGGACATCCTCGGATCAAAGCTTGTTTGCCAACTCCCCGAGGCTTATCGCAGGCTACAACGTCCTTCTTCGGCTCCTACTGCCAAGGCATCCACCATGTGCTCTTAAAAACTTAACTTACAGAAATCAAAGATGCTCGCGTCCACTGTGCAGTTCTCAAAATACGGGCGGGCCCACTTTCCACCAGCGCCTACCCGGGCACATTCGTTGAATGTTGTCGGGTGGTTCATCTGGATTCAGTGCTCCGCGCGGCCTGTCTTTCGACTGGCCTGAAGGTTCTGGCGTAAACGCCCGATCCCTCAGGACCCAACAGTGTGCCTTGTAGTGATGTTCTTTCGTGGGATCGTTCCAGCCCTAGGGCGTACTTGATCTCAACGCTTTCAGCGTCTCTACCACGTCGATGTTCCATCCATGAGCTCTCGCCGAACTACATATGAGTCCGAAGCGAGATATGGACACCCCGAAGAGTGCCAAGTGCTCCTTAGAAAGGAGGTGATCCAGCCGCACCTTCCGGTACGGCTACCTTGTTACGACTTAGTCCCAATCGCCAATCCCACCTTAGACGGCTCCCTCCCTTACGGGTTAGGCCACCGGCGTCGGGTGTTACCGACTTTCGTGACTTGACGGGCGGTGTGTACAAGGCCCGGGAACGTATTCACCGCAGCGTTGCTGATCTGCGATTACTAGCGACTCCGACTTCATGAGGTCGAGTTGCAGACCTCAATCCGAACTGAGACCGGCTTTTTGGGATTCGCTCCACCTTGCGGTATCGCAGCCCTTTGTACCGGCCATTGTAGCATGCGTGAAGCCCAAGACATAAGGGGCATGATGATTTGACGTCATCCCCACCTTCCTCCGAGTTGACCCCGGCAGTCTCCTATGAGTCCCCGCCATTACGCGCTGGCAACATAGAACGAGGGTTGCGCTCGTTGCGGGACTTAACCCAACATCTCACGACACGAGCTGACGACAACCATGCACCACCTGTATACGGCGCCGAAGCACTCCCTATCTCTAGGGATAGACCGTATATGTCAAGCCTTGGTAAGGTTCTTCGCGTTGCATCGAATTAATCCGCATGCTCCGCCGCTTGTGCGGGCCCCCGTCAATTCCTTTGAGTTTTAGCCTTGCGGCCGTACTCCCCAGGCGGGGCACTTAATGCGTTAGCTGCGACGCGGAACTCATGGAAAGAGCCCCACATCTAGTGCCCACCGTTTACGGCGTGGACTACCAGGGTATCTAATCCTGTTCGCTCCCCACGCTTTCGCTCCTCAGCGTCAGTTATGGCCCAGAGACCTGCCTTCGCCATTGGTGTTCCTCCTGATATCTGCGCATTCCACCGCTACACCAGGAATTCCAGTCTCCCCTACCATACTCTAGTCTGCCCGTACCCACTGCAGATCCGAGGTTGAGCCTCGGACTTTCACAGCAGACGCGACAAACCGCCTACGAGCTCTTTACGCCCAATAATTCCGGACAACGCTTGCGCCCTACGTATTACCGCGGCTGCTGGCACGTAGTTAGCCGGCGCTTTTTCTGCAGGTACCGTCACTTTCGCTTCTTCCCTGCTAAAAGGGGTTTACAACCCGAAGGCCTTCATCCCCCACGCGGCGTTGCTGCATCAGGCTTGCGCCCATTGTGCAATATTCCCCACTGCTGCCTCCCGTAGGAGTCTGGACCGTATCTCAGTTCCAGTGTGGCCGGTCGCCCTCTCAGGCCGGCTACCCGTCGTCGCCTTGGTGAGCCATTACCTCACCAACTAGCTGATAGGCCGCGAGTCCATCCCAGACCGATAAATCTTTCCAGACGATGACCATGCAGTCTCGTCTCATATCCGGTATTAGCACCGATTTCCCGATGTTATCCCAGAGTCTGGGGCAGGTTACTCACGTGTTACTCACCCGTTCGCCACTGATCAGGGGGAGCAAGCTCCTCCGTCACCGTTCGACTTGCATGTGTTAAGCACGCCGCCAGCGTTCGTCCTGAGCCAGGATCAAACTCTCCGTAAATGTTTGTTAGCAATTCGCCGAAGCGAGTCACAGTCTTACGAAGCGGCCCCCGAAGGGACCAGTTTAATCTCTAGCAAATGAACAAAATGTCACTGACATTTGTTTCGTTTACCAAAGGAATCCGTCATCGATCAGGCATTAGCCGTCACGACGCCGGAGTTTTTTGGCATCGACATGTGGCACACTGTTGAGTTCTCAAGGTTCGGACGCGCACCTCACCATTCCCTGTCGGGTCTGATTTGGGGCAACCGTTCTAACTTACTCCCTTTGACCTTCCCTGTCAACTTGCCTCATCGGCGTGTCTCCAGGTCGGAGGGGGTTTCCATCGTACATCTTCTGGCGCGCAATCGCGAACCAAATTCCATGCGATGGAGGGTGGCTACCTCGTGGAGTTCGCGGGGCCTTTTCAGTCCCTGCGCGTTGTCTCCGTCTGCGGCAACAAGGAAGACATTACGGGCTGGTTACGCCCGAGTCAAATCGCGAGGATCTCGGGCGTGTCGCACGTATTGTCCCTGGTAATTGACTGGTTGTGCCGTCACCCACTCGAGGTCCTACTCGAAGGCCCTGACAATTCCGATCGTCTTTTTTCCGCGCCGGAGCACGAACCAACCGCCCGCCAAAGCTGCGCCGGTGTCGAGGGTCGCATCGGCATCGCTCACCTTGACGTTGTTGACGTACGCTCCGCCCTCCAGAACGGCTCTACGAGCGGCCGACTTTGATTCGACGACACCGGCCTCAACGAGCGCGTCGACGACGGTTGTGCCTGGCGATACGGCACCCCCACCCAACTCCTTGGCACAGCCCGCCAGCGTCGAAGCATCCAGGTTCGACAACTCCCCCCTGCCGAAGAGCGCCTCGGACGCGTCCGCCGCTCCCTGGGCTGCCGCGGCGCCATGCACCAAGCAGGTCACCTCCCACGCGAGACGCCGCTGCGCCTCGCGCTTGAAGGGTTCCGCAGCGACCGCCTCTTCTAGCAACGCAATCTCCGCACGCGACAAGAAGGTAAACACCTTGAGGTAGCCGACAACGTCGGCATCGGCCTGATTGAGCCAGAACTGGTAAAAGGCATAGGGGCTCGTGAGCTCCGGATCGAGCCATACCGTCCCGGACTCCGTCTTCCCGAACTTGGTGCCGTCGGCCTTGGTGATGAGCGGCGTCGCCAACGCGTGAACCGTCACTCCCTCCGCCTTACGGGTGAGCTCGGTGCCCGAGGTCAGGTTCCCCCACTGATCCGATCCTCCGGTTTGGAGCACGCATCCGTAGCGGCGGTACAACTCAAGGAAGTCCATCCCTTGGAGCAGTTGGTAGGAGAACTCCGTGTAGGAGATGCCCTCGTCGGAATTGAGCCGGCGCGCGACGGTGTCCTTCGCAATCATCGTGCCGAGCCTGTAGTACTGGCCGATGTCGCGCAGCAACTCGATCGCGCTGAGGTCCTTGGTCCACTCGTAGTTGTTGACCATCCGTGCGGCGTTGTCGCCCTCGAAACTCATGAAGGGTTCGATCTGCGCGCGAATCCGCTCCACCCATTCGTGGACGACGTCCACGGGATTGAGGGTGCGCTCGCCGGCCATCTTGGGGTCACCGATGAGTCCCGTCGCGCCTCCCACGAGCAGCAGCGGGTAGTGGCCCGCATCCTGGAAGCGCCGCTGGGTGAGGATCTGCACCAAGTTGCCGATGTGCAGGCTGGGCGCCGTGGGGTCGAAGCCGCAATACAAAGTGATGGGACCCGCGTCGATCACGGCCCGCAACTCATCGTCGCCCGTAGTCTGCGAGATAAGTCCCCGCCATGCGAGGTCGTCCAGAATGTGTTCAGCCGTCAGGTTTTGGTCAGCCATAGTGTGGCCATTCTGTCAGCGTCCATGGCGCGCGGCCACGAGGCACGGCGTTGAGCGACTAAGGGAACCCGATGCGGACCGTCTCGACGGTTGCCTCCGCGAGCCGCTGACGGCTAGGCACCGCGGCCAGGCCAGGCACATCGGGAATGAGGATGTGCCCGTCGACGAGTTCGAAGGGCTCCGTGATGTCTTGCTTGTAGAAGCGGCCAGACGCGGAGATGTCACCCGTGATCGTGAAGCCGGGCATCCCCGCGAGCGCGGCATTCGCGCCCCTGCCGATGCCGGTCTCCAGCATCCCACCGCACCACACAGGGGTGCCGTGAGCGAGGGCGACGTCGTGGATCCGCCTCGCCTCGAGGTAGCCGCCCACCCGCGACGGCTTGATGTTGATGATCGCGGCGGCGCCCCACTCAATCGCGTCCTCGGCCGATGCCGCAGATACGACCGATTCGTCGAGGCACATGGGCGTGGTCATGCGTTGGGCGAGCAGGGCGTGGTGACGCATGTCCTCCTCGCCGAGCGGCTGTTCGATGAGCAGGAGATCGAAGGCGTCGAGCCGAGCCAGGTGTTCGGCATCGGCGAGCGTATAGGCCGTGTTCGCGTCGACCTGAAGGGGAACCGCCGGGTGTGCCTCGCGCACGGCGCGCACGGGTTCGATGTCCCAGCCGGGCCGAATCTTGAGCTTGATGCGCTGGTAACCCTCGTCAAGGTAGCCGGCCACGGCGTCGAGCAGCTCCGGGATCGAGTCCTGGATCCCCACGGACACTCCGGAGGGCACCCGATCGCGGGTGACTCCCAAGTAGTTCTTGAAGCTCACGCCCGCGGCCCGAAGTTGGGCGTCGAGCACGGCCATCTCGATCGCGGCCTTCGCCATGCGGTGGCCAACCACCTTACTGAGCAGGCCCGCGACCGACTCGGCGGTGAGGTCATCGGCGGCCGATGCTGCGGCAAGGCGCGGCAAGAGATGCTCCACCGTCACGTCCAAGACTCCGTCGAGGTACTCCGACGAATACACGGGCTCCGTGAGCGCCCCGCACTCGCCCCAGCCGACCACGAGGGCACCACCGACCTCCGCGGTGAGCTCGATGATAAGGACCCGCCTCTCTGTCTGTCTCGAGAAGCTCGTGGTGAACGGCGTCACGAGCGGCAACGCGATCGTGTGCAGGGCGAACTCGAGGACCTTCATCGTTTCTCCATCAGGTAGCGACCATCCCGGCCGACGGCTACGGGGCGCCAGCCCTCATCCCACCGTGGCGCCATGGCTTCGCGCAGCGCAAGCCTCCATTCGGCGGCAAGCGCGCCGTCGCGCGCCCTCAAGGATTCCACGTCGGAAGGAACGACGATCGCGACCGCATCGGCTCCTTCAGGAGCGCGCATGGCGACGGGACGATAATCTGCCCCTACTGACAGCACGAGCGGCGCGTCGCCTGGCTCGCGTGGCTGCCGGGGTATGAGGGAGTCGAGGTGCCAGCGCACCAGGATCCTGTCGGATCCCTGCCCGGTGTTCACGCCATCGGTCATCTGCCCATAGAAATCGACCAAGTACTCGTCAAGACTCGCACCCAGCCGCCGCACGTTGAACGCGGCGTTGCGGGCCACGAGCGGATCGAAGGTCCACGTCATCTCGGCCACACCGTGATCGAGGCACCACGCGCGCTGATGCAGCTTCATCGCAGTGCCGACGCCCTTGGAGGCCCTCCCGCCCTTGACGCCCGCGACGTGAGAGTGCATGGACCGTGCGTCCGGTGGACCAAAGAAGCCGGCGCACACGCCGATGAGCTCATCGGCCCTGAACGCCCCCGCCACATACGTTCCCGCATGCTCCATCGCGACGAGCAACGGAGCGCCCATCGGAGAGCCTCCCCATAGTTCCGTGAGGATGGCCGCGGCGGTCACGCACTCCTGAGGACGGAGGTTGCGGACGGTAACGCCCGCAGACTCGGAAGCGCGCACATAGTCGCTCCAGGCGTGCAGACTCATCGGCCCCCGCCCGCGAGGGTGTCCGCAATGAGCAAAGCCACCAGCGCCGTGCGGTGCGGAATGTGCTCGATGACCACGTGTTCGTCGGCGGCGTGCGCTCCCCCACCCACGGCGCCGAGCCCATCGAGCGTCGGCACCCCCATGCCGGCCGTCAAGTTGCCGTCCGACGCGCCTCCGACTGCAATCGCATGGAGGGGGTGAATTCCGGCGGAGTCCGCGAGCGTCGTCGCCCTCGAAAACAGATGTGCGGTGTTCGTGCGCTCCATGACGGGGCGGGTAATGCCACCGGACACGTCGATGCGGGATCCCGACAGCGTGGACTCGAGCGATCGCATCCCGTGGTCGACGCGGTGTTGTTCGGCGGCGGTCGTGGCGCGCACGTCGACGTCGAGGCGTGCGTGGGCGGGAACCGTGTTGACGGTGGTGTCAGCGCGGAGCCGCGTGGGCGTGACGGTGGTGCCATGGTCGGTGTCGGCGAGGGCTGCGATGACGGGAATCTGGGCCGCCAATTCGACGACGGAATTGATGCCCTTCTCCGGTTCGAGGCCCGCGTGCGCGGCACGGCCGATGACGTCCACTCCATACACCGATGCTCCCTTTCGCGCGGTCTTGAGTGACCCATCAGGGCCTGCGGCCTCAAGAACGAAGACGGCCTTTGCTCCGCGCGCCTCGTCCTCGATGAGACCCCGTGAGGTGGGCGAGCCGATCTCCTCATCGCCGGTGACCAGCAGGGTAACGCCGGCGACCGCCGCCGGGCCCGCCTTCTGGGCGAGCGCCGCGATCGCGTGAACGGCCTGCGCGAGGCCGACCTTCATGTCAAAACAACCGGGGCCGCTGAGGACGCCGCCGGTGATGTGGATTGGGTACGTCGCGAGCGAGCCGATGGGCCACACGGTGTCGTGGTGGGTCAGGATGAGGACGCGTCCCCCTCCCCCGAACCGCCACCGCAAATGAGTACATCCGCCGACGACAATGCGCTCCGGCGTGGAGGGAAGTCCTGCCTCGGCGAGACGCGCTCCCACGACCTCGGCCACGACATCCGCGCTACGCGCGATCGCCGCCAAGTCGTCGGATGGCGACTCGCAAGACATGAGCCGCTGGGCGTCGTCGAGAATCGCCCCAAGGCGTTCACTGCAGGTATCCAACATGGCCACATCGCCATCCTTCCACGCGCCAGGTTTCGCGGGAATTACCAGGCATCCGGCACTGGGGCCAGACCGTCAACCACGACGTCAGATGCCTGCAAGGTGCCCTCGGCGTTGAGGAACTCCTCTTCCGCGCACTGCCACACCTCCCATTGTGCTCGCATTGACTCGCCGTCGCGAGCCACGCCCCTGGCGAGCCGCTCGGGCCATGGCGCGTCGACGTAGAGGACGAGGCTCGCGTGCTTCCGGGCGGCGCGTTGGGCGACCCCGACGCCCTCGATCACCACGGCATCGGCCGCGAGGACATCGATGCGTTCCGCCCGCGCCGATGCGGCCCAGTCCCACCCCTCAAAGCCAGCTTTCTCGCCGCGCGAGAGTGGCTCGAGGATGCGCTTGCCGAGGATGTCCCACAGGACAGGCAGCCCGGTCCAGCCCTCGTACATGTCGTCCGCGTGGACAACCTGGGCGCCGAGCGCCTTGCCCAGGCGCTCAGCGAGGGTGGTCTTACCGGAGCCCGCGGGGCCGTCGATCAGCACGACGCGGGTGGCCCCGCATCGGGCGGGTGCTTCGAGCATCGCTGCGGCCAGTCCCGCGATCGAGGGATTGCGAGGCGCGGCCGTGGACATGCGGACAGGTTACGGCGTCGCCGCTACGGTGGGCGCATGAGCGAACTTCACCCCAAGGTTGCCCAGGTCCAGGCGGCGCTTCACGCCGCGGGCATCGACGTCACCGTGCGCCAGATCGACGAGGCCACTCCGACCGCGGCTGCCGCCGCCGAATACCTCGGCTGTGAGGTGGGCGCTATCGCGAACTCGCTCATCTTCATGGCCGACGGCGAGCCGATCCTGGTGCTGACGTCGGGCGCGCATCGGGTTGACACCACGTTGTTGGCTGGGCGCATCGGCGCTACGGCCATCACACGCGCCAAGCCCGACGACGTGAAGGCGGCGACAGGTCAGGTCATCGGTGGCGTGGCTCCGGTGGGACACCCAGCGCCCGTCCGAACGTACTTGGACGTAACGCTGGGCGCCTACGACGAGGTGTGGGCGGCCGCCGGCATCGCGGCGTCGCTTTTCCCCATCACGTATGCCGATCTACTGCGGGCCACCGGCGCGACCGAGGTCGAGGTCGACTAAGGCGCGGCGGGGGCTACGGGGCCCCGCCAATCTGTGATCGAGCACTACAACGCCGTCCACGGCCTGAACTGGCGCACGCGCGCACGCGCGGCCTTGCCCTGCTCGATGACCCGCTCCGGAGCGGTACCGCCCGCCCCATCACGCGCGGCGAGCGAGCCCTCGACGGTCAGCACGGCCAACACATCGGCAGTCAACGCAGGGTGAACCCCAGCCATCTCCTCCACAGTCATCTCGTGCAGTTCCTTGCCGCGCGTTTCGCACAAACGCACGCACGCGCCGGAGACCTCGTGCGCGTCACGGAAGGGCACACCCTGCTTCACGAGCCATTCGGCGATGTCGGTGGCCAACGAGAATCCCGCGGGGGCCAGGGACGCCATGCGCTCCACGTGGAAGACGAGCGTGCGCACCATCCCGCCGAACGCGGGCAGCAGCACCTCAAGCGTGTCCACCGCGTCGAGCACGGGCTCGTGGACCTCTTGCAGGTCGCGGTTGTACGCGAGCGGGAGGCCCTTGAGCGTGGCAAGCAGCCCCGTGAGGTCACCGATGAGCCTCCCGGCCTTTCCGCGGGCGAGCTCGGCAATGTCGGGGTTCTTCTTCTGGGGCATGATGCTCGACCCTGTCGAGTACGCGTCATCCAACGACACAAACCCAAACTCGACGGTGGCCCACGCGATGATCTCCTCAGCAAGGCGCGACAGGTCGATGCCGATCATGGCGGCCACCCACGCAAATTCGGCGATGACGTCGCGCGAAGCGGTGGCGTCAATCGAGTTTTCGGTGGGGCCCGCGAACCCGAGTTCGAGCGCCACCGCCGTGGGATCCAGTCCCAAAGTCGAGCCCGCCAACGCCCCCGCTCCGTACGGCGACCACGCCGCGCGCGCGTCCCAATCGGTGAGCCGCTCCACATCGCGAAGCAGGGGCCACGCATGCGCCATCAGGTGATGACCCACCGTGACCGGCTGGGCGTGCTGGAAGTGGGTGCGACCTGGCATCGGTGCGTCGAGGTGGCGATCGGCCTGCTCGAGCAGCGCGTCGACCACATCGAGCACCTGGCCCGCGATCTGACGCGCGTGGCGGCGCAAATACATGCGGGGAAGAGTCGCAATTTGATCGTTGCGCGAACGGCCGGCCCGCAACTTTCCGCCCAGCTGCGGCCCGACGGCCTCGATCAGCAGCCTCTCGAGCGCCCCGTGGACATCCTCATCCGACGGCGCGGGCACCGCAGTGCCGGACGCCACCTTCTCCCGCAGCGCGGAGAGGGCCCCGACCATCTGCGAGGCCTCGTCGGCCGTCAGCAGCCCCGCGCGTTCGAGGGCGTGAGCGTGAGCGATCGAGGCCGTGAGGTCATCGTCGGCGTATCGCCAGTCGAAGTGCGTCGACACGCTCAACCGTGCGAGGGCCTCGGCGGGCCCGCCCTCGAAGCGCGCGCCCCACAGGGCACCCTCGTTCGTTCCCGATGCGTCGGCCATGATGTCCTCTCGTCAACGACGGCACCCCCGCCAGGGACATACCCATGGCGGAGGCCACCTCACACAGTGATACGACCGAACTACAGCCCGAGCACCCTGGCCTCGCGAGCCGCGGCCTGCTTGGCGGCAAGGCCATAGATCTCGATGTAGCCGCGAGCGGCGCTCTGGTCAAAGGTATCGCCCTCGTCGTACGTCGCGAGGTTGAAGTCGTATAGGCCCACGTCGGAGCGACGGCCGGTCACGACCGCGGTGCCCCCATGGAGGACCATGCGAATCTCGCCGGTGACGTATTCCTGGGTCGACTCGATGAAAGCGTCGAGCGACTTCTTGAGCGGGCTCGACCACATGCCGTCGTAGACCAACTCGGTCCACTTCTCGCCGATCACGCGCTTGTACCGCGCCTGCTCGCGCTCGAGGGTCACGTTCTCCATCTCGCGGTGCGCCTCGATGAGCGCGATCGCGCCGGGTGCCTCGTAGATCTCGCGGCTCTTGATGCCAACGAGCCTGTCTTCAACGATGTCGATGCGGCCGATGCCGTGGGCGCCCGCCCTGCGGTTCATCTCCACGATCGCCTGCAGCGGCGTGACGGACTGGCCGTCGATCGCGACGGGGATGCCGCGTTCGAAGCGAATGATGACCTCGTCGGGCACCGGCGGGAACGACGGGTCGTCCGTGTAGTCGTAGACGTCCTTGGTGGGCGCGTTCCAGATGTCCTCGAGGAAGCCCGTCTCGACGGCGCGGCCCCACACGTTTTGATCGATGCTGAAGGGGTTCTTCTTGGTGGTCACGATCGGCAGGTTGTTGCGCTCCGCATAATCGATGGCCTTGTCACGCGTCAGCGCGAGGTCACGCACGGGAGCAATGCACTTGAGTTCGGGTGCGAGCGAGGCGATTCCGACCTCGAAACGCACCTGGTCGTTGCCCTTTCCGGTGCAGCCGTGAGCCATCGTGGTGGCGCCAAACTCGCGCGCCGCCTTCACGATGTGCTTGACGATGACGGGGCGGCTGAGCGCCGAGACCAGCGGGTACTTGTCGTGGTAAAGAGCGTTCGCCTTCAGGGCGGGCATGCAGTACTCGTTCGCGAACTCGTCGCGCGCATCGGCCACGTAGGCCTCTACGGCGCCACAGTCGAGCGCGCGCTGGCGGATGACATCGAGGTCCTCGCCACCTTGACCGACGTCGACAGCGACGGCGATCACTTCGGCGCCGGTCGCGTCGGCGATCCAGCCGATTGCTACGGAGGTGTCAAGGCCTCCTGAGTAGGCCAGGACGATGCGTTCGGTCATGTGATGAGTCGCTTTCTGTGGTGTCTGTGTGGCTGTGTTGTCTGAGGATCAGTTCAGTGCGCCGCTGGCGCGGTCGAGAAACTTCTGGGCGAGGCGAATGCCTCCATCAACGTCGCGAGAGATCACGACAACGGTGTCGTCACCTGCGACGGTGCCGACCACATCGGGGTCGTCGTGACCGTCGATCGCGCTCGCCAGGAATTGGGCGGCGCCGGAGGGCGTGCGGATCACCGCGATATTGCCCGAGCCGTCGGTGGCATGAACCAGCTCGGCACACATGCGGTTGAGCCGCGCGCCGGTGTCCTGCGACTCCTCCATGGCCGCCTGTGTCGTGTAGACCATGCGGCCGTGCGCGTCACGCACCTTGACGGCTCGCACCTCGACGAGGTCGCGCGAAAGGGTCGCCTGGGTGACCGAGATACCCTCGGCCTCGAGGCGCAACGCCAGGTCGCCCTGAGAGCCGAAGCCCTCGGTCTCGATGAGTTTCGCGATCAGCGCTTGGCGCGCCGCCTTCGTGGCAGGGATCGTGGGGCTCGCCATCACTCCCCCGTCCGCGCGGCCAGCCACGTGAGTAGCGCCTTCTGTGCGTGGAGGCGGTATTCGGCCTCGAGCCACACGATGCTTTGGGGTCCGTCGATGACGTCGGCGGTGATCTCCTTGCCGCGGTAGGCGGGCAGGCAGTGCAGCACCTGAGCACCTGGGGCCGCGAGCTCGAGGGTGCGGGCGTTCACTTGGTAGGCATCGAAGCGGCCGATGCGGTCGCCCGACTCACCCTCGTCGCCCATCGAAACCCACGTGTCGGTCGCGATGACGTCGGCTCCGATGACGGCGTCGTCGTGGTCGGTCGTGACCTGGATCGAGCCGCCGTGTTCGGCCGCGAGCTTCTTGGCGTCGAGCACGATGCGCTCGTCGGGCATGTAGTCGTCCGGGGCGCCCACGCGCACGTGCATTCCCGCGAGCGCGCCGCCCAACAGGTAGGAATGGGCCATGTTGTTGGCGCCATCGCCCACATAGGAGAGCGTGAGGCCCGCGAGGGCGTCGACGCCGCCCCGAGCATCGGCAATCGCGGAAAGGTCCGCGAGGATCTGGCAAGGGTGGAACGAGTCGGTGAGCGCGTTGACGACCGGGACCCCAGCGTGCGCCGCCATCTCCTCGACCCGATCCTGACCAAAGGTGCGCCACACGATCGCGCTGACCTGGCGACCGAGCACGCGGGCGGTGTCTGCCACGGACTCGCCACGACCCATTTGGGACGACGCCGCGTCGAGAACCAGCGGATAGCCGCCGAGCTCGGCAATGCCGGTCGCGAAGGACACGCGCGTCCTGGTCGACGGCTTGTCAAAAATCACCGCCACGGCACGGGGGCCCGCGAACGGCTGGTGCAAATGGCGGTCGGCACGGAAGGCGAGGGCGAGCTCCAGAACCTCACGCTGCTCGGCTGCGCTGAGGTCGTCGTCCCTCAAGAAGTGACGCACCATCACGTCTCCTTTGCGAAGGCCGCGTGGGCGGTCAGGTAGTCGGTGAGCCATGCGACAAACGGGGCGGCCTCTTCGCGAGTGAGCGTGAGCGACGGCGCCAAGCGGATGGTGTCCGGGTTGGGCGGGTTGATGATGAAGCCATCTTCGAGCGCGGCGGCGGCGACCTCGGCCGAGATTTCGGCCTCAAGCCTGATGCCGAGCAAGAGGCCCTCTCCCCGTACCTCGGCAACGCCTGGAATCGCACCAATGGTCTCCTTGAGCCACTCGCCCATCGCCTTCACGTGGGCAAGGAGTCCGCGCGAGTCGATCGCGTCGAGGGTCGCCAGTGCGGCGGCCGACGCGAGCGCGTTGCCACCGAAGGTGCTGCCGTGTTGGCCCGCGGTCAGCAAAGTTGCCGCCCGTGGTCCGAACGCGACGACCGCCCCAATCGGAAAGCCCCCACCGAGGCCCTTGGCAAGAGTGACGACGTCGGGAGCAATCCCGTGAGCGTGCATCGCGAGCCACTGACCGGTGCGGGCGATGCCCGTCTGCACCTCGTCGACGACGAACAGCGCGCCGTAGCGCGTGCACAGGTCTCTCGCCGCCTGCAGGTAGGCGTGCGCCAGCGGCACCACGCCAGCCTCGCCCTGAATGGGCTCAATGAAGAGGGCCGCGACATCGTCACCCATCGCGTTTTCGAGGGCCGAGATGTCGCCAGGAGGCAGGAATTCCACACCGGGCACGAGGGGCGCGAATGGCTCGCGATAGGCGGCCTTGTGCGTGAGCGCGAGAGCGCCGGTCGAGCGGCCGTGGAAGGAGTCCTCGAGCGAGAGGATGCGGGTGCGTCCCGTCCTGCGCGACATCTTGAATGCCGCCTCGTTTGCCTCCGTGCCGGAGTTCGCGAGGAACACGCGCGAGCCCTCAGGGGCCCCACAGATGTCGATGAGCCTCTCCGCCAGGGCGATTTGTGGCACGGTGGCGAAGAAGTTGGAGGTGTGGGCGAGCGTCGATGCCTGCAACGTGATCGCCGCGACCCATTCGGGGTCGGCATGGCCGAGAGCGTTGACGGCGATGCCGCCAAGCAGGTCGAGGTAACGGTTGCCGTCCGCATCCCACACGTAAGAACCCTCGCCCTTGGTGAGCACGCGTAGGGGACGCCCAAAGGTCGCCATGACGGCGTTCCCGTAGCGGTCGAGGCCTTGCTCACTGAGTGCTTGGACATCGCGCGGGCCGGTCATCCCCACAGGTCCACATCGTCTGGCCGGACCATCGTGCCGATGCCGGAAGAGGTGAAGATCTCGGTGAGGATCGAGTGCGGAACGCGGCCATCGATGATGTGGGCCTGGCCGACGCCGCCGCGCACGGCACGCAGACACGCCTCCATTTTGGGCACCATTCCCGACACGAGGGTGGGGAGTAGCTTCTCGACATCCGTCGCGTGCATGCGGCGGATGAGTGACGACGGATCCGGCCAGTTCGCGTACAGGCCCTCGACGTCGGTGAGGACGATCAGCTTGCGGGCACGCAGCGCCACGGCAATCGAGGCCGCTGCAGTGTCCGCATTGACGTTCAGGACCGTCGTGGGGTCGTCGATGTCCGGCGCCACGGTGCTCACCACGGGGATGCGGCCGGCGGAAATGATGTCCTGGACGGCGGCCGGGTTGACCTTGACCACGTCGCCCACGAGCCCCACATCGATCTTCTCCCCCTTGACAACAGCATCGCGACGCTTGGCCTGCAGTAGCCCCGCATCCTCACCGGACAGGCCGACCGCAAGCGGTCCGTGATCGTTGATGAGTCCCACGAGTTCGCGAGAGACCTGGCCCGTGAGGACCATGCGAACCACGTCCATCGCCTCGGGCGTCGTGACGCGCAGGCCGCCCTTGAACTCCGACTCGATGCCCAGCCGGTTGAGCATGTCGCTGATTTGGGGTCCGCCACCGTGCACCACGACGGGCTTGAGCCCAAGGAGGCGCAAGTGGACTATGTCTTGGGCGAATGCGCGCTTCAACACGTCGTCCGTCATGGCGTTGCCGCCGTACTTGATGACAACAATTGCGCCCTTGAACTGCTCAATCCACGGCATCGCGTCGATGAGGACGCTGACCTTCTGCTGGGGGCTGAGATCTGGGGTCTCGATCAATTCGCTCATGTGCTGTACGCGCTGTTCTCGTGGACGTAGTCGTGGGTCAGGTCATTGGTCCAGACGGTCGCGGTTGCTTCGCCAGCGTGAAGGTCGATGACGATGTCGACGGCGCGTGGGTTCAGATCGATCAGCGAGCGGTCCTCGCCGACGCCGGACGCCTTGCACGCGTGAACGCCATTCACCCACACGTCGAGCGTCTCGGCATTGAAGGGTGCCTCGTCCTCCGGCACGGTGCCGACCGCCGAAATGATGCGACCCCAGTTGGGGTCCTTGCCGAAGATGGCAGCCTTAAACAGATTCGACCGCGATACGGCGCGAGCCACCTTCTCGGCGGCAAGTTCGCTCGTGGCATTTACCACGCGAATCGCGATGTCGTGCTCGGCGCCCTCGGCGTCACGCAGCAACTGCTGGGCGATGTCATGAGCGGCCGCCGTCAGCGCGGTCTGGAACTCCGAAGGAGAGGGTTGAAAACCCGATGCGCCTGAAGACATGAGCACGACGGTGTCGTTTGTCGACATGCAGCCGTCGGAATCAAGGCGATTGAATGTGGTGCGCACGGCCTCGGTAAGGGCGAGGCGCGCCTGGGCGGGATCAATGATCGCGTCGGTGGTGATGACGCACAGCATCGTGGCCATTCCCGGCGCAAGCATGCCCGCACCCTTCGCCATGCCCCCGATGCTCCATCCGTCGCCTTCGAACACCGTCGTCTTTGCCACCGAATCCGTCGTCATGATCGCTTCCGCCGCGACCGCTCCCCCGTCGGGAGCGAGGCTCGCGACCGCGGCGTCGACTCCCGCGAGCAGCGTCGACATCGGCAAACGCATGCCGATGAGGCCCGTCGAGCACACGGCCACGTCTCCGGGAGAAACGTCTCTCCCTTGCGCCTGAAGTGCCGATGCGACGTGCTCCGCGGTCGTGTGGGTGTCGAGAAAGCCCTCAGGTCCAGTCGCGGCGTTTGCTCCACCGGAGTTCAGCACGACGGCGTCGGCGCGACCGTCGGCGACCACTTGGCGGGTCCACACGACAGGAGCCGCGACCACGCGGTTAGACGTGAACACTCCTGCGGCCACGAAGGTGGGGCCCTCGTTCACCACGAGTGCGACGTCCTTCTTCCCTGACGCCTTGAGGCCAGCGGTGATACCAGCGGCGATGAAGCCGCGCGGGTGGGTAACGGTCATGTGCATAAGCATACATCACGATGTAAATAGATGCAGCGCAATTAGATACACTCGCCGCGCTGTGGGCGTGTCGGCCGCCCGTGAAACCCTACGGCGCGAGCCCCATCATCGTCAGACCCATCGTCTCCGGCAGACCCAAGGCCACGTTCATCGACTGCAATGCGGCACCCGCGGTGCCCTTGACCAGGTTGTCAATCGCGCACACGGCGACCACCCTGCCCGCCTTCGCGTCGACCGTGACCTGGACGAGTGCCGTATTGGCGCCGACCGTCGAGGCGGTGGCAGGCCACGACCCCTCGGGGAGCACGCGCACGAAGGGTTCGTCCGCGTAGGCATCGATCCACGCCGCGCGCACGGAGTCGGCGTCCGCTCCCGGTGCCAGCGGTGCCGTGACCGAGGCGAGAATGCCGCGCGACATCGGGACGAGAACGGGAGTGAAGCTGATCCGCGGGTTGGGAGCGCCAGCCGACGCAAAGTTTTGGAGTATCTCGGGGACGTGTCGGTGCGTCCCTCCCACCGCGTACGGCACCGCGGAGCCAAGACCCTCCGCCGCGAGCAGGTTCGCGGCGAGCTTCTTGCCCGCACCCGAATATCCCACCGCAAGGGTGGCGACCACATCGGAGGCGTCGATGACTCCGGCCGCGATGCCAGGCTGCAGAGCGAGCGTGACAGCGGTGACGTTGCAGCCGGGCACCGCAATGCGCTTACTACCAGGTAGGAGGCTCCTCTGTAGCCCATTCGGGGTGACGAGTTCGGGCATTCCGTAGGGCCACGTGCCCGCGTGTTCGCCGCCATAATATTCGGCCCACGCGTCCGCGGAGGCGAGCCGATAGTCGGCCCCGCAATCGAGAACAAGGACGTCGGCGGGAAGTTGGGCGGCGATAGCGCCCGAAGCGCCATGCGGCAGGGCGAGCACGACCACGTCGTGCCCGGAGAGGGCCTCAACGGTCGTCGGCTCAATGACCCGAGACGCGAGTGGCACCAAGTGGGGTTGGTGAGCGCCGATGGTGTCACCCGCCGAGGCATGCGCCGTGAGCGCCCCAAACTCAACATCGGGATGGGCGCTGAAGACGCGCAACACCTCGCCGCCCACGTAGCCGGAGGCCCCCGCGACTGCCACTCTGATCACCATATGCATAACTATACGCGATACTGAATGAAGATTTCCAGCGGCCACCATCGAAGCCATCGCGTCGCACATTCTTCACACTCGCGTGACGCGGCTGACACGCGTCTCCGTCACAATGGACCTATGCAGAACCTGCGGATGCGCATCATGCGTGCGAGCGACGTGCCCGCCGTCACCGAGCTCAACAACTCGGCCTACCCTGCCGTCACGATCCTCACCGAGGAGGAAATGGCCAACCTCTTCGCCCTCTGTGACATCTCGCTCGTCGCCACCAACAGGGACAAGCAGGTCACCGCCTTTCTGCTGAGCATCAACATGGGAAAGCCGTACGAGTCGGAGAACTACCGCTGGTTCGAGGAGCGGGGCGTGCGCCACCAGTACATCGACCGAGTCGTCGTGAGCCCCTCAGCCAAGGGGACCGGTGTGGGAAGGGCGCTCTACGAATCCGTGTTTGAACACGCGCGCCAATGCGGGGCAAACGAGGTCACGGCCGAAATCAACGTGCGCCCCGCCAACCCAAGTTCGATGGCGTTTCACGAACGGCTTGGCTTCCAAAGACTGTCTGAGCAGGAGACCAAGGGCGGCAGCATCAGGGTCGCGCTTCTCGCACGCTCCGTTTACTAGGCCCCTGCGCGCCGTCCCGCAGGTGAAGAGGCCGCACGAAGAACGCCGCAACCAGCGTGCCTGCGAGGACGACCACCGCGGGCAGCACGAGAGTCTGACTCATGGCCGTCGCGAACCCGCCCTGAAGCGCAGCGGGAAGCTGCAACCCCGCAGACGATTGCCCCTGGGAGGCACCGAAACCCGCAGGCATGTGGGCGGCAAGGCGATTGGCGATGAGGGTCGCAATCGCGGCCGAACCCAGGACCGAGCCGATCTGACGCGTGGTGTTGTACACGCCCGCTCCCGCGCCCGAGTCCTGGAGCGGCAGGTTGCGCGTCGCGGTAGACGATATGGGGCCCCACATGAAGGCGGACCCGACCCCGAGCATCAGTGAGGGCACGAGCAGCGCCAAGATCGACGCACCCGGGGCCATGAGCAGGGAGTACAGCCAGAGGGAAGCAGATACGAGCAGCGTTCCAGGCACCACCAGGTATCGCGGGTGCACGGCATCAGTCAACTTGCCCGCCACTCGCGCCAATACCATGGTCGCGACAGCCGACGGCGCGGTCATCAGGGCCGACTGGGTGGGACTGAGCCCGAGCACCACCTGAAAGAAGTAGGCGATCGGAATGAATGCCGACGTCACCATGAATCCGACGCTGGCGATGGTGGCGTTGGCCAGCGAGAAGTTGCGGTCCTTGAAGAGCTTCAGCGGCAGCAACGGCTCACGTCCGCCGCGGCCCTGAGTCAGTACGAAGACGACCAGGAGGGCCACCCCGCCGCCGATGCAGACCCAAATCCAGGCGACCCAGTCGTGGGACTGCCCCTCCTGGAGACCGAACACAAGACCAAACATGCCTAACCCAGAGAGGGCCACCCCGAGCCAGTCGAAGGTGTGCGAGTGCGTCTCAAGATCGGGCACGAGCGCCCGCGCCGCGATGAATGCGCCCACGCCAATGGGGACGTTGACGAAGAAGATCCATTCCCAGCCGGGGCCGTCAACCAGCACGCCGCCGAGCAAAGGACCGAGCAGGCTGGCCACCCCCGCAGTGGCACCCCACAACGCCATGGCGCTTCCGCGCTTGGCCGCGGGGAAGGTCCGGGTGATCACGGCCATCGTCTGGGGCGTCATGAGAGCGGCGCCGATTCCCTGAACGCCACGCGCGGCGATCAGGTTGCCGATGCCGCTGCCGGGAAGTGCATCCGCAAGGCCACACGCAAGCGAAGACAGCGTGAAGATGACGAGTCCCACGAGATAGATGCGCTTGGGTCCATACCGGTCGCCGAGCCTTCCGGTAATCAGCAGGGGCACCGCGTACGCGAGCAGATAGGCGCTCGTCACCCAGATCACCGAGTTCGTGCCGGTGTGCAAGCCCCGCTGAATTGACGGGTTGGCCACGGTGACAATGGTGGTGTCGACGAGGATCATGAAGAAGCCGATGACGAGCGCCCAGAGGGCACGCCAGGCTTCGCGTTCGCTGGTCATGGGGATTCCTCGGTTCAGTCGCGGCGGGTGATCGCGACGCGGCGGGCGGCTCGGGGCTCGTCGCCCAGGACGGATTCCTCGACTCTATCCGAGCGGTCGGCCGCGAGCGCCATCGTCGCCCCCAAAGTACGATCGCGTCATGCGCATCCTGATCGTCGGCGGCACCGGACTCATCTCATCGGCCTTCGCTCGCGAGTGCGAAGATCGCGACGACGACCTCACCCTGATCACCAGGGGCGTGCACGGCTCGGCGGGCACCCCCGCATCGTCGAAGGTCATTCACGCCGACGCGACGGACGCCGGGGCCCTGCGCTCGGCGCTGCAGGGTGCGCGACTGCGCCGCGAAAGGTGGGACGCGGTGGTCCAGTTCGTGGCCTTTGCACCCGAGCGAGTCGCTGAAGATGTCGTGACGTTTGCGCCGCTCACCGACCGGTACGTCCTCATTGCGACCTCGGCCGCCTACACCACCGTCGAGCATTTCCAGATGCTGACGGAGGACACCCCTCTCGAGAACAACGAGTGGGACTACGCGCAAGCCAAGATCGCGTGCGAGGACGTCTTGCGCAATGACGCGCCTGCCGCGGGCCTCGACTTCACGATTGTGCGTCCCGCGCACACCTACGGTGACACCAAGATCCCCGCCTTCACGGGCAACTCGCGCCATCCATGGACCATCATTGACAGGATGCGCCGCGGCGCGGACATTCTGGTTCCAGGCGACGGCACCGCGCTGTGGACCGTCACCCACGCGTCGGATGTCGCCGCGGGCATCAGGGGCCTCCTGGACACCGACGCCTCGCGGGGACTCGCGGTTCACATCACGTCGGATACGGCGCTCACGTGGACCGGCATCTACCGCGCGCTCGCGCATGCGGCGGGGCTGAGCGACGCCCAATTCGAGTCCCAAGTGGTGCACGTACCGTCCGATGCACTCATCGCGGCCGTCCCTTCTCAGGCTGGTTCCATCAGAGGCGACAAGATGCATTGCGCCGTCTACGACACGTCGCTGCTGAGATCCCTGGTGCCCGGGTGGGAAGCGGAGACCACCTTCGCAGAGGGCATCGGGAATGCGATCAGAGCGTTCGAGGCGCACCCCGAGTGGCAAACGATCGACGACGAGGCGAATGCCATGTTCGACAGGCTCGGCGCGATCTACCGAGGCGCCCTTCGTTCCGCGGCCATCGGCTGAGACGTATGCCCCATGGCGCGCCTTGTTGCGGTGTGGGAACCTGAGCGCATGCAGCGAATCAAGGGGGCCCTTGTGGTCCTTGTCGGCCTCACGCTTGGGGGATGCTCGGGCGCCTCCACCGCGAATACCGCTTCGAGCACGCCGACCTCGCTCCCGTCGGTGGCGGCCGCCGTGCCCTCTGCCACCCCATCCGATTCGGCCTCACCGACGCCCGTCCCATCGACTTCGGCGCCCGCCACCACACAGACCACACACACCGCGCCCCCTGTCACCGCTCAAGGCGACCCTTGCACCGATCCGAGCGTCAGCTTCGATGGGCTCGCAGGCATCGACTTCGATCGCTACGCGAAGATATGTCTCGGCATGTCGTTCGCCGCAGCGTCGGCCGCGATGCCAGGGCCGCCCGTCAACGGCGAATCGGTGTGCCCGTGGTACGCCCTATTGCTCACGGTCCAGGATCCCGGGCTGTATGTGGCTGCTATCACGCGACCCGACAATCCCGGCGCCGCGATCTCCATGTTCCGCATGACGTGGGAGGGAGACCCTGCTGCGGCCGCAGCCTTCGGGGCCCCCAAAACGGTGAAGGGCATCTCCGTCGGTTCGACGACGGCCGAGGTAACCACGGCGTATCCCGCCGCGACAGCCATCTCCATCAATGACATCGCGCGAGGTGCGAGAACTCAACTCGTTGTCGCCGGCCCCGGCGGCACCTCTCTCGTCTTCGACGTGACCTCGGGCATGGTGAGCGACATGTACTGGGGCACGGGCATTTCACAAGGCGTCAGCGGCGAACTCTGCAACGCGTGACGGCCCGCCACGTCCCTCCGTCGCTCTCGAGGCATCCATAGGGAAGCGAGAGTGAGATAACTCCTCGCAGCGGTTGAATCGCTTCACTCGACGCCCAAGATGAGGTACAGTACCGGGATCGTCGAATCGTTTCGATGGATTGCCAAACGGACTGAGGGAGCCCGCTGTGCGCGTGTTGTTTGTCGGGGGAACAGGATTGATTTCTTCGGCGGTGTCGCCGCTCGTCGTGTCGCGAGGACACGACCTCACCCTGATCAATAGGGGCACATCGCTCAAGGCCAACGCCCCAGAAGGTGCGCGCACCATCGTGGCCGACGTCAACGACACCGAGGCGTTCCGTGCGGCGATCAAGGCGGACGTGGCAGCCCACGGTGAATACGACTCCGTGGTCCAGTGGATCGGTTTCGACCCCGACCACATCAGCCGCGACATCGAGACGTTCTCGGGGATCACCAAGCAGTATGTCTTTATCTCGTCCGCGTCGGCTTACGAGACCCCTCCCGGCTTCTACATCACGCACGAAGACTCGACACCTCTGACCAACCCTTACTGGAAGTACAGCAGGGACAAGGCCGAATCGGAGGCGCGACTCCGCGTCGCCTACGGCGAAACCGGCTTCCCGTACACCGTTGTGCGGCCGTCACACACGTACGCGCGAACCGACATCCCCGCCGCGATCAACTCGTGGACGCACCCGTGGACCGTCGTCGACCGCATGGAGCGCGGCGCACCGATCCTCATGCATGGAGACGGCACGAGCCTGTGGACCGTGACGGATCACAGGGACTTCGCGTTCGCCTTCGTCGGTCTCTTGGGCAACGAGAAGGCGATCGCGGACGAGTTCCACATCACGTCGGACGACGTCTTGAGTTGGAATCAGATCAACGCGGCCATCGCGAGCGCCGCAGGCCTCGATCCCGAGCGCGTTTACGAGCAGACCGTGTTTATCCCCACCGATCTCCTCGTCCGTTTCGACAGAGAAGCCTTCGAGGGCCCCATCAAGGGCGACAAGGCGAATGCCGCAATCTTCGACAACTCCAAGGTGCGCTCGCTTGTCCCCGGCTACCGCCCGCAGCACCGCTTCGAAGACTCGATCCACGAGTCGATCGAGTGGTTCATGGAGAAGCCGGAGCGGCGCAGCGTCGACGCCGCAGCCAACGCCCTGTACGACGATGTTTCCGCGCGCTTCCTTCGCGGCGTAGGAACAATGTTCTCGTAGCGCTGCTTGCGCTTCCTTGAGTTCTACCGCTTCATCGCCGAGGCGACGTAGTCGAGAAGCTTCTCCCACGCCTCGACAAATGATTGGACGCCTTCGTCCTCGAGCTGCTTGGTGACGGCATCGATGGACACTCCCGCATCCTCGACGGCCTTGATCGCCGCCCTCGCCGCGTCGTACGTTCCCGTGACGGTGTCCCAGTCGCCCTCGTGAACAGCGCCGTGGTCGGCCTCGGCTTCCAGCGTTCCCATGGGCATCGTGTTCACGACGCCGCGGGTCACCAACTCATCCACATACATGGTGTCTGGGTAGTCGGGGTTCTTTACCGAAGTCGACGCCCACAACGGGCGCTGCGGCTGGGCGCCCTCCTTCTCAAGCGCCAGGTATCGGGCGCCGGCCAACGTGTGCTCGTGGATCTCCATGGCGAGCCTCGCGTTGGCGACCGCGGCTTTGCCACGTACGGGGCTCCCGTCCCCGAGGGCCTTGTCGACCTTTGTGTCGACCCTGCTCACGAAGAATGAGGCAACGGAACGGATCGAGGAGAGGTCAATTCCCGCCTTGTGAGCCTGCTCCAGGCCGGAAAGGTAAGCGTCGATGACCTCGCGGTAGCGGTCGAGGGCGAAGATGAGGGTCACGTTGACGCTGATTCCCTCGGCGATCGCCGCGGTAATGGCCGGAAGGCCCTCGCGCGTCGCCGGGATCTTGATCATGACGTTGGGTCGGTCAACGAGCCACCACAGTTGACGGGCCTCCGCGATGGTCGCGGCCGTATTGCGCGCAAGACGAGGGTCGACCTCGATCGAAACCCGACCGTCCATGCCGCCCGACGCATCGTAAGCGGGACGCAACACATCGCAAGCGTCGCGAACATCGGCCGTGGTAATCATCCGTACGGCCTCGTCCACGGACACGCCGCGCTCGGCGAGGTCGCTGATCTGGTCGTCGTACATGTCAGAGCCCGAGACGGCCTTGGCGAAGATGCTGGGGTTGGTCGTGACTCCGACGACGTTTCGTTCGGCGACGTCCGCGGTGAGCGCTCCCGAACGAAGCCTGTCCCTGCCCAATTCGTCGAGCCAGATTGACACTCCCGCTGCGGCGAGCGCTTGGAGGGGAGAGTTCTTCAGTGTTGCAGTGGCCATCGCGTGCTCCTTTGATCGACAAAGATTGATCGACGGAGGGCGTGTCATCGAGATTCCGCGAGTGGTTCCCGCGGCCGTCCGGTAAACCGCTATCCGGCTAGCCCTTCGCTTCGGCAACGAACGACACCAGCCATTCGATTCCTGCGCCCCCAAGCCTGACCCAGATCATGCCTCGGGCGAAACTGGTAGCGAGCACTTCGTGGAGCGGCCTACTGTCGAATGGTGGGCGCCTGACGCCCCGAGCCGTGTCCCCAACAGCGCTTGTACCCAAGAGCGCTACCCAAGCGCGTCGCTCCCCGAGCACGCCTCGAAAGGAGGACCATGAGCACCACCAACGTTCATGCAGATGCATTTGTTTTCTTTGGTGCGAGCGGCGATCTCGCTCGCAAACAGATCTTCCCCGCTCTGCACGCCATGGTCGCGGCGGGAGAACTCGACGTCCCTGTGGTCGGCGTGGCTCACTCCGGGTGGACGGTTGACGACCTGCGCGACCGGGCAAAGGAGTCGTGTCTGGAAAACGGTATGAAGGACGACGCCGACCTCAAGAAGCTGCTCAAGCTTCTGGACTACGTCGACGGCGACTACAAGGACGCCGGGACCTTCGACGCGCTCAAGAAGGCGCTCAAGGGCGCCTCCAGGCCGACACACTATCTCGCCATCCCGCCCTCACTCTTTGGAACCGTCATTGACGGCCTGCGCGGCACGGGCCTTCACAAGGACGCCCGCGTAATCGTGGAGAAGCCCTTCGGTCGCGACCTCGCCTCCGCCGGAAAGCTCGACGAGTTGGTCGACAGGGCATTCCCCGAGGATGCGATCTTCCGCATCGATCACTACCTCGGCAAGGACGAGATCATGAACCTGTTGTACTTCAGGTTCGCGAATTCGATCTTTGAGCCAGTGTGGAATCGCGATCACATCGACCACATCGAGATCACCGTTGCCGAGGACTTTGGCGTACAGGGACGCGGCGCGTTTTACGAGTCCGCGGGCGCACTGCGAGACGTCGTCGAGAACCACATCTTCCAGGTGGTCGCGCTGCTCGGCATGGAACCCCCCTCCTACCAGGGCTATGAAGCGGTGCAGCAGGCCAAGGAGTCGGTGTTCCGCGCCATGCGGCCGCTCGCGCGCGAAGACCTGGTGCGTGGGCAATTCGACGGATACAAGGACGAAGAGGGAGTGGCCGCCGATTCGGACGTCGAGACCTTCGCAGCCGTGCGCCTCTACATCGACTCGTGGCGCTGGTCGGGGGTGCCGTGGCTCCTGCGGACCGGCAAGAAGCTTGCCGTCACGGCCGGCGAGGTCGTCGTGTTCTTCAAGCGACCCCCCCAAGTCCTGTTCGAGGACGCCGAGGCGGACAAGACCCCGAATTACCTGCGCTTTCGACTATCGCCCATTTCAGAAATCGCACTGGCGGCCCGAGTGAAGACACCGGGCCAGGAATTCACTGGCACCCAGCAGGAGTTTGTGCTTCACACCGAGAGCCCGCTCGAGCGCGCGCCCTATGAACGGCTGCTGTCCGACGCCATGAAGGGCGACAAGGCACTGTTCACGTCCCGGGGCTCGGTCGAGGCGGCATGGCGAGTCGTCAATGACGTCCTCACCGACCACGCCGCGGCATTGCCGTACGCCCCAGGAACCTGGGGCCCCAAAGCTGCGGACGCCCTCGCGGCTGACTGGGGCGGCTGGCGCGAACCGGTCGACGACAAAGAGATAGCGGGCTCCCCATCAGGCACCACCACAACCCAGGAGAAGTCATGACAACAGACACGCCCATGCAAATCGGCATGGTGGGACTCGGTCGTATGGGAACAGGCCTTTCCAGGCGCCTCATGAAGGATGGCCACACCGTCGCCGTCAACGACGTGAGCACCGATGCCGTCGACAAACTTGCGAAGGAGGGCGCGGTTCCGGTTCACGAGCTTGCAGGCTTCGCGTCGGCCCTCGACGCTCCCCGCACGGTGTGGGTCATGGTCCCCGCAGGGCAGATCACGGACCACGTGATCGCGGCACTATCCGACGTGCTCTCTCCCGGCGACACCATCATCGACGGAGGCAACACCTACTACCGCGACGACTTGCGGCACGCGACTGAACTCGTCGAAGCCGGCATCGGCCTGATCGATGTCGGCACATCGGGCGGCGTGTGGGGTTTCGAGCGCGGATTCAGCCTCATGATCGGCGGAAACGACGCCGACGTGGAACGCCTCACCCCGATCTTCCGCACGATCGCCCCCGGAATCGACGCCGAGGAACGCACTCCCGGAAAGTCCGGCGACCCGCTGCCTGGCGAGGAGGGATGGCTTCACTGCGGGCCCAGCGGTTCCGGTCACTTCGTCAAGATGGTCCACAACGGGATCGAGTATGGACTGATGGCGGCGTACGCGGAGGGCCTTAATGTGCTCAAGAACGCGAATGCGGGCAACCGCGAGGTGACCGCCAATGCCGAGACGGCACCCATGTCGAACCCGGAGTTCTACCAATACGACATCGACACCGCACAGGTGGCCGAGGTGTGGCGCCGCGGCTCCGTGATTCAGTCGTGGCTGCTCGACCTGACCGCAGAGGCTCTCAGCACGTCGCCCGACCTCGAGGAGTTCTCCGGCCACGTTTCGGATTCCGGCGAGGGCAGGTGGACATCGATCGCCGCGATCGACGAGGGCGTACCCACTCCCGTGCTGACCACAGCGCTGTACTCGCGCTTCGCGTCCCGAGACCTGGACATCTTCTCCGAGAAGGTCCTCAGCGCGATGCGCAAGGGCTTCGGCGGCCACGCGGAAAGCAAGCCCACCGGGGAGTAATCCACTCCACCGCTGGGCACCGGTTCAGCTCCTTCTGGTTTTGCCTTTTGCTCTCAGCGAGACAAACGTCCCGCCTCATGGCGCACATGCAACGGCAAAATTTGGGTAAAGTTCGGGTTCGGGTACTTTTGCGTGCCCGCGTTCCAAGGGAGCACATGTGAGCACCACCGCCGAGTCCGCAGTCCCGCTCTTTGTCGACATGCCGGCGTCCGTGCGCGCGGCCATCGCGGCGAGTCCTCGTGTGGTGATCCCCGCCACGCGGGCGGAGCTCTATCAGCTCGCTCTCGGCCCCGAGGGCGGGCCAGTCTTCTCGGTCGACTACGAGGCCAATGGCGAGACGGTCACCGAGGCCACCGTGACGCGGTGTCGCAACGGCATCGCAGTCAACTACCCCGAGGACTACATGCGCAGGCGCGACCCTCGCTGCATGCTCATCGCGGACGAACGCCCCACGAACAAGGACCGCTACATCGACCGCTTCGGAGAGAGCTTCGACCGGGTCAAGCAAGAGACGCTCGATTGGCTTGCCACTCAGGAGCTCGTGGTCGTTCCCTTCAAGGCGGGAGGACTCACTTTCGGCTCGCCCTCGCTCGCGGTCATGCCGCTCAACTCGGCGTTCTTCGCGCTGACCCTCGTTGACCTCCAGGGCTGGGTCACGTTCGAGGAACTCGGCGAGTACACGCCGCGCTCGATCCTGTACGTCGCTCCCCCGTTCCGCCAGACGCACTACGAAGGCAAGCAGGTTGTCGTCCACGACCGCAGCGAGACCTTGCACGAGATTTTCGCCTACAACTTGTACCCGGGCCCGAGCGCCAAGAAGGGCGTGTTCTCCGTCCTGCTCGACATCGGCGAACAAGAGGGCTGGATCACCGCCCACGCCTCGAGCGTCCGCGTCACCACGCCATACGACAACGAGACGATCGTCATGCACGAGGGCGCCTCCGGCGGAGGAAAGTCCGAGATGTGCCAGGACCTGCGACGCGAGGATGACGGCCGCATCCTGCTGGGGATGAATGTCATCACACGCGAGCCGTACTACATCACGCTCAGCGAGACCTGTGAGCTCAGCCCGGTCACCGACGACATGACCCTGTGCCACCCAGCGGTACAGACCGGGGACGGCCGCATGGTTGTGGCCGATGCCGAGGACGGCTGGTTCGTGCGGGTCGACAACCTCCGTCAGTACGGCGAGGACGTTCACTTCGAGCGCGCGGTGATCCACCCCAAGGAGCCGCTCGTGTTCTTCAACATGGACGGCGCCCCGGATGCCACGGTGCTGCCGTGGGAGCACACGCTCGACTCCAACGGAAAGCCGTGCCCCAACCCGCGCGTGGTGATCCCCCGCTCGAACATCGACAACATCATCAACACTCCAGAGTCGGTCGATGTGCGCACCTTTGGAGTACGCATGCCGGCGTGCACGAGCGACAAGCCCACGTACGGCATCATGGGCATGACCCACTTCGTGCCGCCGTCGATCGCCTGGTTGTGGCGCCTCATCGCGCCGCGCGGAGACAAGAACCCCTCGATCGGAGAGGCCGCCGACGCCGTCGAAAGGCTCGAGCACGGCGGCATGGTCGCAGAGGGCGTCGGCTCGTATTGGCCCTTCTCGACCGGAACCAAGGTCGATGCCGCGAACCTGCTGCTCCGCCAGATCATGGCCTACCCACGCACGCGCTACGTGCTCACGCCCAATCAGCACATCGGCGCCTACAAGGTGGGATTCTCTGCCGAGTGGCTGACGCGCGAGTGGCTCGCCCGTAAGGGTGGCGGCCGCATGCGCGCCAACCAGCTCGAGCCCGCCCGTTGCGCCCTCTTCGGCTACACGCCCACCGAGATCACGCTCGACGGCCAGCCGGTGCGCCGCACACTCCTGACACCAGAATTGCAGTCCGGAGTGGGCGTGACCGCTTACGACGCGGGTGCGGCGATTCTCGCGGGGTTCTTCAAGGCGGAGCTGCAGCAGTTCCTCACCGACGACATAGACCCGTTGGGCCGCCAGATCATCGAACTTTGCATGTCCGATGGGACGATCGAGGACTACGAGACCCTCACTCCGATGTTCCTGTAGCGTCGCGCGCCCATGGTGCCCGCCTACACTTGCGCCATGGCCGTCACCGACTTGAGCCAAGCAACCCAGGACTACCTCAAGTGCGTCTGGACGCTCCAAGAGTGGTCGGAGGGCGCGGTGTCGATGACGGCGCTCGCCGAACGCCTGGGAGTGCGCACCTCGACCGCATCGGACGGAATCAAGAAGCTCGTCGAGCAGGGCCTCGTCGAGCACATCGCGTACGGTGGCATCACCCTCACGCACGCGGGTCGCGCGCACGCCATCGCCATGGTCAGGCGCCATCGCCTGCTCGAGACGTACCTGGTAAGCGCCTTGGGTTACGGCTGGGACGAGGTCCATGACGAGGCGGAGGTCCTTGAGCACGCGGTGTCTGATCGCATGCTGGACGCGATTGACACGCTTCTGGGTCACCCCACGCGAGACCCGCATGGCGACCCCATCCCATCAGCGGGCGGAGATGCCCACCTGCCCGATGCGGTCACGCTCGCGCAGGCGGCGCCGGGAATGGCCACCGTGGTACGCGTCTCCGATGCGGATCCCGAAAGGCTGCGGCGCTTCGCTCAGGCGGGAATTGTGCCGGACGTGCCGGTTGAGGTCGCGCATGCCGGAGAAGCGCGCGTGGGTGAGACGACGATCGCGTTGAAGTCTGACGACGCGGCGGCCGTGTGGGTCACCACAGCCCAGCAAAGGTAATGCCCAGGAGCGCCACATTGAGCGCCAGGATCAGGCCCACCACCAGCCACGAGACGGAACGCAGCACCACTGCCGTGGCGTGCCCTCCCATGACTTCGCGAGAGGACGTGAGCCTCACGAGCGGGATGAGGGCAAACGGGATTCCGAGGCTCAATACCACCTGACTGATCACGAGCGCTTGCGTGGGATTGGTACCGATACTGAGCACGATGAGCGCGGGCACCAGGGTGACGAGGCGCCGCACCAGCAAAGGAATGCGTCGCTTGATGAGCCCCCCCATCACCATCGCGCCCGCGTATGCTCCCACCGACGTGGAGGCAAGCCCCGACGCCAAGAGGCCGATGGCGAAGATGACGCCGATCGCCGGACCGAGTGCGACGACGATCGCGTGGTGCGCGCCCGCGATGGTGTCGGTCCCCGCAACTCCCCGCAGAGAGCCCGCGGCGAGCAACAGCATGGCGATGTTCACCGAACCAGCGATCACGAGCGACCACATCACATCGATCTTCGTGGCACGCAGCAAACGGGGAAGGCGGGCAAGGTGCGCGATCGCGGCTTCCGCATCCGCTTCGGCCGCTACTCCCGGACCCTTGAAATCGTCCGGTCGTCGATTCTCCGTGCCGAAGGATGGCAAGTGACGGTCACGCGCCAACGCAGAGTGCAGGTAGATGGCATGCGGCATCACGGTGGCACCCAGCATCGATGCCGCGAGCACCACGGTGCCGGAACCCGCGAATTGCGGCAGTAGTCCGCCCGCGGCGCCAACCCAATCGACGGGGCTCACGAACAATCCCGCGAGAAAGCCGAATGCGATGACTGCGAGGAGCCCCATGATGACGAATTCAAAGGGCTGCTGCCCCCGTCGCGATTGGACGGAAAGAAGCACCATCGAGACTGCGCCGGTGATGACGCCGCCCCACACGAGAGGGAGATGAAACAGCAGGCCGAGGGCGATCGCTCCGCCCACGACCTCTGCCACATCCGTCGCCGCCGCTACCACCTCGGCCTGTAGCCAGAAGGAGAGCCGCTTCCCGCGCCCCATGCGCACGGCCAGCAGTTCGGGAAGCGACCGCCCGGTCACCAGACCGAGCTTGGCGCTCAGATATTGGACGAGCACGGCCATGGCGTTTGAAGCCACCAGCACCCACACAAGCAGGTAGCCGTACTGCGCGCCGGCCGTGAGATTTGCGGCGACGTTGCCGGGGTCTACGTAGGCGATCGACGCCACAAAGGCGGGGCCAAGCAGGCGCCACAGGCCACGCTCAGGGTGGGTCTTCGCCCGCTGAAACACCGGCGCCATCGCAATGTTCGGCACACCGAACAATCTAGCACCGGCGGGCGTCGCGCCCTTGTGACGGGCGCGACGTGCCGGTAGCTAGTTAGCGCGAACGACGGTTGGACGTGCCGCTCGACGAGAACGATGCGGCACTCGCGTAGCCGTTGCCCGTGCGACCGTTCCTCGGTGAAGCAGAGCGCGGTGCACTGGAGCGCGGTGCACTGGAGCGCGGTGCACTGGAATGCTGTCCGTGCTCACCCTCGGGACGCGAGTGGCGTTCCTGACCGGCGCGGCCCTGGCCGCGGCGTTGGCCCTGGCCCTGACCCTGACGCGGCCCGGCGCCCCGACGCGGACCCGGGTTGCTCGTACGAATGGCGACCTCGGCCGGACGCACGTATGCGGCAACCTCGCCAACGAGAGACTTCACTTGAGACGAGTCCGCGCTCACGGCCTGCGGACGCACCTGGATGTTTGCCCTCTTCATGAGCTGCTCGGTTTCGCGACGCTGCTCGGGAAGTACCACGGTGACCACGTCGCCGGCGGAGCCTGCGCGGGCCGTACGGCCCGAACGGTGCAGGTACGCCTTGTGCTCGGCCGGCGGGTCAACGTGGACAACGAGCTCGACGTTGTCGACGTGCACGCCACGGGCGGCAACGTCGGTGGCAACGAGCACACGGTGCGAGTCGCCCTGGAAGAGCGCGAGGTTGCGGTCCCGCTGGCCCTGAGAGAGGTTGCCGTGCAGGTCAACAGACGGGATTCCCGCCTCATTGAGTTGCTTGGCAAGCTTCTTGGCCTGGTGCTTGGTGCGCATGAAGAGGATGCGGCGGCCTGTTCCGGACGCGAGAGCCTGGACTACCTGACGCTTGGCGTCGACGCCCGACACGTGAAAGACATGGTGTGTCATCGCTTCGACGTGGCTGTCGACCTCGTCGACCGAGTGGGTGATCGGCGCGTCGAGGAAGCGGCGCACCAATTTGTCGACGCCGTTGTCAAGCGTCGCGGAGAACAGCAGACGCTGCCCGCGCTTGGGCGTCGCCTCCATGATGCGAGTGACACCCGGAAGGAAGCCGAGGTCGGCCATGTGGTCGGCCTCGTCAAGCACGGTGATCTCGACGGCGTCGAGAGTCACGTGGCGCTGCTTCATGAGGTCCTCGAGGCGGCCTGGGCAGGCCACGACGATGTCGACGCCTGCACGCAGGGCGCGCTCCTGGCGCTGCTGGCTCACTCCACCGAAGATCGTGGCGGTCGTGAGCCCGTAGGCCTTCGCGAGCGGCGCGATGACGGCGTCGATTTGGGTGGCGAGCTCACGCGTCGGCGCAAGCACCAAGGCGCGGGGGTGACCGGGCCGAGACTTGCCGCCGCTGCGACCAAGGCGCGCGACCATCGGCAATGCGAACGCGAGCGTCTTACCCGAGCCCGTCTTGCCGCGGCCGAGCACGTCACGGCCTGCGAGAGTGTCAGGAAGGGTGTCCTCCTGGATGGGGAACGCCTTGGACTTACCTTCGCGTTCGAGCACGTCGGTGAGTTGAATGGGAACGCCGAGTTCGGCGAAAGAGCTAGACAAGGGGATGGTGCCTTTCGGGCATCGTGCCGGGCGCGCATGCGCGCAAACCGTGACTGTCACGGCACCGGCAGTGGTGGCGAATCGCGAAGGTGTTCGCGCTCGTTCGCCGAAGAGAAATTCTACGAGCCGCGCTACCACAAGGGCTGATGCGCTGACGAGAAGGAGAAGCAATCTGCGACGCAGGAGGACCGGGGTGGCCCTGCAAGTACTCCCCAGGGTATCAGGTCAAGCGGATTCCATGAAGTGTGTTCGCTCTTGGGCGCGCCAGAACCCCCGCCCGGGCAGCGCTGCGCGGCTCCACCGCGATGCCCGGAAAGAGCGTCCGCATGGCACTTTTGACCGTCCTTAGCTTCACGCTGCCCTTCCTCGTGCCCGGCCCGGCGCTCATCGCGACGCTTCGACGCGGCGGCTTGCGCTTCCTCGGTTTACATGCGGACAGCCGCAGAATTTCACGAAAATCTTGCCCCAATTCGGACGAAGGCCCCAGTCCCCGCGATGCTTGGAATAGAGGAACACGCCGGATGTGTTTCACTTTCCTGAAAAGGGACCGATGACAATGGGGAGAAAGTTCGCCCGTTGATGCCCTTCTTACTGCAAGGATCTCTGGCGGAAGGAGTCGAGCAATTGCACAAACGCGACTATCCTAGGCCCTCCAACGAGGCCGCGAGACAGGCGGCCCTTGAGCGCTACCAAGTGCTCAACTCGCCGCCAGAGCGCTTCTACGACGACGCCGCGACGTTGGCGGCGGCCGTCTGCGGAACCCCCATCGCGATGGTGTCGCTCATTGACAACGACCGCCAGTGGTACAAGGCCAAGGTGGGCGTCGACACGACCGAGACTCACCGGAGGGACGCGTTCTGCGCACACGCGATCATGACTCCCAACGCGCCACTCGTCGTGAATGACGCCTTGGTCGACGAACGATTCAAGGACAGCGCACTGGTCACCGCAAATCCGCATATTCGCTTCTACGCAGGATCGCCGTTGGTCACACCGGAGGGCCATGCGCTTGGCACACTGTGCGTCATCGACACCATCCCGCGCGATATCACCGCAGCCCAGTTGGCCGCGCTTGAGGCGCTGTCACGGACCGTCGCATCCCATCTGGAGCAACGTCGCCACATTGCCGACCTCGAGCGCCTCATGCTCGAGAAGGCCGCCCATGTTGACGCACTCGAGCAACACCGTCTAGCACTCGAGGAAGCCACGACAAGGTATAGGGAAGAATCTCTAATCGACCCCGTCACGAACGGTCCGAACAGGCGCGCGTGCGAGCTTCGCCTCGTGGAAGAACACCAACGCACCGTTCGCTATGGGGCCCCGTACGCGCTGCTGATGATTGACATCGACAACTTCAAGGACGTCAACGACCTGCACGGGCACAGCCAAGGCGACGCCGTGTTAGCCGCAGCGTGCACGCTCGTGCGAACGTGTCTGAGGCCCAACGACTTTGTGGGAAGGCTCGGCGGCGACGAGTTCGTGGCAATCCTGCCTGGCACGAATGCACGCGGCGCACAGGTCATCGCCGAGAGGATGCGGCGCGCGATCTACAACGCCTCTTGGGCCACCGCTTTTCCCGTCACGGTCAGCATCGGGATCGCGTGCTGGAAAGGCGCGGATGACGAGGCCGAGGACATTCTCGCCCGCTCTGACGAGGCGCTGTATCTGGCCAAGTCCGCTGGGCGCAACGCGGTGTCCGGCCCGCGCACCTCCCTCTTGTAGGAGTCACCGCACCCCTAGGAGTTGCACCCATCTTTTAGGAATCGGAGCGACCGGGGGCCGCCGACCGTTGAGGCCGATACCGGTTATCCCATACGACCGACGCACCCACGCGGCGGCACGAAGCCTCGCAGTCGCCCGAGTGCGGAGCGCCGTCAGAAGAGCGCCGACTCCGACGCAGCAGCCGCCTGCACTTGCATTGCCGCCTGCGCCTGCGACGCCACGCGCGCCCTCCGCCACTCGCCGTTCCCGTCTCGAGCCTCGGCCCTTGCGGTTCCGCTGCCGGGCACCGCGTCCGCCTCTGCCTGAGCGAGGCCGTGTGCTGCAATGAGCGGCCTGATGACCGAGGCGAGGTGACGGCGGTAATCCTTGGGGGCGTAGGCGCCGTCGCCGTAGAGCCGACGGTATCGCGGCGTGAGGTCGGGACGGTAAGTGTTGAGCCACCGTGCGAACCACTCCTTCACGCCGGGCCGCAGATGCAGGCTCGAGTAGGTGACTTGCGTGGCACCCGCGGCCTTGATCCGAGCCAGGGCGGCGTCGAGGTGCGCCTCGCCGTCGGTGAGGAACGGCAGGATCGGCATCATGAACACGGACACCCGGAAACCGGCGTCAGCGGCGGCGGCAACCGTGGACAGCCGCGCGGCGGTCGTGGGGGTTCCCGGTTCCATCGTTGACTGCAGATCGTCATCGAATATCGCTATCGACATGGCCAACTGGATGTCGACCGACCGCGCCGCGTCCACAAGGAGCGGCAGGTCCCTGCGCAACAAGGTGCCCTTGGTGAGGATCGAGAACGGCGTTCGTGCCTCGGCGAGCGCAGAGATGATCCCCGGCATCAGCCGATAACGCCCCTCCGCTCGCTGATACGGATCCGTGTTGGTACCTAGCGCCACGTGCTCCCCCGCCCAGGAGGGCCTGGCAAGATCGCGCCTGAGCACCTCGGCCACGTTGACCTTCACGATCACCTGGGTGTCGAAGTCCGTGCCCGCATCGAGCTCGAGGTATCGGTGGCTGGGCCTGGCGAAGCAATACACACACGCATGCGAACAGCCCCGATAGGGGTTGATGGTCCACCCGAACGGCACGGGCCCGCCAGCCGGCACCTTGTTGAGGGCCGACTTGGCGGCGACCTCATGAAATGTGACCCCGGCGAACTCCGGGGTCTGCACCGAGCGGATCAGGTTGCTGATCTTGGCGAGGCCCGGCAGGGTGTCCGGCTCCGTCGCCTCGAGTGCCTGACCTTCCCATCGCATGCCACCATTCGAACACGTGTTCGATCCGAGGTCAAGGACGGCTCGCGCTGGGTGCCGAATGACGAAGTGGCGAAGCTCGGCGTGGGTGAAGCGCGGCCCCTCACTCGTTCAGGCAACGCACGCGCGGGGCGGGCTCTCCTCGCGCTAACGCGGCGTAGCCCGACGTCCCCTGCAATGCGACGCGTCCTAGACATACGATTGAGGATGATGGAATTAGGCTTGGCAGCCGATGTGTCCCTCCTCACCGCCGACGAGGTCGTTCGCCTGGCAGGCGCGGATACGACTTTCGGGCTTTCCAGCGAAGAGGCCGCAATCCGACTAGCCGCCGACGGCCCGAACTCGCTCACCGAGCGAAAGCGTGTGTCGTGGCAACGGCGTCTGCTCCTCCAATTTGCCGACCCGCTCGTCTACCTGCTGCTGGCGGCCTTCGCGGTCACGATCACGGTATGGCTCGTCGACGGCCGCGAAGGCGTCCCCTACGACTCGATCGTCATCGCCATCGTGGTGATCGCGAATGCGATCCTGGGGCTGGTTCAGGAGCGCCGCTCCGAGTCTGCGGTTGCCGCCCTTCAGCACATGAGCGCCGCGAGCGCCCTCGTCATGCGCAACGGCAACGCCCAGCGCATCCCGGCGGCAGGCGTCGTCAGGGGCGATCTGCTCCTGCTCGCCGAGGGCGACGCGGTAGCCGCCGATGCGCGCCTGGTGACCTCCGAGCTGCGCGTGGCCGAGGCCGTACTGACGGGCGAGAGCGCGCCTGCCCAAAAGCGAACGGAACCGCTCGAGGCACACGCGGAGGTCGCCGACCGCACATGCATGGTCTTCGCGGGCACGGCCGTCAGCCGGGGCACGGGTCGCGCCATCGTGACGGGCATCGGCATGGACACCGAGACGGGGCGCATCGCGCGCATGCTGGGCGAGACCGAGCCGGACCCCACCCCCCTGCAGCGCGAAATCGCACACCTGAGCCGCACGCTTGGGATCGCGGTAGTCGTCATCGCGGTGGTGGTGATCGGCACCGTATGGCTCACGTCTGACGTGACCACGCTTTCACAAGTCGTGAGCATCCTGCTGCTCGGCGTGGCGCTCGCGGTCGCCGCCGTGCCAGAGGGCCTGCCCGCCATCCTGTCCGTCGTCCTGTCGCTTGGTGTGAGGCGCATGGCGGATCACCACGCGATCGTGAAGGACCTGTCGTCGGTCGAGACTCTCGGGTCGGCCTCGGTCATCTGCACCGACAAGACGGGCACGCTGACGCTCAATCGCATGACCCTGATGACGGTGGCTACCGCTCACGGCCTCATGGACATCGCCGACGCAGCCGCCTCCCACCCCGGCGCCAGCCCGGAACTCACCGCTCTCATCAGGTCGAGTTGCGTGGCAAACGATGCGGTCGCCAACCCAGACGGAGGGGAGATCAATGGCGACCCGACGGACGTGGCATTCCTGGACGCAGAGCGGCTAATGAGCCTCGGCGGATCCGGGAACGCCTCCGAAAACCGGGTCGCGGGTGTGCCGTTCAGTGCGGCGCGCGCACGGATGTCGGCGGCGACGCAGGACGCCAGCGGCGAGCGCACTCTTCACGTGAAGGGTGGCCCCGAGGTCTTGCTGTCTCTATCCACGCGCATGCTCGTTGGCGAGACCCAGGTGCCCCTCGACGCGGCGGCCAGGGAGCGCGTGTTGGCGAACACTGCCACCTTGGCAGGTCGTGGCATGCGCACGCTCGGGGTCGCCTTCCGAACCTTGAGCGACGGCGAGGCCTGCGACGAGGCGGCAGAGCAAGACCTCACCTTTATCGGCGTGGCGGGGCTTGTGGACCCCTCGCGACCCGAGGCGCGCGACGCCGTGGCCGATGCCCAGCTCGCCGGAATCCGCATCGTCATGATCACGGGCGACCACCCGGCGACCGCCCTTGCCATCGCCCGAGACCTGGGCATCGCGGCGGACGAGACCGTACTGACGGGAGCGGAGTTGGCATCTATGAGCGATGCCGAGCTCGGCGAGGCGGTCGCCAATTGCGCGGTCTTCGCCAGGGTGGCCCCGGAGCTGAAGCTGCGGATCGTCGACGCATTTCAGGCCCGCGGCGAGGTAGTCGCCATGACGGGCGACGGCGTGAACGACGCGCCCGCACTTCGCAGCGCCGACATCGGCGTGGCGATGGGACTCGGCGGCACCGAGGTGGCACGCGAGGCCTCCAGCATGATCCTCGCGGACGACAACTTCACGACGATCGTGACGGCGGTTCGTGAGGGCCGCGGAATCCTCGACAACATCAAGCGATTCCTGCGCTACCTCCTGGCGTCCAACGCTGGCGAGGTGCTGGCTGTGTTCTTCGGAGTCGCCGGCGCTGGTGTGCTGGGGCTGTCAGGTCACGGCGAGGTGGTTGCGGTGCCGTTACTGGCCACCCAGATCCTGTGGATCAATTTGTTGACGGACTTGGGGCCTGCCCTCGCAATCGGCGCCGAGCCCTATGCGGCCGACCTGATGTCGCGCCAGCCGCGCAAGCCCACGGACAGGCTGATCGACGGTCGCATGTGGCGAGGAGTGGCGTTGACGGGCATCGTCATGGCGGTGGTGACGCTGGTTGCGCTCGACGCGTTCTTGCCTGGCGGCCTGATCGAGGGCTCCGAGTCGCTCGACACCGCTCGCACGGCGGCGTTCACGGTGCTAGTGCTCACACAACTGATGAACGCGTTCAGCGCTCGATCCGAGACCGTCAGTGTCGTGAAGAACCTGGCCACGAACCGATGGCTGTGGGGCGCGGTGACCCTGTCGGCGCTACTCCAGGTAGCCGTCGTCCATGTGCCGCTGCTCAACAGGGCGTTCTCGACGGCGCCGCTCAGTGTGAGTCAATGGGCGACGTGCGTGGCCCTATCCGCCGTGGTGCCGCTCGTGACCGAACTGCGTAAGTGGGGACTGAGGCGCAGGGGCGTTTAGATCCATTTGACGTGCTTGAACACCCCGAAGAGCACCCCACCAAGCGTCGCCATGAGGCCTAGAGCAAACGGGTAGCCCCACGCCCACGCGAGTTCCGGCATGTGGTGAAAGTTCATCCCGTAGATGGTGCCAACGAGCGAGGGCGCAAACAGGATTGCGGCCCAAGCGGAGATCTGCTTCGTCTGCTCGTTTTGGGCGAGGCTCGCCTCGGTCTGCCTTTGGGCGACGAGCGCCATGTGCGTGGACAGCGCGTTGTCGAGCAGCGAACGGAAGTTATCCACGCGATCCCCCACCCGGATCACGTGGTCATGCACGTCTCGGAACAGGCGGCGCAACTCGATGTCGGTCTCGTCGGTCGCGGCCAACAAGCGGAGTTCGTCGAGTACGCCGGCTAAGGGCTGCACCGCACGCTGGAAGCCTATGACTTCGCGGTGGAGCGCATAGATGCGCCTCGACACTTTCGCGGTGATCTCCTCGCCGAAGATCTGGTCTTCCACCTCGTCGATGTCGTTCTCCAGCCCAGCGACAACGGGTTCGTAGGAGTCGGCCACCTGGTCGAGCACGGCGTACAGGACGGCGCGTGGGCCAAGCTCCAGAAGCCGCGGCTCCTCCTCCAGCCTCGAGCGCACCGTACCAAGATCGGGCTCCTCGGCAAGCCGGACGGACACGACCGCCTTGGGCGTCACGAAGAGGTGGATCTCGCCAAACTCCACCGTCTCTGAGGATTCAAGGTACCTAGCCGAACGCACCACCAACGCAAGGTTCTCGTCGTAGCGTTCGAGCTTGGATCGCTGGTGGCCCTTCATGGCATCCTCGATCGCGAGGGCGTGCATCCCGAAGGCGGAGCCGACGCTTTCGAGCTCGTCGTCGCTCGGCCGCAAGAGGCCCACCCACGCGAATCCCGTCGACCGCTTGGCCCGCGAGACCGCGTCCTCAACACTCACCGCGTCGTGGACACGGGCGCCCTCGACATACACCGCGCAGTCGACAATGGCCATGACTCTCCTCAGGACACTTCGGGCGCCTCGCGCCCGCACCAGGCCACCTTAGCGAGCAGAAGCAATCAGCTGAGCAACCTCCGCCGCATCGGGCACTCGTCCGCTCACGAGGACCCTCTCGTCGACCACGAGGCCGGGCGTCGACATAATTCCGTACGCCGCGATGTCGGCGTAGTCGGTGACCTTCTCGACCGTGGCATCGACGATGCCGCTGGCCGCGAGGGCCTCCTTGACGTTCGCCTCGAGGCGCACGCAGTTTGCACAGCCGGATCCAAGAACCTTGATGATCATTTCGTTCTCCCTATGTGAGGATGGCGTTAAGTGAGGATGGCGTTGAAGAGATAGCCGACCGCGATGATGCCCACGGAAACGACGGCCGTGTACGCCCCCAGCAGCGGGACCTTGAGCACGCGCTTGAGCAGGATCATTTCGGGCAGGGACAGCGCGACGACGCTCATCATGAAGGCGAGCAGCGTGCCCATAGGCACGCCCTTGTCCGCGAGCGCCTGGACGAGCGGCAGTGCACCTGCGGCGTTCGAGTAGAGCGGCACGCCGAGCACCACCGCGACAAGCACCCCGAAGGGGTTGTGAGGACCCGCGTGAGCCGCGAAGAAGTTCGAAGGCACCCAGCCGTGGATGATCCCGCCCAAGGCGACGCCGACGAGCAAGTAGGGCCACACCTTGCCCAAGATCTCGCGCACTTCCTGCAGGCCGATGCGCACGCGCAATTGCGGCGACATTCGCGACTCCACACCCGCGCCCGCATTCGCCGCGGCGAGCAGGTTCTGTTTGAGCACGAAGGGTTCGACCCAACGCTCGACGCCCATCCGGCCAAGCACCCAGCCGGCAACAATCGCGATCGTGAGGCCCGCCCCGATGTACATGAGCGCAATGTTCCAACCGAACGTGGTCCACAACAGGCCCACCGCGATCTCGTTGACCAACGGCGACGCGATGAGGAAGCTCAGGGTCACGCCGATGGGTACGCCCGCGCCCACAAAGCCGATGAACGCCGGCACCGCGGAGCAGGAACAGAATGGGGTGGCCACACCTAGGCCGGCCGCCATGACGTTGCCGACGCCCTCGCGCTTGCCGCCAAGCAGGGCACGCGTGCGCTCGATCGTGATGAACGTGCGAAGCACCCCCACCACGAAGATGATGCCGGTGAGTAGCAGCGCGATCTTGGTGGTGTCGTACAGGAAGAAGTGAAGCGCGCTGACGGAGCGGGCGTCGGGATTGAGGCCGATGCGGTCGTACAGGAGCCAGTCCCACATGCGCTCGTTGAGTGCGTATGCCCCCGCCCAGGCGCCCACGGCGGCCGCAGAGACGACGCCGATGCCGCTCTTGGTCTCGGGAAGGCGCTCGACGATGGTCATGGCAGGTCTCGCATCGTACCTGGCAGAGCGGTGGGAAGCGCCATCGCTAGCCGTGCAGCCGCGTCGTCCGCGATCGTGTAGTCGATCCACTTGCCGCGCCGTGCGGACGTGACGAGGCCCACCTCGCGGAGAACCTTGAGGTGGTAGCTCAGGACGTTGGGGGCCACGTCTGCGACGGGTTCGATCTCGCAGGCGCAGCGCGTGCCGGCAGACGCAAGGGTCGCGAGGATGCGCCAGCGAGTGGGCTCGGTGGCGGCAGCGAGGAGATCCACGGCAGTGGATTCGCTTTCGGGTGCCCAGCGGGGCATTGTCAGTTCGATCACCATCGAAGTGTACGTCCATTTGCGAGCGACGAGAACGGGACCAAGGTCATCGCGCGCGGCGGACCGATGCAAGTGAATATCCGCCTGCCGCATCGTGCCTCGCTGAATCACGCCACGTTCCATCACTCCGCGCTACATTACTCCGCGCTATATCGCGCCGTGATATAGTTCCCGCATGGCGGATCTCAAGGAAGAACTCAGCGAGACGATGTACTGCATCCTGCTGTCGCTGCGCGAGGAACGACACGGCTACGGCATCATCCAGCACGTCGCCGACTTCACCGCGGGATACGTCCAGATCGGTGCGGGCACCATCTACACGAGTCTCAAGAAGCTCGAGCACGCCGGATGGATCGATCGCACGCGGACCGAGGAACGCAGGCACTACTACGTGCTCACCGAACGCGGCACGAGGGCGCTTGCCGAACAGACTCGCCGCATCGAACGCCTCTACGCGTATGGAAGGGGCATCGCATGACCCGCCGCACCGCATGGTTCGCCGCCTTCGTTCACCCCACGCCCGCCAGGCTCGAAGACTGGCTCGAGCTACAGGCCTCAAGAGGCTGGGAGCCACGCGAGCTCGACGACATGAGCGCCATTCGCATGCATCTTCAGCAGGCCAAGCCTGCCAAGGTCCGCTACGTCGTCGACCCGCAGCAGAAGATCGACGGAAACTACCGTGCCACCTATGAAGACGCAGGCTGGAAGTACGTGGGTGAGCTCTCGAGTCTTCAGGTGTGGCGCCGCCGCTACACGGGCGCTCGCCCCGAAGCCTTCACCGATCGACCCAGCCGCCGCGCTCGGGACGTCCGGATGGCATGGGCGACCGGAACCCTCGGCACCCTCGCCCTGCTCGGAGCGCTCACGCGAGTGATCCTGGGGGTGGCCGCCATCGGGAAGTCGGCCGAGGACTGGCCTCTCGAAGCAGGCATCCTTGCCCTCATCGGCATACCACTCGTGGCGGTGACCGTGGCCTTGGTTCGCCGGCGCGCCCCGTCGGCTGCCGACGGCGACTAGGGTGGCGATATTCGACCAGCCGCCCAGCGCCCCAAAGGCTCTCCGATCCCGGCATCGCGCGTCTTGCCGACTCACTCACCCCCGGACAGGAACCATGACAGACGACACCTCCCAGGCACCCATTCCGAGCGCCGATGACCACCGTCCTGCGGCGCTCTTTCTGTGCGTCAAGAACGGCGGCAAGTCCCAAATGGCGCTCGGCTGGTTCAAGGAACTCGCGCGCGAACGCGCGATCGCATGGTCGGGAGGCTCCGAGCCCGGCGAGTCGCTCAGCGCGACAGCGGTCGAGGCGATGAGCGAAAGGGGCATCGACATCACGGGCGAGTACCCCAAGCCGTGGACGGACGAGCGCATCAGGGCGGCCGACGTTGTCATCACGATGGGCTGCGGCGACGCGTGCCCCTACTACCCCGGCCGACGCTACGAGGACTGGTCCTTCGACGTTCCCGCGGGGCTCGAGGGCCTCGAGGCGACGCGCCACGTGCGCGATCAGATCGAGGCCAAGGTGCGCGTGCTGCTCGGGGAGATGGGCGTCGAGTTCGACGAGTCGGGTACGGGTCGTTAGCGGGGTCCACACGAGCGGTGTGGGGGCGTAGCCTCGTGTCATGGCGAGCGACGACGCGATGATGTTGCCCACACAAAGACCCCTGACCCGCCCCGAGTTGGATCGGATCCTCGCACCGCTCGGGAAGGTCACGAGTCACCGCATTCTGTCTGGGGGGACATTCAGCGCCGTCCAGTCAGCGGACCTCGCGGACGGCACCACCGTCGTCATGAAGACCTCGGTGCCGGAAGCCGCGCCGCCGGAACGCACGAGGCTCCTCACCTACGAGCACGACATGCTCGGCGCAGAGCGAGACATGTTGACGCTGCTCGCGAGCCTGGAGGGCGTGCCAAGCCCGCGTCTCATCCTCAGCGACTTCACACGCGAGGTTGCGGACGTGGACGTGGTCGTCATGGAACACGTGAAAGGCACGCGTTGGGACACGGTCTCAGACCGCATGACCGGCGAGGCGAATGCGCACGCCTGGGAACAGGTCGGGTCCATCATGGCCGCCATGCAGGCCATCGAGGGCGAGGTGTTTGGCTATCCCGCGCACGACTTCGCCCTGGGCGCACGGTCTTGGCCCACGTTCTTAGCGATGCTCATCGATGCCACCATCGCCGATGCCGAGCTATGGGGCGTCGATATCGAGCCCGACCGCATGATCGACGCCCTTGCCGCGAGCGCTGACGCGCTAGTAGCGGTCACGAGACCCACGCTCGTGCACAACGACCTCTGGCCAGGCAACGTCCTGTTGGATCCCGCGACGGGGCGGGTTCACGGCGTGCTCGACTTCGAGCGAGCCCTCTTTGGCGACCCTCTTCAGGACTTCTGCGGGGCACAGTCGATGAACACGGGACGGGTTGAGGAGCCGCTTCTCAGGGGCTATGCGCGCGCTGGCGGCTCCGTCCCCCGCGACAAGGAAGCCTCCACCCCCACCGGCTTCGACGAGCTGGCCGACGCGCGTCTCGCCCTGTACCGCCTGTGGAGCAACACCGTCCAGCTCATCGAGATCGTGCCAAGAGGCTTTCGCGGCGACTGGGTGACGGGCCACCGCGCCACCATCAATGCGAACCGCGCCACGCTGTTCGACCAGATGGGCGTGTAGCCGCGCACAAGATCGGCGCTGGGCGCTACGGAGTGTGCAGTTCGTCGTCTCCCTTGGCGCGTTGTCCCTCGGCGCTGTCCGCCTGGGGGTCGTCGGCGCCAGCCTTCACCGCGGCTCCCACCTCGGAATTCGTACCGCTCCCCTTCCGCCGCGACTCGACGATCTGCCACACGACATAGCCGACCGCCACCAGCACGGCGAAAACGAGAAATAGCCCGGAAGGCGTGAGGTCGACGGTACCGATCAGGGGCAGGCGCATGCCTTGAGTATCGCAGTCCCGCGACGGGACGCACCGTCGTCCTGTAATATATGAACACTTGTTCAGATATTCAGGGATGGCCATGACCGAACCGCACCTCCACTCTCCCTTGCCACGCGGCATTGACGCCGAGGCAGCCGCTCGCCTCGCCGCCCCCTTTGCACTCCTGTCCGACCCCTCGCGCCTACGCATCGTCTACGCGCTCGTCGAGGCCGGCCCCATGTGCGTCTCCGACATCGCCGCCACCGCAGGCACGGGCGAGTCGGCCACGAGCCACCAGTTGGCCAAACTCCGCGCCGCAGGGGTCGTGCGGTCCGAGCGACGCGGCCGCGAGATCTGGTACCAGCTGGCCGACGCCCACATTCGCCTCCTCCTCGACGTCGCAGCCGAGCACTACCTGGGCGAGAACGCGGCCGAGACCCGATGAGCGGCACCCACTCGCACGGCGGAACCGCCGCGTCTGCCGGAGGCAAGCACCGGCGCGCGCTCGCATGGGTCCTGGCGCTCGTGGTCGCATTCGTCGGCGTGGAAGTCGCGGCGGGCCTCCTGACGCGGTCGCTCACGCTGCTCGCCGATGCGGGGCACATGGCGACGGACGCCCTCGGGGTGGGAATGGCTCTCACCGCCGTCACCGCTGCCCGCAGGGCCGCCCGCAACCCCAAGCAGACGTTCGGCCACTACCGCTGGGAGGTGCTCGCCGCACTCGCCAACGCCACCTTGCTGCTCGGCGTCGCCGCCTTCGTGGCCGTCGAGGCCATCGGTCGGTTGCGCCACCCGGTCGAGGTGGACGCCGGACCGATGCTCGCGGTCGCCGTTGTGGGACTCGCGGTCAACCTCGTGAGCTTCCGGCTGCTGCACGCGGGCTCGAAGGAAAGCCTCAACGTGCGCGGCGCCTATCTGGAGGTCATGGCGGACGCGATCGGCTCGGTGGGCGTGATCGTGTCGGCAATCGTGATCCTCACCACCGGCTGGCCATACACCGACGCGGTGGTGGCCCTCGTGCTCGCCGCGTTCATCGTGCCGCGGGCCCTCCGCCTCGCGGGCGAGGCGCTGCGCATCGTGGTGCAGTCCGCTCCCCCGTCGATCGATGTTGACGCCCTCACCCGCGCCCTGGGCGAGCTGCCTTCCGTGACCGACGTGCACGACGTTCACGTCTGGACCCTCACGTCGGGCATGGACGTGGCGAGCGTGCACCTGGTGAGCGAGGCGGCCCGCACTGCGGACGTGGTGCGTGCGGCCCAGACGGTGTTGCGCGAGCACGGTTTGTCGCATGCAACGGTCCAGGTCGAGGACGGCGCAGGGGGCGCGTGCGGCTCCGAGTGGTAGCCCCGGGGACCCTCGCGGGTTCCGCCGCCGTCCAGCATCGGCGAAGATGGAGTCCGAGACCGCGAAGAGAGGCCAACCCATGACTGACGCCATTTGGCGCGCGCGCAAGAACGAGCGCCCGCAACTGGACCCGAGCCGCACCGAGTTGGAGAAGCTACGCGCCGACGACTGGTTCCGGTACCGTGCGGGCCCCGAACTTCCGGAACTCCAAAGCGGGACACTCGCCGTGTGCCGCGAGGTCAACGCCCGCTATGCGGAGGACCCGACGGCGATGACGGCGGCCTTCGCGGGCGCGATCGAGTCATGCGGCGATGGCCTGGACATCCGGCCACCCATCCTGATCGAGTACGGCGAGCGTGTGTCGATCGGCTCGAACGTGTTCATCAACAACGACTTCATGGTGCTGGGCTCCGGGCGCGTAACTATCGGTGACGGCGTGCTGATCGGACCCGGCGCGCGGCTCTACACGCCCAATCACCCGGTGGACGTCGAACTACGGCGCGAGGGCTGGGAGATCGGGCTGCCCATCACGATCGAGGACGACGCGTGGCTGGGCGGTTCCGTGGTGATCTGCCCCGGCGTCACGATCGGCGCCAGGTCGGTCGTGGGCGCGGGCTCCGTGGTGACCAAGGACGTGCCTCCAGACGTAGTCGTCGGGGGCAACCCCGCCCGAATCCTCCGAAAGATCTAGAAGCGCCGGCGCGGGCGTTCTAGTTGTCGGGCGCCGACACCGGCTCCGACACCGGCTCCGACACCGACGCCGATGGCGGGGCGCCGAACCTGCGCGACCCCACCCAGGCGGCCACAAAGACTCCGACCACAATCAGCACATCGCCGACGCTGAAGGTGTTCGCGAGAGGCAGCGGCGTGGGCCATGCGAAGGCGTCGCCAAGCCACGGCAGGACAGGGTGATCAAGGACGGCGGAGTTGGCAAACGCGATATCGCCGTCGAGGCCGGCGGCTTTCACCGCCGACGCACTCGCCGGAAGGGTCCCGCCGTTGAGAGCGATGACAACGCCATTAGTGATGGCGCCCGCGGCCACGATCAATACCCCCCCGACTCGCCTATTCAGCCACAGGAACGCGAACGCCACCGCGTAGGTCAACACGTGGACGGTCGCCGCGAGAGCGTGCGGCATTGCGACCTCGACAGCCACCACTTGAAAGGCGAGGGCAGCCCAAATCAGTACCGGCAGGCGCCACTTGTGGAGCAGAAGCCCTGCGGGCCACCGCCCGGCAAGAAGCGGCGAGATGATGCCCACCGTGCACAACACCACGACCAACATGACTACTCGCTCGCCGCCTTGGCACGTGCGCCCGCGCGGTGCTCGTCGGCCAGCCTGGCGCCGATCTGCTCCGGGGGGCCAGGGCGTCCCAGGTGATACCCCTGGCCGAGGACGCCTCCGAGTTCGCGAAGCGCGGCGGTAGTCGGGCCATCCTCGATTCCCTCGGCGACAACGCGCAAACCGAGCGCGAGTGCAAGACCAATCGTGGACTTCACGATGATCAGGTCATGGTCGTCGATGCGAATATTGCTGACAAACGACCTGTCGATCTTGAGCTCGTCGATCTCAAGGCGCTTCAAGTAGCTGAGCGACGCATTGCCTGTGCCGTAGTCGTCGATCGAGATCTCGACGCCAAGCCCGCGGAGGGTCTTGATGACCGCGTCCGCGCGAATGGGGTCAGACAGGATGGCGGTTTCCGTGACCTCAAGGACGAGCGAACTCAGCGGGACGTTGTGGCGCGCAGCGATATCCGCCACCTGGTCGGGCAGACCCAAATCAGACAGGTGCCGTGCGGACAGGTTGACGGCCATGCGCACCTCGTAGCCCTGCGCGCGCCAGATCGCGAGTTGGCCGAGCGCGGTGTCAAGCACAAAGTCGGTGAGGGGAAAGATGAGGCCGGAGTTTTCGGCGAGCGGGATGAACTCATCGGGCACCACAAGTCCGCGCACGGGGTGACGCCACCGCACAAGCGCTTCGACGCCTACCGTGCGGCCGTTCTTCAGGTCGACTTGGGGCTGGTAGACAACGTGTAGCTGGCGCGCATCGAGCGCGGCCCGCAGTTCCGACAACAAGCGCAAGCGCTCCACGGTATTCACGTCGAATTTCGGGGAGTACATGCTGATCCGATCACGCTCGAGCTTGGCGTGATAAAGCGCGATGTCGACGTTCTTCATGAGCGTCTCGCCGTCGGTGCCGTGCACGGGCGCGACGGCGACTCCCACACTCGCCCTCACGACGAGCTCGAGGTTCTCGACGGGAATCGCGGTGTCGAGGGACGCGAGTAAGTCGCGGGCCACCAGCCTCGAGTCCGACAATCCTCCGTGAACAACGACGGCGAACTCGTCTCCACCGAGGCGGTGCACGGACGCATCTTTGGGGGCCGCGGCCACGAGCCTCTCCCCCACCTGGCGCAGGATAGTGTCGCCCACTGGATGTCCCAGCGTGTCGTTGATGTCTTTGAAGTGGTCAAGGTCGAGCATTACGAGGCCGGGGCCGCCCGCGACCGAGTCCTTCGCTTCCTCGAGCGCGCGGCCGAGGTCGTAGTAAAGCTTGCCGCGATTGCCGAGGCCCGTGAGCGCGTCGTGAGTCGCGGCGTGAGCGTGGCGGGCGGCCGCTGCGGCGAAGAGGTGAGCGGCGATCACCGGTGCGGCGAGGAGGGTGAGCGCGCCGATGCCCTGGGCAGCGATGATCGCCGCGATGCCGCCGACGCTGAGCAGGACCGCGATCGTCGCGAGGTACTCCCTAGCGTCATGCCACAGGGACACCCAGAGTGGTTGTGACGTGACAAGCGAAACCACGCCAGAGACGAGGCCCCAGTTCAGGCCGACCATGGCGATACCGGCCACCAGTAACGCACCGAGGTGTCCCGCGCCCACGGGCGTAGGCGTTTCAAAAAAGCCGACTCCCGCCAAACCAGAATAGACAAGTCGTCCGACGATGAGGCTAACCGCGTACTGCGAAGTATTGAAGAGCGACTTCAAAGGGCTCCTCCGCTGGCGTATGTCGTCGCCGATGCTGGCAATGACTTGAACCGCCACCGCCGCTCCGATGCCCGCGACAGCGATGAGCGCGAGTACAAACGGCGCGGAGGTCGAGAGCGTGCGCGTCTCTGCGCCCGCACGCAAAAGTCGAATGGGCCGCATTTCGCCCACAATGGCCGCTATCGCGAGGAACACGATTGCCCACGTCGCGCCAGGGACAAACGTCGAAGACCACGGGGCTGAAATAAGGATGAAGACGATGCACGACACGCCGAGCGCAGACACGGCCGTCACATACGCAAGGAAACGCGAACGCGGCGTCAGGAGTCGCCTCCCGACGCCGCCTTCACGCGGCTGTGGGATCAGTTCCACTTAAGCCCAGCGCCGACGATCGCGGCAACCGCGATGATGGTGCCCGCGCTCGCAACTACGCGAACAGCGGTGCTCTTCTGGAATGCGTTCCACTTCTGCATAATCTCTCCTCGTGCTGAGGGGCGAAGCCGGCGGACCAAACGCTACCCTGGCGCAACGAGGACGTCAGGACATCCGGTGCTTCGGAGCCCGACCGCTGCCCCTGGTTTTGTAGGCCTCCGATTGGCGACCTAAGTTCATATTGGCCTATCTACGCTCCCAATGCTGGGAATGAACCACACTACCCCCGGTGTGTCGCTCAAAGTTTTTTTTGCGCGGTTTCCAACATTTGGACAGATGGGGGAATCGCGCCAGTTATTAGGCACTTTGCTACTGCCCCCTGCCCTGGGGGCACCATTTAGGGTGTCTGGTGCCACTTTCTGAGCATTCGTCCAGGCTCCTCCTTGGTCCATGGTCGGCACGACGGCCATGGGTCGCGGCGAGCATGCGTCAGGCCGATGCCGATGGCGGATTCCGTTCGAGCTCAGGGGAATCCCCGTCACCTAGCGCATCGTGCGTAACCTCACTCGTCGCGCGTGGGCGCCACCCAACGATCCGCGAGCTCAATGAGGACGGGGAGAGCGTCGGCGAGTGTGCGCCGCGCCTCGGGCGCAAGCGCCGCGAGGTCGTCAGCGAGCATGCTGTCGGTCTCGCTGCGAAGGCGCGCGAGCATCGCGGAACCCTCGGCCGTGAGGCTCAGGAGGCACGCCCGGCCGTCGTCGGGATCGACCCCGCGGTTTACCCATGCCTCGGACTCGAGAGACTCCACCAAACGGGACGTGCTCGCGGGGGTGATGCCGAGCGACGCCGCGAGGACGGAGGGCCGCAGGACGCCCGCCCGCTCGAGCGCGATGAGAGCGCTCAGCCGCGTCGGCGTGACACCTTGGCTCGCGGCGGGTACCCGCAATTGGTGCGAGAGTCGCCCCACGACGGTCCGGAGCGATCCGGCGAGCTCGGCCGCGGAGGCGACCCCGGCGTCCGCCGCCCCACCTTCCGCAACTGCAGCGTCGTGCGTCATGCCCTTGCCCCTTCATCGTCCGACTCGGCGTGGACGTACCGGGTCCCCCGCATAGCGGACGCGACGGCGGCCAGCAAGCATGCCGCGATGGCGAACGCGAAGGCCACTCCCAACCCGTGGTGGAACGGCCCGGAGATGAGATCAGGGAAGAACGCCTTGCCGGTGAGGAACTGGGCGTTGGCGGCGGGCAGATGCCCGAGGACGCTTGGGCCAACCAGGGTCGCGATGGGGTTGTAGCCAAGGAGCGACGAGAACAGCACGCCGACGGGGGGAAGCGACGCGACCTGGGCCGCGGCGGCGGCGGGGACTCCCTGGGCGATGAGCCCGCTCGACAGGGTGCCTGGCAGCGACGTCGAGAGCCCGACGATCATGAGCGAGAAGAAGATGCCGATGGACAGCACCATCGCCGAGTTCTGGAAGGTGGCGCTCATTCCCGCTCCCGCGCCCCGCTGATGTGGCGGCAGGCTGTTCATGATTCCGGCCCAGTTGGGGGCGGCGAACAGGCCCATTCCGAGCCCGTTGACCAGCAGCGCGGCCCCGAATTGCCAATACACAAAGTCGACAGGGAGTGCGAGGAGCCACACGAAGCTCGCGGCGGCGACCACCATGCCAACGGTGGCGAAGGCCCGTGCCCCGAAGCGGTCGGAGAGCCACCCCGAGAGCGGTCCCGCGACCAGGAACCCGACCGTCAGCGGAAGCATGTAGATGCCCGCCCACAGGGGCGTCGACTCGAAGGAGAAGCCGTGGAGCGGCAGCCAGATGCCCTGGAGCCAGATGATCAGGATGAACATCAGCCCGCCACGCCCGAGCGAACTCAGCAGACTCGCGACGTTGCCCGCGGTGAAGGCGCGAATCCGGAATAGGTCGAGGTGAAACATCGGATCTTCGACCTTGGTTTCGACGATGGTGAAGGCGACGAGCACGGCGGCGCCACCCACGAGCGCGGCGACGACGCTGGGGTTGGTCCAGCCCATGGTGTGGGTCCCGTAGGGCTGAATTCCGTAGGTGATGCCGACGAGCACCGCGATGAGCCCGACGGCGAAGGTCGCGTTGCCCCACCAGTCCATCCGCGCGTGCCGCCGCTTGCCGATGTCGTGGAGGCGCAGATAGGCCCAGACGGTTCCGAAGAGGCCGACGGGCACGGAAACGAGGAACACGAGGTGCCACTCGATGGGCGCGAGGAGGCCGCCTATGACGAGACCGAGGAACGAACCGGCGATGGCCGCCACCTGGTTGAGACCGAGCGCGAGGCCGCGTTGGTTGACGGGGAACGCATCGGTGATGATGGCGCCGGAGTTCGCCATGAGCATCGCCCCACCGACACCCTGCAGCACCCGCATCAGGATCATCCATACGACGGCGGTGGTCCCGTGCATCCACGTGATCGAGAGCGCGATCGAAAAGAACGTGAAGATGGCGAACCCCGCGTTGTACATCTTGACTCTGCCGTACATGTCCCCGAGCCGCCCAAGGCCCACGACGAGCACCGCCGTGACCACCGTGTAGCCCATGATCAGCCAGAGCAGCAGCCCGGTGTTGGACGGCGTGAGGGGGTTGATGCCCACTCCCCTGAAGATGTCGGGCAGGGCGATGAGCAGGATCGACACGTTGATGGTCGCCATGAGCGTGCCGATGGTCGTGTTCGACAGCACGATCCACTTGTAGTGAGGACGCGCGGTGTCCCTGGCGGCTCGATTGGCGCGGGCTTGGGTGCGCGCGGAGGCGGGCTCGGGCGTGCGTGTGGGGGCTGGGGCAGACATGGGGTCCTTTCGGGCAGCCAAAGCCTGGGACAAGGCTGGCCTTGGCCTGGCCAAGGCCTAGCGACAACTACTTAACGTATGTTAACTGGTTTTCGCGCGACGTTCGGCCGCCCCGCTACGCGCTCAGGTCGAAGACCACCACGCGTTCGGCCCACTTCCCGATCAGCGCGGCCACCGGCAGGTGCGTCGGGTGATCCAGGTAGCCGTCGCGCGCGGCCTTGCTCTCGAAGGTCACCACCAGGGCCCACTCGAACCCGGACTCGAGCCCCTCCGTGCTGACGCTCGCACCCTCGACCACGCTCACGATGCCAGGGATCTCGGCTTGGAAGCGCCCGATGATCGCCTTGATCTCGGCGAAGGCTTCGCTGGGCGCATCGGCGCGCCATTGGGTCATGACGACGTGGACGATGCTGCCGGGAGTGTTCATGTCTCGATACTCACACATTCGGCTCCACGGGCGCGCCCTCGCACCGCTGGACGACAACCAGCAACGCGGTGCGGCAGTCCCCCGCCACGCCCGATGGTTGCGATAAGTTCTGGAGCATGGACGAGTACTCGATCGGAAGCCCTCGAGACGCGGCGGCTCGAAGGTTGGGCCAAGATGCCGCCCGGTCGTTCATTCGCAACCCCGTCGAGGGCTACACGATGGAGGCGTTCGTCGTCGGAGACGTGACGGGCGAAATCGTGCGCCTCACCCGGACGTGGGAGCAAGTACAGCAGGGCGAGATCAAGATCTGGCGTCGGCGCCATTTCCCGGGTCCCATCGCACTGGCCTTGATCGGCATCGTGACCGCCATCGCCTCCACCCCACGCCAAGGCGGCGGCTCGTCGACCGGCCCATTGATTGGCCTCCTCGGTCTGGCCGCCGGAGTCGTCTGGCTGATCGTCAACGCCTTTCGAGCAGGCGCAATGCTGTCTCGCGCGCAGCAAGCCCGAGAGGTCGAGACCGGACGGCTCCTGCAGGTTGCGAGAACTGCCGCAACTGCCACGGACCTCGAACCTGGGCCCGTTGACCCGGACGATGCCAGAGCCCCGGTGGTTGATGCGGCCGTCGTGGGAGCCGCCGCCGTTGAGGAAGAACCGGCACCCCGGCGAACCGTTGAGGAGGAAGAAGCCGCTCGCGAGAACGCACGTGAGCAGCGTCGCGCGGTGGGTTCTCCCCCGCCGCCTGGCCAGCCATTCGGGGTATCGCAGGGGGGCGCCGAGTACCTAGTAGCGACCTGGATGCGGCATCTCGGGGAGTCCGACGCGGGAACGTCGCACGAGGCCGGGGTCGGACTCGTCGCCGCGGCAAGTGCGCGGTGCGTCGCCCAGGTCAAGAACGACGCGGCGCCCGTCGGTGTCGAGGACGTGCAAGGGCTCGTGGCCGCCGCCGTTGACGGGCGTCGTCCGCTGTTCTTCACCGCCGGCACCTACGCGGAGGACGCCGAGGCCCTCGCGGACCAAGCACACGTGGCCCTCTTCATCTACGACGCCGTTGCGGGCACGCTTGACGGCGCGAACGGGCTTGGAAGAACGGCCATGCTGGACGGCCTCGGGTAGGTCGGCAAGACACCGCCCCAGACTCGCTCCGCGTCGCCGACGCGGTGGATGGCAAGTGCCGAGCAGCAGATGGAGGTCGGGCTACCGCAGGGCGAGGTAGTTGGCCAACGATCGCTTGACGGCCACCTTGGGGCGAGTCTCGCCTCCAGCGGTGAGAGTCTCCCCTTCTTTCAGTACGGTCGGGTGCCCAGACGCCGGACTCGGGCTATCTGTGCCCAAACGGAACCCGGCAGTCACCAACGCGGGAATGCCGATGCCAAGTTGCGCCACTTCAATGAAGTTGCGCTCCGAAATGCCGTAGACCAGCGGCACCAAGGCGCCGCAGGTGACCACGACGAGCGACGTGACAACCTCCCTCGCGCCCACGTGCTCCCAGCTCTTCACCATGCGGACAACCTCGAACAGCAGAGCACCCAGGGCACCCGCCAATACCGTCGCCAAACCACCCGTGATCATCATGTCGGTTCTCCTTCGCGCAAGCGCACCGAAGCAGCGTGCCCCGTGATGGAGAAGTTACCGCGCGGACATCGAGGCCGCAAGGGTTTCGCGTGGGGCCGATCCGTGCCGGCCCGCCGTTCCCTTTTGCGGCGGTATGTCCCTTTCTGGCGTTCTCGAATGGGACTCGAGCGTCTTCAACAGGCTCGGTGGCGCGCCCTGAGTACATGAGTGCTCCATCGGCGGCGGAAACGAGCGCTCATGTACTCACAGGGCGCAGGCAGGGGGCGTGGCCGCATCTCTGGCGGATGCCGCCCCACCAGACGCTCCCTATGGGTGGTAGATATCGATCACGATACGGGTGGGATTCTCGAGGAGAAACACGCGGAAGGGCTGCTTCGAGGACAGACCGATGTAGACCTCCGCCTGACCCTCGAAGACCGCGCCGTAGACGACCTCCTTGACGACGCCCGCCGATGCGGGACTGAAGCGCTGCGGGCCGACGTACGTCTTGGCCCCGACCTCGGTCGGGTAGGTCACGCCCTTGACGGTCGTCTGCAGGCACGCCGTACCTGCAAGATCGACGACGGAGCCGGAACCCTCCGCCCTGGGAACGTCGACGTACTGGCTGACCCACCCTGGCTGGCCCGTCCCTTCGAGGTCGAGCACGACGCGGTCGTAGCCGTCGTGAACCCCAAAACGCAGGTTGACGGGGCTGAGGAACGCACCCGCGCTGGCCGCCGAGGTGTCGGGCGCTGTGTCCGCAGGGAAGGGGGGCGCGTTGGCCGGTTCGTCCGCTGGCAGGGGGGCCGCGGTGGAAGGGCTGTCGGGAGCGGCCGACGGCGTCGCGGTCTGCGTCGTCGCGGAGGGCGAGGAAACCGTCGGCGTGGACGTGACGACGGGGGTTGCCGTGGCGGTGGCACTCGGCTTTGGATTGACCCCGGTGCACCCGGCCGTGAACATGGCGCTGACCGCCGCCACCGCGAGAACTCGGGCCAGTTGAGATCGGCGCATCGTATCGCTCCAGTGCTAGTGACCAGGCATGTCTGCGCTGACATGGGCGTACAACTCCAGGCATACCGCAGTAGGACGGGGCACGCAAACGCTCGGGGCCGGCACTGCGAAAACGGGCACGCGCTGGGCTTGCGCGCGCCATCCCGGGGACGTCGCGCTTCCCATCAGTACATGAGTGCTCAATCGGCATCAAAACGAGCACTCTTCGACTGACAGGGCGGAGTCCGGGCCGGCACGTCTCCGATGCGGGAGCAGCGTCCCCGCGTCAGCCCTCGCTCGCGTCGAGCGGGATCAGCTGAACCTTCTGGTGCGACCGCTCGAAGCCCCGCACGTGCCAGATGTCGCGGAACAGCGCGAGCCAGGCGCCATCGGGCCTGCGAACCACCTCGATGCCCGTGGACGAACGCACCTCCGCGAGATCCTCCGACGTGACCATCCGCGCGACCGAGAACCCCAGGGTATCGAGGCGCATCGGCGCCCCAAACTCGTGTTCCATCCGGAACTGGGCGACCTCAAACTGGAGCGGGCCGACGGCGCCGAAGATGGGGTTGGCGTCACCTCGGGACTCGGAGATGAGCACCTGAACAACGCCCTCTTGCTCGAGCTGCGTGATCGCCTTCCTGAATTGCTTGGACCGGCCGGGGTCGCGCACCGATGCCACCGCAAAGTGCTCGGGCGCGAAGGCGGGCATAGCGGGAAAGCGCACGGAGGGCCCGTCGGGGTCGAAGAGAGTGTCGCCCACGGTCAGGTTGCTCGCGTTCACCAGGCCGACGACGTCGCCGGGGAAGGCCTCTTCGATCGTCTCCCTGTCGCGGCCGAACACCGACTGCGCGTACTTGGTCGCGAAGGGCCTGCCGGTGCGTTCGTGGGTGACGATCATCCCGCGCTCGAAGCGCCCTGAGCAGACGCGCACGTACGCGAGGTGGTCGCGATGGTTGCGGTCCATGCCGGCCTGGATCTTGAATACGAAGCCGCTGAAGGGGGTGTCGACCGCGCGGGCGACTGGCTCGGTGCCAGCGTCGGCGTCGGCACCAGGCTCGGCATTGGCGCCGCCATCGTCGGTCGGCTGGGCGCGCGGCGCAGGCGCGAGCTCGAGCACAGTGTCGAGCAATTGTTTGACCCCGATGTTGGCGAGAGCTGCGCCAAAGAGCATCGGCGTGGTCTTGCCTGCCAGGAAGGACTCGCGGTCGACGGGCTCGAGCAGGTGGGCCTCGTCGTAGGCGGTCGCGTAGTCCTCGCCCAACTCGCGCGCGGCATCGGCCGCTTCGAAGTACGTCTCCTCGGCCAGGTTCGCGCCGCCTGGTGTCTTGCGATACGTGCGCACGCTTGCGTCGGCCCTGTCCAGCAGCCCGACGAAGCGGCCCGCCTCGCCGATGGGCCAGCTCAGCGGGGTGGGTCGCAGGCCGATGCGCTGCTCGAGCTCGTCGCACAGCTCCAGCACGGCCTTGCCTGGGCGGTCCCACTTGTTGACGAAGGTGATGACGGGCACGCCGCGCCTACGGCAGACGTCGAAGAGCTTGAGGGTCTGCGGCTCGAGGCCCTTTGATGCGTCCAGCAGCATGATCGCGGCATCCACGGCGGTGAGCACGCGGTACGTGTCCTCGGAGAAGTCGGCGTGGCCGGGGGTGTCGAGCAGGTTGATCATGTGGTCGCCGTATTCGAACTGCAGCGCGGCCGAGGTGATCGAAATGCCGCGGGTGCGTTCGATCTCCAGCCAGTCGGACACCGTGCCCGAGCGTCCGCCCTTGCCGTGCACGGCTCCTGCGCGATCGATCGCGTGGGCGTGGAGGGCGAGCGCCTCGGTCAGGGTCGACTTTCCGGCGTCGGGGTGAGAGATGACGGCGATGGAGCGCCGACGCCGTGCCTCCGCGGTCACGGTCGCGGCGCTGAGCACGGGGGCGCTCATCGGGCGTCGCCGCTGAGGGTGACGGTGCGTGTGACGCCGAGGCCTGGGCGCAGCTGTACGTCAGTCACTTCATCTCCCGTGTCGCGGCTCTTGCAGATGGCCGGCGTTGCGGCAGAGTCTCGAACTAGCCTACCGGTGCGTCGAAGTGGAGCTCGCCTGGCGTGGGTGGTGGCGCGGGGGTCTCCCACTCCAGGCCCCTGCACCCACTGCGCCCCCTGCCCGCGCCTCCCGAATCGGCCTTGCGCCCCCTGAGTACATGAGTGCTCGATCGCCACCGAAACGTGCACTCATGTACTCACAGGACGCGTTGCGTGGCGGCACGCGGTGCAACGCACTCAGATCAAGCGCCACCGAGGACTCCGCTCGCCCTCCGACCCGCGCCGCGACAGGCACATCCATCGGATAATCCAGATAGCCGCAGTGCTCGGTGCACACCGGCCGCGCGCTCCACCGTGCTAAAGCCGCGGATCCATCGGCTCACTCTCAAGCGCGAGCACTGAGAACGCGCACTCGTGCACCCGCCACAACGGCTCACCCGCCGCCGCGCGCCGAAGACCCTCAATACCCAGCGCGTACTCGCGCGAGGCAAGAGAACGCTTACGTCCCACGGACCTGTTCTTAAGCGTCTTGAGATGGTCGGCGTCGAGGTAGTCCGGGCCGTAGATAATGCGCAGGTACTCGGCTCCTCGCACCTTGAGGCCCGGCTGCGTGGGTTGAGCGCGTGACGCGTCGAGGTTGAGCGCGGGCTTCACCACCATGCCCTCGCCGCCCGCCGCCGTGAGTTCCTCCCACCATGCCGACGCGGCGGCGCACTCGTCCTCGGAGTCGAGCGAAGCGTAGGTGCGACGGGTGGTGCGGAACAAGTCGCCGTTCGCGGCAACCAGGCGGTCCGCGATGTCCATGTGCCAGGCGTGCTCGCGTTCCTCGAAGGTTGCAGCCTCGGCGGCTAGTACCTGGAACACCGCCAGTTGGACGCCATCCAGGCCGTCAACGGGCCAGCAGTATCGCCGGTACGCGTCCACAAAGAGCCGCGCGTTCGCATCGCGCGCCGCAAAGCGTCCGCGTAGCGCGTCGACGTCCACACCACGCGCCGACGCCGCTTCCAGGGCGGCCAGCGCCACCGGCATCGACGCACGCGCGGCCGCGCCCACCTGGGCATATTGGGCGCGCAATAGCCCTTGGGCTTTGGCACTCCACGGCAGCAGTTCGGCGTCGAACGCGAGCCAGTCGGTCTCAAGCTCATCGAAGAGCCCCGCACCCTCGGCGGCGGCGGTGATGCGTCGCACCAACTCAGCCCCGAGGTCGCCCGCGAAGAACTCGCGACCGGTCCGGGTATAGACGACGCCCGTGCGCTCGCCCCTCTCGTCAAACCGCCGCCTCGCCGCCTCCAGGTCGCGCGCAATCACCACGACCGCGCGCGATCCCATGTGCTTCTCTTCGCACACCACACGTTCGACCTTGTGCTTGCGGAACGCCGAGAACGCCTCGGTCGGGTGCTCCAACACGCCCTCAACGGCCGATGCGTCCACGGGCGCCATCGTGGGCGGCAGGTAGATCAGCCACGAGGGCGAGATGGCGAATCTGCTCATGACCTCGAGGGCAGGCGCGGCGTTTTCGGGACGCACCGAGACGCGCCCCGCAAGCGCTGTCTCGACGCCAGAGGTGCCGAGCACGTCCTCGATGTCCAGCAACCCGGGTTCGCGCTCCTCGACCGGAGGCACCAACGGGCGAGCTGGCTCGTAGTACATCCGCTCGGCGGGGATTGAGACAACCTCCCGCTCCGGGTATCGCAGCGCCGTGAGCGAGCCGCCAAACACACAGCCCGTGTCCAGGCACATCGTGTTGTTGACCCACTCGGCCGTGGGCGCGGGCGTGTGCCCGTAGAGCACCATCGCCTTGCCGCGGTATTCGTTGGCCCACGGGTAGCGCACGGGCAGGCCGTACTCATCGGTCTCCCCCGTCGTGTCGCCGTACAGGCAGAACGCCCTCACCCTTCCCGATGCACGCCCGTGGTACTTCTCGATGAGTCCAGCGTGGGACACCACCAGGCGCCCGCCGTCGAGCACGTAATGCGAGATGAGCCCGTCCATCCACTCGCGCACCTCGGCGACAAACTCGTGTGGCTCCCGCGCGAGCTGGTCGAGCGAGTCTTGGAGCCCGTGGGAGACGGTCACGTTCTTGCGTGACAGCGCGCGCACCAGCTTGGCCTCGTGGTTGCCCGAGACCACAAACGCGTGGCCCGCGCGCACCATCCCCATGGCAAGGCGAAGCACGCCGGGGGTGTCGGGGCCGCGGTCGACCAGGTCCCCTACCAGGACGACGCGCCTGCCTTCGGGGTGAACGGCGTCGACCGCGCGGCCCGCGTGGTCCCTGGTCACCGCATAGCCGAGACTGCCCAGCAGTGTCTCGAGTTCGGCGCGGCAGCCGTGTACATCGCCGATGACGTCGAACGGCCCTGTCTCGTCGCGCAGATCGTTGTAGAGCTTGGTGCGCACGATGTCGACGTCGTCGATCTCTGCGGCGCTCAGCGTGTGAGTCGCCCGGATGCCCTCACGGCCTAGGCCCTTGAGGTGGCGGCGCATCGTCGCGGCCTGACGCTTGATGACGTCTGCGCCAAAGTCGCGGTCGTCTCGCGCTCTGGTGCGTTCCAGGCAGACCTTCTCGGGCACGTCGAAGATGATCGCGACGGGCAGCACGTCGTGTGCGCGTGCCACCGCCACGAGTGATTGGCGCGCTGCGGGCTGGATGTTGGTCGCGTCGATCACCGCGATCTTGCCGCGCGCCAGGCGCTTGCCCGCGAGGTAGTGGACCACGTCGAAGGCGTCGGCCGTGGCGCTTTGGTCGTTCTCGTCGTCGCTCACCAGGCCGCGCGCGGCGTCGGAACTGATGATCTCGGTGCCAAGGAAGTGACGCTTGGCAAAGGTGGACTTCCCGGAGCCCGAGATGCCGATCAGCAGCACGAGCGCCAGTTCGGGAATCTCGATGCGGCGGGTCATGCGAGCGCCTCCGCACCCTCAACGCCTTGGGCTGGCTCAGGTACATCGACCCTGGTAAACACGGCTATTTGCGTCGGCGAACCCAGGGTGGCGTCGGCATCGCCGATGCCCTCGAAGCGCGCCACGTAGCCGTGACCGGCGCACACGGCATCGGCCCACGCGGCGAACTCGTCGCGCGTGAACTCCCACCGGTGGTCGGGGTGCCGCAGCGCCTCTTCGGTCATCCCCTCGTAGAGCGCGTTGTACTCGCGATTGGGGGTGCTCACGATCACGTGACGCGGCCGCGCGTGGGCGAAGATCGAGGATTCGAGCGAGGGCAGCCTGTCGATGTCGAGGTGCTCGATGACCTCCATGAGCACCACCGCGTCCAGCCCTTCGAGTCGGCGGTCGCGATAGGTCGCGCTCGACTGGAACAGCGCGAGGCGGTCGGATTGGCGCTCGCTCATGTCGGCGACGTGAAGCCTGCGCGCCCCACGCGCGAGGGTGGTGGCGGAGACGTCCGTGCCGACGATGCGGGCGAACGATGCGTCGGCGAGCAAGGGTCGGAGCAGGGCGCCGTCGCCGCAACCCACGTCTGCGACACTGCGCACTCCCAGTGCCTTGAGTTCCGCCACGATCGCGTCCCTGCGCGTCCATGCGAGCCGCGCGCGGGGCTGCGACAGGTCCTCCGCGGGGGTCGCCTCCGGCGGGAGCGCATCGGGGTCGTCCCCGCCCGCCTCCACGAGCCTGTCAATTGCCTCGTTGACGAGGCCCTTCTGGTGGGCCAAATACCTCCGCGCGATGGCGTCGCGCAGCGGGTGCGCGTCGAGCCATCCCTCGCCGTGGTGCACGAGCTTGTCGATCTCGTCGTCGCCCACCCAGTAGTGCTTGGCGTCGTCGAGCACAGGCAGCAACACGTAGAGCTGGTTGAGGGCGTCGGCGAGGCGAAGTGTGCCGGTCAGCGTGAGGTCCAGGTAGCGCGAATCGCCCCACTCGGGAAACTCGGGATCAAGCGCAATGGCCCGGGCGTCGACGTCCCAGCCGAGCGGTTCAAACAGCTCGCGTGCGAAGTCGCTACTGCCGCGACACGGCAACGCGGGGATGCGGATCTCAAGCGGGATGGCTGAGTCCGCGAGCGCCTGGTTGGACTTGAGCGTGCCCGCGGCCGCAGTCGAGAACACGCGCCTCATTGCCGATGCGAGCAGGGACGATGCTGCGTACGGGCGGTCGTTCACGTATTGGCCCAGCGTGAAGTCGGACATGGTGGAGCGGCCGGAGCCGCGCGCGAGTTCCAGGGCGTCGACCTCAAGCAAGAGGGCCGCGGTGCAGCGTTCCTCGGTGGCCTCGGGGTAGAACACGTGGGCCGTGCCGACTGAGAGGTCGAAGGACTGCGCGCGGTCGGGGTGCTTGTGCAGCAAGAAGCCCAGGTCGGTCGCGGGCGTGTGGGTGGTGGTGATGGTGAGGATCACATTGCGAGCCTAACCTGGGCGTTTGCGTTGTCGGCGTCGATACTCGTGACGAGGGAACGACGGGGCCGCGCGCTAGGCGCCCAGTGGCGACCGATGCGAATTGCATCTGGGTCGCAGTAGTATCCCTTTCATGAAGTTCAACCGTTCCGCATGGCGGTGGCTGCGATAGCAGCCGGTTGACGCATGTTCACGGGCTGCACGGCAGCTCGTGGAACGGCCCGAGTGCTCCGTGTAGCTCCCAATGATCGGGAGAGACAAATGGAATCCTTCACCGCAACTGCGGGGCGTTCGGCCGAGATCGCGGCCGCCGTGACCCAGCACCCGGAGAGGTTTCGCGTCCTCACGGGCGAGCGGCCGACGGGGCCCCTGCATCTGGGGCATTACTTCGGCAGCATCACAGAACGAGTGCGCCTGCAGCAGCTCGGAGTCGAGACGTTCCTGGTGCTCGCGGACTATCAGGTCATCACCGACCGAGACACCATGGCTCGCGTTCGCGAGAACGTCTATGGCGCCGTGCTCGACTATCTCGCATCCGGCATCGACCCGGAACGGACGACGATCTTCACTCACTCGTCTGTGCCGGCGCTCAACCAGCTGCTGCTGCCCTTCCTCAGCCTTGTGACGGAAGCGGAACTCCATCGCAATCCGACCGTCAAAGCTGAGCTCGCCGCGTCCGGGCGGGCTTTGAGCGGCCTGCTCTTGACGTATCCGGTGCACCAGGCGGCCGACATTCTGTTCTGCAAAGGCAATCTGGTGCCCGTGGGTAAGGACAACCTCCCGCATGTCGAGATGACCAGGGTGATCGCCAGGAGATTCAACGAGCGATATGGCGACGTCTTCCCGGTCCCGGATGCGCTGATCACCTCAACCCCCGAAGTTCCAGGCCTCGACGGCCGGAAGATGTCGAAGAGCTATAGCAACGCGATCGCGCTGTCGATGACGCCGGACCAGACGGTTGGGGTGATTCGTCAGACCCGAACCGATCAGGACCGACGGATCAGTTTCGACCCCGAGCGCCGACCTGGCGTCTCGGCGCTGCTATCGACGGCCTCCTTGTGCCTGGGCGTTGAGCCGGGAGAACTGGCCGACGAGATCGGTCACGGCGGTAGCGGCGCGCTGAAGGCCGTGACCGCGACGGCGGTGAACGATTTCCTGGCGCCGATGCGCGCGAGGAGGCAAGCGTTCGCCGCGGACGAGGATCTGGTGCGGACAATCCTTCGTCTCGGCAACGAGACCGCGAACACGGTGGCGGAGGCCACGCTTGCTCAGGTGCGCGAGGCGATGGGGACGATCTACTAGGGCCTTGGTCTATGCGTCCACGGCGGTGGAGCGCCGACGCTGGGCCTCGTGGGCAACGGTGACGTCACTCGGGGCCCGCCGCAGTGGACGGCCGCGACTCGACACTCTTCGCAATTGCGAGGAGCGCCGCCTCGAAGTCGTCCAGGTCGCGCTCAACCGTCGCGAGAACGACGTCCCAACTCACGAACGCGTACCCGTGGGTGATGCGATTGCGCGTTGACCACATCGCTGGCCACTTCGCGCCAAAGGCTCGGGCACGGACCTCATCGCCGATGCGCGAGGCATCCTCGATAGCGGCCGCGAGCCGCATACAGATCGCGTCGAATCGGAGAGCCTCATCCGCGCCGTCAGAGGCGGCGTGACTCCTCAGGACCGCAAGGTGCTCAAGAGCCGCAAGTGCGTGCCCGGAGTCGTCCTTGCTCACAGGGGGACCGCCTCGGCGAGGATTTCCTCACGCGAGTGCGGACGCAGGCCGTCATCGGGAACGAGGTCAACCCTCTCCCCCAGCAACACCGCAAGCTCGGCTTCGAGGCCGCCGATGTCGAACAGCGAGGCATCGCGAGGAAAGGTCGCGAGCAAGTCAATGTCGGACTCGGGCCCGTCCTCGCCGCGAGCCACCGAGCCGAACACCCTTACGTTGCGGAAGCCGTGCTGCGTGGCCAGGTCGATCACCTCGCGCCGCCGCTTTGCGAGCACGCTGCCCCGCTCGCTCGCGGGGAAGAAGCGCAACAGTCGAGCGACCTCTGGCTGGCTGCGGTTCACTGCGCGGGCGATCTCGCGCTGACTCATGCCCGCGGCGGCACCGCGCCTGATTGCGCCGACCAACTTGGCGCGCGCCTCGACACGCAGCCGCTCGGCTTCGAGCGCGTCCGCGAGCATCTGCTCCACGAGCGATTCCGACATGGCCACCTCCATCTGATAGGTAATGCTATCACCGTCGACCGACAAGCGCCTGGGGTGCGAGACAAGGTGTTCCACTTAATGCCTGTTCCACATCGTGTGGAACAGCACCCTAAACGGAACGCTAGGCGCCAGTTACCCTGTCCCCATGAGCAAGACCCTGACCAAGGTGAGGCGAGCCACGGGTGATGATGTCCCCGAACTCGCTCGGTTGCTCACCGCCTTCAACGCGGAGTACGACGCCGACGTCCGTCCCCTCAAGGTCCTCGAGGACCGCTTCCGCACGATGCCGGGCGGCCCCGGCTTCATGGCGCTCCTCGCGGGCACGCCCGCAGTCGGCTTCGCGACCGTGTCCCTGCGCCCGTCGATCTATCACGACGGCCGCGTGGGACTCCTCGAGGATCTGTACGTGACGCCGGCGCTGCGCAACGAGGGCATCGGCGCCACGCTCCTGACGCGGCTCGTGGCCATCGCGCGCGAGGAGGGCTGGGGTCGGCTCGAGATCCAGGTGGACGAGCCCGACGTGGACGCCATGCGGTTCTACGAACGCCGCGGGTTCACCATGCGCGACCACACCACGGGCGACCGCGCGCTGCTGTGGTGGCGCGAGCTCTAGCCCCGCGTCCCGCGACCCGGAGCCCGATGCCTCCACCGGCGCCAGCTCCGTCGGCCCCGTGGGCCGGCGCAAACGGACGACGCTCGTGTTGGGTCAGGCGTCGAGCACGGCCTGGTACACGGCGAGATGGGCCGAGCTAAAGCACGCGAAGGTCACCTCTCCCACGGAAGATCCCCCCGCCAACCCCTCGCGCACGTGACGGTCATTGCGGAGTCGGGCGCCGCGCTCCTCGGCGCGAACTTGGCCGGGTCCATCGACCCCAGGGAACGCTCCGAGGGCCTGCGGCTCCTAGCCGATGCACTGGAGCGGTTCGCGAGATGAGCTCCCGCCCCGTGCTCGACGTGCCGACGCCTCCAGGCGGATGGCTTCACCCGGGGCCCAATGCGGGCCAGATCGCCGCTCACGTCTGGCCCGAGGAATGGACTCTCGTGGGCGGGCTCATGGTCGCGCTCCATGCCGCCGCGCGGGGCATCCGCCCGCCGCGCACCACAGTGAACGAGGTAGCTGTCGAGCGCGACCTGCGTCTAGATCAGATCCTGGCGCGTGTGCGCTCCTCAGCTTTCATCGGAGAAGACGACGCTCGTGGGCGTTGCGTGCATGAAGGGTGCGCCGACTGGGGAGTTTGCTCCCGACAAGTCCAGGGCCGCATCGACCTCACGTTGCGCTCGCCGGGAGCGTCGCGTATCCAGCGGGGGTAGCACCGAGGAAAGTTCGGACGCAGGCATGCCATCGGGGAAACTGGCGACAGGAAATTGGCTCATGATGCTCCTCAGTTCCAAGCAGAATGGTTGGGTCACCGAGGTCCGGAGCGACTCCTCACGGTAACACCGTTACCGGGGTCTACCTAGTTACCGCGTTTTCCACCGCGTTCGCGATGTCCTGCGCCTTGAGTTCGCGGCCGCTTACACTCTCCGCTACCGCACGAATGGTGAGGTTCCGGCCCCGCGAATACCTTCTGAGCATGGCGAAGGCATCGTCCATCGAAAGTGTGAGGGCATGGGCGATGACTCCCTTCGCTTGCTCGATCATGACTCGGCTATCCAAGGCGCGATGGAGCTGTTCCTCAATGAGTTGACCTTCTCGGATCACGCGCTCCTGCAGGAGGCCTATGGTCGCCACGTCTGCCAGGGCCTGCGCGACCGCCGCATCCCTTGCGCTCACTACCACGGCGTCGCTGCCGAAGAGGTTCATGGTTCCGATGACCTTGCCCCTCAACCTCATGGGCGTGGCCAGAGCGGAGCGAATTCCTTGCGCAAGCGCCACCCGCCTGAAGTCCGGCCAGCGGGACTCCTCGAGCTCGATGTCACTCACCGATACCGCGACGCCGCTCGTGAAGCACTCGATGCACGGTCCCGAGTCGGCCGCGAGCTGCATGACCTCGACGAACTCAGCGGCCTCGCTGGTAGAAGTCATGAGCTGAAGGTCGCCGGCGCCGTCGACAAGCAGAAGTCCACCAGCCTTGAACCCCAAGATGTCCACGCAGTCACTGACGAGCGTGTGAAGCAGATCCACCGCGTCAAAGTCCTTCACCAGAGTGTCGGCTACGGCGACAAATGCGGCGCTGATGCGTGTTTCGCGGAGTGCACCATCCATGATCATTCTCCTTCTTGGGTGTTGTCGTCAGGCAAGTTATCGAAGTCGAGTCGTCCGAGCACGACGTCGTGGGCCACGTCATCGATGGGTCGCTCGGTGACGAACGCCTGTCCCTGGAGGCGGGCGAACGCGGCGGTGGCAGAGATGTCGAGCTGGGAAATGATGACGCCAGTCGCCTGGTGCACCTCGCGTCGCAAAGCGGGCGCCATGGGCGACTCCTCCGAGGTGGCGTCGGTGGCCGAGCGCAACGCGCGCTGCACGGCGCCCATCGCCACTCGACCCGCCGCCAACGAGGCGGTCGCGATGAATTCCTGATCGACGCTGCGCGGCGTCAGAGAGTAGAGGTCGACGACGCCGACGAGCGCCGCGCCCATCAGCATCGGGAAGGCGAAGAGCGACTCGATGCCCAGGCCACCCAATCCGTCAACCAACAGGGGCCACCGCTCCTCGGACGCGGCACCTAGGTCCGTGGAGATGACAGGGGCTCGTGACGCCAGAGCATCCCAGTGCGGACCCTGCCCTAGGCCGAACTGCAGCGCCTCGGCTTGCGCCGCCGTGTCGTCGCTCGAGCAAATAGTGGAGTGCCTGCCTCCGTGGCTCACCACGGAGATCGAGGCGCCAGAAACGCCAAGATCGGTGACAAAAGCCGCACACAGCGAGCCGGAGGAAGGCACGGGACGCCCATCGGGGAGTTCCGAAACTCGTAACATGGGCGACCTTTGACCGGCAGTTGATCCATCGGGGGACGCCGGGGCGGTGCGAGTCCGGGCGCGGCAGGCGCCTTGTGATGATTGTACGCGGGCGGCGCGGCGGGGCGGGCGTTCGTGGAAAGGACCCTCCCGGCGCCCTGGGTGAGTGGGACTGCTGCACGGCATAGCGCTCCGGGGAAACGGCATCCATATCGAACTCGCGCGCGTTCCCCACGCCCGCATGCGGCACGTTCCACTCGCGCGCGATCTTCGTCGCCCACCACTTGCTCCCCACCGGATAGAAGATCGGCTGCTCCGGCAGACGCGGCGGCCACGCAAGCCAGCCCGATGCCTCCACCAGCGCCAGTGCCGCAGGCCCCTTGGGGCTGTGCAAACGGACGACGACTGGGTTGGGTCAGGCGCCGAGCACGGCCTGGTACACAGCTAGATCGGCCTCGCTGAAGCACGCGAACGTCACCTCGGTCACCGAGGATCCTGTCGCCAACTCCTCACGCACGGTCGCGACAGCAACCGTCGCGGCGTTCTCGATCGGGTAGCCGTAGATGCCGGTGCTGATGCTGGGGAACGCGATCGAAGCGAAGCCCTGCGCGTCGGCTACTCCCAAGCATCGGCGATAGCAGGATGCGAGTTGCGCGGGCTCCCCCGCCTCGCCGCCGCGCCACACCGGGCCCACCGTGTGAATGATGTGCCCGGCAGGGAGCCGATAGCCCCTGGTGAACTTCGCGTCGCCCGTCTTGCAGCCGGCAAGCAGGCGGCACTCGTGCAGCAGGTCGGGGCCCGCCGCGCGATGGATCGCACCGTCGACTCCGCCACCGCCCAGCAGCGACGAGTTCGCGGCGTTCACGATGGCGTCGACGGCCAGGGTGGTGATGTCGGCGCGGATGGCGTTGAGCGTGGCGGTGGTCACGAGTCGAGCCTATTCACTTCGCATGGCGGCGTCGCCAGCGGCGAGGACGCGGGCACATCGGCTCACTCTCGAAATCGAGCCACCAGGCCCCGTCACACCCCGCCAGCCCCCGCAAACGCGTCCGCAAAGAAGGGCACCATCACCTCGGCCAACCTCTCGGCGAGCCTGCTCCCATGATTTCCGCTGTGCACCGAATACACATGTGGCACCCCGGCCTCACTGAGCGACGCATCGAGATAGCCGCAGCCCTCAAAGATCCACCGAAACTCGTCGTTGGACCCGCAATCGATCCCCATCGCGCTCAGCGACATCAGCGCCGAGCGCCCCGCAGCCACCTCAGAAGAGACGGAGCCAAACCCCGCCTCCCACTCCGCCCACACGTCGTCGTCGCGCACCACCCGGCCGTCGACAAGGGTGTAGGGATACTTGAAATAGGGCGGCTCGGCCGACGGCGCGAAGGCCGTGCCGTACGAGAACTCGAAGCCGTCAAAGTCCGCCATCGCGGCCACCAGAGCGGAGCCGGACAGCCCCTCCAGCGCAGCAATCGCCGCAATCACCGTCCGAGCACGCGCATCCGAACCAAACAGATCCGCGCTCCCCACGCCGTCCTCGCCCGCCACAGCGGGCTCCTCTACAAACACGGAGCCAAAGACGTCGGCGTGCCTCATCGCGAGGGTGAGCGCGCCGTAGCCGCCCATCGAGTGCCCGGCGATGCCCCGCGCGTCGGCCGATGCCACGGTGCGGTATTTCGAGTCGATGTAGGGCACGATCTCGGTGACGATCGCCTGCTCCCAGTTGCCCGTGACGGGCGAGTCGGTGTACCAACCGCCGCCAAGCTCGTTCGCCCCCGTGACCGTCACCACGATCATCGGTGAGGCGTCGAGCGCGTCGCCCAGCAGGCGGGGCATGTCCGCGGCCGTCCCCCGCGAGGAGTAACCGGGCAGGTAGTAGACCACGGGCAGCGGCTCATCCGACGTGAAGTACGCGGCGGGGAGCAGCACGCCCACGGTGATCTCCGCGGACAGTCCGAGGAGGTTGCCCGCGAGTTCGGCGGAGGGGAATTGGAAGACCTCGTTCGTCGGGGCGGCCGACGCGTCGCAACCAGAGAGCCCGACGGCAGCGAGGAAGATCACGGCCGCCGATGCGAGGCGCGCGCGGGCGCCAACCCTGACGTGACTCATGATTCGACCCTAACGACGCAAGACGCGCGACGCACCACGACGAGCACCAGAACCAGGGCGAGGATCGAGATGGACAGGAGACCGTGGCGGCGGCGCGCTGGCAACACTTTCCGCAGCGCTGACAATTTCTCGATATCGTTATCGCACCAGGCCAACGGTGACCGGTCACGCACGTCCTACATGTCGGGCGCGACGGCCTCTTGTGCCGACACATTTCTAGGAGAAGCCCATGTCCCCCGACCAGCTCACCTTCGACAATCCCGTGGTGCGCCACTCGCACATCGTCCCTCACGCCTCGTGGCAGCCCGTGCCAGGGCTGGACGCGGAGCTTGACCCCAAGGCCGACCACGGCGAGACCACCTACCGCGGCACCGGCAGGCTCATCGGCCGCAAGGCGCTCATCACTGGCGGGGACTCCGGCATCGGCGCTGCTGTCGCGATCGCCTTCGCGCGTGAGGGCGCCGACGTGGCCATCAACTACCTGCCCGAGGAGCAGGTGGACGCCGACGCGATTGCCGAGGTGATCCGCGCCGAGGGCCGCACCATCGTCCTGATACCAGGTGATATTCGCGACCGCGAGTTCTGCCGCACGCTCGTGGCCGATGCGGTGGCGGGCTTGGGCGGGCTCGACATCCTGGTCAACAACGCCGCCCACCAGGTCTATCACCAGTCGTTCGACGAGCTGGACGAGGACGACCTTGACCGCACCATCAAGACCAACCTCTACGCGATGAACTGGATCACCAAGGACGCTCTCCCCCACCTGGGCCCCGGCTCCACGATCATCAACAGCACCTCGGTGCAGGGCTACAACCCGTCGCCGATGATCATCAACTACGCGTCCACCAAGTTCGCCATCAACGGCTTCACCAAGGCGCTCGCACAGGACCTGGCGCCGCGCGGGATCCGCGTCAATGCCGTCGCGCCGGGACCGGTGTGGACGCCTCTGCAGGTGTCCGACGGCCAACCCACCGAGAAGCTCAACGGCTTCGGCGACAGCTCATGGCTGGGCCGCACCAGCCAGCCAGTGGAGCAGGCACCCGCATACGTGTTCCTCGCGTCGCCCGAATCGAGCTTTGTGGTCGGCGAGGTCATCAACGTGAATGGTGGGGCAAACGTGCCGTAACGGGGTGAGTCGTTGGTCTGGACCGCAGCGTCACTTGGCCGAGCTGATCGAGACGCCGCAGGGACTTTGCGTCGTCCTTGCTCACAGCGGAACCGCCTCGGCGAGGATCTCGTCACGCGAATGGGGACGCAGGCCGTCGTCGGGGACGAGGTCGACCCGCTCCCCCAACAACGCCGTAAGCCCGGCTTCCAGGGCGCCGATGTCGAACAGCGACGCGCCGCTGGGGAGGGTCACCAGAAGGTCGATGTCCGACTCGGGCCCGTGCTCGCCGCGGGCCACCGAGCCGAACACGCGTAGGTTGCGGAAGCCATGCTGCGCGGCCAGGTCAATCACCTCGCGCCGCCGCTTGGCGAGCACGCTCCCCCGTTCACTCGCTGGAAAGAAACGCAACAAGCGAGCAACCTCGGGCTGGCTTCGGTTCACCGCGCGCGCGATCTCGCGCTGGCTCATTCCCGCTGCAGCACCACGCCTGACGGCGCCGACCAGCTTGGCGCGCGCCTCGACACGCAGCCGCTCGGCTTCAAGCGCGTCCGCAAGCATCTGCTCAACGAGCGATTCCGACATGGCCACCTCCACCTGATAGGCAATGCTATCAACGTCGGCTGACACGTGCCTTCGGGCGGCGAAAAGATGTCCCGCTTAGCGCCTGTTCCACATCGCGCGGAACAGTGGCCTAAGCGGAACGCTCGCCCACCGCCACCAACTCCAGCCGTGAGCCCGTCGCCTGCGCGATCCGGGCGAGCGTACTCACCGTGGGGTTGGCGTGGCCGCGCTCGATGCGGCTCACCTCGGCCTGCTGCACCGATGCGGCCAACGCAAGTTGCACTTGGGTCAGACCCGAGGCCTTGCGGGCACGCGCGACGGCGACACCCACGGCACGGCGCGCGGCTACTTCGGCAGCGAACTCCCGCGCCGCAGCGTCATAGACGCGCTGAGCATCGTCGCTCCAGCCCTGCCGAAGTTCGGCAGATAGCGACTCATATGTGCGGGACATGGCGACCTCCTCGGGAATCAGTATGTGCTCAAACACATATCTCGTCAAGGCCCTTGTTGCCGCTTCCACTCCGCGAGCACACGGCGCGCCGCCGCAATCTCACGTTGCTGACGGCGTCCAGACGGGTCCCTGCCCTTGTCGTACCCGCCCAACAAGAGCACCACCCGTTCACGCTCAAACGCGCAGAAGACGCGGAGGAGCACCGCCCTCTTGCCACCCCGCGTGCGCGGCACACCAGCGGCCTTCAGAATCGCATCGAGACTCTTGCGAATGCGGAACTCGTAGAGTCCGCGTCCCAGGGCCTTGCCCCATTCGGACTCGCAGATCGCCAGGCCTTCGACGGCGAGCACCTTCCATATGGCCGTATCAAGGACAGCTTGCTCGTATTCATGGAGAGAACGAGCGAAGCGTGCAAAATCCTCGCTCGCCACCTCGACCGTCCACGCGCTCCCCATCGGTCGATCATGACGGCCGACGCGGCGGCGTGGGTGTTATCCACAGGTAGAGGTTGCGGCGACCACGTCCACGACTGGCCCGTCGCGTGGACGATCCACTCCAAGACGCCCTACCGTTGAACCGTGACCGACATCCGCGCCTTCGGTTTTGACCTCGACGGAACGCTCCTTGACCACAGGGGCGCGGCGTCTCAAGCGGCCGATGCCCTCTTGCGGGGCCTGGGCGTCGAGCCGTCCGATGCGACTCGCGCGCTGTGGTTCGCGGCAGACGAGGCCCAATTCGAGGCGTGGAGGGCCGGCAGGATCGGCTTTCAGGATGACCGCAGGCGGCGCCTGCAGATGGTGCTCCCCGAGGTCGGCGTTCCTGTCCCCGGCGACGACGCCCTTGACGCCCTGTTTGAGATATTCCTCCGCGCGTATCGGGACGCCTGGAGGGCCTTCCCCGACGCCGCGCCCGTGCTGACCTCGCTGCGCATGCAGGGCTTCCGCATCGGAGTGCTCACCAATGGAGGCGAGGAGCAGCAGGTCGCCAAACTGCGCACTGTCGGCTTGTACGACCTGGTCGACACCGTGTGCACGTCCGAGGCGATTGGGGTGCACAAGCCCGACGCGAGAGCCTTCGAGGCACTCGCCTCTCGGCTGGGCGTTGCACCCTCGCAGTGCTTCTTTGTAGGCGACAACCCCGACCACGACGTGGCGGGGGCCCGTGCCGCGGGGATGCCCGCCGCGCTCATCGACCGCTATCGGGAAGGCGCCGAAGGGCTGGCCTCGGTGCTACCCATTGAAGTGGTGGGCCGTTGAGGCACTGATCGGTGGCACCGATGCGACCCTCAGGACTGTTCCCCGAGCGGGCTCCACGATCATCAACTGCGCGCCCACCAAGTTCGCCATCAACGGCTTTACCAAGGCGCTCGCTCAAGATCTGGCGCCGCGCGGGATCCGCGTCAACGCTGTCGCGCCGGGGCCGGTGTGGACGCCCTTGCAGGTGTCCGACGGCCGAAGCTCAACGGCTTTGGGGACAGCTCGTGGCTGGGCCGAACGAGCCAACCGGTGGAACAGGCACCCGCGTACGTGTTCCTCGCATCGCCGGGGTCGAGCTTTGTGGTCGGCGAGGTCATCAACGTGAATCGCGGAGCGAACGTGCCGTGATGGGTTCGTATTTCGGTCTGAACCGTGATGTCACGCGGCCGCGGTGATCGATATGCGGCGCGTGCGTTCGATCGCGAACCGGTCGATCGCGTGGGCGTGGAGGGCGAGCGGCTCGGTGAGCGTGGACTTACCCGCGCCGGGGTGAGAAATGACGGCGATAGAGCGCCGATGCCCTGCCTCGTGGGCGACGGTCGCCGCGAGGCCTGGGCGCCCGCGTCGGCCGCGTCGACCGCGAACACTCACGTGTGCTCCGCCGGGGGCACCGCGAGCCAGGCGCAGGCACTTCACAAACGGGACAACACTCCCCATACACCTACCTCCGCCCCACGCGACGTTGTCTGGGGCCACGACTTGCGGGTTCACGGTCCCAAAGGGGACCTCAACCGGCTCCGACTGTGCGGCGGACCTTCGCACGACGCCGTACCGGGTGTGGAGCGTGAGCTTCCATATGGTCACATTTGTCCTGCGAGAGCCAAGCCACGTCAGTGCCGATGAGCACTAACGGGAGAGTTCTGGGAATCGAAAGGCTTGGTTAGCGCGGGCCGTGCTACGGCCTCAGACCGGACCGATCTAGCGGGCCGGAGCGACTCGGCTCCCCCAGGGAGTAGTCAGTCGCGAAACTGAGACTTCGATTGGAACGAAACCCTATCCACATAGCTGGTCCCAATCAGAAAAGAGGCTCGCTCCCCTGCGGCGCTGGGTTGGTGGTGCGCTGATGAACAGCCCCACCGCGAGGCCTCCATCCCGGGGTGTAGACCCACTCTGCCCGGCGCAATCGATCGAACTCCGCTTCACCTTTCCAGAACTCCGGGATTCCGGTCCGCATGCGTTGATTAGCTACTTGCCCAAGGTCAATCATGTAGACGATCACCCTACGCCCTCGCCAACTCGGCGTCTTCGGCACGGTATCGCGGATCCGATGCAACAAACGCAGATTCTCAAGTTGTTGGATCTGCCGCCCCCAGTCCGTACTCTCAAGTTGCGACTGCTCGACCAACACGAACACTTCGTTTTCAGACGACTGCTGGACAAAACTGCAGACATCTTGCCATCGTGCAGTTAAGGCTTGCGCTTCAGACCCTGCGTCGAGTTTGAGGGACTCGCTTTCCTTCTCCCCAATTCGTTTGCGCACGCTGCGGTGGACATCCTCAGCGGTGATCTTGACCTCATCTCCAGCATCAAGCGCGCCGTCCTTGTTCATGCGGTCCAGGGCCTCGGAAAGCGCAGACTCCGTGATCGTGATGTAGTCGCGCGCGACGGCGCCTCCACATGCGAGTACCAAACGATCTCGCGCCGTAGGGGTAAGCAGGTCTGACGTCCGCACCGCCATGTCCTTCAGCACTCCGTCAAGCACGCGCTCAAGAAATCCCTTGGCCGTGGCAAAACTCGCCAGCGTGACATCTAATTGAAGAAGATCGACGTCGTGACCGAGCTCCATCCCCTGCGGGGGATCGCCTGGACGAAACGTCCGTAGGCGCGACTCGACTCCACCAATTTTGAGCCAGAAGCCAGTTCCCTTGCACACCCGGCTGAGGTAGCCGAGCACGTCTGGTTGATCAGGGAGAGCCACGTACCCAAAGTCATCAACGAATGCCAGTGCCATGCCTCCGTGGGATCGCGCCGCAAGGCTCCTCAGGGTGCCCGAGACGCGAGGCACGATCTGCAACAGACGCTCGATCTTCAAAACTTCGAAATCCGAGTAATGCTCCTGCCGCTCCTGCGATTGCCTCGATGCTCTTGCTACACCCGTGACTCCACCCGGGCCACCTGCTAAGCCAGCTACCCCCGTACCCGACAGGCTCTTCTTCGTGTTCCGCTCCCTGTAGACCAGCATCCTGGTTTTAGCCGGGTCAGTAAGGAGCGTATTGAGTTCACTGCGCATTTTGGACACAGTGATCGACATCCGCAGGTCGGAAGCGGCTTGCTTCCAGCGTATTTTTGCTTTCGCCGAATCAAGCAAGGCAATGAGTATTTCGATCAAGACGTCCGGATACTCACGACCTGAGAATTGCTCCATGTCAACCAAAGCTGCAGCGGTCCCGTTAGCCATGAGTTTGTGCCGGAGGACATATAGGTGCGTTGACTTGCCGCTTCCTCGTCGTCCCGTAAGCAACTGGTTTCGCCGGGCACCCAGCTTGTCAAGGATTCCCGGACTGAGCTCAACAAAACGTTTCGCGACCAACTCCACGGACGTTGGATCGGTACGGGAAGCTTCTGCGAGCGCGCTCCGAGCCCAACCGACATTTCCTACAGTTAACTTACCCACGATGCTCCCCAAGGTGGCAGTACCTGCCTCGCTAACGAGCATATCGTTGGGCGCGAAAATGGGAGTGTGTGCAGACAAACCAGTATCGGAAATGGTACGCGACGACAATTCTCCTGAACGCCTTCCCGAAGTCGCTCTCAGGCGCAGCAATCAGGGTGTGCCTCTGGCCCCGCACCTCACCGGACGGCAAATTGTGCCCGGCCACTGGGCGATGACCCCCAGCGCGGCCTGGTGAGCATCGATCGGGTCCGACTTCCCTTTGAGTCTGCGATGCTGCCTGTTCGGGCGGGCGATTTCCATGACAGGGATTCCTGCCATCGCGAGGGCGCGGGCGATGCCGGCGCCGTAGGAGCCGGTGCCCTCGACACCGACACGCTCGACGGTCTCGTGCTCGCGGAAGAATGCGACGATCTGGGCGTAACCGGCAGGTGTTGTCGTGAACTCCCGATTCTCGACAGGCCGTCCCGTCCCATCGACGATCGCCACGTGATGAGTGTTCTTGTGAGTGTCGATCCCGCCAAACACAGGACCAGCCAGGCGCTGGGAGTTGGCTGCTTCGCGCAGCAGTCCCCTATCCTGCACCGGTAGAAACTATGCACCATTCCTGCTACGCCAGTCCGTCGGTGCGTCGGTGCGTCGGTCGGCCGATGTCAGGCGATGGCCTGGTGGACGCAGACGCGGCGGTAGTCCGCTCGATGGGTCTTGAGGTCGTGCGCTACGTCTAGGGCGTCGTCGATCTCTCCGCGCGTGTTGCTGGCTGGTCGATCCCGATTTTGCGAGCCGACACGGCAGTTGCGCCGCGGCGTCGGCGTCACGCGGAGCGAGTATCGCACCATCGATCGGAGGCATGGGCGCCGCTCGGCCCGAACCTCACCGTCTCCATCGCTGCCGCCATCGTCATCACCTAACCAAATACTACTGAGGTTGCCCCTGAGATAGTCCTGGCAGCGAACACAATCGTCACGACGTGGCAAGGCTGACGACGAGCTTGCCTCGGACGTGCCCTCCGGAGAGCTCCCTGAATGCGTCGCGCACGGCCTCGATGTCGAAGGGGTACGTATGCGCGATGGCGGTCTTGACGGCACCGCTTGCTACCAACGTGGCGACCGCTTCGAGATCCCCAGGCTGTGCATGCCGTGAACCCGTGAACCGCGCGCCGCGGAAGATTGCTCTTGGTGAGGGGACGAGGGTTCCCATGGCCGAGCCGCGCAAACCGAGAGAGAGTCCGAGCTGAACGTAGTCTCCGCCGTAGCAGTCGAGCAGCTTCGTGACGGAGCCAGGCGCCGCGGCGAGGACTCGATCTCTGACTCGTGCACCGTGCGCTACGGGAATGACTCCGAGCGAGTGCAGGAAGTCGGCGTTGCTTTCCCCAGCGATACCGACCACCGTTGCGCCGCGTTGCATCGCGAGCTGCACGGCTAGTGAACCGACACCACCGGCGGCGGCGCTGATGACGATGATGTCGGTGCGCTGCACATCAAGTTCGCGCAGGGCGCCGCTAGCGGTCTGGGCGACGACGCCGAGCGCCGCGGCGCTCTCAAAGCTCAGGGCCTCTGGCTTGTGGACGACGTCGCTGACGGGCGCCACGAGGTGTTCGGCGAGCGAGCCGCGCTTCGTCTTCGTCCCTGGTGCGCCCCTCAGCGTTCCGAGGACGGCGTCGCCGACGGCGAAACCGCCCGCTCCACTGCCTACTGCGTCGACAATCCCCGCAAAATCGTGTCTCACTCGTTTTGGGAAGCCAGGCGAGAACCACTGTGCCGGCTTGGACAGGGCGTCGACGAAGCCGACGAGTCGAAGGCGCGGATCACCGCTGAAGACCTTCTCGTCCATCGGGTTGAGCCCCGCCGCCTTGACGACGATCCGGAGCTCACCGTCGCCCGGCTCGCGCACGGGTGTGTCCATCATCTCCAACACCTCCGGGCCACCGAACCTGCGGTACTGGATGGCTCCGCTCATCACGTCCTCCTCATCGTCACGTGCGTGCCCGTCAACGCCCGGCCGTCTCCTTGATGCAGTGACGAGTTACTATGATAACCGTATCATACGAGTATCGTACTAGCGGGGAGTATTCATGGACAAGGAGACCACGAGCCTGCGTCCAGCGGTCGAGCAGGCCATCTTGGCCCTGCGACGGCTGAATAGCGCGCTGATGGTCAGCAACCGTGTGGTCGGGGCTCGGCTCCACATCAACAACGCTGATCTCGCTGTACTCGACACACTGCATCAGGACGGCCCTCAGACGCCTACCGAGCTGGCGCACCGCACGCGCACCCATCTCGCGACCATGACCGGGATCCTGACGCGGTTGGAACGCGATGGGTGGATCGAGCGACGCCTCAACGAGGTCGACCGGCGCTCCGCCAGCATCCACGCGACCGGTGTCGATCGCCTGACTGATGCCTACGTGCGAGCCAACGAACGCCTCGCGCGTCTACTGGCCTCGTGGACGCTAGATGAGGTAGCCCTGCTGACGCGCTTCCTCTCGGATGCGAGCGAGATCGTCACGACATCCACTGAAGAGACAGACCACGTAAGCTCGTGCCCGCCTCGCGCCTCGGGGGCTAGCGCATGAACGACGGGACGCGCACGGTGGCCGTCTTCGGAGCGAACGGCCCCACCGGCCGCCTCCTCGTCGAACAGCTCCTCAACCGGGGCTGGCGTGTCAGGGCCATTCACTCGACATCCCGAAGCGATCCAGGTCAGCACACCCTGGCTGGAAGTCGCGCGAGCTGACGCCACCCGTCCTGCCCAGGTTGCCGAGGCGATGCAGGGATGCGATGGCGTGGCGTCCGTACTCGGGACGAGGTTCAGCAAGCAGCCCATCACGTCCTATTCCGCCTCCGCGCGCGCCATCGTGGAGGCCATGCATGCCCGGGCCATCCGCCGGCTCATCGTGACCAGCTCGATGGCCGCGGCCGACTGGCGCGATCCGAAGATGAACTGGCTCGAACGGGCGCTCATCACCCGCATCCTCGACCGCGTCGGGGCCACCCTGTCCGACGACCTGCGCCGCATGGAACGCATCGTCGCTGGAAGCGGCCTCGACTGGACGATTATGCGACCACTTGGCCTCACGTCTATGGACCCGCCCACGGAATACGCGATAGCCCGCAACCACATTGCCGGCAAGCAGACAGCGCGCCGCGATCTCGCCGCTGCCATCGCCGATCAGCTCGATCGCACGGCCGACCTGCAGGCCGCGGTCGCCATCGCCACGACGAACAAGACGCAGAGCATCCCAGCGACTATCTGGCGAGAGGGGATCAAGCCCAACCTCTTGGGCCGGAACCAATGAACCGTCGGGCGCGGGCCGACGTTCGCTTCTGCAGGCACGAGCACCCCTTTTGAAGGGGATCCTCTACTGCGCGACCTGCAAGTCCCGGCTCCACCTCGACTTCGCCAGGAACAAGCAAGGCATCCGCTACGCCCACTATGTCTGCTCCGGCCAGACCAGCAAACGCACCACCTGCACCCGCAAGGCCGTCCCCGTCGGCATCGCCGAAGAACTCGTCGCCGCCTGCTACGAACGCATCGGGATCAGCGAGCAAACCTTCACCGCGCTCGCAAGACAGGTCAATGCGGCCTTCGCGGAACGCATGGCATCCTGCGCCCAAGAACTTGCCGAGCTGACCGACATCGACCGGAAGCTCGAGAGCGACCACGAGCAGGACACGGGCCAGAGGAAGCATCTCGCCAGCGCCCTGAAGCTGCTCACCTACTGCGCCGCCCCGTACCAGCAGTCCGATGACGAGGCCAAGCGGCTGACGGACCAGGCGTTTTTCGAGAAGATCCACATCGGCGAGGACGAGCAGGCCGTCGTGGGACGCGCCGCATCGAGAGAACCCCGGGCACGCCTCGGACGCGTCGAAGGGGCGGCCGGAGCACAAAAAAGGGCCGCCCTTCCGGGCGGCCCTTGATGGTGGACCTCACTGAAGCTGACTCGAACAAATGGATCAAGCTGAGCGCCCACATTGCCAGGGGCGAGTCTAGCGGTGAGCCGACTGGCCGCAACTCGCACGAAGCAGGAGATGGTGATCTCTGGCGACCGATCAAACTGAAGCGCCCCAGGTCTATCACCAGTCGTTCGACGAGCTGGACGAGGACGACCTAGACCGCACCATCAAGACCAACCTCTACGCGATGAACTGGATCACCAAGGACGCGCTCCGCCACCTGGGCCCGGGCTCCACGATCATCAACAGCACCTCGGTGCAGGGCTACAACCCGTCGCCGATGATCATCAACTACGCGTCCACCAAGTTCGCCATCAACGGCTTCACCAAGGCCCTCGCGCAGGACCTGGCGCCGCGCGGTATCCGCGTCAACGCCGTCGCGCCGGGGCCGGTATGGACGCCGCTGCAGGTGTCCGACGGGCAGCCCACGGAGAAGCTCAACGGCTTCGGCGACAGCTCGTGGCTGGGCCGCACCAGCCAACCGGTGGAGCAGGCGCCCGCGTATGTGTTCCTCGCGTCGCCCGAATCGAGCTTTGTGGTCGGCGAGGTCATCAACGTGAATGGCGGGGCGAACGTGCCGTGATCGGTTAAGTTGCTCGCCGCGGGTGTGGCGTCGCGCGGACGAGCTGATCGAGATCCCACGGGCGCGTTCGATCTCGAACCAGTCGAACACGGAGCCCGCGCGGCCGATCCCAGACACGTGTAGGGCAAGCGCCTCGGTCAAGGTTGACTTGCCAGCATCGAGGTGAGCGATCCCGGCGATGGAGCGCCGACGCCGGGCCCACTGGCGACGGTCGCGTCGCTGAGCGCCGGGGCGCTCACAGGGCATCATCTCTACGGCTGAGGCGGACCGTACGTCAGTTACTTCACCTCTCGTGTTGCTGCTCTCACAGATCGCCTGCAGTGCAGTAGCACCTCTTCTTCAAACCGTCCGTCGCGTCACGATGGGGCCCGCCCAATTCCAGGGCGCCCGCCGTACGCGAACACCTACGGCCCGTTCGGAGGAGCCGCCACCTCCCGACCCGATCTCCGGACAGCGCCATCATTGGGAGGCTTGCGGCGCATTCCCGAATGTCGGCCTGCGCGCGAACCCCGCAGCACACCAGAGCCGAGGCCCGGCTTGCCGTTGGATTGCCTCCCGAAAGCCAGGCCAATCGACCTGGCAGTCGTCGCGTCGGGGACAACTGCGCGCAACTTGCTTAGAGTCCCCGCCTCATTTGCCGACGGCACTTGATCGACCGGAGAAGTCCACTACCCTCCTCCTCACGTTCAGAACCTCTGTCCTCGGGCCCACGCACCGAGTCTGTTCGCGCGGCCCCAACGAGCGAAACTCAAGACCTGCCGCCGTCTAGCGTTACTTGACCTTCACGTATACGTTGGCAAGGTGTCCAACAGACTTGCAAGCAGCGTCTTCTTCGCATATTCATCTCACTCGCCGCTGATCGCCGAATCCGTACGGGCGAGCGCGAACATATTGCGCGCCAACATGGAATCCGCGGTCACCTGGGAGGACCTTCCCGTCCCAGGTCGTCACCTAGTGGCCGAAATCTGCGCGGCTATCGACGGTGTAGACGTGCTGATCGCGGAGGTAAGTTCTCTCAATGAAAACGTGTTGTTCGAGCTTGGCTACGCCATTGGTCGGGGGAAACACACGGTGCCGGCGCTGGACGAGACCCTCACAACCGCCACACGAAGTTGGAAATCCCTTGGCCTGCTGTCACAGATGGGCCGGATCGACTACAGCGGGGATGCTTCAAAACTCGCGGCGTTGTTCCTTGCAAGCCGTCCTCGTGTGGGAGAGCCAACCCACCTAGATCGCCTGCTCGCTGACGCAAAGACCAAGAAGCCGAACTCCCTGTTTGCTCCTCAACCAGCGGTGCCAACGACTGCGTTCTCAAACCTGAAGAAGATGCTGGATCGCGACAGAGGGTGGACCTTGCGCGGCAGCAGCGAGGACTTGGTTCTGGCCCCTTTGAAGTTCTACGTGGAGGAGATATACCGCTCAACAGCAGCCATTATTCCGTTCCTAGATCCGGACCGAAACCGCGCGGAAGAACACAACTCCCGAGCAAGTTTGCTCGCTGGTATCGCGCACGGCCTGGACGTTCCGCTCCTGCTCGTGGCGGAGCCGACCTACCAAACTCCGCTTGACTATTCAGACATGCTGCTGAACTTCCAATCATCGAGTGATCTCCAAGGCCGAGTCAGAATCTGGCTCGACGAACGCCATCTACAAGCCACCACCACGGGGAGACGCGCCGGGCGTCTCGCGCTGCAAGTCGAACTCCCGATTCGCTCCTTTGGGCAATACGTCGCAGAGTACGAACGTGACTCTTTGGCCGACTATTTTGTGCCAACGAGTGAGTACGAGACCATGCTGCGTGGCGACGCCAAGATCTTTGTCGGACGTAAAGGCACTGGCAAGACCGCCACGATGCAACGACTCGTCGACGACCTCCGCTCTTCAGGCAAGAACCTTGTGGTCTCCATAAAGCCCGCGAGTTACGAGATAAGTGGCTTGGTCGAAGCGATCGGCAGCGTGGACTCGGAAGCAGTGACGGACTACATGTTGCTCAGTCTCTGGAGCTACCTCGTCTACACGGAGATCGCGATGCAAATTGTGCGGCACGCTGACTCACGCCCCGCCGGTTGGCCGCTGGATGAGGACATTGAAAGGGTTCGCAAAGAACTCGAGAATCTCGGCGTCGAAGTCGACGCAGATTTGAGTTCCAGGCTTGAGCACGCGGTGAACGACTTCATCACTCCGCAAAAAACGCATACCCGGCGACCCGACGACAGAGAAGCCGTCGCCAAGGCATTCAAGGTGGAACACGTCCGCCGACTCGTTGCCGCCATGCAACCAAACCTCGCGTCCTATGATCGCGTAGCCGTACTCTTCGACAACCTCGACAAAGCCTGGCAACGCGGCATCAACTACGCCGCGATGTCAAGGTTTCTCTTGGCGTTGCTCGTCGCGAGCGGAAAGATCGAGCGCGAACTCAGGCGGTCCAGCGACCACCCGGCGGGCCCAGTCTTCACCTTGGCAGTTTTTCTTCGCACCGACATTTTTGACATCGTGACAAGATTCGCGCGTGAACCCGACAAGATCGAAACACTCGAAGTCCGTTGGAGCGACGAGGAGCTCCTGCTTCGTGTACTCGAAGAACGGTACGGCGCGCTCCGCGACGACGATCACTCCGGCGTCGAAGCGGACATGTGGGCGGAGATCTTCGAAACAGAGGTTCGAAGCACCCAGACTCGCGACTACATACCTTGGCGCGTGCTCCCTCGGCCTCGCGACTTGGTCTATTTCGCAAACGCGGCACTTACTTCGGCAATCAACAACAAACACGACTTGGTCAGAGAGACGGATCTCATCGCGGCCGAACAACCGTATTCTGAGTTTGTAGTCGAGGCGCTCCTCGTCGAAGGTCAAGCTGAAGAGTTTGATCTCGAAGCGGTAATCTACGAGTTCGTCGGGAAGCCCGCGACTTTAGACCAAACTGAGATAATCGCGTTACTCTCGCCCCACGGAGATGCGAACGATATTCGAGATTTCCTTGTGCGAAGCACCTTTCTGCAAATCGAAATGAGCGAGGGCACCTTCGAGCACGTCGACGGCGCAGCGCGCGCTCGTCGGCGCCTCAAGATAGCGGAACAGGGCGCCGCGAACGACGGGCGACCTCTGCACTTCCGAGTACACCCTGCGTACCGACCCTTCCTGGAAATTCCAGACACCGATCTGCACATCAAGTGACACGACGTGACTGCAGTGGTTTCCTACCTCCGGGAGCCTCCACAAAAAGCGCAATAACGCCCCACTCTGTGGAGCTACCAAACGGCCACGGAAAATTCGCCTACCTGGGCACCGCACCCAACTGACCCGTAGCCGCCGCGATCACGGCCTCCCGTACACCCAGCACCTCATCGGCACTTAGCGTGTGGTCCGCCGCGCGCATGCGCACGTTGACGGCCATCGACTTGTGACCGGCCTCGACCTGGGCGCCCTCGTAGACGTCGAATACTCGCGCGTCCGCGACGAGGTCTCCCCGGCCTCGCGCACGCATGCGACCGCCGCAGGGTCACCACACCGTAACCAGCCGAAAGACGTGACAGATGTCACCGCCACATCGTGACGTCCAAACCAGAGCCCTCGACGCCGCGGGCACCACCATGGGAGTCATGATCACAACCAGCACGATGCCTCACACCCCCGGCACCTCCCCACACGGCACGCCCCTAGCGGTCGACCTCACCGCCGTGACCAAGGACTTCGGCTCCGTCCGCGCCGTGCGCGGAGTCGACCTCCACATCGAGCAGGGCGAGGTAGTCGCATTCCTCGGCCCCAACGGAGCGGGAAAGACCACCACCATCGACATGGTGCTCGGCCTGTCCCAGCCAACATCGGGCACCGTCCGGGTGCTCGGCCACGAGCCGCGCCACGCCATCGCGCGCGGCCTGGTCTCCGCCGTGATGCAGACCGGCGGCCTGCTCAAGGACCTCACCGTGCGCGACACGCTGCGCTACACCGCGAGCCTCTTCGCCGACACTGCCCCCGTGGACGAGGTCCTTGCCACCGCCGGCGTGGCATCGATCGCCGACCGCAAAGTCGGCAAGTGCTCTGGCGGCGAGCAACAGCGGCTGCGCTTCGCAATGGCCCTGCTTTCCGACCCCGCGCTGCTGATCCTCGACGAACCCACCACCGGGATGGACGTCGAGGGCCGCCGCGGCTTCTGGGAGGCGATCCGCAAGGACGCCGAGCGCGGCCGCACAGTCCTGTTCGCCACCCACTACCTCGAGGAGGCCGACAGGTACGCCGACCGGGTGGTGCTGCTCAGCCACGGCCGCATCGTCGCTGACGGCACGGGCAGCGAGATCAAGGCGCTCACCTCCGGGCGCACCGTGCGGGCCACCCTGCCCAACGCCGACGAGGCCGCCCTGCGCGCCCTGCCCGGCGTCGACAGCGTCGAGTTTCAGTCCGAACAGGTCTACCTGCGCACCAAGGACAGCGACGCGGTCGCGCGCTGGCTGCTCACCGAGACCGACGCACGCGACCTCGAGATCACGTCGAGCGGCCTCGAGGACGCTTTCATCAGCCTGACGTCGGGCGACGACGACGCCACCACCAGCGCCGACGCTGGCAACACCAAACCCACCACCCCCCAGGAAGGAGCACGGCGATGACCACCACCACCACCGCGGGCATCAACACCGACCTGTCCACCCGCCGCGTTCCGCCGATGGGCGGCTTCAACCTCACCGTGCTGTCGATCGAACTCAAGAGGATGCTCAGCAACAAGCGCACGATGGTCTTCACGCTGATTTTCCCGGCGGCGATGTTCTTCGCGTTCGGCACCGGCACGGGCACCGCCGACCGCGTCGGCTCCGGCAACGTGTCCGCCTACATCCTGGTGTCGATGGCGCTGTACGGCGCGGCCCTCACCGCGGCCGCCGGGGGTGCGATGGTCGCGCTCGAGCGGTCGCTCGGCTGGTCCCGGCAACTGCGGCTCACGCCACTCAACCCCGTGGCCTACATCCTCATCAAGGCGCTCGTTGCGCTCTCCATGGGCGCCATCGCCATCGTTGTCGTGAACATCGCCGGGCTAGCCCAGGGCAAGCCCGACATGCCCGCGAGCACGTGGATAGCGTCGGCCGTTGTCACTCTCCTGTGCACCCTCACGTTCGCGGCGCTTGGAGTGTTCGTGGGCTACATCGTGCCCGGAGAGAACGCGATGCAGATCCTCGGCCCCGGCCTAGCCCTGCTGTCCTTCCTCGGCGGGCTGTTCATCCCGCTCACCAAGGGCAACGCGATCTGGCACGTGGCGGTCTTCACGCCGATGTACGGCGTCGCCGAGGTGGCCAGGGCTCCCCTGACCCACGAACTTCCCTGGTACGCCCTCGTCAACGCCGTCGCGTGGTTCGTGGTCTTCGTCGCAGCCGCCGCCTGGAGAATGTCCAAGGACACGTCCCGTGTGTGACATGTGCCTGCTAGCGTGACGCGCATGGCCGACCTCGCCGCACCCTCCCGGGATTTCTGGCTACCGAACCGGATGAGCGGCACCGGACGGTTCGGGATTTTGTGGGTCACGCTGTGGGCGGTGTTTCTGGTGGAGCCGCTATCGGCCGCATGGGACCGGCGAGCGACCGCTCAGGGCTTGGCTGGCATCGCCGTCACCGTGGTCTTCGCAGTCTGGTACGTCGGCTTCTTCGTGGTGGTGCGCCGCCGGAGGATGGAGAACGGCTGGCTCCCTGAACGTCCCGTCGCGGCAGCCGTGGGTGTCAGCGTCGCGTTGCTGCTCGCGGTCGCCGATAGCGTGTTGCTCGGCCAGATCGGTGACACCACGGCGGTCTACGTCAGCGTGATGGTGGTCATGACGACTCGCGGGCGACGCTCGCTCGTGCTGGGCTCGCTGCATGCTGGACTGTGGTACCTCACCGGCTTCCTCGTGCCGGGCTGGCACCCGGACTACGGCCTCCTGCTCGGCATGCTTGCAGCGATGCTCGCGGTCCTCGGTTTCCAACAGACGATGATCGGCAACGTCCGGCTGCGCGAGGCGCAGCAGGAGAACCAGCGGCTGGCGGTCTCCGAGGAGCGCAACCGCTTCGCCCGCGACCTGCACGACATCCTGGGTCATTCGCTGACCGTGATCACGGTCAAGGCCGAGCTGGCCGCCCGGCTGATCGACGTCGACCCTGAGCGGGCCAAGGCGGAGGTACTCGACCTCGAGTGGCTGTCCCGAGACGCTCTGGCCGACGTGCGCCGCGCCGTGGCCGGCTACCGCGAACTGACCCTGCCGGGCGAGCTGTCCCACGCGCGCACCGCCCTCGCCGCCGCAGAGATCGCCGCCGACCTGCCGAACTCGACCGATGCCGTTGAAGGCGACCTTCGCGAGCTGTTCGCGTGGACGGTGCGGGAGGGCGTCACCAACGTCGTCAGGCACTCCGGCGCGTCCAACTGCACGGTGCGGCTGACGGCGACGAGCGCCGAGGTGCGTGACGACGGCCGCGGACCTGGCACGATGCACGGCGAGCCCGGGCATGGCCTGCTCGGCCTGCGTGAGCGGGCTGCGGCTTTCGGTGCGAACGTCACCACGTCCGCCGTCGAGCCGCACGGCTTCTCGCTCACGGTCGCCGTTCCCGCAGAGCCCGCTGAGCGCACTGGCGAGGCGCAGCGATGACCATACGACTGCTGATTGCCGACGACCAGGCGCTCGTGCGCGGCGCGCTGGCGGCCCTGCTCAACCTCGAATCCGACCTCGAGGTGGTGGTCGAGGTGGGCGCCGGGGACGAGGTGCTGCCCGCCGCGCTGGAGCATCGGCCGGACGTATGCCTGTTGGACGTGGAGATGCCCGGGCTGGACGGTATCGCGGCCGCCGCCCTGCTGCGCGAACGGCTGCCAAGCACCCACGTCCTCATGGTCACGACGTTCGGGCGGCCCGGCTACCTGCGCCGCGCACTGCAGGCCGGCGCGGCCGGCTTTGTGGTCAAGGACACCCCTGCAGCCAAGCTCGCCGATGCCGTGCGCCGGGTACACCAGGGCCTGCGGGTGGTCGACCCTGCGCTCGCCACGGACAGCCTGTTCAGCGGCGAGTCCCCGCTCACGCCGCGCGAGACGGAGGTGCTGCGGGCGGCCAGGGACGGCTCGTCGGTCGCCGCGATCGCGCGCCGGTTGGTCTTGTCGGAGGGCACTGTGCGTAACCACCTGTCTGCGGCGATCGGCAAGACCGACGCGGCCAACCGCGCCGAGGCGGTGCTGACCGCCGAGAACAACGGCTGGTTGTAGGGCGGGGCTGGCTACTCGGAGACTTCGTTGCGGCGCTTGCGAATCTGCCAGACCGCCACGACCACCACGACGATGCCCGCGATGACCAGCGCGCCAACGCGGCCCATCGTCTTCTCTACCTGGGCGTAGGAGCGGCCGGCCAGGTATCCGGCGGTCACCACGACGGCGCCCCAGACGATGCCGCCTGTCGCATTGAAGGCGAGGAACTTGGGGTAGGGCATCCGCACGGTGCCGGCCAGGGCGGGCATAACGGCCCGGAAAAAGGCGGTCCAGCGGCCCAGTAAGACCGCAACGCCGCCGCGGCGGGCCAGGAAATCCTGGGCATTGTCGAGGCTCTTGCGTCGTCGGTCCATAATCTTCAGGGACAGAATCCGCGGCCCGATGTGGCGACCGACCTCGTAGCCGACGCTGTCGCCGACGATGGCGGCGACGATCACCACGGCGATCACGGCCGCTAGGGGCACGTGTCCGAAGCTGGCCGCGACTCCACCGAGAATTGCTGCGGTCTCACCTGGCACGACGAAGCCAACAAAGAGGGCGTCCTCGACGAAGACGACGAGCCCGACCAGTCCGAGCACGGTCCAGGTGGGGGCGCTGAGGATGTGGTCGATGATGGCGCTCACGGTAGGGCCGCCTGAAACTCGCCTAATGCTCGGCGGAGGGCGTCCATGGGAGGTTCCTGTCGGGTCGGGCACGGGCGAGGCTCCGTGCGGTGGGACCGGCAGCGGCCCAAGACGGCAGCCGATGACTGGGGTGTTGACGCATCAAGTCCGACCGGATCGGTCGTACTACCCGCAGTTTAGTCGACAGCGAATCCTGCGTGCCGTCATCGAGAGCCACGCCAATAGACAAGAATCGGGGGGTGAGAGTTGAGATATTGCAGTGCATAGGCGCCGGCTGCGCACTGATGGCGCGATGCCTACCCTGACCGTCTGGACGCTCCTGAGCTCTTGGGTGTTCGACCCGCTGGGCGTCTCGCTTGCGACGGTTCTTGCATGCCTGTACGGCGCCCTCCTCTGGCAAGCACATCGCCGTGGGATCAGTTGGTCCAAGGCCCGCAGCACGGCGTTCTTCGTCATGGGCCCCGCCACCTTGGTCTTCGCCACGTGTGGTGGGCTCGCGGCGTACCGCTCGACGTTGTTCTGGGTAGCGGCGGTCCAAGCGGGGGTGCTTTCGGCGGTGGTGCCGATGGGCCTCGCGCTCGGGGACCCCCTCGCACTGGCTCGCGCCGCGTGGGGCGAGGTGGGGGCCGGGCGGCTGCTTCGCTTGTTGCGGTCGCCGGTAGCGCGCGTGCTGATGTTCCCGTTGGTGAGCTCGCTCCTGGCGATGGTTTCGCTCATCGTCGTCTTCCTCACGCGGTATTTCGCTTTGTCCACGTCCAGCATGCCCGTGCGAGAACTGCTGTACGCGCAATTGCTGGTCACCGGTTCGCTGGTCGTTCTGCCGATCCTTGGCGAGGAGATGTTGCCGGCATGGTGCACGCATCCAGTTCGGGTCTTGTTTGCGTTCGTCGATGGCCTGCTCGACGCGGTCCCCGGCGTCTTCATCTTTTTTGCGCCGACGCTCTTGACCCGAGGTGTTCCGGGGCTGACCGACCGGAGCTGGGGGCCCACGCCTGCGTGGGACCAGCAGCTAGGCGGGGGAGCCTTGATCACGGTCACGGAACTCGTCGGGCTACCGGTGCTCGCGGCGATCATCACGGCCTGGGTCCGCGCGGACAAGGCGGAGGCGCGTGCAGTGGACGCCGCGCTCGACGCGCGCGATGCGGCATCCGGCGATTCCGAGCTCACCGCGCCCTGGTGGGCATCCGATCCCCGCTACAGCGACCGAAGCGACTAAACCGAGATCCGTGTTTGCCGGATGCTGGTGACGGCGCTGTGAGGAGTCGCGACGGCGCGTTACCGAAGCACCGCGCCCAACTGACCCGTCGCCGCCGCGATCACGGCCTCGCGCACACCGAGCACCTCGTCCGCACTGAGCGTGTGGTCCGCCGCGCGCATGCGCACGTTGACGGCCATCGACTTGTGACCGGCCTCGACCTGGGCTCCCTCGTAGACGTCGAACACTCGCGCGTCCTCCACCAGGTCTCCCCCGGCCTCGCGCACCGCGGCGACGAGCGCGCCGGCGGTCACCGAAGCGGGGACCACGAACGCGAAGTCCTCCTTCGCAACCACCTGCTGGCTCACGGCCTCGGCGGCAACGAGCGCGCCCTCGGTGAACGAGATGATCGGGTCCAGCAGCACCTGGAACGCGATCGACCTGGCCGGGAAGCCCAGCGTCTCGCAGACCTTGGGGTGCAACTCGCCCGCGTGCGCCGCCGGTGTACCGTTTGGCAGCGTGAAGACCGCCGCGCGGCCTGGGTGCCAGGGGGCGTAGGCGTCGGCGCGGGGCGTCAAGACCACCCCAGCGGCGTGCGCCACGACCTCGACCAGCGCCAAGGCATCGGACCACTCCCACGGCTGTGCTGCGCCGTTTGCAAGCGCGCGGTTCCAGCCGGCATATATCCGCGAACCCGTCAGCACGCCAGCGACCATGCGCAACTGCTCGGGCAGCGCGGCGTCGAGCTCCTTGAGCTGAACGTCCGTCACCGAGCCATCGAGCGGCAACCGCGCCGCCACGCCCGTGCCGGTGTCCAGGTACCCGCGGCCCACCTCGAACACGGCCACGTCTTGCGAGCCGCGACCAAGGTTGACCTTGACCGCGTCGAACAGCGTGAACAGCACGCGCGGGCGCATGACCGGCTTCTCCGCGGCGAGCGGGTTAGCCAAACGCACCAGCTTGCGGCGCTTGTCGTCGGCGGGAACCAGGCACTCGTCGAGCCGCTCAACAGACATGAACGGGTACGTGAGCACCTCGGTGAGACCGGCATCGGCCAGGGCCCTCGCCACCGACCGACGCACGCGCTGGCCGTGAGTCAGCCCGCGCCCTGGGGGCGCCACGGGCAGGATCGACGGCATCTCGGCGTAGCCGCGCAGGCGCGCGACCTCCTCGACGAGGGTGACCGGAATGTCCAGGTCGGGGCGCCACGTGGGCGGCACCACCGCGAGCTGCTCGCCCAGGCGAGTCACGTGGCAGCCGATGGCCTCAAGCGACGCGACCACCTCGTCGGCCGGGAAGTCCATGCCGACGATGCGCGTGGGGAAGTCGATCTCCATCGTGACGGGGGCCAGCTCGGTCGCGTGCCCGGCGTCCGTGAAGACCTCGTCGATCACTCCGCCGCCGAACTCCTGCATGAGCGCAAGTGCCCGCTGCACCGCCGCCGGCGGAAGGGCAGTGTCCACGCCGCGCTCGAAGCGACGCGACGCCTCCGAACCCAGCTTGTGGCGCCTGGCCGTGCGCGCGATCGTGATGGGGTCAAAATGCGCGGCCTCGATGAGGATGTCCGTGGTCGCGTCCGAGATCTCGGTATCCTGCCCGCCCATCACACCCGCCATGCCGATGGCGCGGTTGCCGTGGCCTCCGGCGCCTCCTGAGACGGCGGCGGAGTCGGTGATGAGCAGGTCCTCGGGCGAGAGGTCGCGCGTGGCGTCGTCGAGCGTGACGAGCTTTTCCCCGGGGGCGGCCCGACGCACGACGATCGGCGCGGTGAGCTTGCCCAGGTCGTAGGCGTGCAGGGGCTGGCCCAGCTCGAGCATCACGTAGTTGGTGACGTCCACCGCGAGCGAGATCGAGCGCATGCCCGACTGCTCCAGCCTGCGCCTCATCCACGTGGGGCTCGCGGCGGCGGGGTTGAAGCCGCGCAAGGCGCGCGCCACGAAGCGGTCGCAGCCAACGGTGCCGCGGATGGGCGCCTGGTCCTCGACCACGACCTCGAAACCTGCGGCCGATGCCGCGCCCATCACCGGGATGCCGGCCGGGTCCGTGAACTCCGCGCCGGTCGAGTGCGAGTACTCGCGCGCCACTCCCCTGATCGAGAAGCAATAGCCGCGGTCGGGCGTGACGGTGATCTCGACCGTCTGCTCGCCCAACCCGAGAAGCTCAATCGCGTCGTCCCCAGGCGTCAACTCGACGTCCGTACCCACGAGTCCGGCCGAACCGTCGGCGTGGCGCAACACGATGATGCCAGTGTGGTCCTCGCCAAGGCCCAACTCGCGAGCGGAGCAGATCATGCCATCAGACCAGTGACCGTACGTCTTGCGGCCCGCAATGGGGAACGGGCCAGGCAGCACGCCGCCTGGAAGCACGACGACGACGTAGTCGCCCTCAACAAAGTTGTGGGCACCACAGACGATGCCGCGACTCGTCGGGTAGTCAACTCCATCGTCGGGCGCATGACCAGGCCCGGCAGCGTCGTTCAGCCCGCCGACGTCGACGCGGCAGTAGTTGATCGTCTTGCCGTTCTTCTGCGCTTCCTTGACGAGCGAGAGGACGCGGCCGACGACGAGCGGGCCCTCGACTCCCCCGCCGGAGATGCCCTCCTCTTCGAGGCCCACCTTGACGAGGGCGGCGGCCACCTCTTCGGGGGTCGCGGAACCGAGGGCGACGGACTCGCCCAGCCATGACATCGGAATCTTAGGCATTACAGTTCCACTCCAAACTGGGCTGAGAACCGCACATCGCCCTCGACCATGTCGCGCATGTCCTTGACGCCGTGGCGGAACATGAGCGTGCGCTCGATGCCCATGCCAAAGGCGAACGCCGTGTAGACCTCGGGGTCGATGCCCGCGGCGCGCAGCACGTTCGGATGCGTCATGCCGCAGCCGCCCCACTCGATCCAGCCCGTGCCTCGACACGTGCGGCACTCCGTGTCGGAGCCGCCGCAGACGAAGCAGCGCAGGTCGGGTTCGAGCGACGGCTCGGTGAACGGGAAGTACGACGGGCGGAAGCGCATCTCGGCATCGGGCCCGAACATCGCCTTCGCGAGGTGCTCGAGCGTGCCCTTGAGGTGCGCGAGCGTCAGGCCCTTGTCGATCGCCAGGCCCTCGATCTGGTGGAACACGGGCGTGTGGGTCGCGTCGAGCTCATCGGTGCGGAACGTCTTCCCGGGGCAGATGACGTAGATGCCGCGGCCCTCGGTGAGGAGGGCGTCGCGGCGCTCGAGCGCTGCGCGTGCCTGGACCGGGGACGTGTGGGTGCGGAGGACGACGCTGGGCTCGTCGCCCTCGCGCGGCTCCACGAAGAAGGTGTCCTGCATCGCGCGGGCCGGGTGGTCGGGGTCGAAGTTGAGGGCGTCGAAGTTGAACCACTCGGCCTCGATCTCGGGGCCCTCGGCCACCTCCCAGCCCATGCCGACGAAGATGTCCTCCATGAGCTCCTGCATCGTCTCCAGGGGGTGCCTGGCGCCGACGGGACCTCTTGTTACCGGAAGCGTGACGTCGACGGACTCCTCGGCCAGCACGCGCGCGTCACGCTCGGCCTCGAGGGCGTCGGTGCGTGCGGCGAGGGCCTTGCCGATGCTCGCCCTGGCCTTGCCGAGCAGCTGCCCGGCCGTGGCCTTGTCGGGACCGGCGAGCGCGCCGATGCCCCTGTTGGCAAGCGTCAGCGCGCCCTTGTCGCCCGTGTGGGCAAGGCGCGCCTCCTTGAGCTCGTCCAGGGTGGTGGCGGCGTCGAACGCCTTGGTGGCGGCGGAGACGGCCGCTTCGATGCCGGCGGCATCGAGCGGAGAAAGATCAGACATGAAAACCCCTCGAATGGGTTGAAGGCTCGGCCAGAAGTCTATCGGCGGCGCGGGGCTGAGTTTCCGTTGCTGGGATTCCGAGGCTCACGGGCGTGGTGCACCGACCGTGTTCTTGCGGCTGTCGGTGCCCGGGGCCACTCAGGGCGGCTCACTCAAGGTCGCGGCGCGCGGGATCAGGCCCGGCGGTCCTCGCCGGGCCTAGTTAAACGAGCGGGCCGTGGTCACGGCACTTACTTTAGCGCGGGGCAATCGTCGAGCCCGCCCAACGCATCGCCCGCACGTGGCGGCTTGATCTGTACCGGTTTTGGGCGGGTCTGCTTGCGTGGTGGCTTGATCTGTACCGGTTTTGGGCTTGTCCTGTTGCGTGGTGGCTTGATCTGTACCGTTCGGGGCGGGCTATCGCCTGTCGTGCCCAGGATGTGTGTTGGTGGTGTCTCCACAGGGTGTTGTGCCTGGTAGGTGGTTGTCTGACCCTGCTGGTTGACTGTTGTTATGGCCATCGACGCGGCGGAGATTGCCAGGGTGAGTGCCTTGGTGAGTGTGCTCGCGCGCCGTGACGTGTCGGACCTTCCGGATGCTGCTTTCTTGGAGGCGCACGATGCTTTTGGACGGCTCGAGCGGTTGGTTGGGACGTGGGGGGCGCGTTTCGCGGGTGATGTCGCGCGCAGGTCCGCCCCCGACCTGCCAGGTGGTGGTTTGGCACGAAGGCAGGGTTTTGGTTCCGCGGGGGCGATGGTTGCCCGGGTGACGGGTGGGACGACCGCGGGTGCGATGCGCTCCATTGAGGCAGGGCTCGCGCTCATGCCGGCGGTGGTGTTGGTTGCGTCGCCCGATGGGTCCTTACCCACCCAGTCCACCACCCCACCTGCGCCCCGCTATCCCGCGGTGGCACAGGCCGCCCACGCGGGTGATCTGGCCGTTGATGCGGCGGGGTTGATCACCGCAGGGCTGGAGACCCTTGCGGAACGGGTGCCGAGTGAACGGTTGCAGGAGTTGGAGCGTCGCCTGGTGGACCGGGCGGTGCATTTGGCGGTGCATGAGGTGCGGCGCCTGGTCGCCCACGCGGTGGCACGCGCTGACCTTGCCGGCCACGAGGAACGTGAGAGACGCCAACACGCGGAACGGTTCGTGGCGTGGAAGGAAGACCACACCGGGATGGTCACCTTCACCGGCAAACTCGACGCCGTCACAGCAGCACCCATTCGTACCGTGATCGAACAAATCGTCACCCATCAGTTCCGTGCCAGGCGTGACCAAGACCCCACTGAACGTGATCAAAGAACTGTGGGTCAGATGCGGGCCGATGCCTTGTTTGAGGTCTGTCGGCACGCGTTGGGCTGCAAGGAAACGGACCGGTCGGGGATCCGCACCACCATCATCGTGCGGATGAGCCTGCGCGACCGCGACACGGGGACCGGTTTGGGCAGTATTGACGGCACCAACCAACCCGTCTCAGTAGGTCAACTGCGCCGTCTCGCGGGGGATGCGGGCATCATTGCCGAAGTGTTGGGCGGCGAGAGTGAGGTACTCGACCTGGGCCGCAGAGTCAGGGAGGGTGTCAGATGGTTTGTGTAAGGGGTGGGGTTTCTGACTGAAAGTGGAGACACTGATGACCATGATTGATAAGCAGGCGCGTGAGGAACGCGGTCGGGCTCAACGGGAGGGTGTCCAGGCGCTTGAAGCCTCTGGTGCTCTCGATGACCTCTACGCGAAGATCGATGCGGGCGAGGTCCAATTCGACGGTAGGGATGGCCTGATCCAACAGTTGATACGGGCGGGCTTGGAACGCGGGTTGCAGGCCGAACTGACTGAGCACGTCGGCTATGACAGGGGCGACCCGGATGCGTGGTTGCATTCCAACTCACGCAACGGCAGCTTTGCGAAGACCGTCGCGACCAGTGTCGGTGATGTCGATCTGGCGATCCCCAGGGACCGGGACGGGTCGTTTACCCCGGTGTTGGTCCCCAAGGGCTCCAGGCGGCTTGGTGGCCTTGATGACATGATCATCTCCCTCTACGCAGGCGGGATGACTGTTCGCGATATTGAGCACCACCTCGTGTCCACGATCGGCACCGAACTCAGCCGGGAGACGATCAGCAAGATCACCGATGAGGTCCTCGACGAAGTCCTCGCATGGCAGCAGCGACCGCTCGAGGCGTTCTACCCGGTGATCTACCTGGACGCCTTGGTGGTCAAGGTCCGTGATGGTGCCCACGTGCGCAACAAGGCCGCACACATTGCGGTCGGTGTTGACCTGGACGGCATCAAGCACGTATTAGGGATCTGGATCCAGGCCACCGAGGGAGCGAAGTTTTGGGCCGGTGTGTGCGCCCAGCTGGCCAACCGTGGAATCCAGGACGTGCTCATCGTGTGTTGTGACGGGCTGACTGGCTTCCCCGAAGCGATCGAAGCGACCTGGCCGCAGTCGACGGTTCAAACCTGTGTGGTGCACCTGATCCGCTCCGCGATGAGGTTCGTGAACTACAAGTCCCGCAAAGCCGTCGCTGCCGCGCTCAAGCCCATCTACCAGGCCGCAGACGAAGACGCCGCCCTGGCCGCGCTGACCGAGTTCGCGGCCTCCGACCTGGGCATCGCGAACCCGAACACGGTGCGAGTGTTCGAGGACGCCTGGGACAGGTTCACCCCGTTCCTGGCGTTCCCACCCATGCTAAGGCGGGTGATCTACACGACCAACGCGATCGAGTCGCTCAACTACCAGTTACGCAAAATCATCAAGAACCGAGGCCACTTCCCCTCCGATGACGCCGTCGTGAAGCTACTTTGGCTCGCGATCTGCAACATCGAAGACAAGCGGGCCCGCGACCGAGCCAAGGAACGCGGACGGGCGCCAGGCGTCAAACGCAACGCCGAAGGCCGCCTCGTCGAAGGCCAGATCACCACGAACTGGAAGCAAGCCCTCTCACAACTCGCGATCGCCTACCCCGACCGCATCCAGCCCTACCTCTAAAAACCGAACCGCACCCGCTTACACAAACAACTTGACAGGCTCGAGTCAGGCTCTTCACACCGGCACAAAGACTCGCGTTACTCGAACGCGACGGCGGTTGCGCCAAATGTCATGCCCCACCCGAACACTGCGAAGCCCACCACATCCACTGGTGGGAAAGAGGCGGTCCCACAGACCTTGCCAACGGGGTAATGCTTTGCACCAGATGCCACCACGACATCCACCGCCAAGGCTGGAACATTCAAGTGGAACACGGGCGCGTCAACTTCATCCCCCCGCCCGAGATTGATCCCGCGCGACGCGCCAGACCAGGAGGACTCGCCGCCATCAACATCGGCAACCTCGCCGGTGGGGGCGACCTGAGCAACATGAGCATCCCAAGCAACCCAAGCAACCCAAGCAACCCAAGCAACCCGGGCGTCACGGAAGAACTCTGCCCACCCCCCGACAACCCCGCCCGGAACAAAGCCGCCTAGCCACGCACCGCGACCCGCCCCGCCCCCACGCGCGGGTGGCGCTGGGCAAGGCGACGGCAAAACTCAGTGGCAACGGCAACGGCAACGGCGCCGCGGAGCCGAGCACCCGGGGTTCACCGAGCGAAGTTCACCGACCGAAGTTCACCGCAACCGACTCGCCTAGTGCTTGGGACCGACCATGCTGGCAAGAGCGATCCATGCGATCGAAGCCGCGATCGTATTGATGATCGGAATCGCGACACGTAGCGCGCGCGGCATGAGCGGATTCTTGACGATCGGGATGCCCATCATGAACAGTGCGAGCGAAATCGGCACCAGGAATACCGACACCACCATCAGCAGGAACGGGGCGAACATCGCGATCTTCTCCGGCAAACGCACGTGCGCGCCGAGTTGAAGTGCCGTGTCGCCATTCCAGGTGAAGCGCTGGAATCCTGGAAGGAAGCCCTTCACCAGAAGCTTGGTCTCGCCGCCCTTTTTGAGCGGAATCGACCACCCGCCACGTTGCGGGCGTGCCCGCTCTCCGTCGATTTGAACTCTGGCAATGATGCCAAGGGCACCGGTCACCTCGACCTTGCCTTTGGCACCTACGAGGTCCAGTGGGATGATGCTGCGCGCGGAATCGGTCACGGCGACGAGGCTACCAGGGCGTAGATGTCGCCTAAGTTTCGCGGAGTGACGAGCTAGAGGCGCTGGGCGAAGGCCGACCAGTAAAGGCATACGGCAACGGCGGTACCGAGGTTGAGGCTCTCGGCCTCACCAAAAATGGGAATACGAACCACGCGGTCCGCCATTGCGAGCTCATCCGCCGAGAGCCCCCACGCCTCATTGCCAAACACCCAAGCGGTGGGCGAGGCACCCTCGAGCGCGCCGGGAACGCCCAGCTCCACGTCGCCAGACACATCGGCAGCGAGCACGGTAAGACCCGCCTCACGCGCGCTGTCTGTGGCGTCGGCGAGCGCGGCGACCTTCATCACGGACACATGGAAGAGCGATCCCGCGCTCGCGCGAATCACCTTGGGGTTGGCGGGATCGACGCACTCCCCCGCGAGAACCACGGTGGCGACACCTGCGGCATCGGCGGCGCGAATCGCCGCACCGGCGTTGCCGGGATCGCGCGCGTTGCTCAGGATCGCGACCAAACGGTCTCCTCGCACAACGGGTTCACCGACGATCGCGGCGAGCCCCGCGACGGCGACGATGCCTTGAGCGTCGGCTGATAGGGCGTGCGCCACCTCGTCGGTGACCGGGTGTACGGCGAGCCCCTTCTCGAGGGCCGACTCCGCAATCGCCCACAACGGCCCACGCGTGGCGAGGGCCGACTCGGAGACGTACACGTCGCTCACGTGCTCGGCGCGATGCGCCACCAACTCCCGCACCGCCTGGGGGCCTTCGACAATCATCTGCGACGCCCTGCGGCGTGCAGAACGCCCCGCTAGGGCAGCCACTTGCTTCACACGGTCCGCTCGCGGGTTCGCGAGCACCGCGGAAAGGTGGCGCCCTGCGGGGCGTTCTGTCATCGCTGAGATGTGACGACGGCGATGTTACGCAACCGGCGCGTTGACGTCGGCAGGCAGTGCCTTCTTGGCCAACTCGACGATCTGCTTGAAAGCAGGAGCGTCGTTGACGGCCATGTCGGCAAGCATGCGACGGTCGACCTCAATGCCAGCCAGGTTCATGCCCTGGATGAAACGGTTGTAGGTCATGCCGTTTTCGCGGACCGCAGCGTTAATACGCTGGATCCACAGCTTGCGGAACTCGCCCTTGCGGGCGCGACGGTCCCGGTAGGCGTACATCAAGGAGTGGGTGACCTGCTCCTTCGCCTTCGTGTACAAACGTGAGCGCTGGCCACGGTAGCCGGACGCGCGCTCGAGGGTAGTACGGCGCTTCTTCTGGGCGTTAACAGCCCGCTTGACGCGTGCCATGGGGTTACTCCTTCAGTCTTTCGGGCTACTTGCCCAGCAGCTTCTTGATCTTCTTGGCATCGGCACCGGGCAGGATGCCGTCGATGGCAACGCGACGCTTGCGCGACGACGTCTTCTCTTCGAACTTGTGCACGTTCATTGCCGAAGCGTGCTTCACCTTGCCGGTTCCTGTCAGCGTAAAACGCTTCTTGGCACCCGAGTGGGTCTTGTTCTTGGGCACTTTGCCCTCCTTCACTTCACGTCTGGCCGAGCCATGCGACTCGGCACACACTTCCCCGGACTGGCGCCCGGACATCTATGGGATCGGTGGCTGTTACGCCTCCGTGTCTGCCTTACTTGCCGGCTTACTCACCGGCTTACTCGCCGGCTTAGGTGCCGGCTTGGGTGCGGCCTTTGGAACCGGCTTGGGTACTGGCTTCTTGGCCGGCGCGGCCTTCTTGACCTCGACCACCTCAGCCTCGACAACCTCAGCCGCTGCCACCTCAGCCTCGACAACCGGTGCCGCTTCGGGCTCCGACTCGACGACCGGGGCGACTTCAGCCTCAACCGCTTCGGCCTCCGACTCGACGACCGGGGCGACTTCAGCCTCAACCGCTTCAGCCTCAACCGCTTCAGCCTCAACCACTTCAGCCTCAACCGCTTCGGCCTCGACGGCCGCAGCCTTCGCCTCTTCGGCCGCAGCTACTTCAACCTCGAACGCTTCGGCAGCTGCCGCGTCGGCCGCGACCTCGTCGACCTTGGTCGGACGCTTCTTCACGGGCGCAGCTGCTTCGGGAGCAACGCCACCCTCGCGCTCGATCCTCGCCGCGTCGTCTGCCGTCTTCTTGGCCTCGCGAGCCTTGCGCTGCTCTTCCTTGGCTTCCGCCTTCTTCTTGACGGGTCCGAGGACGAGCGACATGTTGCGGCCCTCTTGGCTCGGCATGTTCTCGACTATGGCGAACTCGGTGACCTGCTCCGCAAGCTTGAGGAGCAGACGCCTACCCATTTCTGGACGGGACTGCTCACGACCGCGGAACATGATGGTGACCTTGACCTTGTCGCCGCCCTTAAGGAAGCGAATGACATGGCCCTTTTTCGTCTCGTAGTCGTGCTCGTCGATCTTGAGACGGAAACGCATCTCCTTGATCTCCGTGTTGGCCTGGTTACGACGCGCCTCGCGCGCCTTCACCGCAGCTTCGTACTTGAACTTGCCGTAGTCCATGAGTTTGACAACGGGGGGACGCGAATTCGCCGCGACCTCGACCAGGTCGAGGTCGGACTCCTGAGCAAGCCGCAGCGCATCCTCAATCCTGACGATGCCTACTTGCTCGCCCTGAGGGCCTACTAGTCGGACCTCAGGAACTCGAATGCGTTCGTTGATGCGGGGCTCGTTGATAATTCGCTCCTTCGTTGTCGAAAATGTGCCAGGGCAAAGAAAAAGGCCCCTGCCGATCACGCGCAGAGGCCACCCAGGTACGAGCAAACGCATGGCGTTCGCCCAGACCAAAACCCCGGTCCATGTGCTGGTCCAAGGGTGGGAAGTGACTCCACTTGCGAGCCGCAGAAAGCCCACGGCCGGTCGGCGTACAAGAATAGCACCATGACGCCCTCAACGACCAGCCCCGAGTCCCAAGACCCCAGCACCACCCTCGCGCGCGACATTGCGGACGTGAGCGCGGTGGAACTCATCACCACCGTCAGTGTGCACCTCATGTCGGCCGCCGCGCTCCGATGCGGCCTCGCGGAGGAGGGAGAGGACCTCAAGGACCTGGACGAGGCCCGCACCCTCATCACGGCGCTTGCCGCCTTGGTAACAGGTGCGGCGCCCGATTTGGGCGACACCCACGCCCGAGCGCTGCGCGACGGACTCCGAAGCGTACAGTTGGCCTTTCGAGAGGCATCCGTGGTGCCTGACGCACCTGGGGAGGGGCCCGGAGAGAAGTACACCGGAGCAGTGAGTTAAATGACGACCACACCACCAAACGGGCCCTTCAATGTGCACCGCGTCGCGGCCAACGAAGAGACCACCGTCCTGACGCCCGTCACCGAGGGTAGCACCGCACTCGACCGCATACCGGTGTCGCGGCAGCGGTTGTGGATCGCCGTCACGGCCGTAGGGGTCATCCTCCTTGCCGTGGCCATCGGCCTCATCGTCCACCTGCGCAACGTGTCTCTCAAATGGGAGCAGCAGGTCACGGAAGTCAAGGCCCAGAATTACGACCTCGGGCAGCGCGTCGCCAGTGAGCAGGCCCAGGTGGTCAACCTTCACGGTGAGAACGACCAGCTCGCGAGCCAGCTCAAGACGGTTCAGCAGAAGGTCCTCGACCTCGGTGCCAGCGCGGCCCAGCAGGGCGACAACGTCCAGTTTTACGCGAGGCAAATCGACCAGCTCACCACCACGTTGTCCACCGCGAAGGGCGTCGCCAACGCCCTCGATCGGTGCATCGAAGGAAAGACTCAACTCATCGGCTACCTGAAGGACGCTGCCAGCGCCACTCCTACCTACGACCCCGCCCAAATCACCGACTTCGAGGCGAGCCTCAAGATCAAGTGCGACAACGCGGTCACCTCCAACGTTCAGCTCCAGCAAGTTCTCACCCCATGAGGTTTTCGTATCGCGTTCTCGCCCTGGCGGCAACGGCGGCACTCGTCGCTGCGTGTGGAGTACTTCCCGCCAGTCCGAGCCCTCTCCCGAGCGACTACGTGCCGGCGACCCCGTCGGAGGTCGCCGCACCCCAAGGAAATCTCTCCCCCGACGGCTTCTCAGCGGCCCAACGCATGACAGTGCGAGTCCGCAACGTGGGATGCGACTCGCCCAACACGGGCACCGCGTTTGTCATCAAGACGGGCACGGGTTTTGCGGTAGACGCCCACACCCTCGTCACCAACAGGCACGTGATTGAGGGCTCCAAGGAACTCCAGGTGACCACCTACGACGGCCGCACGATTGCCGTGACGGCGGCCTCCGCCACTGCGGTGGCAGACCTCGCGATCATCACCACCGAACAGTCGATCGGCGGCTTCGCCGTGCTCGCCCAATCCGACCCCGTGGAGGGCGACGCGATCACGGTCATCGGCTATCCCCTCGGCGGAAAACCCACAACCGTGACCGGCGTGGTGCTCGGGAGTGTTGCGGACCCGCTCGGCGCGTCGCTCGGCACCGTCATGGTGACGACGGCGCCGGTGGAGCCAGGCTCGAGCGGCTCCCCTGTGCTCAACGAGAAGGGTGAAGTGGTGGGCGTCATTTACGCGAAGAACGAGTCCAACCAGTCATTCATGGTGCCCGTCTCCTTGCTGCGTACGCTGATCGCCGAGGACCAACTGCTGGTCCCCCAGGCAAACAACTGCGGGAAAGCCTAAGCGCATTGCACGCGCGCGGATCCGTCGATGGCTTCCTCCGACGGGTTGTGGGCACCTCTCGCTCGGGCAGCGTCCTGCCACTCCGGTAGGGTCCTGAGGCGAGGAACAGGAGAATCATGAGCGAGGATTCCGCCGCCGTGCCGGCACCAGTGTCATCACCCGAGGCGGAGCCGACGTTCGCTTTGGAGGCGGGCGGCACGCCCGCGTTCGCTCCCTACACGGCCCCCTACACCGCTCACGAATCGCCCCGAGAGGCCGATGCCCTACGGCCCAAGCCGACGCGTCGGCGTCTGCGCTGGTTGTGGTGGACGGCGGGTTCGCTCGCGGTCGCCTCGCTCGCGGGCCTGTGCGTGTACTTGGCGGTGGTTGCCCATGAGTGGAGCAATCGCGTGGACGACCTCACTGCGATCTCTCAAGACCTCGGTACCCAGGTCGCGGACCAGACCGCCGCACGGAAGACCGCCGAGGCGCACGCGGCCGTGCTGCAGTCTCAACTCGACACCGCAACCACGCGGATCTCGACCCTCGCCAACGATGAGGCGAACGCCGTCGACCACGAGGCCGTCTGGATCAACCTGGTCGACTCCATGGTCACCTGCGCCGACCAGCGCCAGCGAGTGATCGACGCCTACATCCAGGGCACTGGCTTCAGGGGCCTGAGCAACGCCGGTTACGCCGCCGAGATCACCACCTATTGCAACGGCATCAAGAACGACTACACCAACTTCAAGGCGGAGATCGGCAAATGAGGCTCGCTGTTGGCGCGGGCGCGATCCTCGCAGCGGCAGCAGTTGCCGCGTGCGGCGTCATCCCCGCACCTCCAGGTCCGCTCAAGACCACATTCATTCCAGAAGCCACCCCCGTGGCCGCGACCGCCACCCCCTCATCGGACGGATTCACGACAGAGCAACACCTGGCCGTGCGAATCCGCGTCGCCACGTGCCAAGGCTGGGCCACCGGTTCGGGTTGGATCCTCAACTCGCACGAGGTGATCACGAACAGACACGTCGCGGAGGGCGCGACGCACATCGAGGTGACGACCTACGACGGCCACGACTACGTGGTCAACTCCTCGCTGATCGCCAAGACCCCCGACCTGGCACTTCTCAACCTGGACGATGTCTTTACCGAGTCGGCGACGATGGCCGAGATCGTACCCACCAACGGCGCTCCGATGACGGTTGTCGGGTACCCATTGGGCCAGGCGCTCACGGTCGCGCAGGGTCACTTCATCGGCACCGAGGTCGACTCTTTGGGCGATTCCGGTCAAAACGTGTGGCTGATTAACGCGCACATCGACCACGGAAGCTCCGGCTCCCCCGTCTACGACGCGGCCGGAAAGGTCGTCGCGATCGTCTACGCGGGCGATCCCGAGTGGGATGCCCTCGCGTGGCCGGCGTCGTCGCTCCAGGGGCTCCTGGATGACCCGACGGGCTGGACGAACAACTCCGCCGCCTGCTAGGGCGTGTCTACGCGGTCGCGAGCCTCAGCTCGAGGCTATCGACGCGATCCGCGATGACGGCCGACGCGGCGAGGGCCTCATGGACGTTCCGCACCGCATCGTCGAGCCCTGCGCGGTCGAGCCCCGGCTCGAGAGAAAGCACCACGGCCACCTCCGCCCCGCGCCCTGGCAGTGCATCCACCGCGCGCACGACGCCCGCCACCGGTATCGCGTCGGCGATAGCGTCCCTGACCTCGGCAACCACCGCGCCATCGACGACGGCGGGTCGCCACGGCTCCCCCTTGCCGAGCGCCCACACGGCGGGTCGCGGAATCAGCACGGTCTCCATCCCTGGGTTCAGGATGAGCACACTCCAGCCCTCCGCCACCGCGGCGAGCGCCGCGCGCGGCCCCTCTGCGGGAATGGGGCGGGCGTCGGCATTCCAGGCACGCATCGCATCCACGTCGGTGAAGATCGGTAGCGCCATGCGCCCGTCCGGTGCCTGCAGCGCCACCACCCCCGTCGAAGCCACGTGGTCTTGTTCCACGCCATGCTTGCCGACGACGCGCTCCTCGCCCTCGGCGACGACCGGCACCAACACGCGCGCGTAGGCAAGAGAGTCGACCACCTCCGCGAGGGGCGCCTTGCCGCGAGAGAAACGAATGAGCGACTGGGCCAGGTGGGCATCGGCGCTGCCGTCGTCGTCCGCGAAGACGGACGCGGGGATCTCCTTGAGGGGGTCGCCCTGCGCCCAGTCCTCGTGATCCGTCATGGCTCCAGCCTACTGAGCCCCGCTGACAGTCAGGCCAGACCCGCGGCGGCCTTGAGGTCATCCAGGACGCCCGTGGGCGGCCGCAGCGACCCTTGCACCAGGCGTGGGTCATCGGAGTGGCCGGCCGCGACCGTGAATGGGTCCTCGGTCAGACGCGTCCAGCGACATCCGTACTCGTCGATCGTCGCTCCCCACACCTCATCGCCCACCTGGAACGCCACGAGCCACCGTGGGCCAAGGTCGGCCGTACAGACCATGCCGTCGGGAAAGACGGTGAGGTCGTTGAGCAGGCCGGCCACGACGTCCAGCCCCGCGCCCTCAAGCCGCTTCGGTTCACCGTCGCGAGACCACACCCAGTCCGACGGATGGTTGACGGCCGTCCCAGCGTCTTTCTGTATGTACTTGCACAGCCACGCGGCCGAAGCCTTAGGAAGATCAGGCGCGTCTGTTGCGAGGTCCCAGGACTCGGTCGAGCCCTCGGGCAGCGGTGGCAACTCCTCGGGACACACCCGGGCGGGTGTCGCGAAGGTCTGAGTCGGTGCCGGCGCCTCGGAATCGCCATTGTCTCCCGTGCAACCAGCAAGTGCGAGAGCCGCCGAAGCCATGACGAATGTTGCGACCGTGCGCGCGATCCCCATGTGCCCTCCCCCATCGACGATGCGTAGATGCCGGTCTCTCACATTAACGCTCGGAGTGCTTCCCGCGTTGGGTCACGCAAGCCCTGGCTAGCGAGAATGCTGGGCAACGAAAACTCTAGGGTCGGCCCGCGACGTCGAGCGCCTGCGGCAGCGTGAAGTTCCCGTTGTACAACGCCTTGCCAACGATCGCGCCCTCGACGCCCAAGGGAGTAAGGGTGCGGATGGCCTCGATGTCGGCGAGCGAGCTCACGCCACCGGAGGCCACCACGGGCGCCTTGGTGGCCGCGCACATCTGCGCGAGCAGCTCGAGGTTGGGGCCATTGAGCATGCCGTCCTTGTTGACGTCGGTGACCACGTATCGCGAGCAGCCCGCGGCGTCGAGGCGCGCGAGCACCTCCCACAGGTCGCCGCCCTCCTTGGTCCACCCGCGAGCCGCCAGCGTCGTGCCGCGCACGTCGAGGCCCACGGCCACACGGTCGCCGTAGCGATCGATGGCCGATGCGGTCCACTCGGGGTTCTCGAGCGCGGCCGTACCCAGGTTCACGCGGGCGCAGCCCGTGGCCATGGCGCGCTCGAGGCTTTCGTCGTCGCGGATGCCGCCCGACATCTCAACCCTGACGTCCACTGCCTTGACCACCTGCGCCAGGAGCTCGGCGTTCGAGCCGCGACCGAACGCCGCGTCGAGGTCAACCAAGTGAATCCACTCGGCTCCACCCCTGACCCAGTCGAGGGCCGCGCTGAGCGGGTCGCCGTATCCCGTCTCGGAGCCGGCTGCACCCTGCGTGAGGCGCACGGCCTGCCCGTCGGCCACGTCGACGGCGGGAAGAAGCTCGAGGCGGGGCAGGTCGGTCATGTCTCTCCTTGGGCGGGGCCGGGCGGGCGCCCGGCGTCGCGGTGCGGGTGGTGCGGGTGGTGCAGGCGGTGCAGGCGGTGCGGGGCGGCACAGCGTTGATCCGCAGCGGGCTGAACTGCGTCATGCGGATCTAAGGGTACCGGCGCAGCCCATGAGTGCCGTTCCGCGCCTGGCTCGGGAGGCCTGCCGCTCGCCCTCGTCAAAAACTCACTACCAGATTGACTTGGACGAGCGCATTCAGGAGTGCGCCGGAAGGTCAACGTCGCGCCAGTAGTGAGTTATCGACGCGACGCAGATCCCGCGCCAACCGAAATCGCCCCGCGCACGCCGAGGCCACCCCGCGCCCGGAGGCATCGGCTCAGAGTGTGGCAACCCAGTTGCGCAGCAGTTGCAACCCAGCTTCACCCGACTTTTCGGGGTGGAACTGCGTGGCGCACAGGGGCCCGTTCTCGACGGCCGCGACGAAGCGGTCGGCATTGGCGCCATCCCCCGCCTCCGACCAGGTCACGAGCGGTCGCTTGAGCCTGCCCGTGTCGTCGTGTTCAAGCGGGAACTCGCGCGCGCCATACGAGTGCACAAAGTAGAAGCGCTCGTCCTCGACTCCTTTGAATAGCACTGTCTCGGCTGGTGGCGTCACCTGCGCCCAACCCATGTTGGGGATCACGGGGGCCTGCAACAGCTCGATCGTGCCGGGCCACTCGTGCAGGCCTGCCGCCTCCTCGCCGTGCTCGACGCCGCGCTCGAACATGATCTGCATCCCCACGCAGATGCCCAGCACCGGGCGGCCTCCTGCGAGGCGCCTGCCGACGATTTGGTCGCCTCGGGCGGCGCGCAGGCCCTCCATGCACGCGGCGAATGCGCCCACGCCTGGCACTACCAGTCCGTCGGCGTTCTCGGCCGTAGCGCGATCGGAGGTAAGGGTGACATCGGCGCCTACGTGCTCGAGCGCGCGCACCGCAGAGCGGACGTTGCCAAAGCCGTAGTCGAAGACGGTGACGGTGGGCATGCGGCAATTCTACGGACGCTGGCGCTTGGCTAACTTCGCCGACGCCCGCAGCAGCCGGAACGCCGCAAACCTGCCCATGTGGGCATCGAACACCTTGTCGGGGTGGGTGGCGGCGACATCATCGATCGTTTGCGCGCCGGACATGATGGTGCTGACCACTCCCGGTGCCTCGTTAAGGATCAGGCCCGGAGCCTGCGTGTCCCCGCGCTCGCCCGCGAGGTACCGCCACGCCGTAATCTGACCGTCGCGCCTCACGAGGGCGACGAGCGGCGCGTCCTTGGCAAAGTTCGAGATGATGGCGGCCGCGGCGTGAAGCGCGCGGTCCGACGGGTCGTCAAGCACCGCGAGCGTGCCCGCCGAGTTCTCGAGAACCCGGCCCTTGATGCCATTGACGCCGAACAGCGCGGCCAGCACCTTCCCATTGGGGATCGGCGTGAGCAGCGCCGCAGTAGCCGCGGACGTCGAAGGAAAGTCATCGCTCACGGCTTCTCCACTTCTACAAGGCGCCCTTCGTGGACGGAATGCCAGTGACCCGGGCATCGGGAGCTACGGCGGCCCGCAGCGCCCGCGCAAGGGCCTTGAACTGGGCCTCGACGATGTGGTGCGGATCGCGCCCCGCGAGCACCCGCATGTGCACGCAAACCCCGGCGTGGTGGGCGATCGACTCCAAGGCGTGCGCCGTAAGCGAACCCGCGAAGTTGCCCCCGATGAGGTGCGTTGCCTGGCCTGCAGGCTCGCCGGTGTGCACAAAGTAGGGACGTCCCGAGACGTCGACGACGCACTGGGCGAGGGCCTCGTCAAGCGGAACCATCGCGTCGCCAAACCGCGAGATGCCCGCCTTATCGCCGAGCGCTTGCTTGAGGGCCTCGCCGATGCAGATCGCGACGTCCTCGACCGTGTGGTGCGAATCGATGTGCACATCGCCCGTGGCCTGGACCTTGAGGTCCATGAGCGAGTGTTTGCCGAGCGCCGTGAGCATGTGGTCGTAGAACGGCACGCCCGTGCTGATCTCGGTGACTCCCGAACCGTCGAGGTCGAGTTCAACCAGGACGCTCGACTCGCTCGTGGCGCGCTCGACGCGGCCCGTGCGTCCGGTGCCGTTGCTAGTCATGAGGTGACCTCCAGGAGTGCGTTGCGGAACATCGCCATTTCCCTCGCGGTGCCGATCGTGACACGCATCCAGCCCTCCGGGCCAACGACGCGGATGAGCACTCCGCGATCGAGCAGGCCCCTGAACACGGCGTCGCGGTCCTTCAGCGGTCCAAAATAGGCGAAATTGGCGTCCGTCTCGGGCACCGTGTATCCCTGGGCGCGTAGCCAGTCGACGGTATCGTCGCGCTCGGCTCGGATCTCGTCCACCTGTGCCTGGAGCTCCAAGTGGTGAGCGAGAGCGGCGCGAGCGGCCGCCTGAGTGATCGAACTCAAGTGATACGGCAAGCGCACAACCGTCAGCGCGTTGACCACCTCTCGACTCGCCGCAAGATAGCCCAAACGCCCGCCTGCAAGGCCAAACGCCTTCGACATCGTGCGAGTGACCACCAGGTGCGGGGTCTCCGGCAAGAGCGAGGCCGCGCTCGGCACTCCCCTGCGCCGGAACTCCGCGTAAGCCTCATCGACCACGAGCACACTGCCGCCGGGCACCTCGGCGCACGCGGCCGCGAGCGCCTTGACGTCGTCCAACGCAAGGGCGGTGCCGCTTGGGTTATTCGGGCTCGCCACGATCACGAGCGTCGGCTTGTGTTCCCTGATCGCGGCGACTGACAGGTCGATATCGAGGTGGAAGTCCTCGCGGCGCGGGAGGCTCAAATACTCCGTGAGGGTGTCGCGCGCGTACTCGGGGTACATCGAATACGTGGGCGAGAACGTGAGTGTGATGCGACCCGGCCCACCGAAGGCTTGGTGCAGGTGCAGCATCACCTCGTTGGAGCCGTTGGCCGCCCAAATGTTGTGGGGCTCAAGGAAGTCAACGTGACTCTCGGCGCCCAGATAGCGAGCCAAGTCGACGCGCAAAGCCATGAAATCGCGGTCGGGATACCGGTTCAGCCCCCTGGCCGCCTTGTGCACGGCATTGGCGATCGCGTCAACAACGGCAGGCGGGGGTGAATATGGGTTCTCATTGACGTTCAGCCTGGCGGCCACCTCCTCTTGAGGTGCTCCGTACGGTGACAGTCCCTTGAGTTCTGGGCGCAGCGGCAAGGTCATGGGCGTGAGTCTACTGGCGCGCTGAGGGCCGATGCTCAGTCGCTCGTCGGACTGAGCCGCGCGGCGATCGCCTCGCCGTGGGCGGGAAGGTCCTCGGCGTTCGCGAGCGCAATTACCTTGTGGCCCACCTGGGCCAGTGCGGCCTCGTCGTACTCGATCACGGAGACCGCCCGCAGAAAGCTCGTGACGCCCAGGCCGCTCGCGAATCGCGCGGTGCCTCCCGTGGGGAGGACGTGATTGGAACCGGCCATGTAGTCGCCCAAGGGGACCGGGCTGTAGGGCCCCACGAAGATCGCTCCCGCGTTGCGAATGCGGCCCGCGACGGCTGCCGCGTCGCGGGTGTGGATCTCAAGGTGCTCGGCGCCATACGCGTCGGCCACCCTGATGGACTGCTCCAGATTGTCGGTGAGGATGATCGCGCTCTGGACTCCGCCGAGGGCCTCCTTGGCTCGCACGTCGTGTTTGGTCACCCCCACGATGCTCGCGAGCCTTTCGCCCACCGCTTCGGCCAGTTCTGCGCTGTCGGTGATGAGGACCGAGCCCGCCATAGGGTCGTGCTCCGCTTGGCTGAGGAGGTCATACGCGATGAAGCCCGGGTTTGCGGAATCGTCCGCGATGACGGCGATCTCCGTCGGACCCGCTTCCGAGTCGATCCCCACGGTGCCATTGACCGCGCGCTTCGCGGCGGCCACATAGACGTTTCCCGGCCCGGTGATCACGTCAACCGGATCGCACAGCACAGAGCCGTCCGTGCGGGTCGCCCCATACGCGAGCATGCCGATCGCCTGAGCCCCGCCGACCGCGTAGACCTCGGTCACCCCGAGCAGCGCGCACGCCGCGAGGATCGAGGGGTGCGGGGCGCCTGCGAAGGCCTTCTGTGGCGGCGTCGTGACCGCGATTTCGGTCACGCCCGCGGCCTGTGCGGCCACCACGTTCATGACCACCGAACTGGGGTAGACGGCCAGCCCTCCCGGCACGTAGAGCCCCACACGCGCCACGGGCACCCAGCGCTGGCTCACGCGCGCACCCGGCGCAAGGTCGACGCTGACGGCAGGAGGCACCGTGGCCTCGTGGAACTGGCGCACCCGGCGGATGGCCTCTTCCAGGCTCTCCCGCACCGCGGGGTCGAGCGTCGCCAGCGCGGACTCGATGTCGGCGGGCGCGATTCGCAGGTTCGCTGGCGATCCGCTGTCAAAGCGGTCGCCGTACTCACGGAGCGCGACCTCTCCCCTGGCGCGCACATCGGCCAGAATGGGGCGCACGGTTTCGAGCGCGGCATCGATGTCTATCTCGGCGCGCGGCACCACCTCCAGGAGCTGCCTGGTGGACAGGTTCTGACCTCGAATATCGATGCGCCTCAACACGCCCGCCAGCCTACCGGCGACAGCCGCTCGTCCCCGTCCTTGAGCGCGCCACCGGTACGCATCGGCCACTGAGCAAACTCCCAGGATGCTCTGACGGAGTTCACAGCGACCCTGCAAAGACTGTTCGCATGGCCGAAGCAAAGTACGGCGCGCCCTCCGGCGCATTCCAACCTCACGACGAGGTGCACGGCCTGCGTGCATCAGCGGGTCCGGTTCTTGATTTGGTGATCCCTGTTTTCAATGAGGTGGCGGGGCTTGAGGCTTCGGTTCGGGCTGTGTGTGCCTATCTCGAGGACACGTTGCCGTTCACGTGGCGGGTGACGATCGCCGATAACGCGTCGACGGATGGCACCCATGCGGTTGCCGGGCGTCTTGCCGCCGAGCTGCCGCAGGTTCGGGTGGTCCGCCTTGAGGCGAAGGGTCGCGGTCGGGCCCTCAGCACGGTGTGGTCTACGTCGGATGCCCAGGTGTTGGCGTATTGCGACGTGGACCTCTCGACCAACCTGTCCGCACTGCTGCCCCTCGTGGCCCCGCTTGTTTCTGGCCACTCCCATGTGGCGATCGGCACACGTCTGGCACGCTCCTCCCGGGTGGTGCGCGGGCCCAAGCGCGAATTCATCTCCCGCTCCTACAACCTCCTGTTGCGCACCTCGCTTGCCGCACGGTTCTCCGACGCACAATGCGGGTTCAAGGCCATCCGTGCCGATGTGGCCCGCGAGTTACTCCCGCTCGTCCAGGACACCGGATGGTTCTTCGACACCGAACTCCTGGTGCTGGCCGAGCGGGCCGGGCTGCGCATCCACGAGGTCCCCGTCGACTGGGTCGACGACCCCGACTCGCGCGTCGACATCGTCGCCACCGCCATGGCGGACCTCAAGGGTGTTATTCGCGTGGGCCGCGAACTGATGAGCGGAGCGCTGCCGCTTCGCGAAATCGGTCAACACCTGCCGCTCGTCGGAGACTCGCAAACACGCATCGTCCAAGGCGTCGTCGTGCCTCCCGACGCGCCCCCACAAACCGCGCTGTTGCACCAGCTCGTACGGTTCGCGGTCGTCGGCATCGCCTCAACCCTCGCGTTCGCGTTGCTCTTCCTCCTGCTGCGCGGCCCCATGGGCGCTCAGGCGGCGAATTTCAGCGCGCTCCTGCTGACCGCGATTGCGAACACGGCCGCGAACAGGCGAGTGACGTTCGGGTTCCGCGGTTCGACAAACGCGGCCCGCCATCAAGGCCAAGGCCTGCTCGTGTTCTTCTTCGGCTGGGCACTCACCTCCGGCTCCCTCGCACTTCTCACTGCAACGGCACCCACGGCACCCCACTCCGTTGAACTCGCCGTCCTCGTCATCGCCAACCTCGCAGCGACCGTGCTGCGCTTCGTCCTCCTGAGGCGTTGGGTCTTCCGCCCCCGCCCAGCGGCCACCCCCACCGGCGCCCGCGCCACCCTTGAACCGACCGGCGCGCGCGCCGAGACTCACCTCACCGAAGGAGCACTCCGATTACTGCTACCCCCCGCGCCGTAGCCCTCGAAGGCGAAGCGCCGTCGCCGGTCCTACGCGTGGAGTCCTCGGCTCCCGCCGTGCCCGATGTGCCGGCGGTGCCGGCGGTGCCGCCCGCCGAGATCATCGACGAGAGGTTCAGCCCCTCTCCGAGGAAGCGCTGGGAGCGTCCGGCCCTTTTTGTTCTGCTGGTCGTGACCGGCGCGTTGTACCTGTGGGAATTGTCCGCGTCAGGCTGGGCCAACTGGTTCTACGCTGCCGCCGTGCAGGCCGGGTCGGTGAGTTGGAAGGCCTTCCTCTTCGGCGCATCGGACGCGGGGGCGTCGATCACTGTTGACAAACCTCCCGCGTCCTTGTGGGTCATGGCGCTGTCCGCTCGGGTGTTCGGGCTCAACTCCTGGTCGATGCTCGTGCCTCAAGCCCTGATGGGCGTGGCCACCGTCGGGCTCGTGTACGCCTCGGTGCGCCGCTACTTCAGCGCACAAGCCGGGCTCATCGCAGGTGCCGTGCTGGCCCTCACGCCGGTCGCGGCACTGATGTTCCGCTTCAACAACCCCGACGCGCTCCTCGTGCTACTGCTCACGGGCGCCGTCGTCGCGACCCTGCGAGCCGTCGAGAACGGACGCACCCGCTGGATGGTGCTCGCGGGCGTTCTCGTCGGGCTCGGTTTCCTCACCAAGCAACTTCAAGCCGTCCTCGTGCTTCCCGGGATCGCGGCCGTCTACCTCATCGCCGCGCCCGTGTCGCTATGGCGGCGCCTTCGCGACGGCCTCATCGCCGTCGTCGCGATGATCGTTTCCGCAGGTTGGTGGGTTGCGATTGTCGAACTCACCCCAGCCGCGAACCGTCCCTACGTCGGCAGCTCGACCGACAACTCCTTCCTCAACCTCACCTTCGGATACAACGGCCTCAGCCGCATCCTCGGCCACTCGGCGCCCACCACTCACACAGGTACCGCGCTCGGCGGGGCCGCCTCGGAAAACTCAGGTGGCCACCCAGGCGGCGCAGTGTCGCACTTCAACGCCGGCTTGCTGCGGATGTTCGCGGGTGACTTCGGCGGCCACATCGCGTGGCTCATCCCTGCCGCACTGCTCCTCGGACTCGCTGGCCTGCTGATCGTCGGGCGCGCGAAGCGCACCGACGTTCGCCGCGCCGCCCTGTTGATCTGGGGTGCGACGCTCCTGGTCACCGGCCTCACGTTCTCCCTAATGAACGGCATGGCCCACGAGTACTACACGGTCGCCCTCGCGCCATCGATCGGCGCCCTTGTTGGCATCGGCGGTTGGCTCGTGTGGACGCGTCGCACCGAGCGCTGGGCCATGCCCGTGCTCGCGGCGGTTTCTCTCGTCACGACCGGCTGGGCATTCGTGGTCCTGGGAAGGTCCCCTGAATGGAACCCCTGGTTGCCCTGGGTCGTGCTCGTGGTGGGTCTCGTCGCCGCGGCGGGCCTCATGTTGGGCCGACGCTTGGGAACGAAAGTTCTCCGCACGGGCGTCGTGCTCGCCATGGTCGCAGCCCTCGCGGGACCCACGGCCTGGACCGTGCAGACGGTCGTCACGCCCCACGAGGGCGGAGGAGTGAAAACCGGGCCCGCGGTCGTGGGCGGCACCTCGCGTGGTCCCGGCGCCTTCCACGGCTTGACTGGGAGCGACGTGGTGATCGCGCTCCTCTTGAAGGACGCGGCCTCCTACACGTGGGTCGCCGCCACAGGCTCGGAAACCGCTGCGACCTACCAATTGCTCACCGACAAGTCGGTCATGCCGATCGGCGGATTCAGCGGTGGTGACCCCTCCCCGACGCTGGCACAGTTCCAGGCGTATGTAGCGGATGGCAAGATCCATTACTACATCGTCGGCAGGTCCGGTTCTGGTGGCCGAGGCGGCAAACGGGTTTTCGCGTCAATCGAGACCTGGGTACGCCACAACTTCTCCGCACAGACCGTCGACGGTGTGACGATGTACGACCTCACCAAGCCGACCGGTTGATCAACCCGTGGCCGCTCGGCCTCCCCCGTAAGAGTGACGAGCCGCACGCCCTCCCCCGCAAGAGTGACGGGACGTACGCCCTCCCTACCTACGGTTGCGTAGGTTACCCTAACCAAAAGGATTGGAGAGGCTCGCCATGACGATCAGCACCGCAGCATCACAGCAAGCCGACTCCGTGGAGAGTCGCAAGCTTCCACGCATCATCCAGGGCGGCATGGGCGCAGCCGTGTCCTCGTGGCGGCTCGCCTCGCAGGTCGCCCAGGCCGGGCAGTTGGGCGTCGTGTCAGGCATCGGCCTCGACATGGTGCTCGCACGCAGGCTCCAGGATGGCGACAAGGGCGGTCACATGCGTCGCGCACTCGCGGCGTTCCCCGTGCCCTCCATGGCCGCCCGTGCCGTCGAGGAATACTTCCTGCCCGACGGCCGCACTTCCGGCGAGCCATACGCCGCCGTTCCCAAGCTTGTCGTCGCGCAGGAACGGCCGTCCCAAGAACTCGCGGTACTTGGCAACTTCGTCGAGGTGTGGCTCGCGAAAGAGGGCCATTCCGGCTTGGTGGGGGTCAACTACCTCGAAAAGGTACAGATGGCCACCCCTGCGGCGGCCTATGGCGCCATGCTCGCGGGCGTCGACTACGTGGTGATGGGCGCGGGCCTCCCCCGCGAGATTCCTCGCCTGCTGAACCAGCTCGCCACACACTCCTCGGTGAAGTTTCCGGTAGACGTGCAGGGTGCGGAGTATGGAACTTTCTCCGTCTCGCTCGACCCATCGGAACTGCTCGGCGTCACCTTGCCGCCGCTCAAGCGCCCGCTCTTCCTCGCGGTCATTTCCGCCCACGTGCTCGCCGAGTACCTCGCGCGCGATGAGGCGATTCGTCCCGACGGTTTCGTGATCGAGGGCCCGCAGGCGGGCGGCCACAACGCGCCGCCGCGTGGAAAGGTCGTCCTCGACGAGTCGGGAGAGCCTCAGTTCGGCCCTCGCGACTACGCGGACATTGCGAAGGTCGCCGCGATCGGGCTGCCGTTCTGGTTGGCAGGCTCCTATGGCACCCCCGAGGGACTCGTTGCCGCGCAGGCGGCGGGTGCCGCCGGCGTTCAAGTCGGAACCCTCTTCGCCCTGAGCCACGACGCGAACTTCGAGCCCGCCATTCGCGACGCCCTCGTTGCCGGGGTGGCGGACGGAACGCTGCGGGTGACCACCGACCTGCGCGCCTCACCCACCGGCTTCCCCTTCAAGGTGGTCGAGTTGGCGGGCTCCCTGACGGATCCCGGCGCGGTCGAGGAGCGCCCCCGCCTGTGCGACCTCGGTTTTCTGGGCGTTCCCTACGTGCGCGACAACGACGCCGTGGGCTACCGGTGCCCGGCCGAGCCGGTCAGACCCTTCGCACGCAAGGGCGGCGGCGCGGATGACACCGCCGGTCGCCTGTGCCTGTGCAACGCCCTCATGGCCAACGTCGGCCTCGGGCAGACGCGCGCCACAGGCTATGTCGAGAAGCCCCTCATCACGCTCGGAGCCAACCTCGACGGGCCTCGGCGCCTCGCCGCGCTCCACCCGGGCGGCTGGACCGCCCGCCAAGCCCTCGACTGGTTGCTCGCGCCCAGCGACAACTAGCTCGACAGGCAGTTGGGGCCGAGCGCGGCCTTCAGGTCGCCGTAGAGCGCCGATGTCTTGGCAACCCTAAACTCGTTGCCGAGCCGCATCGTGAGCGGCTTCTCCCCACCCGTGAGCACCATCCGAACCTCCACGGGGCCAGGGTGCGAGCGCAAGATGGCCTTCACCTCGTCGACCAAAGGAGGCGTGACGCGCGCAGCGGGCACGGTGATCGCCACCGGCGTGTTGTCTTGCGCGGTGATGTTGGGCATGCGGAGCTCCACCGCAGAGAATTGCATACCGCCGTCGCCACGCTCACGCGCACGCACCTTGATGGTCACCACGGCGTCGTCCACTAGGTCGCGGGCGTAGGTGTCGTACGTCTTGGCAAAGAACGAGACCTCGACCTCGCCCGTCATGTCCTCGAGAACCACGAGCGCGTAGGCGTTGCCGGAGCGCGCAATGCGCCGATCCACGCGAGTGATGAGGCCCGCGAAGGTGATCTGCTCACCGTCTCCGACCGCACCGGGCGCCGTCGCCGACAGAATCTGGTGGCTCGCCTCGGATCGGAGCACATGGTCCAACCCCGACAAGGGGTGGTCGGAGACGTACAGGCCGAGCATCTCCCGCTCGAGGTTCAGTAGCGTCTTCTTGTCCCATTCGGGGATGTCGGGCACCTCGACGCGCACGCCTCCGCCCAGTTCCTTGTCGTCGCCGAACAGGTCAAACTGACCGGTTGCCTCCTGGCGTTTGACTCCCACCACGGAGTCGACCGCCTGCTCGTGGATCACGGACAGCGAGCGCCGCGTGTGCCCCAGCGAGTCGAACGCCCCCGCCTTCACGAGGGAGTCGATCGTGCGCTTGTTGCACACCGAGGCGGGCACCTTATCGAGGAAGTCGGGGAACGATGCGTAGCGGCCCTTCGCCTCTCGCGCCTTCATGAGCTCTGCCACCACGTTCGCGCCCACGTTGCGCACGGCAGTCAGGCCAAAGCGAATGTCGTTCCCGACAGCAGAGAAGTTGGCCTTGGAATCGTTCACATCCGGCGGCAGCACCGTGGTGCCCATGCGGCGACATTCGGCCAGGTAGAGCGCCATCTTGTCCTTGTCGGTGCCCACCGAGGTGAGCAGAGCCGCCATGAACTCGACCGGGTAGTGCGCCTTGAGGTACGCCGTCCAGAACGACAGCACTCCGTAGGCGGCCGTGTGCGCCTTGTTGAAGGCGTAGTCGGCGAAGGGCACCAGGATGTCCCACAGCGCCTTGATAGCCGCCTCCGAGTAGCCGCGCTCTAGGGCTCCGGCCTTGAAGGGCTCATACTCCTTTGCGAGAATCTCGGGCTTCTTCTTGCCCATCGCACGACGCAACAGATCTGCCGCGCCGAGCGTGTACCCGGCGACGATCTGCGCGATGCGCTGGACCTGCTCTTGGTACACGATGAGGCCATACGTGACGTCGAGAACCTCCCGCAGCGGCTCCTCGAGCTCGGGGTGAATCGGGACGATCTGCTGGCGGCCGTTCTTGCGTTCGGCGTAGTTCAGGTGTGAGTTAGCGCCCATGGGGCCCGGACGGTACAGAGCGAGCACGGCCGAGATGTCCTCGAACGTGTCGGGGCGCATCTGTCGCAGGAGCTGGCGCATCGCCACGCCGTCGAGCTGGAAGACGCCGAGTGTGTCGCCGCGGCCCAAGAGGTCGAACGCGTCCTGGTCCTCAAGCGCGAGGTCCTCGAGCACCAGCGGCGACTTGCCATTGTCGACGATGTTGTCGAGGGCGTCGTCCAGGATCGTGAGGTTGCGCAGGCCCAAGAAGTCCATCTTGACCAGGCCGAGCGCCTCGCACGTCGGATAGTCGAACTGCGTGATCATCGCGCCGTCTTGCTCGCGCCGCATGATCGGGATGATGTCGATCAACGGATCCGACGACATGATCACACCAGCCGCGTGGACACCCCACTGGCGCTTGAGCCCCTCGAGGCCGAGCGCCATGTCGGTGACCTCGCGCGCGTCGGGGTCCGAATCGACCAAGGCGCGGAAGTCGCCGCCCTCGTTGTAGCGCTCGTGCTTCTCGTCGAAGACCGAGGCAAGTGAGAGGTCGCGCCCTTGTTGCGGCTCGGGGTACGCCTTGGTGAGCTGCTCGCCGAGCGCATAGGGCTTGCCCAGCACCCTCGCGGAGTCCTTGAGCGCTTGCTTGGCCTTGATGGTGCCGTATGTGACGATCTGGGCGACCTTGTCCTCGCCATACTTGTCCGTGACGTAGCGGATCACCTCGCCGCGACGACGCTCATCAAAGTCGATATCGAAGTCGGGCTTGGACTCGCGTTCCGGGTTCAGGAAGCGCTCGAAGTAGAGCTGGTGAACGATCGGGTCGAGATCCGTGATGCCCATCGCGTAAGCGGCCATCGAGCCTGCGCCCGAGCCACGCCCTGGCCCCACGCGAATCTTGTTGTCCTTGGACCACTTCACAAAGTCGGCAACTACCAGGAAGTATCCCGGGTAGCCCTTGTCGGCAATGACCTCAATCTCAAAGTCGGCGCGGGCCTGGACGTGCGCGGGAATCTGTTCGCCAAAACGATCGTGCAGGCCGCGTTGGACCTCCTTGACGAACCACGAGTGCTCGTCCTCGCCTGCGGGACAGGCATAACGCGGCATGTAGTCCGCCGCGGTGTTGAAGGCGACCTCGCACTGGTCCGCGATCTCAAGGGTGTTGGTGAGGGCCTCTGGGTAGTCGCCCCACAGCGCCCACATCTCCTCGGCCGTCTTGACGTAGTACCCGTCGCCGTTGAAGGCGAATCGCTTGCCGCCCTGGTCATACGTCGGCTCGTTGAGCGTGGATCCAGACTGGATGCACAGCAGCGCCTCGTGGGTGTGAGCGTCTTCCTTGGCCGCGTAGTGCAGGTCGTTCGTGGCCACGAGCGGCGCACCCAGGTCCTTCGAGATGCGCAGCAGGTCCTCGAACACGCGCTTCTCGATGTCGAGATCGTGATCCATGAGCTCGACGTAATACGAGTCCTTGCCAAAGATCTCCTGAAACTCCCCCGCCGCCTTGAGCGCGGCGTCGTACTGGCCGAGGCGGAGTCGGGTCTGCACCTCGCCAGATGGGCAGCCGGTGGTCGCGATGATTCCCTTCGAGTAGCGCTGCAGAAGGTCGCGGTCCATGCGTGGCTTGAAGTATTGGCCCTCAAGGCTCGCGTATGAGGCCAAACGGAACAGGTTGTGCATCCCTGCGGTGTCTCGCGCCCACATCGTCGCGTGCGTATACGCGCCCCCCGAGCTCACGTCGTCGCCAGCCTGACCCTCTTGGCCCCACTTGACGCGCGAGCGATCCGAGCGCGCGGTGCCGGGAGTGAGGTAGGCCTCTAGGCCGATGATCGGCTTGACGCCCGCCTTGGTGGCCTGGGACCAGAACTCGTAGGCACCAAAGAGGTAGCCGTGATCGGTGGTCGCCATGGCCTTTTGGCCGAGCTCGTTTGCCCGCTTCATGAGGTCGCCGATGCGGGCCGCGCCGTCGAGCATCGAGTATTCCGTGTGCACGTGGAGGTGAACGAAATCGCGCGACGGCATGGAGACGATTCTAGGCGCGTGCCCGGACACCGCGGTCCGCCGACTCGCGTCCCTGACCACTAGCCACCGCGGTTTCGCGACGGCCGTTTCCGGCGCCCCCGCACCGTCCTTGACACCCGCCCGGCGGCCAGCGACGCCGTGTCGGCGTGTCGCCGGGCGCGTCGCGCCACGGTGTGTCAGGGACGGTGTGTCGGGGACGGTACGTCCGGTGCCCGCGCAAGAATGCCGACGCCGTGACCGCGACAATGGAGACATGACCTCCACACGCCGCGCGGGATCAACCGCGAGCAAGCGGCCCGAGGTCGACCGACAAAAGGCGGCCGCCGCGCGTGCCCTCGTCGCGCTTCCCCCGATCACTTTCCCCGAGGACCTGCCCGTTTCGGCTCGACGCGCGGACATCGCGGCCGCGATCCGGGACCACCAAGTGGTGATCGTCGCGGGAGAGACGGGATCCGGGAAGACGACCCAGATTCCCAAGATTGCTCTTGAATTGGGCAGGGGCCGCACCGGGCAAATAGGCCATACCCAGCCGCGACGAATAGCGGCGCGCTCAGTAGCGGAACGCATCGCGGAGGAGCTCGGCACCACCCTGGGCGACGTGGTCGGCTACCAGGTGCGATTCACTCAACAGTCCTCCGAACGCACTCTCGTCAAGGTCATGACCGACGGGATTTTGCTCGCCCAAATCCAGCACGATCCCGAGCTGCGTGCGTACGACACCCTGATCATCGACGAGGCCCACGAGCGCAGCCTCAACATCGACTTCCTCCTCGGCTACCTCACCAACCTGCTCCCCCGTCGCCCCGATCTCAAGATCATCATCACGTCCGCCACCATCGATTCGGAGCGCTTCGCGCGTCACTTTGCGCCCCGTGGGGTGCAAAGCAATCAGCACAGTGCGCCCCGTGGGGTGCAAAGCAATCAGCACAGTGCGCCCCGTGGGGTGCAAAGCAATCAGCACAGTGCGCCCCGTGGGGTGCAAAGCAATCAGCACAGCGCTCCGGGCGGGCCCATCGCCGACGGCGGTGCGGCGGCTGAAACCCAGCCCGTCGCGCCCGTCGTCGAGGTCACGGGCCGCACCTACCCCATCGAGGTGCGGTACCGACCCCTCGCGGGCCCAACCAAGGGCGAGGAGAGGGACCTCATGACGGGCATCGTCGAGGCTTGCGACGAGCTCATGCGCGAGGGTCACGGCGACATCCTCGTGTTCCTCTCTGGCGAACGCGAGATCCGCGACGCCGTGGAGGCCCTCGAGGGACACCTGGGCGCTCGCGTAAGGGACGCGCGCCACCCCCAGGCCGTCGAGTTGCTCCCCCTGTATTCCAGGCTCTCAGCGGCCGAGCAGCACCGCGTCTTCGCCTCGCATGCGGCCAGGCGCATCGTGCTCGCCACCAATGTCGCCGAGACCTCCCTCACGGTGCCAGGCGTCCATTACGTGGTCGACCCAGGCACCGCGCGCATCTCGCGCTACTCGAAGGCCACCAAGGTCCAGCGCCTCCCGATCGAGCCCATCTCCCAGGCGAGCGCTCGCCAACGCGCGGGTCGTGCGGGGCGCCTCGCGAATGGCATCGCGATCAGGCTCTACGCGGAGGACGACTTCGAGTCCAGGCCCGCATTCACCGAGCCCGAGATTTTGCGTACCTCGCTCGCCTCGGTGCTGCTGCACATGATCAGCGTGGGTGTGGTCTCTTCACCGGACGACGTCGCGTCCTTCCCCTTCGTCGAGTCGCCGGACATCAGGTCGATCCGTGACGGCCTCCAGCTGCTCACCGACCTCGGCGCCGTGACCACCGGCCGCGGGGGCAAGACCAGGCTTACCGAGGTGGGCCGCGCGCTCGCCCGGTTGCCCCTCGACCCCCGCCAGGCGCGGATGATCGTCGAGGGCGCGAAGCACTCGGTCGCCTACGAATGCGCGATTATCGCGGCCGCCCTCTCGATTCAGGACCCGCGTGAGCGCCCCTCGGAGAAGCGTGCGGAGGCCGATCTGCAGCACCGGCGCTTCTCCACCCCCAAGTCCGACCTGCTCGCGTACCTCAACCTGTGGGCGTATCTGCGCGAACAGCAGCGCGAGCTCTCCGGGAGCGCGTTCAGGCGGTTGTGCCGCTCCGAGTACCTGAACTACCTGAGGGTGCGCGAGTGGCAGGACCTCGTGCAGCAGTTGCGCGACGCCGCGAAGCCCGTCGGCATCACCATCAAGCCCCGCCGTCACGAGCGGGCCAGCAGCCCGGCCGATGCGGGGATTGGCGTTGCAGGGGCCAGCGGTGCAGGGGCCAGCGGTGCAGGGGCCGGCGGTGCAGGGGCCGGCAATGCGGGCGGCGCCCCTTCCTCACCCGCGCCCGCCACCAAGATGGAGCCCACGTTCACCCACTCGTGGAACGAGGACGCAATCCATCGCTCGGTGCTCGCGGGCCTGCTGACCCAAATCGGCATCCAGGACGTCTCCCCGCCCAAGGCTTCGAGCTTCTCGCACCTCAGGGGCGACGCTCGGGCATCGGCCATGCGCAAAGCCTCAAGGAGGGCGCCCAACGAGTTCCTGGGTGCGCGCGGCGCCAGATTCGCGATCCAGCCCAACTCCCCCCTAGCCAAGAAGCCGCCCGCTTTCGTGATGGCCGCGGAACTGGTCGAGACCAACAGGTTGTGGGCAAGGGACGTGGCCGAGATCGACCCCGCGTGGGCCGAGGAACTCGCGGGCAGCCTCGCCAAGCGCTCCTACTCCGAGCCGCACTGGTCAACGCGCCAGGGTGCCGCCATGGCTCAAGAACGGGTGACGCTTTACGGCGTCCCCCTGGTCGCCGACAGGGCCGTGTTGTGGGCCAAGGTCAACCCGGTTGAGGCGCGCGAGCTGTTCATCAGGAACGCCCTCATCGAGGGAGAGTGGACCACGCACCACGCCTTCTTCGCCGAGAACAGCCGCCTGCTGGATGAGGCCTCCGAGATCGAGGCGCGCTCGCGCACGCGAGGGCTCGTGGCCGACGAGGAGGCTCTGTTCGAGTTCTACGACGACAGGATCCCCGACGAGGTGGTGTCCGCCAGGCACTTCGACTCATGGTGGAAGGGCGCCAGGCGCGCCACCCCCGATCTGCTGACCTTTACGCAGGACCTGTTGCTGCCGGAGGCACCATCGTTCGACCCCGGGGCCTTTCCCGATGCCTGGCCGCATGGAGGCCTCACGCTGCCAGTCACGTACCAGTTCGCCCCGGGCAGCGATGCCGATGGCGTCACCGTCCACGTGCCCCTCGCGGTGCTCCCTCGCGTGAGCGAAGACGGCTTCGACTGGCTCGTGCCGGGGCTCCTCACCGAGCTCACGACGGCCACCATCAGGGCGCTGCCGAAGACCGTGCGCCGTCTCTTGGTGCCCGCCCCCGACGTGGCGAGGGACATCGTCGCGAGGATCGAGGCCCACGGCCCGTCTTGGGAGGACCGAGTGCGCTCACGTGGCGAGGCCGAGTCGTACAGGACCGAGTTCACGAGGGCCGCCCGCGACCTGCGCGCCGTCGACATCCCGGCCGATGCCTGGGCGGACGTGGACGAACGCCTCCCCTCGCACCTGCGCATCACCTTCCGGGTCACCGAGAACACCGACGGTCGCGAAGAGACGATCGAGGAATCGCGCAACCTTGCCCTCATTCAGCGAAACCTTGCGGCGCGGACCGCCCAGGCGGTGCGCAATGCCGTGTCTAGCAGCGCCGTGCGTAGTGCCCTTCCCGGCGCGGCGGCATCGGCCCCTGGGAGCGGAGCGCCGCCCAAGGGAGCGACCCCCGGTCCGCGGCCATCGGCACCCCCCATGGGCACGGGCGGAATCCACGAGCGCGAGTCCTTGACCACCTGGCCAACGGATCTCCCTTCGGGCGCCCTTCCCGAGGTGGTCGAGAGCGACATCGGCGGGGGCACCATCGCGCGCGGCTATCCCGGGCTCGTTGACGAGGGCGCGTCCGCCGCGCTCCGGATAGCGGCCGACGCACGAGTGCGGGACGCCCTCCACGCCGACGGGGTGCGACGCCTGCTCCTCACGGAGTGCGGCCTCGCGACCAAACGCGTCACTTCACGCTGGTCGGGCACGCAGTCGCTCGCCCTCGCCGCGTCGGGATACCGCAACACGGATTCGCTCGTGACCGATCTTCAACTTTCGGCGATCCGCTCGCTCACGCCCTCCGGCGGCGACACCGACGCCGGCGCTGTGCGCGACGCCGAGCGGTACGGGGCGCTGCGGGACACCGTCAGGGGTAAGCTCGAGGACGAGGTGTTGCGTCTCGCGGTCATCGCCGTCTCGGTCGCCGAGCAGGCACGGGCTCTCGACACCGACATCCGCTCGACCACGTCGATGGCGCTTCTCGCGACGCTTGCAGAGGCACGAGCCCTCGCCACGGACCTTGCGGGGGACGGCTTCCTGTCGCGCACCCCGCCGGAGCGCCTTCGGCACGTGCCGCGATACCTGAAGGCCGCCCGCCACCGGATTGAGAAGGCACAATCGGAGCCCGCGAGGGACGCGGAGCTGGCTTGGCGCGTGCGCGAGTTGGTCTCCGAACTCGATCGCGAACGGGCCGCCGTCGGCGCGAGCGGCCCCGATCTCGAGGCGACCACGCGCCTGGAGCGGGCGAGATGGATGATCGAGGAGTTCAGGGTGTCGCTGTTTGCGCAGCAACTGGGAACCGACGAGCCGGTGAGCGAGAAGCGTATCCGCGCCGTTCTCGGGTGACCCGCGGAGCCAGTCCGCGCCGCCTGGCGGCTCCCTCTCGTCGTGGGCCGCGCGGTAAGGTGGCCCGGTCCGGCGCCCCGCGCCGAGAATCACCACCCGCGAGAAGGGGAAGTCGTGCCGAAGATCGTGGAAGCGACGGTGGCCGAGCACAGGGCGGCCCGCCGCGCCGCCCTACTCGACGCCGCCGTCACCCTGCTGCACGAGCGCCCCGAAGAAATCCCCGGCCTCGCGGCGGTGGGCAAGCGCGCCGGCCTGTCCCGCTCGAGCGTCTATCACTACTTTTCTTCACGCGAGGACCTGCTGGCGCAGGTGGTCGAGCACACGTTCCCGCGATGGGAGCAGCGCTTTCAGGCCGCCTACGCCGCCGAGCCCACCTCCGCTGGACGCGTTCGCGCCTTCGTCAGGGAGAACATTGGCCTGGTTTCCGACGGAGAGCACGCCCTGGCGCGCACACTCGCCGCGATCGCGCCCGCCGAACACATGGGCCGCCACTCGGCCGACTTTCACCAACGCCTGGTCGAGCCGCTCACCGAGGCCCTCGCCGAGATAGGTAGCACCGACGCCGAGCTCACGGCCCAACTCGTCAACGCTCTCGTACACTCCGGCGCCCGCCAGGTGGAATCGGGCGCCGACGCCCACGCGGTGATGGCGGGCATCCTGGAGATTCTGGACCCATACCTCGCCGCCCGCGGCGACACCGCCTCCTCAATCTGACGACGACGCACCGGCGCGGTTCCGCGACGACTCACATGCCCGACAGCGTCGAACTTGCCCTTATCGGTTTACCGACATATAGTCGCTAACGTTATCGACACCGAGTCGATAACATCGCCCATGTCAAAGCCCGAAGGAGCCCCATGTTCCTCGCCCTGCGCTCGCTGGGTTTCCAGCGCGGCCGATTCGTCCTCATCGGCCTGGTGATCAGCCTCCTTGCGCTGCTCACCGTCATGCTTTCCGGTCTGTCTACCGGCCTGGTGAATGATGGCGTCTCCGGCCTCAAGCGCCTGCCCGCCACCGCGTTTGCCTTCGCGGCGGGAACCAAGACCGACAACGCGTTCATGCGCTCGGTCGTCGACGACTCCCAACGCGCCACGTGGGCGGCACAACCAGGAATCTCCGACGCCGAACTCTTCGGGGTGTCGATCGTGAACACCCACACCGCAGGTGGTGCCGCGCTGGACGTCACGCTCTTCGGCGTCGGCCCCGCGTCCTTCCTGGCTCCCGAGATCGGCAGCGGCGCGAAGCTCGGGCCGACCGACGGCATCGTCCTGTCAGCCACGGCCCGCGACCGCGGAGTCGCCCTGGGCGACGTGATCACCCTCGATCGGGTCGGCACCCAACTGCGGGTGATCGGGTTCACGACCGGCCAGGACACCTTCGGCCACGTCGACGTCGGCTACGTCCCACTCGCGACCTGGCAATACCTCTCCACGGGCCGCTCCGCCGCGGGCGCGCCCACCACCGCGGACGTCGCGAACGCCGCTCACGACACCGCGAGCGCCATCGCATTGCGCGCCAGGCCGGGTGCGGGATGGGACGCCACGCGAGGCGACGCCGCGGCCGGAACCACCACACGGTCCCTCACCGACTCGTTCGGAGCCTCGCCGGGATATACCGCCGAGACGACGACGATCACGCTCATCCAGGCGTTCCTCTACGTGATCGTCGCGCTCGTCATCGGCGCATTCTTCACCGTGTGGACGGTGCAGCGATCCCACGAACTCGCGGTGCTGCGGGCGGTCGGCGCCTCGTCCGGCTTCCTGCTCCGCGATAGCCTTATCCAGGCCGCCGCGCTGCTGCTTACCTTCACCGGCGTCGGCGTCGGCGCGGGACTCTTTCTCGCCGCAATCATGCCCAGCGCGGTGCCCTTCGCCATCGAGGCGTCGCCCGTGGCCGCCGCCAGCGCCGTGATGGTCACTCTTGGACTCGCCGGTGCGGCACTCGCCGTGATCCGCATCGTGCGCATCGACCCCCTCACGGCCCTCGGAGGACAGCGATGACCACACACGACGCCACCAGCACCACCACAGCGGGCATTTCCATGACGGGCGTCACCCTCGAACTCGGGGACGGCGACCGCACCGTGCGTGCGCTCGACTCCGTCGACCTTCGCGTGGGCGCGGGCGAGTTCTTGGCGATCGTCGGCCCCTCGGGAGCCGGCAAGTCCAGCCTGCTCGCCATCGCCGGCGCGCTCGCCGCCCCCACGTCCGGTTCCGTGCGCGTGCACGGCCAAGATCTGGCCTCGCTGTCACGCCGGGCGCAGGCACGGTTTCGCCTGCACGAGATCGGCTTCGTGTTCCAGAGCGGCAACCTGGTGCCCGCCCTCACGGTCGCCGACCAACTGAGGCTTGTCCACCGCCTTGCCGGCGGACGCACCTTCGATCCGACGAGCCTGCTTGAGCAGGTCGGCATGGCGCACAAGGCGAACCGAAGGCCCCACGAACTCTCGGGCGGTGAGCGACAGCGAGTCGGCATCGCGCGGGCCTTGGTCAACTCCCCTTCGCTGCTGCTCGTGGACGAGCCAACTTCGTCGCTCGACCGCCAACGCAGTCAGGACATCGTGGGCCTCCTGAGTGAGGAGACACATCTCTCGAGCGTCGCGACAGTCATGGTCACCCACGACCACGACGTGCTGCACCACTGTGACAGGGTCCTCACCATGGAGGACGGGCGGCTCGATCCCGAGAGCCCGATCGTCACGGCCCGATGACGGGGCGAGACTCTCGCTAGCGAGGCACCACGATCTTGAAGGCGTCGTGATGTGGGATGCCCTCATCGAGGTAGCCGTCGCCGAACGTCGTGTAACCGAGCTTCTTGTAGAACGCAAGCGCGTGGTCCTGGGCGCTGAGTTCGACCCTGATGCGCCTCCCCTCACCGAACAGCGCAAGCGCCTGCCGCTCGAGTTCGATCATGAGCGCCTTGCCCGCTCCGGCGCCTCTGGCACTCGACAGGACCGCCAAGCGACCGATGTGGGGGTGGGAGGGATCCATGTTGCCGAAGCCCACCGCAGCACCGTGTGCCGCATCGGAATGCGGTGCCACGAGGCGCCCCGTGCCAAGCACCTCGCCTTCGTCGCTGTACGCGAGTACGTGAAGCGTCCGCGGATCAATATCAATCCCGTCTCGCTCGGCGTCGGGGCTTACTCCTTGCTCGCCGACAAAGACGGCGAACCGCACGGCCAACGCCTCGGCGAACTCCTCGGGGGTGGTGATGGAAATCACGCGCATCGTTCTAACCTCTCAACTTCCCCAGGGCGTGCGCAAGATCATCGGGGTACTCGGTCGTCACCCTCACTTCTCCGTGACGCGTCGGGTGCTCGAAGGCGAGCTCCTTCGCGTGGAGCCACTGGCGCTTGAGTCCCAGTCTCTGGGCCATGACCGGGTCGCCGCCATAAGTGATGTCACCCGCGAGCGGGTGCTTGATGGCGGCCATGTGGACACGAATCTGGTGGGTGCGGCCCGTTTCGAGGTGGACCTCGACGAGTGTCGCACCGGGGAACATCTCGAGGACCTTGTAGTGAGTGATCGAATCCCGCCCACCTTCGACCACGGCGAATTTGTAGTCAGCGGTGGGGTGGCGCCCGATCGGAGCGTCGATCGTTCCCTGAGTCGGCTCCACGTGGCCTTGAGCAACCGCGTGGTACACCTTCTCAACGGTGCGTTCCTTGAAGGCGTGCTTGAGCGCCGAATACGCCGGCGCGGTCTTGGCGACAACCATGAGGCCCGAGGTCCCCACGTCGAGCCGGTGCACAATCCCTTGGCGCTCCGCGGCGCCCACTGGAGCGAGCGTGATCCCCGCCGAGGCAAGCGCTCCCGTGACTGTGGGCCCCTCCCATCCGGGAGAGGGGTGCGCCGCCACGCCAACTGGCTTATCGATGACGATGATGTCTTCGTCCTCATAGACGGCCACCAGGCCGCCGGGAATCGACGGCTCGGGGACCGCACCGCGCTCGTTGGGCAGGTCTACCGCGAGAACGCCGTCGGCCAAAAGGTCCGACTTGCCGAGCGTGTTGCCGTTGAGGCTCACTCCCCCGGCCTCAACAATGTCGGCCGCCTTGGAGCGGCTCAGGCCAAGCATTCGCGCGAGCGCGACATCGGCGCGCTGGCCTACGAGTGCGTCAGGAACTGGAAGGTAGCGAGTGTCACTCACGAGGAGGCATCTTCGAAGGCGTCCGCCTTCCCCTTCGACGAAGACGGACCTTCCGGGAGAGGCATCAACGGTTTGCGTCCCAGCATGCTCATCACCATAAATGTCACGGCCGAGCCAACGATCGCCATGTCAGCCACATTGCCGACGAAAAAGTTGTGATAGTTGATCATGTCGACCACGTGCCCGCGCCCAAATCCCGGCGCCCGGAAGAGCCTGTCAAGGAGGTTGCCTAGGGCCCCGCCCAAGGCGATCCCAAAGAGTCCGACCGACCACCACGTCCGCGCCCGTCGGGCGTAGTAGGCGATTCCGACGGTGACAACGGCGGCCACCACCGTGAGCACCCACGTGTAGTTCTCGCCCAGCGAGAACGCGGCGCCCGAGTTGAAGACCAGCTGGAACGAAATCACGCCGTCAATGACGTGGTGACGCACTCCGGGTGTGAGAGAACTCAGCGCCCACTGCTTGGTGAAGACATCGAGGGCGACTACGAGGACCGCGGCCAGCCACACGGCCGGCCGCACGGTCAACGGCGCTCCTCGCGCTGCTTGCAAGCGACGCAGTGGGTGGCGCGCGGGAACGCCTGCAGGCGCGCCTTGCCGATGCCCTGAGAACACGAGATGCACGCGCCGAAGGCGTGGTTCTGGATGCGCCGCAACGCGTCTACAGACTCCTCAAGCATTTCGCGGGTGTTGTTGACGATCGACATCTCCTGCTCGCGCTCGAGTGCGGTCGAGCCGGCGTCGGCTTGGTCATCGCCCGAGCCCTCGGAGGTGTGAAGAAGGTCATCGAGGTCAACCTCGTTGGCACGGAACTCGACAAGCAGTCGCTCGACGTCGGCATTGAGGGTCACGACAATGTCGCGAAGCTCGCCTATCTTCCACGGCTCGTCTCCGTCGCGTACTGCGACAGCCTTGGCATCGGCCGCCTTCAAGTCCGCGGGGTCCACCTTAACGATGGGAACGTCTGTGCTCGTCATGAGGTCCTCACTTGGGTAACGGAGCGAGAGTAGTCGCACTCTCGAGTAAAGGCAACGCGCCGCGCTGGGACAACAGTCCCAAGCCCGGCGCGTTGCGGTGACGCTGTTAGAAGTTCCAGCGAGGTGCTTCCTCTTCTGGGTCCGCCTCTGCTGGTGCGGCTGGCGTCGAGGAGCCGTCGGCTGGAATCTCCGCCGCCTTGGGCGTCGCCGAGGGCGCAAACGGGTTGGCGTCCTTAAACGGCGAGGCAAAAGGGCTCGCGGACTGAGGCATCCCGGGGAAGGGTGGCAACTCTTCGGCGAACGACGGAACCGGTACGGCTTCGCTCACGTGAAAGCCCTGAGCACGGATTTCCGGCTCGGCCGTCGGCGCGAAAGGTTCCGGCGCGGCAACAGCGCCGACCGATGGCTGCGGCTCGGCGCTGAGGTCCACCCCGGGCACCGCGACGGGCTCTTTGGGAGCCACGGGCTGCTCGGCCGCGAACCCGCCGCCGAAGAGCGGTGGTTCTGGGGTCATGGACGGAGCATCGTCACCGGGCGCATCGTCACCGGGCGCATCGTCACCGGGCGCATCGTCACCGGGCGCACCGACACCGGGCGCACCGACACCGGGCGCACCGACACCGGGCGCACCGACACCGGGCGCACCGACACCGGGCGCACCGACTCCCGGCGCACCGACACCGCCTCGTGCAGAATTGTGCTCGAGATCTCCCAGGAGGTTCTCGAGGTAGTTGCGCAGGTGACCCCGGTAGTCCCGCTCGAACCGCCTGAGGTCGTCGATGCGCCGCTCAAGGTCCGCTCGCTCGGAATCGAGCGACTGCATCCGCACACGCGCGTCGGTCGCCGCCTGCTCGACAATTGACTCGGCCTTGGACTTGCCCTCGTCGATGATGCGGTCTCGCTCAGCCTCGCCCGCCTGGACATAGTCGTCATGGAGCTTCTGCGCCATAGACAACATCGTGGTGGCCGACGGCGGGTTCGGGTCGGTGGCCGCAGCGAGGAGGTCGGCGGAGGCGGATGACACGCCGCCCGGCCGCTCGGCTGCTGGGGCCGGCGCGGCGGCTGCGGCAACTGGTGCACCGCCCGCCTGATACTGCGACAGGCGCGCCTGCAACTCGTCGCGCTCGGCGGTGAGCGCGGAGATGGCGTTCGCGACCTCATCGAGGAAGTCGTCGACCTCGTCCTGATCAAAACCTTCGCGGTACTTCGTCTTGGAGAACGCCTTGTTCAGAACGTCCTCAGCGGTGAGCAACGCCATGCGTCATCCCTCCTCGCGTCGCGGAACGCGCAGCGCGCGTGCCTCGTGTGCAGTGGTCACGTATTCCCCCTACGTATCGGCGGGGGCTTGAGTTCCTCACGCGCGTAGCCACCTAACCAATCTGTGTCTTCAGCGCCGTCAGGAGCTGTTGAAGCGCCATCACCGCGATAAAGACGATGAGAAACGCCACGTCCAATCGGATCGCGCCGATGCTAATCGGAGGAATAACTCTCCGCAACGGCTTGATTAGCGGGTCGGTCACGGTGTACACCGATTCGACCAACAGCGCTGGCACTCCAGCCGGGCGCCAGTCGTGCGCGAAGGAGAGCACGAAAGACAGAACAATCCGTGCGATCAGCATGATCCAGACGATCCACAGCACGAAAAGGGCGAGATCAATTGCGAAGGGCACCGAACTAGGCTACCTGAGGTACCGCGGAACTTATCCCTCGAACGCCGATTAGCCTGTGAAGAAACCGTCGCGTGCGGGCGCCTGCTCCGTGTCCACGGCAATCTCGACGTGGGCTGGCGACAACAGGAAGACCGCCGTCGTGACCCGCTCAAGGGATCCGCGAAGACCAAACGCCAGGCCCGCCGAGAAGTCGACGAGACGCTTCGCATCGCCCTCAGCCATCTCGGTAAGGTTCATGATGACCGGAACACCCTGTCGGAAGGCCTCGCCAATGAGTCTGGCGTCGTTGTAGGTGCGCGGCTTGATCGTCTGAATACGACGGAGGTCGCCTGGCTCGCTCGCGCGCGGACGGTGCTGCCGCACCGCGTCGGTGCGCGGCCGCGAGTCGCGGTGCTCGCGCACGGCCGCGACGTCGTGCAGGTTCGTCACCGGCGCCAGCTCTTCGTCGGCGTAGTAGTCGTCGTAGTCGTCTCTATCGGCGACATCGAAGCCGAAGTACTGCATCGCCTTGCGCATGGCGCTCATGTTAATGCTCCGCTCTCACACTTGGATCTTGCTTCCACCACGGTAAGCGCGGCACTGCGGGGCCGCGATGATCGACACGCCGTGGCCTCAATGCCGCGTGGTCGCGATGATCGACACGCCGCGGTCTCGATGCCGCGGTCTCGATGCCGCGGTCTCGACGTCGTCACGTTCTCGCCTCGCACAACACCACACCCGCCTGCCGTCCCGTCACCTTGTCACGGCGATACGAGAAGAGGTTCGAGTCCTCGAAAGTGCAGTAGCGGTGCCTGAAGACGTTCGTCATGCCGAGTTCGGCGAGCCGCTCGGCCACGGCACCGGGCAGGTCGAGAGCCGGGCTGCCCCAGCTCGTTGTGGCGGCGGCCGTGGGGTGGAACTTGGTGACGCCGGCCCGCAGCTCACCCGATACCTCGTAGCAGTGGCCACAAATGGCGGGTCCGATGCTCGCGGTGATCATCTCCTCGTGGCGCCAACCGCGGCGAAGATCAATGAGAGCGGCAACGGCCGTGTCGACGATGCCCCTGCGAAGGCCCTCGCGACCGATGTGCACGGCGGCGACCGCACCCGACAGACCGTCGTGGATCAAGAGCGGTACGCAGTCGGCCGCGAGGGTAGCGAGAGCCAGTCCTGGAACGGTCGTGATGAGCGCGTCGGCCTCGGGCGGCTCCCGTCCATCCAGGTAGTCGTCACCAAGCACGGCCACCTTCGTCCCGTGCTGCGGCCGCATGAACACGACCGTGCCGCCCGCGCGCTCTTCCACGACCTTGCGGTTGGCGGCAACAGCGGAGGGGTCGTCACCAACGTGTTCTGCCAGGTTGAGCTGGTCAAACGGCTTGGCGCTGACTCCCCCGTATCGATCCGTGAAGAATGCCCTGACTGGTAGTCGGGCATCCATCACTACTTCAGAAACTCCGGAACATCGAGCGCGTCTTCGTCCACCCACCGAGGACGCACGTCGATCGCGGCCGTGTGCGCCTCGGGCTCCCGCACCTGAACCGGCGCCACATCGTCCTCCACGGGGGCGTCGATGGGCTCCAGCACGGCGGTCGACGGCGTGGGAACCGCTGCCGGCACCGTGCCCAGCGCCCCAAGGTGGCGGCGAATCGGCGGAGCGCCACCATCGAAGCCTGCGGCGATGACGGTGATACGGAGTTCGTCACCCAAGGCATCGTCGATGACGGTCCCGAAGATGATGTTGGCCTCGGGGTGAGCAGCCTCGCGCACCAGGCGCGCGGCGACCTCGACCTCCTTGATGCCGAGGTTTGATCCGCCCGCGATGCTGAGCAGCACGCCGTGTGCGCCCTCGATCGAGGCCTCGAGAAGCGGCGAGGAGATGGCGCCCTCTGCAGCAGTGAGCGCCCTGTTTTCGCCACGCGCGCTCGACACACCCATGAGTGCCGTACCAGCACCCTTCATGACGGACTTCACGTCGTTGAAGTCGACGTTGATGAGGCCTGGGGTGGTGATGAGGTCGGTGATGCCCTGAACGCCGCCCTGCAGGACCTGATCGGCGGCGGCGAAGGCTCCCAGGACGGACAGGCTCGCGTCGTCGATGTCGAGAAGCCTGTCGTTGGGGATAACGATGAGGGTGTCAACCTCTTCGCGCAAGCGCTCGATGCCGGAATCGGCCTGATCGGAACGACGACGGCCCTCGAAGCTAAACGGGCGCGTCACCACACCGACGGTGAGCGCGCCGAGGCCGCGAGCTATGCGCGCCACCACGGGTGCGCCCCCGGTGCCCGTGCCGCCGCCCTCTCCCGCCGTGACGAAGACCATGTCGGCACCGCGAAGGGCCTCGGCCACCTCGTCCTCGTGATCCTCGGCGGCCTTGCGCCCGACCTCGGGATCGGCTCCTGCGCCCAGACCGCGAGTCAGTTCCCTGCCGATGTCGAGCTTGACGTCGGCATCGGACATGAGCAACGCCTGAGCGTCGGTGTTGATCGCGATGAACTCGGCGCCCTTAAGGCCCACCTCGATCATGCGATTGACGGCGTTGACTCCGCCGCCGCCGACGCCGACGACCTTGATCGCCGTAATGTAGTTCTGCGGTGCGGCCATGGCCTTCCCTTCAACATTAACGTTCAACTTGAGGGTCAGAGTTATGTCAAGTTGACCTGTGTAGACGGTACGTGGAGTGACGGTCGAACCTGCGGACGTGCGCTCGCGTGTCGCGCGACTTCGCTAACCTGCGGCCCGTGTGATGGGCAGCGTTGGCGCGGAAACATCGATCACACCCGCGGTCGCCGCAGAGGGCGAGGCGAGCATCACCTCGAGCACTTGAGCCTTCAACGCCGAGTCACCCGAACTCCCCCACTCGACATGTGGCCCGCCCTTCAAGTCGAATGACACCGTGTCCTCGGTCTGGGCGCCGATGCCACTCACCTTCCCCAGAAGGTCGGCCGGCAGGTTGCGAATTACTTCGAGGACCGCCGCAAGGACGCGGTTGTCACCCACGGGAACGGTCACGAGGGGCAGGTCCGCCGGCGCCTGATCCGCGAGACCCACCTGAATCGCGTCGGCATCGAGAAGAGCGAAGCCCGTGCCACTAGCGATTGCCGCCACCGGGTGACGTGCCACGAGAGTGACGCGCAGTCCCGCGGGCCACACCCGTTCGACCTTCGCATCGAGCACACCCTTGATGTCGCGCAACTGATCCGCGACGTGCGGAACATTGAGCAACGCAAGGGATTCGCCGTCGTGGGACGCAAGAACGCCGGTGACCGCGGTCGCGTCGATCTCGTTTGACATCCCCGAAAGCTCAACCTTGGCGGGATCAAGAGCAAAGAGCGGCGACATGAAGAATGCCCAGAGCGCACCCGCGGCAACCGCGACCACCGCGGCCCAACGCCCGAATCGCGCGAGCGCACGCCTTCTCTCGGTGCGCTTGCGCTCCGCCAAACGCTCGCTCATCCGATGAGTGACGGTATCGATCGGCGCACTCTTGGGGTCGACGCGGGTCCATGTCGATGCGGCGGGCGAGTGGGCCTCTCGAGGCGAGACGGGCCGCTCGTTGCGGGGCTCTTCGATATCGCGACGCGACCGGGTCTCTACCTGTCCCGTCGAGCGACGCCTTGGGGCTTCCCTCCGCGGCAGCTGACCACCGCCGACGTCGGGCTTGGGTGCGCGACCGCGTGCGGAGGGGCGAGCCGCTTCGGGTTCCCGCTTTTGCGAATTGCCCACGCTTGGGGGCCTGCGTTCAGCCACGGCGTGCCTCCAAGGCCGATACGATCCACCCGGCCGCCTCGGTGACGGTGCCTGACCCGATCGTCATGATCGTGTCCCCCGGACGCGCCGCGGCAGCCGCCCTGCTCGCCGCATCCGCAAGGTCGTCCGCGAGTTCAAGTGTGGTGCCGAAACCCAGCGTCACGGCGTCGGCGATGAGCTGCGACGATACCCCCGGGATAGGGTCTTCGCGATCCCCATGAACCGGGGCCAGGATGAGTGCCGCGTCGTCAATCGACAGCGCCCTGCCGAACTCAGCACCGAGCGCTTGGGTTCGGGTGAACAACGCGGGTTGGAAGAGCACGACAAGACGTCCGGCGCCGGCGGACCGCGCGGCGGCCAGCACCGCGGCCACCTCTGTGGGGTGGTGTGCGTAGTCGTCAATCACACGCACTCCATCCACCTCGCCGCGCAACTCGAAGCGCCGGCCGGTGCCCGCGAAGGACGCGATCGCCGCGGCCGCACGGCCAGGCTCGACGCCAAGTTCAACGACAGCGGCCCACGCGGCCGCCGCGTTCAGCCTCTGGTGGGCGCCCGGAATGGGAACCATCAATGGCACCGAGACATCACCCCACGTCACAGAGTCGACGTCGACCTGGACATCGGCAAGCTTGGCCGGGGTGCGTAGCGACGATGCTGCGTAACGAATCACTCGCGAGCCCGCCGCCTCGGCGGCGTCCGCCACTCGCGCGGATCCGGCGTCGTCGGCGCACGCAATCACCACGGGTGCCTTGGAGGCGAAGTCGACGAACGCCCTCTCGACCGCCTCGAACGATCCGTAGAAGTCCAGGTGATCGGACTCAACGTTGAGGACGATCGCGATGGCGGTGTCGTAGCGCATGAAGGAGCCGTCGGACTCATCGGCCTCAACAACGGCCTCCATCGCGGACCCTCCGTATCCACCCGCAACGGCGCCCTCCACGCCGTACACACGGGCGCCGACCGCATAGCTCGCGTCGACTCCGCAGGTGTGCAACACGTGGGCAACGAGCGCCGACGTCGTGGTTTTCCCGTGGGATCCCGCAACGGAAACCAATCGCTTGCCCGCGAGGGCCCACGCGAGGGCCTCCGAGCGATGCCACACGTCGATCCCAAGGCTCCTGGCCCGCTCTAGTTCGGGATTCGACTCGCGCACCGCGGTAGAAATAACGACCACGTCGGCGCCCACGACCAGATCGGGATCGTGGCCCACGCGGACGTCGACGCCGGCGGCTTCGAGGGCAGAAAAGTACGCGCTGCGCTTCTTGTCGGTGCCGGTGACAGTCACTCCACGCGCGGCGACAAGGCGCGCGACGGCGGACATTCCCGAGCCACCCACTCCAATGAAATGAAACCTCATGCCTTCACCACACGTTCGACAATATTCGCGAGCCTCGCGGCGCCGTCGACGATGCCCACGGTCGCGGCGGCCGCTCGCGCCGCCTCCTGAGTCGTGGCGTCGAGAACGAGCGGTTCCGCGGCCAATTCAAGAGAGGTGGCATTGAGATCGCCGTCACGAATCAGCGTGGCTGCTCCCGCCTCGACTGCTCCCTTGGCATTGAGCGCCTGCTCGCCGTTGCCATGCGGCAAGGGCACATACACCGCGGGAAGTCCCAGCGCGGAAATCTCGCACACCGTGCCCGCGCCCGCGCGACACACGACCGCATCGGCGGCGGCAAACGCCGTCTCCATGTCGTGCACATACTCCCGTATGACGTACATGTCGCGGTGCCTGGCAGCCAGATTGCCGCGAGCGCGCTCGGCGCCTTCGGACTTGCCCCTGCCGGTGAGGTGGATCACGTGAACCCCGTGCTGTACCAAGTGTTCGATCGCCCCCGCCGTGGCCGCGTTGAGGTTGGCCGCACCCGTGGAGCCTCCGGTGATGAGCAAGGTGGGAGCATCCGCGTCCCAACCCCAGGACTCGCGCGCTCGCGCTCGAAGTTCGGTTCTCGTCCGGCCGTCGGAGAGCCTCCCCGCGAGCTCCGTGATTGCCAGACGCATCGGAAGGCCCGTGACCTCCGCTCCGCGCAAGGGCGTTCCCTCGAAGGTCACCGCGACCGCGGCGGCCCAGCGCGCACCGAGCCTGTTCGCGATCCCGGGTGAGACGTTGCCCTCATGCACCACGATCGGCACCTTGCGCCGGCGCGCGGCGAGGTAGGCAGGGGTCGAGACGTAGCCGCCGAAGCCCACGACTGCCTGAGCCTCGATCGCGTCAATCGCGCGAGTGCCTGCGCGAACCGCCGAGCCCAATCGCGAGGGAAGCTTCAGCAAATCGAGCGATGGCCTGCGGGGCAAGGGCACCTTGGGGACCACGTAGAAGTCGATCCCTGCCCGAGCAACCAACTCCGCCTCGAGGCCCTCGGCCGTGCCCAGGGCCGCGACGTCGTGGCCCCTCGACAAGAGTTCCTCGGCGGTCGCGAGCAGCGGATTGGCGTGACCTGCAGTGCCGCCGCCTGCGAGCAGGATCCTAGCCACGGTTCCCCCTCAACACGCGCCCCCTTGCCATCACTGCGATCGAGCGCCGCATGACCGACGGTCGAGCGGAGAATGCCTGTTTCGCACCGGGTTCGGAGCGCGCGAAAGCCATCAGTGCCCCGATCGCGGCTAGCGAGGCGACGAGGGACGAACCCCCGGAAGATACAAGCGGCAGCGGAATGCCGGTGACCGGCAGGAGTTCGAGTACGACCGCAATGTTGACGAAGGCCTGACCAATGAGCCAGGCGCCGATGGCGGCGGAAGCTATTTGCGCGAAGGTGTCCTTGTGGCGGCGCACGATGCGGCTTACGGCGATCAGCATCATCGTGAACGCCACCAGCACCAGCAGGGTGCCGATGAGCCCGAACTCCTCGCCGAGGATCGCAAAGATGAAGTCGTTGTCGGCCGCGGGAAGGTATCCCCACTTCTCCCGACTCATCCCGGGGCCCACACCCCACAGCCCGCCCGAGGCAAGCGCCCACGTGCCGTGCGTCTGCTGATAGCAAGCGGCGGTGGGATCGCAATTGGGTGAAGCCCACGTCAGGATGCGCGCCACCCTCGAACTGGCGGCGAAGACCAGCACCGTCATCGCGGCCGCCGCGGCAACGCCTCCTACCGCGAAGAAGCGGAAAGGGAGGCCCGCAACCCAGAACGCCGCGGCAACGAGCATCGCCAGGATAATCGCGGTTCCCATGTCCTTGCCCGCCAGCACCAGTCCAAGGACTACCAACGCGGCGACCCCACCCGGAACCATGATTCGCTTGAACGTGGTGAGGTGTTTCCTGAAGGTTGAGAGGACGATTCCAAGGTAGAGCGCGAGCCCCAACTTGGCCATCTCGGAGGGCTGCACGGTCACGGGGCCAAGCTTGACCCAGTTGCGGTTACCTCCGATTGCCAAACCGGAAGTCATCACGATGACGAGCAGCCCAATCGCTCCATAGAACACCCATGGAGTCACACGCTTCCACCCGGCGACCGACAGGCGCGAGCCGACGACGAGTGCGCCGAGGCCTGCCGCTAGCGCCGCAAGCTGGATGAGAAAGAGCGCCCATGGATTGCCGTTTTGTTGACGGATGGACGCGATCGAAGAACTCGACAACACCACTGCTAGGCCGAGCAGAAGGAGTATCGACGTCGAGGCAACCAGCAAGTAGTAACTCATGGCCGGGGAGGACCAGAGGTTCGCGCGTACGACGCGATTCGGCTCAGCCGTCACCTCAGCTCCCTTCCAGCGACCTCACCCTCTCGGCAAAGGCCTCGCCTCGGTCCGCGTAGTCGCGGAATTGATCCATCGATGCGCACGCGGGAGACAACAGCACGGTGTCGCCAGGGTGAGCGAGTTCTCGTGCCGCCTCAACGGCGTCACTCATCACAGTTTCACCCGGGCCGATGCGCTTCACGGGGACGTCTGCGGCGTGTTCGGCGAGCGCGGCGGCCAGCGGCTCCGCTTCCACGCCGATGAGGACAACCGCCCGCAGTCGATCACGAACCTCCGCTACGAGCGAGTCGAAGGTCTGACCCTTTGCGAGTCCTCCCGCGATCCACACGACGGAGCGGGCCGGCCTGCCGCCGAAGGCCGCGATGGCCGCGTGCGCGTTCGTTGCCTTCGAGTCGTCCACGTAGGCCACATCGTCCAGCCACCTCACGAAAGCCGTGCGGTGGTGGTCAAGCGAGAAGGCACGAAGCCCTGCGCCGACTGCCTCGGGCGACCCGCCCACCGCGCGTACGAGCGCGGCGGCGCTGAGCGCGTTCGTGACGAGGTAGGGCGGAACATCACCGGAGACCAGATGCTGCAGGTCACTCACATGGCCGATCTCGATGGCCTGGCGGTGACGGGCGTCGCCGAAGGACCTGTCAAGCAGGATTCCGTCGACGACTCCTAGCTGGGAGATCGATGGGGCGCCGAGGGTCACGCCTACCGCCCTGCACCCCTCGATGACGTCCGCCTCCTCGACCATCGCCTCGACCAGGCGATCACGTGCGGGGTAGACGGCGGCGGTGCGCACATGCCTGTAGACGCGGGCCTTGTCGGCGCGGTACGCCTCGAGCGAGCCATGCCAATCGAGGTGATCGCTGTCGACGTTGAGGCACACGGTGGCTGCCGGCGAAATCGTCGAGGTGAAGTGAAGCTGGAGGCTCGCAATCTCGACCGCCAGAAGGCCGTGACCGGCCCGTGCGGCGTCGATCACGGGTTCGCCCATGTTGCCGCACACCTTGACATCGAGTCCCGCTGCGGTCGCGATGGAGCCCACCATTTGGGTCGTGGTGGTCTTGCCGTTGGTGCCCGTGACCATGACCCATGGCGCATCGCTTGCGCGTACTCGCCAGGCGAACTCCATCTCAGACCACAACGGGAGGCCCGCCGCTTGGCAAGCGAGAACGGGAGCACTGTGGGGGGCGAATGCCGCGGAGACCATGACGGCGTCGAATTCGCCGAGCCTCAGCCCCTCGATCGACGTGGCATCGGCGCCACCGTTCGCGTCCACAGAAACGGCGCTTGCACCGACCTCGTCGAGTGCCCGCACGGTGGAGGTTCCACCGACGCCCATGCCAAGGACCAGGAATCGCGCGCCCGCAAGGTGCTCTCCGCCGTCGGGCGAGGCGGGGGCGATCATGTCGAGCATCAGCCGCCTGGGCCCAGGTTGGACACCCATTGGGCGTAGAAGAGCCCCATGCCAAAACCCGACAAGAGGATCGCGACAATCCAGAATCTGGTGACGATCGTGACCTCACCCCACCCGAGCAGCTCAAAGTGGTGATGGAGCGGAGCCATCCTGAAGACCCGCTTGCCCCCCGAGATCTTGAAGAAGCCGATTTGAATGACCGAGCTGAGCACGATGATGACGAACAGGCCGCCGATGATGCCACCCAGAATCTCGGTCCGGCTGACGATCGTGATTCCGGCGATGGCGCCACCGAGCGCCAGGGAACCGGTGTCTCCCATGAAGATCTTCGCGGGCGAGGTGTTCCACCACAGGAAGCCGACGCTCGCCCCCGCAATCGCCGCGGAAAGGATCGCCAGGTCCTGCGGATCTCTCACCTGGTAGCACGTGGCGGGGTCGAAGTTCTTGACGCCGCACAGCTGGTTGCTCTGCCAAATATTCACCAGGACGTAGGCGCCGAAGAAGATGATCGCCGCGCCCGTCGCGAGGCCGTCGAGGCCGTCGGTGAGGTTGACGGCGTTCGACCAGGCCGTGATGAGGAAGTTGGACCACACCACGAACCCGATGACGGCGACAGTTGGGCCCCAGATCGCCAAGTCCATCGAGGTGTCCCGCAGGAACGAGATCGCCTTCGAGGCCGGGTAGACGCCGCGTCCGTTGGGAAACTGGAGCGCCAGCAGGGAGAACGTGATTCCCACCACGGCCTGAAGCGCGATCTTCCATCTGGCCTTCAGGCCGAGCGAACGCTCCCTGGTGATTTTGATTCCGTCGTCGAGAAAGCCGACGAGCCCCAAGCCGAGCATCAAACCCACCACGAGAACGGAAGACACGTTCGGCTGGCGATGAGCGATCAGGTTTCCCAGCCCCCAGCCGACGACAGCCGCGAAGATGATCACGACGCCGCCCATCGTCGGGGTGCCGCGCTTCGTGTGGTGCGACGCGGGTCCGTCCTGGCGAATGAACTGCCCAAACTGACGCTTGTTGAGGTACCGAATCACCCAGGGCGTGCCGAACAGGGAGATGAGAGTCGAAATCACCCCTGCGAGCACTATCGCCCTCATGAAACCTCCTCGATCAACTGGTCGGCCAATCGCCACAGCTCCGTGCCGTGCGATCCCTTGACCAGGACGGTGTCCCCCGGTGCGACACGGCCCGCAATCAATTCGTGAGCCTGGTCAATGGTAGCGACGAACGCGGCCTCATCCCCCCAGGAGCCCTCGCGGACCGCCGAAACGAAGGCGGGACGGGCCCCGACGCCCACGACGACCAGGTGATCGATTCCGAGCCGGACGGCGTCTTCTCCAAGGAAGTCATGCGCCGCGATGGAGTCGTCGCCCATTTCGAGCATCTCGCCGATCACCGCCCACGTCCTCCCGCCGGCCGCGACCGCTTTGAGTGCCCTGAACGCCGCCCGCATCGATTCGGGCGATGCGTTGTAGGCGTCGTCGAGAATGCGCACGCCGTCGGCGCGTTCGCGCAATGCCATGCGGTGCGGGCTCGCCGGAAGTGCGGAACTCACCGCGGCCGCGGCCGCTTCCGCCGACATTCCGCACTCGAGGCCCACCGCGATCGCGGCGAGCGCGTTCGTCGCGTGGTGATCACCGATGAGCGACAGTGCCACCTCTTGGCCGAGAACGGAGAATCTGGCGCGCCCTGCCTCCGTGCGACGGCCCACACCCGCGACGGTGGCTTCACCAAACCCGAACGTCACTGTGCGCGGCGCTCTGCCGACCATCGTCGCGACTAAGGGATCGTCGGCATTGAGGATTCCCGTGCCACCAGGCACGACGCCGTCGAGAATCGTCGCCTTCTCCTCCGCTAGGGCGGCCATCGAGCCGTAGCCGCCCGCGTGCGCTGAACCAATCATGAGGACCACGGCGATATCAAGTGGTGCGATCGCCGTCAGGTACGCGATGTCCCCCGGGGCCGAAGCCCCCATCTCCAGCACAAGGTGGCGAGTATCGGGGCCTGCCGTGAGCACGGTGAGCGGCAAGCCGATCTCGTTGTTGTAGCTGCCCACGGGAGCCACCGCGTGCGGGAGCACTTGGGCGAGAATGTCCTTGGTCGACGTCTTGCCGTTTGATCCCGTGATGCCGATGACCACCAACTCGCCCTCGTGACGCAAAGCCGCGAGGTAGTCCCTGGCCAGGGCGCCCAGCGCCGCCGTGACGTCGTCGACGAGGATGTGAGGTCCGTCGATCGTTCGCGACACGAGCGCAAGCGTCCCGCCCGCGGCAAACGCCTGGCCGACGTAGTCGTGACCATCAACCTGCTCGCCGACGAAAGCCACGTAGAGCGCCCCTGGCGTCGCGTCGCGGGAATCCTTCACTACCGACGTCACCAGCGTGTCGACGTCGGCGACGAGCACTCCCCCGACGGCATTGGCGATCCACTGGGCGGTGAGAGACCTCACGATGACCCCTCGCGCTCGTCCGCAATTCGATCCGCGACGATGCGCGCGTGGGCCTGGAGGTATGCGTCGCGGTCGTTGTACCTGTAGAACACGCCTGCGATCTCCTGGGTGGGCTCGTGCCCCTTGCCCGTCACGATGACGGTGTCGCCCGGCTTGCCGAGGCGGAGGCCATATTCGACCGCGGCTACTCGCGGCTCGATCTCATGAACGTCGCGCAAATCGGGACGCACCTTTTCGATGCCTGCACGAATGGCGGCTCTCACTGCGGCCGGTTCCTCCGAACGCGGGTTCTCGTCGGTGAGCACGATGACGTCGGCCAGGTTCGCGGCAATCTCGCCCATGACGGGTCGCTTGCCTTGATCGCGATCGCCGTCCGAACCGAAGATAAGGATGAGTTTGCCAGGCGTGATGGGGCGCACCCCCTCAAGGGCAAGTGTGAGCGCGTCGGGCGTGTGCGCGTAGTCGACGATCGCGAGCGGATCGACGTCGCTGCGTTCGATCACGCGCTCCATCCGGCCCGGCACCCCGTGAGCCGTCGCGACGCCGTGGATGGCCGCCGTCAGGGGAACGCCGGCGGCGTGAGCCGCAACGACAGCCACTGCGGCGTTCGACACGTTGACGAGGCCAGGCAACGGGCTCTCGGCCGCGTGGCGCGTGCCATCAGGCGCCACCAGAATGAACTGCGAGCCGACGCCGTCGAGGCCCACCTGCGCGTCCTCAACATTCCAGTCGCCGCGCGGAGACCCGGGCCTGGTCGAGACCGTCTCGACGGGGATGGGCGCCTCTCGAGCGAGGCGCTGAGCGTACTCGTCGTCGATGCATACCACTCCCCTGCGCGCCCTGCCGGGAGCGAAGAGCTTGGCCTTGTCGGCCAGGTAGCGGTCCATCGTCTTGTGGAAGTCGAGATGGTCCCACTGTAGATTGGTGAAGACGGCCACGGCGAAGTCGACGCCCGCAATGCGATCAAGTGCGGCCGCGTGCGAACTCACCTCGGTCACCGCCGCCGTCACGCCCTCCTCCAGCATGCGGGCAAGAAGTCCGTGCAACACCGGCGCCTCGACCGTCGTGCGCGGGGACTCGATCGCCTCGTCCCCAATCCGCAGCTCGACGGTGCCGAGCACCGCCCTGTGCGCGTGAACCTGGGCGAGCGCATTGTCGATGAAGTAGCTCGTGGTCGTCTTGCCGTTCGTTCCAGTGATTCCCACAAACGTGAGCCGCGACGAGGGATGGCCGTAGACGGCCGCCGCAGCCTCGCCCATGGCCGCGCGCGTGTGCTGCGCGACCACCACGGGAACCGTCAGGCCCTCGGCCCGCACCATGTCACGCCCAGCGGCGTCGGTGAGAATGGCGACCGCTCCGGCCGCGACCGCCCCAGCCGCGAAGCGCGCGCCGTGCTGGACGAGTCCCGCGAACGCGCCGAAGAGGTCTCCCTGCCGAACCTCGCGCGAATCGACCGTCGCGCCCGTGATGAGGACATCGTCCCCATCGAGCGCGGATGGATCGAGACCCGCCGCCACCGCGAGTTCACTCAAAGAGACGGGCTCGACGTGCGCGGGGCGCATCGAAATCGTCATGTCACTCCCAGGTGATCGGGTATTGCGTCAGCGTTCCCGTCGAGGGAGGCACGCGCAACGTCTGCAAGGCAAAGGTTGCCACGTCCTTGAACACCGGTGCGGCAACTTCGCCGCCGTAGATCGAAGACTTGGGGTCATACAGGATCACGGAAACGACGACGCTCGGGTTGGCCGCGGGCGCGATTCCCACGAACGACGCGACGATGCGCGTCATCTGGCCATTCGCATCCGCGGCCTGCGCGGTGCCCGTCTTGCCCGCCACCAGGTAGCCGGGGATCTGCGCGGCCTTCCCCGTTCCGTCCTGTGTCACCTCGGTGAGCATGCTTATCAACTCGCTCGCCGTGTTCGATGAAATCACGCGAACTGGCGTGCTTGGTTCCTTGGGCGTGAAGGTGCCGTCGGCGTTGTCGAAACCCTTGACGATCGTGGGCGCCACCTTGACTCCGCCGTTCGCGACGATGCCGTAAACCTGCGCGGTCTGGAGCGCGGTCACGGACACTCCCTGACCGAAGGAGGTGACGTACTTGGTGCGACCGTCCCATTTTTGCCACGGGTGCAGGATCCCTGGCGACTCCGACACGAGACCGATGCCCGTGCGCTGCCCGAGGCCAAATGCGGTCATGTAGTTGTAGCGCGTCTCGTCGCTCATCTGTGAGCCGATTTGCACGGTGCCCGTGTTCGACGACTTCACCAGCACACCGGTGAGCGTGAGTTTCTCGTCCGCGTGAGCCTCGGAGTCCTGGAATTGCTGGCCGTTGGGGGCCGTGTACTTGTACGGCGCCACGTATTGCGACGTGGGGGTCGCGACGCCCTCCTCGAGCGCGGCGGCCATGGTGATGACCTTGGCGGTCGATCCCGGCTCGAACACGTCCTCCACGGCTCCCGAACCGCGGTGGGCCGCGCTGGTGGCGCCCGGATTGGCCGGGTCGACCGCATTCGAGTCCGCCATCGCCAAGACCTCACTGGTCTTCGGATCCATCACGACCACCACGCCGCCGCTCGCACCAGTCTCCGACAATGCCCGCGCGAGCCGCTGCTCGGCGAAGTACTGGATGTCCCTGTCGATCGTCAGCACGACCGTTTCGCCGGGAACTGCAGCCGTCTCCGAGTGGACTCCCGCGGGAATAATCGTGCCGTATTTGCTCTGCTCGTAGGTCATCGAACCCGGCGTACCCTCGAGTTCCTTCTGAAGGGCCTGCTCGATTCCACCCGCTCCCACCTTGACCTTGCTGTCCTTGGAGTAGGCCATGAAGCCGATGATGTTGCCCGCCGTGTTTCCGTTCGGGTAGAGCCTCTCCGGCACTGATTCCCAACTGATTCCGGAGATGCGCTCGGCCTTGACGAGGTCGAGAACCTCGGGCGTGAGGTTCTTCGCGACGTACTTGAACGGCTGGTTTCCCTCGAAGGTCGCCCCCAGCTCGGCCTCGCTCATCCCGAGGATGGGCGCGAGGATCTTGGCCGCGTCGAGCGGCCCCGCGGCGGTCACCTGACCCGCCGCCGTGCGCTTCCAACTGGCAAGCTCGACCTGGTTGACCGTGAGGTTGTACCGAACGACGGAGGTGGCAAGCACTACTCCGTTGCGGTCGAGGATGTCCGCGCGAGCGGGGGTGACGTCCACCGTCACCAGTCGCTGGGCTAGAGCCTTCTCGGCGAGGGGCGCCGCGCTCACGATTTGCACGTCGATGAGCCTCGCGGCGAAGACTCCGACCAAAACGAGTGACGCGAAGGAGAGAAGAGTCTGGCGCCGTGCGGGAGTGCCGATGCGTGGCACTTTCGTCGATGACCGGCGCGCACTTCCCGCGCGGCGCGGCACGCCAGAACCGCCCGCAGGCCGACGGTCGCGGGGGGCTTCGGACTGGGGACGGCGAGGCCGTGACGGCGGTTCGATTCGGGACATGGTCACCCACCCGCCTGAAGAACCTGGCCGGTGGCCAGGGTGATGAAGCCGATGTGATCGGCGGGGACCATACCCAGCGACCGCGCCTGCAGCGCGAGAGCACCGGGCGCGGCGTTCGACTCCAACTTGGTCAGTGCGGTGGCGCGTTGCTGATGCAGGGCTGCAATCTCGATCGTGAGGTCGCGCGACTGGTAGGCGCCCCCCGCCATCGTGGTGTTGAGCGCCAAGACCGCGCCCAGGGCCCCGAGGACGATCATTACGCACAGCCATGCAAAGGGTGCGAGCGAGCGCTCGTGTTGCGGAGCGGGAACCGGGCGAAGGTGTTCGCGGCGCGGCGCCTCACGGGTCGGCGCGGAACGCAGAGGTGGCGTCGAGCTGCGCATTGCGGTCGAGGAACGCAAGGGTGCGGCGCTCATGCGGCCCTCGCGGTCGACCTGGTGCGCTCAATGGCGCGCAAACGGACCGGCTTGGCGCGGGAGTTAAGCGCAATTTCCTCTTCCGAGGCCTTCTCCGCCCCGCGAGTGAGCAGCTTGAGGTATGGCTGTGCCTCGAGCGGGACGACGGGCATTCCGGGCGGAGCGGATGTCTGGGCACCGGCCGCAAAGGCGTGCTTGACGATCCGATCCTCGAGCGAGTGGTAACTCATCACCACGATGCGGCCACCCACATCGATCGCCTCGATCGCCGCGACCATGGCCGCCTCGAGCACGTCAAGCTCGCGGTTAACTGCGATGCGCAGCGCCTGAAACGTACGCTTTGCGGGGTTGCTTCCGGGCGTCCTGGTCGCAGCGGGGATGCACGCCCTGACAAGGTCGACAAGTTGCTCCGAACGCTCGATGGGATCGGTCTCACGGCGCCTCACGATGGATCGCGCGATCTTGCGAGCGAAGCGTTCTTCGCCGTAGACGTGAAGGATTCTCGCGATTTCGTCTTCGCTTTCGGTAGCGAGGAGCGAGGCTGCGGTCACGGGATCTTCCCGATTCATGCGCATGTCGAGCGGTGCGTCTCGGGAGTACGCAAAGCCCCTGTCGTCCTCGTCGAGTTGGAGCGAGCTCACACCTAGGTCGAACAGGATGCCGTCCGCGCGAGTTGCGCCGACGCGGGCAAGCGCACCGTCGATGTCGTCATAGGTGCCGTGGTGAGCGGCAAATCGGTCGCCCGCGAACGCGAGGCGCGCGGTCGCCAGCGAGATCGCGTCGCGATCCCTGTCAATCCCCACCACCGTGAGGTCCGGGTGCGCCTTGAGGAGGGCCTCGGCGTGGCCCCCCATGCCCAGGGTTGCGTCGATGACGACCGCTCCCGGGTTCACGAGGGCAGGTGACAGCAACTCGACGCACCGGCCGAGCATGACCGGCGTGTGCCGACTAGCTGTCTCGTTCAACAACGTCTCCTTATGACCGACACGCATCGAGGTCTCCCTCCGAATCCTCTGGCGGGGGGAAGTCCGTCAGAGGGGCTCGGCTGGAGGCCTCGGCGCGCGTCGCTAGGTCTCTCCCAGCAACGACTCCGCTGTTGCGGAGTACGCGTCCTCGCCGTCGGCGAGGTAGTTCTGCCATGCCTGCGCGTCCCACACCTCGACGCGCGAACCCATACCCACCACAGCCACATCGCGAGTAAGCGATGCGTAGTCCCGCAACGGCGCGGCGAGCAGGATCCGTCCCTGCTTGTCCGGCACGTCGTCTTGGGCATGGCCCAAGAAGTTGCGCATGTAGTCCCTGGCCTGCTTGTTCTCGAGGGGCGCGCGGCGCAGTCGTTCGTGCATCCTCATGAACTCGTCCACGGGCAAGAGGAAGACGCAGCGGTCGAGCCCCCTCGTCGCGACGAGGCCCTGAGCAAGGCGTCCCCTGAATTTGGCGGGAAGTATCAGCCTTCCCTTGTCGTCGAGCTTGGGCGTGAAGGTGCCAAGGAAGACCCCTGTGGGGCCTAGGCCATGCGTCAACTCATCAACCACGGCTCACCTCCCTCGCGCCACGACTCGCCAGCACGCTCCACCTTACTCCACAACACTCCACAAAATCCGAGATTCTCACCAAACAGGTGACGAAATTCACTTTAGTACCTGGTAATAATGGAAGAATTCAAGTGGAGGACTGCTTGCGCCGCTCCATGAATTAGGCTCGGTGGAGACCGCGAAGGAGCGTTAATGACCCAGCCCCTCCCGACAGAGGCGGAACTTGCCGAAGTCGCCCACGTCACGAGCCAGATCCGTCAGTCGATCACCACGGTGCTTTCAGGCCTCGATCAGGTGATCACCGCCGCTCTTGCGGTGGTGCTCGCAGAGGGGCACCTCCTCATGGAGGACGTGCCAGGCGTCGGCAAGACGACCCTCGCCAGGGCCCTCGCGGCGAGCATCGACTGCACGGTGGGGCGCCTGCAATTCACCCCAGACCTGCTCCCTTCCGATGTCACTGGCGTGAGCATCTATCGCTCGGACGACCACCGCTTCGAGTTCCGACCGGGACCCGTGTTTGCGAACGTCGTGATCGCCGACGAGATCAATCGCGCGTCGCCCAAGACCCAGTCCGCCCTGCTCGAGTCCATGCAAGAGCGGGCAGTGACGGTCGACGGGCACACGCGCCCCCTCCCCAGGCCCTTCATCGTGGTCGCCACCCAGAACCCCATCGAGATGGAGGGCACCTACCCCCTTCCCGAGGCGCAGCGCGACCGCTTCATGGCGCAGGTGTCCGTCGGGTACCCGTCGGCCGCGGACGAAATGACGATGCTTGATAACCACGACGGCGCCGATCCCCTGAGCGCGGTCAGGCCCGTATGCGACGGCGACACGATGGAGCGCCTGATTCGGACGGCCCAGCGGATCTACGCGGCTCCCGCGATCAAGCAGTACATCGTCGACCTCGTCTCCGCCACGCGCCGCGAATCGTCGCTCCGGCTCGGCGCCTCTCCCCGCGCGGCCCTGCAACTGCTGGCCGCCGCGAAGGCAAGGGCCGCGATGTCGGGTCGCAATCACGTCCTCCCTGACGACATCAAGGCGCTCGTGCAACCCGTGCTCGCTCACCGCCTAATCCCCAACACGGAGGCGCGACTCGCGGGACACAGCGCCTCGAAGATCCTCGGCGAGATCCTCGCGCGCACCACGGTCCCCACCGAGGCGCGCGACCTGCCCAAGAAGCGTGAGGCGGCCGTCAACGTCGGCGTGCGCGTGACCTCGGTGTAGCAATGGCAACGCGAGCCAAGTCCGACACGGTCCTCACCTCACGAGGCATCGGCTTGAGTGCGTCCGGCGTGGTCGTCGGCGGGCTGGGCGTGGGCTTTTCCGCGCCGCCGCTCGTCTACATCGGCGTAGCGATGGTGAGCGTGGTGGCCGTCGCGGGCCTGTGGATGCTGCTCGCGGTGAACAGCTTCCTTGCCCAATTCCCCTACGCCAGGCGCGACGTGACGCCACGCCCGCTCACCGTCGGCGTTCCCGGTCGCGTGACGGTGTCGATAAGTTCGGCCTCGAGGCGCAGTAGCGGCGCGACGGTACGCAGGGCACTCACCGAGGCGCTCGACATTCGCGAACAGGCGTCGGCCGAGCTCACCGGCGGGCTGGGAACCAAGGCCACCGTGAGCCGCACTCCCGAGAAGCTGTCCCTCAGTTATGCGCTCTTGCCCTCGCGCAGGGGCCGATGGCCGCTGGGGCCCGCCTTGGTTCACTCATCCGAACCCCTGGGAGTCTTCTGGGCGGATACCGCCGTCGGGCCGGCCGAACTCATTCCTGTGTGGCCGGCGATCGTGGACCTGAGCGCCACCGCCGGCGCCCTTATGGGCCACTCCGACCGCGTCGTGCTCGGCGCGCGAAGCCCCGCTCCCGACGACGCCTCCCTCCGCGAGTACAGGGAAGGCGACGACCTCCGCAGGGTCCATTGGCCCTCGAGCGCAAGGACCGGCACGATGCAGGTTCGCTCAGACGAGCGCGCAGGGCGACGACCAGCCACCGTCCTCCTCGACATCCCTTCGGCTGCCGAAGCACTGGAATGGTCGATCTCCGCGGCTGCGTCGATCGCGGTATCCGTTCTAGGCTCTGGTCACCCCGTTCGACTCCTCGGCGGCACGCTCACCAACGAGCGCGGACACCACTTGGGCAAGCGGCACCCCGAAGAGGCTCGCGTCGAATTGCTCAACCAAACGATCGACCTGACAAGCCCTGCTAGTCACCACACATCGACCGAGCAGCTCCTGCGCGCGATCAATCACGCGGGAGACGACCTGGTCCAGGGCGAGGTTCTCGTGGGAGTCTTCGACCCTCTCGATTCCGCGTGCCTCGAGGCGCTTGCCCCGCTCGGCCAAGCAGGTCACGCCTGGGCCATCGTCCGCTCCGAGTCCGACAGCGACGAAGACGCCGCCCATTGCGCGACCGCACTTCGCCGCTCCGGTTGGAGGGCGACGACGGCAACTACGAGCGATGATCTTGCAGCCATCTGGACGATTCTCCTCACTGCGGGGGACATCGAATGAACGACCTCATCAGAGGCACGAGAGCCCCTTGGTACGCGACCCCCGTGGTCGCCGTCGCGGTGCTCCTTGGCTTCAATGGACTCACCACGATGATCGTGTGGGGCCCGTGGCTCGGCACCACCATCATGCTCATGGTCGTCGTGACCGTCGCCGTCTCCATCACCCGCATGGTGTCGCGTTCACGCCTCCTCCCCACCGTCGTCGGCGCCGTGATCGCCGTGCTCGTCAGCATCCCCGCGTTCGCACGTGGCCCCGAAGGCCAGGTTCGCTATTTCCCCACCCCGTCGGGGCTTCATGACCTCGCGAGCGCCGTACGTGAGGGGATCCATGTTGCCGCAACCACCGTCGCTCCTGCCGAGATCAACAGACCCCTGCTCGCGCTCGTCATGGGCGGCGCCTTCGCGATCTTCCTAGTCGCCGAACACCTGGCGGTATCTTGGCGGGCTGCTGCCGTGTCTGGTCTGGTCCTGATCGTGCCGTGGATGCCAGCCATCACCCTCCAGAACAGGGTCTCCATTGGCATGTTGCTCGCGGCCATCGCGTGCTGGGTCATCCTGCTTGCACTGACAAAGCGACCCACCGGCGCGGCCGCACGGCCGTCGACCGTGGGTGCGGTCACGGCGGCCGCCGCAACCGTCGTGCTCGTGGCGCTCGTCGCCCCGTCCGCCCTAGGAGGGAACGGCTGGGGCATCATTCCCCGGTTCACCACACCCAATGGACTCGACACGTCCACACGCCTCAACCCGACAAGCGACCTGCGCAACTCACTGACGGCAAACTCCTCCTCGCCGGTCTTGGTGTACGTCTCGACGGGCGCAAGACCCGATGTGTTTAGGCTCTACACGGTGACCAATTTCGACGGCACACAATGGTCGCTCGACAAATCCGATGGTGGCCACGTCCCGATCACCTCGGTGCTGTGGTCAAACCCGGTGCCCGACTGGAATGCGCATCAGCTCGACCGCGTCGACGTGAGCATTCGGGGTCTCATCTCCGATCACTTGCCCCTGCCCACAGTGCCGCGCACCGTCGATGTGCCTGGCTCGTGGACATATTCGCCGAGCCAAGACACCGTCTCCAGTTCCACCGACAAGACCACCGGGCTCGACTATTCCTTCAGTGCCGACCTAAACTACTTCAACGCGGACACGCTGCGCGCACTGGGCAACGCGTCGAGTGATGATGCCCTTCTCGGCGCCAAGTACGTAAACATCCCTGCCGATACCGACAGCAAGCGATTCCTTGCCCTCGCCACCGAAATCACGGCCAAGGCGACGACCCGCTACGACCAGGCGCTTGCGCTCCAGGAGTACTTCCGCGATCCCGCCAACTTCACGTACTCCACTTCAGTCGATCCCTCGGGATCCGATTCGGTGTCGGTGTTCCTTGACAAGCGCGAGGGGTACTGCATTCACTTCGCCACCGGAATGATCATGTTGGCGCGCTCGCTCGGCATTCCTGCTCGTCTCGCGGTCGGCTTCCTTCCAGGAGAGGCAAGCACCGACAGTGCGTACGTCGTCCGCGGGGGTGACGCCCACGCCTGGCCGGAGTTGTATTTCGCGGGCGAGGGCTGGGTTCGTTTCGAACCAACCCCGGCAGTCCAAACGGGTCCCAGGCCAAGTTACGCCGATCCCGTGGGGAACCCAACCGGCACCGGCTCTGGTGGAATCACGATTCCTACGGCGGCTCCTTCGGGAGCACACCGACCCGCAGACCCCGGCGGGAACTCGCCTTCATCCGTGGACGCCCCCGCCACCGGTTCGGTCCCCTGGCCGCTCATCGTCATCCTCGTCGTCCTGGCGGCAATCGCCCTTGGCGGCGTGTCGTGGTGGTTGAAACGCAGGCACTCCGGCGAGTGGCAAGAGACCACGCCGGAGACGGTGTGGTCGACAGTGAGGGAGGGCCTTCCGCCCGATACGGCGTGGCCGCTGTCACTCACTCCCTCGGAGGCCGTTGACTACGTCACCAGGGCTCTCGCTACCGAAGGCGCGTTCCTGCCCCTAGACATTCTCAAAAAGTTCACCACGATGTCGAACGCGGTAGCCGACTACCGCTACGCCCCCACCGGTACGGCCCTAGACGTGGAAACGATCACGGAATGGGCGGAAGATATCGTCGCCGCAGCCGCTCAAGCGAGGGGCCTTGACGCTAAAGGTCGCCCTGTTCGCGGCGCCGCTCAAGCCGATGTTCGACACGGCGCATAAAGGGTTCCTTGGCCCGCTGAGAACGAGCTGAAGACTTCGACTTGCCGACCACAGAGAGTGACGGTCGCGTGGGAGCAAAAATGGCCCACATCGCCGCGGCGGTCATGAGCGCGAAACCGACGATTCCCAGTGGCACGATCGCCGCAACGACGCCGATGAGGACGACCCCTAGGCCGGCGATCACGCCGATGACGCCCAAAGCGATACGCCCCCGATTGCGGGAACCCCTCGCCATGCTTCGGCCCAACTTCGGGTCCGCGCCGAGGTCGCGCTCGAGTTGCTCGAGCACTCGCTGCTCGTGTTCAGACAGCGGCATCGTGACCTCCTTCACACTTCTAGGTGAGCACAGTCTAATTCCTCCGTCGCCAACGGACTAGCCCGTCTGGCCAAGCGCCCCCGTGTGCCCTTCGGAGAAGGCCCTCGCGTGTTCAACGCACCAAGGTGCGTGCGATGTTCCCAAGCGGCCATTCGAGCCCCAAATAGACAGAACCGCCGCCCCCACAAGGGAGGCGGCGGTTCTCGAAGTCTGTCTCTGGTTACAGAGCGCGGACCTGCTCGGCCTGCGGACCCTTGGGGCCCTGCGTGACCTCGAACTCGACGCGCTGCGCCTCGTTGAGGGTCTTGAAGCCGTCGGTAATAATCGCGGAGTAGTGAACGAAGACGTCAGCGCCTCCACCGTCCTGAGCGATGAAGCCGTAGCCCTTTTCTGCATTGAACCACTTAACGGAGCCCTGTGTCATGCTGGTATTTCCTTGCCTTTAATGCCCGGGACGGGAAGCGGGACACTGTGTCCCACTCGTCGCCGCAATGCCTCGCCCCGTGTCTGCTAGGCAGACGGGTACTGCTCACTACGTAGATGCAACCAATGCTAAGCATGGCACAAATTAGTCGTGAGGGGGAGACTCTCGGCGTTGTTGGGCAAGAAATTGTTCAAATTCGGCCCCAAGTTCGTCTGCGGTGGGCAGCGGACGGTCGAGCGGGATGCCGTCCCGACGCGCCGCCTCCATGACCTCGTATTGCTCTTCAAGGGTCGCGACGAGCGCCTGGACCTCTTCCGAGTCCACCATTTGGCTCGCGATCTCGGTCGACGCGGCGACCGCAGCCTCGTCCAAACGCTCGGGTGAGAGACTCAGCCCCGTCAGCCCCTCGAGGTGACTCAGTGCGTGTTGCGCCGCCTGCGGCAACGCGGACTGCGCGACGTAGTACGGCACGTGAACGGCAACATTGACGGCGTCCATGCCCCACTGGCCGAATCGGTATTCCAAGAGATTCTGGGCGGAGGCGGGAACCGTTACCGTCCCAAACATGCCTGAGGTGTCTGGTAGCAGATCCTGGCGCGTGCCGTGAATGGTCGACTGCAGTGGCTTGGTGTGGGGAACACCCATGGGAATTCCGTGGGCACCTGCCGTCAGGCCAACGCCCAGCTTCTCCACCGCACCCTTCACGGCACGAATGTAGGCCTCCCAACGGACGTCGGGCTCACTTCCGTGGAGCAGAAGGAAAGCACGGTCCTCGGCGTCTCTCACCATGTCAATCGCCAAGTAGGGCTCGTCGTAACCGGTCCACTCGTTGACGGAAAACGTCATCTCCGGCCTACGGGAGCGGTAATCGAGAAACTCATCGATGTCAAAAGTCGCGAGCCTCACAGGTTCCGACAGGCTCAGAATGTGCTCGCACACGAGCCTGCCAACCTTGCCCGCGTCAATGAACCCCCTGAGCGACTGGACCAAGACCGCGTCCGATCCCGAGCGGTCGGCCCATTGCGCGACGCCCTCGATATCCCAGGTGATGAGTGCCATGCCCTCACTGTGACACGGATAGGCCGCCAATATGCGCGATATCGCGGCCCGCGAACGCCCGAGCATTCCTCTAGGCCGCCTCTCGTGCGAGGATGGTCTACTGCCCGCGGGGTTCGCTGGCAGCGCGAAAGGGAGTTCATGCACGACGAGTCCACCGTCGAGGCGGGCCTTGGCATTGGCGCGGAACAGGGCGTTGTCGACGCCCTCTATGCGCGGCTCGACGCTTTGCGTTTCGAGGCCGCAGAGCGGCTCGCAGACGTTCGCAAAGCGGGACCGTCCGGCTCCCCCCAGAATCGCTCGGAGCGCGACGCATTCGCAACGCTCTACGAGGACCGCATCGTTCAACTGGATGCCGTCGAGGACCGCTTGTGCTTCGGACGCCTCGACATGGTCGCGAGCGACGTGCTCTACGTGGGCCGCATCGGCCTGTCAGACGCCGATCACATCCCGCTCCTGACCGACTGGCGCGCGCCCGCGGCGACGCCCTTCTACTCAGCGACCGCAGCCCAACCCCAAGGTGTGATGAAGCGTAGACACCTGACCACCCAGGGACGTGTCGTCACCGCGGTCGAGGACGACGTGCTGGATGTGGAGGCGCTCAGGGGTTCGGGTCACGAGGCTTCTCTCGCGGGCGAAGGAGCCCTCCTCGCGGCTCTCGACGCGAAGCGCACCGGCCGCATGGGCGACATCGTCGCGACCATTCAGTCCGAGCAGGACGCGGTCATTCGCGCTCCCTTGCAGGGAGCTCTCGTGGTGCAGGGCGGCCCCGGAACCGGCAAGACCGCAGTGGCCCTGCACCGTGCCGCCTACTTGCTTTACCACCACAGGGATTTGCTCGCACGCCGCGGGGTGCTGCTCATCGGCCCATCCACGTCGTTCTTGCGCTACATCGACCACGTGCTCCCCTCCTTGGGCGAGACGGGCGCGGTATCGACGACCTTGGCTGGACTCGTCAAGGGCATTCGCACCACGGCGCGGGAGCACGACGACGTCGCGGCCCTCAAGGGCAGGCTCGACATGTCAACCGTTGTCAGGTCGGCCGTGCGCGAGCGCCAACGCGTTCCCAAACGCGATCAGGATTTTCGGATAGACGGTCGAGAGGTGACGATCAAGCGTTCCGATGTGCGCGAGGCACAAGCCCGCGCACGTCGCGACGGGAAGCCCCACAATGCGGCCCGCGCCGCGTTTGCCAAGGAGATGATCAACCGCCTCACGCGCCAAGTGGTCGATCAGCTCGGCCCAGAAATCGAAGACGACGACAAGAAGGAAATCGCGCGAGACCTGCGCGACGACCGCTCGCTACGGGTCGCGATCAACCTGTGTTGGCTGCCGTTGACCCCTCAGCAGTTGCTACGAGACCTGTTCTCAAAACCTCACCTGCTTGCCGCGTGTGCGTCCCGCATGACCGACGCCGAGCGCGCGCTGTTGGCACGCGACCCCGACGCGCCCTTCACTGATGCGGACGTGCCGCTCCTCGACGAGGCCGCCGAATTGCTCGGAGACCTGCCGCAGTCGACCCGCGTATCGGGCGATGACAAGGCCGAACTGCGATATGCCCGCGAAGTGCTCGACATCATCGGCGGCGATGGCATCGTGACGGCGGAGATGCTTGCCGAGCGCATGAGGGCGCCGGAAACGCACAAGACCGTCGCCGAACGCGCGAGCGAGGACCGCTCGTGGACCTACGGGCACGTGATTGTTGACGAGGCTCAAGAGCTCTCCCCCATGGCCTGGCGGATGCTCCTGCGAAGGTGCCCCTCCCGTTCGTTCACGATCGTGGGCGACATCGCACAGACCTCGGCCCCAGCTGGGACTCGCTGGTGGCCGGAGACGATGGACCCGCTGTTCCAGGCGGGGTGGCACCTGCGCGAACTCACCGTGAGCTATCGCATTCCCGCGGCTGTCGCGTCGGCCGCGCAGAGCTTCGCCCGCGCCGCCGGCCTGCCCGTGAGCGAAATGAGCGCGGCGAGGGACGTCGACGATGCCCTCGCGACCATCGGCGTCCCGGAACGCGAGGCGATTGCCCGGGTCGCGTCCGACGCGGCCGGGGTCGAGGCGGACTCACTCGTGACTCGCGGCGGCGGACTGGTGGCCGTCATTGCGTCCGAGGACCTGATCTCTCATGTGTCGTCGCTTGCGCGTCCGGGAATCGAAGTCATGACAGCACGCGAGGCGAAGGGCCTTGAATTTGACTCGGTAGTCATCGCCGATCCCACCTCGATCGCTCGCGTGCCTCAAGACCTGTACGTGGCGCTCACTCGTTCGACCCGGAGGCTCGTCTTGGTGCACCACGGACAGCTGCCGGATGGACTCACCGACATCTAGGCGAGTTCCGGCCGCCAGAGCACCAGTCGGGTCACTTCGACACCTCGCACGGCCCCGCACCCGCGGCGGCAAGTCCCTCGAGGTCGCCCGGACCCCAGTCGATGACGTAGGTGGCTGTCGGATACATCAACTCGTGAGGATCGGCGGCGTGGTTGAGACCGACGACGTGGCCAAGCTCGTGCATGATCACCGCCCGGATACGGGCCTGCTCCGCTGGGCTCGTCACGATGTCTCGAATATTTGACGTATCGATGATCACGGTCCCCGACCACAGGAATTCGCGTTCCTCATAGGCGCCAGGAGTCACCCTTGCCCCGCCGACGCCCGCGGTATCGCTTCCGAGATCAGAGGACTGAGCCGCGGTGCCCCAGCCAATCACCATCGGCGCGTACTGCCAGCCGTCGCCGCGCACCAACAGGGGGCCATCAAACGCCGCTTGGTCGCTCGTATAACCATCGAAGATGAAGACAAGTCCGGCGTGCGCGGCGACGTTGGCGACTGCCTCTTGGGCGAGCGGCTCGGCACCCGCAGGCATCCCGGCGGCGGAGAGCTCCCAATGAATGGCAAGGCAGGGGTCTCGTAGGACGGGGCCATCCGCGCCCTCCGACTCGAAAGTGAACTCCCCCACAGCATCGGTCACCACAACGGGCGCGAGCCGCTGTGGATGGGGACCCGGCAAAGGCAGAGACACCAACTTGCCGTTCACATCGACGGCGTTGCGCGGCTGGCCGAAGTGGCTCGGATCGATTGCACCGCTGTTGTACGCGTAGGCCCCGGCGAAACCACAGACGATCGCGACGGTAGCAACCATGAGCGTGCGCCCAAGCGTATTCACCCGTTCAGCCTGTCACGGACGGGGCAAATTGGTAAACGAACCGGAAGTGCGAGAACATAGGGCCCGTGCGTGCACTCCTCCTTGAAACACTTCACCCCAAAGCCACCGACATCCTCACCGCCGCCGGCATCGCCGTCGACAATCGTGACGGAGCCCTCGACGAAGATGAGTTGATTGCCGCCCTTGACGGCGTCCAGCTCCTCGGGATTCGATCCAAGACGCAGGTCTCCGAGCGCGTCATTGAGGCCGCAAAGGACCTCATCGCGATCGGCACCTTCTCGATCGGAACCAACCAGATTGACCTGGCCGCCGCGGCCAAGCGCGGGGTTGCCGTCTTCAACGCGCCGTTCTCCAACACGCGGTCGGTCGTCGAGATGGCCGTGTCCGAGATGATCTCGCTCACCCGCAGGCTCCCCGAGCACAACCGCCAGATGCACGCGGGCGTGTGGTCGAAGAGCGCCACTGGCGCCCACGAGATCAGGAGCCGCACCCTCGGCATCGTCGGCTACGGCAACATCGGCTCGCAGCTTTCGGTGATCGCCGAGGCCCTCGGCATGAACGTCATCTTCTTCGACGCCGCCGAGAAGCTCGCTCTTGGCAACGCGACCAAGATGCCGACGCTCGAATCGCTTCTTGCGGAAGCCGACATCGTGACGCTCCACGTCGATGGGCGCGCTGGCAACCAGGGATTCTTCGGTCGCGAACAGTTCTCCGCTATGAAGCGAGGGGCGCTCTTTCTCAACCTGTCGCGCGGATTCATTCTCGACATCGAGGCGCTCAAGAGCGGTCTCGAATCGGGCCACATCGGCGGCGCCGCGATCGACGTGTTCCCCGTCGAACCGAAGGTCAAGGGCGACGCGTTCACCTCTCCGCTGCAGGACATGCCCAACGTCATCCTCACGCCCCACATCGGCGGCTCCACCGAGGAGGCGCAGCGCGACATCGGCATCTTTGTTGCGACGCGGCTGCGCGACTACGTGTTCAGCGGGTCGACCTCGCTTTCCGTGAACCTGCCCAACTTGTCGCTCGACCTGCTCCAGGGAGCGCACCGCATCGCGTTCCTCCACACCAACATCCCCGGCGTTCTCGCCGCGGTCAACCGCGCCTTCGCGGAACATGAGGTCAACATCGAGGCTCAACTTCTCGCGACTCGCGGTGAACTTGGTTACGTGGTCACAGACGTTTCCGCGGGACTTGCGGACGAAGCCCTCACCGCCCTGTCCACGATGCCAGCGACCGTGCGGCTGCGGGTGCTCTCATAACCACCGGAGGCGTGTCGACCGCGTCCTTCGCCGATCTCGGTCTTCCCGAGAAGCTCGTTGCCACACTCGCTCACTACGAGCTGACCGTTCCGTTCCCCATCCAATCCGCGACCATCGCCGATGCCCTGGCCGGTAGGGACGTGCTCGGCAAAGCCCGCACCGGATCCGGCAAGACCCTTGCGTTTGGCCTGCCGATCCTGGCTCGCGTCGCGGACCTGCCCAAGCCCGAACGTCATCAAGTCCATGCGCTCGTGCTCGTACCGACCCGTGAGCTCGCCATGCAGGTCGGCGATGCCCTCGAGCCCTACGCTCACGCGACGCAACTCACGTACAGGCTCGTGGCAGGCGGACTGTCGATGAGCAAGCAGATCATGGCCGTGGAGCGCGGAGTCCACCTCGTCGTGGCCACCCCCGGCCGCTTGGCGGACCTCGTGCGGCGCGGACACATTGACCTGTCCCACACGTCGATCACGGTGCTCGACGAGGCCGATCACATGGCCGAAATGGGATTCGGCGAGGAAATCGCAGAAATCCTCGACAAGACTCCCGCCGACGCGCAGCGCCTGTTGTTCTCGGCGACCCTGGACGGCGTCGTCGACGATCTGGTCAAGCGATACATGCACAACCCCGTGTTGCACGACGTCACCGACGGCAGCGCGCAGCCCACCCAGCGCCACGTCATGATCTCCATCCCTCCGCACGAGAAGTACAAGATGGCCACTCGCATGGCGGCCCGCGAGGGACGCACCCTGTGCTTCGTGCGGACCAAGCTCGCCGCCGATCGCATCGCGGCCGACATGCGCGCGAATGGCGTTCCTGCGGCGGCCCTGCACGGCGATCGCTCTCAGGCGGAGCGCAACTTCGTCATGGTCGAGTTCCGTTCCGGCAGGCTGCCCGTTCTTGTGGCCACCGACGTGGCCGCGCGCGGGATTCACGTGGACGCGGTGGACCTGGTCATCCAGATCGACCCGCCAGCCGACCACCGCGACTACACCCACCGCTCCGGCCGCACCGGCAGGGCGGGCGCCGATGGCCTCGCCGTCATGTTGGTGCTCCCCCACCAACGAAATGCCGCGCTTCGGGTACTCGATGAGGCAAACATTCAGGCAGAGGACGCCGCCTTCAGGACAGTCGATGCGGCAGCCTTGGCCAAAATCGACGCACTTACGGGCGCGCGGCAGCCTTCCGGCGTCCCCGTTATTGAGCCCCTGCCCGTCATGCGGGCGGACCGCCGCGGTGGACGCGACCGCGGGGGTAACGACTCTCGCGGCGGGCGCGACCGTCCCGGACGCGAGCGTCCCAGTCGCGGGCGGCCAGTGACGTCGCCGCGCGACGATGCCGCGTTCGCTGCCAAGCGCGATCACCTCACCGCCAAGGAGAGGGAACTTGCGGACAGGGAGCGGGCCTTGGCGTTGCGCGAGCAACAGCTCTCAGGCCAGACGGCCGCGCCGCCCGCCACACCCGCACGCACGGAACGGCCCGCACGGCGCGAGTACACCGAGCGTCCAGAACAGACCGAACGGCCGCAGCGTGGTGCCGGGTACCAGGGCAACCGTGACGACTCCCGTGGCGAACGCCCCGCACGCACCTCCGGGTACCAGGGCAACCGTGACGACTCACGTGGTGAACGCCCCGCACGCACCTCCGGGTACCAGGGCAACCGTGACGACTCACGTGGTGAACGCCCCGCACGCACCTCCGGGTACCAGGGCAACCGTGACGACTCCCGTGGTGAACGCCCCGCACGCACCTCCGGGTACCAGGGCAACCGTGACGACTCCCGTGGTGAACGCCCCGCACGCACCTCCGGGTACCAGGGCAACCGTGACGACTCCCGTGGTGAACGCCCCGCACGCACCTCCGGGTACCAGGGCAACCGTGACGACTCCCGTGGCGAACGCCCCGCACGCACCTCCGGGTACCAGGGCAACCGTGACGACTCCCGTAGTGAACGCCCCGCACGCACCTCCGGGTACCAGGGCAACCGTGACGACTCCCGTGGTGAACGCCCCGCACGCACCTCCGGGTACCAGGGCAACCGTGACGACTCCCGTGGTGAACGCCCCGCACGCACCTCCGGGTACCAGGGCAACCGTGACGACTCCCGTGGTGAACGCCCCGCACGCACCTCCGGGTACCAGGGCAACCGTGACGACTCCCGTGGTGAACGCCCCGCCGCGCAGTCCCGTACCGGTTGGGCGCCTCGCAAGGACGACTCACGCGGTGGATACCGAGGCAATACCGATCGTGGCGGCTACGCAGGAAACCGCGACAATTCTCGTGGCGCCAAGCCAGCATGGGGCGGCCGCGATGATCGGCCCGCTCGCCGCGATGACTCGCCGACGGAAAATCGCGGCTCCGCGCCGCGGCGCGACTTTGCGCCTCCGGCAAGCGAACCCGGCCACGGTGCGGCCCACAAGAGCAAGAACAAGTCGACGGGACGCCAGCCGCCCGGAAGCCGGAGAGGCAAGGCCCGGCCCAAGAAGAAGGACTAGTCGGTCGAGCCCGACGCGGCAGGTTCCTTGCCCGCGTCCTCGTGCCTGAGGTCGGCGATCGCTCGGTCAAAGTCTTCGAGGGAATCAAAGGCCTGGTATACGCTCGCGAACCTGAGGTAGGCGATCTCGTCGAGATCTCTCAGCGGAGTGAGAATTGCCAGGCCAATATCGAGCGCGTCGATCTCGGCCTGTCCGGAGTCGCGAATAGCCTCTTCGACCTTCTGCGCGAGCAGCGCGAGGTCATCGTCTGAGACGGGCCTGCCTTGGCAGGCCTTGCGAACCCCGGAAATGATCTTGTCTCTGGAGAAGGGCTCGACCACGCCAGAGCGTTTCACGACGGAGAGCGAGAACGCCTCGACCGTGGAAAATCTCTTGCCGCAGTTGGGACACTGCCGGCGCCTGCGAATGAGCGAGCCGTCGTCGGCCGTCCTCGAATCGATGACGCGAGAATCTGCGTGTCGGCAAAAGGGGCAGTGCATTCCCTGAGTGTCCCACGGACTGCGCCCGTGGCCCACCCGGAACGGGACCTCAGCCGTAAATCGGCACGAGCAGCTGATCGCCTGGCCGAATGTTCGCCGAGTCGAGCAGGTTCATCGACTTGACCGTCTCAACTGTGTCGCGCACATCGCGAGACGCGGGAGTGATCGACTGTGCGATGGACCACAGCGTTTCGCCCTCGGCGACGACGTAGGTGTTCGAGCCGGAGGACGCCGACCCGCCTTGCGCGAATGCTTGCGGGGCGACCACAAGTGCAACGACGGCCAAAACGAGCACCGCCGCCCACCGACGTGCCCTCATCTTTGCGGTCTTCACGACACGAATACTCATGATCACTCCTCTCCACTCGAACACATGTTCGTCGAACACTTGTTCTATTTCTAGCACCCCTGGCCGACACGCACAAGTATTTCTCGAACACCTGTTTGATTTCGGGGGCATATTGCCCTACCGTCGACAACTAGAGGACCACAAGGGTCTGACACCGGCCACGTCCGGAGTCGGCCACAAAGGAGGAGCGGCATGTCAGCGGAAGGCCAAGACGCGACTATCCACGAGTTCCCCTCGCCGCACGGCGACATCACCGACAGGCAGCGCCGCATTCTTGAGGCGATCCGCGACTCGGTGACCACACGCGGCTACCCACCGTCGATGCGCGAAATCGGGGAGGTTGTCGGTCTCACGTCGAGTTCCTCGGTGAAGCATCAGCTCACCGCGCTGCAGGCGAAAGGGTTCTTGCGTCAGGACCCGAACAGGCCGCGCGCTCTCGAGGTCGTCATGCCGGAAGACGACACCGATGTCGTGTCCCTCGCCTCCGCTTCACACTCGACGATGGTTGATGACGACCGTGTGGTGCAGGTCCCCCTCGTCGGCCGCATCGCAGCCGGCGGACCGATCCTCGCCGACCAACAGGTGGAGGATATCTTCGCTCTCCCCCGTCAACTCACGGGAGACGGCGAACTGTTCATGCTCAAGGTGTCGGGCGATTCGATGATCGACGCGGCCATTTGCGACGGCGACTGGGTGGTCGTCAGACGTCAGAACGATTCCGAGAACGGCGACATCGTCGCGGCCCTGCTCGACGACGAGGCCACGGTCAAGACGCTACGGCGCCGAGACGGCCAGGTGTGGCTCATGCCGCATAACCCGGCCTACACGCCCATCGATGGCACGCACGCGCAAATCATGGGCAAGGTTGTCTCGGTCATGAGGCGCCTGTAGGTCGTCGGCCGTGCGCGGCAGGCGTTGCACGCACGCCGCTGACGCACAGGAGCCGGAGACGTCCTACTCTTTGCGCCACGATTCTTGCCAGTGGAAGCCGCCCATGATCGCTTGGCTCATGGCCCTCATGGCGTTGGCGATCGTGACTTGGTACACCCGCGACTCATCGGTAACCGCTTGATCAGCGAGGGCGCGGCTCGACCGTTCAAAGTGCGCAAGGTACTCCGCGAAGCGCTCCCTTTCGGCACGCTGGCCCCGCTCAAAATCGGCGGACGGCACGTCTTCTGTCATCGGTAAATTACCTCCACGGTCAGGGTACGAGAACCGGCACTAGTTCGGCGCGACCACACGCGAGGCGTCGGCCGATGCGACCTCGTCGAGGCGTCGCAGCGCACCCAATACGGCATCGCGGTCGGTGGTCACCCACATCGGCGGGAGGGACTTGGTCAGGAAGCCCCGATAGCCCGCAGTAGCGAGCCGGGGGTCGAGCACTGCGACCACTCCCCTGTCGTCGACCGATCGAATGAGTCTGCCCGCACCCTGAGCAAGCAGGAGCGCGGCATGGGTCGCGCTCACCGCGAGGAATCCATTGCCGCCTGAGCGCCCTACCGCCTCAGTCCTGGCCTGCGAGATGGGTTCGTCGGGGCGCGGAAAGGGAATCCGATCAATGACAACGAGGCTCGCGGTCGCGCCTGGGACGTCGACACCCTGCCACAGGGTCGTAGAACCAAACAGGCAGGCGCGTGGGTCCTCGGTAAACTGGCGCACCAAGGTGGGGACCTGGTCGTCCTTTTGGTACATCACGGGCACGTCAAGCCGCTCGCGCATCGCCTCGGTAGCCATCAGGGCCGCCTTGTGGGACGAGAACAGGCCGAGAGTTCGCCCCCCGGCCGCCTCGATCAGCGCGGCCAGCTCATCGAGCGCCTCATCGGAGATGCCTCCCATTCCTGGGCGCGGCAGGTGAGCCGCGACGTAGAGAATTCCCTGCTTGGCGTAGTCGAACGGGCTGCCCGCGTCGAGGGTCTCCGGATCCACCACGCCGAGGTGCCTCGCCACCGCATCAAAACCGCCACCCAAAGCGAGGGTCGCCGAAGTGAACACCGCGGGCTTGTCGGTAAGTAGCTTGTCCGAGATCACCCCCGACACGTTCAGGGGCGCCGTGAGTACTCGCTCGGGAGTGACGGCGTCGTAGTCGCCGTCCGCCGAGGCCAGCCACACGACGAAGTGGCCGGCATCAGCCTGGAGCTCCCCGCACACGTCGACGATGTCGGTCAGCGCGGCGCTCGCCATCTTGACACCAGCCCCAGCGTCCTTGGCTCCCCCTGCTTCCTTGGACAGCTTGGTGACGGCGCTGAGGGCCTCGCGCGCCCCCGCACGCACCAGCTCGATGGCCTCGGCGAGCGCGGGCGACGGTCCACCGCGCAGCAGCCCGATGCGTTCCTCCCCCAACGCGCCGTCGAGAGCGCGAGCTGCCCTGTCGAGGTGCTCGGCGAGAACGCCGATCCGTCGTGCCCTCGTCGACGCCCGTTCGACGACCCTGGGCGTCAATTCGTGCGTCGCGGAGGACGTGATCCTGGAAACCAATTCATGCGCCTCGTCGACGATCAAGGCGTCATGCTCGCCGAGCATGTCGTGACTCGTCGCCTGAACGCCGAGCACGGCGTGGTTGGTCACCACAATGTGAGCGCGTGCGGCGTGGTCCCGCGATCGCTGCGAGAAACACTCCGCCGCAACGGGGCAGCTGCCCTCGAGACACTCCCGGCCGGATACCGACACCTGCGCCCAAGCGCGCGGAGACACTCCCGGCACGAGGTCGTCGCGGTCCCCCGTATCCGTGGCTTTCGCCCACTCGTGGAGCCTCGCCACCTCGCGCCCGAGTTCGGATGTGGGACCGAGGGGCAATGCTCCAGCGGGCTCCTCGTCGGGGTACCCGCCGCCCATCTTGTGGACACAGAGGTAATTGCTCCTGCCCTTGAACAACGCGGTCGTGGCACGCGAGCCAAGTACCGGTTCGAGCGCGTCGATGACCGCGGGCAGGTCCTTGGAGAACACCTGGCGCTGCAGCGCGAGCGTGGCGGTAGAGACGACGATGCGTTCCTTGTGCGTGATCGCCCTGGCCACCGCAGGAACGAGGTACGCCAGGGACTTTCCGGTTCCGGTTCCCGCCTGGACAAGAAGGTGCTCCCCGTCCTCGAGCGCCTTGGCGACGGCTTCCGCCATCGATTCCTGGCCCTCGCGGCGTTGGCCTCCCACCGAGGCGATCACGTCCGCAAGCAGCGCACGCACGTCGTTCGTGTCCGTCACAGCGCGACGACGGCCTCGTGGATGCGGGCCGCAAGCGAGTCCGTGACGTCGGCCACCAAGTGGTAGCCGTCGTCGGCGTGGGTCTCGCTGACGACCTCGCCCGCCCTGTGGGCCTCGCTCACCAGGTCACCGCGAGTGAAGGGCAACACCACGTTGACGCGCACGGGTGGACGCGGAAGCATCTCGCCCACTCTGAGCAACAGCGCGTCAAGTCCCTCTCCGGTGAGCGCGGATACCTCAATCGATGGCTCGCGGCGTCCGCGCAGCCTCAGCAGGACATCGGGCTCGGCAACATCGACCTTGTTGAACACGAGGAGTTCGGCGACCTCGTGGGCCCCAGGCACGTCGGCGAGGACCTCATGGACGGCCAGAATCTGGCCTTCAGGGTCGGGGTGCGAGGCGTCGACCACGTGGAGCACGAGGTCGGCGTGGGTCACCTCTTCGAGAGTAGACGCAAAGGCCGCAACCAATTGGTGCGGAAGGTCCTTCACAAAGCCGACGGTGTCGGAGACGGTGATGTCGCGGCCGTCCGGCACGTGGGCCTTACGCACCGTCGGGTCGAGCGTGGCGAACAGCGAGTTTTGTACCAGCACGCCTGCACCGGTCAGGCGGTTGAGGATGGAGGACTTGCCTGCGTTCGTGTACCCGACGATCGCGACGTTCGGAATTGCGAGCCGGTTTTCGCGTCGCACCTTGCGCGCGGGTTCCATGTCCTTGATCTGCCTGCGCAGTTGCGCCATGCGCGTGTGGATTCGCCTGCGATCGAGCTCGATCTTGGTCTCACCTGGCCCGCGAGAACCCATGCCCGCGGCCGCGCCGCCCACCTGGCCACCCGCCTGCCGCGACATCGACTCGCCCCAGCCGCGAAGGCGAGGCAACAGGTACTCGAGCTGTGCGAGCTCGACCTGAGCCTTGCCCTCTTTGGACTTGGCGTGCTGGGCGAAGATGTCCAGAATCAGCGCGGTGCGGTCAATGACCTTGACCTTGACCACGTCTTCAAGTGCACGACGCTGGCTCGGCTGCAGCTCATCGTTGACGATCACCGTGTCCGCTCCGGTGGCCTTCACCACGTCGCGAAGCTCGATCGCCTTGCCCTTGCCGATGTACGTCGCGGGGTCGGGATGCGGCAGACGCTGAAGCATGCCGTCGAGAACCTCGGAGCCTGCTGTTTCTGCGAGAGCGGCGAGTTCCCTCAACGAGATCTCGGCGTCCTGGGCGGTCCCGCGGGACCACATGCCCACCAAAACAACCTTCTCGAGGCGCAGTTGCCTGTATTCGACCTCGGAGATGTCCTCAAGTTCGGTCGATAGCCCCGCGACGCGGCTTGAGCCCTCGCGCTGTTCGCGGTCAAATTGATCCCCGTCGTAGTCGGTGCGAACGTCGCCGCCCGCCGCGACGGCCGTGCCCGCGCGTGACAACACGCGGTCGATCACTGAATCGATCGATCGCGGCTCCGGCTCGACCGCATCTAATTCGTTTTGCTCAGGCATAGTGGTCCATTGTCTCACTCAGGCGGACGGCGCGGGTCTGGCGCTTCCGGTTCCGCAATCCCGGTCGAGCACTACGCTTGTGGCCCGTGGACCACTATTTCTCGGCCAGTCCGGCATCGGCCGACGAGCGGCGCACCATCAGCGTGACCCTCGATGGGAGAGGCTTCACGCTCGAGACCGCTCCGGGCGTGTTTTCGTCCGGGCGAATTGACCTGGGCACGACCGTGCTGCTCGACACCGTTGGCGCACCGCCAGCGGGTCAGGTGCTCGACCTCGGCTGCGGCTGGGGTCCCATAGCCCTCACAGCGGCCCTGCGCGAGCCGGAAGCCACCATTACCGCACTCGACGTCAATGAGCGTGCACTCGACCTCCTGACGCGCAACGTGGCGCGCGTGAAGGCCACTGCGGACCTTGCGCACGTGGCGCCCACCCTCGCCGACGCGATCGACCCCGACCTGCGCTTCGATGCCATCTGGTCCAACCCACCCATCCGCATCGGCAAGCAGGCACTCCACGAACTGCTCGCGGCGTGGCTGCCGCGGCTGGTCCCCGGAGGCGAGGCGTGGTTGGTGGTGCAGAAGAACCTGGGCGCCGACTCCTTAGCGAAGTGGGTTGCGGAGCAGACGGACGACGCCGGGGCTCCCTGGGGCGCGGTCGAGAAGGTCCGCTCGTCGAAGGGCTTCCGCGTTTTGGTGTTCACGCGCGCTGGCTGACGGCAGGAGCACGACCCAGCCGCACGACTCCGCCGCCCGACGCTACGGAACGGTCACTACCCCGTTGGCCACCAGCACCGCCGGGCCCTCAAGGGTCGTCCGATCACCCATCACACGCACGGTGACGAGACCGCCGGGTACCTCGACATCCCAGATATCTGGGCCTCCCGGACCCGCCCACAGCTTCACCGCAAGGGCGACGGCACACGCGCCCGTCCCACACGAACGTGTCTCCCCAGAGCCGCGCTCGTGGACACGCATGCGCACGCGACCGTGCGCCACGCCGTCAATGACCTCCCCGCCAAGCGTCACCGCAAATTCCACATTCGAGCCTTCCGGAGGGGTGGGCGCCACCGAGGGCGCCACCGTCAGGTCAAGGCCTTCAAGTTCCGCTGGCGAGGCGAGCGCCACGACGTGATGAGGGTTGCCCACGTCGACGCTGAGCGCCGGCCGCGCGGGGTTGAGGCCCTTCGCGTGAACCGTTGAGTCGAACGCCGCCGGCACGCCGGACGGCCCGTCCTCCGGGCCAAGGCGCCATGTGCCCATGCCTACCGAATATCTCCCTCCGCCAAGCGCCGTCACGGTGCGAGCACCCGCCCGGGTACCGATGATGATGCCGCCGCGCGCGTCCACTCCCCCGTCGCGCTCCAGGAATGCTCCGAAGACCCGCGCGCCGTTTCCGCACATCTCCGAAAGTGTCCCGTCCGAGTTCCAGTAGTCCATGAACCACATCGACTCATCGAAGTCTTTGCCAGCCTCCAAGGCGCCGGAGCGCACCGCCCTTATCACGCCGTCGGCGCCGATGCCCGCGCGGCGATCGCACAGATACCTGACCAGGTCTGGAGTGAGTTCGAGCTCGCCGCGCTCGTCAAAGAGCAACACGAAGTCGTTCTCCGTGCCGTGGCCCTTGGTGAAGGCGAGCGAAGTCATTCCCAAAGCCTACGCCGACGTCGAGGTCGCCTGAGCGGTCACGATCGCGAGCACTTCCCTTGCGGCACGATCCACATCGTCCCCGTCTCGCGGCCCCGCGACCCAGGTCACGCGTGGGTCCGGCCGGAACCACCTGTCTTGCTTGCGTGCCAGGCGTCTCGTGTTTCTCTTGACAAGCTCACGGGCCTCCGCCTCGGTTAGATCGCCGTCGAGGTAGTGCAGCACCTCCGCGTAGCCGACCGCCCTTCTCGCCGTCACGCTCTCGCGCAGGCCGCGCGCGGCGAGGCTCCGCACCTCTTCAACGAGACCCTGCTCCCACATGGCGTCGACGCGCGCCTCGATCCGCGCATCGAGCAACTCGTAAGGCAGCTCGAGCGCAACCTGTACGGCGGGAGCGAAGTACTCGTGTCGGGGAAGGGAACTCGTGTAGTCCCCCGCAAGCTCGATAATCTCGAGCGCCCTGACAATGCGCTTGGCGTTGCGCGGGTGGATCTTGGCGGCCGCCACAGGGTCCAACGCGGCCAGTTCTCTGTGGAGGATGCCGGGACCTTCCTCCTCCGCACGGGACTCCAGCCGGGCCCGGAGTGCGGGATCGGTGCCAGGAAAGTCGAAGTGGTCGAGCAACGCCCGCAGGTAGAGCCCGGAACCACCGACCACGATGGCCCTGCGCCCCCGCGCATGAATCGCGTCAATATCCTCGCGCCCGGACTCCTGGAAGTGTGCGACCGAGGCGTCTTCCCCCACCGTGAGAGTGTCCAGCTGGTGGTGCGGCACCCCTTGCCGGTCACCCAACGGCAACTTGGCCGTGCCGATGTCCATGCCCGCGTAGAACTGCATCGAATCGGAGTTGATGATCTCGCCGCCGCCCTCAATGAGCTGCGCGAGCGCCAGACTCACCGCCGACTTGCCGGTAGCGGTGGCCCCCACGACCGCGACGATCGGCTGCGTCACGTCGAGGCGACCCGCAGTCGCGGCAGGCCAAGCCCGACGGGACCGCCCGGGCCAGGAGTTCCGCACGAGTCAGGCTCGGGCCCGCCGCCTGCGGCACTCTCCCACGCATCGCCCGCGTGGGTACGGCGCACTTGATACGGACCCCCCGCGTGGGGATCCGCGATGAGGTGATGGGGCGCACCATGTGAAATGCGAACGGTGACCATGTCGCCTGGCCTGGGAACGTCGGCACCCTCGGGCACGGAAAAATGAACAAGTCGATTGCCCGGCTCGCGGCCGCTCATACGATCTCCCTTACCCTTGCGTCCCTCCCCATCGAGCACGAGCACCTCGACAGTGCGCCCTTCTAGCGCGACCGAGTCGCGCAACGTGATCTCCTCGTGGAAGGCGTGGAGTCGCTCGAAACGCTCCTGAACGACGGCCTTGGGGAGCGGTTCGAGATCGAATGCGGGGGTACCAGGCCGTGGGCTGTACTGGAAGATGTAGGCGCTCGTGAATCGCGCGAGCTCGACGACGCGCATCGTCTGGGCAAAGTCCTCCTCGGTCTCGCTGGGGAAGCCGACGATGATGTCGGTCGTGATCGAAGCGTCGGGCATCGCGGCTCGCACCTTGTCGAGAATTCCCAAGAACTTGTCCGAGCGGTATGAGCGGCGCATCGCGCGCAGAACGCTGTCGGATCCCGACTGGAGCGGCATGTGCAGACTAGGCATCACGGTGGGGGTCTCCGCCATCGCCTCGATGACGTCATCGGTGAAGGCCGCCGGATGGGGTGAAGTGAAGCGCACGCGCTCCAGGCCCTCGATCTCGCCACACGCGCGCAGGAGTTTGGAGAATGCTCCCCTGTCACCGAACTCGACACCGTACGAGTTGACGTTTTGGCCCAGCAACGTGACCTCGATGACGCCTTGCGCCACCAAGGCCTCGACCTCGGCGAGGATCTCCCCCGGCCTGCGGTCGCGCTCTTTGCCACGTAGCGACGGCACGATGCAGAAGGTGCACGTGTTGTTGCAGCCCACCGAGATCGAGACCCACGCCGAGGCGTGGCTGTCGCGGCGCGCGGGCAGCGTCGACGGAAAGACCTGAAGGGACTCATGGATCTCGACCTGGGCTGCCTCGTTGTGGCGGGCGCGATCCAGCAGCGCGGGCAGCACGTCGATGTTGTGCGTGCCGAACACGACGTCCACCCAAGGAGCCTTTTCGACGATCTCGCCACGGTCCTTCTGTGCGAGGCAACCACCTACCGCGATCTGCATTCCCGGCCGAGCCGCCTTGACCGGAGCGAGTTGACCCAGGTTTCCGTACAACTTGTTGGCGGCGTTCTCCCGAACCGCACACGTGTTGATAACGATGACGTCGGCTTCGTCGGCTCCCGCAGGCGCCGATACGTACCCGGCGCCCTCAAGGAGTCCGGCCATGTGCTCCGAGTCATGCACATTCATCTGGCAGCCGAGGGTCTTCACCAGGTAGGTCCGTGCCATTGCCGTCTGTGCCACCGTGCTCACGCCTGTCCCGCAACGAAATCCGCACGAGTCTCGCGGATCACCGTCACTCTGATCTCCCCGCCAAAGCCAAAGTCCTTCTCAATCTGTTCCGCGATCGTACGTGCCAGTTCTGCCGTCCCCGTGTCGCTCACCTTCGAGGGCTCCACCACAACGCGCAATTCGCGGCCTGCCGCCATTGCGAAGACCTGCGCCACGCCCTCATAGGCGATCACTAGCGCCTCGAGGGCCTCCATGCGCTCGACATAACCATCTACGTCGTCTCGACGAGCGCCCGGCCGCGAAGCGGACACCGCGTCTGCTATCTGAACGATGACCGCCTCGAGAGTCTCCTGAGGCACCTCGTCGTGGTGGGCGGCTATCGCGTTCACGACGTCAGCCGGTTCACCGGCCTCGCGCGCTGCGCGAGCACCCAGTTGTGCGTGAGTGCCTTCGCGAGTTCCCGTCATCGCCTTGCCGATGTCGTGGAGGAAGGCCGCACGCCTTGCCAATTCGACATCCGCGCCGACCAACAAGGCAATCGACCCCGCGAGAGTCGAGCATTCCACGAGGTGAGCCAGAACGTTTTGACTCAAGGACGTACGTAGCCGCAGTGCGCCGAGCAGTTCGAGGAGCGACAGCGGAATGGAACCCACGCCCGCCTGCTCCGCGGCCTCGAGTGCGGCATCCATGGCCCTACGCGGCGCATCTGCGGCAGCCTTCGCGTAGGCGCTTTCCACACGGTGAGGCTGAATGCGTCCGTCTTCGATGAGCGCTACGAGGGTCGCTACCGCAATTTCCCTGCGCTCGACGTCGAACGAGGAAAGGAGCACCGCGTTGACGCCCTCGTCGACAATCAAGTTGACGCCCGTCAACGCCTCGAAGGCCCGAATGTTGCGGCCCTCCCGACCAATGATGCGGCCCTTCATTTCCTCGGAAGGAAGTTCGATGCGCGTCACTGACGCCTGTGCGCTCGTGGGCGCAGCCTCGCGCTGCATCGCTTCAACGAGGACCTCGCGCGCACGCTTTTCGGATTCCGCCTTGGCCTTCTTGGCGTGCCGATGGGCATCGCGGGCAATGTCCGCCTCTACGACCGCCCTCAGGTGCGCAGTCAGTTCCTCCTTCGCTTCCGTGACGGTAAGCCCCGCGAGGGACGCAATCGCGGCCTCGTGCGCGGCCTCCAACTCGTCACGCCGGGAGACGAGCTTCTTCTCGTCTCGCGCCAATACCGCCACGCGCTCCTCGAGTCCGCGAGAGTACGTCTGCACATTGCGCTGGTCCTCGGCCAACTGCCGCTCACGCAACGCCACCCGCTCTTCCCGCTGTTGCGCCTCCGAGATCACATCTCGGGCCTCGTCGCGGATCTGTCTAGCCTCAGCCCGGGCCGAACTCCGCTCCTCGTTGGCTTCCTTGCGCGCACGGTTGACAACCAGCAGCGACGCCAAGAGCAGCACAAGCGTCGCAATAGTCACAATTGTCGACACGGCGCTCCCTCACAATGGTTCGGCTACCTCACTATCGGCACGTATCAAGTCTCGCACGACCCCGAACACCATTGATGCGGGGTATCCCTTGCGACCCAGGAACGCGGAGAGCCTTCGCACCTTTGCCTCAGAATTCAGGCCCGACATCCGTCCCCATTTCGACTCGGCAAGCGTCCTTGCCGACTCCAACTGAACATCCAGCGTGATGTGCTCGAGAGCAGACTCAATGTCGGTCTCGGCGAACCCCTTGCGCCGCAGTTCCGCCGCAATCACGCGGGGGGCCTGGCCCCGTTCCGCTTGCCGGGTCCGTGCGATCATCGCCGCAAGCGACTTGTCGTCGAGCAGACCGACCTCGATGTAGCGCGCGACGATGGCGTCTGCGACGGCGGGATCCACGTCCTTTGCGATGAGTCTTGCCCGCAAGTCCGCAGACGACCGTTGGGCCCGGTCGAGCATGGCCAGTGCCAACGCACGAGCGCGCTCGGCAGGATCCGTCGTGGAGGATTCCTGCCGAGCGCGTGTTGTCATGACTCGAAGTTGGGCCTCCTAAAGGGAGGACGCCTCCTTGGCCATGGCAGCTTCGATTGCGGCGTCGCCGATCGCGGCGGTGTCGACAGCCGCCGTATCACGCTTGCCCTTTGCGGGAACGTCAACCTCTTCGACCGCCACAACGGGGCCAATGTTCAACTTGTTCTTGATCTTGGTCTCGATCTCGATCGCGAGTGCCGGGTTGTCCTTGAGGAACTGGCGGGCGTTTTCCTTGCCCTGACCCAACTGGTCGCTTTCGTAGGTGTACCAAGCGCCGGACTTCTTGACGAAGCCGTGCTCCACACCGAGGTCGATAATTCCTCCCTCGGCCGAAATGCCGTAGCCATAAAGGATGTCGAATTCCGCTTGCTTAAAGGGCGGCGCCATCTTGTTCTTGACCACCTTGACGCGCGTCCTGTTGCCCACGGGCTCGTTGCCCTCCTTGAGGGTCTCAATGCGACGGATGTCCAGTCGCACGGAGGCGTAGAACTTGAGCGCCTTGCCGCCCGTTGTCGTCTCGGGCGAGCCAAAGAACACGCCGATCTTCTCGCGGAGCTGGTTGATGAAGATCGCGGTGGTCCCCGTGTTAGCAATAGCTCCCGTGATCTTTCGCAGCGCCTGCGACATGAGCCGGGCCTGGAGTCCCACGTGGCTATCGCCCATCTCGCCCTCGATCTCGGCCTTCGGCACAAGGGCCGCTACCGAGTCGATGACTAGTACATCGACTCCACCTGACCTGATGAGGATGTCGGCAATTTCTAGCGCCTGCTCACCGGTGTCGGGCTGGGAGATGATCAGGTTGTCGATGTCGACGCCAAGCTTCTTCGCGTATTCGGGATCAAGCGCATGCTCCGCATCGATGAACGCGGCAACTCCTCCCGCCTTCTGCGCATTGGCCACCGCATGCAGTGCCACCGTGGTTTTGCCCGAGGACTCGGGTCCGTATATTTCGACAACGCGGCCGCGCGGGAGACCCCCGATGCCGAGCGCGATATCAAGCGCGATCGAGCCCGTGGGGATGACGGCAACCGCGCGGCGCTCGCTGTCGCCCATGCGCATCGCCGAGCCCTTACCAAATTGCCTATCGATTTGGCCGAGCGCCGCCTCGAGCGCCTTCGTCCGGTCAGGTGCCTGTGCCATGTGCTTGTCCTTCGTCGCTCGTGCCCGCTTACGCTGGCTCTTGAACACCCGGGAGTGCGGTGTCTTACAGCACGACGCTATGACGCGCCTCTGACATTCGCGCCGCGGGCTCTCCTTTGGTGAGGAGCACCTCTGCCGCTACGTCTTGGGTACGACTGTAATCGAACGCGTGTTCGAACGAAGGCGACACGCCGTGTGTGTCACAAGCGGGGCTGCCGATCTGTCCGCTCCAAGTCCGCCGACCGCGCCACACAAGCGTTCCGGCGCCTCACTCCTAACGCCTAGGCGGAATGAGGCGCTTGACATCGACGCCCGACCTGACGGCAGGAGCGACGTCCATTTGATCGCACAGGGCGTGCCACACGTCCCGCGGCGCCACGCCGCGCTCGAGGGCCTCGTTGGCCGTGAGTGAGTCCAACGTGGTGAGCGCCAGCTGCTTACACAATGTGGGGGCGTAGGCATCGCCAAACGCCTCGACCACGGCCAAACGAAACTCCGACAACCGCACGTCGGGCTACTGCTTAATCGACCGCAGCAGTTCGGGGACCGTGTCAGGAATGGCCGGCATGACTGGCATGCGGCGCAGTGACCGGGTATCGATCAGACCCTCGGCCATCTCGAACCGCACAGACACCTCGCGGAGAATGGCTGACATCGGAACGTCCAGAGCCAAGCAGATCGAGGCAAGCAATTCGCTCGAGGCTTCCTTCTGTCCTCTTTCAACCTCGCTGAGGTACCCAAGGGACACACGGGCATCGGAGGAGATATCCCTCAAGGTTCTACCCTGTCCGAGTCGGGCGTCGCGAAGCACGTCGCCAAGTTCATTGCGCAGAATCGGCATTCGTGCTCCCTTCATAAGGCTGGAAACCTGCATGTACTCTCCAACGCAGACTACCGCAGTCCTGTTCCCGACCTGCGGAATTGCTACCGCGCATCCAGGGAAGACAGCGCCCGCGTCAGGTGATCGAGCGCGACTGCGACGGCCCCATGCATTACATCGTCACGATTCCCCTCAATGTAAACAGTCGTCACCAACTCAGGGCCCGGTCCCACGACCGCCACCACGACGGTTCCGGGTTCGCGCCCCCCATGCGGTTCGGGTCCCGCCACTCCCGTCGTGGCAACCGCGACGTCTGCGCCGAACAACCTGAGCGCTCCGCGCGCCATCGCAATCGCGACGGAGTGAGCCACCGGGCCCTCGCGTTCGATGAGCAGTGTGCTCACTCCCAAAGCGCCGACCTTGACCTCCGTGTGGTAGGCGACGATGCCTCCCCTCACCACTGCCGACGCTCCAGCTACGGACACGAGCGCCTCGCACACCGCCCCTCCCGTCAACGACTCCGCCGTGGCAAGGGTCACTCCGGCCCGCTTGGCAAGCTCGATGATGGCGGCCGCTTCAGGCGACATGACCGCCTTCGCCCATCGCGTCCGCGGTGTCGGCAACCGGAAACACGCGATGCCGCATGGCAATCCTCCCGATGCGCCATGCGTAATCGACGCCCGTCGCGACAGCAACCACAACCGACGCGTAAAGCACCCACAAGCCGACGGCGTCCACCCACGTGGTCTGGACCGGCAAGAGCAACATAGAGATCGCCAGAACCTGGAGCGCGGTCTTGAGCTTTCCTCCGGCCGAAGCGGGAATCACGACGTCGCGGGCAACAGCCAGCCGCCCGATCGTGACGCTGGCCTCCCTGATGGCCACCACGATGAGCGGCCACCAAGGCGTCTCCCCTCCGACGGCCAGCATGACGAGCGCGCCAAGCACCAGCGCCTTGTCCGCGAGGGGGTCGGCAAGCTTGCCGAAGGCAGAAACGACTTCCCAACGCCGCGCGAGATAGCCATCGAGCGCATCGGTCGCGGCCGCAAGCACGAACACGAGCCAGGCGATCCATCGCCATCGCTCTTGAGCACCGTTGTCGACGAGAAGGCACGCCACCATGACGGGGACGGCTAGCAGCCGCAACACCGTCAGCAAATTCGGAACCTCACGCACCACGTCATCACCCTAGCGGCGGCGCTACTGGTCACGGTGCCTTTGGGCCCGCCAGTTACCTGCATTGCCTGGGCATACTGTCGCCACGGCTCCGTGCGGCCCGGCGATTCTCTCCTAGTGGGCGCTACGCGCCGACGGCAGGTCAAATGGATTGTCGAGTTCCTGGGGACGCGCCTCGATGAGGCTCTCCATGAAGGGCAATCCCATGGCGAAGACCGCGGCGGCCGGCTGAGCCACACCGAAGAGCCACCCCTGGCCGTACTTCCATCCGCATCGCGACAGGAAGTCGGCCTGAGACTCGGTTTCGATTCCCTCAGCAATCGTGGCCAGGCCTAACTCCCTCGCGAGGGCACCGAGCGCCCGAGACACACGGGCGCCGGAGGGGTCCTCCGGAATGCCCGCGACGAAGGACATGTCGAGTTTGACCCCCGAGACCGGCAAGTCTCTCAAGTACGACAGCGGCGATACTCCCGTGCCGAAGTCGTCGAGAAGGATGGGGACGCCCGCGTTGCGCAACTCGGTCAACTCATGGCGGATGCGTGTGTTTGGCGCCACGAGTGAGGCCTCGGTGAGCTCGACGACGAGCCTCTGAGGGCTCAGCCGGTAGCGGGCGATCGCGCTGAGCACCGAGTTGGCAAATTCGCTGTCGCCCAATTGGTCGGCGGATACGTTCAGCGAGACCCATACGCCGGGCTCGGGGAACTGGGCAAGGAACGCCGCGGCCAGCTCCACCAGAGCGGTTCCGAGTTCCGTGGCGAGCTTGCGGTCGTCGAGGAGCCCGAGGAAGGCCCCCGGAAGGAGCAAACCGCGCGTCGGATGCTGCCATCGAACAAGAGCCTCGTAACCGACAACGGAACGCGAAGCGAGGTCCATCACGGGTTGGTAGTGCAGGACGAGGTCCCCGTGCTCGATCGCCTTGGCGAGCTCGCCACCGAGAACGGAATGGTGGTCATTTGTCGATTGCATGGATGGGTCGTAGACCTCAGTCCGCGACTTTCCCAGCGCCTTGGCGCGGTACATCGCGGCGTCTGCCGCGCTCAAGAGGCTGGGAGCACCGCCTGCGACGGTGTCGCCGTCCGCCATCGCGATGCCCACCGAGCAGTGCAGGTTCAGTTGATGCCTCTTGACCTGAAGCGGCCGCTTGAGTCCCGCGTGGATCGCGCCCGCAATCTCATACAGCGCTTTGCCGCAATCGGAATCCTGGACCACGATGACGAATTCATCGCCGCCGATGCGTGCGACGGTGCCTCGCCCCGCGGTGGCCGATCGCAACACGCCGGCGACGTGGACAAGCGCGCTGTCACCGGCGGCGTGCCCAAAGCGGTCGTTGAGGCCCTTGAACCCGTCGAGGTCGACGGCGATCACTCCCACCCTGGACGTGGCATCGGGCTGATCGAGCACCTTCTGCAGCACCTCTTGCATCAGGGTGCGGTTGGCGAGGCCAGTCAACGGGTCGTGCATGGCGCGGTGGGCCATCAGCTCGGAGTGGAGGCGGTCGTCGGTCGAATCACGGACCTGAACCACATAGTGGTCTGGCGCGCCTCCCGCGTACCGCACGAGCGCGACGTCGAGAACGGCCCACACCACGTTCCCATCAGCCCGCACGTAGCGCTTCTCCAAGGAGAAGTGATTTTGCAGGCCGTCGTAGAGCCGCTGCAATTGCTCGCGTTCCGCCTGGACGTCGCGAGGGTGAGAAAGGGCGCTGAACGGCGTCCCCCTGAGCGCGGCCACCGTGGAGCCCATCATCGTCGCAAAGGCCCTGTTGACGGCCATCAGGCGCCACTCCAGATCGACGAGTGCCATGCCGACGGGGGCGTTCTCCATCGCCCTGCGGAACTGGGCATCCGAGCGATTGAGCGCCTCGGCTGCCTCCTGAAGGCCACTAGTATCCATGAGCGTGGTCACGGTTGCCGAGTCGCCATCGACGGCATCTGGCACCTTGCGAGACTTCACCTGGAGCCACCGCACATCTTCGCTGCCCCGCCGTCCCGGAACTCCGATAACGCGGGGCCGGTCGTCGTCCCTTCCAGGGGCGAACACCTCTTGTACGAGCAACGGACGGCCATGCTCGTCGACCGCCTTGAAGGGCAACTGTCCGAGCGGGGTCCCGAGCACGGCACTCTTGTCGATGCCCATCATGTGCGCGGCCATGTCGGTCAGGACAACGATCTCGCTCGTGCGCGAAATGATGAGGACTCCGTCGCGTGCGGAAGACAAGATGGCTTCAAACTGCTTGCGCATGCTGCGCTCTTTGCGGAGCGCCAAATCACGGGAACGGCGGACGCGTCCGGAGCGGATGAACGATACGAATACTCCTGCGAGCGCCACGAGGACAAACACGGCCACTCCAGTAGCCACATTGGGCTTTTGGAGTAACTCTAGGAATCCTCCCATGATCCATCCTCGGAGTCACTGACGTACGGTTCACCCACCGTATCCGAGGATGCGCCCCGCAGAATAGCCAACGTGGACGCCAGTTCGTCGGGAGTGACGAATACCTCACGCGCCTTGGACCCCTGAGAGGGGCCAACGATCTCTCGACTCTCGAGCAAGTCCATGAGTCGACCAGCCTTGGCGAAGCCCACGCGGAGCTTCCGTTGAAGCATCGACGTCGACCCCAACTGCGTCGTAATGACGAGCTCCGTTGCGGCGAGCAGGTCTTGCAGGTCGTCGCCAATGTCCGCGGCGACCTTGGCCTGATTACCCACCGTGATGACGTCATCCCTGAATTGGGGTTGAGCCTGCTTCTTGACGTGCTCGACGGCCGCGTGGATCTCGCTTTCCGTGACCCACGCGCCTTGAACGCGCATCGGCTTGGACTCCCCCATGGGCAGGAAGAGCGCATCGCCCTGTCCGATGAGCTTCTCGGCACCGGGAGTGTCGAGCACGACGCGGCTGTCCGCAAGCGAAGACGTGGCGAAGGCAAGGCGTGAGGGCACGTTTGCCTTAATAGTTCCCGTCACGATATCGACCGACGGCCGCTGCGTCGCAAGCACCAAGTGGATGCCTGCGGCGCGCGCCAACTGGGTGATGCGCTGAATCGAGTCCTCGACGTCGCGAGGCGCGACCATCATGAGGTCGGCAAGCTCGTCGACGATGACCAACAGGTACGGATAGGTCGTAATGCGACGCTCCGAGCCCGGCAGCGGCTTGACCTTGCCCGCCCGCACGGCCTTGTTGAAGTCGTCGATGTGCTTGTATCCGTACATCGCAAGATCGTCGTACCTAGTATCCATCTCCTTCACGACCCACTCGAGGGCCTGGGCCGCCTTTTTGGGGTCGGTGATGATTGGAGTTATGAGGTGCGGAATACCTTCGTAGACGGTGAGCTCGACGCGCTTGGGGTCAACCAACACCATGCGCACCTCTTGAGGGGTGGCGCGCATGAGAACGGACGTGATCATCGAGTTCACGAAGCTTGACTTACCCGCACCGGTCGCGCCCGCGACCAGCAGGTGAGGCATCTTGGCGAGGTTCGCCATGACGTAGCCGCCCTCGACGTCCTTGCCGATGCCGATCGCCATCGGGTGGTCGTTCTTGGTTGCCACGGGAGAACGCAACACGTCCCCAAGAGACACCGTCTCGCGGTCCGTATTGGGAATCTCGATGCCGATCGCCATCTTGCCGGGGATGGGCGAAAGTATGCGGATATCGGGGCTCGCCACCGCGTACGCGATGTTCTTGGCCAGCTGCGTGATCTTTTCGACCTTGACGCCCTGGCCAAGCTCGACCTCGTAGCGCGTCACCGTCGGGCCACGCGAGAAGCCGGTGACATGCGCGTCCACCTGGAACTGCTCCAGGACGCTGGTGAGCGACTCGACGACACGATCGTTCGCCGCGGACCGGGTCTTGTGCGGAGCGCCCGGCTTGAGGATGGCCGGGTTGGGAAGCACGTACGGGCTCGAGTTCTCGAGTTCGCCTTGCTCCCCTACAGGCACCACGGCGGTGGGAGGCGCGGTCCGCTCGCCGTGCACCTCGAGGACCTCGGTACGGGCCGCGAGCGCGGTGGCATCGGCGTCGTCAAGCGCGTCCCTCTCCGCATCCCCCGACGGGGCATACGGGTTGGGAATGCCTCCGAGCGGGGTGCCGTGGCGAGGGTATCCGTGGAGCGGCGTCGGCACGCGAGCGTCTTCCTGAGTCGACGGGCCCCTGTCATAGGGCGAAATCGAGGGGTTGACGATCGCGTCAAAGTCGCGATGCCCGTTGACGCCGTCCCGCAGGGCTGGGCTGGCGAAGGGCTCATCGGCCTCGTAGCCGTCGAGCTTGCGCCTCGCCTGTACCCGCTCCTTGAAGCTCGCGCGCTTGCGCCGCTCGAGCGTGCCGTGCTCGGGAAGGTCCAGTTCGCCTTCGTCGTCTGCGTCTCCCCCACGACCAGACACCGCGCGCCGCGCCTGCGACACGAGGAACGCAATGACTTCACGCAACGGCTTGCCGATGATGAAGAGCACGAAGGCGAGCCCTAGAAGCACCAACACCGTGATGGCCAGACCTGGTGTGAGCAAGGCCGCGAGCGGAGTTCCAACAATGAAGCCGAGCACCCCTCCCGCCTTCTGCACCGGCTCAAGGCCATCCGAGGGCGACGGTCGATGATCGGCGATGTGGATGATTCCGGTGACCGCGAGCGCAAGCAGGACGGATCCAAAGACGATGCGGTAGTTCGCGTCTCCCGCACCCGGGGCGCGGAACAGGCGAATCGCCATCGCGACTAGCAACACGGGAAGCGCTACCGAAAGCACGCCGAACGTGCCCGCGGACAACCGGTGCAGGAACTGTCCAAACGGGTTGTCGAGCTGGAACCACTCGCTCGCCGCCACGAGGATCGCGATGATGATCAGGCCGAGAGCGAGTCCATCCCTGCGCACCTCATGCGGAACATCGCGTGCGCCTCGACCCAGGCGCCGCACTCCGCCGCCAACGAGCCGAGCCGAGCCTGACCCAACGCCCTTCAGCGCGCGCACGGGCCACGCCGAGGTCTGCTGCCGCCCGCGTGTGGATTGCTTTCGGGTGGTATTGGACCGCGCGGGAGCGCGCCTCGTCGAATTGGACGAGGAGGAACGCGAGCGTGACGGGCGTGACTGTGCCATGGTCCCCCCAGGCTACGTTGACGCACCCACCTAGAGGTGGAGCCACGACGACGGGCGGGCAGACGGGTGAGTAACCCTGCGGGGATCACTTGGAGCCAAGACCCGCAAGTCGGCGCTGGTGACCATTCGCGAGCGCCCCTCGCCTCTCAGTCGGCGCTGGTGACCACTCGGCGCACTAGAGACCCCGCGTGCGGCGCCGCAGGAACCCGTAGCCCGCCACGACTTCGGCAACAATCAGCAACGCGACAGCCCCGCCCACGGGAATCTGCCACGACTGAGCGCTCTCGTGCCACTCGGGGTGCTGCGCGATGAGCGTGTGCCACGCGCTCCAGTTGCGGATGTGCACCACGAGCGCGAGGACCGTCGCGGCAACCATTGTGGACCCGGCACCTGCGGCAAAGCGCCGCGCGGACAAGGCCCTGTAGTCGGGCACGAATTGCCCGCGCCACACGGTCAGGGCCGACCACCAGGCGATCGCAGCAGCCGCAATCAGAGCGAACTCAATCACGCCCGCGATCTCCCACTGCCACACCGAAAGGGGCGCGGCCCACTCGAGCACGCTGCCACCGTTGGCCCCGCGAATGACCGTCGCACCGGACACCGTCGCTGCGGTGACGCCCCCGAGGATCACCAATGCCGTCAGGATCGGCGCCACGAGGCCCAGCGTCAGGGCGATCGCAAGCCTGACACCCCTTGGGAGGCCGGTCGCGGAAGCGGCAGGCGAACTCATGTCGGTCACTGTCATCGCAGTTCCCCTCGTTGCGCGCCCGCCGCTGCGGGCTCGAAGTACGAGGCTAACCCCGCACGCCCCAAACCGTGCGTCGGAACGTTGGGACCACCCCTCGCAGGGGCCGACGGCGAGAGCGCCTAGAACCAGCCGAGTTCGCGCAGTTCTGCCTCGGAGATGCCCATGGCGTGGCCGACCTCGTGGCCCAGCACCTTGAGCACGCGCGCCGGAACGTCTTCGCGGCGCGTGCACACCGACAGGATGGGCAGCCGATACAGACTGATGGTGTCGGGCATCGAGCCCGCCACGCGGCCGCCGTGTGCCGTCGCGGGGATCCCGCGATACAGGCCCAGGAGTGTGGTCCCCGGTTGCGTAGTGCCGGGCGCGGGCGCATCCTCCACGAGCACCGCGAGTTCCTGGAGGATCGGAGCGGTCCAGTCCGGAAGAGAGTCCATCGCGTCCCGCACGAGGTCCTCGAACTCCTCGTGAGACATCGGGACCGGACTCATTGCTCTTCCTTTGTCCCTGGTCGAACGAGCCAACCGGTGGTGTGCTTCGCGTGCGACGCGCATCGGCGCTGTCGGGATCTCTTTGCCCTGTAAGGCTACGTCTCGGCACGTGAATGCAGAACAAGGGAGTTGACTTGACGCCCGACACCCGAGTCGGCGCTGGTGACCACTCACGAGCCGCCGCTGCATCTCAGTCTGCGCTCACGCCCACTCATGGGGCGAATCCCCGTCGGTAACCCTCGTTGTCGCCAATCCACCCGGCAGATGTGGTGCTGGCGACCACTATTTGACGCCGGGTGCATCCTGCGTGACCGTCACGCCCACTCGTCAACGCCCGGCGCATCCTGCGTGACCGTCACGCCCATTCAGGGGGCGAATCCCAGTGGCCAACCCGGCCTACCGCTAATCAACCCGGTACCGCTGTCCAACGCGGGACTCCGTTGGGCCGGAGATCCGCTCCACCGCGTCAGCGGGAACGCGCTCAGTCACACTGGCAATCCCGCAATTAGCCGACGCGTCCGGTTGGTCGTTGGCTAAGAGTTGCTGTTGGCGCAGGCCTGGCCGTGATCCTGGAGCCCGCCGGGCATCGGTGGTCCGAGTTTTCATGTCGCGTGCGATGTCAGCGATCCATTCGTTGCGACGGTCTGCTGAGATCTCGTTCGGCCACTACGGGACTACGAGTGCCGATGGCTCACGGTCGACGTTGAGGTCCAATCCGACGGCGAAGTCGCCGCTCTCGTGGATGTCCAGGTAGAGGAGACCGAGGTGGATACGACGTAGCGCTCGCTTTGTCGGCCACGGGCTGCCGTTCTGAGAGACCCTGAGCGCGCGCTCGCCGCCGCAGTCGGCGTAGGGGTCCGCCAGTCACACGTGTCGCTGTCGAGCGACGAGGCACGCCGTATGCTCGGTGATGACCCCCAACACTCCTGGCGTTGACCCCTCGATCGATGCGTTCAATGGATTAAGGACACCCCGATGCACTATCGAACCCTTGGAAACAGCGGAGCCGTCGTGTCGACGTTCGCTCTGGGAACTATGACCTTCGGCGCGGAGGCCGACGAGGCGACGTCGCACGCCATCCTTGGCGACTACCTCGAATCCGGCGGCAATCTCATCGACACGGCCGACGTGTACAGCAAGGGGGCCTCGGAGGAGATCATCGGGCGCTGGCTCGCAGCGCACCCCACGGACAAAGAGCAGATGGTGATCGCCACCAAGGGACGCTTCACGATGGGCAGTGGCCACAATGACCTCGGCACGTCCCGGCGCCACCTCGGTCGCGCGCTTGACGCGTCGCTGAGGCGCCTCGGCGTGGAGCAGATCGACCTCTACCAGATGCACGCCTGGGACGCAGTGACTCCGCTTGAGGAAACGCTGCGATTCCTGGACGACGCCGTGCGTAGCGGCAAGATCGCCTACTACGGGTTCTCAAACTTCCTCGGCTGGCAACTGACCAAGGCCGTGCACCTGGCGCGTGCCAACGGCTTCACACCGCCCGTGACGCTCCAGCCGCAGTACAGCCTATTGGTGCGGGAGATCGAGTCCGAGATCGTGCCAGCCTGCCAGGATGCGAACATCGGCTTGCTGCCGTGGTCGCCACTCGCGGGCGGCTGGCTTACCGGCAAGTACCAGCGCGACGCCAACCCGACAGGAGCCACACGCCTGGGCGAGGACCCGGAACGCGGAATGGAGGCGTGGGAACCTCGCAACAAGCAGGAACGGACATGGCGGATCCTCGACACGGTCGGGCAGATAGCGAAGGTCAAGAGGGTCAATCAGGCGCAAGTGTCGCTTGCGTGGCTTGAGGCGCAGCCCGCCGTCACCTCGGTGATTCTGGGGGCGCGCAACACCGACCAACTCGCCGACAACCTCGGTGCCACCGCCGTCGAACTCACCGCCGACGAGCTCAAGCGTCTCGACGAGGTGAGCGCCCCCGTCGTCTCGGACTATCCCTACGGTGCAGCTGGCGCCGACCAACGCCACCGCGCCATCGACGTCAGCGACTGAGCATCGGGTTCCTGGGCCCGCCCAGGGAAGGGCCAATGAGCACGCTCGCCCCCACGAAGTTATCGACTGGAACCGGCCCGCCGAGGTCCACTTCGCCCTCGCCGACCCCAACTTCGAAAGACAAGAAACCCTGCCCACTGCTTGACGCGGGACAGACCCCACACGTGGGAAACGCGGCCTGCCGCCAATCCACCCGGCAGACGTGGCGCTGGCGACCACTATTTGGCGCCGGGTGCATCCTGCGTGACCGTCACGCCCACTCGTTAACGCCCGGTGCACCCTGCGTGACCGTCACGCCCATTCACGGGGCGTACCCCAGTGGCCAACCCGGCCTGTCGTTAATCCACCCCGTCGGAGGCGGCCGCCCGGTGCACCCGGAGCGGATTTGTCGCGCTCATTTGAAGTCGAATGTGTAGCACCAGGCGAATGCGGTGGCGACCTCCGCCTCGAGCTCAGGGTGCCTCTGCCGAAACTCCTTGGAACTCTGGCGACCCATGGACGCAAGGTCTGGCGCTTCAATCCGCGCGTCCGATGTGTAGAAGTCCTCTTCCAATGAACGCAATAGCGCGAGAAGTTCGGTCCCCCGTGCGGCCCCGAATTCTTCCACCACGGCTGCATCATCGCGTGTCGGCCATGTCGTGTGGCCCCATCCCGTCCACGTCGCTGCGGCCCGCGAGATTTCTGTTGCGTCCATGTTCGTCACTTTACGACGTTGCGCGGACTTGTCGATCTGAGTGGACCGCGTGAACGCCAGCCGTCAACCCGGCCTGTGTAAACCCGGCACACCCCGACCGTCTTGCGGACCCAACCTGCACGCGGCGCGGCGTTGCTTCCGAGGGCAAGCCTGATCGCCGTGAGGGAGCGACGTCGGGCCGCGCACCAGGGCGACCCGGCGGCAAGACTCAACCCCAGCGTCGGCCGCCCCAAGCGTCGGCCCTACTCGATGCTTGCCGTCGACTCACGCGGCACGACTCGCACGGGAAGTCGGTTGACGCCGGGATGCGACGCTCCCCCGAGGCCATTTCGGCTTTGACGCTGTGGAACGCTTGGGTAAAGAACGGCCTGGCACCTCAGTCAGTCCTCACCAACACCCAGGGCACCAGCTGGGATGAGTTCCTGACTGGCGACTTCGGATTTGCCGAGAACGAGTCGTGGTTCCAGAGCACGGCCGACACGAACGGCTACAAGGTCATCCAGATCCCCGGCATCAATGGTGGAACCGCACCGGCCCCGACCGGCGGCGAGTTCATCACGATCCCGATCCAGAAGGACACCTCGCGCTACGCCATGTCGGCGAAGATCGTGGAATGCCTGACGGAGGGTTCCGCGGGTGCCACGGCGCTCGGGTACGTCGCACCGACAACGGCCGGTGCCGACGCACAGGCGTCCGCGAACACACCTGGTGCGAACTCGTTCTGGGTTCAGGCAGTCGCCGACGCCAAGCCGCGCACTACTGACAACCTGGGAACCTGGGAACCTGGGAACCTGGGAACCTGGGAACCTGGGAACCTGGGAACCTGGGAACCTGGGAACCTGGGAACCTGGGAACCTGGGAACCAAGTACAGCATCATCTCGGAGCAGCTGTACACGGCAATTCAGGTGGCGCTCAGTGGCGGATCCTCACCGGCCGACGCTCTCGCAGCAGCGCAGGCTGCAGCGGTGAAGAATCTGGGATGACGCAGTAGGCACGAAACTACCTACCCATCATTCATCGCAGGAGGTTAACAATGACCACGTCAGTCACGCGCCACCAGGCGCCTGCTGACGGTCGAAACCGACGTGAGGGGGCGGCGCAAGCCGCCTCCTCACGCGGGGCTCGCCGCCGCGCCGCACGCAGACAACAGCTCGCTGCGTGGCTCTTCATCACTCCCGTCGCGATCTATCTCGTGCTTTTCTATGCCTACCCGCTCTACCGCAACCTCGACTTGAGCTTCCGCGACTACACGTTGCGATCCTTCATCAGCGGGTCCGCGGACTTCGTCGGTCTCGCAAACTACCGCGACGTTCTCACCGACCCCGCGTTTGGCACCGCGCTGTGGAACACCGTCGTCTTCACCGGCGTATCGCTGCTATTCCAGTACGCGATCGGGCTGGCACTCGCGGTGTTCTTCTTCCGCAGGTTCCCTCTCGCCACCACACTTCGCGCGCTCTTTCTCGTGCCGTGGTTACTGCCGCTGCTCGTCTCGGCGTCCGTTTGGGCGTGGATGCTGAACTCCGACTCGGGCGTCGTCAACTGGTTTCTCGAGAGCATCGGGCTCAACCCCATCTATTGGCTTACGTCACCGGACTGCTCTACATCCGCGCCCAGCAAAAGGCGATGAACTCGTGACCCGCCAGCGACGGTGGCACACCACGGCGATAGCGCTCGTACTCACCGGCATCATGCTGTTCCTGCTGTACTGGATGGTCAACGTCTCCCTGACTCCGCGCAACGAGCTGCGCAAAGACCCCCCGAACCTCTTTCCCATGCACGCCACGTTCGAGGGTTACCCGCGCGTGCTCCACGAGCAGTTCCCCTACTTGGGAACTAGCCTGCTCGTGGGACTCGGCACCGTGGCCATCACTCTGGCGCTGGCCGCACCCGCAGGCTTCGCTCTCGCGAAACTGCGCCCGATAGGCGGTTCCGTCTTGAACTTCCTGCTGCTCGTGGCGCAAATGATCCCCGGCATCATCATGGCCATGGGGTTCTACCTCATTCTCAACAACTGGGGCATGCTCAACACGATTCTTGGCCTGATCATCGCCGATACCACGCTCGCGGTGCCGTTCGCCGTGCTGATCTTCACTGCGTTCATGATGGGCCTCCCGAACGAGTTGATTCAGGCCGCGCGCATCGCCGGGGCCGGCCAGTGGCGAACCTTTCGCTCGATCGTGTTGCCGATGAGCCGCAACTCGATCGTCACCGTGGCCCTCTTTGCCTTCCTGTGGTCGTGGTCCGACTTTCTCTTCGCCTCGACGCTCAACCGAGGTGGGTCACTGCAACCGGTCACGATCGGCATCTACCGCTACCTGGGGAACAACACGCAGGACTGGATCGCTATCATGGCGACTGCGGCGGTGGCATCCGTGCCCGCGGCCATCCTGCTCGTGATCGCCCAGCGCTATGTAGCTGCCGGAGTGACCGCCGGCGCCGTCAAAGAGTGACACCGACAACCATGACAAAGGATCCCTCAGTGACCCATCCCTCCGCCCTTCACACTGTCTCCTCCGCTGCCGCCGCCCCCAGACGCGGAGGGCCCGTGGAGCCACGCTCGGGCACCCTCACACCGCTCGCTCCCGGCGAGGTACGCGTGACAGGGGGCTTTTGGCACGACCTGCAGCGCCTCAACGCGTCGACGATCATCGGGCACTGCCTCGCATGGGTCGAGCGTGTGGGCTGGCTTGCAAACTTCGACCGCGCGGCCGACGGCTCACTCGAGGCCGATCACGCGGGCATCGAGTTCGTCGACTCCGAGGTCTACAAGCTGCTCGAAGCGATGGCGTGGGAGATCGGCACCGACGACGAGGGCGAACTAGCCGACACGTACCGCGATCTCGTCAACCGGGTCGCCGCCGCCCAGGAGGAAGACGGCTACCTGCACACCTTCTTCGGCAGGCCCGGCCAGCGCGCGCGCTTCTCCGACCTGGAGTGGGGGCATGAGCTCTACTGCTTCGGCCACCTCCTCCAGGCCGCCGTGGCCAGGCTTCGTTCAGGTCACGATGACCAGCTTCCGGCGGTCGCACGTCGCCTCGCAGACTTCCTCGTCGTCGAGTTCGGCGAGACCGGGCGCACGGCCGTCGGCGGCCACCCCGAGATCGAAGTGGCGCTCGCGGAATTCGGTCGCGCCACGGACACTCGCACGTACATCGACCTCGCGGCGACGTTCGTGGAGCGCCGCGGACACGGCCTGCTTGCCCCCATCGAGCACGGGCAGGAGTACTTCCAAGACGACCAGCCGGTGCGCTCGGGGGCGGTGCTCCACGGCCATGCGGTGCGCGCCCTTTACCTCTCCGCAGGTGCGGTGGATGTGGGCGTGGAGCACGACGACGAGGCTCTCGTGGAGGCTGTCGAGGGTCAGTACGTGGCCACTCTCGCGCGCCGCACCTACGTCACCGGCGGCATGGGCTCGCACCATCGCGATGAGGCTTTCGGGGACGACTTCGAGTTGCCCCATGATCGCGCGTACGCAGAGACGTGCGCCGCGATCGGCTCGGTCATGGTCAGCTGGCGGCTCCTGCTTCACTCGGGCAAGGCCCGGTATGGAGATGTCATCGAGCGCACACTGCTCAACGCGGTTCTCGCGAGCCCCCGCAGGGATGGCAAGGCTTTCTTCTACTCCAACACGTTGCACCAGCGCACGCCCGGATTACCGCCAGCCGAGGACTCCACCAGCCCGCGGGCACAGTCGAGCATGCGTGCGCCCTGGTTCGAGGTCTCGTGCTGCCCCACCAACGTCGCACGCACGCTCGCATCGGCGCATCTGTACTTCGCGACCCGCTCCGACGCAGGGCTCCAGATCCACCAGTTCGGCGATTTCACCGCGACCGCCGAGGTCGGCGGTGAGGAACTGACCGTCCAGATCGCGTCCGCCTACCCCTTCGAGGGCGATGTCGTGCTCAAGGTCATCGCGGCGCCCTCTTCGCCCGTCGAAATCGCTCTGCGCGTGCCCGCGTGGGCCGAGGCAGAGGCCACGTGGTCCGTCAATGGCGACGGCCTGACCGTCGCGCTGGGCGACGGCTACCTCCGCGTCACGGGCATCGTGTCCGCCGACACCGGGCTGCTGCTCTCGCTCCCACTCACCCCGCGCGTCGTAAGCCCAGACCCTCATATCGACGACGTGCGCGGGCAGGTCGCGATCGAGCGCGGACCACTCGTCCTCGCCCTCGAGTCGATCGATCTGCCCGATGGCGTCGACACGGAGTCCGTCGAGATCGACTTGTCGTCCCCTATTGAGTCGACACCCACGGGGGCACGCGTCACCTTGCGTCGGCGCACGGACCGCGAACTCCCATGGCCGTATGACGGCGCCAGCACCACGGATACGGACGCAGGCCCTGCCATCGTCGCCGATATGATCCCGTACGCCAGGTGGGCGAATAGGGGTCCGTCGACGATGCGCGTTTTCCTCCCGACGGCGCGACCGTAGCCCCTCAGACCCCGCGTCGGCCGGAACAAATTCCGCCACTGGCGGGAGATTCATGTCGAAAACCGGTACAGATTACGCCATTGTGGCGGGAGGCGGTGGGGCGCGGCGGAGGGCGGGGCGCGGCGGAGGCCGTCCCTAGGCGTCGATCACAATCGGGATGATCATGGGCCGACGACGCAGCTTGGTACCGACAAACCGTCCGACCACGCGACGCATGACCTGCTGCAACTGGTGGTTGTCGGTGGATCCCGACTTCGCGGCCTCTTCGAGTGCCTTCTTGAGCTCGGGCATGAGCGCGTCAAACACCGAGTCGTCCTCGGCGATGCCCTTCGCGTGGATCTCGGGCCCGGACAGCACGCGGCCATTCGAGGAGTCCATGACCACGAACACCGAAACGAAGCCCTCGTCGGCCAGGATGCGACGGTCCTTGAGCTCGGCCTCGGTCACCTCGCCCACAGACGAGCCGTCAACGTACATGTTGTGGAACTCGATGGCACCCACCACGTTGGCGATGCCGTTCTTCATGTCGATGACGACGCCATTTTCGGCGAACATCACGCGCTCGGCGGCCACCCCCGTCTTGATGGCCAGGGCGCCGTTGGCCAGCAGGTGGCGCACCTCGCCGTGGATGGGCATCACGTTCTTGGGGCGCAGGATGTTGTAGCAATACAGCAGTTCGCCCGCGCTCGCGTGGCCGGAGACGTGCACGCGCGCGTTGGACTGGTGCACCACGGTGGCACCGAGGCGCAGCAGCCCGTTGATGACGCGGAATACCGCGTTCTCGTTGCCAGGGATCAGCGACGACGCGAGGATCACCAGGTCGCCCTTGCCCACCTCGACCTTGTGGTCGCCGTTCGCCATGCGGCTAAGCGCGGCCATGGGCTCGCCCTGGGAACCGGTCGACATGAAGACGACCTGCTCCGGAGGCAGGTTGTCGGCCTTCTTGGGGTCGACCAGGATGCCATCCGGCACCCTGAGGAAGCCGAGGTCCGCCGCGATGCCCATGTTGCGCACCATCGAGCGGCCCACGAATGCGACGCGACGCTTGTGCGTGTGGGCGGCGTCGATGACCTGCTGGACGCGGTGCACGTGGCTCGCGAACGAGGCGACGACGATGCGGCCGGTGGCGTTCGCGAACAGCCGGTCAAGCGTCGGCGCGATTTCGATCTCGGACGTGGTGAAGCCTGGAACCTCGGCGTTGGTGGAGTCCACCTGGAAGAGGTCGACTCCCTCCTCGCCAAAGCGGGCAAACGAGCGCAAGTCGGTGATGCGGCCATCGAGCGGCAGCTGGTCCATCTTGAAGTCACCGGTGTTGAGGATCGTGCCCGCGGCCGTGCGGATGAACACTGCGAGAGCATCGGGGATCGAGTGGTTGACCGCGACGAACTCGAGGTCGAATGCCTTGATCTTCTCTCGCTGGCCCTCTTTAACAGCCAGCGTGATGGGCTTGATGCGGTGCTCCGCGAGCTTCGCCTCGAGGAAGGCGAGCGTCAGTTGCGAACCCAGGATGGGGATGTCTTGGCGCATGCGGAGCAAATACGGTACGGCGCCGATGTGGTCCTCGTGACCGTGCGTGAGCACGATGGCCTCGATGTCGTCCAGGCGATCCTCGAGGTAGCTGAGGTCGGGAAGCACGAGGTCGACGCCGGGCTGGTTCTCTTCTGGGAAGAGAACGCCGCAGTCGATGATGAGCAGGCGGCCGTTGAGTTCGATCACGTGCATGTTCCTGCCGACCTCACCAAGGCCACCGAGCGCAATCATGCGCAGGGTGCCGTCGGCGAGAGCGGGAGGGGTGGGCAGTTCGGGGTGAAAGTTCATCGAGTCATTCCTGCGGCCTCCAGGGCCGCTGTCAGGGCGACGTATTCTGCGTCGCTTGCGGGAAGGAGCGGCAGGCGCATAGTCCTGCTGGGAATCACTCCGGCCCAATACATTGCGGATTTGGCATTAGTGGCGCCAGGACCATTGAATACTGCGGCATGCACGGGCAGCAGGGCCTCGTGGATCCGTTCTGCCTCGGCGGTGTCGCCGGCCTCGAAGGCCGCGATCATGGCCGCGATCTCGCGTGACGCGATGTGCGACGACACGGAGACCACGCCCACTGCGCCCGCGCGCAAGAAGTCAAGAGTGAGAGCGTCGTCGCCCGAATACCAGGCGAGGCCAGTGCGCTCGATGCGCGCCTTGGCGGCCACGAGGTCGCCCGTCGCGTCCTTGATGGCGACGATGCGGCTCATCGCGGCGAGCTCGTCGTACGCCCATTCGCCGATAGCGACGCCGGTGCGGCCCGGAATGTCGTAGACAAGGACCGGAAGCGCAGTGGCGCCCACGATCGCCCTGAAGTGCGCGACGATTCCCGCTTGAGTCGGCTTGGAGTAGTACGGCGTGAGCGCGAGGATGCCATCCGCGCCATTTTCCGCACCCTGCTCGGCCATGCGCACGGCGTGAGCGGTGTCGTTGGAGCCCGCCCCTGTGAGGATCGTGACATCGGGGCCAACAGCCTCGCGCACGGCGCGCAGGAGGTCGACCTTCTCGGGTGCGTGCGTCGTCGGCGCCTCGCCCGTCGTGCCGGAAAGCACAAGGCCGTCACAGCCACGTGACACCAAATACTTCGCCAGACGCTGGGAAGTGGCGAGGTCGACGGCGCCGCCTTCGTGCATCGGCGTCACCATGGCTGTCAGCACTGTGCCGAACGGCCGCGCGGGGTTGGTCATGTGCTAAACCTACCGCGTGTGAGCGTGCGAGAAGAGAGGTCCGCGCCCCGTCGCGCTGTGGCCAATTCGCGACGCAAGCCGCCGTGCCGCCGTCTCGAAGCCTGACCGTCGGCGTAACCTGGGCGCGTGAACGCGATCCCCACCCCCTACGAAGACCTGCTGCGCGACGTGCTCGCCACCGGCAGGCCCAAGACCGACCGCACCGGAACGGGCACCCTGTCGACGTTCGGCCGCCAGATTCGCTACGACCTCAGCCAGGGATTCCCCCTGCTCACCACCAAGCGCGTCCACGCCCGCTCGATCGTGGGCGAACTGTTGTGGTTCCTGCGCGGGGACACGAACGTGCGCTGGCTCCAGGAGCGCGGCATCACCATTTGGGACGAGTGGGCCGATGCCGATGGCGAGCTTGGTCCCGTCTACGGCTACCAATGGCGCTCGTGGCCCACGCCCGACGGTCGCCACATCGACCAGATCGCAAACGTCATCGAGTCCATCAAGAGCAATCCGGATTCGCGCCGCCACATCGTGTCCGCGTGGAACCCCGCGCTGATCGACGAGATGGCCCTGCCCCCGTGCCACGCGATGTTCCAGTTCTACGTGGCAGACGGCAAGCTCTCGTGCCAGCTCTACCAGCGGAGCGCCGACCTGTTCCTTGGCGTGCCGTTCAACATCGCCTCGTACGCGCTGCTCACGCACATGATCGCGGCGCAGACCGGCCTCGAGGTAGGCGACTTTGTGTGGACCGGCGGCGATTGCCACATCTACTCCAACCACATGGACCAGGTCGAGCTGCAGCTCAGCCGCGAGCCGTACCCCTATCCCACGTTGCGCCTGGCACCGAAGGCCTCCCTGCTCGACTACGACATGGACGATGTCGTCTTTGAGAACTACGTCCACCACCCGGGGATCAAAGCCCCTATCGCGGTCTAGAACGATGGCGGTCTGACGCAATGACGATCAAGGCGATGTGGGCGCAGGCGCGCGACGACTCTGGGCGCGCGGTGATCGGCTTCGAGGGTGAGATGCCCTGGAGCCTCCCCGAGGATCTGGTCCGCTTCCAGACGCTTACTCGCGGACACGCCGTCATCATGGGCAGGCGCACGTGGGAGTCTCTGCCCGAGCGGTTCCGGCCCCTTCCCGGCCGCACGAACATCGTCGTGACGTCGGTCGACGCTCTTGACGGTGCGGCGACGGCGGGCTCGCTTGCGGGCGCGTTGGCACTTGCCGATGCCTTGGTCGAATCCGGCGACCTCGCCGAGGACGCGACCAGGTGGATCATCGGCGGTGCGCGCCTGTTCGCCGCCGCGATCGGAGTAGCCGATGCCTTGGAAGTGACCGAGATTGACCTGACGGTCCCAGGAGACACCTTCGCGCCTGAGATTCCCGCGCACGCCTGGCAGGTCGAGGCGAAAATGCCGTGGGCGCTCAGCGCGGGCGGGTTGCAGTATCGCTTTGTCACCTACGTGCGGCGCGTCCTGACCGCCTAGGGTCCCCGCCTGCCCGTGTGACCGGCCCAAGGCGCTACGCCTGGACGCACTGCGCATGCCACAATCGGCGCATGCCGGAAACCCCGTGGCGCATTCCGCACCGCATCGAGACCGAGCGTCTCGTGTTGCGCCGCTACGAGTCATCCGATGTGGAAGAAATGTCGCGCGTCATCATCGCGAGCAGGCATTACTTGGCGCCGTGGATGCCCTGGGCGCGAGACGAACCGATCAGTTTGACGGAGAGGTCCGAGCACATCGCGACGTATATTCGCGAATACGACGAGGGCACCGACTTCGTGATGGGCATGTTTTTGCGCGACTCTGGCGCGTACGTTGGCGGCACCGGCCTCCACACACGCCTGGGAGAGGGCATCCTCGAGATCGGCTACTGGATCGCCGCGGATCGGCAGAGAAACGGCTACGTGACCGAGGCCGCGACGGCGCTCACTCAAGTCGCGATCGACTTCGCCGGGGCGGAGCGCGTCGAGATCCACCACCTCCCGAGGAACCTCCACAGCAGGGCGATCCCCGAGCGCTGCGGCTTCACCTACGAGGGCAGGCACGAGACCCTGATGCCCGGAGTCGATGAGTTAGAGGCCGCCGACGTCTGGGTGGCCACTGCAGACAACCTCAAGACCGGGATGCTGGGATCGACGCCGCGCCCCCGCCTGTACAACGCCGCAGGATGGGGACTCGAGTGGCCGTCCTAGGCGCGCGCCTCACACCCGCGCGCCAGCAGGCCCTGTCCGTCTCGATCGCGACCGGCGCCTACGCGTTGAGCTTCGGGGCCCTTTCCGTCGCGGCCGGCCTCGACCTCTGGCAGACATCCGCGCTGTCGCTTCTCGTGTTTTCGGGGGGCTCCCAATTCGCGTTCGTCGGCGTCATCGGGGCGGGTGGCATCCCGGCTGTGGCCGCGGCCACCTCAACGTTCCTTGGCATCCGGAACGGCTTCTACGGCGTGGCACTCGCGCCCGTATTGCGGCCGTGGCACGGCTGGCGGTCGTGGTGGGGCACTCAGGTAACGATCGACGAGTCGACCGCAGTAGCGATCGCCCAACCCGAACACGATGCCGAAGCGCGTCGTGCGGGCTTCTGGTGGACGGGCGTCGGCGTCTACGTCTTGTGGAACGCCATCACCATCCTGGGCGCTCTCGTGGGCCAACGCGTCGGCGACCCCTCGGCGTGGGGGCTCGATGCTGCCGCCGCCGCCGCGTTCCTTGGTCTCGTGTGGCCACGCCTCGCCGACCGCCGCGCGCTCGCCGTCGCGGCGGTCGCGTCCGTGATCGCCCTCGCCCTGACCCCGTTTGCCCCGGTAGGCGTACCGATCATGGTCGCCGCAGTCGTCGCGGTGGCTGCGGGATGGCCCACCCCGCGCGCCGGCACCACGGCCGCAGCGCCCAAGGAGAACTCATGACGCCGTACGCGTGGACCTGGGTCGCGATCGTGGGCGCGGGCGCCGCCATGTGGCTCATCAAGGCCGTGGGTCATCGCGTCCCCGAACACGCTCTCGACAATCCTCGCCTGGTGAGGATCGCGGCACTGGTGACGGTGTCACTCCTGACAGCGCTCGCGGCCCTGCAGACCCTGACCGTGGGCAAGGGTCTCGAGGTCGACGCCCGCGTCCCCGCCCTCGCGGTCGCCGCCGTGCTGTTGTGGCGCAAAGCGCCGTTCATCGTGGTGGTTGCGGTGGCTGCCGGTGTCGCGGCGGGGCTTCGTGCGCTCGGATGGGGCTAAGACCGGACGTTTGGTCGTCACCTGCGCGCGCCGGAGGCCTTACGCTCGGAAGTATGAGCGACTCCCCCACTGCAGACGTTGCCGTCCGCCCCGCGCGCCCAGGCGATGAAGAAGCCATCGGAAGTATCCAAATCGACTCCTGGGTCGGCGCCATCGGCGAGCAGTTGGGGCGCAAGCGCCACGAGGTCTTCGACCACGACGCGATCGTGAGCGGGTGGGCAAACTCGATCTCGCAGCCGCCAACGCCGGACCATGTGGTGTTCGTCGCGACGCACGGGGGCGTCGTCGTCGGCTTTGCCGCTGTCGCGCCTCCCAACCAAATTGTGGCGCTCGAGGTCGACCCCGAGCGTCGGCGCAGGGGCCACGGCTCACGGCTTCTTGCGGCAGCAGTCGATCACCTCAAGGCTCACGGCGCCACCGACATCAAGCTGTGGTCGCTCTCGAACGACTCCGTGCGGACACACTTCTTGCAGTCGGCCGGCTTTGCCGAATCGGGAATGGTGCGCGAGCTCGATGGCCTCGGAATCGCGATCCCCGAAAAGCTCTGGCACGCGTCGCTCGAGGCCTAGGTCGTCCGCTCCCATTTCGGGGCGTCCGCCCTCAGTTCGCCGCCCTCAGTTCGCCGCCGTCACTCCGCTGGTGTCACTTTCCCGTTGTCCTTTTGTTGCGCGCTGCGCGCGCGACGCGTCCTGTACAGGGTGGCCGCGTGCCCCAGCGATTTGCGCGCCATCGACCTGTCACCGGCCGCGTCGTAAGCAAAACCTACGTGGAACCAGGCCGCCCAGTCGTCTGGCCGGAGTTCGACCTCCCGCTTTGCGAACTCGAAGACGGCGTCTTGTGCCTCGGCCGTGAGCCTTCCGCGGGAATCCCGGTCCCCCTCGTGGACCGGCAACCTGCCGTCCGCCTCGAGCTCGTCGGCCATGCGTTGCACCGCCGTGCCGAGGCGCCATTCGTGAAGGAGCCACCACGCGCCGAGCGCGGGAAACAGCAACAGTGCAAAACCAAGCGCTCTCGCGACCGGATCGCCCGTTGCGATGAACACGACGGCGCGGCCCGCGACGAGCGCGAAGTACAGCGCGACGATCGAACTCGTGGCGGCTGCGGCCAAGAATCCGCGCTTACGTAGCAGACCCACTACAAGTCCATGAAGTGTTCGAGACCCACCGTGAGACCCGAGTGAAGCCCCACCTGGCGAATGCCCAAGAGGACTCCAGGCATGAAGCTCGCCCTGTCGAAGCTGTCGTGCCTGATGGTGAACTGCTCCCCCGGGTTGCCCATGAGTATCTCCTCATGCGCGACGAGTCCGCGCAAGCGCACCGCGTGGACGCGCACGCCGTCGACGAGTGCGCCACGGGCGTGGTCCGGGTCGTGGGTGGTGGCATCGGGCGACTGGCCAATGCCCGCCGCCTGCCGCGCCGCCGCGATGCCCGCGGCCGTATGTGCAGCGGTGCCCGACGGGGCATCGACCTTGTCGGGATGGTGGAGCTCGATGATTTCCACCGACTCGAAGTACTTGGAGGCGGCCGCGGACAGGCGCATCGCAAGGACCGCGCCAAGAGCGAAGTTGGGGGCGATCAGTACGCCGAGTTCCGGACGCTCCTTGAGGTGGTCCTCGACACGCAAGATCGCATCCGGGGTCCAGCCGCTCGTTCCGACGACGGCGTGAATCCCCGCGTCGATGAGCGCGTGGACGTTTGCCTCGGACGCGCTCGGCACCGTGAAGTCGACCGCGACCTGTGCGCCCGCGTGCGCGGCGACCGCGATGTCGTCGCCCATGTCGAGCGCGGCGACGAGAGCGAGGTCATCGGCCGCTTCGACCGCTCGCACCACGTTGCCACCCATACGTCCAGATGCCCCAAGCACAGCCACGTTGATCATGACCCGAGCCTACCCGTGGCTCGTGATGCAGCCTAAGTGGCCGGGCCGACCCTCACCTCAACCCGCGGACGGGCGGCGAGTTCGGCGGCTAGTGCGGCCACGCCGTCACCCGTCACGGCGTGCACTTGATCCAACGCCTCGCCGATGCTCCACAACTCGCCAAACGCGAGCTCGGCCTTGCCGAGGCGCGACATCCGTGAATACGAGTCCTCGAGCCGCAGCACGGTGCCCCCCGCAATCTGGCCCTTCGCGCGCTCGAGCTCGCCTGGCGTCACGTCGTAGGCCATGCGCTCGAGCTCGGCCATGAGCAGCCCCGCCACTTCATCCGCCTTTGAGGTGCCGCATGCGGCATACATCCCGAACTGGCCCACCTCCGCGAGCGGCTGCGCGAACGAGTACACCGCGTAGGCGAGGCCGCGCTTCTCGCGCACCTCCTGGAACAGCCTGGAGGACATTCCGGCTCCCAGGATGGTCGACAGCACACCCATGGTGTTGCGGCGCGGATCGGCAGCACGCAGGCCCTCGCACCCGATGACGATGTGGCTCTGCTCAATATCGCGCGCCACGTCGACTCTGGGCGTGCTAGTTGCCACGACGGGCGCAAACTGATCGCGACGAGCGAGCGGGACTGCTGCGGGGTCGAGTGCCCAACCGCCCGCGTCGAGGGCCTCGAGGACCCACCCACACAACTCATCGTGATCGACGCCACCGGCGGCGGTGATGACGAGTCCCTCGGGAACGTAGTGCTGGCGGTAGTGCTCCCACACGGCCTCGCGCGTGACGGCCTTGATGATCGCTGGGGTGCCGCCGATGGGCCGCCCCACCGGGTGGCCGCCGTGCACCGCCTCGGAGAAGCGCTCATGGGCGACGTCCGCGGGGTCGTCGTCCGCCATCGCGAGCTCCTCGAGGATCACTCCCCGCTCGAGCTCAAACTCGTCGTCGCGAAGGGTCGCAGAGGTCACCATGTCCAGGATGACCGACGTGGCCATGTGCAGGTCGACGTCGATGACGCGGGCGTAATAGCAGGTGTATTCCTTGGCGGTAGCGGCATTGGACTCGCCGCCCACCCGGTCGAAGGACTCCGCAATGTCGAGGGCCGTGCGTGTCGCAGTGCCCTTGAACAACAAGTGCTCGAGGAAGTGCGTGGAGCCAGCGTGCTCGGGGCCCTCATCGCGCGAACCGACGCCAATCCATGCGCCGATCGTGGCCGAACGCATTCCCGGGATGTGTTGCGAGAACACCCGCACCCCGCCGGGGAGGATCGTGCGTCGGATGACCGCGCCGTGGTCCTGCTCGAGGATCAGGTGGGCATCAGGGGACGTCGACGCGACGAGTGGGAGTGGATGAGGCATGAGGGTGAGCCTATCCCGTCTGCAACGGCTACCCGAAGCGCCGCAACCGCGCTTGCGGTACGACGCAACGAGGGCGGCCCCTGGTTTCCCAGGAACCGCCCTCGTGGACGAGAGGCTCGCCCTCGTGGACGAGAGGTGGTGACTCAGCGTCGTGAACCGCTTAGTTGTCGACACCCTCTGCAACGTCGGCCGATGCACCGGGAGCGTCGACAACGCCAAGCGACAGCTTGCCGCGCGGGTCGATCTCGGTGACCTCAACCTGAACCTTCTGACCCACGGAGAGCACGTCTTCGACGTTCTCCACGCGAGCGCCGCCCACGAGCTTGCGGATCTGCGAGATGTGCAGCAGACCGTCCTTGCCGGGGCTGAGCGACACGAACGCGCCGAAGGCGACCGTCTTCACGACGGTACCGACGAAGCGCTCGCCAACCTCGGGCATGTGCGGGTTGGCGATGGCGTTGATGGCCGCACGGGCCGCCTCCGCCGAAGGGCCGTCGACGGCACCGATGAACACGGTCCCGTCGTCCTCGATCGAGATGTCGGCGCCGGTCTCGTCCTGGATCTGGTTGATCATCTTGCCCTTCGGGCCAATGACCTCACCGATCTTGTCAATCGGCACCTTGACCGTGATGATGCGCGGTGCGAACTCGCTCATCTCATCGGGCTCGGTGATGGCCTGGGCCATCACGTCGAGGATGTGCAGACGAGCGTCCTTTGCCTGCGAGAGCGCAGCGCCAAGAACCGACGCGGGAATGCCGTCGAGCTTGGTGTCGAGCTGGATGGCCGTCACGAACTCGCGGGTACCGGCAACCTTGAAGTCCATGTCGCCGAATGCATCCTCGGCGCCCAGGATGTCGGTGAGTGCCGCGTAGCGCATCTCGCCGTCAACCATGTCGGACACGAGGCCCATGGCGATGCCTGCGACGGGGGCCCTAAGGGGCACACCGGCATTCAGCAGGGCCAAGGTCGAGGCGCAGACAGAGCCCATCGACGTCGAGCCGTTCGAGCCCAGCGCCTCGGAGACCTGACGGATCGCGTACGGGAAGTCCTCGCGCGAAGGGAGAACGGGCACGAGGGCACGCTCTGCGAGCGCACCGTGGCCAATCTCACGACGCTTGGGGGAACCCACGCGGCCGGTCTCGCCCGTGGAGAAGGGCGGGAAGTTGTAGTGGTGGACGTAGCGCTTCTTCTTCTCGGGGTTAAACGAGTCGATCTGCTGTTCCATCTTGAGCATGTTGAGCGTGGTGATGCCCAGGATCTGGGTCTCGCCGCGCTCGAAGATAGCCGAGCCGTGAACACGCGGGATCGGGCCAACCTCGGCCGTCAGCGGGCGAATGTCCTTGAGGCCACGGCCGTCGATGCGGATGCCATCCTTGAGGATGCGCTGGCGAATGGTCTTCTTGGTGACCGAGCGAACGGCTGCCGAGATTTCCTTCTCGCGACCCTCGAACTGAGCGTCAAGGCTGGCGTGCGCCGCGTCCTTGATCTCATCGAGGCGGTCTTCGCGCTCGTGCTTGTCGGCGATCTGCAGCGCGGCGGACAGGTCCGCCTCGGTAGCAGCGGTCACCGCGGCCAGGACGTCGTCCTGGTAGTCGAGGAACCTGGGGAACTCCTTGGGCGCCTTGGCAGACTTGCCCGCGAGCTCGATCTGCGCCTCGCACAGCGCCCTGAGGAACGGCTTGGCCGCCTCGAGACCCTCTGCCACGACGGCCTCGGTGGGTGCCTGGGCGCCCTCCGCAATCAAGGTAAAGGAATCGTTGGTGGCTTCCGCCTCGACCATCATGATGGCGATGTCATCGCCAGCGATGCGGCCGGCAACGACCATGTCGAAGACGGCGCGTTCCTTCTGCGAGTACTTGGGGAACGCGATCCACTGGCCATCGACGAGCGCGATGCGCACACCGGCGATGGGGCCCGTGAACGGCAGGCCCGACAGCTGCGTCGACGCCGAGGCGGCGTTGATGGCGAGCGTGTCGTACGAGTCTTCGGGGTTGATGGCGAGGACGGTGATGACGACCTGGACCTCGTTGCGGAGACCGGACACGAAGGTCGGGCGCAACGGACGGTCGATCAGACGGCACGTCAGGATCGCGTCGGTCGAGGGACGACCCTCGCGACGGAAGAACGAGCCGGGGATCTTTCCTGCCGCGTACGAGCGCTCTTCCACGTCCACCGTGAGGGGGAAGAAGTCGAAGCCGTCGCGGGGGTGCTTACCGGCCGTGGTGGCCGAAAGCAACATGGTGTCGTTGTCTAGGTAGGCGGCAACGGTACCGGCGGCCTGCTGTGCAAGGCGGCCGGTCTCGAAACGCACCGTACGGGTTCCGTAGCGACCATTGTCGATGATTGCTTCGGCGAACTGGATGTCGGGACCTTCCATTAAGGTCTCACGCTCCTCTTTCAAAAGGGAGCAGGCAGGCACAACCCGGCCATGTAGCCAGTGCTGATCGTCAGTCGACACGCTCAGAGCGCCAGCGCTAAGGGGGGCTCTGCTCATCTCCACCGAGGATCAGCGGTTTGCCGACCCGCTCGGTATGCAGGTAGAACTCGCACGTCGCGAGCGGTTCAACCCTATCACTGCGGGCCGCGTCGGGCGGGGTAATGCTTGAGGCAAATGAAAGGGCCCGGCTGCTCAGCTCCCGTAAGGGGCGAACAGCCGGGCCCGAGCGCCGTCTGGCGCGTCGGTCCGGTGAGGGACTAGCGACGCAGGCCCAGGCGCTCAATCAGTGCGCGGTAGCGCTCGATGTCGACCTTCTGGAGGTAACCCAGGAGGCGACGGCGCTTGCCAACAAGGAGCAGCAGCCCACGACGCGAGTGGTGGTCGTGCTTGTGCACCTTGCCGTGCTCGGTGAGGTCGAGGATGCGCTGCGTGAGCATCGCCACCTGAACCTCGGGTGAACCCGTGTCACCCTCGTGGGTGGCGTAATCGGTCATGATGGACTTCTTGACGTCTGGCTCGAGCGGCACAGGTTCTCCTTATAGATCGTTGCGCGGCGCACCCGGGCTTGTTCTCCGGGGCACTGGGATCCGCGGCCGTTTCACGGCGACCGCCAACTATACAGGAGCATTCGCCCGTGTGCCACGCGAACTACAGCGCGGGGACCCCAAGGACCTTGCGGGTCCAGGCGACGTCCTCGTGAAGCGCGGCAACAAGGCCCTCGATGCCGCCGAAGTCGAGCATCGGCCGCTCCCACTCGATCAGGTCGAGCGCCACGCGGGCTCCGTACAGGTCGAGCCCCTCGCGATCGAGGACGAAGGCCTCGACCCGCAGGTCCTTGGTGCCCACCGTGTAGTTGATGCCGAGGCTTATCGCGGCGGGAAGACGCTCGCCCAAGAGCGATGCGGCCGACGCGTTGTCGCCAGGGTCCACGACCTCGAGCCATCCGGCGTAGACGCCGTGCCGGGGAATGAATCCCGCATAGACGTCGAGGTTTGCCGTGGGAAAGCCAATCTGACGACCGAGCTTGTCGCCGTGAATGACAGTGCCACGCAGCCGGTGCGGCGCGCCGAGGATGTCGGCCGCCGCGCGCAAGTCCCCCTCATCGAGGAGTTCGCGCACCCACGTGGACGACCAACGGCGGGCGCCATCATGGGGGGCTGCCGCGTCACCGATGATGTCGACGTCGATTCCGAGTTTCTCCCCCAGTTCCCGCAGTGTCTCGATGTCTCCCGCGTTGCCGCGGCCGAAGCGGGTGTCTCCGCCAACGGCTATCGCCACCGCGCCCACTCCGCCGACGAGGTAGTCGCGCACAAACTCCTCCGGAGTCGCCATGGCGAAGTCGAGGGTGTACTCCTGGATGAGGATGCCGTCGACGCCCGTCTGCGCGATGCGCTCAATGCGGTCGTCGATGCCCGTGATGAGCTCCGGCTGATGCTCGGGAGCGTGGACCGCCTTGGGGTGAGGGTCAAAGGTGACGGCAACGGCCTTGGCACCACGGGCGTGCGCGGCCGCGACCAACTCCGCGAGAACCGCCCGGTGGCCCTTGTGCACGCCGTCGAAGTTGCCCACGGTCACTACCGTGGGGCCTAGGTCACGCGGCACGTCCGCGAGTGAGTGCCACACCAAGGTCATTCGCTCATTCTGCCTCATAGGAGGACGCCCAACGACTGCGCGACGCCTCGTGAGCGCTTGGCCGCGTTCCCCCTCGCTTCCTGTGGAGCGTGGCCGACGCCCCTGTAGTGTGACGAGGACGGCGCGAAGGCGCGGGAGATTGCGGGGGCGCACATGCACACCACCGACGAGACGGTGACACGTTCGCCGAGCATCTTGATGATCGAGGGCCGCGAGTACGCGCTCTATCAAGGGTTCCGCGAGCGCACCAAGCTCATGGATGTGAAGCTGCTATGGCTCGACGGGGCCAAGAACCTCCTGTTACCTGTGTGGGTCGCGCTGATGATGAGTGAGGTGCTCTTTCACGACCTGTTGTGGTCCGTCTTCGGGTTGGTCATGCTCATCCTCGCTGCCGTGGTGGTAGGGCACTACATCGACAGCCACTCGGTCGCGGTTATTCCCGTCTCCGTCGTCGAAAAGGACAGGCAGGGACCCTCCGCGACGCTGTACATTTTCCTGCGTTCGGTGCGCGGCTTTACGACGCGCCGCGACGGCAGATACACCGCTACGGTGCACACCGACATGGCGGACTTCCTGCTAGGCGCCATCGGTCCCGACCGAGCCCACGGACGACGCTCGCTACCGCGCATCCCGACGGAACTCAGGAACCCGAAGGCACGGCGCTTCGCGTGGGGCTCCTACTCACACTGGGTCTCGAATCTCGCTCTGGCGGTCTTTGTGGTCGTCCTCCTCGTCAGCCGTTAATCTCCCCATGGACATGATCGACGATGCTGCGACACGTCCGCCGAGCGTCATCCTGGTCAACGGTCGCGAGTACATGCTCTACGACGAGTTCCTCGGCCGCATCAAGATGGCTGAGGTCAAACTCTTGTGGTTCTACTCGTCCTTGCTGTGGGTTGGCGCGCTGACCTTCGCTCTGCTGCTCCCCTTCACCGAGGCTTGGTGGCCCATCTTCATCGCCATTGCCTTGCTGCTCGTGATGTGCGCGGGAGTTTTTTTTATGTTCAGCCGCCCCGTGATGACCACACCCGTCACCGTCGTCGAAACCCACAGGAACGGCACCAGCTCGAGGCTGTCCGTTTCCACGCGACGCCACGGGACGCTCACGGTCACGGCACACGCGGACATGGCCGACTTCCTGCTGCGCGCCATCACTGCTGACCGACGCCGCCGCTTCTCGCCGCGCCGTGACGTTCCGGCGGACCTCGTGCATCCCAAGATGATGAGGCACGTATGGAGTGGGACTGCGGCCAGCGTCGCAATGCTCGCCATCTTGGCCGCGAGGGTGGCACTCGGTCCCGGCTGACCCAGGCCGAAACCACCGGGCCGGAACCACCTGGGCGGCCTTGGTTACGACGCCTGCCCCGCAGGCTCGAACACGATCACGGGCTTGGCCGCGCCCTTGACGCGGCGCAGGATCGCCACGGCGACGCCCTCGGGACTCACGGCCACGGCATCGTGAGTGAAGTCGTCCGGATCGGAGGGCTCCCCCAACTCGGCGCCGCGTTCACGCAGCGCCTGCCCATAGGAGAGGGACGCGACCTCGGCATCGGTCACGGCCAAGGTTGGTAGGAGCGCGCGAGAGGCGTCGGCAAGAGACGCGAGGGCAATGGGGGTACCCGCATCGACCATCGCACCAAGTTCGTCGAGCGTGTGGGCCTCCGCAACGCTCACTGCGCCGATGCGGGTGCGGCGCAAGGCGGTCAGGTGTCCCCCGACGCCGAGCGCGGCTCCAAGATCGCGAGCCAAGGCGCGGATGTACGTTCCCGACGACACGTCGATGGTCGCGTCGATGTCGACCACCGCGCCCGTGCGGCGCAACTCGTGCACCTCGAACCGAGAGACGGTCGCTGGCCTTGCGGCCAGAGTGACATCCTCCCCCGCACGCACGCGCGCATAGGCGCGCTCGCCGTTGACCTTGATCGCGCTCACCGCGCTCGGCACCTGCATGATGTCGCCGGTGAGCGACGCAATCGCCGCCGCGAGGGCCTCATCCGTGACGCCAGACGCGTCGGCCGTGGTCGTGACCTCACCCTCGGCATCGTCGGTCACCGTGGACTGACCGAGGCGAATGGTCGCGTCGTAGGACTTGTCGTGCCCAGTGACGTAGGTGAGGAGGCGCGTGGCCTTGCCGACTCCAAGGATCAACAGGCCGGTGGCCATCGGGTCCAGAGTGCCCGCGTGACCTACCTTGCGCGTGCCCAACAGTCGGCGCGCGCGTGCAACAACGTCATGAGACGTCAGGCCTTGAGGCTTGTCGACGAGCAACAGACCAGGCGTGGGGTCATCGGCGGCGCGAGCCACCCGATCAGTCCTCGTCCTCGGCGTCGTCCTCGTTGGCGTCGTCCGCGTCGTCCTCATCGGCGGGACGCCGGTAAGGATCGGCCTCCCCAGCGAACTGGGCGCCCTCTCGCATCTTGGCGAGCTCGGCGTCGCGAATGGCCGCCTCGTGAAGCGACTTCTCGAGAGATGCCGCGGTCTCGGGCACCGCATCCAAGTGGAACTCGATCGAGGGGGTGAGCCGGATACCCAGCTCACCACCCACCATCGAACGTATGCGGCCCTTGGCCGAGTTGAGGGCCGCGGCCGTGTTGGCGCGATCCTCCTCGGAGCCGTAGACCGTATAGAACACTGACGCCTGTTGCAGGTCTCCGGTGACGCGTACGTCGGTCACCGTGACGAACCCCAGGCGAGGGTCCTTGATTTCGCTCTCCAGAGCGCGGGCGACGATCTTCTTGATCGTGCCCGCGATCCGGAGTGCTCTGGGTGAGTCAGCCATTAGGACCTCGGGATCTCGACCATCTCGAAGCTCTCGATGCGGTCGCCCACCTGAATGTCGTTGAACTTGCCGAGCCCAATACCGCACTCGAACCCTTCGCGAACCTCGGTGGCGTCGTCCTTGAAGCGGCGCAGCGTGTCGAGCGATGCCTCGCCGATGACGTTGCCGCCCCGAGTGATGCGGACCCTGGCATTGCGCTTCATGGTGCCCTCGCGGACCAAGCAACCGGCGATATTGCCGAACTTGGAACTGCGGAAGATCTCCATGATCTCGGCGGCGCCGGTCTGCCTCTCCTCGTACTCGGGCTTGAGCATGCCCTTGAGCGCAGCCTCGACGTCCTCGAGTGCTCGGTAGATGACCGAGTAGAAGCGCATGTCTACGCCCTCGCGGTCAGCGAGCTCCTGAACGCGCTCGGCGGGACGCACGTTGAAGCCGATGATGATGGCGTTGTCGACGGTGGCCAGGTTGACGTCGTTCTGCGTGACGGCACCCACACCACGGTGGATGACGCGCAGGTCGACGCTGTCGCCCACGTCGATCGCGAGCAGTGCGTCCTCGAGCGCCTCGACGGCACCGGACACATCGCCCTTGATGATGAGGTTGAGCGTGTCGACCTTGCCTTCCTCGATGGCCTTGGTGAGGTCCTCGAGGCTGATGCGCTTGCGACGCTTCGCGAGAGATGCGGCACGGTCGGCCGCCTCGCGCTTCTCGGCAATCTGACGGGCCGTACGGTCATCGTCCGCCACCAGGAAGCTGTCGCCAGCGCGGGGCACCGACGTGAGGCCGATGACCATGACGGGACGCGCGGGTAGTGCCTCCTCGACAAGCTCGTCGTACTCGTTGAACATGGCACGCACGCGGCCGTAGGCGGTACCCGCCACGATCGCATCGCCAACACGCAGCGTTCCGGACTGGACAAGCACGGTTGCCACAGGCCCACGGCCCCTGTCGAGGTGAGCCTCGACCGCAACGCCACGAGCGTCCTTGTTCGGGTTAGCACGCAAGTCGAGACCTGCGTCAGCCGTCAACAACACCGCGTCGAGCAGCTCCTGGATGTTCAGGCCCTTAGTAGCGGACACGTCAACGAAGATCGTCTCGCCTCCGTACTCCTCTGCCACCAAGTTGTACTCGGTGAGCTGCTGGCGGATCTTGCCAGGGTTGGCGCCTTCCTTGTCGATCTTGTTGACCGCCACCACGATCGGCACGTTCGCCGCTTGAGCGTGGTTCAGGGCCTCAATCGTCTGGGGCATGACACCATCGTCGGCCGCGACCACAAGGATCGCGACGTCGGTGACTCTCGCACCACGGGCACGCATGGCTGTGAAGGCCTCGTGACCCGGGGTGTCGATGAACGTGATGGCACGCGTGGTGCCCTCGTGCTCGCGACGCACCTGGTAGGCACCGATGTGCTGGGTGATACCTCCGGCCTCGCCCGACACCACGTCGGCCTTGCGGATGGCGTCAAGAAGCCTGGTCTTACCGTGGTCAACGTGACCCATGACGGTGACGACGGGGGGACGCGCCTCGAGATCATCGTCGGTCTCTGCTGCGAGTTCGGCCTCAAGGTCAAGCCCGAAGTCCTCGAGCAGTTCCTTGTCCTCGTCCTCGGGCGACACGATCTCGATGCGGTAGCCAAGCTCGGCGCCCAGCGCCGCGAAGGTGTCCTCATCGAGTGACTGCGTGGCAGTGGCCATCTCACCGAGGTGGAACAGCACGGTCACGAGCGAAGCTGGATTGACATCGATCTTGTCGGCGAAGTCGCTCAGCGTCGCACCGCGACGAAGGCGCAACGGCGTGTTTCCGTCGCCGCGAGGGATCTGCACGCCACCAATGGATGGCGCCTGCTGCTGCTCGTACTCGGCCCGCTTGGCCCGCTTGGACTTCCGTCCACGCGTCGGCCTGCCACCCTGACGGCCGAAGGCACCAGCGGTGCCTCCACCGCGACCACGGCTACCTGCGGCTGGACGGCTGCCTGGTGCGGCTGCACCCGGACCTCCGCCAAAGCCTGGACGGCTGCCTGGAGCTCCGCCTGCGGCACCTGTGCGCGGAACAAAGCCGCCAGGACGAGCGCCACCCGGAGCGGGACGGCCTGCGCCACCCGGACCGCTGGGACGTGCGCCCGGAGCGCCCGGACGGGCGCCTGGGGACCCCGCTGCGGGAGCGCCCGGACGTGGTCCACGGGGCGCACCTGGACGTGGCGCCTGGAAGGGATTGTTGCCGCCCGGACGCGGACGCGGGGCGCCCTCGCGAGGCTGGAACGGGTTATTGCCGCCCGGACGGGGGCGCGGCCGGGGCATGTCGGAGGGCGTCGCGGCGGGAGTGCCACTCGCGTCGGTGCTTGCGGTGGCAGCATCGGCAGACGCCGGGGCCGCCTGAGGTGCGGACGCTGCGGCCGACTTGTTGGACGGGCTCGCGGCGTCGGCGGTCGTCGCGGGTGCGCCCGCTGACGAACCAGCAGGTGCCGCGGGTGCGGATGCCGCGGGTGCGGGTGCCGCTTCTTCGGGTGCAACGGCCGGCTTGGGCGCTGGGGGACGAGGTGCGCCCGGCTTGGGTGCGCTCGCCACCTTGGGGGTCGAGGGTTCCGGAGCGGGACCCGTCGCGTTCGGGAAGGCCTCTTTGGCCTTGCGAACGACGGGTGCTTCCAGTGTCGAGGACGGTCCCTTGACGTATTCACCAAGTTCAGAAAGCTTGGCCATCAAGTCCTTGCTCGATACTCCGATTTCCTTCGCGATCTCATGAACGCGGGGCTTTGCCACAATTCTCCTGTCTCGGTCCGACCAAGACAGGGTCGAACCATCGTTACTGCGGGGCACTCATTGCTGGGTACTCATTAGGTGGCCATGGGCTTTCATCCCGTCGGTCGATGGTGGGCAACAATTCTCGGTTCTCACGAAAGGCTTGGTGCTCGGCCAAGGCCTCCACACCGGCATCGGCCACGCGCAATGCGCGACTGATTGCTTTCCGCTTCGCCGCGTGAGCAAGGCACGTCCCGTTGGGATGGAGCCATGCTCCCCTTCCGGGCGCCGATGCGGATTCGTCGACCGCTACGCGATCAACCATCCACACCACTCGCACGAGAACCGACCGGACCTCTCTCTGCCTGCATCCGACGCACGTCCGCATCGGCAGTGAGCCATGGGGGCGCGCAGAAGACTCAGAAGAGCGGTCCGGCTTCACTAGTCTACCGCTCCCCGTCAGTTTGAGGCACCCGGCTCGTCGACGGCCTCGTCGGACCGGATGTCGATGCGCCAGCCGGTCAGCCTGGCGGCGAGGCGGGCGTTTTGGCCCTCCTTACCGATGGCGAGCGACAAATGGAAGTCGGGAACGATGACACGGGCGGCCCTTGCCTCCTCGTCGACGACCGTCACGGAGACGACGCGCGATGGAGACAGTGCGTTGCCGACGAACGTGGCGGGGTCTTCGGCCCAGTCGACAATGTCGATCTTTTCGCCGCGCAACTCGCTCATGACGGCGCGCACGCGCGCCCCCATTGGGCCGATGCAGGCGCCCTTCGCATTGACGCCCGGAACCGTGGCCCTGACGGCCATCTTGGAGCGGTGACCGGCCTCACGAGCGAGGCTCATGATCTCGACGGTGCCATCGGCGATCTCCGGCACTTCGAGTTCGAACAGCTTGCGCACGAGCGCCGGGTGGGTACGCGAAAGCGTGATAGCTGGACCCTTTTGGCCGCGGCCAACGCTCACCACGTACGCGCGGATGCGCTCGCCATGGCCATACACCTCGGTGGGCACCTGTTCGTGGCCGGGAAGGAGGGCCTCGACGTCGCCGATGTCCACATGGACGTTGCGGGGATCGGCGCTCTGTTGGATGACTCCCGAGACCAGATGGCCTTCCTTGTCCACGTATTGGCCCAGTACCGCGTCGTCACCCGCCTGGCGCAGTCGCTGCACGATGACCTGACGCGCCGTCGACGTGGCGATGCGCCCGAAGTCGGCGGGGGTGTGATCGAACTCGGGGCCGAGCTCTCCGTCCTCAAGCTCCTCGCGGGCCTGGATACTCACCTTGCCCGAGTTGCGATCCACGAGTGCACGAGCGTGATCGTGAGCGTCGGGAGTCTTGTGATAAGCGCTCAGGAGCGCTTGCTCGATGGCGTCGATCAGCACGTCGAGTTTGAGATCGCGCTCCTTTTCGAGCCCCCTGAGGGTCATCATGTCGATGTCCACTTGTGTCTTCCGTCCGTTCTGTCGACTGGGCCAAACGGCGTCAGTCGAGTCGTTTCATTTCGACCTGGACGCGTCCGAGCTTCACGTCGTCCAGTGCCACAGTCTTTGTCTCGCCGTCGATGTCGAGCACCAACGCGTCACCCGTCACGTCAACGATTCGTCCAGTCTGCGCGCTTCCCTCGACCATTTCTAGGTCTACCAGGCGCGTCCGTGCGCGCATGAAGTGCCTTCGCAGCGTCAACGGACGGTCGGTGCCAGGAGTCGACACCTCGAGGAGATACGCGCCCGCGGGAACGTTGGCCGCGTCAAGCGCGTCGCCGATCGCGCGCGAGGCCGTCGCAACGGTGTCGAGGTCGACCGAACCGACGGCGTCCTCGGGAAGGTCAACGGTCACGAGCACCTTGGTGTTCTTGCCGGCGGCGGACACCGTCACCGAGTCCACAATGAGGCCAGCGGCCTCTGCAGCAGGTCGCGCTAGGTCGGCGATGCGTTCGTCGAGTTTCATTCGCTGCCTCCCGTTGCTTCATTTGTCGTTGGCCATGATTCTACGGCCTGCGGCGGAGGCGTGGGAGACTGACGCGCATGGCAGATGTGGGGTTGGGCGGACGCTCGGGGTGGCTGCGTGTGGGGTCGTTGCGTGCGGGGTCGCTGCGTACTGCAGTCGCCGCGCTTGTGTGCGCGTCGGCGCTGGTGCTCTCGGCTTGCGACATTCGCCTCGAGACGGATCCCGTCACCTTCCCCTCCCCCGACGCGACCGCCGTCGCGCGAAATTCCCTCGCCGATGCCGAGGCCGCCGTGCTCGCCGCGGCCACGGACGCGGGCGCCTCGGCGGACGGGGCCGCCCCCGGTGCGGCAGCAACGGCTCAGACGCACCTCGACGTCTTGGGCGGCGTGTATGTAGCGCACCCTGGCACGACGCCCGCCCCCAGCCCCAGCGTCACTCCCGCTCCGGCTGCCACGCTGGCCGACGCGATCGACGCGGTGCGAACCAAGGCCGAGGAGGTCGCGGCCACGACGGACGACGCGGACCTGGCCTTCTTGGCCCGCTCGATCGATCTCGACTGGGCGCTGCGCGAACTGTCGGCGGCACGCGCCGCAGCCACCTTGGCTGCCGATGACGCCGCAGCCCAAGCATCGGCGCAGGCGTCGGCGTCACCCACACCCGAGGAGTCGGTCACCTCGCCCAATGCGACCAAGCCGACGCCCCTGCCCGGCGACTCCGGCGACGCGCCTTTCCCTCTTGCCAGCAGATCGGCGTCGGGCTCGGCGGGCTTCGCGCCTAGCGCCGCCACGTCGGGTCTGAGCGACGAGCAGTTGAGCACTCTCGCCCTTGCCGAGGACGAAGCGCGCTTTGCGTATGAGACGATCGCCGCCCTGGAGTTCGGTTCGCTCAGAGAAAGCATCCTCGCCAGGATGCGCCTCCACGGCGAGCGCTCGGATTCCCTGGCCACTGTGCTGGCGTCGAAATCCGACGCCGCCGACCCGCGCACACCGCTGTACCAACTGCGGGACGCGAACCTGCCGGACCCCGACTCGCGCGATGCCCTCGAACGCTCGATCGAGATCGACCTCGGCGATCACTACGCCGCCTTGCTTGATGGCGCGTCCACGGCCGATGCCGCGTGGCTCCTCAACGCCGCGTTCGACTCCTACGCGAGGGCGATGGCCACGCCCGGCTTCACGACGGCCGACCTGCCGACGCTGCCAGGGCTCCGCGTGGGCGCCGCTACGTCATCGGCATCCGCGACACCATCCGCGGCGCCTTCGGCGTCGTCCCCCTCGTCATCGTCTGTGCCCACTCCCGCGTCATCGTCCTAGCAGCCATCGCGCCGTTTGTGTCCGGGCTAGTCGAATTCGGCGCGGACCTTAAGTGCGGCTGTCGGGTCATCGGTGACGATGGCGTCGATGCCTGCTCCGATGAGCGCGCGCATGTCTGCTTCGTCGTTCACCGTCCACGCCCGCACCGCAACTCCTGCGGCGGCAAATCCCTCGATCATCCCTGGTAGACCGAGCGTCGGATAATACGGATGCGCTGCGTTGGCGCCCATGTGGAGCACGTAGGCCCACGGGTCGACGAGCGCCTCCTCGTAGAGCGGCGCGATCGCGGCTGACGGCTCACGCTCGCGCAAGGCAACGAGCGTGAGGTGATTGAAGGACGAGTACACGATGCGCTCCGCCATGCCCGAGGCGCGGTGGGCGGCGATGACCGCTTCCTCGATTCCTGCGTACAGAATGGGGCCGTTCTTGACCTCGATGTTGAGCACGAGGCTGGTGGGTGCAAGGAGCTCGAAGACATCGTGGAGCTCTGGGATGCCCACGGCGCCTGAGGTTTCGTTCCCCAAGTCGACGCCCCGCACCGCGTCAAACGTGAGGTCGCGAATGAGCGCGGTGGAGCCGTCGAGGAGCGTGACGGTCGGGTCGTGGCACACCACGAGGCGGCCGTCGGCCGTGAGGTGCACGTCCAGCTCGATGCCATCGGCGCCCTCGGCTACGGCGAGTTCGAAGGCGGGCATCGTGTTCTCGGGTGCGCGCAGGCGCGAGCCGCGGTGGGCCCAGATGGCGGTCATGAGACGAGGTTAGGCCGAGCCGGTGTCGCATGGCTTGCGGCGCGGTGACGGCGGGCTGACCTGACCGACGCTACCCCTTGACCCTCAGACCGTCTGCGCGCCCATGATTCAACCGCGCGAGGACTCCTCGTTCAACGATCACTGCTGCCCCCTCACTGCGCGCTACCTACCCCGCAAGAGCCTCGCGCACTGCAGTGGCAACAACCGCCACGACCTCGCCCACCGGGATCTCGACCGAGTCCCCCGTCGCGCGGTTCTTGAACTCGACGGTCCCGTTTTCGAGGCCGCGGCCCACCACCAGGATGTACGGCGCTCCCAGCAGTTCGGAGTCCTTGAACTTCACGCCTGGCGAGACTTTCGGACGGTCGTCGTACAGCACCTCGATGCCCGCGGATTCGAGTCCCGTAGCAAGCTCATCCGCCACCGCGAACACTGCTTCGTCCTTGCCCGTCGCCATGACGTGCACGTGATACGGCGCCACGCCGATGGGCCACGTGAGGCCGAGCTCGTCGTGGTTGTTCTCCGCCAGCAGCGCCACCGCACGGGTCACGCCGATGCCGTAGGAGCCCATCGTGGGGGTCACCTGCTTGCCGTTGACGTCCAGCACCTTGAGGTCGAGCGCGGCCGCGTACTTGCGTCCAAGCTGGAAGATGTGGCCGATCTCGACGCCACGCGCGAGCTCGAGCGGTCCCGAGCCGTCGGGGGCCTCGTCACCAGCTCGCACCTCGGCGGCCTCGATCGTGCCATCTGCCACAAAGTCGCGACCCATCGTGAGGTCGAAGACGTGGCGGCCTGGAGCGTCGGCGCCGGTGATCCAACGCGTGCCCACGACGACCCGCGGGTCCACAAGGTACGGGATGGCGGTGTCGTCCTCCGCGCCGCGCACCACACCCGCCGCGCGAGCCTGCGGGCCGAGGGCGCCTGGGCCGATGTAGCCCTTAATCAGCTCGGGGTGCTTCTTGAAGTCGTCCTCGTTGGCCGCCTCGACCGTCGCCGGCGAGAGGGCCGCCTCGAGTCGCGTCATGTCGGCTTCGCGGTTGCCGGGAATGCCGACCACCAGGAGCGAGCGCTCGCCCGCGGGGGACGTGAGCGCCAGCACGACGTTTTTGAGGGTGTCCGCCGCCACCCACTCGCGATCGGGGCGGGGGTGAGCGGAATTCGCCACGGCGACGAGCGACGCGATGGTCGGGGTATCGGGGGTGTTCTCGACGTGTGCCGCGGGAGCGTCGGCGAGTTCGAGAGCGGGAGGAACCGGCGTCGTGACTGCCTCGACGTTGGCCGCATAGCCGCCGGCCGAACGCACGTACGTGTCCTCCCCCACCTCGGTGGGAGCGAGGAACTCCTCGGACTTGGATCCGCCCATCGCGCCCGATTGCGCCTGCACCACCACGAACGGAATGCCGAGGCGGTCAAAGATGCGGACGTACGCCTCGCGCTGCAACGCGTAGGAGCGCTCGAGGCCCTCGTCGTCCATGTCGAAGCTGTACGAGTCCTTCATGATGAACTCGCGGCCGCGCAGCAGGCCCGCACGGGGGCGCGCCTCGTCGCGATACTTGGTCTGGATTTGGTAGATCGTGAGCGGCAGGTCCTTGTACGACGAGTACAGGTCCTTGACCAGCAGCGTGAACATCTCCTCGTGCGTGGGCGCGAGGAGATAGTCGCCGCCCTTGCGGTCTGCGAGGCGGAAGAGATTGGGGCCGTACTCGGTCCAGCGGCCGGTCACCTCGTAGGGTTCACGCGGCAGCAGCGCAGGGAAGTGCACCTCTTGGCCACCAGCGGCGTCCATCTCTTCGCGGACCACGCGCTCGACCTTGGCGAGCACCTTGAGGCCCAGCGGGAGCCACGTGTAGATGCCTGGAGCCGCGCGGCGGATATACCCCGCGCGAATCAGGAGCCGATGCGACGCAACCTCGGCATCGGCGGGGTCTTCACGGAGCGTGCGGAGAAAAAGAGTCGTCATGCGGAGCATGAGGCTAAGCGTAGTCGGGCGGCGCGCGCGTCCGTCCCCTCGAGGAGTCGAAGCGCGCGTCCCTACCCCGAACCCATCATTCGTAGGAAGGCGAGGCGCCCACGCCCATGAACTCCTGCAGCGTGACCACGCCTTGGTCGTGCATCGAGGCGGCGACGTCGAGGCCAACGAAGCGAAGGTGCCAGGGTTCCCATTTGTAGCCCGTCACGGCCTCCTTGCCGTTCGGATAGCTCACGATGTAGCCGTAGCGATAGGCGTTGGCGGCAAGCCACTCTCCCGCGGCGGACGTGCCGAAGGAAGCCTTGAGCTGGTTCGCCTGGACATCGAAGACATCGGCGGCAAGTCCCGTTTGATGCTCCGAGAATCCCGGCCGTGCCGACACCCTGTCGGCGGCCGCACGACCGGAGGCTGACACGTATCCCGAGTACAGCGACCGTTGCACGCCATACGGGCGGTACGTGCTCAAGATACTGAACGGAGCCCCCGCCTCGAGGGCGGCCTCGTACATGCGCGTCATCGCTTCCGCTGCGACCGCTCGCAGGCTCTGACTCCCACGACCAGGCACTCCGACCACTGACACCAGGTCGGCAGGGGCGTAGTCAATGGGGTCCAGCGGCCGCGTCTTGGTGACAACCACCGTGATCGCCGACGGGTCGTCGATGTCGTACTCGATGGTCAACCCCGGCGTCACGAGCGGAGCCGAGGCTCCCGCGTCGGCCACGACAGTGGGTTGAGTCTGCACACCTTCGGGCGTCGATTCGAAAGGCAGCCGCGGGGCGTCAATGCCGCACGCGGCAAGCATCATGACCGCTGCGGTCGCCCCCGCTCCAAGGGCAACTCGCATTAGAACATCACGGTCGCAAAGGTCCCCACGCGCGCGAAGCCAACTGCCTCATACGCGCGCAGCGCCGCGACGTTGAAGTCGTTGACGTACAACGCCACGGTGGGCGCATGATCGGCACGCACGTGGCGCACCAGGTCTGCCATCCCCTCGGCCCCGAGCCCACGACGCCTCATCGCCGGATGGACCCACACGCCTTGAATCTGGGCAACCTCTCCGCCAACCACCCCCACCTCGGCCTTGAACAACACCGACCGCTTTCCGTCGACCACGCCATAACGCACATAGCTACGGCCCTGCCGGACGAGTCGCGTGAGCCTGTCCTCGTACGCGTCCCTGCCGTAAGTCAGCGGGTCGTAGCCCACTTCTCCCACAAACATGTGGACCGCGGCCGGCAGCAAGGCGTCGTAGTCGGCCATCGTGGCCCTGCGCATCGGCTCGGCGTCAACAGAGGCCTCCGCAACGGGAAGAGGGTTTCCGTCGATCGACATGGACACCTGAGACGGCCGCAGTTGCCGCGCGGGCCCCCACCAGCGCTCGACCCTGCCCCACAGGTCGAGCGTCAAATTCGCCTCGCCTACCAATGCGGCGGGCCTGGTCAGCCTGGAGACGATGGCCGACGAAACTTCCGCTCTCGCATTGTCCGTCTCGTCGTCATCGCCAGCGGGAAGCACAGCCGTGAGGTTGGCGCCGCACCAGATCACGCCCGCGAGGTCCCTGCTCACGCGGCCGCGCTTGCGCACCACCCACAGCCCGCTAGGAATGACCCCTGCCCGGGATGCGGTCTCGAGGTGCATTGCCGGAACAACATTGGTGACGGGGTCGAGCGCGCACAAGGCGAGCCCCTCCGCAACATCGCGTCGCTGCGCGGGAGCCAGCGAATACTGGCCCCTCCGCAACAGCGAGTCGGTCATCCCGCCGTAACCACCTGCGGGGTCGCCCCCTCGACGGGTTCCATCGTCTCGGCCAGCTTCAAGGCCTCCTCGATGAGGGTCTCGACGATCATGTTCTCGGGCACGGTCTTGATGACCTCGCCCCCGACAAAGATTTGGCCCTTGCCGTTGCCGGACGCGACTCCGAGGTCGGCCTCCCGCGCCTCGCCGGGTCCGTTCACGACGCAGCCCATGACGGCGACGCGCAGTGGCACCTCCATGCCCTCAAGCCCAGCCGTGACCTTCTCGGCCAACTCGTACACGTCGACCTGCGCACGCCCACATGAGGGGCACGACACGATCTCCAACTTGCGCGGGCGGAGGTTCAGTGCCTGCAGGATCTGAATGCCCACCTTGACCTCCTCAACGGGAGGAGCCGAGAGTGACACGCGAATCGTGTCGCCGATGCCCTGGCTGAGCAGCGCGCCGAACGCGGTCGCCGACTTGATGGTGCCTTGGAACGCGGGGCCCGCCTCGGTGACACCAAGGTGCAGCGGCCAGTCGCCGCGCTCGCTCAACATCTCATACGCGCGCACCATCACCACGGGGTCGTTGTGCTTGACCGAGATCTTGAAGTCGTGGAAGTCGTGCTCTTCGAAGAGGCTCGCCTCCCACACCGCGGACTCGACGAGCGCCTCGGGCGTCGCCTTGCCGTACTTCGCGAGCAGGCGAGGGTCCAAGGAGCCCGCATTGACGCCGATGCGGATCGACGTGCCGTGGTCCTTCGCGGCCTGGGCGATCTCCTTGATCTGGTCGTCAAACCTCTTGATGTTCCCTGGGTTGACGCGCACCGCCGCGCAGCCCGCCTCGATCGCGGCGAATACGTACTTCGGCTGGAAGTGGATGTCGGCGATCACGGGGATGTTCGACTTCTTCGCGATCGCGGGCAGCGCGTCGGCGTCGTCTTGCGTAGGACAGGCCACACGCACGATGTCGCAACCGGCCGCGGTGAGCTCCGCGATCTGCTGGAGAGTCGAATTGATGTCTTCTGTCTTGGTGGTGCACATGGATTGCACCGAAACGGGTGCGTCTCCCCCAACGTAGACACTGCCCACCTTGATCTTCCTGGTGGGCCTTCTTGCAGCGAGGGTGGGGGCCGGCATGGCGGGCATTCCCAGTCCAACAGTCACGTGAGTCACTCCTTGGTTTGTGCCTGTCACGCCACGCGGACGGGCGCCACAATGTCGGCGAAGACAAGAACAAGGCTCATGAGGATAAGTATTCCGAAGACGCCGTAAGCCACCGGCATCATCCGTGCCACATCAACGGGTGCGGGGCGCGGAGCGTTCCGTGATCGCGCCCACCCAATCTTGATCGCCTGCCAGATCGCGGACGCAATATGCCCGCCATCGAGCGGCACCAGCGGCAGCGCATTGAACACAAAGAGCGCGAGGTTAAGGCCCGCGAGCAGCAACAGCTCCTCCTGGAGCTTGTCGACCCAGGTGATCCCGGCGACGTTCGACGATGCGACATCACCCGCGGCCCTGCCGATGCCGACAAGGCCCATCACGGAGGAGCTAGACCGTTGCTCGAGACCCACGGAAGCACGCGCGACGTGCCACAACTGTTGAGGCAAATGCGCGACGACGCCGAAGGTCTGCACCGTGTACTGACCTGTCAGGGACACACCCGAGCCGATCGGGAGGCGCTCACGCTTCTGGGCGGAGTACACGCCCATGAATCCCACGGTCTCGGTGGCGTTGGGATCACCGGCGACCGCTCGTTGGATTGAGGCGGGAGTGAGCTTCAGCGTCACATCGGTTCCCGCCCGGTCAACGACCACGTTGAGCGGCACCCCGGGTCGCGCGGCCACATACACCGTCAGATCCGACCACTTAGTGAACGCTTGACCGTCGATTGACACGAAGGTGTCGCCTGCCTGGAGCCCCGCAATCGAGGCGGGAGAAGCGGGGTCGGCGGCGGTGCACTGCGACGATGCGGTTGCGGGCACACACGGGACGGTGTCGCTCACGGTGAGCGTCTGCATCGGTACGCCCATCCCGGAGAGAACCACGGTGAAAAGGAAGATGGCGATCAGGAGGTTCACGACGGGGCCACCCGCCATGACGATGACCTTGCGCCACCAGGCAAGGTGATAGAAGGCGCGGGCGTCGTCTTCGCCGATCTCGGCCTCCGAAGCCGAGCGCGCGTCCTCGATCAGGTCGCGCATCCAACCGCGCACCCGCAGCGGCTTGACCGCGCTTCCGGGAGGAACCATGCCCACGAGCCGGACATAGCCGCCCAGGGGAAACGCCTTGATGCCGTACTCGGTCTCGCCCCGTTTGCGGGACCACAGCGTCGGCCCGAATCCGACGAAGTACTCGCTAACTTTGACTCCGAAGCGCTTGGCGGGAACCATGTGGCCGACCTCGTGGAGCGCGATCGACACCACGAGTCCGACTACGAGGAAGGCGATCCCAAGCGCGCTAAGCATGCACCTACTGTAAGCCAGCGCGAGGTCGCTATCTGGCTCTTGTCATTTGCAGTCGCTATCGGGCTGCGACTAGCGCGTCGGCGTGAGCCCGCGCCCAACGCTCCGCGTCCTCGACCGCCTCGAGCGACACGACGCCCGGCCACTCGTAGGCCTCGACCACTTCGCGCACCGTCTCCACGATCGCGAGGAAGGGCAAACGGCCGTCAACGAAGGCGGCGACGCACTGCTCGTTCGCGGCATTGAACACGGCCGGATGCAGGTCAGATGCGGCTGCGGCCTCGCGCGCTAAGGCGATCGCGGGGAACACGTCCTCGTCGAGAGGCTCGAAGTCCCACGACGACGCGCGCGTCCAGTCGAGCGCGGGAATCGCCTCGGCCACGCGATCGGGCCACGACAGCCCTAAGGCAATCGGGAGCCGCATATCGGGAGGCGATACCTGAGCCAGGGTCGAACCGTCCGTGAACTCCACCATCGAGTGCACGATCGACTGGGCGTGGACGACCACATCGATGCGCTCGTACGGCATGTTGAAGAGCCAATGAGCCTCGATGACCTCGAGGGCCTTGTTGACCAAGGTCGCGGAATTGATCGTGACCACGGGTCCCATGTCCCAGTTGGGGTGCTTGAGCGCCTGCTCGGGGCTCACCGTCTCGAGCGATTCCCTGCTCCAGCCGCGGAAAGCACCGCCCGAGGCCGTAAGGATGAGCCGTTTGACCTCGTTCGCCGAACCTCCGCGCAGCGCTTGGGCGAGGGCGGAGTGCTCGGAATCGACCGGAACGATCTGATCGGGCCTGAGGAGCGCGTCGCGCACGAGCGCACCCCCGGCGACCAGGGATTCCTTGTTTGCGAGCGCAAGGGTTGAGCCCGCGGCGATCGCCGCGAGTGTGGGCCGAAGCCCCACGGAGCCCGTGATGCCGTTCAAGACCACATCGGCGCCGATGCTGGCGGCCTCGATCACGCCGGCAGAGCCGCCCACCACGTTGACTCGCCCCAGTCCCGCCGCTTCACACGCGGCGACGACGGCTGGAACGGCCGACGCATTGGCCACGGCCACGAGCCGCGGACGCACGGCCGCGACCTGCGCGGCAAGTGCGACAGGATCCGCTCCCCCCGCGGCCAGAGCGACCACTTCGAAGCGAGCGGGGTTTCTCGAGATGACGTCCAGGGCCTGAACGCCGATCGAGCCGGTCGATCCCAATAGCGAGATCGACCGAGAGATCACTGTGCTCCCAGCAGGATGTCGACGGCCCGCGCGAGGAAGGCATCCACGGTGCGCTCGTCGTAGGCGGCTCTCTTGCCCTTGCGGCGGAACGTCGCGCTCCGGAGCTCGTCTGGGGCAAGTGGCGCGCCCTTGTCAAAGAAGGCGATGAGCCGTTCAATCAACATGTCGACCTCGCGGGCGTCGTAGCCGCGCCGCGAACCGACGGGAGCGCGGAAGCGATCTCCGCGAGGACGGCGCAACCGCGGATAGAGCGCCTGGGCTCCCTCGGCAAGGCGCGTCATCCATGCCTCCTGGCCGTAGGCGCGCACGAACTGGTCGCGCGCCCTCGAAGAGAACGCCAGTTCAAGCCTGTCGAGGGCCGCATCGACCGCACCGCACTTGTAGCCGCTGCGTTTCAAGTCGAAGGCCGCACGCCTGACGTCGAGGGACGACAGCGCCTGGTCGTCGAGCATCGGCCGCTCATACGCAGACCTGGCCTCGGCGAAGAACGCCTCAACCTGCCCACGCTGGTATCCCCTTCGCATGAAGCCCGCACTCGGGAACAGGTCATTCATGAGTCCTCCTTGATGGCGAGCTGTCCGCACGCTCCGTCAATGTCACTGCCACGAGTATCGCGGATAGTGACGGGTATCCCGTGACCACTGAGCGTGTCAACAAATGCTTGTTCCACGGCCGGGTCCGATGCTGTCCACTTGCTTCCCGGCGTCGGGTTGAGCGGAATGGGGTTGACGTGCACCCAACCGGTGCCACGCCCAGTGAGCTTGCGACCCAAAAGATCGGCCCTCCACGCATGATCGTTGATATCGCGAATCAGCGCGTACTCGATCGACACTCGCCTGCCGGTCACGTCGAAATAGCGCTTGGCGGCGTCGAGGGTCTCGTCCACGCTGAAGCGGTTGTTGATCGGTACCAGTTCATTGCGCAACTCATCATCGGGGGCATGCAGTGACACGGCCAGCGTCACCGGTATACCCTCACCAGCCAGCTTGTCGATGGCCGGTACCAGCCCCACGGTCGACACCGTCACGTGGCGTGCCGATAGGCCGAAGCCGAGCGGAGCGGGTGCGACGAGTGCGCGCACGGCAACCATGACCGCCTTGTAGTTGGCGAGCGGCTCCCCCATACCCATGAAGACGACGTTCGACAACCGGACGGGATCGCCCCCGAGGACGCCGTCACGCGACGCCCGTGCCGCAAGGCGAACCTGCTCGATGATTTCGGCGGCCGAGAGGTTTCGCGTGAGACCCATCTGCCCCGTTGCGCAGAACGGGCATGCCATCCCGCAACCGGCCTGGCTCGTGACGCACAGCGTCGCGCGCTCCGGATACTTCATGAGCACCGACTCGACCTTGACCCCGTCATGCAGGGACCAAAGCGTCTTCACCGTGGCGCCCTTGTCCGCCTCGAGCGTGCGTACCTGAGTCATGAGCGTCGGGAAGAGCGCCTCGGCGAGTCCGACCCTTGCCGCAGCCGGCAGGTCCGTCATGTCGTCGGGATCGACCGTGAGGTGCTCGAAGTAGTGGGTCGCGAGCTGCTTGGCGCGGAAACTCTGCTGACCGAGCCCCGCGACGGCGTCGGCCCTTCCCTCGGTATCGAGGTCGGCAAAATGAAGCGGCGGCTTTCCGCGCTTGGGAGCCGCCATCTGGATCGCCGGCATGGGTCGAACCTCCATCAGAGCCCTCCTCCGCCCAGGGTGCCAAGGAAGATGGCAAAGACGACATAGCCGACGGGCGCCGCGAAGAGGAGCGAGTCGATCCTGTCAAGGATGCCTCCGTGTCCGGGAAGCGCACTGGACATGTCCTTGACCTGGATGTCCCTCTTGAGTGCGCTCTCGGCGAGGTCCCCGATCACGGCCGCGACGGCCGACGCGAAACCGACCGCGGCGCCGATGTACCACTTACCGTCAAAGAAGAAGTACGCAGCCACGGACGCCGCTGCGGTGCCCAACAGGAGGCCGCCGATCGCGCCCTCCCAGGTCTTCGCTGGGCTCACGCGCTCTAGGAGTTTATGTCGCCCGAGGAGCGAGCCCGCGATCAGGGCGCCCGTGTCATTGCCCACCACGGCGAGAACGACGATCACCACCCGCTCCCAACCGTTGTCCGCGAGTTCAAGCAGGAAGAGGAACGACGCGAGGAAAGGGATCCACAGCAGCGTGAGGATTCCGGCAAGCGAGTCTGCCAGCGTGTTCTCGATACGCTCATCGCCGATGCGCCACGCAACAACTCCCGCGCAGCCGACGAGCAAAGCCACCACGAGACCCTCGGCCTTGCCGTAATAGGTCGCGACTCCGAGGCCAAGGGTGGCAGCGACGAGCGGCACTACCGGAATTCTCCGACCGTGCCTTTCGAGCGCCCGCTTCCACTCGATGACGGCACCGACGGCGAACGTGTAGAGAACCGCGGCAAAGGCGAGTTCGTGGTAGTACGAGGCAGCGACGGTGACGGCGAGCAAGGCCAGCCCGACAGCCGTGGCGACCGGCATGTTCCTGCCTGCCAAACGCCCGCCCTTGCCGGATGGCACGTCCGGCCGTTCCTCCCACGATTCGGTGCCGTCGGGTTCAAGCGAATCCCCGGGTCCACCGAACTCGGCCTGCCGATAGGTCTGTAGCTGAACGGTTTCGACTTGGGCCCCCTCAACCTCACCGGATTCGTGCTCCGCGGGCTCCAACGCACCGGATTCGTCCTCGCCGTCCGGAAGCTCACCGGTCTGGAACTCGCCAGACGCCGGCTCTTCCCACTCGGGGTGCTCGACCTCGTCGTCGTCGCCCAACTCTCCGTCGTCAACCCCCGCGTTCGGATCAAAGGGGAAGTCGAAGACTTGCGGAGCGTCGATGGGAGACAACAGGTCAAATGGTTCGTGGCGTTCTATGCCCTCGAAGTTGGCGCGGGCTGCTTCCGCCGCGGGCATGTCCGAATACAAAGGGGGATCAATCACGTCGTCGTCGTCTGGGACGTCTGCGTCGGGCTCGGTCGCGCGCCCTGCCCTGCGCTCAAAAGCCTTCAACTGCAGGGCGCGGTACCGATGCGGGGAGAACAGGTCGGCCGCGCGCTGACGCTTCCCGCGCGGCGGAGTCTGCTCACGAGGCTGCTCGTCGGGTGCCGACCGCGAGCGCTCGGAGTCGTCGGCCGCCATCAGACCGTCAGCAACTCGCTCTCCTTGTGAGCGAGCAGCGCATCGATGACGTCAGTGTGCTTTTTGGTGAGGGAATCGAGCTCCTTCTCACCCCGCGAACCGTCGTCTTCGCCGACGTCGCCGTCCTTGACGGCGGCATCGATCGCGTCTTTGGCCTTGCGTCGCATGTTGCGGAGCGTGATCTTGGCGTCCTCGGCCTTCGACTTGGCAAGCTTGACGTAGTCCTTGCGCCGCTCCTCCGTGAGGATTGGCAAGTTCACGCGTATGAGCGTGCCGTCATCGGACGGGTTGACGCCTAGATCCGAGTTGCGCAGCGCCGTCTCAATGTTGCGCTTCGCGCTCGCGTCGTAGGGGCTGATGGTGACGGTGCGCGGCTCGGGGACAGCGATCGCCGCGAGCTGCTGCAGTGGCGTGGGCGCGCCATAGTAATCAACGAGGATGTGCGCGAACATCGCCGACGAGGCCTGCCCCGTCCTGATGGAGGCAAAGCTATCCTTGGCGACCTCGACGGCCTTGTCCATGTTGTCCTCGGCCTCGAGGAGGATGTCGTCAATCACGTCTGTCCCTTCGTGCGGTCACCTAAGGGGTGACCCGCGTCCCGATTCTCTCACCTAGCAGGGCACGCGTCACATTGCCGTGCGTATCGAGACCGAACACCACCATGGGCACCCGGTTGTCCATTGCCAGCGAGAACGCCATGGAGTCCATCACTGCCAAACGCTTGTGCAACGCCTCGCGATAGGTCACCGTCTCAAGACGCACCGCCGTGGGGTCGGTGCGCGGGTCTGCCGTGTAGACCGCATCCACGCCGTTCTTACCCATGATGACCTCGGTGCATAGGGTCTCCAGGGCGCGCTGCACCGCCACCGTATCGGTCGAGAAGTAGGGCATGCCTGCGCCCGCGGCAAAGATCACCACGCGGCCCTTTTCCATGTGACGGATGGCGCGCAACGGAATGTAGGGCTCCGCGACCTGGCCCATCGTGATCGCGGTCTGCACGCGCGTCGCGACCCCTGCCTGCTCGAGGAAGTCCTGAAGCGCGAGCGCATTCATCACCGTGCCGAGCATGCCCATGTAGTCGGCACGCGCGCGCTCCATCCCGGAGGCACTGAGTTCCGCTCCCCTGAAGAAGTTGCCGCCGCCAACGACGATCGCGACCTGCACGCCTTGACCCACGGCATCGGCAATTTCGTCTGCCACCCTGCGCACGACGATGGGGTCGAGACCGACGGCACCGCCGCCGAACATTTCTCCAGACAACTTGAGCAAAACGCGGCGCGCCGCGGGAGGGACTACGCCCGACTCATTGGTGACATCGGGCATAAGAATCTCCTCGCGGCGCGCAGCTAAACGGGTGTTGGGTCCTAGGCTCCCACACGGAAACGGGCGAAGCCGACCACCGCGCCGCCCGTAGCCTCAACGACCTTGCCAACGGTGGTCTTGGGGTCCTTGGCGAACGCCTGCTCGACGAGCACGTTCTCCTTGAAGAAGCCGTTCATGCGACCCTCAATGATCTTCGGAAGGGCGGCCTCCGGCTTTCCCTCGTTACGCGAGGTCTCCTCGGCAACACGACGCTCGTTGTCGACCACGTCCGCGGGAACCTCGTCCCGCGTGAGGTACAGCGGCGAGTACGCGGCGATATGCATTGCCACATCCCTGGCCACATCGGCAGCCTTCGCGTCCGAGCCGACCAACACGCCCACCTGAGCGGGAAGATCCTTGTTCGTCTTGTGGAGGTAGTCGACCACGACGGGTGCCGCAACTCGAGCCACGCGGCGAAGGATGACCTTCTCGCCGAGCACGCCAGCGTTCTCGTCGATGACCTCCTTGACGGTCTTACCTTCGAGCGGGGCCGTGAGGGCCGCGTCCAAGTCGGCAGCGTCAGCGGCTACGACCGCACCGAGCACGGACTGCGCAAGCGCCACGAACTTGTCGTTCTTGGCGACGAAGTCGGTCTCGGAGTTGAGCTCGATGAGCGTGCCCACCTGGCCGTCACCGACGGCTCCGATGTGCGTGATGACGAGCCCTTCGGAAGCCGAACGACCCTCGCGCTTGCTGACGCCCTTCAGGCCCTTGATGCGCAACACGTCAACGGCCTTGTCCAGGTCGCCATCCGTCTCGTCCAAGGCCTTCTTGACGTCGAGCATTCCAGCACCAGTGCGCTCACGGAGCGTCTGGATGTCGGCAACGGTGTAGTTCGCCATGTGCGTCCCTTACTTGTCGGCGTCAGCGTCGGCCGTCTCGGCGGCGTCGGTCTTCTTGGTGGTCTTCTTCGCCGCAGGCTTCGCGGCGGGCTTGGCTGCAGGCTTCGCGGCTGGCTTGGCCGCGGGGGCCTCTGCAGCAGGAGCGTCAGCGACGGGAGCCTCAACGACGACGACTTCCTCGGCAGGAGCCTCGACGACGATTTCTTCGACGACGATGACTTCCTCGGCAGGAGCCTCAACGACAACAGGTGCGTCGGCGACAACAGGTGCAGCGTCAGCAACAGGAGCCTCAACGGCGGCGGGAGCCTCAACGGCAACTGCTTCCTCGGCAGGTGCAGCCTCGGCAGGTGCGTCTTCGGCTAGTGCGGCCTTCACCTCAGGTGCGGGGGTCTCAACCGCGGCGGCTGCTGCGTCGAGGGGGGCGACTTCGGCCACCGGAGCGTCAGCGGCAGGAGCAGCGTCAGCTCCACCGAGGAGTTCCTGCTCCCAATCGGCGAGCGGCTCTGCCTCGGCGGCGACCGCAGCCTCGTCCCCCGTCTTGGCGGCGTGGCGCAAACGGATGCCCTCGGCCACAGCGTCGGAGATGACGCGCGTCAACAGGCCAACGGAGCGAATCGCGTCGTCGTTTCCAGGGATGCCGTACTGGACCGAGTCGGGGTCGCAGTTCGAGTCGAGGATGGCAACGACCGGGATGCCGAGCTTCTTGGCCTCGTCGATCGCGAGGTGCTCCTTGTTCGTGTCAACGATCCACACGATTGAGGGGGTCTTGCCCATGTCGCGGATGCCGGACAGCACCTTGAACAGCTTGTCCTTCTCGCGGCGCATGATGAGAAGTTCTTTCTTGGTGTGGCCGGAACCGGCGACATCGTCGAAGTCGACCTCTTCGAGTTCCTTGAGGCGCTGAATGCGCTTGCTCACGGTCTGGAAGTTGGTGAGCATTCCGCCGAGCCAACGCTCGTTGACGAAGGGCATTCCGACGCGAGCGGCCTGCTCGGCGATGGTCGACTGAGCCTGGCGCTTGGTGCCGACGAACAGCACGCTGCCGCCGTGTGCGACGGTGTCACGCACGAACTCGTAGGCGGTGTCGATCATGGAGACCGACTGCTGCAGGTCGATGATGTAGTTGCCGTTGCGCTCGGTGAGGATGAAGCGCTTCATCTTGGGGTTCCAGCGGCTGGTCTGGTGTCCAAAGTGGACGCCCGCATCCAGCATCTGGCGCATGGTCACAACTGCCATGGCAGAGTTCCTTGTCCGCACGCTTGCGCGTGCTAAGTGGCCGGCGGGCGTGAGCCCAACCGGAGTCTTCGGTTGATGGCAATCCCGTGTGGGACTACCCCTAGCGCCAACGCGGGCCGGCACCGAGTCGCCTCGGACCATCGCCTTCCCGGCGCGCCCCTGAAAAACCAAGGGCACGAATGACGCGCGTTGTCACCTCCATTGCGAAGGTGCGGGGTCAATCGTAGCCGATGAGCGCCCTCGCGTGGTCCCCGAGCTTGTCTGACAGGTACGCGCGGTCGTCCCCATGACGCGCGGGCGCCCGCCCTCCTCCGCTCCGAACGCGTTCCGTAACCGATGACGGCCTCACGCGGTCCGATGGGCACCATGACAGCGTTTCCCAGAATTGAGTCCGAGCGGCGCGCAAATCGGCCTATGCGGCAAGCTCGCCCGACGCATCGGCATGCATTTCTCGGCGCCCTTGCGGTGCTGGCTGCCCTCTCTATCGGGGTTCTCGCGTGCGCGCACCCTGCCGATGCGGCCACAAGGCGCGTTGCCTTGTCGGCGCCCGTGGCACCCTTCACCGTCCAGCGTTTGGCTTCGCTGCCCCCGCAACCATGGCTCGCGGGACATCGCGGTGTGGACCTCGCGGCCGACACCGGCGAGCGCGTCACCGCGCCCGCCACCGGGGTCGTCACTTACGTAGGTTTTGTCGTCGACAGGCCGGTGGTTTCGATCCGACACGTTCAGGGCCTCGTGTCTTCATTTGAGCCCGTCGACTCGACGGCCGTCGTTGGCGACATCATCGCGCGGGGACAAACGATCGGAACGGTGGCAGACACTCCGCTCCACTGTGTGCGGCGCCAGTGCGTTCACTGGGGACTCAGGCTCAACGGCACCTACGTCGACCCACTCGACTACCTCGAAGGGTTCGGGCCGGTTCGGCTGCTCCCCACAGATGGTGACTAAGAGGCAGACGACGACTAAGAGAAGGCGCCGGTCTTGTCCAGGCTCTCGCGCAGCTTTCTCACCGCACCCGAGTGAATCTGCGAGACTCGCGACTCCGTGACTCCAAGCACCTGGCCGATCTGTGCCAAGGTCAGGTTCTCGTAGTAGTACAGGTGGAGCACCTGGCGTTCACGGTCGCGCACCCCCTGAACTGCGGTGGAGAGCAGCGCGTGAGTCTCCTTGACCTCCATCGACGTGGCCACGCCTGGAACGCTCAGCCAAGTGGCGTGCTCGTGAGAGAACGAGTCGGAGTCGGGGCTCATCGAATCGAGGGCGCCAATATGGCTCAACGCCACTTGCGCGCGCACCGTCCTCACCTCGCGCGACTCCCAACCGAGCTCGATCGCCACATCGTCGTCGGTCACCTTGCGCATGAGTCCCTGTTCAAGGGACCTCGTCACGTTCTCGACTGCTCGCGCCTTGGCGCGCACCGAACGCGGTACCCAGTCGGCGGCGCGCAGTTCGTCGATGATCGCGCCGCGCACGCGGGTGCTTGCGTAGGTCTCGAACTTGAAGCCGCGGTCGAGCTCGAACTTCTCTATGGCGTCGATGAGGCCAAACATTCCATACGACACCAGGTCCGCGAGCTCGACGGTGTCCGGCAACCGTCCAATCATCCGGGTCGCCACTTGGGTCACGAGTGGCGCGTAGCGCGTAATGAGCAGCTCGCGCGCCGCACGGCGGTTCTCGCTGTCGGCAAACGCCAGGGACTCCCATGCTGCCGCGACATCGGCATCACGTGCGTCAAGGTCGAGCGGATCCGAGAAGGTCGTCATTATCTTGTCCCCTTAGGCCCGCGGGTGCGCGAGTTCATAGGCGTGCCGCAAGCGGTCCGCCGTCACGTGGGTGTAGCGCTGAGTGGTGGCCAGAGACGCGTGGCCGAGCACCTCTTGAACCGACCTGAGATCGGATCCCCCCTCGAGGAGGTGCGTGGCAGCCGAGTGCCGCAGTGCGTGCGGAGCAATGTCGGGGACGCCCGCACCGGAGGCGAGCCTGTGGATGACCTCGCGAACCTGCCGCTGGTCCACCCGCGATCCCCTGTGACCGACGAACAACGCGGCGGTATCGCCTGCCAACTGCGAGCGAGCGTTCTCCAACCATGAGGTGAGCGCGCGCTGTGCTGGAACGCCGAACGGTACGACGCGCTCCTTGTCACCCTTGCCAAGCACACGAACGGTGCGCTCGTTCATATCCACATCACCGACGTTGACTCCTGCCAGTTCCCCGACGCGGATCCCGGTGGCGTACAGCAACTCCGCCATGGCCCAGTCCCGCACGTCGATCGCCGTGCCGCTCTGAGCGTGCAGTTCCGCCGTATCAAGCAACCGGGACGCTTCATCAACATCAAGAATGTGAGGGAGCGTCACGGAAGCCTTTGCCGATGCCAGCCGTGCGGCGGGGTTGTGCTCCACGATGCCGACACGGTGGGCCCAGGCGAAGAAGGCCCGCACCGACGCGCCACGGCGCGCAAGGGTTGTTCTGGTCTTACCGTCGGCCGCTTGGCGCGCGAGCCACGCGCGCAAATCGGCAAGGGCGACGTCGGTCCACGTGGAGTCATCGTCCAGGCCAAGGAAGGCGGCCAGTGCTTCGACGTCTCCGACGTAGGCCCTCACAGTGTGGTCCGAGGCGCCGGCGCCATGGCGCAGCGAGGACGCGAAGCGCTCCACCACCGTGCCAGACGTCGTTGACATGTTGACACTCTGGCATCGTCACACCCGTCAAATCAACCCCTTGAGCCACATTTGTCACATCAGACCCACAAGTAACCCCCTTTTTGGGCCATTTTGTCTCGTTTGGGGTATTTCGTGACCTATCGCGCTCGCTTCCAGCCGCCCTTGCTTCGCTCAATGAGTCCCTGCATTTCGAGGCGTCCCGCTGCGGTCGTCGCATCAATCCACGCCAGGCCGGCACGCTCGGCCACCCGTTCGACTGTTATCGCTCGGCTCGACGTCACGTCGTATACCGCGCGGTCGGCTGGGGAGTCGAAACTCGGGCGAGCGACCCCCTCCCTTCCGCGCTCACCCAAACGTTCGACCTCGCCCACATTCCTCTCGGCCCATTCGGTCGAGCTGTCGACGAGCTCGAGCACGTCGTCAACACGCGTGACCAGTATGGCGATGCCATCGCGAATGAGCGCGTGGCATCCAGCCGACGACGGCGACGTGGCGGGGCCGGGAACCGCACCGATCGGACGTAGCAGCCCGGCGGCATGCCGTGCGGTACTCAGAGCACCTGACCGCAGGGCCGCCTCGACCACGATCGTGGCCGACGCTGCGGCGATCAATCGGTTGCGAGTGAGGAAGCGCGAGCGATGAGGGGCAAAGCCGGGCGGCACCTCGCTCACGATCGCCCCAACGTTCATGACTGCCTGTAACAGCGCGTCGTTTCCGGCGGGGTAGAGCCTGTCGACACCTCCCGCCATCACCGCGACCGTGGGTGCCTCGGCGGCGAGAGCCGACCGATGCGCGGCGGCATCGATGCCGTACGCGCCGCCAGACAGGACCGCGCGACCGGCCGCGGCAATGCCGGACGCGAGCTCGGCCGCCATGTGAGATCCGTACGCCGTGGACGACCGCGCTCCCACGATGGCCACGCCTTGGCTCCATGCCGCATCAAGATCGGCCGAGCCCCTCACGTAGAGAGCAAACGGCTCCGCGGCGCCGAGTGAACTCAGAGCCGATGGCCAACCGGGCGCGCCCCTGGTGACGACTCTCGCGCCGATAGCCGTCGCCCTGCGCGAGTGAGGCTCGTCGGCAACATCCAGGCGCCGTTCCCACCGCTCGTGCGCCAACACGGCCGCCTCCGCGACCTCCCGCGTGCAGCGACCGTACAGGGATGCCGCGGCCGCAGGAAGGCTTCGCGCACCCCACCGGACCCACTCGAGCGCCTCCGCCGCGCCAATCGACGCAACGAGCGCCCCCGCAGCTTCATCGGCGGGTGCCGCCATGGCGCTCCACGCGACAAGCGCGGCCTCTTCGGACTGTGTCATAGGGGGCCCTCCCTCGATCGAAGGATCATCGCTCGCGCGACGTGATCCGGCGATGGCGCGTCAATTCCTTCAAGGTCGCTCAACGTCCAGGCGATCCTCAACGCGCGGTCGGCACCACGCGCTGAGAGCCTCCCCTTGTCGAGCGCCGCGTGCACCACCGCCACGCATGCGCGCGGAGTGAACTCTCTCAACCACGATGGCGGAGCGTGCGACGTGACGGACCATGGCAGCCCCGCGAATCGCGCCTGTGCCCTGCCCCGCGCCTCGCGAACCCGCGCCGCAACCACCTCGGTCGCCTCCCCCGACTCTGAGGCCCCCCTCGCCACCGGCATGACCTCCACCTGGATATCGACGCGATCGAGCAGCGGGCCCGATAACCGCGAGAAGTAGCGGCGCCTGGCGAGCGCGCTGCAGGTGCACCTTTCTCCCATGCCGTAGAAGTGCCCGCACGGGCAGGGGTTCGCCGCGAGTACCAGCTGGAAGCGAGCGGGGTATCTCGCGGCGCCGTACGCACGATGGAGCACTATCTCGCCACTCTCGAGCGGCTGCCTCAAGGTCTGCAGCACCGCCCCGGGAAACTCTGGGGCCTCATCCAAGAAGAGAACGCCCGCGTGCGCACGGGAAATCGCGCCCGGCCGCGCGATGCGTGCCCCACCCCCGACGATCGCCGCGGCCGACGCCGAGTGGTGAGGCGCCTCAAACGGCGGCCTCACGAGGAGGCCCTCTTCCGGGCTGAGGGTTCCCGATATCGAGTGGATTGAGGTCGCCGCGAGCGCGTCTACGGGGATGAGGTCTGGAAGGATTCCGGTAAGGCGCGACGCGAGCATGGTCTTTCCCGCTCCGGGCGGCCCCACCATGAGCAGATGGTGCGCGCCAGCGGCCGCGACCTCGAGCGCCCATCGGGCCTCGGGCTGACCCCTCACATCGGCCAGGTCAGCGACCGGCTCGACCCTCCTCGGCGAAGAGACGACGCGAGAGTCGACGCTCCGTGGATCCGGTCGCGCGTCCTCGTTTCCATAAATAGCCGCCAGCTCGGCGAGAGACGAGACCGCGGTGACTTTCGCGCCCGGTACGAGCCTGGCCTCGTCCGCGTTGCCCTCCGCGACCACCACGCGAGTGGCCCCGGCCTCAACCGCCGCCGCGACGGAGGGAAGGATGCCGCGGACGGGTCGCAACTGGCCATCGAGGCCGAGTTCACCCAGGTGCACGGCGCCCGCCGCCTGACGAGCGTCGATCAGTCCCGCCCCCGCGAGCACTGCCACGGCGATCGCGACGTCGGTCACCGAGCCGGACTTGGGAAGCGACGCTGGCGAAAGGTTCACGGTGATACGGCGTTGCGGCCATGCCAGGCCCGACGACGTCACCGCCGCCCTCACGCGATCCCGCGACTCGTTGAGCGAGGCATCGGGCAATCCCACAAGCGTAAACGCAGGCAGGGATGGCGCAAGGTGCGCCTCCACGTCGATGACGTGACCCACCACTCCCGTCAGCACCACCGAGCGCGTGCGACCGATCACTCGATGCCCCTCACATGCGTCAAGATTGCGGCGCCAGCGGGCGGGAGGGTGACCCCCACGACGTCGATCCTGATTCCGTCGAAGTGCCGCTCTTGAGAGGCGAGCCACGCCCCCGCGAGACGCCTGAGCCGCGCCCGCTTGACGGGAGTCACGGCCTCGAGTGGCGAGCCAAACGTGGCCGACCTGCGCGTCTTGACCTCAACGGTCACGGCATCGGCGCCATCTCTGGCCACGATGTCGATCTCGCCGATCGGGCATCGCCAATTGCGGGCGAGAACCTCCCAGCCCTGTTCCTCAAGGGCGCGGGCCACGACATCCTCGCCGTGCCGCCCCACCTCGTCCTTGGCCGCCATGGCTCACCTCCCATGGCCGACCCTGTCAGCAGGGGGCCACGGCCAGGCTCCGCGGAGACTCGCGTTGGGGATCAGGCGCGTGGCGCGAGGTTGGGGACGACACTGACGGCGCGCGTGCGTGCGTGCGTGCGTGCGTGCAGCTAGCGTTCCTCGCGTCCACCCTCCGATGCAGCCACGGGCTCATGCTCCTCGAGGTACACCGATGACGACGGGTCGATGTCCATCGATTCGGGAAGGATGTCGCTGCGATCGATCGTCGTCGCGAGTACGTCCTCGCGGATGAACAGCAGCAACACGAACGTCAGAATCGCGAGCGGAACCATGTACAAGAACACGGGGGCGAGCGCATCGCTGTAGGAACCCACGATCACGTCGCGCACCTGAGCGGGCAGGTTTTGAACGGCCGCAGGGGTGAGCGCGTTCGTGTCGCCGCCCGCAGCGGTAGACGGAAGTCGTTCCGCAAGCAACGCGACCAGGCGTGACGTGAACAGCGATCCCACGACCGCGGCACCGAGCGACGCCCCGATCTGGCGGAAGAAGTTATTCGCCGCGGTGGCGGTGCCCACGATATTGATGGAGAACGAGTTCTGCACGATGAGGACGAGTATCTGCATCTGTAGGCCGAGGCCGATGCCCATCACGGCCAGGTAGGAGCACGTGAGCGCCACCGGCTGAGTCGCTGACATCGTCGACAGCAGGTAAAGCGCGGCCGTCACGAACACGGCGCCAGCCACGGGAAGTGACTTGTACTTGCCCGTGCGGCTCACATACTGGCCCGAGATGATCGAGGTGATCAGCAAGGCGCCCATCATGGGGATCATGAGGAGGCCTGCGTTCGTGGCACTGACGCCGGTCACCATCTGCAGGTACGTGGGCATGTAGGCCAGCGCACCGAACATGGCCACTCCCGTGAGCAGCCCGGCCGACGTGGTCAGGCGGAAGTTGCGGTTCTTGAACAGGTACATGGGCATCACCGGCTCCTCAGCCGCAAGCTCGACCCGCACAAACGCGAATCCGGCCACGACCGTAAGAACCATGAGGCCGATGATGACCGCCGAGCCCCACGGGTACGTGTTGCCGCCCCACGAGCTCACGAGCACGAGCGACGCCGCCGCGATGGCGAGGAGCATCATGCCGAGCACATCGATTTTCCGCCCCGAACGCTCACGCTTGGGAAGGTGAAGGAACAGCACTGCAGAGGTGATCGCGATCGCGCCCAGCGGGATGTTGATCCACATGCACCAGCGCCAGCCGATCGATTCGGTGAACCACCCCCCCAGCAGCGGGCCCGCCACAGACGACAGGGCGAAGACGCCGCCCATGATGCCCATGTAGCGACCGCGCTCACGGGCGGGCACGACGTCGGCGATCGTCGCCTGGGACAGGATCATGAGCCCACCGCCGCCGAGGCCCTGAATGGAGCGGCCGACGATGAGCTCGGTCATGCCGTGGGAGAACCCGCCCACGATGGAACCGGTCACGAACAGCGTGATGGCGACGATGAGAAGGCTGCGCCGGCCCATCAGATCGCCGAGTTTGCCGTAGACCGGCATCATGATTGTCGCGGCGAGGATGTAGGCGGTGGTCACCCAAAGCATGTGGTCGACGCCGTCGAGCTCGCCCACGATGGTGGGCAGCGCGGTGCTGAAGATGGTCTGGTCGAGCGACGCCAGCAGCATGGCCGTCATCAGTCCCACAAAGATGAGAAGGATGTTGCGCCGCCCATGCGGCGTGACCGCGGCTCTGGGTGCCTGAGTAATGGGTGACTCAGTCATGGATTCTCCTTGCTAGGCGCCGATGGGACGTCGGCTGGATTCGGTGACGCGCCTGAGGCGCGGCAGAAGTTGGTGGACGAGGTCCTCGAGGGACGCCTCGCCGGAAGATTCGTGCCATTGATGTCCGACCACGTGGAGCGCACCCATGCCGACGCCGACCACCAAGATCGCCTCTTCGAGTTGGGCGGCCTCGATCAGGTCCGGGTTGGCGGTGGCAACTCGACGCTTGACGATGGTCGTGAACTCGTCTCGCTCGGCCGTCATCTTGGCCATTTGCATGGCCGCGAGTTGCGGTTCCCTGCTGAACAGATCGCGACGCGCGCGAAAAAGCGCCACATCGGGCCCGCGCTCGGCGAAGGTCCGCGCGAGCATGACGAGGAAATCTTCGAGAATGGGACCTCGCATCCCGGTGACGAAGGCCTCGACGGCCTCTGGGGACGGCAGCTTGGATCCGATGCCGATCATGGCGTTTTCCTTGGATCCGAAGTAGTTGAAGAAGGTGCGGGCCGAAATGTCACTGGCCTCGCAGATCTGATCCACGGTGACGTGCTCGAGGCCGTTCGCCAAGGCAAGCTCGATCGCGGCCTTCTCGACACGCCTGCGAGTCGCCTCGCGCTTGCGTTCGCGTAACCCAGGTTGAGGGCACACGATGGCCTCGTCGGGCGTCTCTACAGTGTGCATGATCTGCATTCTTGCAGACTCTGCATAATTGCGCAAACTGCACCGAATGTGGTGCGGGGTGCGGGCCGCGACCGTTGCGGCGCCGCTAGCGACCTCCGCGCAGCTGCCTGATGTCGGGCATCGCGTCGTCGTGGTCGAGTTCCTCAATGTTGACGTCCTTGAACGTCACCACGCGCACATTGCGCACGAGCCGCGCGGAGCGGTAAACGTCCCACACCCAGGCATCGGCCATCGTGACCTCGAAGTAGATGTCGGCGCCCACCGATCGCACCTGCAAGTCGACCTTATTGCACAGGTAGAAGCGGCGCTCGGTCTCGACCACGTAGCGGAAGAGCCCAACGACATCACGGTACTCCCTGTAAAGGGCGAGTTCCGCCTCGGTCTCGTAGTTCTCCAGGTCTTCGCTGCTCACCTCACCATCATGGCCGATATCGCGCCGCACTGTGGCATCGCGACGCCGAAACTGGAAATGATTGACACACGACGAGACTTAGTCATATAGTTCTTTTAGTTGTGAACAAAGGAGTTCAATCGTGGCCATTTCCTCGGCCCGCACCGACACCAACCGGGCGGCCATACTCGCTCATATTGGTGCGCACGGCGCCACATCCCGCGCGGATCTGGCGCGCGTTCTCACACTCTCCCCCGCACTCATCACCAAGTTGACTCGCGACCTCCTTGACGACGGCTTACTCACAGAACTCGAACACAGTCCCTCGCGTGGTGGCCGGCCGGCCCTACTGCTCGGCCTGACTACGGGCAGCTTCGGAGTGATCGGGGTCAAGGTTGCGCCCGATCACCTCACGCTCGTGGAGGTCAATCTCGGCGGCACTGTGACTCGCACCGCAACGGAGCAGTTCGACGCGAGCCACACCATGGCGCTAGCGCGCCTGTCCGCCACAGTAAGCAACTTCTGCTCCCACTCCACTCACGCCAACCTCCTCGGGGTGGGCGTCGGCTTGCCGGGCAACGTCCTTGAACAGAGCGAAGGCGTGGTGGACTCCACCCAGCTCGGTTGGAGCCAGTTGCCACTGGGGCTCACCTTGCGCAACGCGACGGGCCTACCCGTCCTCATCGACAACAACGTCAACGCTCTGGCGCTCGCGGAGTCACTCTTCGGCACGGGCCGCGGTCACGAGAACTTCTTGGTGGTGACCATTGGCACCGGCATCGGAGCTGGAATCGTCGCCGGAGGCGCCGTAGTGCGCGGCCACTCGGGCAATGCAGGCGAGATCGGCCACATCCCTGTCGCGGAGAATGGGCCCCGCTGTCAGTGCGGCGCGCTCGGATGCCTCGAGGCCATCATCGGCCAGGCGGCGCTCATCGAAACGGCTCGGCGTGAAGGCGTCATCGGAGCCAATGCCAGCATCGCCGCCCTTGCCAGCGTCGCAAGCGGTGGCAGCGAGGCGGCACAACGCATCTTCGCCGAGGCGGGACACCTCCTTGGGCGCGCGATAGCGGGCGTCGTCAACACCCTCGACCCGGAACTGATCGTGATCCTTGGCGAGGGCGCCGAGTCGTGGAAGCACTGGTCCCTCGGCTTCGAGCCGGCTTTACGCTCGTCCGTCATGCCACGCAAACGAGGAATCGAAGTGGCGGTCGAGGGTTGGCAAGACGACAGGTGGGCCCAAGGGGCGGCCTCCCTCGTATTGTCGACACCGTTCGACGCCGACGGCGCCTCCGGCGAACAGGGCCGCCTAGTTCGCGAGCGTCTCATGGAGCCGCGCGGCAGCAGGAGCTCCTCGTGAGCACACGTCCCGTGACCTCGCGGCTGAACCTCGGTTCCGCGCCGCGCCGCAACGTCCGCACACCCACCCGCGCATCGCGTCACCGTCGGCACACCCTGATCGCGCTCACCTTCCTCGCCCCCTCGGCGCTCCCACTGCTCGTTTTCTCCCTGATCCCCATGGTCCGGGCCATGTGGACCAGCCTCCACAAGTGGAACCTCATTGGACCGATGCGCTGGGTGGGTTTCGACAACTACGTCCAACTAGTAAAGGATCCCGACACCCGCGCCGCGTTCGGGCACACCGTGTACTACATCGTGGGCTACTTCCCTCTCGTCTTCGTCGGAGGCCTGGCACTCGCGTTGGCTTTGAACCGCGCCATGCGCGGCCGCAATTTCGTGCGCGGTCTCTACTTCCTTCCCGTGGTCACGAGCTGGATCGCCGTCGCGCTCGTGTGGCGCTGGCTCCTCAACCCCTCGGTGGGAATCGTCAACAAGGTGCTCGAGGCCGTGGGCATCGACGGCCCCGGTTGGTGGACGGACCCCTCATGGGCAATGCCGTCGATCATCTTCGCGAGCGCGTGGAAGGACCTGGGCTTCGTCATGGTGATCCTGCTCGCGGGACTCCAGACCATTCCCGTGGACGTGCAAGAGGCCGCGACCATCGATGGCGCAGGGGCATGGCGGCGCCTGTGGTCCGTCACCCTGCCGCTCCTGACGCCCTCAATCTTCTTCGTCGTGATCATCTCCTTGATCAACGGCTTCCAGGTCTTCGACCAGGTCTACGCGCTTACCGGTGGTGGGCCCGCGGGCTCGTCGGAGGTCGTGGTTCAACGCATCTACGACCTGACGTTCCGATACGGACAGGCGGGCACCGCGTCGGCGCTGTCATGGCTGCTGGTCGTGGTGGTGCTCGCGGTGACGTTGATCCAGATGCGCGGCGAGAAGAAGTGGGTGACGTATGTCTAGCCACACTCACACCCGGACCCGGACCCGGACCCGCGCCGGCACCATCGCCCTGAACTCGATCGTCGTCATCGGCGCACTCGCCATGGTGTTCCCGTTCGTGTGGACCCTCTCGACCTCGCTCACGCACGGCGCCGGCCTGTCGGCGACCCCGAGCCTCATCCCGAGCCACCCCTCTCTGGACGGATACCGCGAACTCTTCACGCGCACCCCGTTCGCCCGCGTGGTCCTCAACTCGATCGGCCTCGCTGTCGCCATCACGGTTGCCCAGCTCGTCACGAGCACGCTCGCCGCATATGGCTTCAGTCGCTTCGAGTTTCGCGGCAAGAAGGCAATCTTCGCGACGTACCTGGCGACCATGATGGTTCCGTTCCAGGTGCTTCTCGTGCCGCTGTTCGTATTGATGCGTGACCTGAAGCTGCTCGACACCTACCTCGGCGTACTGCTGCCGTCCATCGCGAGCGCGTTTGGCGTCTTCCTGCTCCGCCAGGCAATGAACACCATCCCCCGCGAACTCGACGAGGCCGCGACGCTCGACGGCGCCGGCCACTTCCGAATCTTCTCGCGCATCATCGTGCCCAACATGCTCCCGGCGCTCGCGACGCTCTCAGTCTTCGCGTTCATGAGCAGCTGGAACAGCTTCCTGTGGCCGCTAATCATCCTGCGTTCCGACGACCACAAGACGCTTCCGCTCGCCCTCGCTTCGCTCCAAGGCCAGTTCACGACCCAGTGGGACGTGATCATGGCCGGCTCCATCGTCAGCATCATCCCGATGCTCACGCTCTACATCTTCGCCCAGAAGTACATCATCCAGGGCGTAGCAGGCTCGGGCCTCAAATAGCCCGGGATCACCCAGTAACCAAAGGAACCACACCATGCGCAAATCAGCAATCGCGGGGGTCGGCCTTGCGGCCGCCCTCGGCATGACGCTTGCGGCGTGCTCGAACTCCAGCCCAGACCCCACGGGCAGCAGCAGTGGCGCCCCCGTCGCGAACGCACCGGTCACGATCACGTACTCGAATTTCATCTCCAATAGCGGAAACGAGGGGAACCTCAAGACAATCGTCGACGCATTTGAGGCGGCAAACCCGAACATCACCGTTGATGTGAAGACGCTGCCATACAGCGACTACTTCACCGCGCTCCAGACCGACCTCGCGGGCGGCACTCAGGCCGACGTCTTCGACATCGAGTACGCCAACTACCGGGGCTACCAGGCCGATGGCGTGCTCGCTCCGCTCAAGGGAGTCGACACTTCGGCCTATCGCGCGTCGCTCGTCGATGCCTACGCGACCGACGGCACCTCGTACGCACTGCCGACGTCGTTCTCCACGGTCGTCTTGTTCTACAACAAGGACCTCTTCGACAAGGCCGGCGTCTCCTACCCGACGTCCAGCTGGACGTGGGCCGACGAGAAGGCTGCGGCCGAAAAGCTCACACAGGGCGACGTTTTCGGCGACTACCAGCCGATCAGCTACTACGAGTTCTACAAGACGCTGGTGCAGGCGGGAGGCTCGTTCCTGAACGCGGACGGCACCGCTGTGGCGTTCAACTCTCCCGAGGGCATTGCCGCTGCGCACTGGCTCGTAGACAAGTCAGGTTCCGTCATGCCCACGGCCGAGCAGGGTGCGGGTACGCCGGACTTCGACACCGGCCTGTTCACCGCCGGCAAACTCGCGATGTGGCACACCGGCATTTGGCTGTTCGGCACCCTTGCAGCAGACACCTCGCTCAACTGGGACATTGCCGTCGAGCCGGGTTCGGCTCAGCAGGCGAGCGCCGTGTTCTCGAACGCCGTTGGAGTGTCGGCCACGTCCGAGCACAAGGACGCCGCTCAGAAGTTCGCGGAATTCCTCACCAGTTCCAAGATCATGGTGGACATACGCCTCAACTCCGGTTGGGAACTTCCCGCGATCGCGGATGACGCACAGCTCGCCCCCTACCTCGACAAGGGTGCGCCCGCCAACCGGCAGGCCGTGTTCGACTCGCTCAAGGGCGTCGCACTACCCCCGACGATCGGCGACAACCAGGCACAGATGCAGGACCTCGTCGGTCAGGACCTGACCGAGGCCGCGGCTGGCCGTATGACGGTCGAAGAAGCGCTGGCGAAGGCTGAGAAGGAGATCAACAAACTCCTCGGCTGATCTCGCGCGAAGCCTGGTGGCGGCGCCCAGTAATCGCCGCCACCAGGCCCTCACACCGTACCCCTGGCACCCCAAGAATTGAGAACACATGTCCACGGTCGAGAACGCGTCGAATGCGGATCTGGCGGAGCACTCGCGCGCCATCATCCGGATTCTGCAAACCCCCGAAGGCGCATACCCCGCGAGTCCCGAGTTCTCGGCCTACCGCGGCTACTGCTGGTTTCGCGATGGCGCTTTCATCGCCGACGCGATGTCTGCATGTGGCGACATCGACTCCGCCGAGGCGTTCTTCGGGTGGTGCGCATCCACCACCATGCTGCACGGAGACAAGATTCGGGAGGCCGTCGCCGCCGCACGCTCCGACGCCCCACTCTCGGATTCCGACATGCTGCCCGCACGGTTCCACTTCGACGGCTCTCGAGGCGAAAGCGACTGGACCGACTTTCAACTCGACGGCTACGGCACCTGGCTCTGGGCGCTCGGCGAGCACGTCGCGCGACACGCAACTGACTCGCAGCCCTATCGCGAAGCCATCGAACTCACGGTCGCGTACCTTGCCTCCTCCTGGGAACGCCCCTGCTACGACTGGTGGGAGGAGAGCCTCGACGAGCTGCACATCTCGACCCTTGGCTGCATTGGCGCCGGCCTGGATGCTGCCTCCCGCATGGGCGTGCTCGACCTCGCACACGCCGAACTGGCGGCCTCCACCGCTGCGGCCATCCGCGACTTCGTTCTCACGGAAGGCGTGATCGACGGCCACCTCGTCAAGTGGGTAGGGTCGGCCGCCGTGGACGGCTCGCTCACGTCTCTCATCGCGCCCCTCGGTTTCATTGCAGCCGACCACCCGGTCGCGCGCGCAACCGTCGACGCGGTCGAGGCCGACCTCGCGGTGGCCTACGGGGTACACCGCTTTGTCGTTGACACGTTCTACGGAGGCGGCCAGTGGCCGCTGCTGAGTTGTTTCGCCGGCCTCGCGCGTGCCGCCTTAGGCGAGCCAGAGCGCGCCGCCGACTATTTGGCGTGGGCCATGTCGACCGCCACGGAGACGCTGGACCTTCCCGAACAGGTGGACCACCACCTGCTGGCACCCGACCGCAAGCAGGAGTGGGTCGACCGGTGGGGCGAGGTGGCAACCCCGCTGCTGTGGTCACACGCGATGGTTCTTCGCCTTGCAAAGGAGCTTGAACGATGATGATCCGCCACAGTCCCCTGGGCTCGGGGCATCCGTACTCGCCCGACACAGACCAGCGTTGGCCCATCCTGCCGGTTGCCGGCGAACCCATGCGCATCGGCTCGCGAACCTCCACCGACGTGGTCGAGGTGACCCTCCACTTGACCGAGATCCTGGCGGACGGTTCCCAAACAACGCGCGACGTCCCTTGCGAGCCGGTGGCGAGGTCATCGCGCGGCCACCAAGTAGATGGCGGCCACCTCGCGTCCGCGCAAGCCAAGCTGGCCCGCAAGTCGGGTGGATGGGAAGCCACGATCGACGTCGCCGCCGACGCGGTGTCACTGACCTACCGACTGACGGCGTCCGATGGCACCACCAAGCGGCGCACTCGCACTTCCAGTGCTGAGGTCGCGCACTGGAGCGAGGAACCGGACGGCCTGGTTGCGGTGGACGGCCGGCGCGGCATCGTTCCGGGCTCGGTACGCGCACTACGCACCGCTACACAGGTCGCGAAGGTGCGGTGCTCCCTCCCCCTCGCAAGCGGTGAGCACGTGGCGGGCTTCGGCGAACGCTTCGACCGCCTCGATCACTGCGGCACCAGCCTCGATTCTGTGGTGTTCGAGCAGTACAAGTCTCAAGGCGCCGTGCGGCGCACGTACATGCCGATGCCTTTCGCCCACGTCGTCGGCGGCTCGGGCTGGGGCTTCCACGTCGACACTTCGCGGCGAGTGTGGTTCGACGTCGGCGAGTCCGACGGCGGCCTGCTCACGATCGAGGCGGAGACCGCCGCACGTTCCGATGCGACGACGGCCCTCTCAGTGCGGACATTCACGGGTTCGCCCACCGAGGTGCTCGACGCGTTCCTTGAGTGCGTCGGTCGCCCCGAAGAACTTCCTGATTGGGTGCTGCGCCTATGGGCGAGCGGCAACGAATGGAACACTCAGGCCGAGGTCGAACGACAAGCGGCCCTGCATGCGAAGCACGAGATCCCGGTGGGCTCCATCGTGGTCGAGGCCTGGAGCGATGAGAGCATGTTCACCGTGTGGCGCGACGCGCAATACAAGCTCCGAGAAGACGGTGGCCCCCTCCGCCTCGAAGACTTCACCTTTCCCGCCGACGGCGCGTGGCCCGACCCCAAGGGCATGGCGGACGCGCTGCATGACGCAGACATTCACCTGCTGCTGTGGCAAATCCCGCTCATGAAGATGAGACCCCATCCCCAGGGTCAGGCGAGACTCGACGCCGACGCGGCGATCCTCGAGGGCCACCTCATACGGACGCGCCACGCCGACGGGTCGCTGCGGCCGTACCGCAATCGCGGCTGGTGGTTCCCGCTTAGCCTCATGCCGGACCTCTCGGACGACGAGGCCGCCACATGGTGGACCGAAAAACGGCGCTACCTGGTGGAGCAGATGGGCGTGGACGGCTTCAAGACCGACGGCGGCGAGCACGCGTGGGGCTCGGACCTCGTGTATATCGATGGACGTTCAGGGGCCGAGGCCAACAACCTCAACCCGGTGGCCTACGCCAAGGCCTACGGCGACCTGATGAGGCGCTGCGGCAAGGCGCCGGTCACCTTCTCTCGCGCCGGCTTCACCGGTTCGCAAGCCCACGGCACGTTCTGGGCTGGTGACGAAAACTCCACCTGGGACGCGTTCAGATGGTCCATGTGGGCCGGCCTCAACGCCGCGGCATCGGGCATCGTCTACTGGGGTTGGGACATTGCCGGATTCTCGGGCGACGTCCCCGACCCGGAGCTATACGTGCGGGCTTTCGCCGCCAGCGCGTTTGTGCCGATCATGCAGTACCACTCGGAGTTCAACCACCACCGCACGCCATCGCGGGACCGCACGCCGTGGAACATTGCAGAGCGGTGGAACGACCCTGCCGTGATCGAGGAGGTGCGCGAGATCGTGGCACTCAGGGAGCGACTGCGGCCCTACATCGCCGAGCAGGCGCGAGCGGCAGTGGAGACCTCTCGCCCGCTCATGCGTCCGCTGTTCTTTGACTACTCCGACGACCCGGCCGTATGGTCTGCCCCGCCCGAGTGGACGCTCGGCGACGACGTGCTCGTCGCGCCCGTTCTCGCACCCGGCGAGGAGTGGGACGTATACGTGCCTCGCGGCGACTGGCGTGACGCCTGGACCGGCGAGCCGGTCGAGGGCGGCAAGACTATCTCCACCCGCACCCGTCGGCACAGGGTGCCTGTTTACGTTCGCGCGTCCGCTTGGGACCGGCTCGGTCCCCTGTTCCACCGCGCCACATGACGCCTGAAGAGCACAGAGCGTGGCTCGAAGCCGCTCTCGCGATCTTGGCCGCGCGAGACGACGTGGTGGGCGTCGTCGCGATGGGATCAACGGCGGACCCCACCCGAGTTGACGAGTGGTCGGATCACGACGTCGCGATCATCGTCGTTCCCGGCGCAGAGGGCCGGTACGTGGGACAGGTCGACTGGATGCCTGAGTCGCATCGCATCGTCCTGACGCTCGAGGAATACCACGGCGGAGGAAAGGCCGTCTACGACGACGGCCATCTGGTCGAGTGGGGCGTCGCGACCGTCGAGTCCCTCGGCACATGGGCCGCGGACGGCTACGCAGTGCTCCTCGACCGCGGCGGCGTCGCGGATGTCATGACAAAAGCCGTGTCGACGCCCTTCCCCGCCAACGTGCCCGATGCAACCCGCGACGCCGCAATGTTCCTCACGGCACTGCTGCACGGCGTGGGAAGGGCCCGCAGAGGAGAGTCCTTGAGCGCAGGAGACATTATCCGAGGAGACGCGGTTCACGCTCTCCTACGCGCCGCAAGAACTCGCAGCCACAAGGATCTCTCCGCTCTTGATCGCCTAGACGGGTTGCGCCGCGTCGAACTAGCGTTGCCAGATCTCGCGGCACAGATCTCGGCCGCCATCGCAGAGGAGCCGGAGCATGCCGCGCGGGCCATGCTTGGTATCGCAGAACGATACCTCGGCGTGGGCGCCAGCGGGCTCAACCCCGCTGGCAGGAAGGCGATCATGCGCCGGCTTGGTTGGCCGGAGGGGTCCTAGGACGACGGCTCTCGCTCGGGCAACTTCCACGAAACCCTGTGCCAGTCACTGGGCCCATGCTCCCTAATCGCGTCGAGGTGTGCCTCCGCGCCGTAGCCCTTGTTGCCTTCCCAACCGAAGTGGGGGTGCTCGACATGGGCCGCGCGCATGATCGCGTCGCGTTCCACCTTGGCAATCACGGACGCGGCCGCGATCGACGCACACAGGCCGTCACCCTTCACCACCATGGTGACCGGCGGGGTCACGACGTCGTCCGCGGCAGTTGAAAACAAGTCCGCAGGAGGGGTAGTGAGCCAATCGTGGGTGCCGTCGAGGAGGACGGCATCGGCCACGATGCCTTCCCCGGCAAGCGCGGCCAGCCCGCGCACTCCCGCCAGGCGCAAGGCGCCGATGATTCCCAGTTGGTCGATCTCGGCGGCGCTCGCATGCCCCACCGTGCGGCCCACGCCGAATGCGGACAAGGGCGCGATGAGGGCCTCTCGCGCGCGAGCCGTGAGTTGCTTGGAGTCCGCGAGGCCATCCGGCCAGGAGTCGCAACGCGAGACGGCGACCAGCCCGACGCTCACGGGGCCTGCGAGCGCTCCCCTGCCCACCTCATCGATGCCGACGACGACCCGTGCACCTGCATCCCAGAGCGCGGATTCATAGCCGAGGGAGAGCACCATCAGTGCAGCTCCATCAGTTCTGCGCCATCACAGCCCACCGCGATCAATTCTTCGGGTAGGGGTTTCCGAGCGACTTCCAGTGATCCACGGGCCAGACCGTCACGAAGGCGGTGCCGACGACCGAACTGAGCGGAATCGTTCCGCCTCCCGGATCACCGATGTGCGCGCGGGAATCGGCGGAGTTCGAGCGATTGTCGCCGAGAACCCACAGCCTGCCCGGGTCGACGGTAACCGACCAGGCATAGCTGCAACTGACAGAGCCAGGCTTGAGGTAATCCTCTTTCAGCGCGACGCCGTTGACGGTCACCACATCATTGGAAGGATCACAAGCGACGGTGTCACCTGGCAAGCCGATGACGCGCTTCACGAGGTGTTGACCCGCGTCTTGGGGCAACAGGCCCACGAAGGTCGCGAACGAGTTCCACGCCTTGGCCTCGCCGGTGGGAACGGGAACCTCCGAGGGGTTGAGCCAGCCGCCCGGATCCCTAAAGACGACGATGTCGCCGTGTCGCAAGTCAAGCGGACCGGGTCGCCACAGCGACACCAGGATGCGGTCATTGATCTGGAGGGTGTTCTCCATGGACCCGGAGGGGATCCAGAAGGACTGAAAGACGAATGTCTTGAGCAGCAGCGACAAGAGCAGTGCGCTCACAAGCACGATGAGGACCTCACGGATCCACAACCACAAACGACGCCCGACGGACGGCCCGAAGCCAGCCGCCGGGACGTCGCCTGTGTGAGCGATGACTACTTCTCGCGCTTCTCGCGAATGCGAGCTGCCTTGCCGCGCAGTCCGCGCAGGTAGTACAGCTTCGCGCGGCGGACGTCGCCGCGGCGGTCGACCTCGATCGTGTCGATGGTCGGCGCGTGCAACGGGAAGGTGCGCTCGACACCCACGCCGAACGAAACCTTGCGGACCGTGAAGGTCTCGCCGATTCCGGAACCCTGGCGCGCGATGACGATGCCCTGGAAGACCTGAATACGTGAACGGGTACCTTCGATAACCTTCACGTGCACCTTGACCGTGTCTCCGGCGCGGAACGCCGGCATGTCGTCGCGGAACTGATCGGCAACGACGCCGTCAAGCTTTCTCATGTGTCACTCCTCGCACACGCCACAGGACATCTGCGATCTCTGCCTTGCGGCATCTGTCTGTTGTGATGTCATCGCGAACTGTGCAGGGCCCCCTGTGGCAGGTCCCGGCGCCGCGGGCACCAACGAGCTATTCTGCCACACCTGCGTCCTAGGGCGCTAACAAGTCGGGGCCGAGTAAGTCGGGGCTGAGCAAATCGGGTCTGCGCTCGCGCGTGCGTTGTTCACTCTGTTCGTGCCGCCACTTCTCGATCTTGCCGTGGTGACCGCTCATGAGCACCTCGGGCACGTCCAGGCCCCTCCAGGACGCAGGGCGCGTGTACGACGGGTACTCGAGCAGGCCGTCGGCGTGGCTCTCCTCGACGATGCTCTGCGCGTTTCCCATGAAGCCGGGGATCAGTCGCGTCACTGCTTCGATCATCGCGAACGCCGCGACCTCTCCCCCATTGAGCACGTAGTCGCCCAGGGAGACCTCCAGCACGCGAAAGCCCGCCGATGCGTAGTGCTCGGGCACCCGGGCGTCGATTCCCTCGTAGCGCCCGCAGGCGAAGACGAGCTGGGGCGCGGTCGCGAGGTCGAGGGCGAGTGCCTGGGTGAAGGGAACGCCTGCGGGCGTCGGGACGACGAGGACGCCACCCGGCTCGAGCACGTCGTCCAGCGCCTTGCCCCACACGTCGGCCTTCATGACCATTCCCGCGCCCCCGCCGAACGGCGAATCGTCGACGGTGCGGTGCACATCGGGGGTGCCGTCGGCCCTGATCGCGGCCCAGTCGCGCAGGTCGTGGACGTTCGTTTCGACCAATTCGGCGGCCCGCGCCTTGCCCAACAGCGATACGTCAAGAGCCGAGAAGAACTCGGGAAAGATCGTGACGATGTCGAGGCGCATCAGGCCTTCTCGTCTCCGGCATCGTCGCCGCGGGTCTCGTCGGTCACGATCGGCTCCTCGCCGGCGAGCAGGCCGTAAGGCGGGGTCAAGACAACGCGACCGCCCTCGATGTCCACCTCGGGCACGAACTCCTCGACGAAGGGAATGAGGGCCTTGACCCCGTTCGTCTGCTTGATCTCCAGCAGGTCCTGGGCGGGCATGTTCAGCAGGTCGGTGACCTTTCCGAGCACCTCGCCGCTCGGCCGCTCAACGCGCAGACCCACGAGCTCGTGGACGTACCAGGCGTCGTCCTCATCGCCGTCGTCGGCCTCGGCGATCAGTTCGATGCCGCGCAGCTCCTCGGCGGCGTTACGGTCGGCCACGCCCGCGAAACCCACATACCAGCGGCCCGATGCGGTGCGCGACGTCGCGACCGTGAGGGGACCAGCATCGGCGGGGATCGTCTCGAGGACCGAGCCCGGGGAGAGCCTCTCCTCGGGAATGTCCGTGCGGAGATCGAGCGAAACCTCGCCCTTGAGCCCTTGCGGTCTGCCAATGTGCGCGACGGTCACCTTCATGGGGTCAAGCGTACGGGGACGCGGGCCTCATTCTCTGCCCCAGGCGTCGCTACGAACCAACCCGCTCCCCAACACGCCGAGGAACTGCCGGCGCAGCGCCGGTACGTTCCGCGAGTCGGCGCGAGTTTGGTTCGGAGCGTCAATGGCGCGAGACACACAAAAGGCCCGGCTCCCTCTGCAGGGAACCGGGCCTTTCTACGATGCGGCGGTTAGGCCACGTCGACGATGTTTACCCTCACGTCTTCGCGCGAGACCGCGTCAACGAGCGTGCGGATCGACGTGGCCGTGCGGCCATGACGACCGATCACGCGCGGCAGGTCGTCCGGGTGGACAACCACGTTGAGGGTCACGCCGCGACGCCCTGCACGCTCCGTCACGCGCACGTCATCCGGGTTGCGGACGATCGAGCGGACCAGGAACTCCACGGCGTCGTGAATCATGGGTTACTTCTCCTCGTCGAGGATGCCCTCGACCTTGTCATCGCCGTCGCTGGGGTCACCCTCGGCGATCTCGATCTCGACCTCGGTGCCCTCGTCGGAGGGAACCTCGTGAGACTCGTCGGCGACTGCGTCGGCTTCGACGACCTTGGCAGCGGCAAGCTCCGCGGCGGCGGTTGCGGCTGCTGCCTCAGTTGCGGCGACTTCGGCGGCGGCAGCCTCGGCGGCCTTGGCTGCGTCGGCTTCGGCCTTCTCGGCGGCCTTGGAGGCCGACTTCTCGGCCTTGGCCTTCTCTGCGACGTCGGCGTGAGCCTTGATCGCGTCCTCGGGGCTGACCTTGCCCGCGGCAACCTTGACGGTGTTCTTCGCGTCCTTGTCGCCCTTGAACTTGCCCCAGTCGCCCGTGAGCTTCAGCAGCACGGCGACCTGCTCGGTGGGCTGGGCGCCCACGGAGAGCCAGTACTGCGCGCGCTCGGAGTCGATGACGATGACCGAGGGCTCCTCGGTGGGGTGGTACTTGCCGATCTCTTCGATGGCACGACCATCACGCTTGGTCTTCGAGTCCATGACGACGACGCGGTAATAAGGGGCGCGCTTCTTGCCGAAGCGCTTGAGGCGAATCTTGACAGCCATGGCCGTATCTCCTGTATTCGGTGTGAGCCGGGCGAACTTCCCACGGGTGCGGGGCGCCTGACAAGACGAATGGCCGCCCGCAACGCAGGCGACAGCGGACAAGTATGCCAGAGTTTTGGTCGCCGACGCGAGTCCCGATTCCACGTGCCGTGCGATTCGGTCTCCGCGCGGTGCCGTGCCGTCGTTGGCGCGCCTCACAGGGAACTCGGTCCAGGGACTCAGGAAACCTTGAGCATTCCGTAGGCATCATAGACACATGAAGACCGGACGTTCCGTAGCACTGGTAGCCGCCTCGACGTCGATGCTGATCGGCGGCTGGGCCGCTGGCAACGGACTCACGAGCGCTACCAGCGGCACAGCCTCGGCGTCAGGGACGAATCTCGGCGCATCCGCTCAGGGCACGTCGGGAGCGGCCTCTTCAAGCGCAGGCGCCAGCTCGAGCAGTGCAGCATCCGCACCAACAACGTCCGCGGCGGCGGCGAGCGGGAAGTTCGACAGTAGTCCTGTCGGTACCCGCTATGGCACTTTCCAAGTCGAGCTCACGGTCGCGGCGGGCAAGATCACCGACATCTCGATGCTGCAGAGCGGCGCTCAGGACGGGACGTCGCGACAGATCACCGGTTACGCCCTGCCCATGCTCATCAAGGCCGTGCTGCAGAAGCAGACTGCGAATGTGGGCTACGTGTCCGGTGCGAGCTACACGACTCAAGGCTTTGAGGGCGCCGTCCAGTCGGCCATGAAGGCCGCCGGTCTGGCATGATCGCATCGCGCCGTTAGCCGACGGGCCAACGGCGCGTCACATACGTCGTCGGGATTTACGGAATCCCACCCGGGTGTATTCGCGAAGGCGGGGCTGAATAAAGGCGGGGCTGAATGAAGGCGGGGCTGAATTGATGTCAGACAAAACACGCGGGACGTACCGGCGCACGGTCGACGCGATGGCGATGCCCTTCGAGGTGTTCCTGGATGGCGTCGTCGACACCGACGCCGCCGCGCTTGGTGTCGAGTCGTTCCACCAAGATCTGCTGTGGGCCAATGACGTGTTCTCCCTGTGGGACGCGGACTCGGTGCTCTCGCGCCACCTGCGCGGCGAACTCACGCTCGAGGAGTGCCCGGGCGAGGTCCGCGAGGTGCTCGAGTCATGCGAGTGGTACCGCGAGCGCACGGGCGGTGCCTTCGACGCACACAAGCCAGGCGGTTCGCTCGACCCCACTGGCATCGTGAAGTCGTGGGCGGTCGCGCGCGCGGTCTGGCGCCTGGACGCCGTCGCATCGAACTGGATGGTCGGGGCGTCGGGCGACGTGATGACGCGGGGCGGCGTGCGCGACATCGGCATCGCCAACCCGCACGTGAAGGGCAGCCCGCAGGGCACGGACGTCGTCGACGTCGTCAGGCTCGGCCCCGAGCACCCCGCGCTCGCCACGTCAGGGGGCGCTCAGGTCGTCGACCACATTTGGGATCCCGTGACCGGCGAGCTGGCACGGCACTTCATGCAGGTCAGCGTCGCTGGCACCGACTTCGTGTCGTGCGACGCGTGGGCCACGGCCATCTGTGCCGGAGGCCTGCGCACGGCGGGCCTCGCGATGGAGGACGGGTATGAGGTGCTGATGATCATTGGCGGGCGGTACGACGGGACCTTCGAGGCGCAAAAGAGCCCCGGGTGGCCATCCGTCGCGGGGTGAGCGCGGCCTACTACTCGAGAACGGAAGGCCAGCCTGCCGAGGCATGCGCCTTGAAGGAGCCGTCGCACAATTCGTTCGTGACGACCAGGGCCTCATAGCCAGCATCGAGAGCGGCGGACAGCACCGTCTCACCCCCCGCGGCGATCGCCGTCGCCCAGGCATCGGCGTTGACCATGTCGTCGGCGACGACGGAAACTTGCAGGTAGTGTCGCGCACCTTGACCGGTTCTCGGATCCCACACGTGGTCGCCGTGCTGAGCGGAACCCGATGTCGCCAAGGCCCTGAACGGACCGCCGAGCGTGACCACATCGATCACTGGCGTGCCCGTGGGGTCGCCATTGAGGCGGGGATCGGCGATGCCGACGCGCCACGTGTGGCCCTCGCCCGACACAAGGATGTCCCCGCTCACTCCGACCATCCAGGCGCTCGCGCCCACGCGGTCGAAGGCCGCCGCCCCCTTGGCAATGGCCCACCCCTTGACGATGCCGGAGGGGTCGAGCCGATCCGGAAGCCTTGCGTCGAAGCCCCCGAGGGTCGCGCCTCGGTACCACTCGCACGACTGGAGGATCTCAAGCATCTCCGGTTCGCACTCGTCCACGGTGATTTCACCGCGATTGAGGCGCGAAAGCTCGGAATCGTCGTTGAACAGGGAGAAGACGTCGTCTGCACGCCTCAACGCGGCGTGAAACTGCCGTACCGCAGCCGCAGCAGCGGTCTCTGACTCGGGTGCGTGAAGTTCGATGAGGAACGGCATGCCCATCGCGGTGACCGTGTCCTGATACACGTTCGCCGTGTGGCGGCTCACCGCTTCCATGCCTGCACCTCTCGGACTCGCGAGCCTCGGTTGCGGCTCATGAGCGCAACGCTGGTATCGCGGTCGTCATTCCCGAGGCGCGGAGGTGTCGCGCCTTGCGGTTCTGGTCCGCGTCTCAGCGGCGAACGTGTCGGTGACCCGATGTGGGCCAGCCTGCGTGACCTTCCGGCAAGTTGCAGTGCGTACGCGAGCGAGGCATTGGTGCGCCGCACACCTTGCCGCGACTGGTCCGGCTAGGCGCAGGACGTTTGATTGCCACGCCGACGGCATTCACGAAGACATCATCGACGGGTGGCGTTTGGATCACCGCGATGTCGCGTTGCGAATGAGCAATGACGCCTGCGACCTCGTCGGCGACAAAGACGACGGTGCCATCGCCGGTCTTCGTGGCAGACACGGCCCCCACCTTTTCCAGTCGCCTCAGTGCCGTTCGTGCGGTGTCTTCACCGACGTCGAGTTTGGCGGCAAGATCTCTGGTCGTGGTGGCTATTGCTCCGAGCAGGTAGTCCGATGCGGAATATGCGGCCGCCCCGGTCCGCACGCCAGAGTTCCGCAGGCGGCTGGTCCACACTTCGCCGACTAGTTCGATGCTCTGTGCGGCTTCGGCGGCATTGAGCGCCGCACTGTAGGCGCAGTCGGCAAACATCTCGAACCAGGCCCCAAGGGCTTCTTGATCGGGCTCGAGCCCCGTGAATCTCACGGAGTTCAAGCCCTGAACGTAGGCGTCCGAATTCATTGCCAAGTAGGGCGACAGCGGTAGCACCGCGTGGCGTACCGCGCCGTCGCGCCGCAACATGGCCTGGATGAGGGCGCGGCCCGTGCGCCCGTTTCCGTCGGGGAAGGGGTGAATCGTTTCGAACTGGGCGTGGACCAGTGCCGCGCGCACGAGGGGCGGCGCATCGGTGGGGGGTGTGTTGATGTAGTCCAAGAGGTCAGCCATCGCACCGCCCACGTGACTTGCAGGCGGTGGGATGTGAGTGGCGTCGGCGATCGTCGCGAGCTCACCCCGTAGCGCGTTGGGCGGGATGAGGATGGCTTGGCTGTTGCGGAACCCGTTGTAAGGCGAGCGGGCCCCACCTCGGGGATGCGCCTCCATGAGGTCCGACTGAATCCTGACGACGTCTTCGGCCGAGATGGCGCGAGACGGGTCCCCCATAATTCGCACGGCACGGTGTGTCGCTTCGATGTTTCCCAGTACGGCGCGCACGTCTGCCGAGGCGGAGCGGAAGTCATTGGCGCTGCGCGCGAGTTCCGCCGCAGACACGAGGTGCCCTTCGATGTACGAGGAAGCAATTGCTTCGGACTTGATGAGGGCTTCGAGCGCAGGCAGGGATGAGGACTGCCCGAGACGAGCGTCGATGGCTGCGATGCTTCGGGTAGCCCGGTCGATTTTCGTGGCAACTGTGGGAGACAGACGCAACTGAATATCCTGGAGCCGCGAGGGGATGTATGCCTCGTAGGAGCGCCCGTCGTTGACGGACGGGTCTGTGACGCGAGCGTAGTGCCCCATGATTGCTCCTCACTTGAACTATGTAGATAGTTTCATGTTGCTGCACTGCGCGGGTGGGAACTGTGCAGCCGCGGGATCTGAAGCACCCAGTCTGCATTGCACCAACGTGTTACTAGTGCCATAGTTTCATGTTACTGCACAAACCGTGGTGAACCTGTGCAGCAATCCCGTCGTCGTATCCACCTGCGTCGGATTACCCCGCGTGTCACGCGTAATCCCATACGCCTCCAAAACCCCAGCAGCCGTCGCATGCGACAGGGACGCCAACTGCCCCGCAGCGTCATACACCGCAGCCGTCGTCACCGGGGTCTGTGCCTGACGAGTCACCGAAGACACCCGCCCCGACGGGTCATACGCGTAATTCACGGAAGGCACGTTGCCCGTGCCCGACGGGCCACCGCCGTCAGCTCGCCCCCAGAACCCCAAGACTCAGTCGTCCCAGCGGTCACCCACGTAGAAGACCAGCACTTGATCTCCAGCGATCGAGAACTCCTCACAAAGTCTGCTCAACCCCAGAACGGTGTTCAGCGCGAGATGCGGCTTCGCTGCCATCAGTTTCGGCAGACCCGCTACGACGATGGCCAGCGGAAGGGGCCAAGCGGCTCGCAACTCGGGAAAGGCATCATGAACCGCATCCCAACCGGATCCGCACCAAGAGGGGAACTCAAGACCCTCCCGGAGCACACCGACCACGTCGACGAGGGATGTCGAGTCTCCAAGGTCTACGTCGACAACGCTCGCCCCTGCGGATGAAAGAAACTGGCGAAGGTGGCCGCTTTCGCTCGCGCGAACTAGGTACGGTTCACTTTTCTCCTCGAGGGTCGGCGAACCTGGCATTGCGATCCAATCGGTTGTCACGGCCAACTCCTAAACGTCCCGTAGTGATCGGGCGAATACCACACCTCGCCAGGCTTCTGCCCGACGACAATACGCTCGGTTCCAGGCGCACCAGGCCAGACGGCGCTCTCGGTGTAGTAGCCGAGAGGCTTCGGCGGCAGATCGCCCCCAAGATTCGCGTACACGCCCTTTTGGTTCTTGTAGCCGCCCTGATAGACGCCAGGCGGCGGCTTCTTCGTCGTCCGCAGTGACTTCACGACGTTTTCAATCTGTTGAAATAGCGCCGACGATTGGGTGTCGATAATCGTGCCATCGGCAGAGGCCACAAAGCGCGCAACGCTGGGGGCCGCACCTGCTTCTGTGCGCGCGGTGCATCCTGCGGCCTCGAGCGGGCCCAGTGCCCCGGCCGCGATGTCCATTGCCCCGAGCATCGCTGAGTCGTACGTCAGCACTCCGGTCCAGGTCGGGTTTGCCGCGCTTCTACCTGCGTCCCAATAATCGCCCTGGTAGAGATACATGGGAGTCATGTATGCGTCGTTTGCTAAGTCGTAGGCACCGCTTGCCTTGAGCGTGCCTTTGAGCCAGCCGTCTTGTTGCACGGAGGACGCGTAACCCCCCGCGATCTGAGCCTGTCCGCCAGGCGTGGACATCATGACTGCACCGGCCGCAGCGCTGGTCGCCATCTCCTTCGACTTCTCATCGAAGCCGCCGGTGACCTTGCCAGCGTCGTTCGCCCCTTTGTTGCTACCGCAACTCATGTTGGCCAGGCCCCACACCCACGAGAACAACCCATTGCACCCCGGCAACATGCCACTGGGATCGGAGAACATCAACGGGTTGTTGTATGAGTAGGAGTACCCGGCGACGTACGGCATGCCGGTGGGCACTGCGACGGGGTCGGTGGCGGTGAAGCGGCCACTTGCCGGGTCGTAGTCGCGGGCCCGCATGTCATACAAACCCGTCGCGCCGTCGAGGTACTGTCCGGCGAATCCGCTCGACGCGTCGGCCAGTGACCCTGTTGCCGTGGTGCGCTGAACACCGAACGCGTCCATGGTCCTGGTGCCCGATACCGTGTTCCCGATGGTGGACACCGTGGCGACAGTGTTCGCGAACGGGTCAGACAGCAACCACGAACTCACCGAGCCCGACGTTTGCGCCAAAGACGCCCCCGTGGACGATGTTGGGTCCGGCAGCCACCCTGTGGTCAGCGTGCCGGCCGGGTCGTATTCGCCGATGCGCATCGGCAAACTCGACAAGTCGTCCCACGCCCACGTGGCATCCAACAACCCATCCACCGTGCGGGACGTGCGATTACCCTGCGCATCCTGGGTGTAACCCACCGTGGGCCCGTTCTCGAACGGCGTGTACGACACCAGCTCATCGGTCAGGTCAGTGACATAGGTTTGCGTGCCCGTCGGAGTGGTTGAGGTTGCCAACGCCCCATTCGCAGACCACGTGTTCGTCACCGTCGCCGTGCCGTCCACCGACTTCGTGAGCAACTCATCAGCAGCGTCATACGCGTAATCCGTCGACACCGTCGACACCGTCGTCGCCTTGGTGCCGACCACGGTGCGGGAGGTCTCCGTGGCGCGGTTTCCCACCAAGTCGTAGGTGTAGGCGTTACGCGGCGACTTGCCCGTGCACACGTCACCCGTGGCCGGGTAACACTCACTCCTGAGCCGGCTCACCGCGTCATACGTGTACAACGCGGACGTCGTACCGGACGCCGTGGTCGTGTCGACCTGCGTCGGGTTCCCACGCGTGTCACGAGTGATGCCATACGCCTCCAAAACCCCAGCAGCCGTCGCATGCGACAGGGACGCCAACTGCCCCGCAGCGTCATACACCGCAGCCGTCGTCACCGGTGTGGAACCCTGACGCGTCACCGTCGACACCCTCCCCGACGGGTCATACCCATAGTTCACCGCAGGCACACTGCCCGTTCCCGACGGGGCCACCGCCGTCAACTCACCGGCCTGGTTGTAGCTGTAAGCGACCTGCATCCCCGTCGACCACGCAGCACCCGACAGGCGACCCGCAGACGTATACGAATAGTTCGCATCCCCACCACCAGGCCCCGTACGCACCACCGACGTCTTACGACCCGCGCCGTCATACGTGTACGCGCTCGACGCCGACACACCACCGTTCTGCACGCGCGCCGCCGTCAACAACCGCCCAGCCGCACTGTAGTCATACGTGAACCCGGCCGTGTCATCAGAGAACGTGGTCGCCACCGGCCGGTTCGCCGCGTCGTACGTGTACGACACCGTGCCGTCCGTCGGGTCATCAACCGTCTGGGTGCCCGAGGGCTTCACGACCTGCGCGACGTTACCCACCGCGTCATACGACGTGCTCGTCACCCGACCCAACGGGTCGGTCTGCGTCAGCACCCGGCCCGCAGCGTCGTACGTGTAGGTCGTCTCGCTGCCCAACGGGTCAATCCGCTTGGTGAGGTTCCCCACCCGGTCATAGCGGTAATGAGTCCTGCCCTCACCCGGCGCCCTGACCGACGTGGTCCACCCCACCGCGTTATACGAGGTGGTGGTGACGTTGCCCGCCGGATCCGTGACCGTCACAGGACGCCCATCCGCGTCGTACTCCGTCGTGACGGTGCGACCCAACGGGTCGGTCGACGTGACGGGACGGCCGTCGGCGTCGTACGTCACCGTCGTAGTGAAGGCCGCCGGGTCCGCGCCGGGAACACTCCCGCGCGGATCGACCGTAGAGGTCGTATGACCGTCCGCGTCATACGCATACGTCGTGCGATCCTCGTCGTAGCCCGCGATGTAATCCGACGTCGACCGGGCCTTGGCCTGCACAACCAGCTGGCCAGCCAGGTCGTACGTGTAGTTGGTGTAAACCCCATCGGAGTCCGTCGTCTGAGACGGGCGACCCATCGAGTCGTAATAGGTCTGCTGGAACCCGCCCGCAGCATTCGTCACCGCCGCCACATGCCCACGCCTGTCATACGTCGTGGTTTGCGTCACCCCGTCAGGGTCCGTCACCGACGTCCGCTGGCCCACCACGTCGTAGGTGTAAGAGGTCACCCCACCCGTCGGGTCCGTGGTCGACGTCAACTGACCCAAAGCGTCATACGCCATGGTGGTGACGCGTCCGAGCGCATCCGTGGTGCTTATCAGGCGTCCCGCATCGTCATACGCGTACGTGGTGACCGCACCCAGAGCATCGGTGGTGGTCTCGACACGACCCGCCCCGTCATACGACGTCCTGGTGTTGTTCCCCGCAGCGTCCCTGGTCCGGATGAGCCGGTCAGACCTGTCGTAGAAAAACCTCGTGGTGCGACCCAGGGCATCCGCAGTCGCGGTCAACCGCCCCGCAGCGTCATAGGTGTTGGTCGTGACCGCCCCAGTGGGGTCGGTGACCGTCAGCATCCGACCGGCAGCGTCGTACGTGTAGCTCGTGACAGCGCCCGACGGACTGGTGGTCGAGGTGCGCCGGTGCGTCGCATCGTACGTCGACGTGGTGGTCTGCCCGCCCGGCGTGGTCGTAGAGACCAAGTCACCGGCAGTGTCGTACGTGAAGGTCGTGGTCCGACCCAGGGCGTCTGTGGAGCTCGCGAGCAGGTTCGCAGGAGCCCCCTCCGAACCCGTCGTGTACGTGTAGGTGTTGGTGCCGCCATCGGGGTTATTCACCGACGTCACCAGCCCCGCGGCGTCGTACGTGTAAGACGTGGTGTAGCCATCGGCGTCGGTGTGGCTCGTGACCCGGTCCGCGTCGTCATACGTCCACGACTCGGCGTAATACAGCGGCGCAGGGGCAACCCTGAGCACCAGCCGGTCGCGGTCGTCGTACTCGCTGCGGTAGAGCCGGTTCGCGGCGTCGACCGTCGCGGCGGCGTTGTTGTCGCCGTCGTAGAGCTGCTCGACGACCGCCCCGTTTCCGTCGATCTGCTTGACGAGGTTGAGGCCGTTGTACACGTCCGTGCGGACCTTGCCCGTCGGGTCGGTCACGGTCGCGGTCTGGGTGGCTGCGTCCCACGCGAACGTGGTCTTCGCGCCGGTCTGGTCACGCTGGCTGACGATGCGTCCCGCCTTGTTGTACGTGTTGCGTGCGCTGACGTGGCCCAGCGGGTCGGTGATGCTCGACAGGCCACCCGTGGTCGCATACGCGTACGTCGTGGTGGTCCCGTCGACTGCGGTCACGCCGGTCAGGCGTTTCGCACCAGCGGTGTCGGTGTAGGCGTAACCCACGGCGCGACCGTCGGAAGTCGTCGCCGACACGATGCGCGCGTCGGCCCCCGTCCCGTCCCAGCCGAACGTGAGGGTCTGCCCCAGGGCGTCGGTGATCGTGGTCAAGGCGCCGCCGGTGTAAGCGAAAGTCAGGCCTTGACCGCGCTCGTCCGCCGCCGCGATGAGTGCCCCGGAGGCATCAAACGTCATGGTGTTGCCCGACAGGTTGCGCATCACGCGGGTTCCGTCTGGGCCGTCGGTGAGGGTCGCCGAGACGGCCGGATCGATCGGCGCATACCCTCCGCCGACAAGCGCGCCGAAGCGCGTGCGTGTCCCTGACCCGTCGGTGAAGACAAACTCACCGGAGGCGTTCTCCACGAGCGACGCCCCGTACGCGTATGACCAGCTCGGGCCGAACGGTCCCGATGCCGTGTCCAAGGAGTTGTACGTCCGCGACAGGCTGATCGACTGCCCGACACCCGCCACGGACACGTCGCCGAACTGCTCCATGAGCGCACCAGTCGCCGTGTTCACCGGATCCGCCGCCATCGCCTGGTTCCCCGACGAGTGGCCGGCCCAGCAGTCACAACCAAACGTTTGGTCTGCGGTCAGCGGGCGCGGGACGGGGTATCCGGTGTAGACCAAGCGGAGTTCAGGCACGTCCACACCGTTCCCGCCCTGGATCCAGATGTCGTTCCCGTTTGCATCCTTTCCCATATAGCCAGCGTCGATGGCGAAGCCCGCGATCGATCCCGTCGGACCGTCACCCTTCACCGCGGCACGCACGTCTGCAGTCACATCGGCAGCCCAGTGCCAGTTCCAATTGTCCCAGCCAGTGTCCGAGCCGTGCCACCAGCTCCCCTCGACTGGCGACTTGAAATCACCGCATCGGGCGGCCGCGAGGTCCGCACCCGTGCTGTCGGTCCCGATCGGCGAACACAACGCCTTGACTGCGAGCGACGTCCAATACTCGTAGCTGCCGATCACGGCTGAGGTGACCTGACGGCCAGCGAGAGCACTCACATCCGCACCTACATAGGCGAGGTAAGAGGTGTACGTAATCTGCCCCCCACCTACGGGAATGGCGTCTCGAATCGAGCCAACCTTGATGCCCCCGTCAACGGGGTCCGCCAACTGGCACGGGCTGCCGGCGCAGTCGGTAGCACCCGTGGGTCCGAACGCCACCGAAAGCCCGTTGTTGTCGGTCCAGGTTTCATCGGTCCACTGCACGGCAGGGTCCAACACCAGGGGGTACGAGGCCGTTTCGGCCCACAGCGGGTCGACGCTCAGGTCGATCGCATACCCGCCTCCGGTGACCGACACGTTCTGGTGTGCACTCCCTGGCAGGCCCGGTCCCTGGTCGGCCTGCGTCCAGGCCGCGGGCGCGGGCAACTCGATGCCGGTGGCGTAGGCGACCGCAGCGGAGAATGTCCAAGACTCCCCAGCCCCCTCGATCGGGGTTCCCAGGGTGTGCCCCGGGTCGGTGATGGTGAAGCGGAAGTCAGACTTGGCTTGAGCGTCGGCCAAGACGAAGTGCTTGCCGATGCGTCCGCCATCGGTGCGGAACTCCAGATCGACTCCCGGAAAGACCCCCGCATACGTGACCACTCCGTCAGTCAGCGTCGGCGTGTTGATGGTGGCGCCCGGAAGTCCGAACACCACCGACCCGTTGACGGTATCGATCGTCATCAGAGCATCAGCGGTGAGACCGAAGTGCACGGGGTTTGCGAGGCCCAGCGCCTCAAACGGGTAGTCGCCCGTGCCAGCGGTGATCGTCGAATCGATTGACGACCACCCGTCGGCACTGCGTTTGAAGGCCGGTTGGGCAAACAGATCCAGCGTCGTCTGGCCATCCACTGTTACCGAGTGACTCGTCGGGGTCCAGGACTCCATCCGCGCGGTCGAGACGGGCGCCGACGTGGGGGTCTGCACCGCAGGGGCCACCGCACCGGCGACCGTGCCGGATGGCGCCGCGGCGGCGGCGGGAGGTACGGGAACCTGCGGCTCGGCGAACGCAGGTGACGCCGTGACCACACCCAGGCTGACCGCCACGGTCGCTAGCACGGCAATCAACCTGCGAAAGGCGACCGCCAAACTACGCGGCGATGAATGAGATGCGGTGTGCCGCACGGATGGGTGCACGTGTATTGGACGCATTGCGTTGAGTCCCCCCCTTGGAGAATTCACTCGACCTCGAGCAATCAAGCGGTAGGGTAGCACGACGATGGGCGGCCATGGGGGTCTTCGCCGGGGGGGTCAACCAAATGGATGAACGGCATACCTCCCGGCACCTTGCCGTATTCATCCTCGGCATCATCGTTGCGGGTGTCCTGGTAGCGGTGTTTGCACCGTCGATCACGCCGGGCTACGACACGTCGTTCGCGTTGGCGTGGGGTCGGGACCTTGCCCACGGATACGGCCTAGATTTCACGCACCCCTCCTCCCCCACACCCCACCCCCTGGCCTTGCTCGCGGGGCTCGGCGCCGGGTTCGCGCCGGTTCACTTTGCCATCAATGCCGCCGGCGGCCTGGGAGTCGCGGCGGGGCTCACCACGCTGGCACTTCTTGGGCTCGTGACGTTCGAAGTGACCGCAAGCCGCATCGCCGTCGGCGCCGCGGTCGCTTGCACCGCGGGCAGCGCCGCAGTAGGCCTGCTCGTGCTCGGTGCCTCCGCCGACGTCGCCTACAGCGCGATCGGGCTGGGCGCGGTACTCCTGACCCTGCGAGGTCGGCAAACCCTCGCCGTCGCGGCATTCGTGGGCGCGGCACTGTTGCGCCCCGAGGCGGTCCTGTTCGCGGTGGTACCGCTCGCACTGGCATTCATGGCCCACCGGGGCGCGGATAGCCGCAGCGCCAATCACCACGGCCCTGATCAAGAGGGCCCCGCAGCCCGGCCCGCCTGGATTCGCACCGCTTGGATGTTCGCCGCCGGCCTGGCACTGGCAGTAGTGGCATGGCTCGCGACGGGCGCGGCAGGAGGAGACCCGCTCGTCGCACTGCACTCGGCCAGCACCAACGCACAGGTCAACAACAACCCACGCGGGCCGATCGTCGCCCTGACCCACGCCCTGCCCGGGCTGGCAGGCCCCACCGGCTGGCTCACCGTGGGGGCAGCCGCCACTGCGCTTGTCGTGGCGGTGTTGGCTGGGCGCTCCCGTGCGCGACGTGCCCTCACACCGCAGGCCCGTCCGGGAAGGTCCGCCCCACGCAAGCCCTCCGCACGCAATGCCTCCGCACGCAATGCCTCCGCACACAAAACCTCGGTGAGTAGAGCCTCCGCGCGTCAAGTCCAGGCTGCCCCGGTCGCGCGTGACGCTCAACAGCACGCAACGATCATCACGGGCATCTTCGTCGGCGTCGCCCTGATCGCCTACCTTGCCCAGGGACTCACCGGAACGCCACTGGTCGCCCGCTACCTGCTACTTCCGGCGCTGCTGTGCGTCGCGTTAGCAGCACGCTGCATCCCCCTCGCCGCCCGGCTCGCCCGCAACCCGCGGCTATCCACGGCCGTAGCGGCGGCCGTCGGGGTGGTGCTCGTGGGCGCCTCCGCCGGGTCAAACGTGTCCGCCTGGCACGACGTCAGCTACGCACGCCAGGTGCGCGCCGACGCTTTCACCGCCGCCTCACAACTACTCGACACCGACCTTGCCCGTCGCTGCGATGCACCCGTCGTGGTCCGCAGCCCCGCCATGGTGGCCATGGTCGCACTGACCCTCGACCGACCGCTGCGCGACATCACCGTCGCCGACCAAGCCGGAAAGGGTGTGCTGCTCCAGCCCCTGAACAACGATGCCGCCCAACTCGCTGGCTACGGACCCATGACCCCGCTGACACAACAAGCCACCTTCCCCACCGATGCCCCGCCCCGCCAATCCAACGCCGACTGGGCCCTCTACAGCAGCTGCCAACCATGACCGGCCAGCCGCGCGCCCGGCTCGCAAGCCTCGCCATCCAGCTACCAGACGCGACCCCGCTTGACGTGACGATCCTGTTGCCGTGCCGCAACGAGGCGGCCACCGTCGCGGTCTGCACCACCCTCGCGCTGGCGTGGATCGCCCGCCGCAACCTGACCGGTGAGGTCCTCGTCGTCGACAACGCTTCAACCGACACGTCCCCCGCCAACGCCCGCACGGCCGGCGCCCGCGTGATCAACGAGCCTCGCGTCGGCTACGGCAACGCCCTGCGCACCGGGATCGGGTCGGCCCGCGGACGCATCGTGATCATGGCCGACGCCGACAACACCTACGACCTGACCGACCTCGACGCGTTCTATGACCCCATCGCCCTGGACCACACCCACGACATCGTCATCGGCGACCGCTTCAACCAACCACCCGCGCGCGTCGCCATGAGTAGCCTCCACCGTGCCGGAAACTGGGCGCTATCCGCCCTGACCCGTGCCACCACCGGCACCCCCGTCCATGACTTGCACTGCGGGCTGCGCTCCTTCACCCGGACCACCATGACCGACCTGCCCACGTGGAGCACGGGCATGGAGTTCGCCACCCACATGCTCACCCACGCCCACCATCAGCACCTGCGCATTGCCCAAACACCCATCACCCTGCACGCGCCCGCCAACGGACGGCGCTCCAACCTGCACCCCCTACGCGACGGCCTGCGCCACCTCGCCACCATTGCGCGCGAGGCCCTCCGACGGCGAGCCGCACGCACGCCCACGTAGTCGGTCTAAAGGCTCCACCCCTGCGCCACAACTCCGAGCGCTACAGGTGAAGAGTCACCAGGCGAATTCCTCGATGTGCAGGTGCTCTTCTGGGGCGCCGCAGGCGCGCGCCTCCGCCAGAATCGTGTTCGCCCATACCTGCGGACCGCACACGTAGACGTCGGACGCGATCAGTGCCGGAGCGAGTTGCGTCATGCGAGCCGCCATTCCCTGAGGGAGCCAGCCGCGTGCCCGACGCCCGGTGAGCAGATAGAGCGTCGCTCCGCGGTCCGCGGCCAGAGCACGCACCTCGTCGAGGTGAGGGATCTCTTCCGGCGTTCGTGCCCGCAACATCACCACGATCGGGCCGGAACCGTCGAGGTCCTCAAGCAGGGACACCATCGGGGCAATTCCCGAGCCCGCGCCGATCAAAACCGTTCCGTGCGCCCGCCGGTGGTGAGGAGTGAATCGACCCAACGGGCCCTCGGCCATCACCTTGGTGCCAGGCAGCAGATCGGCCATGGCCGCCGTGAAGTCGCCGACGGGCTTGACCGTGATGCGCAACACGTTCCCTCGCGGGGAGCGCGACAGCGAGAACGGGTGCGCCTCGAGCCACATTCCGGGGGTCAGGAACCTCCACAGGAAGAACTGTCCCGCCTTGGTCTTCATGCGCGACAGGCCGCGACCGACGATCCACACGGAGATTGTGCCGTCCGGGTTGCGGTCGACCCTCTCGACCGTGAGGTTATGCCTCGCAAGCGTCCACACGGGCTTGATGATGCGGTAAAGCAAGAATCCGCCGACACTCACCGTCCACAGGATCGCCCAGTACCATCTGGCGAAGGTATCGGTTGCGGAATGCGCGATGCCCGAAAACGTCGTGCCCGAGGTGAACTGGTGAGGGATAGACAGCCCGACCACGAGGTAGGTGAGCAGGTGGACCGTGTGCCAACTCTCGTACTTCCACTTGCGCCTCACGGCCGCGAGCGACGTTGCGACGACCGCGATCAGTAGCCAGAACCCGATCACCGACAGCGTCATCTGCGTGCTGAAGTTCAGCAAGAAGTTCCACGCCTGGTTCCACCAACCCGTGTGGGTCCTGGCGGCGTAACCCAAGATCAGCGTGAAGACGTGGGCCGCGATCATGAAGAAGCCGATGCGCCCCAAACGTCCGTGAAGCAAGGCTGCGCGGTCGTGGCCAAGCCGACGCTCCACGATCGGGATGCGCGCGATCACGAGGAGCTGAATCATCATCATCGAGGCGGCGACGATTCCCGTCGCACGGCCGACGGCAGTCAAGGACTCGCCGACCGTGGTGATGGGCGCGCCAGCCGCAAGCATGAGCGATATCGCGCCGACACCTGACAGCCAGAACACCGTCTCCAGCGTGTCTCTCCACGCGGAGTCGGTCTCCGCCCTCTGTTCAAGGTCTACCCGCGAAGTCGCAATTCTTGGTCTCATGTCGATGCTCACGCTAGCCCTGCCTTTTGCATTGCGGACTGTACAGCGCCCTCAAAGCCTTGAGTCGTGTAGCTCGCGCCGGACACGTAACCCACATTCGCCTTCTGCTGCTGCAACACCGCGTTGATGAGCAGGGGCAGTGCGTATCCGGTGATCTGTTGCGAGGTCGAGTCTTGGGCGCCGTCCTGCAGCATCTTGATGTTGGTCATTTTGCCCGCCGCGACAGTGATCTCGACTTGGAAGCTGCCGTAGCGGGTGTTGACGGCCGAACCACTGAAGGTGCCCGACGGGGCGGCCGGAGCGGGAGCCGGGGCCGGGGCCGAAGTCTTCGCGGGAGCCGGGGCCGGGGCCGACGTCTTCGCGGGAGCCGGGGGCGGCGCAGAAGTCGTCGCTGGGGCCGAAGTCGCCGCGGGGGCCGACGAGGCGCTGGCGGACGGACTGGTCGAAGTCGAAGGCGAAGGCGAGGGCGTCGGCGAACCCGTGGCCGTCGCCGACGGTGCCATGGTGGACCCCACCGCGCTATTGCCAACGGCGCTGATCGACGTGCCGCTCGGGCTCGCGCTCGTTGCGGCGCCAACGATGCCAGCCGCCCAACCGGCGCCAAGCATCACCGTTGACACCGTGGTGACAACCGCTACGGCATTTCGCTTCATTTAATCTCTCCCAGTACCAGGCGCCCTTCCCGGCGCGATACGACAAGACTGATGCCCGAACCTCACAGACCGATCAGAGCACGTTCAGAGAACGGGTAGACCTCGCATCATGATCCCGGAGGGCGCAGACAAGGCCGAGATGTCCTCCCGGGGGTCTACCCGGAGCAACACCAGGTCGGCCGGATCTCCCTCGGCGAGCACCGGAGCGCCAAGGAATCGGCGTGCGCGCCAGGTGGCCGCGGCGACCACCTCCGCCGCGGGCATGCACGTGGCCATCTCCGCGGCCTCGCGGGCGAGGTCGCCATGAGCGACGGACGTTCCCGCGTCGGTGCCCACCAGGAGTGTGACTCCAGCGTCATGCATCGCGCCCACCTGCACGTACCTGCGCTCATACATTCGCTGCATTCGTGCGGCGAAGACGGGAAACCTCTCCTCCGCCAGTGCCGCGAAGGACGCGAAATTCGCCACCTGCAGAAGCGTCGGCACCACGGGAATGCCTGCTGCCGCTGCGCGCTCCATATGCGCGGCGGTCATGCCCGTGCCGTGCTCGATGGAGTCGATCCCCGCACCGAGCAGCCCGTCAAGAGACTCAGTGGCAAACGTGTGTGCCGTGACTCTCCCGCCCTCGGAATGGGCGGCGGCCACCGCATCCGCAAGCTCCGCATCCGCCCATAGCGGTGTGAGGTCGGCATCGTCGCCCAGGTCACGATCGATCCAGTCGGCGATGATCTTGACCCAATCGCCCGAGGCGCGGGCCTGGGTCGCAGCCTCGGCCACGAGATGACCGGGCTCGACCTCGACCGCGTACCCCTTGAGATAGCGCTTGGGTCGGGCGATGAAGCGCCCCGAACGCATGACCTTGGGAAGGTCCTCGCGGCCAACCAGCGCGTCGAGCGACCCGGCCGCTCCCGTGTCGCGAAGGAGCAGGACGCCAGCATCGCGCTCGATCACGGCGTGCTTGACGATCTGATCGCCCTCGACGAGGCCCGCTGGACCCACGGAGAGGTGGCAATGCATGTCAACGAACCCGGGGAGTACCCAACCGTCGACGCGCACCACGTCGGTGTGGCGCGGCTTCTCGTAGGTCATGCGCCCACCGACCACCCACGCACGGCCGACCACCACATCCTCGTCCGCAAGGATGGGACCGGTCAGCTCGTAGGCGCTCATCCGCGCAGGTACTTGCCCAGGCTTGGCAGTTGCGAGGGATCAAACTCGGGTGCGGGGGCCTGAGGCACGCCGAAGGCGCTGCCAGGGGCAGGCGGAGCATCGGCACGGTTGCGCAAGGCCTTCTCCTGCTCGGCGCGCTTGGCCGGGTTTCCCGACTTTCCCTTGACCTGGCGCGGAGCGACCTGCTTTCCCTTTGACTTCTTGCCGCCCGGCATTCCACCGAAGGCGCCAGGGCCACCGCCCATGCCTGGCATGGCCGGCATTCCGCCGCCGCCAGCCATCGCCTTCATCATGCGCTGCGCGTCCTCGAACCGCTTGACCAGCGAGTTGATCTGGGCCACGGTCGTGCCCGATCCCGATGCGATGCGCAAGCGTCGGGAACCATTGAGGGCCTTGGGATTGTCGCGCTCGTACGGTGTCATCGACTGAATGATCGCCTCGGTGCGCGTGAGTTCGCGCTCATCGAGGTTCTCGATCTGCTCGCGCGCCTGGCCCATGCCGGGGAGCATCGTGAGCATCTTCTTCATCGAGCCCATGTTCTTGAGCTGCTGCATCTGACTCAAAAAGTCGGTGAGGGTGAAGTCCTCGCCCTTGGCCATCTTGTCGGCCATGCGGGCGGCCTCGACCTGGTCAAACTTCTGCTCGGCCTGCTCGATGAGCGTGAGAATGTCGCCCATGTCGAGGATGCGGCTCGCCATGCGCTCGGGGTGAAACACCTCGAACTCGTCGAGCTTTTCACCAGTCGACGCGAAGAGGATCGGCACTCCGGTGATCTCACGGACCGAGAGCGCCGCGCCACCGCGCGCGTCGCCGTCGAGCTTGGTGAGCACCACGCCGGTCATGGCAACGCCCTGTTGGAAGGCTTGTGCCGTCGCGACCGCGTCTTGGCCAATCATGGAGTCGATGACGAACAAGACCTCGTCAGGGTCTACCGCCTTGCGGATGTCACCCGCCTGCTTCATCAGCTCCGCGTCGACGCCAAGGCGTCCGGCGGTGTCGACGATCACGACCGAATGCTGGCGCTTCACCGCCTCCTTGATCGCGTTCTTCGCGACCTTGACGGGATCACCCTTGGACCGCTCGTCGTCCCGCGTGACGCCCCGCTCGGGCGCGTAGACCGGCACCCCTGCGCGCTCGCCGACGACCTCGAGTTGCGTCACGGCATTGGGGCGCTGCAGGTCGGCCGCCACCAGGATCGGCGTGTGGCCCTGGCTCTTCAGGTGGTGCGCGAGCTTGCCGGCGAACGTCGTCTTGCCCGCACCCTGGAGGCCAGCAAGCATGATGACCGTGGGTCCCGACTTGGCAAAGCTCAGGGGCCGCGCACTGCCACCCAGGATCTCCACAAGTTCCTCGTGGACGATCTTGACGACCTGCTGGCCCGGGTTGAGGGCCCCCGATACCTCGGCGCCGACGGCGCGGGCGCGAATCCGATCCGTGAAAGTAGTGACGACGGGCAGGGCCACATCGGCGTCGAGCAGGGCGCGCCTGATCTCCGCGACGGTGCCGTCAATGTCGGCCTCGGTGAGCCTCCCCTTGCCGCGCAGGGTGCGGAACGTGGCTGTCAGTCGATCAGACAAGCTGGCGAACATGGCTCTCCCTTCGGCGTGAGCGGTTCGACTAGCGTACCTGCGGCTCCGGCCCTAAAGAGGCGCGCACACGCGACGTGAGGTTCTCGATGAGCTGTTCGCGCCACGTCGTCCATGCCTTGGGGCTCGCGGCCCTTGCATCGGCCTCCGTCAGCACGCGCAGCGTCTCGAAGAGATCGTGCCGGCCGTCAAGCCGCTCCATGAGCTCCGTGGCCACCGCGGGATCGCCGGCGTCTCGCGTGGTCGCGAAGTCGGCGAGCGTGAGGTGCTCGCGTACCAGGATCTGCATGTCGGCCGCCACCGCCTCGGGCAGGCCGATGTGTGCGGCAATCCCCGGAATGAGCGCGGCGCCGTACGCCGAGTGGTCGATCACTCCCGCTTGTTTGCCGATGTCGTGGAACAGTGCGGCATACAGCAGCAGGTCGCTGTCACCGACTTGGCGACGCATGCGACCGGCAAGCACCACGGTCTCGACCTGATGGCGATCGACGGTGTACACGTGGAACGGGTTGCGCTGCGGGCGGTTGTGGACCGGCGCCCATTGCGGAATCCACCTGACGATCTGTCCTGCGACGTCGAGCGCTTCCCATACCGACGCGAGGTGCTGGGACGCTCGCAGAAGCTCTCCAAAGTGCTCTCGCACCTCCTCCGGCCACGGCACAGGCAGCTCGGGGCAGCGCGCAAACGCCTCCAGCAGGCTCGGCGTGAAGGCCAGCCCCTTGGTGGCCGCGGCGGCGGCCGCCCGCACGGGCAGTGCCGCGTCGTCCTCGGCGACATAGCCGGGAGCGAGGGCCAACTCTCCGTCGACGTCAATGAGGCCCTGCGCGACGTGAACGTGACGCGGGGCGCTACCCCTCCGCTTGGCAAGGAAGGCCCGCGAACCGACGCCCGACTTCTCAAGCGAGCGTCGCGCGCCCCTCTCCGTCGTATCGACGGCGAAGGCGATGACGCGCCCCGCCCCCGCAACGGATGCCAAGAGCTCGTCGACATCGTCGTAGCCCATGTGCTCCGCCACGTCCGATGCAATGTGCCTACCCACGATGTGGGTGGCGCGGCCGGTCACCATCTGCACGGCGTCGCGCACGTCCAAGAGGTGGTTTGCCGCGTCGTCTACCGAGCCGTGCGGCTTGTCGGTGAGCCACGTCGCGGACAGCGCGGTCAGGCTCACGTAGTCGCGCAGTCCACCGCGCGACTCCTTGAGGTTCGGCTCGATGAGGTACGCGAGCTCGCCACAGCGTTCGGCGCGGGCGCGGGACGCTGCGAGAAGATCGGGAAGGCGCCTGCGGGCGGCCGACCGCCAGTCGGCAAGGATCGCCGACCTCGCCTGCTGAGCGAGAAGCTCATCGCCCGCGATGTGTCGCAGGTCCAGCAGCCCCGCCGCGGCGGCCAGGTCCTTGGAGGCGACCTGCCTGCATTCGACGAGTGACCTGGTCGAGTGATCGAGCTGAAGGCCCGCGTCCCAGATCGGGTACCACAGGCGCTGGGCGGCGGCGGCTGCGGCCGCCTTGCCCTTGGAGGTGCCGTCATGAAGCAACACGAGGTCGAGATCGGATTGCGGCCCGGCCTCCGCCCGCCCGACGCTCCCCACGGCGGCGAGCGTCAAGCCGTCGACACCGTCGACCACCATCGCGAAGTGCTCGGCGAGCCGCTCGTTGACGAGCGCGGCGAGCGCCTGCCGCCGCTCTCGGCCGGGACTGTGAGAGAGCGCTAGCGCCAACTCTTGCCTCTCACGCTTGAGGTCCCGCACCCCCAGGGGATGCGGGACCTCAGCATGAGAATCATCCCGGACTGCGTCCGATCGACCCATCGTTTATTGAACTCCTTAGAGAGCGTCGGCGCCGTGCTCGCCGGTGCGAACGCGAGCGACGTCGTCAACGGGAATGACCCAGACCTTGCCGTCGCCGATCTTGCCCGTCTGAGCGGCCGACACGATCGCGTCGGTCACTGCTGCGGCATCGGCGTCCTCGACGAGGATCTCAAGACGAGTCTTGGGAACCAGGTCCACGGTGTATTCGGCACCGCGGTAGACCTCGGTGTGGCCCTTCTGACGGCCGTAGCCGGCAGCCTCGGATACCGTGACGCCCTTGACGCCTACGGCCTCAATTGCGGCGCGGACCTCGTCCACGCGGTGTGGCTGAATGATCGCAGTGACCAGTTTCATCGTTGGTTCGCCTCCTCGTATGCGGTTTCGCCGTGCTCGGCGAAGTCGATGCCCGCCACTTCTACATCTTCGCTCACGCGCAGACCCATCGTGTACTTCAGTGCGTAAACAATCACGAGCGTCACGACGAATGAATAGACAACCGCCACGAGCGCGCCGATGACCTGCGAGCCGAGCTGCTCCCCACCGCCTCCGTAGAAGAGGCCATTCAATGCACCCTTCGGCGCAAAGGTGGTGCCCTCATTGAGGTGCGCGAAGAAGCCGATCAGGATCGTGCCGACGATGCCGCCGACCAAGTGGACTCCCACGACGTCAAGCGAGTCATCGAAGCCGAACTTGTACTTGAGACCCACCGCGTAGGCACACACGATACCTGCGATGAGGCCGATGGCGAGCGCACCCCAGGTGTCCACCGAGGCGGCCGCGGGGGTGATCGCGACCAGACCCGCGACGATGCCGGAGGCGGCACCGAGCGACGTGGCGTGACCGTCACGAATCCTCTCGACGAGTAGCCAACCAAGCATGGCGACCGCGGGAGCGACCGTCGTGTTCAGGAAGGCCCGACCGGCGGTCGGGTCTGCGGCGAACTCCGAACCGGCGTTGAAGCCGAACCAGCCGAACCACAGGAGCGCGGCACCGAGCATGACGTAAGGCAGGTTGTGAGGCTTGAAAGGCTCCTTGCCGAAGCCCTTACGGATGCCTAGCACGAGCGCGAATGCAAGACCCGCGGCACCGGCGTTGATGTGGACGACCGTTCCACCGGCGAAGTCAATCACCGGGGTCGGCGAGAACGAGCCGAGCAAGCCGCCGTCCCACACACCGTGTGCGACGGGCGTGTAGACGAGCGTGACCCACAGCACCGTGAAGACGGTCCAGGTGCTGAACTTGAGACGGTCGGCGAGCGAGCCCGAGATCAGGGCCACCGTGATGATGGCGAACGTGGCCTGGAAGGCCACCATGACCAGGAACGGCACCCCCGCGGAGGCCGCGAGGCTTGTGCTGTCGCTCACTCCGTTGAGTCCAAAGAAGCCCTTGGGGCTGCCGACGAAGTTGCCCAGCAGGCCGCTGGAGCCGTTGAAGGCCAGTCCATATGCGTAGACCACCCAGACAACCGCGACGGTTCCGATGGTGATGAAGCTCATCATCATCATGTTGAGCACGGACTTCGTGCGAACCATGCCGCCGTAGAAGAACGCCAGCGCGGGCGTCATCAGCAGCACGAGTGCGGTCGCAACGATCATCCACGCGGTGTTGCCAGTATCAAGCGTGAAATCCATTGTCTAATCTCCCTCCGCGAGCCGGACGGCCAGCAGTGATGCAAGACTCCCGCAGGATGGTTTCGCACGAACCTCCCCCGTGTTTCCGTACCGTTACGAAATCGCCGGCCAGGTAAAAGTCGTGTTGCGCACGAGGGGCAGAGCCGCTGCCCCAATGATTGGGGGCACTATTCGACCGACTTTCACGTCACTCGATGGAGTCGACCATCCACTTTCCGTCCACCTTGACGAGGTGGTACGTCAGCGGGCCGTCTCCCAAGTCTGGCGACGTGAGCGTTCCCGTGACGGTCGCGGTCGATCCACTTGTCTCGACGCCGTCAAGGCTGATCGAGAACGTCCCGTTACTGGGATCGGGAAAGTATGAGACCGCGGCCTCTTCGCACGTCCCCGGGTAACCATCTCCGTCCCTGAAGTCGGCAGTGGTGAGGTCGAGGTATGTCTTGCAGTCTCCCGACATGTACGCGGTGTTGAAGGCATCCGCGACGCTCTTGGGGCCCGCGGTGACCTTGCCCACGAGCATCACGACGGCAACGACAGCAATGACACCGAGTACGACGAGTCCTCCGCCAATTCCAACGATCCAGGGCCAGACGCGCCGGCGAGGCGCTGACGACGCGACCCCCAGGGGCTCTTGTGACGGCAACGCCGCATAGCCGTTCACGGGAGCAGCGGGCGGCGCGGGCGGCGTGGCGAGCTCTGCGGCGGGAGCAATGTGCTCAGTCCACGCCGAACCGTCCCAATACCGCTGGGTTCCATCCGGCTGCGGGTACCAACCTGCTGCTGCTTGCGTCATGATTCCGCCCCTTCGTCGCCGCGCTACGGCGCTTAAGTGCACGGTAGCAGTTGGGGAACTCGACCGTATGGCCTTGCCGCCCGATTCCTCTGGGCGCCCCTTTTGTCGCGCTAGTCGCCAAGCAAACCGTCGACAAAACCCTCGGGATCGAAGGGAGCGAGGTCGTCGGCGCCCTCGCCGAGGCCCACAAACTTCACGGGTACGCCAAGCACCCTTTGAACCGCGAGCACGATCCCGCCCTTGGCGGTGCCGTCCATCTTGGTGAGCACAATCCCCGTGAGCGGCGCGACCTCCGCAAACACGCGTGCCTGGGCCAGACCATTTTGGCCCGTCGTGGCATCGAGGACGAGGAGCGTCTCGCTGATCGGAGCCACCTTGGTGACCACGCGAGCAATCTTGCCGAGCTGATCCATCAGCCCGGCCTTGTTTTGCAGCCTTCCCGCGGTGTCGATCAGCACGATGTCGACGCCGTCGCGCTGCGCGGTCTGCGTCGCGTCGAAGGCGACCGATGCGGGATCGGCTCCTTCGGCATCGGCCCTGACCGTGGCGACGCCCACGCGGGCTCCCCACGTCTCGAGTTGGTCTGCGGCGGCGGCCCTGAACGTGTCTGCTGCGGCGAGCACGACGGAATAGCCCTCGGCGACAAGGACGCGTGCGATCTTGCCGACACTCGTGGTCTTGCCCACACCGTTCACTCCGACGACGAGAACGGGGGCGAGTACTCCTGCGCCAGCGACGCCCACTCTCAAGGAGCGGTCCGCCTCCGGGTCAATGGCCGCCAGCAACGCTGCACGCACCGCCGCTTTGGGGCTCTCTTCGCCCCCGGAGACCCTCGCGCGAACCTCCGCGATGATTTGCTCGGTGACCGCCGCGCCCACATCGGCGAGGAGCAACGCCTCTTCGAGCTCATCCCAGGCATCCTGACCGAGGTCGCGACGCCCGAAGAAGCCGGCGAGCCGCTCCCCCAGCGCACCGCCGACGCGTGAACGCCTCAGCGCGAAACGCGAATCGACGCTCTCTGGAATCTCGAAGGCACCCGGACCCGCGGGCGTCCGGGTCGGGGCGGGCGCTTCGACCGTGGCCGCTGTCGCCACGGGAGCTGGGGTGCTTGGCTTCGCCTTCTCGCCTCGAGAACGCAATCGCCACGTGGCGAGGGCCACTCCCACAATCGCCACGGAGGCGACTACTACGACGGCGAGGTCTGCTTGGCCGGGAATCCAGGAAATGTCCACATCTCTAGTGTCGCAAATGCATGTGACGTGTCGGCCTCTGGGCGCGCCGACGAGTCCAGGCTCGCCCGTCTACATCAGCGGAGGTGCTCGCCGACCGGCCGGAGGCCAGCGCGATCGGCCTTGGCCCTGTCGATCTCCGACAACCTGCCGACCAACTGCCAATCGCCCTCGTCACGGCGAAGGGTGGCGTAAAGATCGATGTGTTCCTTGTGCGACTTGGCGCGACGAAGCGCCCGAATCGCCTGAGCTCCGCGGCCCTCGGCGAGGAACGCCAAGCCCATGGAGAACAGGGACAGAACGATGCCCCACGCGAAAATGTCGAACATAGCGCCAAATACCATGATGCCTCCAACAACGGACAGTTTGTACATAAAGTCTCGCCGTTGAGACATTGGGTGCAGGGCCGTTCTCGCGAAGGCCTCTGTAGGTAATAACGCTTCGGGCGGCCTTGCGTTCCCCGCTAGGCCGCGTCGTCGTGACCGCGTCGTCTAGGCCGCGTCGTCACCCATGCGCTGGGAAACGACCGTCGTCACACCATCGCCACGCATCGTGATGCCGTACAGGGCATCCGCGACCTCCATCGTGCGCTTCTGATGCGTAATCACAATGAGCTGGGACTCATCCCGCAGTTCCCTGATGATCTCGAGCAGGCGTCCAAGGTTGGTGTCGTCCAACGCGGCCTCGACCTCGTCCATGACGTAGAACGGGCTTGGCCTCGCCTTGAAGATCGCCACGAGCATCGCGACGGCGGTGAGCGAACGCTCGCCGCCGGACAACAGCGACAGCCGCTTCACCTTCTTGCCCGCGGGCCTTGCCTCGACGTCGATTCCCGTCTCGAGCATGTTCTTGGGATCGGTCAGCACGAGCCTGCCCTCCCCGCCGGGGAAGAGGCGCGGGAAGATCAATTCAAACTGAGCGGCCGTGTCGTTGAACGCCTCGGTGAAGATCTGCTCCACTCGCTGGTCGATCTCGGTCACGATGCTCAACAGGTCCTCGCGTGACGACTTGATGTCCGCAAGCTGGTCCTGGAGGAACTTGTGCCTCTCCTCCAGCGCCGCGAACTCCTCCAACGCGAGCGGATTGACCCGCCCCAACTGACCGAGCCCGCGCTCGGCATGCCGCAGCCGCTTCTCTTGAGCCTCACGCACGAAAGGCTCCGCCTTCTCGTTGCCTTCCGCGTCGATCACGGGCACGTCGTGCTGTGGACCGAACTCGTCGACGAGTTGACCGGGGTCCATGCCCAGTTCCTCGATCGCGCGCTCGCTCAGTTGGTCGAGCCTCACCTGCTGCTGAGCGCGCATCACCTCGTCGCGGTGCGATTCGTTCGTCAGCCTGCCGTACTCGCCCGACAGTTGTTCGACGTGGGCGCGCACCTCGACGAGAGCGGTCGTCCGCTCCGACCGCCTCGACTCAACGTCGGCCCTCGCGTCGTCGGCCCTCGCCACGGACGCGTCGATGACAGGGAGCGTGGCGGCGACGCCCGCCATGACCTCACGCGCCGCCTCGGATTGCTTCTGCCTGCGCTGGGCGGCCTCATCGGCCCGCGCCCGCGCGTCGCGCTCGGCGGACGCCGTCCTCTCGAGACTCTCCGCACGCGCCGCGAGTGCGCGCGACCGCTCCTCCGCCGTGCGCAGGGCGAGCCTCGCCTCGGTCTCCTTGGCGCGCGCAATCTGCGCGGCCGCCGAGTCCTCGTCGCGCTTGATGTGCGCCGACTTGGTGTCCGACTCCGTCTGCTCCGGTTCTGCCTGCGCGGCCCTGAGCCGCTCCACGAGACCCGCAAGCTCGCCTTGGTTGGCCTCGATGCGTGCGCTCGCATCCGACATTTGACTCTCGAGGCGCTCGGCGTCCGCGCCCGCAGAACGCGCGGAGGACGACAGGTGGCCCAGTTGCTCGGCGACCGCGGACATTCTCGCGTCGGACTCGTGGAGACGGGCGAGGGTTGCCTCGTGCGCCACAGACGCCCGCTGCTCCTCCTCGGCCGCGGCGCGCAGCGCAAATTGCTGCTGCTCCGCCTGGTGAGCTGCCGCGTCTCGCTTGTGGCACGCGTCGTCGAAGGCCGCCTGGAGATGCATGATGCTTGGCGCGTCTCCGGCTCCGCCCGATGCGTTGCGCGAGCCGAGCAGGTCTCCCCTGCGGGTCACCGCCACCACGTCGTGATGTGCCGCGACGAGCGCCCTCGCGGCCGCCAGGTCCTCGACGACAACGACACCGGAGACGAAGGCCCTCACGGTCGAGGCGAGCGCCGACGAGTCTTCGATGAGGTCGGATGCCCACTCGGCGCCAGGCGGCAGTGCCGCGTCGGGGTTTGTGACCACCGCGGAGGAATCCGCAACGACGAACCTGGCCCGCCCCGCGTCTTCGTCGCGCAGCCACCTGATGGCGTCGACCGCGTCGTCAACCGAGTCAACGGCGACGGCCTCCGCGAGCGTGCCGAGCGCCGCGGCGATCGCGTCCTCCGCCCCGTCCCGAATGGTGATGTGCGATGCGACGGTTCCCCGCACAAAGCGGACTCCCGCCGCGAGAAGCTCGCCCACGCCGTCCTTGCGTGTGAGCGACAGACTCAGCGCCTCCGCCTTCGCCGCCCAGGTGTCGCGCTCCCTTTCGGCGTCGCGCAGGCCCTGTTTCACGTGCTCGAGCCGTTCCTTGGCCTCGTCAAGCGCCCCGACGGCGGCCTCATGGGCGGCGTCGAGGTCCTCCTCGCCGCGCTCGACGTCCATCACGGTGGTCTCGAGCCTCTGGAACTCAGTCGCCGCATCGCGAGCCCTGCGCTGCGCCGCGTCGTGTGCCTCACGCAGGCGACCAATTTCCGCTTCCATCGCCTCGACGCTCGACCGGCGGGCGGCCACGTCGCCCGCGAGCCGCGCGACACCCTCACGGCGATCGGCAACCGAGCGCAATAGGTTGGCCAGATGCCTCTCTGACGCCTCGGCCACCTGTTCCGCCTCCGCGCGCGCGGACTCAGCCGATTCGAGAGCCGTCGTCGCCTCCTGCACCTCTCCGTCGAGCTCCTCGCGCGCCGCATGGGCACGCTCGAGCTGGTCCGCGAGGTCGATGAGGTCGGTGACGGGCTGCGAATCGACGGCGGAACCGAGCATCCGCACGCGCTCCTCGGCCAACGTGCCGAGGTTGCGCAGGCGTTCGCGCTGGGAGGTCAACCGGTAGTAGATGTCGTTGGCCTTCGTCAACGCGGGCGTCGCCTCGGCCGATGCCGTTTCCAGTTCGGCCATGCGCGCCTTCGCCTCGGCAAGTGCCGCATCGACTTGCGCCTGACGCTCCTTGATCGCGGATTCGTCGGCCTGATCCTTGGCGATGGCGATCGTGAGCATTGAAATGTCGTCGGCGAGAATCCGAGAGCGTGCATCGCGCACCTCGGACTGGATCGATTGGGCCTGACGCGCGACCTCCGCCTGCTTGCCCAAGGGGCCGAGCTGCCTGCGCAATTCGGCCGTGAGGTCCTGTACTCGGGTCAGGTTGCCCTGCATCGCATCGAGCTTGCGGAGCGCCTTCTCCTTGCGCCTGCGGTGCTTGAGGATGCCCGCGGCCTCCTCGATGAAGTGCCTGCGCTCCTCGGGCGTTGCCCGCAGCACGCCGTCGAGTTGGCCCTGACCAACGATCACGTGCATCTCGCGGCCCAGCCCAGAGTCGGAAAGCAGATCCTGGATGTCGAGCAGCCTGCAAGGCGCACCGTTGATCGCGTATTCGGACCCGCCTGATCGGAACAGCGTGCGGCTGATCGTCACCTCGGAGTACTCGATGGGCAGCGCACCGTCGGAGTTGTCGATCGTCAGCGCCACCTCGGCGCGCCCAAGCGGCGGGCGGCCTGCCGTGCCCGCGAAGATGACGTCGGACATGTTGCCGCCGCGCAGGGTCTTGGCGCCCTGCTCGCCCATCACCCAGGCGAGGGCATCGACGACGTTCGACTTGCCGGAGCCGTTTGGCCCCACCACGCACGTGATCCCCGGCTCGAATTCAAGGGTGGTCGCGGACGCGAAGGACTTGAAGCCCCTAAGCGTCAGCGATTTGAGGTGCACGTGGCGAGTCTAGTGAAGGGTGCGGCTAGGCCCTCACAGGGAGGGGAACCAAATGCCAATCTCGCGCGCGGCGGAATCGGGACTGTCCGAGCCATGCACGAGGTTCTGGATCACCTTGGTGGGCCACTGGCGGCCAAGATCGCCGCGAATGGTGCCTGGCGCGGCCACCGTCGGGTCCGTCGCACCCGCAAGCGAACGGAAGCCCTCGATCACCCTGTCGCCCTCGGCGACAACCGCCAGGACGGGGCCCGAAACCATGAACTCGACGAGCGACTCATAGAACGGCTTGCCCACGTGCTCCTCGTAGTGCTGGGCGAGCAGTTCGGCCGATGCGGTGCGCAGTTCCACGGCGACGAGCGTGTAGCCCTTCGCCTCGATGCGGGCGAGGATCTGGCCGGACATGCCGCGCTCGACGCCATCTGGCTTGACTAGGATGAGGGTGCGTTCAGTCATGACGCGAGCCTAGCCTCCCGGCCGCGAGACCGAGGGCCCGCCAGACCGGGGCGCGCGTCGTGCCAGGATTGGCACATGATCACGCTCGACGACTTCGACACCTTTCCCGACTTCCCCGTGCCTGGGGTCTTGTTCTACGACATCGCACCGATCCTGGCGAGCCCCGCGCTGTTCAGGGCGGCGTGCGACGCGCTGACGCCGCCGCCTGGCGAGGGCGTCGACCTGATCGCGGGAGTGGACGCGAGGGGCTTCATTTTTGCCCCCGTGATCGCCCAAGACTTGGGGCTCGGCATGACGATGGTGCGCAAGAAGGGCAAGATGCCCGGCGAACTCCTGCAAGCCGATGCGACGATCGAATACGGATCATCGGAATTGACGCTCAACCCTCAAGGAATCGAGGGAAAGCGAGTGCTCGTGATCGACGACGTCCTGGCCACCGGGGGCACCGCGCTCGCGGTCGCCGACCTCCTGGAACGCGCGGGAGCGGCCTCCGTGCAGTTCGGTTTCTTGCTCGAGATCGGGGCACTGCCCGGCCGCGAGGTGCTCGCCGGGCACTTGGTGCACTCTGCGCTCGTCGTCTAGCAAGACGCGGTCTAGCGGCGAATCGCCTAGATGATTCGGCCGTGCGGCTCGATCGCCGAGGGCTTGTAGCCAGGCGACCACCTGGCCGCGAGCAACACGAGAGACACCAACACGAGGGACGCCGCGACCACTTGGAACGCGATGTACCCCCAATGAATACTCAGCGGCACCGAGTCTTGGATGCGCAGCCACCCCGCATGGGTCGCAAGGGCCCACACCATTGCGGCTCCCGCGACCACGAAGGTGCCGATGAGGAGCCATACGGGTGCTTGGGTCGTTCGGGGGTGGGTCCGCAGATACCTCGCCCACCGGGACACGGCGTAGAAGAGCGCGAGGTTCAAGACGGCGAGCCCGGCGAACAGCGAGAACGTCACCGATAGCGGCGCCTTCCCATCGTCCTGATGGAGCGCGGTCGCGAGATTGATGAGCGACAAGCGCTCAAGGGAGTAGAACGCCATACACAAGCCCAAGACACCCACGACCAGCGCGCCTGCCATGCGCTTCAAAAAGCCGTTCACTCTGCCCCTCCTTGGGCCTCAGCATGCAGCGCTCGTTCCCGATCGATCCTGCTTCCCCACCGTACCCCGACCGCGTAGACGAACAGAAACATCACACCAACGAAGGCGATCGCCGGTACGAGAACGCCTCCCGCGATGAGCGGGACGTGCAATGCCCAGCCAAGCCGCCTGCCCCATCGTGCCGACGCGCGTGACGACGCCAGCGCAAACCCCGCCGCCAGCGCTGCGCCGCTCACCCACACGAAGCCGGGAGACACGCTGATCACGTCGGCCTTGCCAAGCCCCCACACGACGAGAGCGGCAAAGAACGTCGCGAGCGACTCAAGCAACAGCGTCGTCTGAGTGAAGATCACGAGCGCCGAGCGCTGCGGCTTGGGGTCCGACGTGGCCATCATTCCCACCGCCCGATGCGCGGTGGAACTCCCTGCCGCTTCTCGCCCAGTTTGCGGTCGGCACCCATCATGATGCGCACGTCGGCAACGAGCGAGATGGAGCCGATGACGAGCACCCCTCCGGTCATGTCGTCGTCGGCCTCGGCGATCTGAACTGCCTGGTCGAGCGCGCTGGGCAGGTCGGACTGAATGGTCACCCTGTCCTCGCCAAAGTGGGCGGCCGCGATCTTGCCGAGTTCGTTGACGTCCATTGCCCTTGGCGACGTCGACTTGGTGATGACGACCTCGTCGAGAAACGGCTCGAGCCCCGCGAGGATGCCGTCGGCGTCCTTATCGTCGAGCACACACACGACGCCAACGAGGGTCGAGAACGCGAAGGACTCCTCAATCGCCTCGGCCACGGCGTCGATGCCGTGCGGGTTGTGAGCGGCGTCGACGACGATCGTCGGCGAGCGCCGAATCGTCTCGAGCCTGCCGGGGGACGTCACCCTCGCGAATCCCTGTTCGACCACGCCTGGTGGCAGCGAGCCCTCGTCGCCGCCATCGGCCATCAGCGCCTCGACGGCGGCCAGTGCCATCGCGGCGTTGCGCGCCTGATGCGCGCCAAACAGCGGGATGAAGATGCCCTCATAGGTGGCGCCAGGGGTGCGAATGGTGACGAGCTGGCCGCCGACACCCGCGTGCCTGTCGACTACCTCGATGTCGGCACTCCCGCCTTCAACGTCCCCGCCTTCAGCGCCGGCACGCCACACCACGCGCGCCTGCGGAAACGCCGGCTCGAGCGCGCTCATTGCCGATTCGGCCTGACTCGCGACCACGACGGCGCTGCCTGGCTTGATGATCCCGGACTTCTCGGCCGCGATCTCTTCAAGCGAGTGCCCCAGCCACGTCTCGTGGTCGAGCGCGATGGGGCCAATCACGGCGACGTCGGCATCGGCCACGTTGGTCGCGTCCCACGAGCCGCCCATCCCTACTTCGAGCACACACACGTCGATCGGTGCATCCGCAAAGGCGGCAAAGGCCAAGACCGTCAGCACCTCGAAGAAGCTCATGCGGGGGCCGCCGCGCTCGGCGGAGCGGTTGTCCACCAGCTCGAGAATGGGCGACACGTCGGCCCATAACTCGATGAAGGCTTCCCTGGAGATGGGCTCGCCGTCGATCTGAATCCGCTCACGCACACTCGTGAGATGCGGAGAAGTGAACAATCCCGTGCGCAGCCCAAGCGACCGCACCAGCGATTCGGCCATGCGCGCGGTCGAGGTCTTTCCGTTGGTGCCGGTCAGGTGAATCACCTTGAAGGCGCGTTGAGGGTTGCCCAAGAGGTCACACGCCTCGCGCACACGGTCGAGCGTCGGCTCGAAGTCGTGTTCGGGATTGCGGGAGAGGATGTGGGCGTAGATCTCGCGCTCGGCCCTGTCAAGGGCTGCGCTGGCTTCGCGATCAGTCACGGCCACAGTGTCCCATGCCGAGGCTCAGGCGCCCTCCGCTAGAGCCACGAGCCCGCGTCGGGCTCGGCCCCGGTGGCCACACGCCGCTCCGCGTCGTTCGACCACTGCGACCACGAACCCGGGTAAAGGGCTGCAGCGAATCCCGCTTCCGCGAGCGCCGCAATCTCGTGCGCGGCCGTGACGCCCGAGCCGCAATACACCGCAACTGGGCGCGAACCATCGACGCCCAACGCCCCGAATCTGGACCGCAGGGCATCGGCGGCGAGAAACGTCCCTGCCTCGCCGAGGTTGTCCTGAGTGGGCGCGCTGATGCCGCCGGGGATGTGGCCCGCACGCGGATCGATCGGCTCTGTCTCGCCGCGGTAGCGCTCGCCCGCGCGGGCATCGAGCAGCACGCCCTCGGTTGCGTCGAGGGCCGCCCCGTCTGCGTCGACCACCGGCATGTGCCCCCACGAGAGCTCAATCTCGGTCGCCACCGGGTGAATCTCGCCGCTTTCCAGGGGCGCATGTGCCGCTCGCCACGCGGCGAGTCCGCCGTCAAGAATGCGCACGTCGCGCACCCCCGCGTGCCTCAGCAACCACCACGCACGAGCGGCGGCCATGCCCGCGGCGTCGTCGTAGACCACCACGGCCTCGCCGTCCGCGAGGCCCCACGCACGCGCGGCCCGCTCGAAGCTCCCCTGCGTCGGCAACGGATGCCTGCCCTCAAAGGTGCTCGGAGGCGCGGCAAGATCCTCGTTCAGGTCGACGTAGATGGCCTCCGGAAGGTGCTCCTGGGCGTACGCGGGCCTGCCGTCGGGCACGGCCAGGGACCAGCGCACGTCAAGCACGCGCGGGGCGTCGGCGCTCGCGAGCTCCTCGACGAGCTCATCCACGGAGATCAGGACGGACATGGGGGCACCTTTCGTCGATCGATTCTGTCAGGGAGCACACCTCAAGCGCACCGTGAGGCGCGGGCTCTGCCCTTCCCACTAGGCCTTTGACAGCGTGATCGCCTGCGCGTCTCCAGCCTCCACGGCGAGCGACGTCGCGAGCACCTCGCCCGCGATGAGTTCGAGGTGGGTCTCGACGGCGACCACGCGCTCCTCGGGCACCGTGAGGACCAGCGTGATGCGGTCGCCCACATTCAGGCCCTCTGCCTTGCGCTGGTCCTGGATCGCACGAACGAGGTCGCGGGCGTAGCCCTCGGCCTCGAGTTCGGGCGTGAGCGCGGTGTCGAGCGCCACGAAGCCCCCGCCCGGAAGGACGGCCGCCGCGACTGCCGCGTCGCCCTCGCCGCCGATGACGGTCGCGAGCTCGTACTCCCCCGCCTCGAGCGCGATGCCGCCAGACGTCACTATGCCGTCGACCTCGGCCCAATCACCCGACTTGGAGCCGCCGATCGCCTGCTGCACCGACTTGCCGATGCGGGGGCCAGCGGCGCGGGCGTTGACCGTCAGACGGCGCTCGACTGGGTTCGCGGCCGTGAACTCCTCGATCGTCAGCAGTCGCACGGTCTTGACGTTGAGCTCGGCGGCAATGAGGTCCACATACGGCTCAAGCGCTGCGGCCGAATCCACCGCGACATCGAGCGACGCGAGCGGCTGACGCACGCGCAACTGCTCCTTCTTACGTACGCCGTGGGCCACCGAGACGACCTCGCGCACCTGGTCCATGACGGCGCCGAGGCTGTCATCCGCCCACACGGACGGAGTGACTGGGTAGTCGGTGAGGTGCACCGAGCGACCACCCGTGAGTCCGCGCCAAATCTCCTCCGTCTCGAGAGGCAACAGCGGGGCCGCCAGGCGTGTCACCGTCTCGAGCACCGTGTAGAGGGTGTCGAACGCATCGGCGTCCTCGTCCCAGAACCGGTCGCGCTGCGTGCGCACGTACCAGTTGGTGAGCAGATCCATGTATTGCGCGAGAGACTCCGAGGCACCAGGAACGTCGAACGCCTCCATCTGGGACGTGACCGTACGCACCAGCTCGGCCGTCTTGGCGAGCACATACCTGTCCATGACGGGAAGCGACGCCACCCTGGCATCGTCCATCTGCTTGCCAAGAATGCCGGCACCACCGTTTGCGGCGCCCGCGTACAGGGTGAAGAAGTAGTACGTCGACCACAGCGGCAGCATCACCTGGCGAACACCCTCGCGGATGCCCTCCTCCGTGACGACGAGGTTGCCGCCGCGCAGGATCGGGCTCGCCATAAGGAACCACCGCATGGCGTCGGAGCCGTCGCGGTGGAACACGTCGTTGACGTCCGGGTAGTTCTTGAGCGACTTCGACATCTTGCGGCCATCGTCACCAAGCACGATGCCGTGGCTCACGCAGGTCTTGAAGCTGGGCTTGTCGAACAGGGCCGTGGCGAGCACATGCAGCAAGTAGAACCAGCCGCGCGTCTGGCCGATGTACTCGACGATGAAGTCGCCCGGGTAGTGGCTGTCGAACCACTCGCGGTTCTCGAACGGATAGTGCACCTGCGCGAACGGCATCGAGCCCGAGTCGAACCACACGTCGAGCACGTCGGGGATGCGGCGCATCGTGGACTTGCCGCTCGGGTCGTCCGGGTTGGGGCGCACCAGGTCGTCGATGTAGGGACGGTGGAGGTTGGGCAGGCCCTCCTCATCGAGCGGGAGCCGCCCAAAGTCGGCCTCGATCTCGGCGAGAGAGCCGTACACGTCCATGCGCGGGTACTCGGGGTTGTCGCTCATCCACACGGGGATGGGCGTGCCGAAGTAGCGGTTGCGGCTGATCGACCAGTCGCGAGCGCCCTCGAGCCACTTGCCGAACTGACCGTCCTTGATGTGTTCCGGAACCCACGTGATCTCTTGATTGAGCTCGACCATGCGGTCGCGGAACTCCGTCACGCGCACAAACCACGAACCGATCGCGCGGTAGATCAAGGGGTTGCGGCAGCGCCAGCAGTGCGGGTAGCTGTGGTTGTAGGTCTCGTGACGCAGCACGACACCCTTCGCCTTGAGCGTGTCGATGATCGGCTTGTTCGCGTCGAAGACCTGAAGACCCTGGTAATCGGGCACCTCGGACGTGAAGCGGCCCCGCGAATCGATCGGGATGACCGGCTCGATACCCGCCGCGGCACAGACCGCCATGTCTTCCTCGCCGAAGGCCGGGGCGAGGTGGACGATGCCGGTGCCGTCCTCGGTCGACACATAGTCGGCCACGAGGAGCTGGTGCGCGTTCTCGCGCCCCGCGAAGTAGTCGAAGGGCGGCACGTAGCGCAGGCCAGCGAGGTCGGCGCCCTTCACGGTCGCGACGACTCGTACATCGTCGCCAATCTCACGCGCGTAGGAGGCCACCCTGCCGCTCGCCAACACCAGCCTGCACCCCACAAAGGGACCCTCCGACGGCACGACCACCGAGTACTCGATCTCCGGCCCCACCGCCGCCGCGAGGTTGGACGGGAGCGTCCACGGCGTCGTCGTCCAGATCAGGGCCGACGCATCGGCCAGGGCTCCTGGAGCGTCGATCAGCGGAAGCAACACGGTCAGCGCGGGGTCCTGACGGTCCTGGTAGACATCATCGTCCATGCGCAACTCGTGGTTGGACAGCGGGGTTTCGTCGCGCCAGCAGTACGGCAGCACGCGGTAGCCCTCATAGGCCAATCCCTTGTCGTACAGAGTCTTGAACGCCCAGATCACGGACTCCATGTACGTCACATCGAGAGTCTTGTAGTCGTTCTCGAAGTCGACCCAACGGGCCTGGCGAGTGACGTACTCCTCCCAATCCTTCGTGTACTTCAGGACCGAGTCCTTGCACGCCTTGTTGAAGGCGGCGATGCCCATCTCCTCGATCTGCGACTTATCGGTGATGCCCAGGATGCGCTCGGCCTCAAGCTCTGCCGGCAGCCCGTGGGTATCCCAGCCGAAGCGGCGCTCGACCTTCTTGCCGCGCATCGTCTCAAAGCGGGGCACGACGTCCTTGGCGTAGCCGGTCAGCAGGTGGCCGTAGTGCGGCAGCCCGTTGGCGAATGGGGGCCCGTCGTAGAAGACAAACTCCTCGGCGTCGTCGCGATTGTCGATCGACGCCTGGAACGTGCCGTCCGCCTTCCAGTACGCGAGCACATCCTCTTCGATCGAGGGGAAGCTTGGCGAGGGGGTCACCTCGGCCGAGGCATCGTCGGCGGTGCGGTGCAGGGGGTAGCGGGCGTCGCTCACGGCGGTTCCTTAAGGTCAAGCGTGTGGTGGTCACTCGTGCAGTGCGAGGACGCCCCGTTCCGAGAAAAACTGACCTCGTGGAACGACGCGCGGTACCACCCCGCTTGCCTTTCCGTCCCACTGCGGGACGTTCCGGCCACTCATGCCCCCTCCATCAAGGAGGCGCCGCTATGACGGGCTGCCCGTGCGGTTCTACTGAGTCGCCCGAGGGCTCCCGTTCTTCCGCAAGCTCACCGGTGATTGCCGGGTCGACGCTGGTGACCCCAGTGTACGCGAGCCTGGGGCGCACGGCGCTGACCATGAGCGTTCGCGCCGCGCGCGCCTCCCCGAGCGCCGTCCTGGGCGACAGCGAGGCGACGGGAGGTCCCTGCTCGCGAGAGGATAATGGAACTCATTCGCCGACGCTTCAGAGGGCCGAGAACCTCCCGGCCCTCTCCTATCGGGCGCCCGAGCGAGCCGCTCCGCGCGCGTGTGCCGCCAGCACACTCCTTGCCGCGACACGATGCTGAGGAGTTCACGCGTGCCCGACACCTGTGCACCCGACGCGCACCGCGTTGACGACACCGCAGACCCGCCTCGTGCCGTCACGACCGAAACCCTCGAGACGCCTCACGTCCCACAATTCGAGGCCGAGGAAGAACCGACGACCTTGTCGATGCCGATCATCGGTGCCGCCAGCGTGGTCGTTGTCGACGAGGCGGACACGGGGAGCCGGTCGATTGAGGCACTCACGCTGTCACCACGACGCGCCAAACTGGCGCTCTTCGTCCTCGCCACCGCCGCGTTCGCGGCGAGCGCGAACGAGGCATCGATCGTGGCGCTCAGCCAGTCGATTGCCACCGGCCTCGCGGTGCCCGTCGCCTCCATCGGCCTTGTCGCCACCGCATTCGCGCTCACCGTGGTCGCCGCGGCCACACCGCTGACCTTGCTCACCGCGAAGGCGAGCAAGAGGGTCACGCTCTCGGTCACAATGGGAGTCTGGACCGTTGGCGTGTTGATCGCAGCCATGTCGCAGAACCTCGTGCAATTGACAGGGGGTCGCATCGTGTCCGCCGCGGCGCACGCGCTCTTCTGGGCGCTCGTCGCCCCAACTGCGGCGAGCATGTTCGCCCCACATCTGCGCGCGCGCACCGTGACACGCATCATGGTGGGTGCCGCAGCAGCGGGCGTGGTGGGCACTCCCCTCGTGACCTTCAGCGGCACGTCATTCGGATGGCACACGCCATATTGGGGCCTCGCCATCTTGGGTGCGGTGTTGACCGCCTCGCTCGCGCTCGCGTTGCCGGGTCATGTTTCCAGCCGCGGCCACCGGAATGTGCAGCACACACGCGGCGACGTCCCCTCGCGGCGGATGTTTGCCAAGGTGCTGACGGTGACCTTTGCGGCGACGGCCGGCATGTCTGCATCGTGGACGTACATCGTCCCGTTCTTCACCAAGCAGGCAGGGCTTGACATCTCGAGCTTGCCCGCCGTATTCGCGCTGGGAGGGATCGTCGCGGTGGCCACGACGCTCGCCGTCGCGCCGTTCCTTGCGCGCAACGTCGTCCAGACCGTCCGCGTGAGTCTCGGCTTGCTCGCCATCGCGTGGGCCTTGCTCGCCATCGCTTCACCGTGGTCGGCCATCGCTGCAGAGGTGCTGCTAGCCGCAGGATGGGCGGCGCTGTTGGCAGCTCTCATCAACTGGGCGATGCGGCATACGCCATGGCGCACCGACGTCGGGGCAAGCACCTACACGATGGCCATGAACTCCGGTGGAGCCTTGGGCCCCCTGGTCGGTGCCGCGATCGTCGCAGCGTGGGGCACTCGCGCGCTGCCGCTTGTATCGCTCGGGCTCACCGCAGCCGCCGCTATCGTCACCACGACAATCGACGCCCGGATGCTCAGGCGACTCAGAGTGCCTCGCCGCTTGCGACGTGCAGTTCAGGCGCGCTTCGCCATGGTCGAGAAGCGCCGGGCTTGGACGCAAAGGACCCGACCCATCGCCCTGCGACCCCGGGGGCGAGCCACGTCCTTCACGCGCGGCAGCGTACGGGCGCGTCGTGCGCTGCGGAGGTCCGTCGACCCCAGACGTCGCTGACGCCGGCAGGCTGTGCCGCCGCCAAGGCCTTGATCCGGCGACCGTGGGATCGTGCATCCACCGCACTCTCGCGAGGTCAGCGAGATAGCCTGGCATCGACGAGGAGGTCGCCATGCTCGCAACCTTGCCTGCCTTTAGTTCCTTTTCCGTACTCGACATTGACGAGGCCGCACATTTCTATGGCGACGTTCTCGGGCTCAGTACGTCCGTCGCGCGCGGGATGCTGACCCTGACGCTCGGCTCCGGCGCTCACGTCCTCGTCTATCCCAAACCCCATCACGAGCCCGCGAGCCACACGGTGCTGATGTTCCCCACCGATGACATCGTCACCACCGTCGAGTGGGCGCGCTCACGTGGCGTGGTCTTCGAGATGCTAGACGGCGTCGGCGACGACGGAATCATGCCCGCAAATGAGTGGGGTCCCGCCAATGCCTGGTTCCGGGATCCGTCCGGCAACTGGCTGTCGATCGTCGGGGAGCCCGCTTCAGACCCCGTTGAAGGAAGTTGAACCATAGTTTGGCGGGGTCGAGCGCGGAATGGCGGCAATGGTCAGGGAGAACTCCTCCGTATCGTCTTGAGCCGTCACCGACACCAGTTCACCGATAAATTCGACAACTTCGCGCCTGAGCAATTCGAATTGCTCGCGCGTAAGGTGCACGTTCTCGCGCAGCAATCCGGCCGAACGAGGGTGCCACTCTCCCGCCGCCGCATGCCGAGCCGCGTCAAGGGACAAGGAGCGTGCGACGGTCTCGGTGGCAGCCACGAATTCTTCGGGCGTCGCACTGGCCGTCGCGGCTTCGGGAGTGGCAGCCACACGGTAGACCCTCTCCATGGCGCCCCCGCGCCGGTGCCGCTCGACAACGGTGATGATTCCAGCGTTCACGAGGCGCGCGACAGCTCGATACAGCGACGCTTGCGCCACGTCCGGCAGGCGCTCATGGATCTGCTTGGTGGTCAGGTCATCGGCGCCCAGCACCAGTACCACCCGCATGCGCACCGGGTGCAATAGGACATGTGCTCGGAGTTCCCCCACGGTGAATATTGTAGGGAAGCAATAGGGCGAGTCACGACCATTTGTGAATAACCGATCAAATTCACATCTGATAATGCCGAATCGTCCGTCAAGACTCGCACGCTTTCACGCCGCGGATTTCCTCATTCGAGCGTGACGGGCGGCTCGTGGCGCTTGCCCAACCATGGGATGAACTTTCCGGTTCGCGAGGCGTAAGCACCGTAGCCCGAATACGCAATCATCAAGAAGCGCTCTTCGCGCCGTGTCTTAAGTTCAAAGAAAGGTCCGAGCGCGACGGCGAGAATCCACGCCACGACGGCGCCTCGAACGACGGCGAGCCCAAGCGCGGCGATCACGACGGATGTGTACATCGGATGGCGGACCCACGCATAGATGCCACGCGCGCTGATTCCCGCGCCGTTCGGCTCCGGAACCGGCGTCAGCGCTCGCCCCAGGTACCACGCGGCAGCAAGGCTTCCCGCGCCACCGGCCGCAAACATGACGAGGCCGAGTAGCCGGAGCGTCGGCACCGACGGCCCCCACGACGATGGCACGACCGCGATCGCGACAAAGAGCACGCCCTGAATCGCCACAAGGCCCCAACTCGCCAGGGACGCCCGGCCCCCACCCGTCACCCGCGACCACCACGACATGGCCCCAGGCTAGTGGGGTGCGCGGACCGATTGGCGCAAGGCGCCACGTAAGCGCACACTGAAGACATCGCCGAAATCATCCTCTTCCATCACGCTCAGGGCCTCACTGAGGGCCTGCGCGAATTGGCTGAGCGCATCCGAGCGGCGGGCCACGAGGTCCACACACCCGACATGTACTCGGGGGTCGTTTTCGGGCGGCTCGACGAGGGCCTCGCCTTCGCTAGCCGCATCGGTCACGACGCGATCGAGGAGGTCGCCCGCCGGGCGGCCCGCCAGCATCCCCACGCCGACACCGCTATGGGATTCTCCCTCGGCGCCTTCCCCGCGCAGTTGCTTGCGCAGGAGTGGAAGAGAATTCATAATCTCGTGCTCGTGGCCGGCGGACTTCCTCCCCGCGATCTCGGCGGCGACTGGCGCTTCGACGTGCGACTCAGTGTGCATGTCGCGGACCCCGACGACTGGATCCCCACCGGGTCGCTCGAAACCCTCCTGCACCACGCCAGGGGGCCCCACGTCCACAGGTACCCCGGCATCGGCCACATGTTCGTCGATCCGTCGAGCCCCGACTATGACGCCGACTCCGCAGACCTCTTTGAGGAGCGCCTCTTGGCATGGCTTGACGAAGGCGACCTCACGCACTCCCATCCGTAGGGCAATGAGCGTCGAATCACCTTCATGATCATCCTTGTCATCGTCGGCATCGTGTCCGGACTCATCACCGCCGTGAGCCCGTGCGTGCTCCCGGTCCTTCCCGCCATCCTTACCTCGTCGATTCAGGACGGCGCACGCTCGAGCAGGCGGCCCTACGTGGTCGTCGGCGGACTCGTCACCAGCTTCGCCGTGTTCACCTTGCTCGGTGGCGTCATCCTGTCCAGCCTCGGATTGCCCGCCGACGTCTTGAGGTGGGTGGGCATCGTCACCCTGGCCATCGTCGGACTAGGTCTTGCAGTGCCTGCGGTGGGGCACATTCTGGAAAGGCCGTTCCAGAACACGCGCATGCCGAAACTGAGCAGGGACGGGAACGGCTTCGTCATGGGGCTCGCTCTTGGTCTCGTATTCGTTCCTTGCGCGGGCCCGATCCTCGCTTCTATCACCGTGCTGGCGGCGACGAAAGGCCTCAGTTGGGGCCTGGTCGCGCTCACGCTCTCCTTTTCCGCAGGGGTGGCGGTGCCGCTGCTCGGGTTCGGAGTCGCCGGTCAACGTATCGGCTCCCACATCAAGGCGGTCCGCACCAGGCTCCAGGCCATCCGGATCGCATCCGGGGTGGTGCTGATCGTCACCGCGCTGGTCATCGCCACCAACCTCGCAGAACCGCTCCAGCGACTCGTCCCCGCCGCGCTGGCGCAGGTCCAGAACCAGATCGAGAACGACTCCGGCGTCCAAAGCCGCCTCGACAGCCTTGCTGGGCGCACGAACTCTAGCTCCGGCGCATCGGGCGCCTTGACTCTTGACCAGTGCGAACAGGGACCGATCGACAAGCTTCAGAACTGCGGACCCGCCCGCGACTTCACCGGAATCGACCAGTGGCTCAACACGCCCGACGGCAAGCCTCTTACGCTGGCGGGCCTCAAGGGCCGCGTCGTGCTCATCGACTTCTGGACCTACTCGTGCATCAATTGCCAACGGACCTTCCCCTACCTGAACGCTTGGGACAAGCGCTACCGCGACGAGGGCCTCACGATCATCGGCGTCCACGCTCCCGAGTTCTCATTCGAGAAGGTCGTATCAAACGTCAAGGACGCTGCGGCCAGGTATGGCATCAATTACCCCATCGCGATCGACAACGAATACGCGACGTGGAACGCGTGGGACCAGAGCTACTGGCCCGCGCATTACCTGATCGATCAGCAAGGAAACGTGCGCCAGGTTCACTACGGTGAGGGCGGCTATGCGGAAACCGAGAGTCTCATCCAGCAGCTCCTGCACACGCCCGCCGAGGCTCCCGTCAAGGTCGCCCCTGCGCACGACACCCAGGGCCGCACGCAGGAGTCGTACCTCGGGTCCCAGAGGCTTCAGTACGCGGACAATATGGATCTCCAATACGGCAAGGCCGCAACCTACGTCGGCAACGCGACCCCGAGCCTCAATAGTTTCTCCTACGACGGCGAATGGACCATCGGAGGGGAAAGCGCCGTCGCCGGGTCCAAAGCTCGTATTTACCTGCACTTTTATGCCGCCGATGCGCACCTCGTGTTGGGAGGAACGGGCACCGTCACTGTCACCCTCGCGTCAGACCCCTCGTTCAAGCACGTGATCGCGATCAACGGCATCTCCGATTTGTATGAGCTCTACTCGGGTGAGGCACGAGAGGACATCATGACGATCGACGTGAGCCCGGGAGTCGAGGCGTACACCTTCACCTTTGGGTGATCTCCACGCTTCTTCACCCATCCGTGCCGCGCTTTGCGACGAATCACATGCACAGGCGGCAGGAGCCGCCCGCTCACGAAAGGCCCACCATGAACACGACCAAAGCACTCGCGCTTCCCGCAATTGCCGTGATGGCCGCGACCCTCCTCGCGGGCTGCGGAAACACCAAGGCGTCATCGTCCTCGGACCCCACCATGAGCCACGATGCCATGATGCCCTCAGGCGCGACAACGTCCCCAGAAGCGATGATGTCAGACGCGCCGACCATGTCCCCAGAAGCGATGATGTCTGACGGCACTAACGGCTAGTCTCCGTACGCACAGGGAAGCGACGCCAGCACTAAGGACACGAGGAGCCGAAGATGAGCGACGAGAGGGCCTTGCGCATCGTGCGCGACACGCCTGACGCCGACACCTCGCCTCGGAGCCGCGACGAGCGCGCCGCCGCGCTCTCACGCGATCTAGTCGCGTGTGCGCGCGGCGACGAGCGGGCGTTCGAGAACCTGTACGACGCGATTGGCGGCTCGGTCTTTGGCGTGGCGTTGCGCATCGTGCGCGATCGGACGATTGCGGAGGAGGTCGCTCAAGAGGCGCTCGTCGAGGTGTGGCGAATAGCGGCCCGCTACCACCCAGAGAGGGGATCAGCGCGCGCGTGGATCCTCACGATTGCGCACCGGCGTGCGGTGGATCGGGTGCGATCCGAACAGGCCCACACGGACAGGCTCCTCGCTCATGGCCCGCACTTGGGCTCCACTCACGAAGAGCCGGACCATGTGGTGGAGGTGGCCTATGGCAGATGGGAAGCGGAACGTGTACGAGCGGGCCTCGAAGCCTTGACGACACGTCAGCGGGAGGCTCTCGACCTGACCTACTTCAAGGGCTACACCAACAAGGAACTCGCCGAGGCGCTTGGAATTCCCCTAGGTACGGCGAAGGCCCGCATCCGAGACGGTCTCATCAAATTGCGCGATGCATGGGAGGAGGAGTGATGAACTCCAACATCGACGGCGAACACTCGCTGCTCGGCCCCTACGTGGTGGGCGCCCTCGACGACGAGGAGCGGGTTGCGTTCGAAAGGCACCTTGCGTCATGCGAATGGTGCCAAGACGAGGCACGCGGGTTGGAGGACGCCGCGGCTACCCTGGCGGACGCCCAGGCCGTTACGCCCCCGTTGTCGCTGCGAGCCAGCGTGATGAGCGAGGTGGCTCGCACCGCCCAAGTGCCCCCCGAGCTGCGCTCCCCCGCATCCGTGCCGAGGCGCCGACGACGGTGGCCCGTCATTGTCACCGCCGCGGCATCACTCATCGCCGTCGCCGGAATCGGCGTCGCATACGGAATTCGCGACACGGGGACCGATGTCTCCGCACTCGAACGCAACATCGTCATGCTCTCTACAGCACCTGACGCCCATTCGATGGAACTCGGCCTCGGCTCTTCTCACCTCGTCATGAGCAACCACATGGACGAGGTCGCGGTGATGGGTCACGATGCGCCGATGCCCGCGGACGGCATGGAATATCAGTTGTGGTTTGTCATGGCCGATGGCACGCCCGTCGCGGGGCCCACCTTCATGCCCGACAAGAGCGGCGACATCATGGCCCTGTCCGCCGCCGATTGCTCTCACATCGCGGCCTTCTCGGTGACGGTCGAACCACAAGGCGGCTCCCCTGCGCCGACGGGCGATGTGATCGCCTCGATCGACCTCTAAGCGCGCGCTAGGCGCTCGGCGGCCCGCTCGCCTGTTTGCTCGCGTGCGCCGTAGAGGATCCCCAACGCACGGTGGCCTGCAGGTCGAAGGGCGGAGGAGCGTCTGGACCCGTCGAGGCGAGCGTTACCCAACGCGCAACCAACCTGCCCTTGGTCGCGCCGTCTTGAACGACGGTCGTGAGGTTGAGGTCGTCGAAGACGCCGCCGACGAGTCCGTCGAAGCCTGTGACGGACACGTCCTCCGGCACCCTGAGGCCAAGCTCGCGAGCGGCATCGATCACGCCCCACGCGAACACATCTGCCTGGCAAACGATCGCCGTGGGCCGTTCATCCACGGGGAGCGACAAAAGAGTCTGTCCCGCCGCATGACCGTCCTCCCGCGTGACGATCGAACACGACACGATGTGGGAGGGCGCGATGCCGACTCGCGCGAAGGCCTCGAGTCGGTCCCGCGGCACTTTCTGAGGCACCGAGGACGGAAGGCCCTTCATCAGCGAGGCCGAGGCGGGGCCGTCAAGGATTTGCATGCCGCGGTCCTCGAGGGACAGTCTCAACGCCACCGTGGCGACGCGCACGTGGCCGCCGTCGGTCAGGGACCTCAGAATCTGCATCGAGGGCGTCACCGCGTCCATTGCCACGGCCTTGTCGTCGTCGGGGACGCCATCGAGCCTTACCCACGGCACACCACGCTGGGCGAGCATCACATCGGTCTCCGGGATCCCGTCAATGCGGCGCACCGTCACCGCGGCGTCGTACATGGCCCCCTCGTGGAGCTTGTGGGTCGCCTCGTTGGTAACCGGGGGCAGGAGCAATACGCCGTACCCAAGCGAGGCGAGTTCGCGCGACAACCCATCGATCACCTGCAGGGCGTGCGGATCGGTATCGGGCGCCTCGAGGAGCGCACGGGTCACCACTGCGACCACGCTGGTGCGACCGGACGCGAGGGCTCGGCCAAGGGCGGAGGGTCCCGAATAGCCGAGCCTCTGCGCGGCTTCCCGAACTCGACGCGTGGTGTCGGCCGCCAGCCTGTGCGGATCCGAGAACGCGTAGGACGCGGTCGACTTCGCCACACCGGCCTCGCGGGCAACGTCGGCCAGTGTCACTGGACGCCCTGCGCGCATGGTCACCTCGGTCGCAAAACTACGGGTTCGTTGACTCCTCGCCAAGAGCCTAGACCCCGTGCGCAGTTGTCCCCATCACGGGTCGCGATGGAGGCTGAAAGAAGTCGCCGTTAGGCCCGTGCCTTTGGAGCTACGAGCCACGAACCGTAGCTATCGGCGGTGTCATCGGCGCCAGGAAGGAACATTGCGCCTTGAAGCCCGGCGTTGAGCAACGCGACCTCGAACTCGCCGGTGTCTCCCAGCCTGTCGCGCGCGTCGTCCTCGACCGGCATGGGAGCCACGCGCCACTGGACCTCGTCTTCCGCGAGCTCGTCGCCAGGTACCCAGACGACGGAGGCCTGCCCCTCGGGAAGGGCGTGAGTCGCGGCGTCGAAGCGGCTCCACACGTCCGCCTCGATGCGGCCAGAGATCACGGAGAGCAATTCAAAACGGACGCGGGTGTCCGACCATGGCTGGTCTCCCGGCGCCCACAGGTACATGGCTGCTCCATCAACGACAAGTGCCCGGCCTGAAGCGGCAGGGTGGAGAAGTGCTTCCTGCACCCTGGGAGAAAGGAAGGCCGCTGCGAACTCGGCGTCATCCGTCATGACGGTCCACCGGCTATCGAAGGCCGGGTTGCCCGTGGGAACAACCCACACTCCGACGGCCAACGCCCCACGTTCGAGGCCCGATGGGATGACTTGGAGCCGAGGAAGAATGCCTGGCAAGGTCATCAGCTCAACGGTGATCGCCGAAGTTGAGAAACGCTGCACGACGCGCCCACGCCACTCGCCGCTGATGCATTGACGACGCTCTTCGTGCTGGAAGGGATGGGCGCTGTTTGACGTCGGCAGTTCTGGGGCGGCATCGGCGTGGAATTCAAGGGCATGGAGGCTCGCAAACTCTCGCGCCTCACTTGTCGACTTCCTCGCCCTGTCCCACATGGCCGCCCCTCTCTTTTCCGGTTCGTTGGACAATGAGAGTCCTCGGCGCTTGGATCGTGACGCGAAACCGAGTGTGCAGAATGTCACACCGGCGTGCCCCAGAACGGGGGTACTCCCGCATGGGTCGAAGTCGGCCCGAATTGTTATACCCCCAGGGGTATGTTACGGTTCTGTCAGAACCCACAAGAAAGGTCGAACTATGTGCTCTCCTGCCACCTGCCCCACCTGCGGCAAGGCAACTTGGACCGGCTGCGGCAACCACATTGAGCAGGCGCTCGCAGGTGTCCCGCAGAACAAGCGTTGCCAGGGCCACAGCAGCTCGAACATCACTTCCGGTGAGGCATCGACGTCCCTGTTCGGGCGCCTCTTCTCCCGCTAAGGACGCCCAAGCCCCACACGTTGGGGCTGACACCGCGCTCGATACAGCGCGACACACTCCGCGCGCACGCTGGCGCGACACGAAGGCCGAACGCGACCCTCAGGTCTCGTTCGGCCTTCGTGTATGTGGAAGCCTTCTTCTCGCCGTGAGCCGCCGGGGTGCCTTGCGGACCACAAGCCCCACTCACCGGTGCTTCGCAGAACACGCCACGCGACTTGACCACACTCACGGGCCTCTGACGAGCCCACTGCGAAACACTTTCTGGGCGGATGCCTTTGTCACGGTAACGTCGGGCCGCTCCCTGGGCCGCGGACGGGTCAAACGGGGGTGCCTCGTCGCCAAGCGGTGCAGCGTCGAGTTCACCCACTAGGGTGGCGTGACAACGCGATGTAGGGACCGGAGGCATGATGATTTCTTCTCCGGTACCCCAAAAGACGTTGCCTGAACCAGGGGTCTACTTCCGCCCGTTCGAGGGCTTCGACAGCAAGAAGCACCGCGGGTGCGGGAGCATCTTTGGCGTGGCGGCCGTCGCAATCGGCGGCGTCGGCATGTGGAGTGAGTGGCGGGCCGGCTTCGCCGGGCGCACCTCCTACGACCTGATTCCGCTTCCCACATGGATAGCGTGGGCCCTGGCGATCCTGATCGGCCTGTTCGCCCTGTGGGCGTCCAGCTCGAAATCAGCTCGGCCGCCTTGGCTGGAGATCTGGTGTCTTGTGGCCTTCCTCGACGAGCGGGAGGGGCTCCGACTGTTTGCCGGGCGTCTGGGGGGGCAGCAGCCGGGGGTGCTCGTCCGGCGCGGGGAGACCGTATGCATCGACGCCCGTCTGATCAGAAAGACATTGAAGGGAGTGACGACGTATGAGTACGTCATCACCGCCCCTGGCGGCCGCCTTGTCTTTCGTGCCGAAGGTCGGATTGAAGGTCTTAAGATGGTTCGCCTAGACGAACGGGCTCGCGCCAGGGGTGCCCGAGTCATCACGTCGGGCGCGGCCGACGCGATCGATCGCGACCCGCGTCCGAAGCCGTGGGACGGTCGACTGACATGACGCAACGGACGCGCATGGGGCGAGCACGGCTTCTGCCCCACCAGCCCTGCCGGCAGAGTAACGGGCAAGACCTCCGCCCTTCGCCGCGCCATCTGCTCTAGGGGCGGCGGCGCGCACCGAATCGCCACCTCCTGGGAAGACGCCGTATCCGACTATCGAGAACGGCATTCCCGTGCCGATATTCGCCAGGGCCACACATGAAGCACCCTGGCGTTCTCCCCCGACTCTCGCGCGGGCCAGCTTAAGTGCCGCCAGCCGATGTCCGCTATCCCGTTTCGCACGTGGTGTGCACGTGGGCGCCAGGAACGCGCCACCCATGAGGCCCGGGCGCGGTTCGCACAGACATGAGACAAGGGGCGGTGCCGCGGCCAGACGAGTGGCGACGGTCCTGCCGTTCCGGTCGAGCCTCCTGCTAGTTTCACTTCATAGGGAGGCGACATGCCCGACGTTCCATACACGGCCCCGCCATCGACCAAGCTCGCTCAATTCGGCGTGTATTCCGAGGTGGGACATCTTCACTCGGTGCTGGTATGCGCGCCCGGACTCGCCCACAACCGGCTCACACCGTCGAACTGCGACGATCTCCTCTTCGACGACGTGATGTGGGTGGACAACGCCCGCAGGGATCATGCCCAATTTGTGGCGATGATGCGCGGGCGTGGCATCGAGGTTTTGGAGCTTCACAACCTGCTGGCCCAGACGCTTGCCCTCCCCGATGCTCGAAGCTGGCTTCTTGACCGCAAGATCACGCCCGACGAGGTTGGCCTCGGGCTGGTCGCGGACGTGCGGTCGTTCCTGGACTCCCTGGATCCGGCAGCTCTGGCCCGCTACGTGATCGGGGGGCTCTCCACGGCGGACCTCCCACGCGATTTTGGGCCACCCGCGGTGCACCTCGTGCGCGAGGAATCGGGAATGCGCGACTACCTGATGCCGCCGCTCCCGAACACACTCTTCACGCGCGACACCACCTCGTGGGTCTACCAGGGCGTGACGCTCAACCCTCTCTTCTGGGAGGCGCGCCATGCCGAGACCCTCATCATGAAGGCGGTCTACACCTTTCACCCCGACTTCTCCGGACGCGTCACGACCTGGTGGGGCGACCCCGAGCGCAGCCACGGTCTCGCGTCACTCGAGGGCGGCGACGTCATGCCGGTGGGAGGCGGCGTGGTGGTGGTCGGAATGTCGGAACGGTCGTCGCGCCAGGCCATATCGCAACTCGCCGCCGAATTGTTCGCGGCGGGAGCCGCCGATCGCGTGGTGGTCGCCAAGATGCCACGCCTGCGCGCCGCGATGCACCTGGACACCGTCTTCACGTTGGCGGACCGCGACGTCTGCACCGTCTTCCCCGGCATCGTCGACGAAATCGAGACGTTCACGCTCCGGCCCGCAGCCGCTCCCGTGATGATTGACGTGGTGCGTGAGGGGCGGCCCTTCGTCGACGTCGTGGCGGGAGCGCTCGGCGTCGACCTGCGCGTCATCGCGACAGGCGGGGACCGCTACGCGTCCGAACGTCAGCAGTGGGACAGCGGAAACAATGTGCTCGCCCTGGAGCCTGGCGTGGTGGTCGCGTACGACCGCAACACTCACACGAACGATCTGCTGCGCCGCGCAGGCGTCGAGGTTCTTGAGATCACGGGAGCCGAACTCGGCCGGGGGCGCGGCGGCGCCCACTGCATGACCCAACCCTTGCGTCGCGACGCCTAGCCGGACCCGCGCCTGACGGCTGGCAAGCCGTACGCCCCAGGCGCACAAACGGACGGCGGGCCCGCTTTCGCGGTACCGCCGTCCGTTGGCGACGTGTCTAGTGGTGCTTCTTGCGCGCAAGTCTCCACATGGTCCAGTTGATCCGCATGAAGCGGAAGAACTGGCCAAAGGCGTTCCTGCGATGCTTCAGCTCACCCGCTGTAGGCAGGGGCGCCATTGCGATGCGCTCATTCGTGTTGTCCATGACGCTCCTCCTTACTCCGGGATCCAGGTCCAGCCGGGCTTGACCTTGGCCTTGTACATGAACAGGGTGTGCAGCAGTCGCTTGACCCAGTGACCGGCAAGGCCGATCTCCCCAAACGTCTCCTTGAGGTTCCGGCCCGTCTCGGGATACTTCTCCCAGTCAGGAACCACGGGGCTCATGGTCATGGCTGCGGCCGTTCCGTTCCGCATTCCCGCACCGGCCGACGCGACACAAGCGGCGGCCATTTCAGACATCGATGCGCTGTGCGTCGGCTCGGTCGCTCCCTTGAGAATCATGTCTGCGATCGAGAACGCCACAATCTTGCCCATGGTGCCCGACGGCATGCCCGTCCTTGGCGGGGCGGGTGCCACGGCTAGCCCATCGGGCGTCGCGCGCGGCTTGGAGATCTGGTGCGGAGGAGCGAAGGCGATGCCGACGGCAAAGACGTTCTTGTACGTCGGGTTTTGGTACGTCCTGGGCCAGTCCTTAGCGCTCCACTCCTCGTAGGGCTTGGCCGTGTAGTTGGCGTCGACCTTGAGGAATCCACTCGGCGCGAAGACGGTGCCCGTGATGTCCTCGCCCGCCTTGTCGAATGCCTTCCAGTCCGCTCCACGGAAGGGAGGTAGCAACATGGCGAAGTCGAACTTCATGTCGTTGTGTGAGCCATCGAGTTGGTCGTAGTGAATGACGCCCTCGTCGATGCTCGTGACCGCCGCGCCGGTGATGGCCTTGACACCCCGTTCACGGTAGAGCGACTCCGTCCACAACTGACTGGTGGTGCGGAAGCCATTCTGCTCGAACTGCATCCCTCCCACCCCAAAGTCGCCGAGCTCGTTCTCATTGGTGAGGTACGTGAGTTCGACGTTGTCTCTGACGCCCGCCTCGCGTAGTTCGTGGTCGACGTTGAACGTGTACTCGAAGGCGGCGCCCTCACACGTGCATGTGCCGTGGCCCACGCCGATGACGACCTTCTGGATCTCCCCCGACTTGGCGGCCTTGATCACCTGATCGAGCTTGGAACTCGCTTGCGTCGCGTGAGTAGGCGTGCACACAGAAACCGTGTAGCCGCCATCGGGTCCAAGCCCAGGAGTCGCGGCAAAGTTGAGCTTGGGGCCCGTCGCGTTCACCACATAGTCGTAGCGGAGCTTCTCCGTCTCACCCGCCCTTTCCGCGGAGGTGTACTCAACCTCAACGGCGGGACGGTCATCGTCCGCGTCCCCTTCTGGCCACAAGGCGAAGGCCTTGGCTTGGACGAACCCAATGCCCTTCTTCTTGTAGACAGGTGCGAGGGGAAAGACCACATCCTTCGCGGCCATTTTGCCCACGCCGACCCAGATGTTGGATGGGATCCAGTTGTAACTGCTGTTGGGGGAGACGACGACGACGTCGTGCGCCTTGCCCAGCCGCTTCTTGAGGTATAGAGCTGCTGTGTGTCCGGAAACACCGGCTCCGAGGACTACGACGCGTGCCATGCAAGATCACCTTCTTCGCTGATCAATGGGTGCGGACTGGCACCTCGTGTGAGCATATACCCAGGGGGGCATCTAGGACCGCCGGACCAACGTCCCCCCAGGGTCCCGGGTCCTGGGTCAAAGTGCCCTGAAACGCCCAGGGACGCGCCCCGCGCGCTGGGCAAAATGGGTGACCAGGGGTCCCGCATCTGGGACCTCAAGTGCCGCGCGAATTTGCCCACGACGGCAAACGACCCGTGGCAAAGCACTACTCCGAGCCGCGAGTGATCCTGTTCCACGCGTTGATCACCGCGACGACCTCGACGAGCGCGCCGAGCTGCTTGGCCGTGAAGAACTTTCCGGCCTCGTCCCTGGCTTCGATCTCCAGCCCGCGCGGGTAGTCGGTGAGGATCTCGGCGAAGCGAAGCGCCGCTGCCTGGGCGGGCGTCACGAGGTCATCACGCATCAATTTCACCGGCCTCGCGAGTGCACTCACCAGGTCGACCCTGGCGCCCAGCGCCGCGAGCGCGTCCGAATGCAATCGGACCGAGAAGGAGCAGCCGTTGATGTACGAGCACCTCAAACGGACCATCTCACGGACGTCGGCCGGGAGCCCCGCCCCGGCAGAAGCATCGAGCTCCTCGAGAGAACGCAGGAAGTCGGCCGTGATGCGCGCTTGACTCATGCCTTCGAAGGGTAGTCGGCGCCGCGCGGCCCGGCCACCTGAACCGCCAGCCGCCCCGTCCGCGCGCGCGACTCGCCGAGTCGCCGAGTCACCCACCAATCCGCCGGCGGTAGCCGAGGATCCATGACTTGCTAAGCGCTCGACGGTCGGCGATGGCCGAGCCCACGACGCGGCGGGAGAATGCGTCGATCACGGCGTAGCAGTACACCCACCCGTCACGCGCACGATGTTGCGCGACGTCGTTGAACCACACTTTGTCGGGCTGGTCGGCGCTGAAACGGCGTTTCACCAAGTTGTCATGGACCGCTGCGTCTGGGCACGCTACAAGCGCAGGCCTGTCGTCGCGATCTCCGTCAGGGCGGTCACACCTTTGGTGGCGATTCCAGACGTCGAAGAGCCGCACCGAGCCGAGTGGCTGCATCGTCGGCGACTGCCTCGAGGTCGTCGTTGCCCGTGAGGGTCACCATGACGTGCGGGTCGAGGGCCTCGATCCGGGTGCGACCCTCGCCGACCGAGCGCACGACCACGTTGCACGGCAAGAGCATTCCAATCGACTCCTCCACCTGCAGGGCGCGATGAGCCAGCGGGGGGTTGCACGCCCCGAAGATCACCTGTGGGGCCATGTCGACGTCGAGCTTCTTCTTCATCGTGGCCGCCATGTCGATCTCGGTCAGGATCCCGAATCCCTCCTCGGCCAATGCGGCCCGCACGGCCGCGAGAGCCTGCTCGAAGGGTTGGTCGATGGTGAGGGTAAGTCCGTAGCTCATGATGTGATCCTTTCGATCAGATGGAAGGACGGAGCCAACCCCGCACCGCGAGACCATCCGAATGCAGTCGGGCACTAGAGCAACAACCGTATACAGGTGAGCATCGCAACCGCACCATTTCCCGCGTTTGTTCGGGGAGGTCGCGGCCCACCGTCCCGTCCGACTCCTCCAACGACCTCATGAAGTCCGCGCTCCCCTTTTCCTGGCTCATGAAACCGAAGAGTGACAAAGCGGTGCAGAGCGGGCATGGTTGCCGCCTTTCCCCACCCATCCGTGAGGAGCGTCCGACGTCACCGACGGGCCCCCTGCCTTGGCTGCGGAAAGGGCCACGTCGCTCGACAAGGAGGCCTCGATCGAGGTCCGGTCGCACCGCGCGTGCGGCGGCATCGTCGCCATCTGAAAGAATGAGCTCATGAGTTCTCGCATTCCTGACAAGGCCACCGTCGACGGTCTCGAAGACCGCTGGAACGCCTCGTGGGAGAGCAGCGGCGTTTACCACTTCGATCGCAGCAAGACGCGGGAGCAGATCTACTCGATCGACACTCCCCCGCCCACCGTGTCCGGATCGCTCCACGTCGGCCACGTATTCAGCTACACGCACACCGACGTGATTGCCCGCTACAAGCGCATGCGTGGGCTCGAGGTGTTCTACCCGATGGGTTGGGACGACAACGGCCTACCCACCGAACGCCGCGTCCAGAACTACTACGGCGTCCGCTGCGACCCCCTCCTCACGTATGTGGATGGTTTCGAGCCTCCCTTTGAAGGGGGCGACGGCAAATCGTCCAAGGCGGCCGACCAGCTTCCGATTTCCAGGCGCAACTTCGTCGAGCTGTGCGAGCGCCTCTCCTCTGAGGATGAGAAGCAGTTTGAAGCACTCTGGAGCCACCTGGGCGTGTCCGTGGACTGGCGCATGACATACCAGACGATCTCCCCCTCGTCCCAGGCGGTCGCCCAGCAGGCATTTCTGCGCTCGCTCGCCCGCGGCGAGGCATACCAGGCGGAGGCGCCGACGCTGTGGGACGTCACGTTCCGTACTGCCGTCGCACAGGCCGAACTCGAGGACCGCGAGCGTCCCGGCGCGTATCACCGCCTCGCGTTCGAGCCAGCGGCCGACCTCGAGGAGGCCACCGGTTCCTACGAGTCGATCTACATCGAGACGACGCGCCCTGAGCTCCTCGCGGCGTGCGTCGCGATCGTGGCGCACCCCGACGACGAGCGCTACCAGCCCTTCTTCGGCAAGCACGTGCGCACTCCCCTGTTTGGCGTCGAGGTGCCCGTCCTGGCTCACCGCCTCGCGAGCCCCGACAAGGGCTCTGGCATCGCGATGATCTGCACGTTTGGCGACGTCACCGACGTGATCTGGTGGCGTGAGTTGCAGCTCCCCATTCGCCCCATCATCGGCTGGGATGGTCGTCTGCTCACCGAGGCCCCACCTGGCCTCGACACCGAGGCGGCGCGCTCGGCCTACGCGGAACTCGCGGGCAAGACGGTTTTCGCCGCCCAGCAGCGCAGCGTGGAGATGCTGATCGAGGCAGGCGTGATGGAGGGCGAGCCTCGTCCGATCACGCACCCCGTGAAGTTCTTCGAAAAGGGGGACCGGCCTCTCGAAATCGTGACCAGTCGCCAGTGGTACATCGCCAACGGAGGCAAGGACGCCGATCTCCGCGAGGCCCTGCTCGCCCGCGGCGCCGCGCTCGACTTTGTGCCCGCCCACATGGGCAAGCGCTACGAGAACTGGGTCAACGGCCTCACCGGCGACTGGCTCATCTCGCGCCAGCGCTTCTTTGGCGTGCCGATCCCCGTGTGGTACCCGCTCGACGAAACCGGCGAGCCTCAGTGGGAGGCCCCAATCGCACCCTCCGAGGACTCCCTGCCCGTCGACCCCCAGGCCGATGCCGCGCCTGGCTATGACGAGTCGCAGCGCGACCAGCCGGGCGGCTTCACGGGCGAGAAGGACATCATGGACACGTGGGCAACGTCTTCGCTCACGCCGCAGATCGTGTGCGGTTGGCGCAACGACCCGGAGCTCTTCGCCAAGACGTTCCCCATGGACCTGCGCCCCCAGGGACAGGACATCATCCGCACGTGGCTGTTCTCGACCGTGGTGCGCTCGCACCTTGAGCACGACGTCCTGCCGTGGAAGCATGCGGCGATCTCGGGGTGGATCCTCGACCCCGACCGCAAGAAGATGTCCAAGTCAAAGGGCAATGTGGTCACTCCGATGGGCCTGCTCGAGCAGCACGGCTCCGACGCGGTGCGCTACTGGGCGGCCTCTGCGAGGCTTGGCACCGACGCCGCATTTGATGAGGGCCAAATGAAGACCGGCCGACGCCTCGCCATGAAGGTGCTCAACGTCTCCAAGTTCGTGCTCGGCGCGAGCGGGATCACCACCGCTGCCGATGCCTCGCTGGAGGCGGGCATCGGAGCGGCCTCCCACGTGACCGCGGCTCCCGTAACCGAGCCGCTCGACCAGGCAATGCTTGCGGGCCTTGCCAAGGTGATCGAGACCGCCACCGCGGCGCTCGAGGCCTACGACCACACGCGCGCGCTCGAGGCCGCCGAGTCATACTTCTGGACCTTCTGCGACGACTACGTGGAGCTGGTCAAGGAGCGCGCCTACGACGGCGCCGCTCTCGGTGAACCCATCGACCCGTTTGCTCCATGCTCGCCCAAGGCGGCATCGGCGCGCGCGGCCCTCACGATCGCGCTCGACGCGTTCCTGAGGCTCTTCGCTCCCGTACTTCCATTTGCCACAGAGGAGGTGTGGTCATGGTTCAACGAGGGATCGATTCACCGAGCCGCATGGCCCACGTCGGACCGTACGCGGGAGACCTCGGCGGGTGAGGACCCCGCTGTGCTGATCGCGGCCGGAGCCGCCGTGAGCGCGCTCCGCAAGATCAAGTCGGACGCAAAGGTGTCGCAGCGGACCGAGATTCTTTCGGTCGACCTGCTCATCCCGGAGGCCCAAGTGGCCCATGTCAATGCCGCCAAGCCAGACATCATGGCCGCGGGCCGCGTCGTGTCCCTCCAGGTGATCGACGCCGTGACCGCTCTCGATCCGAGCGTCGACGGCATGGGCAGCGAGGACGGCTCAAGCACGGCCATCCTGGACCCCAACGTCGTCCGTACGGAGAACGTGGTCCTCGCGGAGGCCTAATCCCCCCAAGTGGCGCAATCTGTACCGCCTATGGGGCACTGATGGCGTTCAGTGGCGCAATCTGTACCGTGCTCGGTCCCTCAACCGTGCCAGCATGCTCACTTCGCACCGGAACGGACCGGAGCCTCAGCACGTCGCGCGCGGTCGTCCTGCACCATTGCGGCCGCTCCGTGAGGTCCCTGTAACTGAACCGCAGCGTCAGAATGCCGACAGCAGCCAGGTCGGCATCGCGGCGCAGATCTCGCTGCCACTCCTTCACCCCTGCGTGATACGTTGCTCCGTCCAACTCAATCGCGGTCATGCTCGCAGCGTCATACATGTCGAGCCGGTATCTCCCACCTCCGGTGCTGACCACGTGTTGCTTCAACAGAGCACGGAAGCGACGGCCGACGAATACCTCGTCCATTGCATGAACCTCTAGGTAGCTTTCGGCGCCAGCTGCCACACGCGCGACCAGGGCGGCCATCCGCTTCCTTTCCCTGAGTCGCGGAAGATCGTGCGCGGCTCGCGTCGCTAGCTCGAGCGCCGTCGGGTCCGCCGCCACGAGCTCGCACAAGGCGGATGCCCGTACATCCGGAGCCATCTCGGAGAACGCGTGGCACCAGGCGATTGCTGGTTCGACAGCATCGCATCCGTCCACCATCACGGTCAGTGGTCGATATGACAGGCGTCTCACGCGAACCCATCGCGGTCGGCCACTCATGCGGCGCGCTGCAGGCACCACCACCTCGACCCGGCTCGGTGGAGTACGGAGCGCACCCGCTAGGAACAGGGAGGCGGCGCCTCCGATCCACGCTTCCGAGCCTGCCCACTGCATGGCCGCGTCAACTCTGGTGGCCATCGACTCGGCGTGAGTGGTACTCGCGTAGATCCCGGGAGCGACCCGCTTCGCCACGCCGCTCTCGATCGCCGATACGAGTTGGCGATGGGAAAAGAGCGCCTCGAGTTCAGCGCCGTGATACGAGCGCCAGGTTCGGGGCAACCACTGCGCGAGGGAGGTACCCGGCGTCGGTACGGATCGGAGAGAGGTCATGAACCGATTCGCGCACGGTCGTCGGACCCGTTGGCGCCCCTTGTCGCCGAGCTTGGGAAACCGCCTGGGATTCCGGCTTGGGGGCGACGCTACTGGCGTCGGCGCCGAGACTTCGTTTGGTATGGATTGCGCCACCAGGCGGCCGCCGATGCCGCTAGAAGGCACAGATCAAACCACTAGGAGGCCCTAGGCACACCTAAACGGACAGATCAAGCCACTAGTGAGCGGATTGCCCTCAAAACCGGTACAGAATGAGCCACTTCCCCGGGGAGGGAGGTTAGGCGGCGCCCTCGTCCTCGGCGTCGGAGGCGAGCGCGGGGCGTGCCCGTCCGCCCGTGGCCGCGGACTTATCAGCGTCGACATCGCGCACCTTGGCGATGAACGCTGGTGTCACCCTGTCGAGGACGACATCTCGCGTCACGACAACGCGCGCGACATCGTCCCTGCCTGGCACCTCAAACATCGTCTCCTGCAGGACCTCTTCGAGGATCGCCCTCAATCCACGTGCGCCGGTGCCACGAGAGAGGGCCTGCTCGGCGATGGCCCGCACTGCCTCGTCGTCAAAGACCAGCTCCACGCCGTCGATCTCGAACATGCGCTGGTACTGCTTCACCAAGGCGTTCTTGGGCACGGTGAGTATCGACACCATGGCCTCGACGTCAAGCGGAGACACCGCGGCGATCACGGGCATGCGGCCGATGAACTCGGGGATAAGCCCGAACTTGTGCAGATCCGCGGGAGTCACGTGCGCGAAGAGGTCCGAGTTGTCGGCCTCCTTGAGCTGCGAGCCGAAGCCGATGCCCTTGCGGCCGACGCGCTGCGAGATGTACTCCTCGAGACCCGCGAACGCGCCTCCGAGGATGAACAGCACATTGGTGGTGTCGATCTGGATGAATTCCTGGTGGGGGTGCTTGCGGCCGCCCTGCGGCGGGACCGACGCGGTGGTGCCCTCAATGATCTTGAGCAGCGCCTGCTGCACACCCTCTCCCGACACATCGCGAGTGATCGACGGGTTCTCCGATTTGCGCGCTACCTTGTCGATCTCGTCGATGTAGACGATGCCGCGCTGAGCCTTCTCGACGTCGTAGTCCGCCGCCTGCAGGAGCTTGAGCAGGATGTTCTCGACATCTTCGCCCACATAGCCAGCCTCGGTGAGCGCCGTGGCATCCGCGATGGCAAATGGGACGTTAAGCATTCGCGCGAGCGTCTGCGCCAAGTAGGTCTTTCCGCAACCAGTAGGCCCGATAAAGAGCACGTTCGACTTGGCGATGTCGAGGCCATCGTCGGAACCCTTGGCGTCGCTGGCCCGCACGCGCTTGTAGTGGTTGTACACCGCGACGGCGAGTGCCTTCTTCGCCGACTCCTGACCCACCACATATTCGCTGAGGAAGTCGAAGATCTCGCGGGGCTTGGGAAGGTCAGTGAATTCGGCCTCTGCTGCCTCGGCGAATTCCTCATCGAGGATCTCGTTGCATAGCCCGATGCACTCGTCGCAGATGTAGACGGCGGGGCCCGCGATGAGCTTGCGCACCTGCTTCTGCGTCTTGCCGCAGAAAGTGCACTTCAGCAGGTCGCCGCTATCCGTCGGCCTCGTCATGGCGTGCTCCTTCCCAGGGGCGTTCCGATCAGGCTAGACCCGCACCACCTGGGCCGCCCGGCGACTCGCCGCTACTTCGTAGCCGGCTGTTCCGCCGCTCCCTTTCGCGACTCCAACACCTGGTCGACCAACCCGTACTCGACGGCCTGGGCCGCGCTAAGGAAAGTGTCGCGCTCAATGTCGTCACGTACCTTTTCGGCCGTTTGACCCGTGTGGTGAGCAAGAGTGTTTTCGAGCCACTCACGCATGCGCAGGATTTCTTCTGCATAGATCTCGATATCCGAGGCCTGAGCGCGCGAACCCTCGGAGATGCGGGGCTGGTGAATCATGACCCTGGCGTTGGGCAACGCGAGTCGCTTTCCATGCGAACCGGCAGCGAGCAGCACCGCCGCCGCCGAGGCCGCCTGGCCAAGGCACACGGTCTGGATGTGTGGCTTGATGTATTGCATCGTGTCGTAAATCGCCGTCAGCGCGGTTTGCGAGCCACCAGGCGAGTTGATGTAGATGGTGATGTCGCGCTCGGGGTCCTGAGACTCGAGCACGAGCAGCTGCGCCATGATGTCGTCGGCCGATGTGTCGTCGATCTGGACGCCTAGAAAGACGATCCTGTCCTCGAAGAGCTTCGAGTATGGGTCACGAATCTTGGTTCCGTACGACGTGCGCTCCTCGAACTGAGGAAGGATGTATCGCGCACCCGGAGCCTCGGCAGCGGCACCTCCGAACCCGGCGCCTCCAAAGCCTGCACTACCAAAACCCATGGGCGAGATACGGCCGATGTTGCCTGCGGTCCTGCCTGCGGCACTCAGTGCCCGAGATTCCTGGCTCACGCCTTGCCTCCTTGAGACTTGTCGCCGGCCTCTTCGGCGTGCTTAATGACCTTGTCGACGAATCCGTAGGTGAGGGCCTCATCCGCCGTGAACCAGCGGTCGCGGTCGGCGTCCTTGGTGATCTGCTCGATGGTCTTGCCCGTCTGGGAGGCCGTGAGCTCTGCGAGCACCTTCTTCATGTGCATGATGAGCTCGGCGTTGATCCGAATGTCGGTAGCGGTGCCGGCGATGCCACCCGACGGCTGGTGCATCATGACGCGGGCGTGCGGCGTGGCAAAGCGTTTGCCGGGAGCGCCCGACGAGAGCAAGAACTGCCCCATCGACGCGGCCATGCCCATCGCGAACGTCGCGACGTCGGGCTTGATGTACTGCATCGTGTCGTAGATCGCCATGCCCGCAGTGATCGAGCCGCCTGGGCTGTTGATGTAAAGATAAATATCCTTGTCCGGGTCCTCAGCGGCAAGCAACATCATCTGGGCACAGATGACGTTCGAGTTTTCGTCACGAACCTCGTCGCCAAGCCAAATGATGCGTTCGCGCAGCAAGCGGTTGAAGATGGAGTCGTTCAGACCCATACCGCCGCCTTCGGCGCGCGCGGTGATCTCGTTCACGTCGTTCCTCCTTGTGGACATTGCCTCGACACTAACGCCCTGGGAGGGGCGAATCCTGCCGCCACGGGCCCCATTTCGCTACGGGGTGAACGCGGCCGGGGTCTTCTCGCCGTCGGCGAACGCCGGCCCGCGCGGGTGGCGCCTTGCGGTCTATCTCACGCCACAAGCCCTCGTCACGCGTTGAGTCCCCCAATGAGAAAGACCCCGCCTCGCGACGGGGTCTTTCTCACGCGTAGGCGCGGCGGCTACTCGGCGTTGATGGCCTCGACGGTCTCTTCTGAAGCGGTCTCGTCCTCGAGAGTGCCGATGATGGCGGATAAGTCGACGGGGTTTCCGGACGTGTCCTTCACCGTCGCGCGGCGCAATGCGAAGGCCGTGGCCTTCGAGCGAGCAACATCGGCGATGACGCCCGGGATTTGTCCCGCCTCTTGAATCTGCTGAATGAACGCGCCCGGGTCGGTGCCGTACTGGCGCGACGCATTGACGAGGTAGTCGACGAGTTCGTTCTCCGCGACCTGCACGTCGAGGTCTTCTGCGAGCTGGTCAAGCAGAATCTGGGTCCGAAGCGCGGTTTGCGCCCGCTCGGTCACCTCGGCACGGTGCACGTCATCTTCGAGGCGGTTCTCGTTCTCGAGGTGGTTGTGCACCTCGGACTCGATGATCTTGGCGGGCAACGCGAACTCGCCGGTCGCGGCGACGAGCGCCTCGACCAACTTCTCGCGGGCCTCCATGGCCTGGTTGTTGGTCTTGATGCGACCCGCTTGGGTGCGCAGATCGGCCTTCAACTCATCGAGGGTGTCGAATTCGGAGGCGAGCTGCGCGAAGTCGTCGTCGGCATCGGGAAGCTCGCGAGTCTTGACGGCACTGACGGTCACCGCGATGTCTGCGGGAACTCCAGCGAAGTCACCCGCTGCGAGCGGGCCCACGAAGGTTGCCGAGCCGCCTGCGGTGAGGCCCGTCACGGCGTCGTCAAGACCGTCGATCATGTTTCCGGTGCCCACCTGGTACGAGGATCCCTGGACGGCGTCGATCTGTTCGCCCTCGATCGTCGCGGTCAGGTCGATCGTCACAAAGTCGCCCTCTTCGGCGGCGCGCTCTACGGCAACGAGGGTCCCGAAGCGCTGGCGGAGCGCGGTGAGGCGCTCCTCAACGTCGTCATTGGAAACCTCGACGGGAGCGACCTCGACGACGAGGTCGGCGGCGGCGGGAAGAGTGATCTCGGGACGCACCTCGACGACGGCAACAAACTCGATGCCCTCGTCGCCCTCTTCGCTACCGGGGATCTTGGTGACCTCGATCTCGGGCTGGCCGTAGGGGCGCAGCTCGAGTTCCTCGACGGCCTCGCCATACCAACCGGGAACGCCGTCGTTGATCGCGTGCTCGATGACCGCGCCCTTGCCGACGCGCTGTTCAAGGATGCGCGCGGGGACCTTGCCCTTGCGGAAGCCGGGGATCGTGACGGTGCTGCCAATGTGCTCGTAAGCGTGGTCGAGCGCGGGCTTGATCTCCTGTTCCGTGAGAGAGACCGTAATCTTCACGGTCGTGGCGTCGATCTTTTCGAGGGCGCTGGTCACTGCTTCTCCTGGCTTTCGTGGCTGAGGTCTGCCCACACGCGGATTCGCGCCGGGCAACTTCGCGATTCTAGCGGTTGCGGCCGTTCGACCCCAATCGTGGGCTCGTCCGTTCCCTGCCCGTTCAGTCGGGGATGCCGATGGGGACGTCTCCCGGACGGTCCGCGCGCAAGAGGGGAAGCGTCGGGTTTGCTGCCGCGGCGGCGATGAGTTCAGTGCGCGCGGCATCGTGCGTGTCCTCTTCGCCCGCCTGCAGGTGAAGCACCGTGGCGATCGGTTCGGAGTCGATCTCGTTCGCGTCATCCCCCAGTAACGAGGGGTGCGCGTGCAGGACCGCGAGCATCATGCCGCCGGTGCGCGGCTTCCCGTCCCCGACTCCGGGCGTGAAGTACGGCAGCGGAAGGAGGCGCGCGCCCTGCCTCGCATAGAACCGCAACCTGGCCTCGGGGTCGCCGTGCTGGGGGTGAGCGTCGTGGTGATCGGGGTGCTCGACCTCGGCGATCACGATGCAGGGGTCGTGCTCCTCGGCCCACGCCTCGATACTCGAGCTGAGCAACGCTCCACCGAGCCCCGCTCCCCGCTGGCCTGGCCGTAGCGCCAAGTAATCGATCAGGAGCACCCTGGCCTCGAGATACCAGGTGGCAATCGCGGCTCCCGCGAGATTGCCTTCGTCGTCGCGGACCACTCTCACGGAAGTATCGCCGTGTTCAACCTCGTCCTGCAAGCGCTCGAGAGTCATGAGCTCGTGCGCCGGAAATGACGGGCTCAGTATCTCCGCGTGGACGACCGAAAGCTCCGGCACGCTCGCTACTTCGACGACGGGATGGGGCTCTGCAATTTGGGTGGACATGCTTCCAGGGTACTTCGTGCCCGTTTTGGCGGCCCTGGAGGCCGCCCGTCCCTGGCCGGTGCTCAGGCTTGAGCGGCCTTCGATTCGAGACGCTCACGGGAAGCCGCGCGCCATACCTTGAGCCCCGCATCGGCGTTGAGATACGCGATTGCGACACCCACGATGATGTCCGGCCATCCGGAGTCCCACCCCATCGCGACGGCCGCGGCAGCCAAGATCGCAAGGTTGGCGAACGCATCGTTACGGGCAGAAAGCCAAGCGGCACTCGCGAGCGAACCGCCCCTCTTGCGGTGGCTCACGAGAATCGCGGCGCACGCAAGGTTGACCAACAGGGCGCCGGTCGCGGTCAAAGTGAGCGGGATGACCGCCGGGCGGCTGGGGTCGAGCACCTTGAGGACCGCGGTGACGAGCGTGGCCGCGGCCGGCACCAGGATGATGAGCGCGAGCGCATGGCCGATGCGGGCCCTGCGATGCAGCGTCCAGGCGACGGCGAAGAAGATCAGGATGTTGAGCAGGCCATCCTCGACAAAGTCGATCGAGTCCGCCACAAGTGACACCGAGCCGATGAGCCGCGACATCGTGAATTCGACTACGCCGTACGCGAGGTTGAGAATCGCGACCCACATGACGGCCTTGCGCAAGGCGCGTTCGGAGGCGCTGAGGCCCGCAACGCCCGCGGGTTTGCCGGGCATGAACTCGTCGGTCATCGGCGGGACGTCCTTGAACCGGAGCGCAGCGCAACCCTGGTTTGAGTCTGTCCCGCGCCGCACTCCCTCTTGAGACGGCCAAGGAACACATCAAGAGCGCCGGTGTCTGGCACGTAGGCATGAATCAGCGCGTCGTAGGGTCCCGTCATGTGGACCGAGTCTGCCACCTCGGGGAACGCCGTGAGTTTGTCGGCGAACGTGTCAAAGTCGGTAGAGCCGTCGAGACGCACATCGATGAAGACCTCGAGGGACGCCACTGGACGAGGAGCATCCGCCGCCACGACCGTCGTATAGCCCACAATCACGCCGTCGTTCTCGAGCCTGCGCACGCGGGCCGCGACAGCGTTCGCGCTCAGCCCCACAGCGCTGCCGAGGGCACTGAAAGAAACGCGGGCGTTCTGCGCAAGAATCCCGAGAATTTCTCCGTCAATTCGATCCATGCTTCGTAATCTACAGCGGCACCGCGACTTACGCTCAGATCCCTCGCGCGATCCTTCATGCTCGTTCCATGGAGACCGGTCTGATCGCCCCTGCACTTGCCGGCGCCACTGCTGGGCTCGCCATCGCGATGCCCCTGGGGGCGATCGGCCTCCTGCTTCTTAGGCTGGGAATGCTGCACGGCTTTCGATCGGCCGCCGCGGCCGCCCTCGCGGTCGGCTGTGTAGACCTCGCGTATTGCGCGGCCGCCGTGACGGTCGGCAGCAAGGCCTCGCCTCTCATCGAGTCGTGGGGTGCGGTGCCGATGGTGGTGTCCGGGGCAGTCGTGATCGGCATCGGGCTGCGGCAACTCGTGACGTCACTCACGGCGCCCGATGCGTTGGCGGCTCCGCCAAAGCCGGGGCGGCCACTCGCGGTCTTTGGGCGCTTCGTGGCACTTACCGCGATGAACCCACTGACGGTGTTGTACTTCATCGCGCTCGCGGGCGTGCTCGCTGGCACGTCTTCTGGGTTCGAGGCGAAGGCCGCCTTCGTGGCGGGAACCGGGGCCGCGTCGATTTCCTGGCAGTTGGGGTTGGCCGCCGTGGGCGCCGTGATGCACCGGACGATCTCGGCGCGCACCGGCCGGGTGCTTGGGATTGTCGCGTCGGCGATCGTGATCTTGCTTGGCGCCGCGGTGATCGTGCGGGCGCTCGTATGGGGGTAGCCCCTCGCGGACCAGGCCAACTCAGCACCGTGTTCGGCGCGACATTCGTTAACGTGTTAACAATTCCGCAAAAGCAACTGCCCCGCCACGCCACGCGTTGATGCGGCCGCGTGGGCCAAGGTGGGGGCAGCGTCCGGAACCTCACCGGCGGCGTCGGGGTATTCGTCGCTTCGCGACATCTACCCTCTCGTTCCGCTCGGACACCCGCTCGCGCTCCCCGCGGCGATGTCCTCGCTCCAGTCGGGGTGATCGCTCCGCGCCTGCGGCGCTCCGCTCAACCCCTCCTCGTTCACTCGCGGCTGGAGCCGGGCCTCAGCCCGGCTCCGCCACTCGTTCACTTCGTCGGGGTGACAGTGTCTGATGTCACGACTTAGTTCACACATGTGTCGCGACATCGTTCACACCCCTTGACGATGGGACATGGGAAACGTCGAGCGAAACCACGTCATCGTTCTAGCAGTCATCGAGGGCGCAATGTCCGTCACCGAGGCCGCAACCAGATTCAAGGTTTCCAGGCGTTGGATCCACACCCTCCTGGCCCGCTACCGCACGGGCGGCCTGGGCGCCCTGGACCCCCAATCCAGGGCCCCTAGGTCCTCACCCCACGCCACACCACCCACGCTGCGGACAAGAGTGTTGGAGTTGCGCACCGCCTTGCAACGAGACGGCCTGGACGCCGGTGCAGAGTCCATCCATGACCGTCTGACGCGTGAGTATCCGAACCCACCGTCAGTATCAACAATCTGGCGGATCCTCAAAGCCGACGGCGCCGTCACACCCCAACCCCACAAACGGCCCCGCTCATCCTGGATCCGTTTCGAATCCCCCGCACCCAACGGCTGCTGGCAATCCGACATGACCCACTGGTCACTCGCCGGCGGGGTCCCCGTGGAAATCATCACCTGGCTCGACGACCACTCCCGACTCGTGTTGCACATCTCTGCTCACACCACCGTGACAGTGAAGGTCGTGACCTCAACGTTCCTGGCCACCGCGAAACTTCATGGATTACCAGCCTCAACACTGACCGATAACGGCATGATCTTCACCACCCGCTTCGCCCGCGGCAAAGGAGGACCCAACCACTTTGAACACGTCATCGCCCAGCACGGCATCGTCCAGAAGAACGGACACCCCGGCCACCCTCAAACCCAAGGCAAAATCGAACGCTTCCACCAAACCCTGAAACGGTGGCTGGGGGCCCGCCCGCCGGCTACGACCCTGATCGAGCTGACCACCCAACTGGCCGCCTTCGAGCACGTCTACAACCACGAACGCGCCCACCGCTCCCTAGGCAGGCGAACCCCTGCCCAGGCCTACGCGGCACTACCCAAAACAGGACCCACCCTCGAACTACTACAACGCCACTGGCGCGTCCGCCACGACACCGTCGACACCGCAGGCGCCATCACCCTGCGCTGGGCAGGCAAACTACGCCACCTCGGCATAGGACGCACCCACAACGGGCACCACGTCCTACTGCTGGTCGCCGGCGCCGACACCCTCGTCATCCGACCCGACACAGGAGAAATCATCGCCGAACACCAACTGGACCCCAACCGCGACTACCAACCCAAAAAACCACAAAAGCCCCTCCCGAAGGAGGGGCCTCTGTGAACGATGACCCGAGACACCTGAGAACGATGTCCCGACACATCACATTCGTCGGGGTGACAGGATTTGAACCTGCGACCCTCTGCTCCCAAAGCAGATGCGCTACCAAGCTGCGCTACACCCCGATTGCACACGTCTTTCCACGCGTTACCCACCGTCGACCCGGCTCGGCTACTCTAGTACCCGCCGATGCGACTCATGCCGCTCGTGCGGGTGTAGCTCAATGGTAGAGCCTCAGTCTTCCAAACTGATGGTGCGGGTTCGATCCCCGTCACCCGCTCCACATTTCTCCTAGCCGGGACCAGCGCGATAGAACTGCGTCGTCTGGGCGACGATCTCGAACCCGAGCCGCTGGTAGATCCCGATGGCCTCGTCGCTCGCGCCGAGACATGCCTGCCTCGCACCCGCGCTCCGGCCAAAGCTCAACGCCGCCGCGGTCATGGCCTGGCCGATGCCACGGCGACGCCATGACGGGTCGGTGCTGACGAAGATCACGCTTGCCTGCTCGCCGAACCTACCGGAGCCTGAGGTCGCTCGGACCACGCCATCATCATCGACGGCGGCAAAGAGCCGCGTCGTGGGCGGCAACGACTTGAGATAGTCGGCTAGCGGGTTGGCCGTGTCTTCTCCCAATGGATTTGCTGCCGTCGCGACAGCGACCGCGTCGTCCAGCGGCACGCCATTCTCCGGGTCCTCGTCACGCCTCCGTACCGGACGCAGCGCCAATCCGGCAGGCAACGGCGCTTCCGGCAAGGTCCGCAGCTCGCGGCTCATCATCGCCGTCACCGGTTTTGGCTTCCATCCCCCGCTGCTTGCGACGATGCCCGTGCACCGGGTGGCCTCAGCGAAGACGCTGACGGTGCCTCCCCTAACGTCCTGCAGCAGGGCGGCGAGCGCGGCGCAGGCGCGGTCATCCGTCACCAAGAGCCGGGTGGGCGGGTCCTCAGCCGTGGACTGCAATCCATACAGGCCCGGCTCGTTCACCATCAGGCACCCCGGACGCCACATGACCTCGCACCGCGCGACAAAGGCCGCGATGTAGGCGTCGATCAGCTCGGTGTCCACCCGGACAGGGTAGGAATCAGGCCGCTACTTCAGGATGTTCACCGCGCGGGCAATGACAAGCGCGGTGGTGGACAGGGCAATCGCGCTCTGAAGTGTCATGAGCCCCTTTGACCACCGCGGCAAGGGCATCGTATCGGTCGGCGAGAACGCGGTGGCATTCGTGAAACTCAGATACGCATAGTCCCAGAAGCGCGGTTCCCAGTGCTTGGGCGCAAGGTGATGTTGCGTCATCTGCGGGAACAGAAAGTCGGGATAGGTGCGGGTGGCGGCGGCGCGAGCGAGCGGGCCGCCGCGGTCAAGCTCCCAGTACCAGATCGCAAAAGCGATGATGTTGGTCAGGTAGATCGCGCCGGCCGACGCGAGCAGCGGTGCCGCTTGGTTGCCCACCGTGCCATTGATCAGGCCCTTGTCGAGCATGACGGCGCTTAAGCCGTTGTCGAGGGAGATGATCGCGACGAGTAACAGGCTCACGTACCGACCCTGCGCCGTATAACGGACGGTCCTGACCGGGCTGAGAACGAGCAGCGTCGCCAACAGTGCGATCTCGAGCGCAGGCAACAGCCACCTTGGATGGATGACCGTGAACTGTTGCGCGAGCACCAGTTGCAGCGCGGCGGCGACCAGAATCGCCGACGCAACGGGGATGCGGCTCTCGTGGGCCGTCGGCCTGAGCCACGCCGGCAGCACCCGATCCTCCAGTTGGTTCCATCGTGCGGACCCGGGGCCGCTCGGGATGCCCGATGCGACCCCATCCGCCTCTCCATCGCTGACGCTCATGACGGCAGTGTGGCACGAGCGTGGGTTGCATGTGGCAAGTGCGCTGCCGGGCGCCCAAACCGCATCAAGTACACGCTCCGCGCGATCAGCCGATGGCGCCCAAAACCGCGGCCGCGAGCGCGAGTCCAATGGTGTCGTGGGCCAGGTCGATCAGCGTCACGCCAGGGTGCCGCCCCGCGAATCCGTTGTGAATCGCGTGCGCCCCTCCCCTGAATACCAGCCCCACGAGCGCGCCGAAGGCGAGACCGGCGAGCCATCCCTCGACGCCCAGTGCGGGCATCAGGAGCGCGACCAGCACGACGCCAAGCAGGTTGCCGACGGCCGTCCCTCCAAATGCGATACCCATGTTCGCGTTTTCCATGTCGTCGCTCGAGATCTTGTCTAGGCGCCTCCACAGTGGGAAGAAGCCCTGCGGCGAGTACCAAAACCAGCCGAACACGAACGACACCACGAACGCCACGGCGACGGCCCACCACGTCACCGCACCAAAGTCGATCCAGCCCATGGAAACCTCCACAATGCGCACGCGACATTGCGTGCGGGGGACGAGGCGGCCGATGCCTCGGCCGCTCGCTCAGTCTGGCACCCGCCTCCGACGGGCGCCAGAGCCGGCTCTTGCCGCACACCAAAGCGCGGCGTGCTTGCCCGGACCGTGCGACGGCGCTAACCTTGCCGTGGACCCGAGGAGGCAACCCGATGAGCAGTCTGAGCACCGTCGCAGTCGCGACCGCTCCTGCCATCCTGCCCGCGGGTTCCATGTGTTGTTGCGTCTGCTGTCTCTAGAGCGCTGCCGCACGCCCGCGCCCCTCCGGGAGCAATCCGCCAGCGCTCGCCCCAGTATCGATTCCAGGTACGCCCACGTTCGCCCTCTTAGACCTCGATCCATTGACCCGGTCCCCATACCCCACGCAAAGGAACACTCATGGCCCGCATTTTCGATGACGTAACCAAGCTCATCGGCAACACCCCGCTCGTCCGCATCAACTCCATGACCGAGGGCGCCGTCGCGACGGTCCTCGGCAAGCTCGAGTTCTACAACCCCTCCAACTCGGTCAAGGACCGCATCGGCGTGGCAATTGTGGACGCCGCCGAGGCGTCTGGCGAGCTCAAGCCGGGCGGCACGATCGTCGAGGCCACCTCGGGCAACACCGGCATCGCGCTCGCGATGGTCGGCGCCGCTCGCGGCTACAACGTCGTGCTCACGATGCCCGAGACGATGTCCAAGGAGCGCCGCGCCTTGCTACGGGCCTTCGGTGCCGAGCTCGTCCTGACGCCCGGCCCGACGGGAATGAAGGGCGCCGTCGACGCGGCCGATGCGATCGCGGCCGAGCGCCCCGGCGCCGTCCTGGCCCGCCAGTTTGCCAACCTGGCCAACCCCGAGATTCACCGCAAGACCACCGCGATCGAGATCTGGGACGACACGGACGGCGAGGTCGACATCGTCGTCGCCGGAATCGGTACGGGCGGAACGATCACCGGAATCGGCGAGGTCCTTAAGGCCAAGAAGCCCAGCGTGCAGATCATCGCCGTGGAGCCCGCGGAAAGTCCCATCCTCAACGGCGGCGCTCCCGGCCCCCACAAGATCCAGGGCCTCGGCGCCAACTTCATCCCCGAGATTCTCAACACCGAGATCTACGACGAGGTCTTCGACGTCGACTCCGAAACCGCGGTCGCGACCGCGAGGGCGGCTGCTCGCAAGGAGGGCCTGCTCGTGGGCATCTCCTCCGGCGCGGCGCTGCACGCGGCGATCGAGGTCGCCAAGCGTCCCGAAAACGCGGGCAAGACCATCGTGGTGATCATCCCCTCGTTCGGCGAGCGGTACCTCAGCACGATCCTCTACGCGGACTTGATGGATTAATCAGGCCCCACCAGACGTTGAGCCACCCGGAGGACTGCAATGAATGAGAACAGCCATGACTGAACGCATTTCCGCGTGGGCCCAGGCCCGCGAGGACGTACAGACGGCCCACCGTCGCGATCCGGCCTGCCCAGGCCCGCTCGTCGTGGCGTTGAGCTACCAGGGCGTTCATGCGTTGTGGTACTACCGGGTGGCACATCGCCTGTGGCTTTCGGGCCACAAGAGGCTCGCCCGCCTGGTCTCCCAGCGCGCCCGCCGCCGCACTGGAATTGAGATTCACCCCGGTGCGCAGTTGGGCCGCCGCTTGTTTATCGACCACGGCATGGGTGTCGTCATTGGCGAGACGGCGATCGTCGGCAATGACGTGCTGCTCTTCCACGGTGTCACGCTCGGCGGCACCACCATGAGCCATGGAAAGCGTCACCCCACGATCGGCGACAGGGTCGTGGTTGGCGCTGGGGCGAAAATCCTGGGCGCCATCTACATCGGTTCCGATGCCCGCATCGGCGCCAATGCGGTGGTGGTCAAGGATGTGCCAAACGGCGCAACGGCCGTGGGAATCCCCGCTGTGATCAGGCTCGAGCCGAACTACGTCGAGGCCCACACCGCCGCCTCGTGCGTCGACGACGGATACTCACATGTCCACCTCGATGACCTCGATGAACTCGGTGGTTTCGAGACAGAGCAACGCGAACCCGCGATGTACTACATCTAGCGGTGGGCTGGCTGATGGCTTCAGCACGCCGAGGTCTGCGCGGCAGAGTATTCACCTCTATCAACCGAAGACCGATCAGTAGTCGACAGTGAGAGACGCTTGGACGAGGAAATGGTTGAGGAGAATATGACGACACCAGACGCACCCGCGGAGAGCTGTCCGATGCCACGAGTGAGCCAGGCGCCGACGGATGACGTTCTCGCGCTGATCCTCGCGCGTTCCCACGCGGTTGCCGTGGTGGGCGCCTCTCCTCATCCTGATCGCACGTCGCACGCCGTGTGCACGTGGCTCATGAATCACACCCCCTTCGAGTTGTATCTCGTGAACCCCAACGCGGGCGACGCCGACATCGAGGGGCACGGCTTCTACGCTTCGCTCGCAGATGTTCCCGCCGCACCAGACATCGTGGTGGTGTTCCGCCGCAGCGAGGACGTGCCGCCCGTCGCCGTCGACGCTGTCAAAACCGATGCCGCCGTGCTGTGGATGCAACTGGGCATCGAGAGTGAAATCGCAGCCGCGACCGCACGCGCCGCGGGCATGGACGTCATCGAAAATCGATGCATCAAGGTGGAATACGCGCGCCTTCGGGACCAGATCGTCGCGAACACCATCGCCTGACAGTGCCGTTTCACTCCTGCCTGGGTGTGCGCACGGCGCTTTTGGGTGCCACGATCGTTCCATGAGTCTTCCCACGGGCTATCGCCGAACAGACGTGCCGTTCGAACGCCGCACGGAAATGATCGCGATCGACGAGTGGGCGTTCGCGATGACCCGGCCGCCCGATGTTCGTGAGGCAGTGGCCACCGCCACGGATTGGTCGCGGGCCAGGGGCGTCGAGACCGACGGCAGCGATGACTCGACCCCCACGCTCGTCGCCGTGCATGCCTCCTATGGCTACACGATGCGCGTGCCAGGGGGCAGTGTCGCCGCATCGGGCCTCACCTGGGTGGGCGTTCACCCCGCCCACCGTCGTCGCGGAATTCTCAACTCGATCATCGGCGACCACTTCGAGCGCTCACGCAAGCGCGGCGAGATTGTGAGCACGCTCACTGCGGCAGAAACCATGATCTACCAGCGCTTCGGCTATGGCCTGTCTTGCCCTACGTACACGGTGAGTCTGCCACGCGGAATGGCGCTCCGGGGTACCGGCCCTTCCGAGGGCCTTCGACTCCGCATCGAGGATGCCGACCTCGCGACTCACGCGACCGCAGTACGCGCGGTCCTGGCGCGCGACGAACGACCCGGCGCCATGACCGTTGTCGACGACGCGATGCTGGCCAACCAGTTCTTCGATCCAGAACAGCTACGCGAAGGCAAGGAACAGAAGCGGATCGCGATCATCGAGGACGATCTGGGCCCGGCAGCCTTCGCCATCTTCCAGCGCAAGCTCACCTGGACCAATCAGCGACCGCAGGGCCAGGGCGCGACCGAGGCGTGGGCAGCCGTGAACGCGGCCGCCGCGCGGCGCCTGTGGTCGGTACTGGCAGATCTCGACCTCATGGTCTCCTTCGAGGTCGCCGGAGTGCCGCTCGACGATCCCCTCGTTCACTTGGCAGCGGACATCCGCGCGCTCGCTCCGCAACTGCGCGACCAGGTGTGGCTCAGAATTCTGGACGTCCCCGCTGCGCTCACCGCGCGCTCGTACGGCGCCGACATCGACGAGGTGATCGACGTCTCCGACCACCTCGTCGCCGAGAACGCGCACCGCTGGAGACTGCACGTGAAGGATGGCCGCGCAACGGTGGTGCGCGCCGAGAGGGGCTCCTCAGTCAGCGTCGGAATGTCGATTCAGGACTTGTCCGCCGCATACCTCGGTGGCACGACCATCGAGTCCATCGCGGCCGCTGGACTCATCGAAGAGGTGCGTCCGGGCTCCGTGGCCGCACTCAGCGACGCGTTCAGGGCGCGGCAAGCGCCCAGGAGTTCATTCGTCTTCTAGTTCGCGCGTCTTCTAGTTCGAGTCCGCGGCGCTGTTACGCGTCGCGCGTGGCCTCGAAGGCAGAGAGCTGGTCGATGCGGCGCTGGTGACGGGCGTCGCCGCTGAAGGGCGTGGCGACGAAAGCGTCCACAATCGCGAACGCCTCCTCCGTGGTGTGCATGCGTGCACCGAGCCCCAAGACATTCGCGTCATTGTGCTGCCTGGCGAGGATCGCGATCTCGGGCTTGTAACCCAGGGCCGCACGAATCCCGCGGACCCTGTTGGCGGCAATCTGCTCGCCGTTGCCCGATCCCCCGATGACGATTCCCAGGGACCCTGGCTCGACCACGACGGACTCGGCCGCGGAAATGCAGAAGCCTGGGTAGTCGTCTTGGGCGTCGTACTCGGACGCGCCGTGATCCACGACGTCGTGGCCGGCGGCCGTCAAGTGGGCGAGAAGCTCTTCCTTAAGCTCAAATCCCGCGTGGTCTGTAGCAATGTGAAGGCGCATAGTTACATCATGCCAGCAGGCACGCCGTGGGCGAACGTGCCGCGATCACGGGCCTGCGAGCGCATAAGGTGAACGTCATGACGGAACCCCAGCGCGGCATCGACCCCACAGCCCTCTCGACGTCCATCCGAGCCCAAGACGACTTCTTCCGGTATGTGAACGGCACCTGGCTGGCTAGCCACGAGATTCCGGCCGACCGCGCAGCGGATGGCGCGTTCTACGCGCTCCACGATCAGGCCGAGAAGGACGTGCGGACCATCATCGAGGAGGCAACCGCTGACTCGACGATCGGCGCGCTGTACGCGAGTTTCATGGACACCGACACGGTGGATTCCCTCGGCGTCGCACCGCTGAGAGGGGACCTCGATGAGATCGACGCCGCCACGACCCACGACGAACTCGCTGCGGCGCTCGGACGCCTTCAAGTCAGCGGCGTGAGCGGCGCGGTGGGCTTCTACGTCTTTGCGGACAAGAACAGCCCGGATGAGAACGTCGTGTACCTCGAGCAGTCGGGCCTCGGGCTTCCCGACGAGGCGTTCTACCGTGAGGATTCACACGCCGCCACCAGGGCCGCGTACGTCGATCACATCGCGAGAATGGCCGCACTCACCGAAACGAACATCGATGCGGACACCGTCATGGCGGTCGAGACGGCCCTGGCCGCCGTGCACTGGGACAACGTGAAGACGCGAGAGGCGGACCTCACGTACAACCCAACAACGCTCGCTTCGCTCGCCGAGGGCGCGCCCGGCTTCCCTTGGGCCCTGTGGGCCGCGCAGATCGCCATGCCGGACGCTGCTCGAGACTCCTTGGTCGCGGACGAGCCGCCATACCTCACCGGTTTCGCCGCCTTGTGGACCGCCACCGATCTCGACCACTGGAAGCAGTGGCTACGGTGGCGAGTCGTCGTGAGCCGTGCCGCCTACCTCACTCAAGAGATATCGCGCGCCAACTTCGACTTCTACGGGACCGTGCTCTCGGGCGCCCCCGAGCAGCGCGACCGATGGAAGCGCGCCGTGCACGTCGTCGAGAGTTGCGTGGGCGAGCTGGTTGGCAAGGAATACGTCGCGAGGCACTTTCCCGCCGAGCACAAGGCAAAGATGGACGACCTCGTCGCCCACCTCATCGCCGCGTACAAGACGTCGATCGAGAGCCTCGAGTGGATGACTCCCGCCACGCGGGAACGGGCGCTGACCAAATTGGCTCAGTTCACGCCCAAGGTGGGATACCCCGACGTGTGGAGGGACTTCACAGGCCTCACCGCCGACGCGGGCGACCTACTCGGCAACGTGCGCGCATCGGCGCGATTCGACCAAGCGTGGGAATGGTCGAAGATCGGCAAGCCCGTCGACAGGCTCGAGTGGCTCATGACGCCACAGACCGTCAACGCGTACTACCTGCAAACGGGTAACGAGATCGTGTTCCCTGCCGCGATTCTCCAGGCGCCCTTCTTTGACCCCGAGGCGGACGACGCCGTCAACTTTGGCGGCATCGGCGCCGTCATTGGCCACGAGATTGGCCACGGATTCGACGACCAGGGCTCGAAGTACGACGGCACGGGCAGGCTCTCCGATTGGTGGACGGCGGCCGATAGGGCCGCGTTCATGGAACGTGCCTCCGTGCTGATCGCACAGTACGACGGCTACTCCCCTGCCCAGTTGACCAACGAGCACACGGTCAACGGCGCCCTCACCGTTGGCGAGAACATCGGCGACCTCGCGGGAGTGGAGATCGGTCTCAAGGCGCTGCGCATCGCCGTCGGCAAGCCTCTCGACGAACTCCCCGCGATCGACGGCCTCACCGCGGTGCAGCGATACTTCATCGCCTACGCCCTCACGGAGCGCACCAAGCGGCGCAACGAGGCGCTCATTACCCAAATCAACACGGATCCTCACTCCCCCGAAGAGTTCAGGATCAACGGCGTGGTGCGGAACATGGACGCGTGGTACGAGGCCTTCGGCGTCACCGCGGAGGACGAGTTGTGGCTCGCCCCCGACGACCGCGTGCGTATCTGGTAGAAGCGTCGGGACGTTCTAGTCGACGTATTAGTCGACGGTGCATTCGCTCAAGAGTGCGGCGAGGCCTCGCTCTCGCGCCACGAGTTGACGAGGGCGCCGTCGTGCACAATCACGAGCCTTGGTGGGCGCGCTAGACCGTGCCCCTCGCAGCATCGTGACGCGCTCGTCGGCGAAGAGCGGCACCAGGGTGAGCGCCGCGAGCGTGCGGTCGTGCGAGGCCGCCCCGGCAGAGTCACCTTGCTCGTGCGCGGGAATCGGTGAAGGTGACTCTTGCACGACGTCCCATCCCGTGGTGAACCCGTCAGAGGTCCCGCAACCGCTACGCGCGGAGGCTCCCCCTGCCGCGCCCACGCCGTCCTGACCGATGCAAGTGACCTGCTCGACGGTGGCCTCCGAGCCCGCCGATACCCAGGCGCGAGCGATCGACGATTCGCCACCGGGAACCGAGACGCGCACGCGTACCCAGCCCGTCTTGACTTGACCGGCCTGCACCGTCAACGTCGGGCCATCCGACGCGGTCTCGAAGACTCCGTCGCCGTTGAGATCCCAGGAGTACGTCAGGTCTCCCGCGCCCACGGAACCGCTCGCCGTGAGTTGCACGTCGCGGCCAGCCGCAACATACGGCCCTCCAGCCCACGCGTGTGGAGCCCGGTCCGCGAGTGCAAGCGCCTCGACTAGTTGGCCGCGAACGTCGGCAGTCGCGGCATCGACTTGCGCGAACGTGTCCGCGGAGGTGGGCAGGGTCACGACATGGGTGTCGACCGTCACGACCCGGCCCTCCGCTGCACCAGTCCAGACCTGGGCTAGGTCTCCTGGCCCGACTGATGCGTCACCGACGTAGACGGCCTGGGCGGTCGCGTTCCAACGGGCTGGGAGTCTCACATCCTCCGCGGGCACCCAGTCAGTCCTTGCGGATGCCCGGAGCGCGTCAAGCGCCTTCTCAGGGTGGGTGCCTGCCGCCACGACGCGCCTCAAGAGGTGCACTCCGTCGTCAGCACGCCGCTGTTCAATGACCGAGACCTGTGCCCCGTTCCAGACCGCCGCGTCGGAGAGTGCGGATTCAGCGGCCGCGCGAGCAACCGCGTCGTCGCCAACGATGAGCGCCACGTCACGTGCCACTCCGTTGTCGTCGACGGCGCCAAAGGTGCCGTAGCTCGCTACCAGGTGAGCGATTTGGCTCTGCCCCTCCGGCTTGAGGTGGTACCACTCGTCGCGAGTGGTGGTCTCGAAGACCTCGTACATCCACCTGTTCGGGTTGGCGATTCCGCCCCTAGCATCAGGCTCGTGGCCCTTGAAGAGCGCCGGAACCGAGTCGACGAACGTGACCGTACCGTCTCCTAAAACTCCGTTCACCGCGTCGATTGCCGATCGCTGAGCCGCGATTCCCGCGGCCTCAAGTGCGGACAGTTTCGCGGAGACGGGGTACGTCGTCACGCCCGACGATTGCACGGACGTAATGCTCAGGTCGCTGTTGACCTCGAGGCCCGGATACGCGAGAAACGCGATCTTGGCGTGTCCATCGGTGCGTTGCTCGATCGTCGTCAGGACCTTAATGAGGTCATCCGAATACTTGTTGTTGACGTAGTCGAGCGCCGTCTGCAACGCGGCGTCGCACCCCTTCGCGTCGGCCATGATGAGGCACGCCCTGACGATGTCCGGAAAGTGTGCGTCATTCCCGCCAAGCGTGAGAAGCACCAGGTCCACGTCTGGGTTGAGCGCGTCAACCTGAGGCGCCAGCCAGCGGTCACACACGACGGACACGTGGTCAGTCCCGTCCCCGATGGGGGTCTTCACCACGTGCGTGACGAAATACTCCTCCGTAGCCGGCGTAGGCGAGCATCGAGGGTTGGACGCCGCCCAGGATGTGTAGAACTGATCCGCGCGCGGCGCGGATTCGTCCTCAGGTTGGGGGTACGCAATGACGCGAGAGTCCTTCATGTTCCTGGGGTTGAGGACGGCGTCGGACGTAGAGGCAGAGCACGCCCTGTTCATCAGCGTCACGGCGTAGCCCTGCGACCCGAGGATCCTCGCGTATTGCTCCCCCCACGTGTTGGTGCTCCGCATGCAACGATCGGGACCGTAGTAGGAGGGGTCACCCGCGGCCCTGGCCCCGTTGCCCGCCGTGTACGAGTCGCCCATGAGAACCACGGTCAATGGTTGCGGCCCTTGCGCGTCGACGAGCGCCTGCGGCCCATTTACGGTAGCGTCGCTCGGAGCCGCCTGGGCGGATGTGGCCGTCCAGACCCCAGTGAAGGCGAGTGCCGCGATGAGCGCGACTCCGCCGACAGCGATTGATGCCCGCACGCTTTCAACTCCCGAGTCGTCGAACCCTCCAGGCCTACCCACTACAGTAAAAAACAGACCCCCAGATTGGGTAGCCCCATTTATGGGGTAAAACGCCGTATGTGTCCAATGTCACATTTCGACGCGCCGCGGCGATGGACCGGGTTGCGACCCGCATCTGGTATGCGCCCGTCCGTGAAATACTTGCCTACGTGAACGCTCCCGTGCCAATGCCCTCGATCGCGTTCTTCGAGCCGCGCATTCCCGAGAACACGGGCGCCGCAATTCGGCTGTCGGCCGTCACCGGGGCGCCTCTAAGGCTCATCGAGCCGCTCGGATTTTCGCTCGAGGAATCGCGACTGCGACGCGCGGGCCTCGACTATCACGACCTTGCCACCGTCACGGTCCACCCGTCATTCGACGAGATGTGCGCCGCGCTGCCCGGCGCGCGCGTGTTTGCCTTCACGGGCAGGGCCGATACCTGGTTCACCGATGTCGCCTACAACGCGAGCGACGTGTTGCTCTTCGGACCGGAGCCCACCGGCCTACCCGATGAGGTGCTCGACCATCCACGAATCACGCAATGGTTGCGCATTCCGATGCTTCCTGGACGGCGGTCGCTCAACTTGTCAAACGCCGCGTCGATCGCAATTTACGAGGCGGGCAGGCAATTGGGCTTCGCGGACCACGTGTAGCACGCACCGCGCGGTGCGTCGTGGGGCTACCCCACGATGAGCGTCGACCGATGAGTCCTAGCGCATCGACTTGATGCGTTCGGCGAGGAGCGCGAGGGCGAAGAGCACCGCCCCGATGACCGAAACGCTCAGCCACAGGGGTAGGAGTGACTCGCTGGCAAAGACCTGCGACAAGGCAACAACCACGGTGGTGATCGCCGTCGCAAGTAACGGCGCGAACCAGTGGCGCATGACTCCCACCACGGCCAAGACGAGCGCCCCTCCGACAAGGGCAAACGTGCGCGCGAAGGCGTCGGGGTTGAACGCGAGGGCCAGGTACGAAGGCACCAAAGCGGCGCCAAGCCCTGGTGCGAGCGCGAAATACGTGCGAATCTGCGGATCCCGCTTCAGCCACCAGAGCCCGACCACAATCATCGTGAGCGCGGGAGCCGCGGTGTACACCTCGAGCGTCGCGATTCCCACGTCGGCGGCGAGAAGCATCGTGGCCACCGACAGCCCTCCAAGGGCCACCCAGCGTGCCCAAGGCGCGCCCAAGGTCGACAGGGTGAACCATGCGGCGCATGCGAGCACCACGACCAAGCCTGCGAGCCCCAGGTCGCCGGTGAAGAGCGGCCCCAAGACGCTCGTGACGCCCAATATCCATACTGCAACGAGCCGACGCGTGTCGAGACCTGCGGCAACCGCCACGAGGGGCATCGTGAGTGCGGTGCCCGCCGCGATGGTGGCGGCGATACCGGGGTCAACGTTCCACGAGTCGAGCGCGAGGAAGACCGCGGTGGCGCCCGCCACCGGCGCGAGCGCAAGCGAAAACGTCCTGGTTCCGCCATCGGCCGCACGAATCGCGGTCCAGATCGATGCCACGGCGACAGCTCCGATGGCGACGGCCGTCGTCCACGACTCGTTCACCGACCAGGCCACCGACGAGAGGGCGACCCCTAGCGGCACGAGCGGGTGAAGGCCAAGCTGGCGCCTCCAGCGGGCAGCCGCCTCGGTAGACAGCACGCCGATGACAGCAAGCGCCACCCATCCGATGGGGCCGGGCACCAAACCGGCCATCGTGGCCAGAGCCACGGCGACGATGCTCCCCGCGATCGTGCGGGCGGGACCCCACGCGAGCACGCCGACGGTCACCGCGACCACGGCCATCAGCAACCACGGGCGCCAACTGACATCATCAAACGCCCACGTCTGCGCGAGGGCCATGATTGCTGCGCCGATTGCTTGAAGGCCAGCGATGGCGGCGACGAACATCACGCCAATTCCGCCAAACAGTGCCGCGGCCCGGTTCACGCCGCGCGAACCCCGCGCGAACCACGCAACGACGGCGGCAACGACGGCAGCGACGGCAAGTGCGAGGTCACCGTGATACGAAGCAAGTGCGGCCGGCGCGACCAGGCTCGCCAGGAATATCGCTGGGGCGAGAGTTACCTTGGGGGCCCATCTGGCGGCGACGCCCAACGCGGCGGCGGCAAATAGCACCGCGCCCACACCCCACCACAGGTTTATGGGGCCGACGGATAGGCGACCCAAGCCCACAAAGCCGTGAAGCGTCGCGATCACTACGACGCCGATGCCCACGAACGTGCGGGCGGGTCGCCACCACGGCACCCGTGCGACGAGGCCATATGCCACGGCGCCCACGCCGACGGCGAGTGCGGGAGCGCCCGCATCGGCGATCGTGAGCGCGCCGGTACCCGCGTCGGCCAACGCCTGCTGCACCCGTGCCAGAACAACGAGCGCGAGAACCAGGATGCCTATGCCGGTCACCACGCGCGTGATACGAGGCGGCGAGTCGAAGCCGACCCGGTCGGCGAGGATCGCCATGACGGGTCCGGCAACGGCAACGCATCCGCTCAACACGAGGGCCCAGCCGTATCCGGCAAACGCGCCAGCGGAGTGCGAACCGACGGACGCGACCCCGGCCGTGATCGCCGCGGCGCTCACGCCGATGCCCGCAGCCAGGTACGCGGGTAGAGACCCGATCAGGACGGGCGACACGCGGTCCGACGGCAAACGAGCGGCGGCCACCGCGACGAGCAGCGCCGCGACCGCGGCCGCCGCCGCGACGGCTCCGAAGGACTCAGAGGCGTGCCACGCCCAGGCGGAGGCCCCCACCACGGCCACTAACGCCCAATATCCTGCGGCGTGGCGCTGGCGGACCGCCGCAGCGGCCAACGCGACGAGAGCGAGGACCACCGCAACCGTGCCCCACACCAACTGGGCTTGCGAGCCGTAAGACTCGACGACGGCACCGGCTCCGTGAAGCCCACCGATGGTCGCGAGCCCGATGGCAAGGGCCCGGACAGGGGTCAAGCGCGCGGCGCCCCACAGCGGCGCCGCGAACCACTGGACACCGGCGGCGACTGACAGCCCGACCCCCGCGGCTGCCGCTCCATGCGCCACCGCGTACGCGGCGTCGAGCGCGAGGAACACCGCGCCTGCGGCGAAGGCCGCCGCCGCAACCGTCTGCACCCACGCCGCGGCCACCAGAGCCGACGGATCCCAGCGCCCGGTCACCAGCGGCAATGCGGACAGCAGGATAAGGGCGAGACCGAACCAACTGAGGCTGCCCACTCCCGAGAGGGACACGTCGCCGAATAGCGAAAGTCCGGAGAACGCCAGCGGCACGCCCTCGATGGCGGGCAGAAGCATTGCGAACGCGGCGCCAACGAGCCCGGGCAATAACCCGCGCAGACCCGGGGTGCGCCACGCGAGCGGCGCCCTTCCCAGACCGGCAACGGCGACTATTGCGGCAACGGCGAACACCACGGCGAGCTGACCCGCAGTAAGTCTCCACATCGACGCGGACGTGACCGCCCCGATGGTGAAGGTCCCCGTGAGTACTCCGGCACCCCACGCGGGATTCCACGCGGCGATGCCACCGCACACCGCGACGCTCGTCAGGATCGCTGTGAGCGCGAGTCCGTCCACGCGGTGCGCCGAAAGCGGCGTGAAGACCGCGACCAGCGCCGCGACAAACGCGACGGCCATGCCGCCGTACTTCGCGGTGGCTCGTTGACCGCTCGAACGCCACATGGACCTGGCACCGAGGATTGCCGCGCCTCCGAGCGTCGCCACGATCACGTACGTCGACATGCCAACCGTCGTGCCCGACGACCGCCATGCTCCCTCGACGGCGCCCGCCTCCACGGCAAGAATGACGGCGGCGGACGCGACCTCACCCACCACCTTGATTCCCAGCCTCGCCAGTCCAAGGCCCGCGATGGCAGCGGTCACGACGGCTATCGCCGCCGTATACGGCGCCGGGCCCGAGGGACCAGCCGTAAGGGCGTACACGCCGACTCCGACGAATGCCGCCGAAACCACTCCGAGCGCACCGCCGACGGCCGCAAAAACGTGACGCGTTGCCGTCCTCGCGAGCCACGCGAACACGGCGGCGAACGCGATGAGTATCGACATGCGCAGGGCTGGCCCGTATACGGACCACGAGGCGGCCACAAACACGATTCCGGAGAGGATGAAGAGCGCGGCGCCTGAGATTCCAAGCAGTACCGGTGCCGTGAGCCTCTTCGCGGGTCTCATCGCGGTTGGCCGCACGGTAGCGGGCTCAACGGCGGCCCACGCGCGTCTGTCTGCCGCCGGCGACTGAAACGCCTGGGCCGGGGGTGATGAGAACGGGGAGCCTGACGACGCGGTCGACGTCGCCTGCGGGGTTCCCGCTTGTTCGCCCGGCGCGCTGAATGGGGCGGAAATCGCCACACCCTCCGGAACCGCGCGTGCCGCGGGTTCGCCATCGAGCCCCTCACGCACGTCGGCCGCTGCGCGGTGCGCGATTTCGAGAATCTCCTTGCGGTACCCAATCCACCCGTCCTGCTGCGCGGTCAACTCACCGATCTGCGCACGCAGCCGGTATATCTCTCCGTTGGCCCGCTCGGTGTCCCGCGCCATTGGGCTCGCGCAGTCGAGACCACACTCAAGACACAGCACCTGTCCCGGCGCCAGCGCCGTCCCGCAATCGGGGCACCAGTACCCCGACCCCCCTCTCAGATCGCTCATGCACTGACCTTAGCGGTGGCCGTCAGCCCGCCGTGGGATGACTGTGGATGAAGCAACTTCACAGTGTGACTTCGTGTGACGGGACGCGCAGGTGTCCCGTGGAGTCTTCCATCTCGCGTGGCGCTCGCGCCGCCGACGCGAGACTGGTTTGCGACTATTCGAGGCGCCTGCGCGCCAGAGACCGGGGTTCCTTGCCACCGAGGAGCCAACCGACGGCCCAGGCAACAACGGGGAGTCCCACCACGAGCGCGAGGATCGCACTGATGGGAGCTGGGTTAAGCACCGACAGGTCTCGTCGATACCAAGCAACGAGTGTGATGTACGCACCCGCGGTGCCTAAGAGCCCACCGAGGAGACCGAGAGAGCCCGCCGTCGCCGCCGTGATAGTGCGGCGCACGCCGCTGCTCGCTCCCGTGGCCGCAAGCGTCGACAGGTCCGGCGCGGTCTCGCTCCTGATAAGGCCCACGGTCATGGCGAGCACGGCGAGCGCGAGCGCGATGCCTCCCGCGGTGACAGCCAGACGCAAGGGAGCGAGGTCCGCCTGCGTCGGCCGCGTCTCGACGCTGAGTCCTGCCTGCAAGGCCAACACGCGCGCCTTCGCCTTTTGTGCGGCGGTCACGTTGCCGTCGAAGTCGAGGAGCCAACCGGTCGGCACGGCGGTAAGTCCCAGGTCTCCCATCGCCTTCGGCGTGATGAGAGTGGTCGGGTCGGACGAGTAGGTGGGCAGGTCCGAGCGCTGCACCACCGGCACCCAGTCCGAAGCACGAATCGGGATCATTTCGTACGCGTCAAGGTTCGCGTGCGACGTGACCAGGTCGGTGTTCGCAGGAATGGAGGACTGCGAGATGCCGTAGTGCGCGAGGACCTCGGGGGTCAACAGGTACACGTGTACCGACTCGTTGCCATAGAAGGCGGTTCCGGTGTGGCCGCCCTCTGAGACGGCACGCGGGATGCCGAGCTCGACCGGATCATACGTGGGCGTTCCCGCGGTTGCGCCGTCACCCACGTGGGTGCCGCCGTTTCCCTTTGTGTCGACCGCGGCATCGAGGGCCAGTGTGGAGCGCGCGCCGACCGAGCGCGCAATGTCGTCCACGGCACTCTGCGCCGCGAGCAGGGATTCGGCGCCGACCGCGGGGATTGGACCGCCCGCGCCATTGCTCCCTAGCCACAGGACAATCTCGTTGCCGGGCAGGTTGCCGCCGCCAACGGTTGAATTGGCGGCGACCTGTGCGGCGCCCGCCACGCCCGAGATCGCCACCGCGATTCCGACGGCGAGGCTCACCGCGGCGACGGCGCCGCCCGAGCGGGCCCGGTAGCGGTCGAGGTCGCGCACGGCGAGGCGGACGGCCACGGGTGCCCGCGCTCCCGCGGCCGCAAGCAGTGAGGTGGTCCCGGGGGCGATGAGGAGCATCCCCACCACCGTCGCGCCGATGCCGAGAGCCAGGAACACCGGCCGGTTGCTCGGCACGAATGCCACTGTTGCCAGGCCCCCCATCGCGACGATGGCCCCCGGCAGGGCGCGAAGGTGCGGCGCCCGCGGTGGCGCGGGCCTCGTCGCCAGAGCGGACACGATCGGGGTCCGCGAGGCCGACCGCGCCGGCCACCACGAACCGAGCACCGACGTGACGACCGCGAGAATCATCGCTCCGGCAATCGCTAGCCACGACTGGTTGAGCGGATCGATGCGATGGTTCACGACCCGCTCGATGGCGGGCACGGCGACGAACCAAGCGCCCACCCCGACCGCGGCGCCGATCACCGCACCCGCTGCGCCGACCAACGCACCGTTCACGAGTAGCGCGAGGCGGAGATTCCTGGTCGTTGCCCCCAACGCGCCGAGTAGCCCCACGCCGCGCAAGCGCCGCTGCGCGATCACCGAGAATCCGGCCACGGCGACCAGGCCGACGAAGATGGATCCAATCACGGCGAGGACGAGGACCACGACCGCGGCCTGGACGTTCTGGTGTGCCGTCTTGAGCGACACCTGGGCGCCGTCGATGCCGAGGCCATAGAGGTCCCCACCGGATGGCGCCACTCCGAGCACGCTCACCGTCTGTGGCGACGCGATGGTTCCGGGCGCGACGACCGCGAGGTCCTCGAGCAGGTCGAGGGGATTCTCGACGATGCCCACCACCCGCCACGAGTGGCCGTCGACGCTCCACTGACCTCCCACGGCGAGACCGAACGTGCCGGCGACGCCGTCGGTCACGGCAATCTCGTCTGCACCGCTCGGGTAGCGTCCGCCAACAAGTCGAAGCGTGGCCGACATGAGGGGCCCGGAGGGATCCTGATCGCGAACGTCGATCGGGGTCACGCTGCCTGGCACGGGGATGCTCAGGTGGTGGATGACCTCGGCCGTGCCGAAACGACCGGTGAGCTTTGCGACATCGGCACCTAGGCTCGGGTCGGAACCGGGGATGATCACCAGGTAGTCGGCGCTGCCGAAGCGAGCATCCGACGACGCGCTCGCGTTTGCCGCGAGACCGAGGCCGACGACGGTCGCGGCGAGCACGACGACGAGTAGGGAAAGCACGAGCCCCTGTTGACGCCACTCACGCCGGAACATGCGCCACGCCCAGCGGGCGACCGCGCGACGAGCGGGGAGCCCTCCCGTCGAGGCCGAACGGCTGAGGCGGGCCTCGGACACGTGGGTCACGGGTGACCGTCATCCGAGAGCAGGGAGTCGACTCCCGCGGCCGGAACCGTCTGGTCCACGATGCGTCCGTCCCTGAGGAAGATCACGCGGTGCGCCCACGACGCGAGTTGGGCATCGTGCGTCACGACAACTCCGGCCACCCCGTCCTGGCACGCGGAGCGAAGAATGCGCATGACGGACTCGCCGTTGACCGAGTCGAGTGCCCCCGTTGGCTCGTCGGCGAGCAACACGTCTCGTTGGCCAACGACGGCGCGCGCGATCGCGACGCGTTGCCTCTCACCGCCCGAAAGCTGGTCGGGAAAGCGGTCGGCGCGCTCTGCCATCCCCACGCGGTCGAGGGCCGCAAGGGCGGTACGGCGGGCGGCCTTGAGTCCCATCCCGTCGAGCTCGAGCGGCAGCGATACGTTCTCAGCGGCGGTGAGGCCAGCGAGCAGGTTGAGATCCTGAAACACGTAGCCGATCGACCGGCGGCGCAGGCGCGCGCGCTCATTCTTGGACATAGAGGACACGTCTCGCCCGTGAATCTTCACCGTGCCACTCGAGGGCTCCTCGAGGCTGCCCGCGATCGTGAGCAGCGTGCTCTTTCCCGAGCCGCTCGCCCCCATCACCGCCACGAGTTCCCCCGCCGAGATCGTCAGGCTCACGTTCTGAAGCGCGTGCACCTCGCTTTCGTCGGCCCCGAACGTCTTGGATACGCCCTCAAGCTCGATGCCCTGCATCACGTCACCACCCTGATGGTCCGGCGCGTCACGAGGGACGCCTGAGTCGATGCGTCGCTTCTCGGCGCGTTGGCCATGGCTCGCACCCTGGCGTCGGCCGAGTCGAGCCAGCGAATCAGCGCGTCGAGGCGGAAGAGTTCGGCGTCGACAACGAGCGCGACTCTCATGTCATCCACCGCGTCTTCCTTCAACGTGGTGTAGGCCTGCATCAGCTCGACGAGCCTGCGCCGATGCGACTGGAGCACCGCGGGCACGTCGACCCCGGGCACTCCTAGGGCGACAAGCACCTTGATGACGAGCTCATCCCGCGGCGGAATGACCGACGGCGGCGTGTGCAGCCATGCGTCCACCTCGAGGCGACCCTCATCGGTGATCCGGTAATCCTTCTGCGGACCGTCGTCGCCGCCGTTTGCCACGATCAGCCCGTCGCGCTCGAGCCGCTGCAGCGTGGTGTAGACCTGTCCGACGTTGAGTGGCCACACGTCACCCGTCCGTTGCTCGAACTCGTCGCGTAACTTGAGCCCGATCTTGGGGCCCTCGCTCAGCAGCGCTAGCAGCGCGTGGCGAACGCTCATGACGACTCCCGTGCATCGACCGATGTGAGGTACATACGGAGTACTATACTAGGTATACATGAGGGTCGGCTAGTGGGACTCGGGAGTGTTGCCCTCGCTAGCGGGCCTGCCCGGCCGCGAGTTCGGCGTAGCGCCCGGCAAGCGCCATCAGTTCGGCATGGGTGCCCGATTCGACGATGCGGCCGGCGGCGACCACGTGGATCACGTCCGCATCGACCACAGTCGACAGACGGTGTGCCACCACGAGCGTCGTGCGCCCCCGGGAGGCGTTGTCGAGCGCCTCCTGAACCACGCGCTCGCTCAAAGTGTCGAGCGCGCTCGTGGCCTCATCGAGCAGCAGGATGGGCGGGTCCTTCAGCAGGACCCTGGCGATGGCGATGCGCTGCTTCTCGCCGCCCGAGAGCCGATAACCTCGCTCGCCCACCGCCGTGTCGTAGCCGTGCTCGAAGCTCTCAATGGTGTCGTGAATATTCGCGGCCCTGCATGCCGCGACCAGATCCTCGTCGGTCGCGTCTGGCCGTGCATAGCGCAGGTTCTCGGCGATGGTCGCGTGAAACAAGTACGTCTCTTGGGTGACGACGCCCACCTGTTCGACGACCGAATCCTGGGTGAGCTCGCGCACGTCCGTGCCCGCAAAGACCACGCTGCCCCCGGAGGCCTCGTGGAGCCGGGCGGCCAGGTAAACGATCGTGGTCTTTCCCGCGCCCGAAGGACCCACGAAGGCATGCGTCTCACCGGGCTTCGCGGCAAAGGAAATGCCGTCAAGCGTCGCCCGCGCGTCTTCGGACGCGTCCGGGTACCGGAAGGTCACGTCGCGAAACTCGATGGCCCCGACGGGACCGGGCGCGTCCGACGCATCGCGCGCGTCTGGAGCATCGGAAATGGCGGGGGTCAGGTCGAGGTACTCGAAAATCCTGGCAAACAGCGCGCGCGACGTCTGCACCTCAAGAGCGACGCGCATGAGCGACATGAGCGGAAAGAGCAGGCGCGCCTGGATCGTGGTGAAGGCGACGATGGTGCCCGCGGTGATCACGCCGCCACCCGCCTCGCCTCCGCGCGCCAGAAGCAGACCCGATGCCAGGTAGATGATGGCGGGAACCGACGACATGATGACGGTCACCATGCCGAAGAACCACTGCCCGCTCATCGCCAGCTGGATCTGGAGGCGGATCAGGGTCCTGTTCTCCCCCGCGTAGCGCTCGGACTCAAAGCCGCGCCTGTTGTAGACCTTGCTCAGCAGGATGCCGCTCACCGATAGCGTCTCCTGAGTGATCGACGTCATTTCGGACAGCGACTCCTGAGTCTTGGCCGCGATGCGTTGACGCACCAGGCCGACGCGCCGCTGCGCCACGACGAGCGCGGGCATGAGCACCACGGCGAGGAGCGTGAGACGCCAGTCGAGCACGATCATCGCCACGAGCGAGGCAATGACCGTCGCCGTGTTGCCCACGATGCTCGACACAAACGTGGTGAGCACGCCCGCGACGCCGCCCACGTCGTTCTGCAGCCGGGACTGGATCACGCCCGTCTTGGTGCGCGTGAAGAACGCGAGCTCCATGCGTTGCAGCTTGTCGAACAGCGTGACCCGCAAGTCTCCCGTCACCCTGTTGCCCACGTTCGAGGTCACCCAGGTCTGCCAGACGCTCAGGCCCGCCGACGCGACGAAGATGCCGATCATGAGCGACACCAACCCGGTCAGCAGACTTAGGTGAGGGGGCGCGGTCCCCCCCGCTCCGTCCGTCGGGAAGAGCGCGCCGTCAAAGATGCGTTGGACGAGCAAAGGAGGCACAACACTTGCCGCCGACGTCGCCAACACCAGCACCACGGTGAGCGCGATGTGCTTCCGATAGGGGATGAACATGGCGCCGACGCGCTTCCACAGGTCAGGCACGTGTGGGGCCGCGGCGTTCTCGGCGCGCAGTACGTCCGGATCGGCGCGACCGGTCAGACCCCTACCAGGCATTCCACCTCCGGTGGCAGCGCGACGGGAGCCCGTGGGCGGGTGGGACATGCGCTCAGCCTAAGCGAGGTCTCCGACGAACCTGCGACGCACCCGTGGGTCGAGGTGGCGACTGTCGACCCGCGTCAATGGGGACTAGAGACCAAGCTCAAGCAGGTCGTCGGGCGACGCCTCGCCCGCGGCGGCCGCAAAGATTTCCATTCCGCGGTGGACCGCAGCACGGTCCTCCGGGCCAAGACCCTTCAATACGCCCGCAATCCCCGAACGACGCTGCGCGGTAATCTCGTCGACCAGCTTCTGGCCGCGCCGAGTCAGCGCAACGTGTACTTCCCTTCTGCTCTCCTCGCCGCTTGCGCGTTCCAGCCACCCGGCGCCGACGAGCTTGTCGACGGTGCGGCTGAGCGTAGAGGGATGCACGCCGATGCGCTCGGCCAGGTCCCCCATACGCAAGGGCCCATCCCCGTCGAGCACCACGAGGACCCTGAACTGCGGCATCGTCATCTCCTCGAGCGCGGGCGCGAGTGACTGCGCGACAAAGCCGAGGAGGGATCGGGAGGCGACCAGGGTCGCCATCGCCGCCTCGTCAATAGTGCGGCGTGCACGCACGGTTGTTGCGGGCACCACATTCGCTGGTTCAGGGGACACGCCACAAAGGTAACCCGCTCACCTGCTATTCTACAACTGTTGTTGTCATACAACTGTTGAGGAACCCCTTGTAACTGTTGAGGAACCACGTGACCCCGCTCCCCAAAATGCCCCTCCGCCGGCGCGTAAACGCCTGGCTCCGCCGCTCCGAGAACTCGGCCATGATCGTCCTTGCGATCGTCGTGGGCGCCTTGGCGGGAGTCGGCGCAGTGGCATTCCGCTGGCTCATCAAGATAGCGACCCACTTCTTCACAGGCACCGCCGACTATTCCGACGCCGGCCACGCGGCGCATCCGTGGCTTCCCTGGATGGGCCGATTCTTCATCGTGCTCGTCCCTGTCGTTGGCGGGCTCGTCTACGGACCGCTGGTGCACCGCTTCGCCCCCGAGGCCCGCGGTCACGGTGTGCCCGAGGTCATGTACGCCATCAACAAGCGCGCCGGACGGATTCCCGCCAGGGTGGCGCTCATCAAGGCGCTCGCCTCGGCCATCACGATCGGTGCGGGAGGTTCCGTCGGCCGCGAGGGACCCATCGTCCAGATCGGATCGGCGATGGGCTCCACGCTCGCGCGATGGACCAAACTCAACGAGTCGCAGGTGCGACTCCTGGTGGCGTGCGGCGCCGCCGGTGGCATCGCGGCCACATTCAACGCACCCATCGCGGGCGTGTTCTTCGCCCTTGAATTGTTGCTCGCCAACTTCGTCGCCCGCGCCTTCGCCGCGGTCGTGCTGGCCTCGGTGACGGCCTCCGTGATCGGCCGCGCCGCGTTTGGCGACGTGGCGTTCCTCAGCCTGCCCTCATTCACCGTCCACTCGATGGGCGAATACGCGCTGTATGCGGTACTCGGCCTTCTCGCGGCGGTGGTTGCCACCGCATTCGTCAAGGTGCTCTACGGCTTCGAAGACGTGGCCGACCGCTTGTGGAAGGGCCCGGAGTGGCTTCGCCCCGCGGTGGGTGGGCTGCTCCTGGGACTGCTCCTGCTTGTGCTTCCCCAGATGTACGGCGTGGGCTATCCGGTGCTCGAGAACGCCGTCATGGGCAAGTACCTGGTGGGCTTCCTCCTCCTCCTCCTGGTGGGCAAGATAATCGCCACCTCGCTCACCATCGCGATCGGCGGCTCCGGAGGAGTGTTCGCTCCTGCCCTCTTCCTGGGTGCGACGCTCGGCGCGGGATTCGGTCAAGTTGCCGCGCATGCCTTCCCCGGCGTCGGCATCAACCCCGGCGCGTATGCCCTCGTGGGGATGGGCGCCGTCTTTGCCGGCGCGTCACGCGCACCGATTACCGCCGTCATCATTCTGTTCGAGCTCACCGGCGAGTATTCGATCATCCTGCCGCTGCTGCTCGCCGTCGTGATCTCGACGATGGTCTCGACGGGAATGTCAAAGGAGTCGGTGTACACAGCGAAGCTCATGAGGCGAGGCGTCGACATCTCGGCGCAGCCACCGCGCCCCGAACTGGCGGGACTCACCGTTCGCGACTTTATGCTCCCGGCGCCCAAGTCCGTCGGCACGCGCATGTCGCTGCAGGAAGCGCTACGCGCGCTTCGGATATCGCGGCGGCCAGGGTTGCCGGTGCTCACTGAGCACGGTGACTACGTGGGCGTCATCACCGCGGTAGGCGCAGCGGCGGCAATGGGTGACGACGACGCCGAGGCCGTCACGGTGTCTCAGCTCATCGAGTGGCGCGAATACGTGGGTCCGGACGATCCGATCGAGTCGGTTCTCGGCGTCTTACTGGGTGAGGAGGTCTACGACGGCATCCCTGTGCTCGACTCCGAAGGCGTAGTGGTCGGTTGGCTGCGCCGTGACTCGGTGCTGCGACGCATGACCGCTCAACCCGTGGCACCGGAGATCTCGAAGTAGGTTCGGGGACCACTCCAGCCTTTCGCTACGCGTGCCGCTATGGCGTCGGATCGCGCGCGTCGTAGTCCCTGAACGACCGTTGCACGCGAGTGAGCAGGGCGATCAGGCCGATAATCATCACGCCTCCGAATAGCGGGGGGCACCACGCGGCGGCGGCGAGAGCAAACAGCCCGACGTACATGTCGCCGATGCGCGGTCCACCCGTCACCACCACGACGAAGACGCCCTGCAGCCTGCCACGCATCTCGTCCGGCGCGGCCTGGATGATCATGGATTGGCGGAAGATCGAGCTCACCTCGTCGGCGGCCCCCATGCCTGCGAGCGCGATTCCCAACAGGATCAGCGCGGTCCAGTGAATGCCTCCCCAGCCAGGTGCCGGCACGTGGTGGCTCGCGCCCATCGCGAGCGTCACCACGCCAAACAGGAGCACAAAGCCGCCGAACACCGTAATCGCCCTGGCAATCGCGAGGCCGTGGCGATGCACGCGTGCCACCGGTCCCGAGAAGAGGCTGGTGAGGATGGTGCCAGCCGCGCCCGCGGCAGTCAGCGCACCCACGGTGAGCGGGCCTCCCCCCACCACGGTGGCGCCAAGGGCAGGGAACAGCACATAGGGCCGCCCGAACGTCATGGCGACGATGTCCACTATGAAGCTCATGCGAATGTTTGGCGCCGTCCGCAAAAACCGGAGTCCCTCGGTCAGCACACCCCATCCCGCTTCGACCCTCTCCCCCAATCGCGGCAGTGCAGGCAAAGTCCAGATGCCGATGAACCCCGCGCTGAAGAGCACCGCATCGGCAGCGAAGGTCCACGGCAGGCCCACACTCGCGGCAAGGACGCCAGCCACGGCCGGGCCGACTGTCAGCATTGCGCCGAACGAAATGCCATTGAGCGCGGTCGCGCGAGAGATCATGTCCGGCGGCACGATGCGTCCCACCACGGCACCACGGGTCGCGTTTGACACTGTCGCGGCGACCGCATTGAGGGTCGTGACGACGTACAGCGGCCAGACCTGCGCATGGGCGTGGCCGTGGCTCGTGAGGACCGCGTCCCACGTCGACAGCGCGACGAGGCCCAGGGTGCTGCTCCAACCCACGAGTGCGGCCACGATCAGCACGCGCCTCCGGTCCAGGACGTCCGCAATCATGCCGCCCCACAGGCCCGCCACGACCATGGGCAAGAGCGCGATCCCGCCCACGAGACCCACCGCAAAGGTGGACCTCGTCATTGCATAGATCTGCAGGCCCACGGCAACGATGGACATCTGCGCGCCGATGCCGGAGATCAGCCCACCAATCCAGAGGCGGGCAAAAGCGGGATTGGTCCTCAGAGGTGCGAGGTCGACGAGGCGCCGATGCCTGACCGGCTGGGTCTCGTGGTGCGTCACCCCAGCAGAATAGAGGTGGCTCCGGGTGCCGGTTTGCCACCCCCGGACGCCTGTGCCGTCTTGCCCCGCGCGGTCGTGCCCCGCACCATCTCGCACCGCGCTGCGGACTCTCCCGGTCATTTGTGTGACGAGTTAATTAACGTGTTAACAATGACGGAAAAGAACACCCCCACCGCGAGGCCACAGCGAAACCTTGGAGCCGCACGTTCGGACGCCGCTACGAGGACGGGCCCGGAACGCTCAGCGAGTGCCACGGCGGCTTGCCACTCGCCACATTCGATGGGTGCCGCACGCAACTCAGCGGAAACCGACGACACCGACCTTGCCTGCGCAGGCGGACTTGTGGGTGCGCTTCTCGACGCGGCGCGCGCGGTGTCGGCCGAGGTCGAGGCACGCGCGGGAGACGCCCACATGACGGTCGCTCAAGCCCTGCTCGCCCGACACTTCGCCCATAGTTATCCTGGAATTCCGATGACAGAAGTTGCCGCTCGGTCAGGCATGACAACACCCGCAATCACGCAGATGCTGCGGCGGATGACCCAGCGCGGAATGGTCAGACGATCCGAGAGCCAGACAGACGGCCGCGCCGTCTTGGTGCGACTCACGGAGAGCGGTCAGCGTGAGTTCCGCGCGATCTCGGCACGACTCCTGGCGCTTGACCGTGAGCTTGGCCGACGCGCGGAGGTGAGCCCCAACGAGTTGGCCTTGATCCTTTCGCGCCTCGCGCCACCGCCAGCCGGATAGGGTGACGGCAGCGAGCCGCCCCGGCCAGCGAAAGGGAACGGTCTCATGAGCGCGAGGTTCGAGGAGCTCGACTTCAGTCCCACGGCGATTGGCGACATCGCCTTGCGCCGGCGCACCGACCCGTCTACGGGCATCGACATCTTTGAGGTCAAGCTCGACGACGAATGGCTCATGTCGAGCATGTTCACTGCCGCCGAAGAGGCGTTGGCACGCATCGGGCTCGCGCGATTGGCCGGCGCCGGATTCGACGTCGTGGTGGGGGGTCTCGGACTCGGCTATACCGCCGTGACCGCTCTCGAGGACCCCCGCGTGCGAGAGATGGTCGTGGTCGAACTGCTCGAGCCCGTCATCAGCTGGCACGAGCGTGGACTCGTCCCACTAGGGCCGACGCTCACGGCGGACTCGAGGTGCCGCCTCCAACTAGGCGACTTCTTCGCGATGGCGGCGGGCGAGGGCTTCGATCCCGGCAGGCCCGGCAGACTCTTCGACGCGATACTCCTCGACATCGACCACTCCCCCGTTCACGTGCTGGACGACGGCAGCGCATCGTTCTACGGCGTGGATGGCATGCGCTCCTTGGCCACGCACCTCAAGCAGGGCGGCGTGTATGCGATGTGGTCCAATGACCCGCCAGACCCCGTCTATCTCGAGGTCCTTGCCCAGGTCTTTGCCGATGTCGAGTCTCAGGTCGTGACATTCCCCAACCCCCTGCAGGGTCGGGATGCGACCGCGACGATCTACTCGGGGATTCGCGGCGAACGCTAGCGCTCCACGGGAACTCGACCGCACGGCCCGTGACCCTCGACGCGAAGGCATCGACCCCACGAGTCCGACGCAGGGCGCGTCAGGCCTCGGTGACCTTGGAGAACGCCGCCCTCACCGCAGGCGTCGCCTCATTGCGGCGGGTGGTCGAGGAGTTGTCGACCGTCACCCTTTCGGTGAAGGTGTCCTCCACGACCATGTCGGTCACAGCTCGAGAGACGTCGCGCTCAGGCATATACCTCGCGCCACGGTTGCGGTACTTGGACTGGATGCTCTGATAGACGAAAATGCCTGACGCAGGGCCCGCGACAAAGAGCGCGACCTCAACAAAGCCGACCCCGTTCGACGAACCACTCATCCCGCACTTCCCATCCGTTGGCGCATTTTCACGCTGCCCTCATCATCGCGATGCGAGTATTGCCATGATCGCGATGGGCCATGTGATCGCCGACACCGCGATCGCCACCGACCACGACACGAGGGCCGCCTTGCCGGTGTTGATGGGAACGCTTCCCATGGTGGCTCCGGATCGCCCATTGACAGCCATGTAGTGCGTCACCTCTCCGTCGTTCTTCTGCTCGACGAAGCCGTATAGCCAGAAGGGAAGCAACACGGAGGTCCACCTGCTGCCCACGATCTGGACCTGCTCGGATTCCCAGCGAACCCCTCGGTCATAACCGGTCACCGTTTGATAGGCCGAGGCGCGCGCGATGGTGAGAAAGTGATCGCCCGCGTAGGACTTGGCTTGATCGATGTCCATGTCCCTGCGCTCGGACGTGTACACGTCGCCCAGGAAGTTGCTGTTGAAGCGCACGATGTTCTTCACATCAAACGGCAGGATCGCATCGATGATGTTGTTGGTGCTGACCTCCGAGCGAATGTTGGCCTTGTCAAACGAACTCGCGACCACGTCGTCGTCGATCGCGATCTTGAAGGTCCGAAGCAAGGAGAACCTGCGAATGCGGTAGCGCGTCTGGTTCTCGCCCACCTGGATGCGCTTCTCAAGCACCTCACCCACGCCGTCAAGTCGCGCGGTGATGTTCCCGTCGACCGTCATGTAGGGCAGGTAGACGCCCATCACGTTTTCCGGCCGGAACGTCGTGCTGAACTCGGCCTTGGCGAAGGACTTGCGCTCGGCGACGAAGGCCGCGATATTCGCCATCGCCTGCTCCTTGGTCACGGAGAACGGCAGGATGCCGTCAGGTACCGCGCCATTTGGCACCCGGTTGTTGAGTGACAGCTCGTGCTTGCACCAGTGACACCTGGCGCGCAAGTTGTGGTCGGTGTCGATCACGACGTCGGAGCCGCAGCCGTCGCAGTGGAGGGTCACCAGGGCGCCCTGGTCTTCGATGTCGACGGCGGCGGTCGACATCACGGTTCCATGGAGCTTGTCGATTCCGTCGCTCAGGCCCATCGCGGCGTCGATGGCCACGGCTTGCCACTCGTACCGACAGAAGCCGCACATGAACATCGCCGTCGCGGCGTCGTAGACGACATCGCTCGCACCACAGCGAGCGCAACGATTGACGCCATCTCCCCCTCCGTCAGGGGTCGCGATGATCTGCGGCGCGTTCGGATCGGGTCCCGGCAGGGGCAAGGCGCCGGTCGCTGAGGACTCGGCGCCCGCCGGTGGCGGAGCCGCCTGAGCGGGCACTTGTCCCTCGCCCGCCGAACCCACGTTTTCGGTGCTCATTCCGTGTTACAGCCCGAGAATCTTCTTCTTGAGCGCGTCGAAGTCCGCATCATTGATGAGCCCATCATCGAGCATCTTCTTGTACTGAGTGAGCTGGACGGCGGGATCGGGGGCCGCTGCCGTTGCTGGAGCGGCCACCCCGCCGACGCCAGGCGTGGCCGGGGTGGGCTGCACCAGATTGCCGATGGCCCCCATGCCCATCCCCATCATTGCGAGCCCCGTGCCGCCGCCGCCGTTTTCGCCTGCGCTCTCGACGCCGCGGGCGATTGACTGCTTGAGGAACGAATCGGCACGGCCGCCGCTCAAAGCGTCGGCCTTCCGCACGTCGGAGAGGAGCGCCTGAGTGTCGGCGTCGTACTCGATCGCCACGAGCGTCGCCTGCGTGATCGTGATGCCGCGACCGGACGTCCAGGTGTAGTTCTTCTCGACCTCGCTCGCGAGCGACTGTGCGAAGCCGACGGAGTCGCCCTGGATGCGGGTGATTCGGTGCTCTTGGGCGGGATCATTCACGTAGCGCGAGAATGCGCCGGCGAGCGACCCCACCACTTCGCTGAACAGCTGCTCGGAGACGGGGTTGTCGAACTGCGTGATGTCGAATTGGGCCGCGTTTGCGGTGATGTAGTTCGCCGGAACAAGGGTCTTGACGAACAGGATGGGGTCAACAACCCGGATGACGTAGGTGCCGCGCGTGATGGCGCCAGCCTGGGCGTTCAGGTATGCGTCGTCCCAATAGATTGCGCTCTGGGTGCCGAACTTGTTGTTCGGGACCTCCTTGAGGTTCACGTAGAACGCCAGCTGCTGCGATCCCGGCTGGCCTCCGAACTTGAAGCGCTCCCATGACGTCTGCAGCGTCGAACTGAAGACGCCGCCCCCGGTGAATACCGACTTCGAGTTCTGGTCGGCGCTGTTCCACTGGTACGCGCCCGGCTCGGCGATGAAACCGGTGACGCCGCCATCCTGGAACGTCAGCAGTCCGTAGCCCTCGGGCACCACGATCTTGCTGCCGTTGGTGATGATGTTGGTCGACGCGCGAGTGTTTTGTCCTCGACCCGCGTTGGTCTCTTGCATCACCGCGGGGAAGACGACTGCCGTGTCGGACACGTTGCTTGGCGGCACAAAGAAGTCAATGAACTGGTCCGCCGCGGTCGAGCCGACGGCGCCACTCACGGCACCCGCCACAATCTGAATGAACCCCATCGTCAATTCCGTCCTTCGAGGCGGGATGTGCCTGAGCTATCCCCCTGCTCACCACGGAGATTGACCTCCGCCTGGAATCTGCGTGCCGTGTGCGGGCGCAACATTGCGAAAAACGTATCACAGCGGCCCGAGCCCGAACAGGGCCCCGGAGGGTAGCCGCACCGCGGCGCGTACCTTTCCACGACCGCTGCGTTTCCGACCGCGCTACGAACCCAACGGGGCACTGGCCGCCGCGAGGATTTCGGCCTCGTCGCCGTCGTCTGGCGTCGTGCCACTCACGTCACGTTGCCCAATCCCGGCACGGCCGCGCGTCACGAACCAACCCGCGAGCGCAAAAATCACGCCAGGCACCACGAGCGCAAGCCCCACCCACGTCGGCGCGAGGTAGCCCCACCCTGCCGCGATCACGGCGCCGCCCAGGAATGCCCCGAGCGAGTTGCCCACATTGAGCGAGGCGTGGTTCACCGCTGCTGCCATGGTTTGGGCATCGCCCGCGACGTCCATCAGGCGCGTCTGGATTGCAGGCGAGATGGCCGACGCGGCCAGACCCACGAGGAACAGGGCCACCAGAAGTCCTGGCAGGGTCGGCGACAACACGATGACCGCGAAGAACGCAACGGTGAGGGCGCCAAAGAGCCACAGGACGGCCCTCAGCGCGCCGTGGTCGGCGAGCTTGCCGCCGATGACGTTGCCGATGGTCGTCCCGACGCCGAGAGTGATCAGCGCGGCGGGCACAAGCCGTTCGGGAGAGCCAGTGATCTCGGTGACCATGGGCGACACATACGTGTAGACCGCGAAGAACCCGCCGAAGCCGAGCGCGCCGGTGAGCAGCGCGAACCAGACCGCGGGGCGCTTGAAGGCACCAAGCTCGCGGGCGACGGTCGCGTGCGGATCGCCGTCCTGGTGCGGAACCACTGCAAGGATCGCGACCGTGGTCAGGGCAAAGATGCCCGCCACCGCGAGGTAGGCAACCCTCCACGACGTGTGCTGACCAAGGTAGGTGATCGCCGGAACACCCACGACGTTGGCGATCGTCAGGCCGGAAAGAACAAACGCGACCGCCTGGCCCCTCTTCTCGGAACCCATGAGCTTGGCGGCCGCGAGCGCCGCCACCCCGAAGTACGCGCCGTGCGGGAGTCCCGCGACGAAGCGGAAGATGACGACGGTCGCGAAAGTCGGCGCGAGGGCCGAAGCGATCGTGCCCACCGTGAAGGCGACGGTGAGCCACGCCAGCAGCGTCTTGCGCGGAAACCGTGCGGCCATGGCGGCAATCGTGGGGGCTCCCACGACGACCCCTGCCGCATACGCGGAGATCACAATGCCCGCCTTGGCGAGAGCGTCCGCCTGGTTGGTGGCCCACAGGTGCGGAAGGAGGTCCCGTGCGATGTTGGGAAGTAGGCCCATCGCGACAAACTCGGTGGTGCCGATGCCGAAGCCACCGAGGGCCAGGGCGAACAGGGCCATCCTGGTGCGTGTGGGGGTAAGCACGGGCGGGTCAAGCGAGGACATGAGAGCCGATCTGAGAAGCGAGTGCGGGAGCGCTCTTCATCGAGCCCCGTCCGCGGGACGTGCGGACACCGTCCAGTATCGCGCACTCGCTGTTCCCAGCGGGGCCCGACCAACCTCACCTCCACGCCACCCGCGGGCCGAACGGGAATCGCGCCACCTTCCGCGGGGTTGCGCTAGGTATGCGTGCAATCACCTATAGCGAGTTCGGCTCTGCCGACGTCCTGACCCTCACCGACATCCCCGAGCCCCACATTGGCCCAGACGTCCTCGTCATCGGGGTGAAGGCTGCGGGCCTCAATCCGGTGGACTACAAGGTGCGACTCGGCTACCTGAACCCCATCATGGACGCGGTGTTCCCCATCGTCCCCGGCTGGGACGTCGCGGGCGTCGTACTAAAAACGGGCATCGACACCCCCGAGTTCTCCGTGGGCGACGAGGTCTACGCGTACGCCCGCAAGGACGTGCTTGCCGGCGGCACGCTTGCAGAGCAGGTGGCGGTCCCCGTGCGCACGCTCGCACACAAGCCCCGCTCGATCAGCTTTGAGCAGGCCGCGGGCGTTCCGCTCACGGGCCTCACCGCACTGCAGAGCGTTCGACGCGCCGGTGTCGGCCCCGGCGACCGCGTGCTCATTCACGGCGGCGCGGGCGGAGTGGGCAGCTTTGGCATCCAGCTGGCCGCCCTCGCAGGTGCGACCGTGGTGGCCACCGCATCGGCTCACAATCACGACTACCTCGCCTCGCTTGGGGCCACACCAATCGAGTACGGCGACGGGCTGGTCGAACGCGCGCTCGAGGCTTCCGCTGGCGGCTACGACGTGATCCTCGACTTCGCGGGCGGCGCCTCGTTGGACGGCACACAACAGCTGTTGCGCGACGGCGGGCGCGTGGTGTCGATCGCCGACGCTCGCGTGGTCGAGCTCGGCGGAGTGAACCTGTGGGTGCGCCCCGACGCGGCCGGACTTGCCGAACTGGCCGAGCTCATCGACGCAGGCAAGTTGAGCGTCGAGGTCTCCCAGGTATTCGATCTCGCCGATACGGCCGATGCCTATCGCGCGCTCGAGGGTGGGCACGTGCGTGGCAAGGTAGTAGTGCGCATCTAGCGCCGCGATCGGAGTTGCCCCATGTCCACCGGATTCCCGCTGTGGATGACGATCCTTGCCACGGCCTCGCTCGTCATAGCGGGAGCGTGCGCGGCGGCCGTCGCCGTCGACGTGCACCGCAGGCCACAACCGATGGCCGTCATGAACCTGGCCTTTCCCGTGGTCACGCTCTTTGGCTCCGTGCCGTGGGCCCTGTTCTATCGGCGCTACAGGAGAGCCCCCCTCCGCTTGGAAGGCGCTGGCGGGCATGAGGGAAACGCGCACCACGACACCTCTCACCAAGACACCCCTCGCCATGACACCCCTCGCCATGACACTGCGCACGCCGCTGTCGCAACGGAGCCCCCCCAGTGGATATCGATCGCGACGAGCACGTCGCACTGCGGTGCCGGCTGCGCGATAGGAGACGTGATCGCGGAGTTCGGCGTGGCACTCATCCCGGCTCTGGCGGTGGTGGTCGGCAAGGGCGCGTTCTTCGAGCGTGACATGTACGCCGCCTGGATTTGGGACTTCGTGTTCGCCTTCGCCATTGGCATTGCGCTGCAGTACTTCGCCATCGCGCCGATGCGGAATCAGCCGTGGCGCCGCTCCCTCGCCGACGCGATCAAGGCCGACACCGCGTCGATCATCTCGTGGCAAGTGGGCATGTACGGGCTCATGGCGCTCATTCAGCTTGCGCTGTTCCCCCACGCATTCGGCGGCACCGCCTCCGTCTTCTCGGCCGAGTTTTGGTTCGCGATGCAGTGGGCCATGATCACGGGGTTCGCCTTCGCCTTTCCCGTCAACGCCCTGCTGATCAGGCGCGGTGTCAAGGAAGCCATGTAGCCCGGCAGGCAGCCACGTCCACGACAGCTTTATTCGCCGCCACGCCTACCCGTCAGAGACTCTTTGCAGGTTCTCCGGTGGCATCGCCCGCGTCAGCACGATTCGCGTCATCAGCCGCGCCAGCACCCGCGCCAGCACCATCCGCGTCGCGATCGTACGTTCCTCCCGCCCTTGCGCGGCCCTCACCCTTGCCTTCGCGCGGAAGGGCGAGCGTCGCCGCAAGGCCGAGGAGCAGGATCGCAGATGCGACGCCGGTGGTGATGCGGGTCGCGGTGATCATGGCGTCCGACGCCGCCGCCCCCTCTTGAGCAGTCGCCGCGTGAGCGACCAGTGGCGGGATCGCCGCACCGAGGCTGTCGCGCACGGCAGCGGCGATCGGGGCGGCCTGGCCGCTCGACACGCCCGCGTTGGCGAGGTTGCGCTCCGTGATGTGGCCCAGCGACACGATGAGCAAAGTCCCGAGCACCGCGACACCAAGCGATGACCCGAGTTGGCGGACCGTCGACTGCAGGCCCGACGCCTGTCCGGACTCCTCGACGGGAACATCGGCCAGGATGACGGACGTCAGCTGAGCGGTCGCGAGCCCCACACCGAAGCCATAGAGGAACAGGAAGGATGCGACCGTGAGGCCGGAGACGCTCGACGACACCGTCAACGCCAGCCCGCCGATCGCAATAGCCTCCGCCGCCAGACCCACGCGCACGATGGCGCGCGCACCGAGCCTGCGAGTGAGCTGCGGCGTCATTCCCGACGAGAAGAAGGTACCCACGGCGAGCGCGGCGACCAATGCACCGGTGCCCAACGCGGAGTAGCCGAGCGCGTTTTGGAGCACGAGCGGCAGGGTAAACAGCAGCCCGAACTCCCCCATCGCGACCACGAGCGCCGCGATCGCGCCGTACCTGAACGTCGGGATGTGGAACAGGCCGAGGTCAACGAGCACGGTCTTGCCTGCGGCGCCACGCCTGGCGAGGCGCAAGACGAAAAAGACCATGATCACGATGCCCGCCGCGATGGCGAAGGGGATCGGCGAGGCGGAGCCGTCGGCTCTGGTCCACCATCCGTAGCTCTCACCTTCAATGAGACCGAAGACGAGGACGCCAAGCCCGGCGGCCGAGAGCAGGGCCCCACCGATGTCGAGGGACCTTCGGGTGGAGCCGTCGCGGCTCTCCGGAACGGCCCACACCGCGAGCGCCACGACGATCAGTCCCAACGGAATGTTCATCCAGAAGGCCCAGCGCCACGTCGCATTTGTGGTGAGCCAGCCACCCACGAGCGGGCCCATTGCCGCCATGCCGCCGATCGTGGATCCCCACACGGCGAAGGCGATGGCGCGCTCCCTGCCCACAAAGATCGCATTGAGGCTTGAGAGTGTCGCGGGGAGCAGGAACGCCGCACCGATGCCCTGGAGGACCCTGGCAGCGATGAGCGTTGCACCCGAATCGGCGGCTCCCGCGAACACGGAAGCGATCATGAAGATCACCACGCCGGTGATCAGGAACCGCCGTCGGCCCCAGATGTCGCTTGCGCGACCGGACACGAGGAGGAGCGACGCGAAGACGAGCGAGTAGACGGCGTTGATCCACTCGGCCTGTGTGGAGCTGAGGTTGATGTCGCCGATGATCACGGGCAGCGATACGTTCACGACGGTCGCATCCATGATGACTAGGGACACGCCCAGGGCGATCGCCGCGAGGGCCCACCAGCGCTTGGAGCCGAGCGCCTTGGGATCAATCGTGGCAGAGGTTGTCAGGTTGTCGTCAGTCATGTCGGTATCTTATCAACGCGAGTGTCGGTAAAATCACCTGGACGGCAATAGTCGCCCAATTGGTTGACACCGAGAGAAGGGAGCGCCCCCATGCCCCGCATTGACGCCCCCACCGTCGTCGAACATCACCAGATGCGTCGCGGCGCGCTTCTTGCGGCGGGCATCGAAATACTGGGCACCGAGGGGCCCTCGGGTCTCACACACTCCGCATTGGGCGAAGCGGCAGGCATCGCCCGCACGAGCGTCTACCAATACTTTCCATCGCGCGATGAGCTCGTGGATGCGGTGATCGACCATGCGTTCTCGTTGGCCAGCGCCCACCTGTCGGCCACCGTCGAGCAGGCCGCGAGCCCCGTGGATCGCGTCGCGGCCTACGTCACGCACGCCGTCGCGCGTGCGTCCGATGCGACTCACCGCGTCTTCGCCTCGATCCCTGGTGATCGACTCAGCCCCGCGCAGGAAGAGCGACTCGCCGAGCTTCACCGAGCGGCGCTCGCCCCGCTGCGGGACGCCTTAACGGAACTTGGGGTCCCCGACCCGTCGCTCACGGCTTCGCTCATTGACGCGATGGTCCAGGCGGCGTCGCGGCACATCCTGGCCGGAGAAGACCCCGCGTCGGTCACGCCAGCGCTCGTCAACGCCGTCGTCTCGGGACCGCTCGCTCGAAACTAGGCGCCGCTCGGCCCGCAGACGTCACGCAACGCTAGACCCCTCGGGCTCGGCATCGCGTGGCCCGCCGAGTCCCACCGCACGCTCGGCTCGGGCTCACCTCCGGCAGCCTGGCTCGCCGGTGAGCCGACGCGTGGGTCAGTGCGGGCTGGCGCGAAGGCGTGCGGCCCGGCATGAGCCCGATTCAGCGGGAAGATGCCACCTTGCGCGTCGCGAGCGTCGACATCGCCACGGCGGCAGCGGCCATCGCTCCCGCGTAGATGAAGCGCCGCCTCCGGTGCAGCCAGACTTGAGGCGCGATCGCGTGCGCCTCGTCGTCAAACGCTCCGTGGGCGCCGTGGTCTCCGGGTGTCGGTTCGTAAAGGTTGTTCGGCAACATCGGTTCCTTCAGGTCGGGGGCCTGTTGGCCGTCGACGCCTGTCCGCGCCAGGTACCAATCGAGCGCCCTGCTGGCCACCCTGTTTCCCACGATCGTTGCCACCGTCGACGTGGCCACCCAGGTGCGCTTGCGCGGACGCTCGGCGACGTCGGCGACGACGCGGGCGCCCACCTCTGGCTGGAAAATGGGCGGCACCGGTTGCGGGTGATGCGGCAAGAGGCTCTTGACCCAGTTGAACTGGATGGTATTGAGCGCGGGCATGTCGACCTCGGAAACGCGCACCTTGGAACCGCGGTGGCCTAACTCCGTCACCACCGACTCCGTGAAGCCCTTAATCGCATGCTTGGCGCCGCAATATGCGGACTGCAGGGGTATCCCCCGATGTGCCAGCGCGGAACCCACCTGGATCACCTGTCCGTGGTCTCGGGGGACCATGCGCGACAACGCGGCGCGGGTTCCGTTGACGAAGCCTAGGTAGTTGACCTCGGTGGCGCGTTGGTAGTCGGCGGGTGACACCTCGAGGAACTCACCGAATACCCCCGCCATGGCGTCGTTGACCCACACGTCGATCGGACCCAATTCCTTCTCGATCGCGCTGGCGGCTTTGTCGATCGCCTCCGCGTCGGCGACGTCGGCCGAAACGGAGAAACCGCGTCGCCCCCTTTTCTCGATGTCGGCGACGGCCCCGGCAAGGCCGTCCGCACCACGGGCGATGACCGCCACGTCCCACCCCCGGTCGGCGAGTTCTCGCACGAGCGCCCTGCCGAGGCCTGCGGATCCGCCGGTGACGACGGCGACGCGTGATGTGTGTGTCTTCTTCATGAATTGCTCCTCATGGGTGGGTAGGGTGATAGGTGGCGTGGTAGGCGGGGTGACGAGTTAAGTACCTACTATCTGCCGAGTTCGATCGCAACTTGAGCAACGATCGCGTGGACAAACGCCTGGGGCAGATTGCCCCTCATCTCATGCTTGAGTGGATTCCACTCCTCCGAAAACAGGCCCGCTGCGCCAACGCGTCCACGCACGCGTTCGAACCACCTCCAGGCCTCCTCGCGGCGCCCCAACCTCAAGAGCGCGAGCGCCATCGACGCCTCGCACACCAGGAACGCACCCTCCGTGGATCCGAGCTCCTCGGCCCCATGCGCGAAGCGGTATAGGTGACCATCTCGCGCCAAGTCGCGAAGCACCGCATCGACCGTACGGGAATTGGTGGTGCTCTGCGGGTCGAACCCACCGCGAAGGGCGGGAATGATCAGTGCGGCGTCCGGAGCATCGTCATCCTGCGCGCGCTTCCACGCACCCTGTGCGGTGACGCACGTGCCTTGCACCCTGGCCTCGATCGAGTAGGCCAGGTCCCGCCACTGTCGGGCGTCGTCGTCGGGCGCGTAGTCGGCGATCGAACGCAGACCGCCGATGCAGGCCAGGCGCGAATGCGTCCACCATCGGTCGTCGAGCTCCCAGATGCCGGCATCCGGCTCGTCCCAGCGGGCACCAATCGCGCCGGCGGCAATGCGAGCGGCCTCCCAGCCGTCGTCATCCAGCCTGCCCACGCGTGCCGCTTGGGCGAAGAGCGCCAGCACCTCACCAAAGCCGTCTAGTTGAAACTGTTCGTTTGCGTGATTGCCCGCGATGGGCGTGGAGCCTGGGTATCCAGGAACGGGCAAGGGGCGCTCCTCCGACACGGGCTCGCCGACGACGGTGTAGGCGGGCTTGAGGTTCTCACCGTCGGCGAGCAGTCTTGCGGCGATGAAACTCACGGCCCCATCGAGGAGAAGATGCCCGCCGTAGGCGGCATCGGTGTGGCCCGTGAAGCATTGATCGCGGATCCACGCGTAGCGATAGTCGTAGTTGCGCGGCCCGTGCAAACGCTCGGGAAGCCCGGTGGTCGCGGCGGCGACCATGCCCCCATGTTTGCTCGTGAGCCCATGGGCGAGGGCGTAGAACTTGGTGACGTTGGCATCGGCTGCGGTGCCCCTCACCTCTGGAACGACCTCGCTCCAGGCCTGGCGGGTGCGACTCCAGAGCGCGTCGGGGTCCAGGTCGCCCGTGGGGTTCGGCCGGTCCGCAGCCGCTTCACGCACGCCAGAACCTCCTCGCGCCGCCAGTTCGACCACCACGTCGTGGCTCCCGCCGGCGGGCACCGCGACCGTGCCCACAAGCGCGCCGTCCGTCGTGAACTGCGCGCCTTCGAGCCCGATCACCCGCACGTCGATGTCCCCGGTAGACCACGTCCACGCACCATCGTCCAGGTGGGCAGGCGTGACGTCGGCCGCGCCAAAGCCCGCGCGGGGCGCAAGGCACACGTCGACCACCGCGTCTTCGTCGAGAGCCTGGATGCGGCGCAGGATGATGGCGCGGCCGTCCTCGCCCGGGTACGCGAGGGCGTCGACGCACTCGACGTCGCCCGCGCCCGTGGTCCACGTGGTGTGCCAGATCAGGGTGCCGGGCTCGTAATAGCCGCCAGATACGCGCGGAGTGGCGGTGGGCGAGATGCTGAAGCCGCCGTCGCCAGCCAACAGGCGCGAGAACACCGCGTCAGAGTCCCAGCGAGGGGCGCACAACCACACGATCGTGCCGTCGGGGCCCACCACCATGCCGCGCTCACCATCGGCGCAAAACGCGTAGTCGCGCAGGGGGTAAGTGGCAATCTCTCGCTCGGCCAGACGGGCCATTGCTGGCTCCTCACCGCAGCGGCTACTCGACAGATGCGCGCGTCACCCAAGGCGACTAAGGAGTGACCGCCGCCGGCGTAGTCGCCACGTCCTCACAAGGTGCAACGACCCTGGGGGCCGATTTGATGCCCCGGTCCGGCTGCGGCGGCGTTCAGGCGGCGATGCCGTACCTCTCCCTCCCGCCTAGGCGCGGGGCGCGCGCAGGGTCCACGGAACGCGGAGGCGTGAACCACACCACCCCGCCCTGCGCGCCATCCCCGCGCACTTCAATCTCCCAGCCGTCCCGGTGTATTCGATGGTGACATCGCGTACAAAGCAAGACTCCATTGCTCAGGTCCGTCATGCCCGCATCCCTTTCCCACCACTTGATGTGGTGCGCCTCGCACCAACTCGGTGGCGCGTTGCACCACGCGCACCCTCCATCACGTTCCACGAGCGCGAGGCGCTGCGCCGTGGTGAACAACCGACGCCCCCGCCCCCAATCCAGCACCTCCGACGCCCCACCAAGGATCGCCGGAATCACCTCGGCATCGGCCGCGGCCTGACGAAGCGCGGAGGCGCTCACGGGCTGCGCCACCCCATCGACCTCACCAACACCCAGTCCCGCAGCCAACTCCTCGCGCGTCATCCGCACCACCACGGTGGTCTTGACACCGCTCGTGGGCTGGTCGCAATCGAGCGCGTGACGGCACAGGTCCACGAGGATGTCGGCCCTCATCTGCCACGGCGTGCGGGTGTCCGACGTGGGATCGTCCCGCCGCTGTTGCATCGCCCACCGCACATTTGCGTCGAACACGGCGCGGACGGGTGCGGCATCCAGCGGGGTGAGCCTGGCGATGAGGGTGACCATGCCGTCGGCATCTTCGCGCAGGCCAGCGGACCGCTCGCCGTACTGACGCTCCTCGCGCCCCTCCCACCCCACTGGATCCGCGAGCGCCTGCGCGCGCCACACGAGTTTGCGCACCTGATGAATCGCGAGCCCCGGCGCCTTGCTCAATGCCTGCGCGAAGAGGTCGCGAGTCGAGGCGGTGTCGGGTAGTCCCGCCATGGCCGACGTGAAGGCCGCGGCGGCGTCGACCGAAAGAGCCCCCTCACGCACGGCCCGCGCGAGCGCGACACGCACCTGCGCAAGTGGGCTCGGCGGCGCAAACACGGCGCCTTCCACCGCAGCGTTGGCCAGCAGCTCCCCCGCCGCCACCAATCGCCGCGCCTCCGCCACACTCCCCCCGGTAGCGCGCGCGATCAACTCTCCCGCCGAGCGGAAGCCCTCACGCGCGGCCAACCCGGCCGAGCCGTCGGCCGGAGCCGAACGCCGATCCACCTCGGCCGCCACCTGCGCCAACGCCACATCCACCGCGCGCCGCAACCCCGCCAAATCATGCGACAGCTCCAGCAACTCCGCGCGCGAGAGCCCCGCGACGTCGGCACCATCGCGAGCACACACAGCGGCGGCCGCGGTGCGAACGGAAGCGGTGGTCAACGTCATAAATACAGTCAATCACCACCCACTGACATCTAACGCGAGCAAACGGCCATACCTTCGGGCGCGTCCCGCGCAGCGCCCACCCCAGCAGTCACCACCCCCACAGCAAAGCTAGAGAGGCTTCTTGAAGAACGCGGCGACTTGGTCGTAACCGCGCGCGCGATAGAACTCCTCGGCCATACTCGTCGCGAGCCGCACATACCGGCAGCCGCGGTCACGCGCCCACTGCTCGGCCGCAGCCATTAGCGCCCCGCCGATGCCCGATCCACGGCGAGCCTCGTCCACCATGAGTTCCTGCACGTAGGCGGAGGGCCCGTCGGCAAAGAGCGTCGGCTGCTCGTACACAAGGGCATAGCCGACGATGCCCTCCCCCGCCGACGCGACCAACAGCGCCGCTCCCTGGTGAGCGAGTATCGAGGCAAACGACCGCTCGGCGACCGCGTAGGTCGGCTCGGCACCGAGCGGGAAGTCGCGCATCAGCGGCCAGACGCGCTCAAAGTCGGTCGCCTTCGCGGGTCTGATATCCACTTTGCCACCGTACCCAAGACGCCCGACGCGCGCGACGCCCTCGCGGCGGGCGCGGTGGACGATCTCATCGTGACGTCATCCCCACAGTCCTGAGCACGGGGGCGCCATGACACCATGTCCACCATGTCCACCATGACGCCAGGCCACGACACCAACGACGCGCCCACCCCCGACATCGTCGTCAGCGCGGTGGTCCTTAGGGACGCATCGGGCCGGATCCTCACCGTCCGCAAGGCGGGCACTCAACGCTTCATGCTCCCCGGCGGCAAGCCCGAGCCGGGCGAGACCGCGGCGCACACCGCGATCAGGGAGTGCGCCGAGGAACTTGGCCTCACGCTCGACCCCAATCGCCTGACAAGCCTGGGCGTCTTCATGGCCGATGCCGCAAACGAGCCCGGCCTGACGCTCCAGGGCTCCGTGTTCGAGCACCCGCTGCTGGGGGATCCGGCCGCCGCCGCCGAGATCGCGGAGCTCAGGTGGCTCGACCCGTCGCGGCCCCTCCCCGACGACCTCGCTCCGCTGCTCGAGCACCACGTGTTGCCGATGCTCACGACGCGGCACTCAGGACTTCGCACGGAAGGCTCCGCATGATCGAGATCCTCAACCGGTCCCAACTGGTTCGCGCCAGGGCGACGGGCGCGCTCGTCGGCCACGTCCTGCAGACCATGAGGGAGCGCACCAAAGTGGGCACCAACCTCCTGGAGATCGACCAGTGGACCCAGGCCATGATTGCCGAGGCCGGGGCCGTGTCCTGCTACGTCGACTACGCGCCCTCGTTCGGTGACGGACCCTTCGGCCACTACATCTGCACGTCCGTAAATGACGCGGTGCTGCACGGACTCCCCCGCGACCACACGCTCGCCGACGGCGACCTCCTCACCCTCGACCTTGCGTTCCTCAAGGACGGCATCGCCGCTGACTCCGCCATCAGCTTCATCGTGGGCGACTCCCGGCCACCCGAGAGCGTCGCGATGATCGAGGCGACGCAACGCGCGCTGGCCGCGGGCATTGCGGTGGCGGGGCCGGGTGCGCGTATCGGCGACATCTCCCACGCCGTCGGCGAGGTCCTCAGCGCGGCCGGCTATCCGATCAACGGCGACTTTGGCGGCCACGGCATCGGATCGACGATGCACCAGGACCCGCACGTGCCCAACATCGGGCAGCCTCACCGTGGCTACAAGCTGCGCCCGGGCCTCCTGCTCGCGATCGAGCCGTGGGTCATGGTTGACACCGACGAGCTGGTGACCGACGCCGACGGATGGACGCTCCGCAGCGCCACGGGCTGCCGGACCGCGCACAGCGAGCACACGATTGCGATCACCGACGACGGGGCCGAGATTCTCACCCTGGCCAACTAGGGGCGGCGGCGCGCGGCCGACGAAATCGGTGGGCGTCTCGTGCTCGCGCAGACGCCAGCGACGACGCGCCCGCGCCACGGCGCCAGCGGTCTCGCTACCGCGCGTGCCCCGACTGGAGTACTTCGGCGCCAAAAACGCTTCAGGGCTAAGGTGGAAAGCATGGCCCATGAGGGCGTACTTTCTGAGCCCCTCAGCGACGAGGAGCAGGTTGTCCTGCGGGCGCTCGCGCGCGACCTGGTGCGCCTTCCTCAAGACCTCGTGGTTGCCCCTGGCCCGGAGCACGGGCTGCCCAGGAGCGAGGACTTCAACGTGATGCCCCCGTCCGACACTCCGCAAAGGCGGATGCGCATCGGCGATCTGGCAGAGGCGAGCGTGAGACGGCGCGTCTTCGACCATCTCGACGGCGTCGACCTCCGGATGGCCGCCGCCGGGCCGTCTCGCATCTGCGAGACCGACACGGCCCCCCACAACCCCGAATGGAAGTTGTCATGAAAAAAGCCCTCACGGGATTCAGCGAGTACGACCGCTTTGGACCCTGGGTCGACGAGGTCAAGCAAATAGAGGACTTGCCGCGCCTGTATCGCAACCACCCGATCGATTTCGGCGTTGAGCGCCTTGTCCTGAAGGTGCCGCGCAACATCACGCGCAGGAACGCAACGCCAGACATGGACCTGTACGACCATCTGATCATGCTGGGGCAGGACCTGCTGACCGTGCTCAGCCGACGCATGGGCACGCCGTCGCGCAAAGGTAGTGCGGACAGCGGCAAGGGGTACGACGTCGTGGCCATCCCGTTTGCCGACGTGGTCGCCATCCGCAACTCTCTCAACCTTCTGGATGGTCGCCTGACGGTCTCCACGGCCGAGGGAACCCCGATCAGCGTGTCGTACAACGGATCGGCAGGAGACGTGGTGCTCGCGTTTGTCAGCGCGCTCAGGGAGGTCGCCTGCACAAAGCCTGCGAGCCCCGTCGGCTTGGCGCTGCTTGCAGCGGGCGGTCCGCTCGCTCGGCCCGTGGTGTCGGGGCTCGGCCCTGTCGACAGGTTCCTGGAGACTGCCTTCCTTGAGGCCCGCAGCGCCAACCCCCGCCTCTCCGCGTGGGCGGCACACGGGAGTAGGCGTCTGGTCCCGGAGGCCGCTGGGATGCAGGGAGTTGTTCAACGGCTGAAGCACGCACTATCGCCGATGACACTGCACGGAGCATTGTTCGCGGCGGACGAGGTCGCGATGGAAGTCTTTGGGCGGCATTCCTGGCTCATGCGGGGCCGCGTCCCGACCTACTCCACGTCGCACCTGGTGATCCCCTTTGGCGCCCCCGACCGGCTCGACTTCGCGCCCCACCCGCTCTACCCCGACGTTACGGTGGCGACCATCGGAGCTGGCGAGTGGAGGCAAGCGCTCCCCGTGCCGCGCGATTCGGTGACCGAGCAATTGCTGCGCGACGCCGCCAGCAAGATCCGCTGAGGCGAGCGCAACTGACGGGGCCGAACGCGCCCCAGCGTCGGCCCCACGTGACAGAATCATTTCCATGCCTGGAACCAATCTCACGCGCGTTGAGGCCGAGGCCCGCGCCAACATCGTCTCTACAGAGACGTACACCGTCGAACTTGACCTCACCACCTCCGAGGAGACCTTCCGCTCGACATCGACCGTCGCCTTTGCGGGCACGCCGGGTCAGTCGACCTTCATCGACCTGATCGCCCCGACGGTCCTGAGCATCACCCTCAACGGCGAGCAGCTGGACCCCGCGACGCACTTCGAAGACTCCCGCATCACCCTCCCGAACCTCCAGGCGAGCAACACCCTCACCGTCGTGGCCGACTGCGCCTACATGAACACCGGCGAGGGCCTGCACCGCTTCACCGACCCCGAGGACGGAGAGGTCTACCTCTACAGCCAGTTCGAGGTCGCCGACACGCGCCGCGTGTTCGCCGTGTTCGAGCAGCCCGACCTCAAGGCCGCCTTCCAGTTCACCGTGACCGCACCGGAACACTGGCACGTGCTGAGCAACAACCCCTCGACCATCACCCCCGTCGCCGGCGCGACCATCACGATCGCGGGCCACACCCGCGGGGTCTCCCGCTGGGAGTTCACCCCCACCACGCGCTTGCCTTGCTACGTGACCGCGATCGTCGCTGGCCCGTACCACGAGGTCAAGGGCACCGTGGAGTCGCGCAAGGGCACCCTGCAGGCCAACGTCTACTGCCGGAAGGGACTCGCGCCCTTCCTTGATTCCGACGTCATCCTGGACGACACCCAGAAGGGCTTCACGTTCTACGAGGACAAGTTCCAGACGGATTACCCGTACGAGAAGTACGACCAGATCTTTGTGCCCGAGTTCAACGCGGGCGCCATGGAGAACGCCGGCTGCGTCACGTTCCTCGAGGAGTACGTGTTCCGCTCCAAGGCCGCCAAGGCCCGCATCGAGCGCCGCACCATCACCGTTCTCCACGAGCTCGCCCACATGTGGTTTGGCGACCTGGTCACCATGAAGTGGTGGAACGACCTGTGGCTCAACGAGTCCTTCGCGGAGTTCATGTCCACCCTCGCCGCCGCGGAGACCACCCAGTACAAGAACGCCTGGGTCACCTTCAACTCCATGGAGAAGTCGTGGGCCTACCGTCAGGACCAGCTCCCCTCGACGCACCCGATCATGGCCAACATCCGCGACCTCGAGGACGTCGAGGTCAACTTTGACGGCATCACCTACGCCAAGGGCGCCTCGGTGCTCAAGCAGATGGTCGCATGGGTGGGCCAGGACGCCTTCTTTGCGGGCGTCGCCGAATACATGCGCAAGCACCACCACGCCAACGCCACGCTAAACGACCTGCTCGTCGAACTCGAGAAGGCATCGGGCCGCGACCTGGCCGCGTGGAGCGACGTCTGGCTCCAGAAGGCGGGCGTCACCACGCTTCGTCCGGTCATTGAAACGAGCGCGGGTGAAACGGACGACGGCGGTGTGGATGGGGCACCGGTCATGACCCGCTTCGCCGTCGCCCAAGAGGTCCCCGCCGAATGGCCGACGCAGCGCCCGCACCGGCTCGCGATTGGCGGCTACGACCTGGTAGACGGCGCGCTCACGCGCACCTTCCTGGTGGAGACGGACATCGACGGTGCCCTCACCGAGATCCCCGAGCTCGTCGGCAAGGACCGCCCCGCGCTCATCCTGGTGAACGACGACGACCTCGCCTACGCCAAGGTGCGCCTCGACGAGGCCTCGCTTGCGACCGCGACCGAGCACGTCGCCACCCTGCCGCCATTCCCCCGTTCGATGGTGCTCGCGGCGGCGTGGGACATGACTCGCGACGGCGAAATGGCCGCCCGCGCATTCATCGACCTAGTGTTGAAGAACATCGGCGCCGAAAAGGAGTCCACTCTCACGCTGACGCTCCTGCGTCAGCTCCAGACGGCGCTGGGCTTCTACGTGTCCCCCGCCGCGGCCGACCTCACTACGGAGCACGCGGCCGACTCCCTGTGGGCGCTCACCCTCGAGGCGGAGCCCGGCAGCGACAACCAGCTGCAGTTCCTGCGGGCGTTCGCGGCCCTGGCTTCGACCGAGATTCAGTTGGATACCGTCCAGGCCCTCGTCGACGACAAGCTGCATCTCGACGACCTGCCCCTCGACACCGACCTGTCGTGGGACCTGCTCAGCTCGCTTGTTGCGGGCGGCCGTGCCACAGAAATCGCGATCGAGCTGCAACTGAACAAGGACGCGACCGCGTCGGGCGAGCGTCGCGCGGCACACGCACGTGCGGCGATCCCGACCGCAGAGTCCAAGCGTGCCGCCTGGGACGCACTCATCAACGCTCCCAAGGGCAAGGACCTGCCCAACGCGATCCAGTCGGAGACCACGAGCGGCTTCAACCACGTGCACGACGTCGCCCTGCTCGAGCCGTACGTTGACGAATACTTCGCGATGCTGCGCCGGGTCTACAGCGAGAAGACCAACGAGATGGCCTCCAACCTCATCGAGGGCCTTTTCCCCTCACATCATGCCGGCCGCGTGCTCGACCTTCAGGACAGGGCCGATGCCTGGCTCGCATCCAACGACGACGCTCACGACGCGCTCAAGCGCCTGGTGATCGAGGGCCGCGACAACGTGCGCAGGGCCCTGGTTGCTCAGGAGGCCGACGCGTCCGCCGACTGGGAGTCAGTAGTCGAATAGCGCTACCCACCCGCGCGGTGGCTCAATTCGTACCGGTTTTGAGCCACCACTGCGAGGTAATGGCTTGATCCGTACCGCCCGCTTGGTGGACCCGATACGGATCAAGCCACCAGGACCCAATCAGCCCCCGAACACGGTATGAATCAAGCCATTAACGCGGCGATGCGGGCCCGGACGAGACCAGCTTCGCGAACACCACGGTGTTGTCGACATAGTGACCGGTGGCATGGTCGAAACTGCCTCCGCATGTGATGACGCGCAGCGCGGCGAAGTTCACTGGACCGTACACCTCGTCTGTAGGAAAGGCATTCTTGGCGTACTGACCCACCTTGATGACCTTGAACACGGCGGCGATGCCGTCCGCGCGCAACACAGTGATCGTGTCACCTACCGCCACCGCGCGCAGTTTGTAGAAGACACCGGGACCATTCCAGTCGATGTGGCCCGCGATCACGGCGGGGCCCACGGATCCCGGCGCAGGCGCACCAGTAAACCATCCCGCGATGCTCCCGTCGGGGGGCACCTCAAGGGTGCCGTTGGCCATGAGGCCCAACGTCATGAGGGCGGTATCCACGCCGATGGAGGGGATCTTAAGCCGCACGGGTGCAGATTCCGCGAGGGGCGCAGACGCATCGGGACTGGCGGCAACGGGGGGGATAGCGAGCGGAGTGATCACTGTAAGCACCGCAGCGCCCTCAGGCACTGACGTGACCACCGCGGTATCGGCGCGCGCCGACATTGCACCGGCGCCGCGTGCCGCAAACTGCGCGATCCAGAAGGTCGCGTCCAGCGCCGCGAAAACGAGCACGACCACGAGCACCAGCACGGCTCTTGGCAACGGGCCGTGGCGGCCAACAGCGGCGCTAAAGGGCGCCCAAGGCCGGTTCTCGCGAAGGCTCAAGCTCGGAGGAAGCGGCGGCGAGTCCGCACCCAGACGGCGACCAACCCGAGCGCGGCAATCACGCCAGCTACGGGAAGCGCGGGGTTGATCGCGGTTCCCACGGCAGTGCTACCGTCACCGGTCGAGACTCCACCCTGAGGGGTCTGGGCCGCAGCGGCAGCGGGTATCACCGACGCACACACCGGCGCGGTGATGGTGTTCGTGTCAAGGGTGACGGTGCCGGTTTGCGCGAGCGCCCTTCCCTCGACGGTGGTGCCCGTCTTCAAAGTGATCGAGGTCAACGCGAGAATGCTGCCCTTGAAACTCACACCCGTGTCAAGCGTTGCCGAGCTCCCCACCTGCCAGTACACGTTGCACGCCTGGGCGTCGTTTTTCAGAACGACCGACGCCCCCGGCCCCACGATCAGGTCCGAGCCCGCCTGGAAAACGAACAGAGCGTTGGGATCTCCCGCGGCGTCGAGCGTGAGCGCGCCGGTCAGGAGGATCTGCTTCGCGGAGTTATAGATGCCTGCGGTGAGGGTCTGGCCCGCAAGGTCGGCCGCGATGGGCGACGTGGGTCCCTCGCCCGCAGCGACTAGGTAGGCCGCGGTCAGATCGCTCTTGGCGCCCTGCGTGACCCCATCGCCCGCGTGGTTGGTGCCATGAACGGTGATTGATCCAACGCCGGTGATGGACGTCGTGGGAGACGTACCGAGGTCCCCGTTGAGGGTGGTCGGTCCGGTGTCAGTTACCCCAGTGGCAGCGAGCACCACGAAACTGCTTGCGGTCCCGAGCGCGACAGGCACGACTGCGGCAGACGCCGCACTGGAGCCCACAACGACGAGCGCCGATGAGACAACGCCTACGGCGAACATTCTGGCGACTCTATGGGATGACTTTGTTGTGGCATGCGCAAATTGAGTCATGATGAATCCTCCCGGTGCGGACCTGAGAATGTGGCGACAGGAGGTCTGCATGGCTCAGCGATGAGTCGATAGCGCCTGGCGGCCCGGGGGCTGGGGGCCGGATTCTGTGAGGCGATACTACCATCTGCGCGTGTCTGGATAAGAAGCCGTGTGATGCGCGCCTCACGGTGAGGGCCTGTGCCGCGAACTAGGCTGCCGCGCGGTACGGGCCAGGTCATTCGGGCCAGGTCATTCGGGCCAGGTCATTCGGGCCAGGTCATTCGGGCCAGGTCATTCGGGCCAGGTCATTCGGGCCAGGTCATTCGGGCCAGGTCATTCGGGCCAGGTCATTCGGGCGAGATCAGTGCGAGGGCGAGGGCCAAACGCCGGTCCAGTTCGCGCGCCTCGGAGCACACGCCCGGCATGGGAATGGCCACCGCGCGTGGGGACAGTTCGATCACCAGGCCGTCGGCGTCCGCGGCGAGCAGCCGCGCGCGAAGCCCGGGGGTCACGAGCAGCGCTACCGCATCCGCATCCGCATCCGCATCCGCACGAGCCGACCACCGCTCGTCGAAGTACTCGTCGCCACTCGCAACTGGCTCGCCGACCTCGTGGCCGTCACGATCCATGACCCATGCGGCGGGTTGGAGCACGCACACCGCGCCCCCGCCGGGACTGCCAACGGTCACCGTCGTCAAGGTGGTGGGTAGGTCAACGCCAAATCCCCGCGCCACCCGGGCGACGCGGATCTCGACGCGACGACCTTCAACTTGGCCGACGAACATGGCGAGCAACTCGCCGCTCACAGGGGCCACGTAGTGAAGGCCCGTGGAATTCGCCCAGCGCGCGAGCCGTTCGAGCGGATCACCCCCGAATCCGCGCAATAGAGCAAAGATCACCGCGAAGGCAACGACCGCACCGACGGCCACCAGGGTGCCCATCGACGTAAGCGCCGAAGTATCAATCACCTGGTCAGGTTAGCGGCACGGTTCCCACAGCCAGATGCGGCGCCACTCCACCGGGTCGTTTCCCAACCGTGATGTGAACCGGTCAAACGGCCGTGCGCATCGTGCCAAACTCGAACTATGCCTGGCACGAATCTGACCAAGTTCGAGGCGATCGAGCGCTCCGCTCTCGTTTCGGCCGTTACCTACGAGATTACGTGGGACTTTACGGACCCAGGGGACACGTTTCTGGCCACTACCACCGTCACCTTCGACGCGACGGAGGGCGCAGAGACCTTCATCGAGTGCGCCGCCGTCGCCACGAGCAGGCTGGAACTCAACGGCGTCGAACTCGACGCCTCAGCCGCCCTCGCTCACGGCCGGATCGCCCTGACGGGACTCGCCGAACACAACATCCTCACGATCGACGCCGAGTTCGCCTACCGGACCGATGGCCAAGGGATCCACCGCTTCATTGACCCGGTGGACGGCGAGACCTACCTCTACAGCCAGTTCGCGGCGAACGACGCCCGCTCGGCATTCCCGTGCTTCGACCAGCCCGACATCAGGGCCACGTTCTCGATCGCCGTGGTCGCCCCTGCGCACTGGGTCGTCGTCTCGAACACCCCCACGCCGATGCCCGAGCAGGTTCCCGCGTCGGCCACCGGCAACGCGGGCCCCGAGGGCGACGTCGCAAGCGAGTCGGCGAACCTATGGGTCTTCCCCACCACCGCTGCACTGCCCACGTACGTCGCCGTCGTGGTCGCGGGGCCATACGCCTACGAAGAGGGCACGCTGACGAGCCGCAAGGGCACACTCAGCGCCCGCGTCTACGGCCGCAAGAACCTCGCCGCACACCTGGACGCCGCCGAAATGATCGCCACGGTCCAGGGGGGGCTCGATCTGTACGAGCGCGTCTTCGACACCGAGTACCCGTACGAGAAGTACGACCAGGTGTTCGTGCCCGAATACAACCTGGGCGCCATGGAGAACGTGGGCTGCGTGACGTTCTCGGAGGACCGCCTGCTGTTCCGCTCGCGCCCCACGGACGCGTTGCGCGAGAACCGCCGCAACATCCAGCTTCACGAGCTCAGCCACATGTGGTTCGGCAACCTGGTCACGATGCGTTGGTGGGACGACCTGTGGCTCAACGAGTCCTTCGCAGAGTTCATCGGCACGTGGGCAACCGAGCAGACCACCGAGTGGAAGGACGCCTGGGTCACTTTTGGCGCCGGCCGCAAGTCGGTCGCGTACATCCAGGATCAGCTCCCGACCACTCACGCGATCGTCACGGAAGTCCCCGACACCGAGGCGACCATCAGCGCGTTCGACATGATCACCTACGCCAAGGGCGCATCGGCGCTCAAGCAGTTGGCCGCCTACGTGGGCGAGGATGCATTCTTCGGTGGCGTAGCGAGTTATCTCAAGCGCTACGCGTTTGGCAACGCGACGCTCGCCGAGTTCCTGGCCGAGGTCGAAACCGCGGCGGGACGCCCGCTCGATACGTGGGCATCGGCCTGGCTCCAGACGCCGGGCGTCACCACATTGCGACCCGTTATCGATACCGACCCCGAGGGCATCATCACGTCGTTCGCCATCGCGGAGGACGTTCCAGCGCAGTTCCCCGTGCACAGGTCCCACAGCATCACGATCGCCGGATATACCCACAGCGACGGCGCCTTCACGCGCACGTGGGCCGTCGATGCGGAGATCGGCGGCCCTCTCACGGGCGTCTCCTCCATCACTGGCAAGGCCCGCCCGGACCTACTCCTCGTGAACGACGGCGATCGCACCTATGCGAAGACCCAACTCGATGACGTCTCTGTCGATACCGTCACCGAGCACCTGGGAGACCTCACCGCCGCGATGCCGCTCGCCAATGTGCTTGACGCCGCCTGGCACATGTGTCGCGACGCCGAACTTCCCGCAGAGTGTTACATCGACGCCGTTCTGGTCGCGCTACCAAACGTGAGTAATTCCGAGACCGCGGAGTCTCACATCCGGACGATGTCCATCGCGCTTTCGCGCTACTTGCCGCCCGCACGCACCGCCGAGCTCACCGCGTCGGCCGCCGAGCGGCTGTGGACCATCACCCAAAACGCGGGTCCTGGAACAGACCTGCAACTCCAATCGCTGAGGGCCTACGCGCGTTTGGCCGCCACACCCGAGCAGGCCGCCCGCCTCGCCGATCTCCTCGACGGCGCGCTTGCGCTCGCGGGCCTGAAGGTGGATGCCGACCTCGGTTGGGACCTGATCACGGGGCTCACCGCCACCGGATCCGCCGCGGAGGGATCGATTTCCGGTCGCCTGGCGACCGACCCTGGCGCGGCTGGCCAGCGCAGGGCTGCGGGAGCGCGCGCCGCGATCGGCACGGTCGAGGCCAAGGCCAACGCCTGGGACACGCTCGCTAGGCCAAGCGCACCCGTTCCGAACGCCGTTCAGTACGAAATCGCCGCGGGCTTCGCCCGGGTCATCGACCCCGCATTGCTGTCTCCCCTTGTCGGCGCGCTGATGGCGGACTTGCGTGGCTACTACGAGGCCAACGAGGGCTTTGTCGGCGCCCGTGTCGCGAAGCTCGTGTTTCCCGTATGGGCCGCAGGCCGCGTCGAGGGGCTCGACCGCCTGATCGAGGACTGGCTAGCCGACAATGAAGATGCCTCGTCCGTGCTGCTCAAGATCGCGCGCGAGGGACTCGACGACGTCAGGCGAGCGATCGCGGTTCAGGCCGTTACGGCGAAGTAGGGACCGGCGGCCGACTTAGGCTCTCGCGCCCCTGATCGCCGCCACCAGCCGCTGCATGCGCGGGTGGTCGAAGAGATCATCGAGCAGCACCGGAACACCGTTGCGGTCGGTGAGCGGGATGTCCCAGTTGGGGTACTCCTGGAACGTGCCAGGAACGTTCTGGGCGCGCATGTCCCCCACCGCATCGGTCAACGCCACGCCGGTCAGCAGGCTAGGCGCGCTCAGCACCAAACGGTGAGTCGCGGCGATCACATCCTCATCCTCGTAGTCGGGAATCATGAGGTGTCGATCCAGCAGGAGGCGCTTCAGGGAATCGAGATCGCGGCGCGCCTCGGCCTGGGCCGCCTCCACGTCGGTCAGCAGGCCAAGCCCGGCGCGCAATTCAACCTGCGTGCCAGCGAGCATCATCGCCGTCGTCGGCAGGTCGTGAGTCGTCACGGTCGCGAGCGTCTCGCGTCGGTAGTGCTCGGGGGGCGTGAAGCCGCCGCCGTCCGTGCGCTCGAACCACATGACGGACGTGCCCAGGACCCCGCGGGACTTGAGGTACTCGCGCACCCACGGCTCAACCGTGCCCAGGTCTTCACCGATGACGAGCGCTCCCGCGCGGTGAGCCTCGAGCACCAGAATTCCGATGAGCGATTCAAAATCGAACTGGACATAGGTGCCGTCAGAGGCGCCGTGGCCCAACGGAATCCACCACTGCCTGAACAGCCCAAGAATGTGATCGACGCGCACCGCCCCCGAGTGCTGCACGGCGGCACGGACGACGTCGCGGAAAGGCAGATATGCGGACGCTTCGAGCGCGCGCGGCTGCCACGGCGGTTGCGACCAGTTCTGCCCTTGCGGGTTAAATGCGTCCGGGGGCGCGCCGACGCTCATGCCAAGCGCCAAGACGCGGTGAAGGCTCCACGCATCGGCGCCGGAGGGGTGGACACCGACCGCGAGATCCGTGATGACACCGATCGCCATGCCTGCCTGGACTGCCGTTGCCTGTGCGTGAGAAGCCTGCTCGTCGGCAATCCATTGCATCCACGCATGGAAGAGCACCCTGTCGGAATGCTCCTCGCGCCACGCGGCCACGGCAGGCGAGGATGGCGTGGAGAGCTCTTCTGGCCAGCTTCCCTCGGCGTGCGCCTCGGAAATTGTCGCCCAGGTCGCGTAGTCCTCGAGGGCCTTGCCCTGGCTCACGCAGAACGCCTCGAACTGCGCTTCCCTTCCGGGCGATCGAGGAGCCAGGAACACCTGCTCAAGGGCGCTCAACTTGGCACGCCACGACTCGTCCCTGTCGAGGAGGTCGTCCGTGTCGTTGTGGCGACTCGGCCGCTCGGACTCCCATTCGATGACCGCGCGCTGCTGGGAAGGCACGTATGCCACCTCGGGGATGTCCTCGACGCGGATGTACATCGGCGCCAAGAAGCGGCGCGAGGAGGGCAAATACGGCGAGGGGCTGAGCGGCGGCACGGCCTCGTTCGCGTGCAGAGGGTTGATGAGGACGAAGTCCGCTCCCGCCCTGATCTTGCTCAGCGCGCACAGGTCGGCGAGGTCTCCGAGATCGCCGATGCCCCACGAACGGCGTGATCGCAACGAGTACAGCTGGGTCATGAACCCCCATGGCCTGCGCGCGGTCACGGCCTGCGGCAGCTGAAGCGCCTCGGGGGTGACGACCACGTAGCCACGGCCTCGCCTGCCAGGGAAGGTCACCTCGACCACGTGCCATCCGAGTGGAAGGTCGCCTGGCACGCGGAACATCGCCCTGCCGACCGGTGCGCCGCCCACGTCGCGGGGCTGGGTATAGACATCGGCCTGCTCCAGCTTCACGTTGCCGCCGAACTCGAGGCGAAGCGAAGCTGTCACCTGCGAGCCGTCAGGAACGTGGATCGGGATGTCGCGCGTCTGCCCTTGGCGGACCACGGTCACGGGAGGCACGATGCGCTTCCAGACGTAGTCCTCGAGCTCGTGGAGGGAGGCCCTGCACGCCTCGTCGGTATCGGCGCCGATGCCCATCGCCTCGAGAGCCGCCACGATCGCGGCTCTCGAACAACGCACGTGAGTGCCGTCGATGAGGTGAACGTCCGTCGCTACTCCACAGGCTCTTGCGAGCATCTGCAGCGTCTCGGACGGAACGGCGTCGTTCAGCACCTCGGTCATGCGCCCTATCCTGCCAGGTCTCGTCGGATAATTCGGTGGGCCTCGCCGCCGCCCATTACGCTGGAACGATGCGAACCATCCTCCCTTTGGCTCACTCCGTTCAGTTTGAGACGACCATCGGCGGCCGCACGCTGTCCCAGTGGACGGATGCAATCGCCACCAAAGCCATTGCCGTGGGCGCCCTGCTGCTCGTGGGCCTACTCGTGTGGATCATCGGACGGCTCGTGATTCGCGCACTGACTCGCAGCATCGAGACCGGGCTCCCGGTGAGCAAGAGGGCCCGCAAGGCATTGGCTCGCGCCCACATCGACCTGCCGGTCGCGACCGCTCAAGAGCACTACTTGGCCACCTTGCGCAGGCAACAGCGAGCGGGAACCATTAGGGCCGTCCTTCAATCCGCGCTGGCCGTGGTTGTTCTGGCGATTGTCGTCGTCACCGCGCTTCAGATGGTGGGGGTTCCCGTGGCTCCGCTCCTCGCATCGGCGGGGATCGCGGGAGTCGCGCTTGGCTTTGGCGCCCAGTCGCTCGTCAAGGACCTGCTCGCGGGATTCTTCATGCTCATCGAGGATCAGTTTGGCGTGGGCGACATCGCCGATGTCGGCGACGCGACGGGAGTGGTTGAGGAGGTCGGGTTGCGGTCTACCAGGTTGAGATCTCTCAACGGAACAGTGTGGTTCGTTCCCAACGGCGAGATTCGCAGGGTGGGGAACATGACCAAGATGTGGTCTCGCGCCCTCATCGAGGTACGTATGGACTTCGAGACAGACATCGACCTGGCGCGTGCCGCCATGCTCGACGCGCTAGCAGCCGCGCGTGCCGCCGACCCCGACGTCGACGCCGCGATCCTGTCCGATCCCGAGGTGCCTGGGATCGAGGACTTCGACTACTACTCCGTCGTGGTTCGACTCATGGTCAACGTGAGCCCCACCACTCAGTGGACCGTCATGAGGGCAGTGCGGAAGCAGATGCGCTTCATCTTTGCCGAGCGCGGCATTCGCCTGGCCATGCCGGGCGACACCCTTTACCTCGAGGACGATCGCCCGTCGAGCAAGGGCATCGCGCGCCCAGAGCCGAAGTCGTGACGGTTCCTCCCGCCGATGGCGACGCGAGTTCAGGCACGATAAATGCATCGGTACCAGGAATGACGGTGGGGACCGGCCCCACGCAGGCCGAAGGCCAAAGCTTCTTCGAAGCGGTGGGCGGGCACCCGACGTTTAGCGGCATCGTGCGTTCCTTCTATGACGGCGTCGCGGGCGACCCGGTGCTGGGCCCGATGTACCCCGCCGAGGACATGGATGGCGCGGTCGAGCGCCTCACGCTCTTCCTTGAGCAGTACTGGGGCGGCCCCACTACCTACTCGGACCGCCGCGGACACCCGCGCCTGCGGATGCGCCATGCGGCCTTTCACGTCAACCCCGAGGCGAGGGACCACTGGCTATCGCTGATGAGGGCCGCCGTGGAGGGCTCGGGTCTGTCTCCCCTGCACCAGGCCACTCTGCTCGACTACCTTGAGCGCGCGGCGCACTCCATGATCAACACCTTTGAGCCAACCCCCAAGCGCTAGGCCGCCTGGGGTTGATACGACGTGGGTCGATATGACTTGGGCAAGCGGTCCGCGAGCAGCATGCCGAGCCCGAACGCCACCGCCCACATGACCAACACCATCCAGGCCTCCGCTCCCACGTTGAGGCCTGAGTCGGTTGTCCTCGCCACGACAGACAAATAGCCGAAGTTCACCAACGCGAGAATTAGCGACACCCCGCCGTGGATCGCCCACGTCTCGGCCTTGCCCAACCTCGCGACGACGTGGTCGAGCCACCACGGAACGAGAAGCACATACATCCATGTCCCCGACGCGAGCGCGCCCGCGACCTGCCCACCCGCCTCGGGAGTTGCCTGGCCGTGCCCTGCCGCCATTCCCAACAGGAAAGAGGTGATGAACGCGACGCCAACGCCGATTCCCCAACGCCCCATCGTGGTTCGCCACGAGCGCTTCCACGCGGGGGGGGCGTACGCCGCGTACGGTGCCGCGTAGGGCGACTCATCGTGCGCAGCGTGCGGGGTCGAGTACTGCTGTGCATCCGGATTGACCGGAGGCCGCCTGTACCGATCGGCGTATTGAGGTGCGCCCGGATAGGCGGGGGGCAGACCGTAAGGGGCGGCGTACTCGGGTGCGTCAGGATGGCCCGGCGTCGCCCACGGCGGCGAGTGCGGCTCTTGCGACCCAAGCGGCAAAGATGACGGCACCTGGCCTTGCGGCAGCACGCCTTGAGAAGTCGGCCGCGGAGCGGAAAATGGATCGATTGCGTCCCCCATGGGAAAACCCTAGCGCGATCCCGCTTGCTGCGGCAGATCCGCCGTTGGGCACGGGACTCGCGGACGTGGAAGCTGCGCGCCTGGTGCGCCGCAAGACATCCCAACTCGGGTTAGCCTCTGAACATGCAGCACCTCGAAGACACCTGGGCCGAGCGATCTGTCACGGCGGGCCTCGCGTCCCTCGATTTGCGCCGCACCGGCGACACCACGTTTGAGGGCGACTCCTTGCCGATGCCGGGTGGGCGCGTCTTCGGAGGGCAAGTGGTCGCGCAGGCGGTGCTCGCGGCCGGCCACACCGTCGATTCGGATCACGTGGTCCACTCCATGCACGGCTACTTTCTGCGACCGGGCGACGCCTCCAAGCCCATCGACTTTGAGGTCGAGCTGCTGCGGGACGGGCGCTCGTTTTCCGCGCGGCGCACCCACGCCCTCCAAGGTGGAGTGCCGATCCTGTCGATGATCGCGTCCTTCCAGTTGCCGCAAGAGGGTCCCGAGCACTCGGTGCGCATGCCAGAGGTTCCGCCGCCGGACTCCGTGCCTTCGGGAGTGGACGTTCTGGCACCGTTGGAGGGGCACCCCTCGGCCGACTTCTGGCTCAGCTCGGCGCCTTTCGATGTGCGCCACGTCGAGGGGACGATCTTCGCGACCCCCGATCCCAGGCCCAAGCAGTACCAGACCGCGTGGATGAGGGTGCGGCGCCCCCTCGAGGTCTCCGACCTCATGCACAGGGCGCTCATCGCATTCGGTTCGGACCAAGTGATACTCGAACCGGCGTTGCGCCGACACGGCGCGTCGTGGGCTTCGGCTCATCTCGCCGTGGCGAGCCTCGACCACGCGATGTGGTGGCATCGACCCGCACGCGCCGACGAATGGCTGCTCTTTGTGCAGGACTCGCCCACCGCCCAGGGAGGCCGCGGAATGTGCGGCGCCTGGGTCTTTGGCGAGGATGGAAGACTCGTTGCGTCGGTGGCCCAGGAGGGCATGCTTCGCCTTCCCAACACCGAGTAAAATAGGTATTTACCAGGGACATTAGGCTCCTGGCCCAGGGCTTGCTACGATTGACACGTTGCCTTGTCGATGCGATTGACGTTTCCGAGGCACCAAATACAAGCCCAGGTCGCCGCGCCTCGCAGTTATGCGAGTTTGCTTTTCGCCTGGCTACGCAGGCCCCGCCAATCGGGGCTGCGGGTCCGTGATTGCCGTCCGACGGCTGCGAATCCTTCGTGGTCAGCGGTGCCCGTAATGTGAGTGTGCCTTTGAGCCGCTCCCCTTGAGGACCACGTGACGGACACGATTGCGCTAAAGGCCGACGGCCTGTTCAAAATCTTCGGCAAGCATGCGGATTCCGCGGTGCGCAAGCTGCGCTCCGGTTCCGCAAAGGACGTGCTCCCCAGCGGGTCGACCGCCGCCGTAATCGACGCCTCCTTCGAGGTCAAGCGTGGCGAAATCTTCGTGGTCATGGGCCTGTCCGGCTCGGGCAAGTCCACGCTGATCCGCATGCTCAACGGCCTTCACGAGGTCACGGCAGGCACCGTCACGATCGGCGATGAGGAGGTCACCGACGCCTCGAACAAGCAACTCAGGGAGTACCGCCGCACCCGCATGTCGATGGTGTTCCAGCACTTCGCGCTGCTCCCCCACCGCACGGTGCTCGACAACGTCGCATACGGCCTAGAGATCCAAGGCATGCCCCGCGCCGAGCGCGATGCGAAGGCTCGTGAGGTCACGGCCATCGTCGGTCTCGCCGGCTGGGAAGACAAGCACCCCAACGAGTTGTCTGGTGGAATGCAGCAGCGCGTCGGCCTGGCCCGCGCGCTCGCGGCCGACACAGAGATCCTGCTCATGGACGAGGCCTTCTCCGCCCTCGACCCGCTCATCCGTCGCGAGATGCAGGAGCAACTGCTCGAGTTGCAGGCCTCCCTGGGCAAGACCATCATCTTCATCACCCACGATCTCAACGAGGCCATGTTCCTTGGCGACCGCATCGCCGTGATGCGTGACGGCCGCATCGTGCAGATCGGCACGCCCGAGGAGATCCTCACCGATCCGGCCAACGAATACGTCGAGCAGTTCGTTCAAGACGTCGACCGCACCCGAGTCCTCACCGCCGAGTCCGTCATGCGCAAGCCGCGCGCTGTGGTCCACCCTTCGGCGGGCCCTCATGGCGCGCTCAAGACGATGCGCGACGAGCAGATCTCGGCCGTCTATGTGGTCAACCGCGACCGGACGCTTATCGGCTGGGTCACCGACCGCGACGCCCTCGACCTGGTGCGCAAGGGCGAGCCTCGCCTGGAGACCATCGTCCGCACCGACCACGGCGCGGTGTCCCAGGACACGTTCCTCTCAGAACTTTTCATCCCCGCGCTCGAGGCCGAGCTTCCGCTTGGCGTGCTGGATGCCAAAGGCCGCCTGGTGGGCGTCGTCCCGCGTGTCACCCTGCTCGCCGCCCTCGGAGGCACGCCCGACGCAGACGCTCAAGCCGGCCCGCGGCCCGACCCACTCCCCACCGAGGTGGTTGACCAGGCCCTCGAGGCTGCAGTCGAGACCGGCTCCATCGAATCCAGCTCGATCAAAAGCACGGAGGCCAACTGATGGAGTTCCGCATTCACTTTGGCGACTGGATCACCTCTGGACTCGTGTGGGTCGAGAACAACCTCGGCTGGTTCTTCGGCTTCCTCAAGGACGTCTATTTGGGGCTGTACCACGCCCTGAACTGGCTGTTCACGACGCCGACTCCGTTGGTAGTGATCGTCGCGCTCGGCCTTCTCGCCTTCCTGGCCCGGGGCTGGAAGTTCGGCCTCGGCGCCGCCGCGGGCTTGGTGTTCATCCTGGGCGTCAACCAGTGGGAAAACGCGATGGACTCCCTGTCCCTCGTCATTGTCGCGGCACTGTTCGCGATCCTGATTTCCATCCCGCTGGGAATCTGGGCGGCGCAAAATTCCGTCGTCTCGAAGATTCTCAAGCCCATCATGGACTTCCTCCAGACGATGCCGGCCCTCGTCTACCTGCTCCCCGCGATTGCGCTCTTCCACATCGGCGTCGCACCCGGCATATTCGCGACCGTGCTCTTCGCGCTCGCGCCCGGCGTTCGCCTCACCGAGCTCGGGATCCGCGGCGTCGACAAGGAAGTGGTTGAGGCCGGACAGGCCTTCGGCGCCTCTCCCTCACGCATCCTGCGTCAGATTCAATTGCCTCTAGCGATGCCGTCGATCATGGCCGGCATCAACCAGATCATCATGCTGTCGCTCTCCATGGTCGTCATCGCCGGCTTCGTCGGCGCTGGTGGCCTCGGTGGCCAAGTCGTCAAGTCGCTGTCTGCGCTCGACAAGCCGCTCGGCTTCGAGTCCGGCATGGCCGTGGTCATCCTCGCGATCATCCTGGACCGCTTCACCGGCGCGTTCGGCAACAAGCGCGCGAAGTCACTGATGGGCCGCTGGTTCAGCAGGTTCCCAGGCGGCGGCGCGCGACCAGGCGACACCACTGCTGGCAAGGGTGTCGACCAGATCAAGGCCGAGAACCGTGCCGTCAAGCAGTCGGGCCTCGCCTGACCCATACACAGACCTCGCGACCGCGCACGTCGGCGGTCACGCGCATCGGCCGGACCAATTCTGGCCACGATGCAAGCGCAGGGAGATTCCCTGTGCAAGGAAAGGAAACACAACATATGAAGATGCGCTCTACCGCGCTCCTCGCCGCCGCGGCAGCGGCAAGCCTCGTGCTTGCTGGCTGCTCGTCAACCGCGGCCGCCAACCCGACCACGTCTGCCTCTGGCAGCGCGGCCGTTCCCGCAGCGGGCGGCGACATCACGTTCGGTGTGTTCAACGGCTGGGACGAGGCCACCGCCTCCTCGCTGCTGTGGCAGAACATCCTGGACAGCAAGGGCTACAACGTCTCGCTCAAGTACGCCGACCCCGCGCCTGTTTTCCAGGCCCTGGCCGATGGTGACTACGACCTCGTGACCGACGTGTGGCTTCCCGCGACGCACAAGAAATACCTCGACCAGTTCGGCGACAAGATCGTCAAGGTTGGTCCTTGGTTCGACAAGGCTTCGCTGACCGTCGCGGTCAACGCCGACGCTCCGATCAACTCCCTCTCCGAGCTCGCCGCCAATGCGGACGCCTTTGGCAACCGCATCGTCGGCATCGAGCCCGGTGCCGGTCTCACGACCGCCATGGAGGACAAGGTCATCCCCGGATACGGCCTCGAAAAGATGAACTTCATCACGTCGTCGACCCCCGCCATGTTGGCGGAACTTGACAGCGCGATGAAGAACGGCAAGAACATCGCCGTCACGTTGTGGGAGCCACACTGGGCCTACGGCGCGTACAAGCTGAAGAACCTCGCCGACCCCAAGGGCACCCTTGGCACCTCCGAGTCCATCTACACGTACTCGCGCACCGGCTTCGCCAAGGACTTCCCCAAGGTGAACGCCTGGATGACCAACTTCAAGATGAGCTCCGACCTGCTTTACGACCTGGAGAACAAGCTCCAGGCCGCCGGCAGCGAGAGCGACTATCAGGGCATCGTGGCCGACTGGGTCGCCGCCCACCAGCAGTGGGTTGACTCTCTCACCGCTTGAGTCACCTCACACGACTCAGCGCCGGTCACCTTCGGGTGGCTGGCGCTTTGTCGTACCCGTCGAGGGGTTCGCGACTGCTAGTCGCGCGTGAGCTTGCGGTACGTCACGCGGTGAGGACGAGCGGCATCGGCGCCCAAGCGCGCAACCTTGTTCTCCTCGTACGACGCGAAGTTACCCTCGAACCAATACCAAGCCGAAGGGTTCTCTTCCGTGCCCTCGTACGCCAAGATGTGCGTCGCGACACGGTCGAGGAACCACCGGTCGTGTGAGACGACCACGGCGCAACCGGGGAACTCAAGCAGGGCGTTCTCGAGGGAACCGAGGGTCTCGACGTCGAGGTCGTTTGTCGGCTCGTCGAGCAGGAGGAGGTTTCCTCCCTCCTTGAGCGTGAGCGCCAGGTTGAGTCGGTTGCGTTCACCACCGGAGAGCACCCCGGCCGGCTTCTGCTGATCGGGACCCTTGAACCCGAACGCCCCCACGTAGGCGCGCGAGGGCATCTCGACATTGCCCACCTTGATGTAGTCGAGGCCATCGGAGACGACCTCCCACAGCGTCTTGGTGGGGTCGATCCCTCCCCTGCCCTGGTCGACGTAGGACAACTTGACGGTCTCGCCGATCTTGAGTTCACCGCCGTCGAGGGGCTCGAGTCCGACGATCGTCTTGAACAGCGTCGTCTTACCGACGCCGTTGGCCCCGATCACGCCGACGATGCCGTTGCGGGGAAGGGTGAAGGACAGCCCGTCGATGAGAGTGCGGTCGCCGAAGCCCTTCTTGAGGTTCTTGGCCTCCAGTACGACACTGCCAAGACGCGGACCCGGGGGGATCTGGATCTCTTCGAAGTCAAGCTTCTTGGTCCGGTCGGCCTCGGCCGCCATCTCCTCGTAGCGACCGAGCCGCGCCTTTGACTTGGTCTGGCGGCCCTTCGCGTTTGAGCGCACCCAATCGAGCTCGTCCTTGAGGCGCTTCTGCAGCTTCTGATCCTTCTTGCCCTGCACCGCAAGGCGCTCGGACTTCTTCTCGAGGTACGTCGAGTAGTTGCCCTCGTACGGGTAGGCGCGACCCCGGTCGAGCTCGAGAATCCATTCGGCGACGTTGTCGAGGAAGTACCTATCGTGTGTCACGGCAAGGACGGCGCCCGCGTACTTGGCGAGGTGCTGCTCAAGCCACAGCACCGACTCGGCGTCGAGGTGGTTGGTGGGCTCGTCGAGCAACAGCAAGTCGGGCTTCTGAAGCAGCAGCTTGCACAGCGCCACGCGGCGGCGCTCGCCACCGGACAGGTTGGTCACGGGAGAGTCCGCCGGCGGGCAACGCAACGCATCCATCGCCTGCTCGAGCTGCGCGTCGAGGTCCCACGCGTCCGCGTGGTCCAGGAACTCCTGAAGGTTTCCCATCTCGGCGAGCAGCCTGTCGAAGTCCGCATCGGGCTTCGACATCTCGTCGCTGATCTCATTGAAGCGCAGCAGCTTGGCCATCGTCTCGCCCGCGCCCTCTTGGACGTTGCCGAGCACCGTCTTGTCCTCGTTGAGTTCCGGCTCCTGCATGAGGATGCCGACGCTGTAACCGTCGCTCAGTTTCGCCTCACCGTTGGAGGCGTGTTCGAGGCCCGCCATGATCTTGAGAACTGTCGACTTACCAGCACCGTTAGGGCCTACCACGCCGATCTTGGCGCCGGGCATAAACGAAAGCGTCACGTCATCGAGGATGACCTTGTCGCCGTGCGCCTTGCGCGCCTTGTACATGGTGTAAATAAACTCAGCCACTGCCACTCCGTCGGAATCGTCGAGGCGGCGTGAGCCGCCGGAACCGGTCCCAAGCCTACGCGGGCCCCGGGGCGGACAGCGCCAGCGGCCCCGGCGGGCGGGCGCCTTCCGTATCGGGGCCCGCCACGCGAACTCAGGCGGCGGAGACCTCGTCGAGCAGGGCGTCGGCTCCTACCTCGGCTTCCGACTCGGCCTCAATCGGCCCGGCATCTTGATCTCCACCGTCGTTAGCCGCGTCCCCGCTCGAAACGTCGTCGACCAGGCTCGCATCCGCCGTCGCACGGGTGAAGGTCGCGACGCCCTTGGTGAGGTCATGCCCCACGCTCGAGGCGTCGATGACCAAGTCCGTGCGGGGCCCCGCGTCCGCATCCCATTGGTGAGTGCGCAGCCGCCCCTGTACCACCACGGGTTGACCCTTTTCGATCGAGTTCATGACCGTGATCGCGGCACTGCGGAACGTGCGCACCGTGAACCATTCCGTGTTTCCGTCAGCCCACACGCCCTTGTCGCGGTCAAAGTACCTGCTCGTCGACGCGAGCCTGAAGCTCGTCAGCCGGGTTCCAGTGGGTCCCACCACGTGGCGCGGGTCCGTCGCCACCCAACCCGTCACTGTCATCGTCAAGTCGTTCATGTCGTCCTCCTCCGTGGGAGCCCTCACGGCGCCCTGTTGCCAGGATGCGGGAAGAGGCGCCGGAGCCCGGCGCGATCGGTGGCACGTGGAGGAGAGGTTCGCAGTTGCGGGCCTGGGGACGACCACCAACCACCAACGTATTGAAGCGACTACGTGAGGTCAGCCAGTTCGTCGAGGTTGCGATATGCCTCGTGGATCATCTCGGTCGGCTCGATGACGTGAGGGGTCACGGCGACACGAATCGCGGCCCCTCCGGCCTCGCGCACTGCCTGACCCGCGGAATGCCCCTTCAGAGCCCTCGACCACAAGCCCCGGAGCCCCTTGGGCGGAAGCACCTCGGGCCACACGACCGCCGCGAGCGCGTGCGCCAGTTCTTCGGCGAGCTGCGGGGCCGGCAACACCGCGTCGTTCATCACAAGCCGCCACGCGAGGGGCAGCCCCGCCGTGGCCCCGTCGACCCACTCGAGCCGCACCTGGTCCACGGCGGCCAACGACGCGCTGAGCGACTCGGGAAGCACCCCCGGCTTACCCGAGGCGATGGCCGACGCGGCATCCTCTCGAGCCTCGACTCCAGCCGCCCTCGCGAGAGCGGCGACCAGCCCTTCAACATCGGGAACGACGGGGTCGGCATCGCGAGCAAGTGCACCCGCGAGCGATCGCCCGGCGGACACGAGGTCGGACCTCACCGCCTCCGCCGCCACCGACCGTGTCGCCGCGGCACCAGCGATCTCGGCGCGCAAGGCGGCAACCCCACGGCCCGTCCGCGCGCTTGTGAGCATCACCGGAGCGTCTGCTATGCCCTCCGCCTCAATGAGTGCGGTGAGATCACGCGCCACGGCGACGGCGTCCTCGTCGCTGAGCCTGTCAACATGATTCAGCACGATGAGCGATGGTTGCCCGTGATCCGAGGCGACCTTGAGATAAGCGGAGTGGAGCGCGTGATCCGCGTACTTCTGCGGGTCGACAACCCATACGATCAGGTCCGCAAGCGGCACGACGCGGTCGACGGTGGCGTGGTTCTCCTCGTTGATCGAGTCGTGATCGGGAAGATCAAGCAACACGACGCCGTGCATGGTGGCGGAGGGTCCCAGATCGAGCCGGCGCGGCACTTCGACGCCAAGCCATTCAAGAAGCGCGTCAGCTGGGCCCCACGACGCGGACACGACGGCCGAGGTCGTCGGCCTCGCCACGCCCGGCACTGCAAATTCGGTGCCGACGATCGCGTTGAAGAGGCTCGACTTGCCCGAACCCGTTCCACCCGCGAGGGCGACGATCGTGTGGTCGACGCCCAGCTCGAGCCGTTGATCGCATCGTTCGATGGTCCGCGACACCTCATCGCGCACCGCGGGATCGATCGCTTCCGAAGCCCACTCCATCGATGCCCGCAGCCGCTGGACCCTGTCCTTGAGACGCGATGTTTCCGTGCGTGGAGGCACTTCATTGAATGTGGGGCTCACAGGAGTGCTCTCAACTCCGCCCGGCGCAGGCGCACCTTGGACGAGGCCTCGGGACTCAGCGACACGATGTCGGTCGGCTTCATCATGTCGAGCGCCTCTTTGCTGATGACGTATCGCCTCGCGCCGCCAAGCTGCTCCCTCGCCTTGTCCATCGCGTCGGTCCCCGTCTCGCGCGTGAGCACTGCCAGCGCGCCCGCCGCCTTGTCGACGCCCACGGCGGCCGATGCCAGGGTCAGACCCAATCCCGCATCGCCAACGACGGCCCTGCCTCCCTCGCTTCCCGAAAGCTCGAGCGCGAGCGATCCGCAAGTGTCCAGCCAGGTGCGAGCGGCGTCGGCCGCCCTGCGTTCGCGCACGATGCGCGCATCCCTCGGGTCACGCTGTTCGGCGAGCCAGGCCCCCACACCGCCGTCGACCTTGCCGAGCGACTTCATCATTTTCGACGTCGCCGTCGCCGCGGCGTGGGACAGGGACGCCTCCACGGCGGCGATGAGGTCGGCCCTGATGGCGCCCAGCGCCGAGTCCCTCGCCTCGCGTGCGCTGCGCCTCTTGACCCACATCGAATTGCTGAGCCGGAACAAGGGCCCTCGTTCCGCGGTCGCTTGACGCCACCGAGCGTCCACCGGCCCCGCGCCGATCTCGAGGTACCACTCGTCGCCGGCCTCGACCTCGGCTTGAGCCGCGCACCTTCGCACCTCGGACCGCACATCCTTGGCGGCCGAGGCTTGGTCGTCCATGTGCTCGGCGAGTTGCTCGAGCCACTCCTTCATCGCCGCAATTCCGCCGTGTAGCGTGCGCTCAACGATCGTGTTGGCGGATGAGGCCGCGACGGTGTCGAGCCAGCGCCCCAAGCCGCCGACGACGTCCCGGGGGATATCAACCTTGGCATCCTCCGGGATCACGAAGAGCGGCAGACCCTGCAGCCTTTCCTGGGCGAGTCGAGAAACGAGTTCCCTGCGCACTTGCGCGGCGACGTCGGGGGTCACGCGGTTGAGGACGATCGCGACGGAGGCCCCTCGATCTGTTGCCTTGCGCAACGCGTTCCAGGGAATCGCATCGCCATACCTCGCGGGAGTCGTCACAAATACCCATAGGTCGGCTGCCTCGAGCAGATCCTCCGCGACCGCACGGTTCTCGCCGCGCACGCTGTCGAGGTCGGGGCTGTCGACGATCGCAAGCCCGCGGGGAACCGCCTCGGTGGGGTGGGTAGTCGCTCGCTTCGCCACCGCGTCGAGCACCATGCCGTCGAGCGGGTGGTGAAACAGGTGAGGAACCCTGGTGGTGGGCCTCAGAACGCCCGATGCGGTGAGTTCCTCGCCGAGCAGTGCATTCACCACCGTGGATTTGCCTGCGCCAGTGGGCCCGCCCACCACGACAACTGCCGGCGAGGTCTCCTCACGGACACGCGGAATCAGGTGGTGGTCGAGCTGATCGATCATCTGCGCGACGAGTTCGTTGGCCTCGCGTTCGCGCCCGGTGGGCAGTGGCATCTCGACCACGGAGATCACGCGTCGCGTGTCCGTGAGCGCGTCAAGTAGCGCTCCCGGATACGACCACGTCTTGATCGGCCTGAAGTCCATGGTGCTAGCCTGCCTCCTCGCCGCTTTGGCATGAGGCTACCGCGCCGACGAACGTGCAAACGCACGCCGATAGGCGCCGTTAAAACCCTACTCGGCGCCCGGCGCTCGTCCAGAGTTAGACGGCGAACCCGCCAGTCCGGGTAATCTGTCCCACGACGATGGAACGAGCGTCGATGCGCGCCGAATATGGTGCGCAAGGCGCTCACTCCGCAGTCCCGCCCTCGTAGCTCAGCTGGATAGAGCATCGGACTTCTAATCCGGCGGTCGCAGGTTCGAATCCTGTCGGGGGCACTCTTGGTCCACTTCTGCACGTCCCTCTCTGTGCGACCGGTGGGACCAACGACGGAAGAGCATTGTCCAACGTGCGCGAGGATAGAAGCATGACGTCAGCCCTGTTCTCGCCCCTCACCGTCCGCTCGATCACCACGCGCAACCGGGTGTGGGTAAGTCCCATGTGCCAGTACTCGTGCGAGAACCAAGATGGCGTGGTGAATGACTGGCACCTTGTCCACCTGGGTTCCTTCGCACGCGGCGGCGCGGGCCTGGTCATGGCCGAGGCCACCGCGGTGCTCCCGGAGGGTCGCATCACCCCGTGGGACACCGGCATCTGGAACGAGGAGCAACGCGACGCTTGGGCCAGGGTGACCGAATTCATCAAGGGTCAGGGCGCCATCCCCGCCATCCAACTCCAGCACGCGGGCCGTAAGGCATCCACGTATCGCGATTGGTCAGGCAAGGGCACGGTTCCGGTCGCCGACGGCGGCTGGCAGACCGTCGGGCCCTCCACCATCCCCTTCCCCGGCTATGACGCCCCCATCGCGCTCGACGCCCAGGGCATCGCCGACGTCGTCGCGGCCTTTGGCAAGGCGGCCCGGCTGGCGCTCGACGCGGGCTTCGAGGTCATCGACATTCACGGCGCCCACGGCTACCTGATCCACCAGTTCCTCTCCCCGCTCAGCAATGAGCGCACAGACGAGTGGGGCGGCTCGCTTGAGAACCGCGCTCGACTGTTGCTCGACGTCGTGCGCGAGGTGCGTTCGACCGTCGGAGGAGAGGTCCCCGTGTTTGTGCGCGTCAGCGCGACCGATTGGCTCGAGCCCGAAGGCCTCACTCTCGACGAGTCTGTGACGGTTGCCGGATGGGTCCGCGAGGCGGGTGGCGACCTCATGGACGTCTCGACCGGCGGAAACATCGCCGGCGCTTCGATCCCGGTGGGACCCGGTTACCAGGTCCCGCATGCGTCGGCGATCAAGAGCGGCGCTCACATCATGACGACGGCCGTAGGCCTGATCACGTCCGGCGCCCAAGCGGAGTCGATCGTCGCATCGGGCGACGCCGATGCGGTGTTCGTGGCGCGCCAGTTCATGCGCGACCCGCACCTCCCGATGCGCTGGGCTCACGCGCTTGGGGTACAGATCGAGCTGCCCAAGCAGTACACGCGCGGGGCGTGGCCCGAGGACGAGCGGGTCTAGAACGGGATACCGGCCGGGCCTGCGGGCCTACTACGCGCGCGGCGTCGCGCGCCGCTAGGCCTAGAGTGGTTGTCATGTCAGATGCCCCCCTCGTATGGATCGATTGCGAGATGACGGGACTCGATCTCGAGGCGGACGCGCTCATCGAAGTGGCGTGCATCGTCACCGATGCGGAGCTCAACCCTTTGGGCACCGGGGTCAACGTCGTCATCAAGCCCCCCGCGGACGCGATCGCGGCCATGTCCGAATTCGTCACCACGATGCACACTACGTCGGGCCTGATCACCGAGCTCGACGGCGGCATGACCATGGCCGATGCCCAGCGCGCGGTAATGGAATACGTGAAGTCGCAGATCGGCTCCACTCGCGCCCCCCTCGCGGGCAACACCGTGGGAATGGACAAGGCGTTCCTCGACCGCGACATGCCCGAGCTCATGGGGCTGTTGCACTACCGCGTGGTCGACGTCAGCTCCATCAAGGAACTGGTGCGCCGCTGGTACCCCCGAGTGTTCTTCAACGCCCCAGCCAAGACGGGCGGTCACCGCGCAATGGGAGACATCGAGGACTCGATTCAAGAACTCCGCTACTACCGCGAGACCGTATTCGCGCCGTTGCCAGGCCCCGACTCGGACGCCGCGAAGGCAGCCGCGGCCGAGGTCACCGAGCACGCTCCGCCTCCAAACGGACACTAACTGACGAGCCGCGAGGCGAGGCGGTGGTGTGCGGGGACTCTTTGGCCTTGATACACTGCTCGCTGGCCGTCAGGCCGATGGTGGGTGTAGCTCAGCTGGTAGAGCTCCTGGTTGTGGTCCAGGCGGCCGCGGGTTCAAGTCCCGTCACTCACCCCAGACGACGAAGGCCCCTTGCACACGCAGGGGGCCTTCTCGCATCCGGTCGATGCCCGCCAGCCAATTCCCCCACCAAGGTATGCCGGGAGCATCCCTACACTCCGCCAGGCTATCGTTGAGCAAGATCCGCCGTGCAGTAGGGACCCCTAGGAGACACCATGATCGCCGCGCTGACAGGCGCTGGGCTCTCGGCCGCCGCGGGCCTCAACGCCTTCATCCCGTTGGTGCTCGTCGGCGTGTTCGCGCGCTTCTCGACGTTCATCGACTTGCCCGCAAACCTCATGTGGCTCCAGGACTGGCCCACCATCATCATCGGCCTGATCCTGCTCGCAGCCGAGTTGGTGCTCGACAAGATTCCCGGCGTCGACCACGTCAACGACCTCATTCAGACGACCGTGCGTCCTCTCGTTGGCGGCGTGATCTTCTCCGCCGTGGCATCGGCAGCGGAGATCGACAAGGGTCAATTCTGGTCGCACAACCCGCTCATCGGCGGCATCGTTGGCGCCATCATCGCGTTCCTGGTTCATACGGGGAAATCCACCTCGCGCCCCGCGATCAATGCGGCCACGGGAGGCACGGGCGCCCCTCTCGCTTCCTTCGCCGAGGACGCTACCGCCGTAGGCCTCAGCCTCACGGCCATCTTCGCGCCCATCCTGGTCACGGTGTTCCTCGTGGCGATCGGCGGCGCGGTGTACTACATCGTCACCACCGGCAGGCGGCGGCGTCGCACGAGGGAAATCAGGCTCACCCAGGAACGGCTCGAGCGCGAGGCCGCCTCCGCGCGCGGCGAGAAGGTCGCGTGGTGGCGCTCCTGGCGTGAGCGCTATGAGCGTTACGGGGAGAGGAACTCCGACAGCCACCCGCACAGCGGGGCAACGCCGGAGGTTTCCTCGGAGACAAACGGCAGTTAGGCCGCGAAGTCGGCCACGAAGTCGGCGACGAACGCATTCACCGGAGCCTCGGTGACCTGTTGAGGCGTGCCGATCTGCTCAACCACCGCGCCACCCGAGAACACGGCGATGCGGTCGGCAAGCAGCGCCGCCTCGCGAATGTCGTGGGTGACCATCATGACCGTGGTTCCCAGGTCGCGCTGAATCTGGGCGAATTCCTTCTGTAGCCGCCGTCGCCCCTGCGGGTCGACCGCGCCGAATGGCTCGTCCATCAGCAGAACGGGAGGCTCGGTGGCGAGTGCCCTTGCGACGCCCACGCGCTGCCTCTCGCCTCCAGAGAGCTCGTGGGGGTACCTCGAGCCATACGTCGCCGGCGCCAGGCCCACGAGGCTCAGCAGCTCGTCGACGCGCTCGCCCGTGCGCTGCGAGTCCCAACCGAGAAGGCCCGGAACTGTGGCGACGTTTTGCGCGACCGTGCGATGCGGAAACAGCCCGACGTTTTGGATGACGTAGCCAATGCCGCGCCTGAGTTGCACCGCGTCCTGGGAGAGCACGTCCGTGCCACCGACGCTGATCACACCCGACGTGGGCTCGACCAGTCGGTTGACCATCCGTAGCGTCGTCGACTTGCCGCACCCCGAAGGCCCTACTAACGCGAGCAATTCGCCAGGCTTCACCTCAAGATTCAAGTCAGCGACGGCGACCGTGCCGTCCGGAAAGGACTTGCGTGTGTGCTCAAAGACGATTCCCATTCCGTGCATGCGCTTCACGCTACATGGGCCGTGTGTCATACCCGCCGCTAAAGTGGGCAAGATGCATTCCGCCGCACCCAACCCCTGGCTGTCGTGGCGGTACGTCGAGTCCAATTGGGCGGAGATCAGCCACCAGTTGAGCATTCACACGACGCTCACCCTCGAGGCCGTTGCGATCGCCTTCGCCCTCGCCTTTCCCCTCGCGGTGTTGGCCCGGAACGTGCGGTGGCTTACGCGCCCCATCCTGGGAACCGCGAGCGTGCTCTACACGATCCCCTCGCTCGCCTTGTTCGCCCTGCTCGCCCCATTCACGGGCATCGGCCGCACGACGGTGCTCGTCGGCCTCGTCACGTACGCGCTACTCGTCTTGGTGCGCAATATCCTCACCGGCCTCGAGGGGGTGGACCCCGACATCGTCGACGCCGCGCGCGGCCTCGGCTACTCGAAGAGCAAGATGCTCTTCGCGGTCGAGGTGCCGAACGCCCTTCCCTCGATTGTTGCCGGCCTGCGGATTGCCACCGTCACCACGGTTGCACTCGTGACCGTCGGCGTCGTTGTCGGCTATGGCGGCCTCGGTCAGCTGATGTTCAGGGGATTCCAGTCGAGCTATCGGGCGGAGATTGCGACGAGCTCGCTGCTGTGCGTCGCCCTCGCGCTCGTCCTTGATCTGGCAATCGTGGCCGCAGCAAGAGCGGCCATGCCGTGGGCCCGCCGGGGGAGGTCCGCATGAGCATCTGGGCAGATGCGTGGACGTACGTCTCCACCGGTGTCAATTGGACCGGCAAACACGGGCTCACCCACCCCACGTTTGATGGTGGCTGGAAATTCGCCCACGATTCGATCGCGGCGCTGACGATCGAGCATTTGTACATGTCGGCTGCCGCCGTCATCACCGCAGCGGCGATCGCGCTGCCGCTGGGAATGGCACTGGGACATGCGCGGCGCGGTGGAGGCCTCACCGTCATGCTGTCGAACGTGTCGCGAGCCATGCCCACTCTGGCGCTGCTGACGCTGTTTGCCGCGTCGAGCATCGGATTCGGCAACCGCGCCGTGATCATCGCCGCGGCGATCTTCGCGTTCCCCCCGATCCTGACCAATGCGTATACGGGAATGGCAAACGTCGACGCCGACGTCACGGAGGCCGCTGTCGGCCAAGGTCTCACCCGACTCCAAGTCGCCTTGCGCGTGGAACTTCCGCTCGCATGGCCCCTTGTCGCCTCGGGCCTACGCACATCCGCGTCTCAGACGGTCGCCACCGTGCCCTTGGCGGCCCTCGTGGCGGGCGGGGGGCTCGGCGTCATCATCAACACGGGATTGGCCACTCAGGCCTACGGACAAGTGCTCGCGGGGGGCGTCTTGGTGGCCGCGCTTACCCTCGGGGTCGATGCGGCGATGGGCTTGCTGCAAAGGCGGCTCACTCCCCTTCCGCTGAGGGTAGGAGCCCGCGCGGTGGCGTGATGTCGCACCCATCGGCTTAGATGGAGGTGACGAAGCAGTTGGTCACGAATCGGTGTCATCCGCTGCGCTTGGGGAAGATGCCGAACGGCAAATGGGTTTATCCCTTGTCACCTACGCCCACCCACGAGGAGCCTCATGCACAGCCGTCTCGGACCACTCGCCGCTCTCGCAACATCGGCCTTCTTGCTCGCGGGTTGCGCATCCGGTGGGAGCACTCCCGCTGCGACCACCGCCGCCGCGATGACCAGCTCCCCCACCGCGATGACCGCGCAGGCGTGCCTGCCCGTGCCGGGCGACTCGCTCGTCGTGCTCACGGACGACAAGCACTTGCAGAACTCGGACAACGTGATTCCCGCCGTGAACGCCAAGACCGCGGAGGACGCGTCCGTCATGGCGGCCCTCGACGTGGTGTCGGCCGCGCTCGACACGAGCACGCTCATCACGCTCAACAAGGCGGTCGACATCGATCGCCAGACGTCGTCCGAGGTCGCCGCGAAGTTCGTTGCCGACCAGGGCCTGACCGCCCCTAAGAAGGGAAGCGGCAAGCTCACCGTGGGCGCGGCCAACTTCTCCGAGAACATCACGATCGCGGAGATCTATGGCGCCGTGCTGAGGGACGCCGGCTACGACGTTACGGTTCGCCCGATTGGCAACCGCGAGACCTACATGCCGGCTCTCGAGTCCGGCGAGGTCAACGTCGTGCCCGAGTATGCGGCCACCGCGGCGGAGTTCCTCAACCACAAGCTCAACGGCGACAGCGCCCCGCCCGTGGCCTCCGGAGACATCGCGGTGACGACTGCCGCGCTCGCCGACCTCGGCGCAAAGGTGGGTCTCGTGTTCGGCACCGCCTCGGCGGCACAGGATCAGAACGCCTTCGCCGTGACGACCGCCTTCGCGGCCAAGTACAACGTGAAGTCGCTGACCGATCTCGCGAAGAACTGCACGGGGATCGCCCTCGGTGGACCTCCCGAGTGCCCCCAGCGCACATTCTGCCAGCCCGGTCTTGAAAAGGTGTACGGCATTAACGTGACCGATTTCTCGGCTCTCGATGCGGGCGGCCCCCTCACCAAGACGGCCATCCGCAAGGGTGACATCGCGGTGGGCCTCGTGTTCAGCTCTGACGGCGAGCTCGCCTCTTAGGGACTCGCCAACGAGCAGCTCGCCAACGAGCAGCTCGCCAACGACGAAGGCCCGGTCCGTGAGGACCGGGCCTTCTGTTGGTACACCCCCGGGACTTGAACCCGGAACCCACTGATCTCATCGACGGAGTTCACATCGGTTCACGCCGAATCGCATACCCCTGACGCTGATACTTGGCTGACCCCACCGCGTCGTGGTGGCGAAGGTCACGGCCGTACCTCCAACACACATTGCCTACGAAGGGCTGTCCTCACACCAAAATCTCGCGCGCGACGATCCAGGCGGTGAACGCTCTGAGCCTGTTCGTTCGGAATTCCTTGGGTCAGGCGCGGAGGCACGACTTGCCATGACCACCAAGGGCTTCGACGCAGCTATCAAGGCCTTCCAGGACACTGCCACGCTTACAGCCTGGGAAGAAGCCAGCGACGCATTCGGCGGAGTCCCTTGCAAGCCTTGGTGCGATGGATGTCAACCGCGTGCGCCGCTAGCGGAGCACCCCCTGGAAACCGAACGTAAAGGTCAGCTCGCCGCCGGGAACGAGGTACTCGGGGTGGGTCATGGCTCCCCACGACTGGTCTCCCCCGACGCCGCGGCGCGCGAGGGCGGGACGCAGAATGGTGCGCTGGATGGGAGGAAGGTCCGTGTGGTGCCGCGCGTTGTCGATCTCGAACGGCGTCCACGGCAGGGCGGACAGTTCCATGCCGCCGGGGGCATCCAGGCGAAGGCCAAAGCCTGCATCATCGAGCACCTCCGCCCACCGCACCGAGGTGTGGCTACCAGCTTCCTGAGGTGTCATGTAGCGGGTGAGCTGGTCGCGCACGTCGCCTTCCCAGACGTCGAGCCGGGCGCCACCGCGACGGTCAACGTAGTTCTCGCCCGGCCCGTCGCCGTACCAGCGCAGCCGTCGTAGGTCGGCGTCCACGGTGAGGGTCATCGCGAACTCCGGCAGGTCCGGCAGTCCCTCGCCCGGACGCAGAGTCATGGTGACGCCCACGTGGCCATCGCCGTCCACCACGTAGGAGACGTCGACCTCGCTGCGGGGCGTGGTGGGGAGCTCATAGCCATACGTGATCTCCACCGAATTCTGGAGGTGGGTCACACGAGGCTTCTCCCAGCCCTCGCGGAGCTTGCGGCTCTTGGACGCTAGCAGCCACTGTCCATCCCGGAACTGCATGCCCCAGCCCCGCTCGTTTGACGTGGGCGCGTGCCAGAAGCTGGGATACGGCAAGTCGCGCAGCAGTTCGCGGCCGCCGTCGGAAGTGCGCCCGTAGCGGTAGGACACCAGATGACCATAAAGCCGCGAGAACAGCAACGAGAAGTGTTTGCCGTGGACGCCAATGTTGTGGGTGCTCTCGACGACCCGGGGAGCCGGCGCCGCCGGTCGTACTGGGTTGGCGTCACCAGCAATGGCGACAATCTCTTGCTCCCATCCGACCGTGTATCCGACGTGCGCCCACGCTGTGGCGGCGCGCAACCGGTATGCGACGTCGATCGTGTACTCCCCCGGCGCCGTCGGCGCGGCGAACGGAAGCGGATACGTGCGACTCTCCCCGGGAAGGACCTCGACCTCGAGGGTCTCTTCACGAAGAGTGACGCCCTCGCGACGCAGTGTGACCACCACGTCGAGGTCATCTAGCCCGGTGAACAGGCGCCGGTTAGTGATGGTCACGGTGTCGGCCGTGATGGCCGTTCGGAACGCCTGATAGAGATAGCGAACCTCTTGATAGGCAGGGGTGAGCTGGCGGTCAGAGGACACGATGCCATTGGCACTGAAGTCGTAGTCACTGGGAGCCTCGCCAAAGTCGCCGCCGTAACCCATGAACGGCTGGCCGTACCGATCAGTAAGCGGGAGCGTCTGGTCGGCAAAGTCCCAAATGAACCCTCCCTGGAACAACGGCTCGCGCTCGGTGAGGTCCAGGTACTTGTCAACCGCGCCGAACGAGTTGCCCATCGAGTGCGCGTACTCGCAGAGGATGAATGGCTTGTCGCGGTGCTCGGCCAGGTGTGCCTCGATGTCCGCGGCGGGCGTGTACATGTGGCTGGTGATGTCCGTGGTCTCCGGGTATCGCGGATCCCAGTGCACTCCCTCGTAGTGCACCGGGCGGGTCGGGTCGGTCGCTCGGAACCAGTCGCTCACCTGAAGGAGGTCGGTGCCGCCAAAGGACTCATTGCCCAGCGACCAGATGATGACGCTCGGGTGGTTCTTGTCGCGCTCCAGCATGCTGGCCGCGCGGTCCATGAGCGCCGGTAACCACTCGGGACGGTCGCCCGGAAGCGCCCGCTCGACAGGAAGCTCACCCTGAATGATCTTGTCCCACATGGCGTGAGTCTCGAGGTTCATCTCGTCGATGACGAAGAGCCCGTAGCGGTCGCAGAGTGCGTAGAACACGCTGGCGTTCGGGTAGTGGCTGGTGCGCACTGCGTTGATGCCCGCGCGCTTGATGATCTGGATGTCCTGCTCGATCTCCGCTGCGGTCATCGCCCGGCCGCGAGCACCGAACTCGTGGCGGTTGACTCCCAAGAATACGACCCGCTTGCCATTGACCCTGAGGATCGCATCGGTGATTTCGACGCGGCGCACACCCACCAATTGAGGGATGACCTCGGTGACAACGCCATCGGCACCCAGCACCTCGATCGTCACCTCGTAGAGGAATGGGTCTTCGCTGCTCCACAGGCGCGGTTGGCCCACGTGTGCCGTCAAACCGCCACCGTCGCCCGCAGTCATGGGGCCGACGCCGTCAATGACCGCGCGCACCGAGCCGTTCTCGACGCCGGTCACCTCGACCGTGATCGCGGCGCTGCCGTAATCGTCGGCCAACTCGGTGGAGACCTTGACGTCCTGAGCGTGGACCGCCGGGCGGCGGTACAGAGTGACGTCGCGAAACAGCCCATGGAACCGGATGAAGTCCTGGTCCTCGAGCCACGACGCGGCCGTCCACTTGAACACCTGCACGGCAAGCCGGTTCCGGCCGTCGCGCACGCCGTCGGTGAGGTCAAACTCCGACGGCGTGAACGAGTCAGTGGCCCAACCGATGAAGTCGCCGTTCAGCCAGACCGCGATCCCGCTCTCGGCCCCGTGAAAGGACACCGACAGCCGTTCGCCCGACGCCAGCGCGGAGTCGAGCGTGAAGTCGCGGACGTAACTCGCCACCGGGTTCCAGCGCTCAGGAACCTGGCCGGGATCGAGATCCTCAAGCCCGTCCCACGGGTACTGCACGTTGACGTATTGCGGCCGGTCGTACCCGTGCAGCTGGACGTGCGCGGGCACGGGGATGTCGTCCCAGCCCTCGGTGTCGTAGTCGGGCTGTTGAAAGCCTGGAAGGGTCATCGCCGGGTTCTTGGCGTGATGGAACTTCCACAGCCCGTTCAGGGACTGCTCGAACGAACTCCGGCCCGCGGCCACCTCGTCACCGCTGGCGAACCAGCGGTGATCGGAGTGGGCCACCATACGGTTTTCGGACACGTACCCGGGATCGGAGATCCGATTGACCTCAAACGTCACTTGACAACTCCTGTGAATCCCGCGACGAACGCGCGCTGTAGAACGAAGAAGATGAAGATCGTCGGTATCGACGCGATCAACACGGCGAGCATCAGCGCTCCGTAGTCCACCACATAGCCAGCGGTGAAGTTGGAGATCAACATGGGCATCGTCTGATAATCGTTATTGATCAAGATCACCTTGGGCCACAGGAAGTTGTTCCACGCCGCCATGAAGGTAATCACCGCCGCCGCGGCGTACGTGGGCTTCATGGTGGGTACGAACATCCGGGCGAAGATACCGATCTCGCTGAGCCCATCCAGTCGCGCGGCCTCGATGATCTCGTGAGGAAAACTCCGCGCCGACTGCCTGAACAACAGGATCAACAGCGGCGTTGCGACCACCGGGAGCACCACGGCCCAGGTGGAGTTCACCAGGCCAAAGTCGGCGAACAACTGGAACAGCGGGATCATCGTCGCGGCGAACGGGATCATCATCGCCAGCAAGAGGACCCACATGAGGCGGTCCTTGTTGCGCGAATGGAAGACCTCGAAACCGTAGCCGGCGATCGAGCTGACGATCAGCGCGAGCACTGTCGTGGCTACCGCGTTGAGCGTCGAGTGGTACATCGCGGCGCCCACGTCCTGGGCCGCCACAAGGTTATGCCAGTTCTGCATGAGGTTGGAGCCCGGCAGCATCTTCGACGCCAGCACGTCGTTGCTGGAGTTGGTGGCCCCGACTGCCATGAAGTACAGCGGGAACACGGACACCAGGGACACGACCGCGAGGAGCACGTACTTGGAAATACCGCGCACGGACCTAGTCACGCCTATCACCGACTCTCATCTGAATCGCAGCCAATATCGCGACCATGATCAAGATCACGTACGACAGTGCCGCTCCGTAGCCAAAGTTGGGGTTTCGTTGGAACGACACCTCGTAGAGGTAGTGAGACATCGTCATTGAGGTGTACGCAGGTCCACCCCTGGTGAGGTTGTACGACTCGTCGAACAACTGAAGTGTGCCGTTGGTGGACATGATCACGGTGAGCAGAATCATGGGTCGCAACTGAGGAAGAGTGACGGACCAGAAGGTTCGGATGGCGCCAGCGCCGTCGATCTTGGCCGCCTCGATAGTGGTCGGGTCGATGTTCTGAAGACCAGCCAGATAGAAAATCATGTTGTAACCGGTCCAGCGCCACAGCAGGCCAAGGATGATCACGAACCGGGCCGTGTCGGGCTGACCCAGCCAGTTGACCGGCGAGTCGATCACGTGCAGAGCCGTCAGCCAGTCGTTGGCCAGCCCATCGTTGGAGAAGATGGTGCGGAACACCAGCGAATAGGACACCAGCGAGATTGCCGCCGGCAGGAATATCGCGGTGCGCCACAGACCTTTGAGGCGCAGTCGGGGATCGTTAAGGATGTTCGAGATGACCAAGGCGCTGACGAGCATGAGCGGCACCTGGATCGCCAGGTACGTCAGCGTATTCGTGATGGTGAGCTTGAAGACCTCATCATGAAGCATCCGCGAGTAGTTGAACCACAGCGGGTCCGCAAATTTGAGGGCGGTACCGCGGCCTGACTTCATCGACAGGATGAGCGCCTGAAACATCGGCCAGAACATCATGATGCCGATGAGCGCGGCGGCCGGGATCAGGAAGACCCAACCGGTGAGGCTGCGCCGGCGAGCGGCAGGCGACGGCTTTTGTTTGGGGGTCTTGACTCTCTTTGGAGGGCGAGCGGGAATCGCTACCGGTGTCATCGTTGACACAGAGTCTCTCCTTGCGTGTTGTGAGGGAGGGGGCCGGTGGACCGGCCCCCTCCCCTGTGCTAGTTGGAGTTAATTCTGCGCGAACTCGACTGCGGCCTGCGCCTCTGCAAGCGCGCTGGTCATGTCTTTCCCGGCGATGATTTGCGTGATCGCGGCACTGACCGCATCACGCGCTTCGTAGTAGTACGCGCCGGTGTTGTTTGCGGGCACCTTGGCCCCGAACTTGATGACATCGGCGTAAATCGGCTGGCCGCCGAAGAACGGCTGCGGCTCGGCGTAGACGGTGCTCTTGGAGGCTGGAGTCCAGTTCGCGATCGCGCCGGCACCCGGGAGGATCGTGTCGTAGAGCTTCGTGGATCCGGCGAACGTCTTGGCGAGGAAGTCCGTCGCGAGCGCTACGTTTGCGTTCGAACTCACCGCCCATGAGGAACCACCGTTGGCGGAGTAGTTGGTGGCGCCGGCGATGCCGCTAAGGGCGGGCAGGTCCGTGACGCCCCACTTACCGGACTGGTCTTTTGCCGTCTGGATGGAACCGGAGATCCACACGCCGTTGAGCGCGCTCGCTACCGTGCCGTTCACGAGGGTCGCGATGTACTCGTCCCATGAGTTGACCTCGAGGTAGATTCCCTTTTGGACCATCTCCTTGTAGAGCGTGATGGACTTCTCGAGAGCCACGTTGCCGACGATGGTGGGTTTGCCGTCCTTGTCAAAGAGGCTGGCGCCAGCGGACTGCAGCATCATCAAGATCTGGTCAGAAGATCCTGCCTGACCAGACAGCATCGGCTTGCCGGTCTTGGCGAGGATGTCCTCACCCATGGTGATGTATTTGTCCCACGTGATGTCGGTGAAGTCCTTGACCGTGTATCCCGCTTGCGTGAGGACGTCCGTGCGCAACGCGTTGATCGCGGTGCCCGAGTCGAACGGCACGCCATAGTGGGCTCCGCCAACGGTCGAGTATCCGTTCACGCCGGCAGGGAACTCGTCGAATTTGATGCCCGACTTGGTGATGTCCGTGAAGACCTCCGGGTAGTTGATGACGTTCTTCTGGAACGCGTTGTTCTGGATAAGCATGATGTCCGGCAGCTGGCCGTATTCCTTCGATTGCGCCAGCGTGGTGAGCTTGACCTGGAGGTCATCCCACGGGGTCTCGACGATGTTGAGCTTGAAGTCCGGGTGGTCCACCTGGTAGATCTTCTCGGCCTCTTTCATCGCGTAGATGTTGAACGATGGGTCCCAGCACCAGACGGTCAGGGTGTTGCCGCTTGGGCCGCCGCCACTCGCTGTTGCCGGGGCGGTGCTGTTTGTACTACCTGTACTACAAGCAGCAATTGACAGGAGAAGCGCCGCCGCCCCTGCTGCCGCTACTCCGGTGCGAAAGAATCTCATGATTTGTGGCCCTTCGTCATTGAAGTCACTGTCCGGCCTCACGGGCGAACTACGTCGAACGCCCACCGGGGCTTGCACACTGTCGGCGTCATTACCTCCCGGCACGGTGTCGACGAAATGTTAACGTCACCATAGCGCGGTCTTGTACCGACGCGGGCTGGCTTTAGGTTACGAAACGGCAACAGTCGGCCAGAATGCGCTGCTGGAGGCCATTACGTTGGCAACGTCAACATTTCTGCGACGCAGGTGCCGCTAGGATCACGACGTGGCATACACAGCGCGTCGCAGTTCACAACGCTCGGGACCATCGATCGTTGATGTGGCGCGTTTGGCTGGAGTATCAGGGCAAACGGTCTCGCGCGTGTCAAATCAGCCTGACGCCGTGAAGCCCGCGACCAGGGACCGCGTCCTCATAGCCATGGAGCAGCTCGGCTACTCACCCAACCTGGCCGCGCGGGCGCTACGCCACGGTCGCTACGGCACCATCGGGCTCCTAGCGCACCGATTCGACCGCACGGGCGAGGCCGCCACCACGGATGCCGTGCTGCGCGCCGCCGCCGAGAACGACCTGACCGTCACGATTTTGACCGTTCCGTCGACGGATGCCGACGGGTGGACGCCCGCCGCCAAGCGGCTGCAGCACCAAGCCACCGATGGTCTGATCGTCATCCGCAACGAACTGGAATCGGTCAAGCGGCTGACTTTCCCTGCAGGATTCCCCGTGGTGGTCAGCGACCATCGCATGGAGGGCGTGCTTCCCTGCGTGGTCGCCGACGAGATTGCTGCCACCCGCGCCGCGGTCGACTACCTGATGGACTTGGGACACCGCACGGTTCACCACGTCGCGGGGCCTCAAGATTCGGAACCGGCCCGGCGGCGCGAGATCGGTTGGCGGGCCCGCCTCAGAGAACGCGGGGCGATCGCATACGAGCCGCTCCCCGGCGACTGGACGGCCGAATCTGGGTTCCGTGCGGGGCGCACTCTCGCCGCAAACCCGGAGGTCACAGCGGTGTTCTGCGCGAACGACGAGATGGCCTTTGGCGTCCTGCACGCGTTGCACGACATGGGCCGTCGTGTGCCAGGGGACGTCTCGGTCATCGGCTTCGACGGCATCCCTTTGGGCGTGCACTCCTACCCGCCACTGACGACCCTCAAGCAGGATTTTCGGACCATCGGCGCGGAGCTGGTGCGGCTACTGGTGGACCAAATCAACAACGAGAACGCCGACCACGCGCCCCACGTCATCGTGCCGATCGAGCTCGTGGTCCGCAAGTCAACGGCGCCGCCGCCACCCGCGTCCTAAGCGTCGGACCGTTCGACGACCACCAACAGCGCCTCTTCGGGCCACAGGATGGGCGCACGCAGGCCGATCGTCGCAAGCGCGGTCCCGGTCGCCTCGACCCCATGCTCGACCCACAGAGGCGCGCGCAGCGCCACTGCGCCAAGCCCGCCGAAGGTAACGCCCCGCACCCGATAGAGCACACCTGGCAGCAGACCCGGCAGCCTGAAGGACGACGGGCGCGTACCCGAGGTCGTGGCGCACTGGACGTACGCGAATACGGCCGATGCTCCGTCGGCCGCGACAACGCCGTGCACCAGCGCGGTCGGGTCGGGATGCTCGACGCGGACCACCCGGCCGCGATGAAGGAGTCTGCGGTGTGCGCGGTAGAAGACGGTCCAGTCGGCGAGCGCCGCCAACTCCACGTCGGTGGCGTCCAGCAGGTTCCACTCGATGCCCGCGTGACCGAACAGCGCCGTGATCGCCCGCATGTTGACGCTGTGGACTCGGCCCGTCGAGTGGGAGGGCGCAGGGCCGACGTGCGTACCAAGCATCTCCGGCGGGATCACCAGCGAGGTCCACCGTTGGATGTGCTGACGTTCGAGTGCGTCATTTTGGTCCGAGGTCCAGAACCGATCGGCGTGCATGGCCATGCCCAGATCGACGCGCCCGCCACCGGACGCGCAGGACTCGATCTCGAGCCCCGGGTTGCGGAGACGCAGCTCGTCGAAGAGCCGGTAGATGGCGAGCGTCTGGCTGTGGGTCGCGGGAGAACCGGCGTGCCCCGCATCGGTCAGGCGGCGGTTGTGATCCCACTTGATGTAGTCAACCCCGTAACCGGAAATCACCGCGTGCACGGCGTCCAAGACGTACGCGTAGGCGTCCGGGTGGGTGAGGTCAAGGACCAACTGGTGCCGAGCGAGCGGCGGAACCCGGCCGGGCACGTGCAGGATCCAGTCGGGGTGTAAGCGGTACACGTCGGAGTCCGGGTTGACCATCTCGCCCTCGAACCACAGCCCGAACTGCATCTCGAGTGACTTCACGTGGTCTACAAGGGGAGCCAGTCCGTCGGGCCAGACGGCTGCCGACACGACCCAGTCGCCGAGCCCTGAGGTGTCGTCTCGCCGCGCGCCGAACCAGCCATCGTCGAGGACGAAGCGTTCGACCCCTACCTGGGCCGCTCGGTCCGCGAGCGCGGTGAGGGTCGCGAGGTCGTGGTTGAAGTACACCGCCTCCCACACGTTCAGGGTGACCGGACGGGCAGCGTCGGGGTGCTCGGGCCTGGCTCGCAACCACTCATGAGCCCTGGCGCCCATGCCGTCAAGCCCATGGTTCGAGTACAGCGCCGCCACCGTAGGGACCGTGTATGACTCCCCGGGTGCCAGCTGCACCTCCCCGGGTTCAAGCAGTTCTCCCGCTCCCAGCGCGCCACGACCCACCTGGTCGCGCTCGGCCATATGCACCGTGTTGCCGCTCCACAGCAGCGCGACTCCCCACGCCTCGCCTGTCTCCGTCGTCGTGGCGTCGGTCACCGCGCACTGCACGATGGTGGAGTCGTGACCAGTGCGACCCTCGCGTCCTTCGCGGACCCTGAGGCCCGGCGCCATCGGCAGCCGGTGAGGCTGACGCTCGCGCAGCCACCGGCCTGCGAAGTCGAGCGTCTGGATGGCGCGGTCCGGCACGGGCAGCCACACCGCGAGCTCGTCGAGGGTATATACCCCGTGGCCCGTGTTGGTCAGCGTGGTGTCGAGCAGCAAGACGCCCTGCGGCGTCATGGTGAGGCGCTGCTCGAGGGCGAGGCCCGCAGCGGTGTCGCTCAGGTGGAGCACCGCCACGGCGCGTCCAACACGGTCATCATCAACCCGAGAGTCGTCCACGCGGAACAGGGGTGAGAAGTCGCGGGCACCGCGGTGGCCACGGAGCGCGGGACGTCCCGTGAAACCGCGTGCGCTCTCGCGCAGCATGCCCGGCTCCACGGGCTCGTCGAAATCGCCGTGAGAGGCCCCGCCGTCCGCCAACACCCGCGCCGCGGCCGGAGTCACGTCGGCAGTAGGGGCGCCCCAATGCAAGACCACGGGATACCCGCACGAGACGTCGAGGAGCACCTCGACACCGGGCGCGCTCAAGCGGATGCACTCGTCCTGGACTGTGGCGGACGGGACACGGTCATTCGTCATTCGGGCCTCCTCACCACGCGAACCATGGGAGCACGAACACCCTAGTCCGGACACAGACTCCCGGTACGCACGCACGCAGCGTTACGTGCGGGAACACCCACGACCTCAAGCGCCTCACGGCGCTCCATCGTGCGTGAGGCGTCAGGAATCCGCGACATGCCTACCGTGCGGTCGAATACCTTGCCTGGCTCAATCTGGGTCACACAGGCGCGGACATCAAGGTCGTCCAGCAGACGCTCGGACACGTGGATGCGCCAGAGACGCCGAATATCTGTCGCGTCCTGCGGCCGGAACCCCTCGGCGAAGTCTCGAGCACGCTGGGTGTTGCCCGCGACAAGGCAGCCTCAATGCCCATGACGTGCTAGTTGTGTCCCCAAAATTCGCAGCCATGCTCCGGCGGAGAGCTCGGCTCGTAGGATTCCTCGGTCCCGCACGAACGACGAAGGCCCGGTCCGTGAGGACCGGGCCTTCTGTTCGTACACCCCCCGGGACTTGAACCCGGAACCCACTGATTAAGAGTCAGTTGCTCTGCCAATTGAGCTAGAGGTGCATCGTTGCTGCGACCCGTCACTTTACCAGCAGGTAGCCGTCGAGAAAAATCGGCGCCCCAAGGCGCCACCAAACCGCGGGAATCGTCCCGCTCGTGTGAGGGTTGACCACATCATGAGCACACGACTGACCGCGGGAGATCCCGCGCCTGACTTCACCGCCCCCACCGACTCCGGGACATTCACCCTGTCTCACTTGCGCGGAAAGAACGTGATCGTCTACTTCTATCCCGCCGCGATGACCCCGGGGTGCACCACTCAAGCGTGCGACTTCAGGGACTCACTGTCCGCATTGAAGTCCGCGGGCTACGAGGTCGTCGGCGTCTCCAAGGACACTCCTGCGAAGCTCGCGAAGTTTCGCGAGGCGGAGGGCCTGAACTTCACCTTGGTTTCCGATCCGGAACTCGTCGTGCAGAACCTTTACGGCGCTTGGGGCGAGAAGTCGATGTACGGCAAGACCGTCGAGGGCTCGCTGCGCTCAACGGTCGTGGTCGACGTCGACGGACGGGTTTCGCTCGCGCAATACAACGTCAAGGCGACGGGTCACGTCGCGAAACTCCGTAGGGACCTCGGAAGCGACTGAGGCGAACGGGTTGCACTACGAGACGAGCGTGCTGAGTTTCCCGATCAGACGCCGCACGGTCACGATGCCCACGAACTTGCCCTGGTCGTCGGTCACCAGGATAGGTGCCCCCGGTTCCTGCCGGGACGTGCTGATGCGCTGAGCAACCTCGGCCGGCCGAGCGTTGACGTTGACCGTGAGAGTAGCGATGAGTTCGCCCGCAATCGCTGCCGCGGGATTAACGAGGCCGTGAGGTCGCTGTTCGCGATCCACGACCACCACCCACTGGCTGTCGACGTGGCTCCACGCTTGTTCGACGCTTTCATCCATCCGAATGGTGGGGGCGGTCTCCAGGAGTCGGTGCATCGTGTCGCCGGATTGATCCGCGAACGCCGCGAGTTGGGCCGCGACGTTGGCGTCGATGTCGGTGAAGTCGGGCGCGGGCACCGCAAAGAGGAACCCCTGCGCGAGAGGAACGCGCATATCCGCGAGCCGCTTGGCATCGGCAAGAGTTTCGATACCCTCTGCGACCACCCACGCGTCAACCCGTGAAGCAAACAGTCCGATCATCTCGACGAGTGCCACCTTGGCCTCGTCGGTGGCGACTCCCTGGACGATGGCTCGGTCCAGCTTGAGAATCGAAGGCCGCAACTCGAGAATTTGCTGGAGCCCCGAATACCCCGCACCGGCGTCGTCCACGGCGATGAGCGCACCCTTGGCCCTGACCGCGTTGACGGAAGGCTCGAGATCGACCCACTCCCAGGAGGAGTGCTCCGTGATCTCCAGCACCAGCCCCGTAAGGTCCGATTGCGTGTTGAACACATCGCGAACCTTGGGGTTGCGCAGGGAGTCGGGCTCGACGTTGACGGCGAGGAAACAGTCTTGAGGTAGGTCGGGTCGTCGCGCGAGCGCAATGCTGAGCACCACCGCCTCGAGATCCGCCTGGATTCCCCTCTCGCGCGCCCGTGCAAACCACACGTCGGGGCTCACGCCGCCAGCATCGGGGTGGGAAAAGCGGGCGAGAGCCTCGTAGCCAACGACCACGCGCTGGTCGAGGTCGACGATCGGCTGGTAGTAGCACTGCACTCCGACTCCGGCGATTGCGTCGTCGAGGAGTTGCGTCCACCTGGAGTCGGTGGCATGGCCGTGAGTATGAATTGTCATGACGCCTGCCCAAGAGCCAGCAAGGGCCCCGTCACCGCGAGGCGGTCACAGGCCATCGCGCGAAAGTGGCGGTGATTTCGCGCGTGCGAGAGCGTGGCGCAGTGCGCCATCAGCCCCACCCGAACTTGCGAGTCCATACCCTCTCCATCGGCCGCCGAACGCGAGTGTCCACACTTTTCGTTACGCAAGTGCCCAATACGCAGTCCGGTATCGAACAACAGTCACTTCCAACAATATGCGACACCGTGCCAGCAATCCGACAAATCCCCTGTGGACATTCTCACAATTGACGCTTAGCGCCCTCCTTACTGGGGGCAGCGTCGGGGAGGGTAATGTTGGCTCGTTCGCGCGAGTGGCGAAATTGGCAGACGCGCTGGATTTAGGATCCAGTGTCTTCGGACGTGGGGGTTCAAGTCCCCCCTCGCGCACAAAAACGGCCCGGCACCCCCTCGGGGGTCCGGGCCGTTTCGACGTTGTGGAGGCGGCTAGTGGTCAGCGGCCTCGTGCTCGGCGAGCTTCGCGCGCACGTCGTCCATGTCGAGCGCCTCAACGGCGTCGACGAGCTGGTTCAGCGCGGGCGCCGGCAGTGCTCCCGCCTGGTTGAAGACCATGATGCCGTCACGGAAGGCCATGAGTGTGGGAATAGCGGTGATCCCGAACTTCATTCCCAGCTCCTGCTCGGCCTCGGTGTCCACCTTCGCGTGGACGATCTCGGCCTTGGCGTCCGAACTCTTCTCAAAGATCGGCGCGAAGTTCTTGCACGGGCCACACCACTCGGCCCAGAAATCCACGAGCACGATGCCGTCCTTCGCGACGACCTCATCAAACGTGGAAGCGGTCAGGTTAATCGTTGCCATGGCTTCCTTTCCGTCGAGCATCGTGCCCGACTCGTACGTAACGACGATACCCCCCGGGGGTATTCCCACCATTCTACGACGTCCGGTGCGCGGCGTCGGGTCGCCACCCGGGCCGGGATCGACACGCAGGCGGCGAGGAGGCTCCACAACCTTCGCAACAGCCTGCACAATGGTTCCATGACAGACATGGCCGAACTGCCGCCAGAACCGTCAAGCTGGCTCTCGGACAGGGAATTGCGCCAAGTGCGCTCCGAACTGCCCATCCTCTACATCAACGTGGTGCCCGTACGCACCCATGCGACGGGCCAGATCGCCGAGGTGGGGCTACTGCTGCGCGCCGACGAGGGCGTGATGTCGCGTGCGCTGGTGGCCGGTCGCGTGCTGTTCCACGAGACCATCCGCGATGCGCTCATCCGCAACCTCGAGAAGGACCTCGGACTCGCCGCGCTCCCCCGGATCCCGCTGTCCCCCACGCCGTTTGCGATCGCCGAGTACTTCCCGACCCAGGGCTTCGGCACCTTTCACGATGCGCGACAGCACGCCGTCGCCTTGAGCTACGTCGTCGCGATCGACGGCGAGTGTGAGCCGAGCCAAAACGCGCTCGACATCGTGTGGCTCAGCCCCGAAGAGGCCGCCACCGACGACGTGGCCGCCGAGATGGCGGGAGGCCAGCACGTGCTTCTACGCCACGCGCTCGCGCACTGCGGGGTGCTACCCGCCTAGCTCACTGCGGGGCATGGCGCGCGTAGAGGATGGCGAGCTGAGGGGCGGGCCCAGTGCCCGGTCAGGCGGGCAGGACGTAGCGGTACATGAGCAGGTAGTGCAGGACGGCCGCGACGACCACCATCACGTGCCAGATCTCGTGGAAGCCGAACACCCCCGGCCACGGGTTCGGCCGCTCGATCACGAAGAGCACGAAGCCTGCACTGTAAACGAGGCCCCCGGCCGCCATCAGCACCACCGCCCCGACCTGCAGCGAGCCGCCCGCACCGGCCAGCACGACGGGCACCCAGCCCAGCGCGATGTAGAGCGTGTTCGTCAGGTGCTTCGGCAGCTCGCGCAGCAGCGAGCGCAGCACGATGCCCACCGTGGCGATGACCCACACCGCACCCAGGACCGTCCAGCCGTAGGTGGTGCGGAACAGGACGAGCACGAGCGGTGTCACCGAGCCCGCGATCAACAGGAAGACCGAGTCGTAGTCAAGGGTGCGCAGCACCTCGTTCACCCGGGGGCTCCGGTCGAGAGCGTGGTGCAGGGTGCTGGAGACGAAGAGGGTCACGACGGAGAGCCCATAGACACTGAAGCCGACGATCTTCCAGGGATCACCCTGCGCGCTCGCCTGGGAGATCAGCAGCGCCGAGCCGACCAGGGCGAAACAGGCGGCGAACAGGTGCGAGACGGTGTTGAACCGCTCGTCGGTCACATGGACGGAGCCGTCCCTGCTCCTCGGTGCTGTCTCCACTCGCTGCCTTCCCGCGACGCAGGGTCCTCGACCGGCGCGAAGCCGGAGAGCACGCAGACGTTCCGCGCCTCCAAGAGCCTACCGACCCGCATCCCCCACAGGCCAATGATCACCAAGGCCGCGGACGCCGCGACCCGCCCGGCGAGGACCGAGGCGCCCGGGTCCGACTAGGTCGACCTCCCGGGAGTCCCGGAACCGGTGCGCAGCGCGAAGGCCACGCGGTAGCGGCTCGGCGCCACACCGACGGGGTCGTGCCGAGGGACGCACCGAACCGTCGTTGGGGCGAGCGCGGCGAAGTGCGCGCAGCATGTGCCAGCTCCGCGGCGCCTGCAGGCGCCCCGCGGAGCGCGTCGGCCACCTCCCTGTGATCGACGGTGAAGTCCTCCAAGAACTGGTCCAAGGTTGCCAGCGGCGGCGAGGTCCTCACTGCTACGGATCTCGCGCGGGTCGGCGGACGAGCGCTCGGGCACGGCTGTCCTCCGATGGGCGGGCCCGAGGCGGTGGCGAACCTCGCTCCCGCACCCGATCGTCGAATCACTGCGGGTGCGTCGGCACCACCAGGACGGGCACGGTCGCGAACTCCAGCACCCGGAGGGTCTCGCTGCCGACGTAGGGCAGCGCATGCCCCCGCCGGGAGACGCGCGCCAGCACGATGAGGCCAGCGCCGACCGATACCGCCTCCTCGAGGATCGCTGCAGCGACGGGGCCCTCCCGTCGGACCCCGCTGACCTCGACGCCGGCGGCGGCCCCCAGAGCGGCCACGTGCCGCAGGGCCGCGTCGCCGGCCTGCTCACGACGGTGCCGGATGTCGATCAGCCCTGCATCCTCATGCACCCGGCCGACGAGCCATGGCTCGAGGACGGTCACCGCATGCACCCGGGCGCCGAGGCGCTCCGCGTACTCCACGGCGACCGTCGCCGCCGCGAAGGCAGGCGTCGAGTCGTTCACGGCCACGAGCACGACATCGATCATGACCCCTCCGATCGCACAGACGGGCGGGCGTCCGCTCCGGCCGCCCCTGCGGCCCACCGCAGGCGCAGGCTCTCCTCAAGCTCGAGGGCGTCCAGCGCACGACGGATCGCCATGAGCCGGTCCTCGAGGCGAGGGATCCAGCGCTTCTCGACGGCATGCAGGCGGCTTCGGGTGGCGGCGAGCTCCGCCGAGACGAGCTGCACCGCCCTGGTCGCCACCGCCTGCTCGACGGCTGCCTCCAGCGCCTCGGCGTGCGCCGCGACGGCGAAGGAGAGGGCCGAACTGCCGCCTGCTGTCGTCGGCGGAATGCTCATGCCACTGGCCTCGAGAGGGAAAGCCACCCCCATCGCCCCGCCCCAGGTGACCTCAACCCGTGCAGGGACGCGCGGAGCGGTGGCCGCGATCTGCGCACGCCCGTCCAGGGCCGCCGCGCGCCGGAGCCAGGTCGCAGCGACTGCCGCTAGGTCCTGCCACCGGGCATCGCTGTGCGAGGCGACGATCTTGAGACGCTCCAACTCGTCGGCGAGGATGCGCTGCTTGCGGTCGAGCAGGTCGGCACCGTGCCGAGCGACGGTCAACCGACGCTCCAGCCGTACCCGCCCCGCCCGCCCGGTGTCAGCCATCGGAACCGCCTGGTGCCGCGGTGGGCAGGTACTCCTTGAGCATCGCGAGCGGGAGCATCGTGAGCTCCTGGCGAGGCAGCGCTGCGAGCGCCGTCCAGGCGCGGCCGAGCGAGTCCTCCATCGTGCGCAACTCGGTATCCCCCTGGTCGAACAGGTCCCGCTCGACCAGGTCCCTGCAGGTGAGGTAGGCACGGTCCGTCGCGCTCAGGGCCGAGACGCCGACCAGTTCGCCGAGCTCGCCGGCCTGCCTGGCGCGGGCCATCGCCGCGAGGACCTGCGAGGCGACGCCCAGATGGTCCTCGCGCGTGCGGCCAGCACCCGCACCGCTGCGCATCAGCCGCGAGAGGGACGACAGGACGTCGACGGGCGGGTAGACACCGCGCGCCTGCACCTCCGGCGAGAGCACGATCTGACCCTCGGTGATGTACCCGGTCAGGTCCGGAACCGGGTGCGTGATGTCCCCGGCTGGCATGGTGAGCACCGGCACGATCGTCACCGAGCCCTCGCGGCCACGGATCCGGCCGCAACGTTCGTACAGCGTCGCGAGATCGCTGTAGAGGTAGCCCGGGTACCCGCGGCGGGCCGGGATCTCCCGTCGCGCGGCGGCGACCTCCCGCAGCGCCTCGGCGTAGCTCGTCATGTCCGACATCACCACGAGCACGTCGTGCCCCTCCGCGAAGGCGAGGTGCTCGGCGATCGTCAGGGCAAGGCGCGGCGTGAGCAGCCGCTCGATCACCGGGTCGTCGGCGGCGTTGAGCAACAGCACGAGCTCGCCTGCGGACGAACGCTCCTCGAGGCGGTCGCGGACGAAGGCGATGTCGGCGTGCGTCAGGCCCATCCCGGCGAACACGACGCGGAAACTCGAGCCGTGCGCGGTCGCCTGCGCGGCGATCTGCGTCGCCAGCGCGAGATGCGGCAGACCCGGGACGGAGAAGATCGGCAGCTTCTGACCGCGGACCAGCGTCATGAGCGCGTCAATCACCGAGACCCCCGTGAGGACCGGGTCGCGCGGGGGCTCGCGGTGCACGGGGTTGAGCGGCCAGCCGCTCACCGGCAGGGACCGGTCGCACGTCACCGGCGGGCCGCCGTCCATCGGCTCGCCGCGGCCGTTGCACACGCGGCCGAACCACTCGGGCCCGACGGGGATGCTCAGCGGCCTGCCGTCGAAGCGCACCCAGATTCCGCCAGGCACCATCCCGCCGGTGCCCTCGAGCACCTGGAGGGTCACCAGGTCGCGGTCCACCTCCAGGACCAGCCCGTGCCGCGGACCGTCCGGCAGGTCGACGGTCGCGAACTCGTCCCAACCGACGCCCTCGGCGGCGACGACAAGGAGCGGGCCGCGCAGCTCCCGCACGTCCCCGTGCGCGACCTGGCCGAGCGGGGCGCCCTCCGCCAGCGGGGCAGGCTCCTGCGGCGGGGCCGGCTCCTGCGTCGGGGCCGGCTCCTGCGGCGGGGCCGGCTCCTGCGGCGGGGCCGGCTCCTGCGTCGGGCCTGTCATGTCAACGCCTCCAGCATCGCGATGACCCCCGCGCGGCGGCTGCGCACACCCTCGGCGTCGCTCGGCCCGACCTCCTCGCGGGCACGCAGCACCGCGCCGAGGTCCGCCTCCTCGAGGGTCGTCGCCGCCACGCCCGCCTCGACCCTGCGCTGACAGGTGTCGACGACGTCGAGCACGAGGCCCAGCAGCGCGGCGCCCTTCTCCGCCGAGCAGAAGGCGTCGTTCTCGCTCAGGGCGTTCTGCATGAGCACCCCGTCACGCAGCAGCCGACCGCCGAGCAGCACCACCCGCTCGTGCCCGGGCAGGGAGCCCGTGCCGATGATCTCCGCGAGCGAGGCGAGCCGGTCGGCCTCCGCGAGAAGCGCCGCCGCGCGGGCACGGTGCTCGGACCACTGGGGGTCGCCGTGCGCGGAGCGCCACGCACCGATGGCCTCGACGTCACGCGCGAACGAGCCACTCCAGCTCACGGCCGGGTAGTGCCGGGAGTACGCGAGGTCGCGGTCGAGCACCCACAGCGAGCGGACGAACCGCTGCGTGTCCGTCGTCACGGGCTCGGTCATGTCCCCGCCTGCCGGCGAGACGGCGCCGATCACCGTGGTCGACGCCGCGGACCCGCCGAGCGTCGTCACCCGCCCGGCCCGCTCGTAGAAGGCCGCGAGCTCGGAGGCGAGGTTGGCCGGGTAGCCCTCCTCGGCTGGCAGGTCGCCGTTGCGGTTGGCGAACTCGCGCAGAGACTCGGCCCAGCGGGAGGTCGAGTCGGCGATGACGACCGTGTCGTAGCCCATGTCGCGGTAGAACTCCGCGACCGTGATGCCGGTATGCACGCTCGCCTCGCGCGCCATCATCGGCATGTTCGAGGTGTTCGCGATGACGACCGTCCGGTCGATCAGGCGACCGCCGGTGCGGTCGTCTGTCATCCGGGCGAGCTCCTCGAGGACGTCGGCCATCTCGTTGCCACGCTCCCCGCAGCCGACGTACACGATCACGTCAGCGTCCGACCACTTCGCGATCTGCTGGAGCAGCAGCGTCTTGCCGGTACCGAAACCGCCTGGCACCGCAGCCGCCCCGCCGCGTGCGAGCGGGTAGACGAGGTCGAGGACGCGCTGCCCCGTGTGCAGCGGGACGACATCGCTCAGCCGTGCCCGGAACGGCCGTGGAAGGCGCACCGGCCACCGGTCGGAGAGCCGCACCTCCCTGTCGTTCACCCGGGCAATCACGTCGGTCGGCGCCCGCGGCTCAGGGCCTGCGATCCACGTCACGGCACCCACGACCCCCCAGGGCACTGTGACGCGGTGCTCGACGGATCCGGAGTCGGGAACGGTGCCCAGCACCTGGCCGGGAGCCACATCTGCTCCGACCTCGACGGCCGCGACGAAGGACCACGACCGCTCCTGCGCCGGGGAGACCCGCTGCGGGGTGAGCCAGACCGGGGCACCGGTCAGGGGGCGGAGCAGCCCGTCGAACGCCTGGCCGAGCAGCCCCGGCCCGAGCAGCCCGGACAGCACCTCCCCCGTCGCCGTCGCGCGGTGACCCGGGGTCAGCCCGCCCGTGTACTCGTAGGCCTGGACCGTGGCGCGTCCGCCGGAGATGCCAACGATCTCGGCAGCCAGGCCGCTCGGGCCGAGCGCGAGGACCTCACGCATCGCGATGCCGTGGAGCCCCTCGACCTCGACCAGCGGTCCGTTGACCCTGGTGACGGTTCCCGCCGGGTGGGCGGCGCGGCCCGTCGCTACGGCATCCACAGCTGCCTCACCTCCACGGCGTGCGCCTCGACCGCTGCGGCCGCGAGGACCGGGACCGACAGGTCGAGCCGTCGGCTGCCGTCCTCACCGATCACGCCGCCCGACGGGCTGGGCGTCACCGTGGCCAGCGGGCCGAGCGCCTCGTGGCAGCGCCGGGTGAGGTGGTCGACCCACGCCGTGTAGCGTTGCTCGCCGCGCAGGCCCTGGGCCGCCCGCACCACCTGGTCCACCAGCGCACGACGCAGCGCCTCCTGCTCGGCCAGGATAAGTTCGTTGGCCTCACGCCGTGCCCGTGCGGAGCGCAGGGCCGCGGCGGCCCTCGCGCCAGCCGTCCCCTGGGCGGCGGCGTCGGCGACGACCTCCTCGGCCCTCTGCTGCGCAGCCGTCAGGACCGCTTCGACCTCCTCGGCCGCCCGCGACTCGGTCTCGTCCGCCTCCGCCAGGGCGGCCGCGTGCAGCGCGTCCCGCAGAGGGTCCAGCGCGACGAGCGCGTCCTGACTCAGCCCCTTCACGGCATCACCACGCCCATCGGCGCACCGGGCGCCGTCAACTCCGGCCCGAGCGCTGCCGCAGCACGCGGGGTGAGCACCACGGCGCTCACCTCCGTCGGCATCGCCGCCCAGGCGCGCAGCACCTCAGCATCGGACTCCGCGGGCAGCACGATGGCGCCTGCGAGCCCGTAGCCCTCGACGAGGGCCCGCTCACCGAGTGCGGCGACACTACCGCTCACGACGTCCGCCATGAGGAAGTCACGCCTTCCCGATGAGGATCATCGCGACGACGAGCCCGTAGATCGCGATCCCCTCGGCGAGCCCGACGACGACCATCGCCCTGCCGAAGATCTCCGGCCGCTCGCTCATCGCTGCGAGCGCGGCCGAGCCTGTGTAGGCGACGGCGAACGCCGCACCGATCGACGAGCCGGCCACCGCGATCGCTGCCGCGATGAGCGCGGAGCCACCGATGCCCGCCGGGGCCGCCGTCTCGGCCGTGACCGCCGCCGTACCGACCGCCGCAGCCGCCGGGCCCGAGCCGAGCGCGCCCATCAGCAGGATGACCGCCCCGACTAGGACGAGCGCGTCGATGCCGAGCACCACGGCGAACCCGGCTCTGCCGCGTCGCCGCAGCAGGACCAGCGCCGTCACAGCGAACAGGGCAACCACAGGGATGCCAATGAGCCAGGGCGTCATGAGATTTCTCCTTGAGCAGGGCTGCCCTCCGGCAGCGTGGGTGCCCAGGGACGGAAAGGCCGCCCCTCGGACTGGAAGATGCGGGAGAACAGTTCGTAGTACTCCAGCCGCAGCGCCTGGATCCCCGCGACCAGCGCCTCCAGCGCGAACGTCACGACGTTGCCGACGACGAAGAGCAGCACGGCGGCGACCGCGCGCCAACCCGGCCCCCACAAACCCGTCGTCCCGTCCCAGACGATCATCAGCAGGGCGCCGTGGGTCAGGCCGAACGCGGCGAGCCTGGCAAAGGAGACGACGTTCGACCCGAGCCGCACGACGGTGTCGAAGAGCTCGACTACCGCCTGCATGACTCCGGATCCCCCGCCGCCCGCCTCGATGAGCAGTCCCGTGAAGACCAGGGCGAGCGCGGCGATCGCCACCACGGCGGCCACCACGACGACGGGGCCGAGGCCTGCGACCAGTCCCCAGGTCAGCAGGGCCGCCGAGGCGAAGAGCACGGAGCCTGCCACGCCCGTCCGCGCGTAGAGGGCGTAGCCCCAGCCGCCCTCCCGCACGCGGTTGACCGTCCCTATTCCGTAGGCGATGGCGAGCAGCACGGCGCCGAACCCGACGGCGGCGATGAGCAGCGCGATCGGGCTCTCGAGCGGGTCGAGCCACACGACGGGGATCAGCCCGGTCGGCCCGAAGGCCTCGCCGTAGAGCACGCCGAAGGCCATCGAGGCGAGCCCTGCGCCCGCGACGAACGCCCAGGTCCTGGCCAGGGCCGCGAGGCGCCCCGACCGGCGCCCGCGGAGCGCCAGGCCGACGACCAGCAGGATCGCCCCGTGCCCGACGTCACCGAACATCATCCCGAACATCACGACATAGGCCAGGCCCGCGAGCCGCGAGGGGTCGACGTCCGCGTACGGGACCGTCGCATACGTGTCCACGAGCGTGCGGGAGAGTCGCGGGCGGCGGGACGCCGGGGCGGTCAGCAGGGTCGGCGGCTGCACGCCGCGCGGGCGCGCGATCGGGACGACGGCGGCACCGTGCGGGCCGAGCGCTTCCTGCAGGGCCGTCAGGTTCCTGGCAGGCGTCCACCCGACCAGCCCGGTCAAGGTCCCCGACCGGACGGCCGCCCCCTGAGCCCGGTCGATCTCGCCGGCGTCCGAGCCCGGCGGGTATGGCAGGTCGAACTCGACCGTGCCGCTTCGTGCGACCTCGACGAGCATCTGCCGGCACGTCGGCTCGGTTGCGACGAGCGCGACCCGTTCCATCCGGACCGGGCTCAGGTCCTCACGCCACGGCATCGAGCACCTCGCTCCCGCCACCGGCGTCTGCGGCCGCCAGGGCGGCGCGCACCCGCCAGGCGTCGATCGCGAGCACAACAATCGCACCGAGCACCACCGATGGTCCCGGCATCGCCGTGCGCAGCAGCCGGAATGCGTCGTCCTCGACCGCCGCGACGGCACGGACCTCAGCACGCCACAGGTCCGTCGGCCGATCGATCCCGTTGAGCACGCTGCGGACGGCGACCGGCAACGCGGCCCGCAGCTCCGCAGGGTCAGCGGCCTCGGCCCAAGCATCCCCGATGAGCGGCCGCACCAGCCGACGCAACCGGTCAGACGGCCGGGACACGTCGACGAGGACAAGTCGTCCCACCGTCAGGGCGGCGGCGGTCGCCGCCCACGGCCTGGCCTGCGGTGCCGCAGCGGCAAGCTCCCGGAGCCAGCCGATCCGCAGCACATCGGCCAGGTTCGCCGGACCGCCCTCACCCGGGTCTCCCCAGCGCGAACGCCGCAGCGCCGTGCCGAGCTCCTCGCGAGAGGTCGCACCGCGCAACCGGGGCCAGGCCGTCGCCAGCGCTCCGAGATCGTGCTCCGGTCGCTCGGGGCCACCGTCGAGATGTCGGGCCAGGTCCAGGATGTTGTCCCGCTCGAGACCGGCCGCGGCCGCCCGCACGAGGCGGGTCCCGCTTGCCGGGAGCCAGCCGGCGAGCACCCGCAACTGCCACAGGACCGCGTCGGACGTCGCACGCTGTGCCTCCTCAAGCCCCCCCTCCTCTCCAGACCCGGCGTACCCGGTGCCCTCGAGGTCCTGCAGGGCTTCCGCGATACTGCTCCGCCCGGCGATCCGACGACAGGTGCCCGCCCCGACCCGGCGGCGGGCCATCGCCCGCGCGCGGACCGATGCGGCCACCCAGTCGGCGTTCACGGCAGCGTCCCCGTCCGCGGGTCGACGAGCGCCTCCGCCAGTCGCGAGGCCAGAGCCGCAGCCCGCCCTTGCCCCAGGGCCTCGACGCGGGCGACCTGCTCGTGGGCGTCGGTCAGCAGGGCGGCGTCACCGGCCGTCGCCTCGTCGTGGACCGCCGACGCAGCCCCCGCGCGGGCTGCGTCAGCCCGGAGGTGAGCCTCGGCCAGGAGTGCGGCGGCGCGCTCGTGCGCGGCATCGATGCTCGAGCGTGCGGCGCTCTTGGCCGCGGCCACCTGCTCGGCGCAGGCAGCGACCTCCGGCTCGAGGGCGGCGAAGACCGGGGCCAACTCGCTCGCGGGACCGGTGTTGTCGAGCGCGGGCACGCCGACCACCCCAGCGGAGCCAGGTGCGCCTGCGGGGCGGAACCGGTCGAGAATGTTGAGCAACGTCATGAGACGCCTCCATCTCCCATCGTACGGACGGGGAGGGCCGACGCCACGTTTTATCTCACTCTTTTTCCGAGTGCTTCCTGGTTATTGTCCGATTGCCACCTGGCAGCGTGCTGTGAATATGTCGCGAGGCCCGCCCACCGCTGGACGAGAAATCGTCGCAGGGCGACGCTTCCGGAGTCGCCTAACGGATTCCCCGTTGCGCACGCAGCACCATCCGTTGGGCAGAGGGAAGGCACATCCATGTCACCGGGTGGCCGTTCGATCCCCACCCTCGCGATCGTCGCCGCCGAGGTGGCCGGCGGCCAACACGTGCTTCTTCGCCACGTGCTCGCGCATTGTGGAGTGTTGCCTAGCTAGTGCCCGCGCTCAGAGGACCGCGAGACGCGCGGCCAGTGCGGCGAAGGCCTTTCCCCTATGCGAGATCGCGTTCTTTTGCGCAGCCGTCAACTCGGCCGCGGTCACGTCGTAGCCGACGGGGATGAAGATTGGGTCGTAGCCAAAGCCGCCACCTCCGGTCGCCGCGGTCGCGATGCTTCCCTCCATGCGCCCCTCGCACACCACCTCGAGGCCCTCGGGCGTGACGAGCGCGGCCGCGCACACGAACGCCGCGCCGCGATGTGCATCGGGAATGTCGATGAGCTGCGCCAGGAGGAGCCGCAGGTTTTCCTCGTCCGCGCCGTGCGTCCCGCTCCACAGCGCGGAGAAGATGCCCGGCGCCCCGCCCATCACGTCGACTGCCAGCCCCGAGTCGTCCGCGACTGCCGGCAGCCCCGTGGCCGCACACACGGCGCGGGCCTTCACGAGCGCGTTCTCGGCAAACGTCACGCCATCCTCGACGGGCGGCGGCACGTCAAAGTCCCTCGCCGAGGCGAGATCCGCCTCCGTCCAGTCGGGCAACAGCGGCGCGAGAATCGCCCACACCTCGTCGCGCTTGTGCGCGTTGTGGCTGGCAAACACGGCGCGGGGCGCGGCTGTCGGGGCCACGAAAACCGCCGCCATTACAGATCCAGCGCGATGGCCTGCAGCAAGGCGAGCTCGGCAGTGCCTGTTGCCGCCAGCTCAAGTAACGCGTCGAGTTCGGCCTTGGAGAACGCGGCACGCTCGGCTGTGCCCTGGACTTCCACGAAGTGCCCAGTGCCCGTCATGACGACGTTCATATCCGTTTCCGCACGCACGTCCTCCTCGTACGGCAGGTCGAGCATCGGAACTCCGTCGATGATGCCCACCGACACAGCGCTCACCGAGCCCGAAAGGGCCGCAGCATCGGCCTTGATCGCTCCCTGAGCCTTGCCCCACGCCACTGCGTCGGCGAGCGCGAGATACGCGCCCGTGATGGCGGCGGTGCGGGTGCCGCCATCCGCATCCAGCACGTCGCAGTCCACCACGATGGTGTTCTCCCCTAGCGCCTTCACGTCGATGATGGCGCGCAGCGACCGGCCGATGAGCCGCGAAATCTCGTGGGTGCGGCCACCGATCCTGCCGCGCACGCTCTCGCGGTCGTTGCGGGTGTTCGTGGCGCGAGGAAGCATCGAGTACTCGGCCGTGACCCAGCCCTCTCCCGAGCCCTTCTTCCAACGCGGCACGCTCGATGTGAACGATGCGGAGCACAGCACACGGGTATTGCCGAAGGTCACGAGGCAAGAGCCCTCTGCGGCGCGTTGGAAGCCACGCTCGAAGGCCACGGGGCGAAGTTGGTCGGGGGTGCGTCCATCGAAGCGAGTCATGCGACGAGCCTAGCGGCGGCTCAGATGTCGAAGACGACTCCCGGTGCGGCCAGCACCGCGTGGGGGTGTTCGGCACGCGCCTGGGCGAGCGTTGCCGTGGGGTCGACCCACGAGGCCACATGCGTCACCACCAGGCGCTTCGCTCGCGCGCGGCGAGCGAGTTCTCCCGCCTGGGCCCCGGTGAGGTGAATGCCAATCGGATTCTCGGCACGGTCGGCCCAGCCAGCCTCCGCGAGCAGGACGTCCGCGTCGGCGGCGATCGCCACGATGTCATCGCACAGGTCCGTGTCCCCCGTGAAGACCACCGTGGCCGCCCCTCCCGACTCGGAGGGCCCCTCGATGCGATACGCCAGTGCGGGCACCGGATGCCACGCCCTCGCGGCCGTCACCGTGAACGGGCCAAGCGAACGCGTCTCGCCTGGCGCGAGCGCCCGCCACGCGAACGGTGCGAGCCCCGCGTCGTCGCTTGCACCTTCGACCTGACGCACCCTCTCGTCGATGCCGTCGGGCCCCCACAGCGGAATCGGCGCGAGTCCCGTCCCCGAGGACGGCCCATAACGCAACAGCACGGACAGCGAGGCGAGATCCGCGCAGTGATCGGGATGCCCATGACTGATGAGAATGCCGTCGAGGGTCGCCGGGTCTAGGACCGCTTGCAGCGGGCCGATCGCTCCCGACCCCAGGTCGAGGAGGAGCCGCCACGTGCGGCCGTCCGCTTCGGCGTCGAGGAGATAGCTCGACGCCGGATTGTCGGGTCCCGCGACGGACCCCGCACAGCCGATGACGGTGAGCCTCATGAGTGCAACTGCTCGACCGACTTCACGACGGGCCCAAGGAATCGCTGTGCCAGCGTCTCGAAGGTCGCGGAAGTGCCCGTCACGAAGAAGCGGTGCTCGGGCGCGGCGTCTGCCGATCGCTCGAGCCCGGCGGCCGCGAGCACGCGGTACACGTCCATCGCCGTCTCCGTGGCGGAGTCGACGAGCGTGACGCCCTCGCCCATTACGTACGAAATGGCGCCCTGGAGCATCGGATAGTGCGTGCAGCCCAAAATGAGGGTGTCGATGTCGGCGGCCTGCAACGGAGCCAGGTATTCGCGCGCCACGTCGATGACCTCCGGACCACTCGTGACCCCCCTCTCGACAAGGGACACGAAGTCGGGGCACGCCTGCGACGTCACCGTGATGCCGGGTGCTGCCACGAGCGCGTCGTCGTAAGCACCCGAATTGATCGTGGCAACGGTGCCGATGACGCCGATGCGCCCCGATCGCGTTGTCTTCGTCGCGCGCCTCACCGCGGGAACGATGACCTCGACCACGGGCACGCCCTTGTCGCGAGAGAAGCGCTCGCGGGCGTCCCTCAACACGGCCGCTGACGCCGTGTTGCACGCAATGACGAGCATCTTCACCCCGTCGGCGACGAGCGCATCCATGATCGCGAGCGCGTGCTGACGCACCTCGGCGATGGGCAACGGCCCGTACGGCCCATTCTTGGTGTCTCCCACGTAGTGAATGGACTCATTTGGCATCATGTCCATGATCGCGCGGGCGACGGTCAGCCCGCCCACCCCAGAATCGAAGACCCCGATGGGCGCGTCAGACATCGTCCCTCATTACGTAGTTCATCAATGATTCCTGAAGCCATGTCAGCGCTTCGTAGAGCATCCCGAGCCAGACTCGCTCCGGATTTTCAGTTGCGGACGCCGCATAGGCGCCCGATTCCGCGTCGTGGGCTCGGCCTATTTCAGCGTGGAGATCCGCGGCGTCCTCATCCGTCTCGAGCCCAAGGCGCGAAGCGATTACGAGCCGCATGTCGGTCAGCGCCGCGGCGGTGTTCAGCGCCTCGGCCGCGGGGACGACCCATTCGGGCCCGTCATCGCTCAGCGCCCTCCAGATGATGCGCAGGCGGTCGACTTTCAGGGTGCGGAGTTCTGGCTCCGTAAAGCGGCGGAATTCGTCGGCCACCTCGCGATCGTCTGGTGCGGCGTTCGGCAGGACTCGCAACACCGCCGGGTCGTCGGGATCGGTGAGCGCGTCCTCGAGTCCGCGCAGATAGCGAAACAGAGGGTCGTCGCCTTCGTCGTCGGCCTCTGGTTCCATTCCAAACGGCTCTCCCCCGAGGAGCAGCCCGACGTCGGCGACGACGCGTGCGATCACGGCTCTCTCCTCGGCGTCAAGTTCCGCGACGGCCGCGTCGGACGCGGACGCATCGGCCATCGCCTGGAAGCCCCTCATTCGCCGCTCCTTTGAAGCGTCGCCCACAGGCCGAACCCGTGCATGGCCTGGACGTCAACCTCCATGTGCTCGCGAGCACCGGATGACACCACGGTCTTGCCTCTCTCGTGAACCTCACGCATGCGACGCTCCGCCTCTGCGCGCGTCCATCCAAAGTACGACTGGAACACGTGCGTCACGTACGACATGAGGTTGACTGGGTCATTCCACACCAAGGTCACCCACACGTCGTCGGTTCGGGTCGCGACATCGACGTCGGGTGCATTGAGAGGCTGGGTCGACACGGTCTCAGGGTAAGGCCGTCAGGCACCGTCAAGCGAGAAGACGCAGTCGCCGGCGCCGCTTTCGCCGGGGAAGCTACTCGTTGCCGTCGCCCTCAGGTCCGTATGCGCTGTCGAGAATTTCCTTGCAGGCGGGGCAGACGGGAAATTTCTGGGGATCCCTATTGGGGCGCCACACCTTGCCGCAGAGCGCGATCACGGGCTCTCCGGTCATGGCGGATTCGAGGATCTTTTCCTTGCGCACGTAGTGGGAGAAGCGCTCACCATCACCGGGTTCCACGAGCTCGCGTTCGCGCGTGCGCTCAACAGTCGACAAGGAGCCGCCGGTCGTGGGGGCGTCAGGAGTGATACTCATGTCTCCATCGTAAGCGCTCGCGCACCGGATCTTGCGGTCAGCCAACGGCGCCAACGAGTCGTCCCGATCGCGCGTCGTACCACCGGCCCGCGAGCGACGTTCCCCACCACGCAATGACCCCGCCCGCGAGCGGACCCCACACGATGCACAGCGGCCACCACGCGCCCCCCCACACGAAGGCGAACACCAACGGGGCCACGATGAAGGGGACGACGATGCTCGTGCCCACGGACGACACCAACTGCCCCGCGAGACTCGCGCCAATCGAGCCCGCGTCCGCGCCGAAGGGGCTCTCTCCTGGCGCAGGGACGCGATAGGGCATCAGCACAGACGTGATCGAGGCGACGCCGAGCGCCATCCCGAGAGTTCCCAAAGCGGTCGCGGCCACCGCAGGGAAGACATCCCACCGACCGGCAAGACCGGCGGCGGCAACGCTCAAGACCACCAGCGTGGGACCCGCCCACAGCACCACGCCGAGGAGCCGGCCGACGAGGATGTCGGAGCCTCGCACCCCGCTGACGATGTCGAGCCACGAGCCGCTCGAGTCGAACGCGAGGTCGTTGTGGCGCCCCCAGCCAATAGTGACACCGAGGAGAACCGGCAGCACGGCCATCCATACCTGCCTGGCGCCGCCAAAACTCAGGACGAGCCCACCCATCATCACGGGAAACGCGAGCGCTCCCACGAGTTGCGTGACGTAACGCGGATCGGTTCGCCACGATCGGGCCGTCCGTGTGAACACCGCCCTGGACACCGGGTGGACGAGCGACCAGAGGCGTCCCGTTCGCTGCCCCGATGTGAGGATCGCGTCGCGGCTGCGCCGAACGCCCGCCCCACGAGCCACCGGGTGGACAAGCACATGGGAGACCGCATCGCGCCACGCGAAGTAGAGCACGACGGCCCACGCCGCCACCATGGCGAGGCGCCACACGGCGCCCCACCCATCGCCCACGACAATTGATCCGGGCGCGGCCAGGCCCGCTCCGATGGGCGTGCGCCCCAATTGGGTGAGCGCGGTCGCGATCTCGTTCTGAAGAAGGCCCGCAAGTCCCTCCGCACGGACTCGCACTATCGCGGCGGCCCCCGCCATAGCCGCGACGGCTACGGACGCGCCCACGACAACCTTGGCTGCGCGCGTCGCGAGAAGGCGCACCGCCCAAAGGGTGGCCACTCGCGCCGAAAACACCCAGGTCAGCGCCGTCAACAAGGCGCCGATGAGGGCCACGACGAGCACGGTCGCTTGCCTGTCTTCGCCACGCCAACTCCCCGCCATGATCAGCGCGACGCCGACAAAGACGATCGCCGGAATGGTGGTGAATGCCGCGATGGCCAGCCCAGGCATCAGGCGCTTCGCGTCAATCCCCCACGGTGCAAACCGCGCGGGGTCGAGCGAGGCGTCGACCCCGGTAGCCAGAAGGGGAACAAGGACCCAGGCGAGCCCCACGAGCGCCGCGAGTGCAACGAGCGCACTCTGCTTGACATCGAAGCCGGTCTTGCTGAGCGCCGAGCTGCCCGCCACAAGCGCGGGCACGATCGAGAGCGACCAAAGAGCGCCGACGCCGACAAACACCAGCCGCCACCAGTCGTGTTTGAACTGATTGACCAGAATGCGCCACCTGAGGCTCAGGATTGCTGCAACCACGTCAGATCCCGTTGCTCGCTCGTGTCGCCTACAAGCGCAACAAATCGCGCCTCAAGGTCGCCATCGCCCCGCACCTCGTCGAGCGGGCCTTCCGCCAGGACGCGGCCGGCGCCGATGATCGCGACCCGGTCGCACAGCCTCTCCACGAGCGCCATCACGTGGGAAGAGATCACGACGGTGCCGCCGGAAGCCACGAACGACTGCAAGATGTTCCGGATCCCCGTGGCGGACACGGGATCGACGGCCTCAAAGGGCTCGTCGAGCACCAAAACACGTGGTGCGTGAACCAACGCGCATGCGAGTCCGATCTTCTTGGCCATGCCCGCGGAAAAGTCGGTGACGAGGGTGCTGCCCGCTGCAGCTAGGTCGAGGGCGGCGAGGAGGTCGTCCCTGCGCTCCCTCACCACGTCGGGATCGAGCCCCCTGAGGATGCCCGCGTACGAGATCAGTTCGGACCCCGTGAGGCGATCAAAGGTGCGCAGGCCATCAGGCAGCACGCCGAGCATCGGCTTGGCAATGGTGGGGTTCTTCCACAGGTCGACGCCGTCGACGATGACGACGCCCGCGTCAGGCGTGAGTAACCCGGTCGCCATCGACAGGGTGGTCGTCTTGCCCGCGCCGTTTGGTCCCAGGAGCCCGAAGAAGGAGCCTGCGGGAATCTCTAGGTCGATGCCGTCGACGGCGATGGTGGACCCAAAACGCTTGCGCAGCCCGTGGAGGCCGAGGGCAGGGCGATCTGAGGGCATAGCGACAGGATAGGCGTCCGATTCTGACTCGAGTCGCGGGCGCTAGGCGGACGTGAAGACGAATGTCAGGTATGCCACATAGGCGGCGACAAGAAGTAGACCCTCGATGCGCGTCACCCTGCCCCGACCGAGCGGCCACACGGCGAACACGACGAGCGCCGACGCAAAGGCAAACACCACGGGGATATCGCGCATCACGAGGTCCGCAGAAATGGCCGCGGGCGAAATCACTCCCGCGAGCCCAATGACTCCAAGCGTGTTGAAGAGGTTGGAACCGATCACGTTTCCAAGGGCAAGGTCGTTTTCACCCTTGCGCGCGGCGGCAATCGACGAGGCGAGCTCTGGCGCGGAGGTGCCGAGGGCCACGACCGTCAGTCCGATCACGAGGTCGGACCATCCCAGGCCCTTCGCGATCGCCACCGCCCCCCACACCAGCACCCTCGATGAGACGACCAGCAGGAGAAGGCCCGCGATGAGCCATCCCCATGCCGCCCTGCGCGTGAGCGGGTGGGCGGCGGCCTCGGCCTCAACCTGCTTGCCCAACTCGTCGTCCGTGGAACGTCGCGCCACCAAGATCGACCACACGATGAGGACCACAAGCACCGCGAGAAGCACCACCGCGTCGGCCCTGCTCACGTGCTTGTCGAAGGTCAGCACGCCAAGCAACACGGTGACGCCTAGCAGCACCGGAAGTTCCTTGCGCAGGATTCCCCTATGCACGAGAACGGGGGTCACCACCGCGGTCACACCAAGGATCAGGCCGATGTTGGCGATGTTGGAGCCCAACGCGTTGCCGAAGGCCAACTCGGGCTGGCCTCCCGCAGCGGCGAATACGGACACCACGAGTTCGGGGGCCGAGGTGCCGAATCCGATGACGAGCATGCCCACCAGGAGCGCAGGCATTCCGAGGTATCGCGCCACGGCCGCGGCGCCGTCGACAAATCTGGCGGCACTCCAGGCGAGCGCCGCCAGGCCGATCACGGTGGCGAGGATCGCGAGAATCACGGCATGACCCTACCCGGGACCAGGAACGGCTGGTCCCTCACCCGCGCGGGGGATTTTCGGCTCAAGCCCGTGACTCGCAACCTACGGTCACGTAGGGTGAGGGGCATTCGCACCGCGAGCGAGAGCTCACATGTCCTGGTGGGAAGTCCCCGTTCGACCCTCAGGAGAGCAATGACCGCCTCGGCTCCGCGAGCAACCCAGCCCCCCGTCAACCACGTGACGCGTTCCTTCACGCCGCTCGCCACCACGGTGCGCGACATGGGGCTTCTCAATCGGGCGTATGGCTTCTACGCCATCTACGCGGCAGCGATTGCCGTCGCGCTCGGCGGAGTGATCACGGGGTTCATCCTGTTGGGCGACTCGTGGTTCCAACTGCTCATTGCGGGCGCCCTCGCCGTCGTGCTGACTCAAATTGCCTTTCTCGGCCACGAGGCGTCGCACCGCGCCATCCTCGTTTCTGGCCCCGCGAATGACCGCGTGGGACGGTTCCTGAGCACCGTGCTCGTGGGCATCAGCCACCAGTGGTGGATGAACAAGCACAGCAGGCACCACGCGAACCCGAACACGATGGGCAAGGACCCCGACATCGCGAGCGACACGATCAGGTTCACCGAGCAGGACGCGTCGACGGCCACCGGCCTCGTCAAGCAGATCGTCAAGCGCCAGGGCTGGCTGTTCTTCCCGCTGCTCACCATGGAGGGTCTGAACCTTCACTACCGCTCGGTTGCGTCACTCGTGACGGGCGGCACGCGCAAGCAGAAGTGGACGGAACTGCCCTCGATCGCGCTGCACTTCGGCCTGTACCTCGTGCCCCTGTTTTGGTTCCTGCCCCTCGGAATGGCCTTCGCCTTCTTGGGTGTCCAGATGGCCGTGTTCGGCGTGTACATGGGAGCGTCGTTCGCTCCCAACCACAAGGGCATGATGATCATCCCCGAGGGAGTCAAGGTCGACTTCCTGTCCCGGCAGGTGCTCACGTCGCGGAATGTGAGTGGCGGTTGGCCGATGTCGATCCTCCTCGGTGGCCTCAACTACCAAATCGAGCACCACCTGTTCCCCAACATGGCGCGCCCACATCTTCCGCGTGCCCGCGAGATCGTCCGCGAGCATTGTGCACAAGAGAACCTCGAGTACACCGAGACCACGCTGATGAACTCCTACGCAATCGTCATCGCGTACCTCAACCGTGTAGGCCTCGCCGCTCGGGACCCGTTCGACTGCCCCGAACGCGTCGCTCTGGGTCGCGGGTAGTCCCACACACTCGGCGCCTTGACGCCGACGCTCGGGCCTTTGGTCCCCCAATGGTCCCGCATCGCAAGCGTGCAGGGCCAATAACCGGGACCTTGGCAGGGGAGTCCCGGGCGGGACCTCCTAGGCAAACTTGGGACCAACGGCACACAAATTCTGTAGAGCGCGACTTAGCCTGAAGGTGTTTCACGCGGACGTGAGGATCGCTAAGTCGCAGCCTACGGATCGCCTCGCATGGGGACGGCGAAAGCCGTCGAACATCCCAGGTGAGGCGCCGATGGCTCCCTAAGTGGTCTGTCCACGTTCGTTCCGCGCTCGTTGGACCGAACAGGTTTCCCCCATGACTTCACAACTCCCCCAGTACCCCGGCCTTCCCGCAGTCATCAACGGGAATGGCGCCGTAGCGCACGTCATGAAGCACGTGTGCGGTGGCGTGATCGGCTACCCCATCACCCCGTCGACCGAGATCGCGGAGCTCTTTGAGCAGGCGCGGGCCGAGGGCCAGCTCAATGTGTGGGGCAAGCACCCCTTCTTCGTCGAGACCGAGGGCGAGCACTCCGCACAGAGCGGTGCGCTGGGCGCGGCGCTCACCGGCGGCGAGTACATCTCCAATGCCTCGTCGAGCCAAGGCATCTTGTATGCGATGGAGTCGCACTACGTGACCGTCGGCAAGAAGATCGGCGGCTTTGTACTGCAGGTCGCCGCCCGCGTGGTGTCCAAGCACTCGCTCAATGTCATGGCGGGCCACGACGACGTCTACGCCTTGCTCCCTTCCGGCTACACCATCCTGTTCGGATCGAACCCGCAAGAGGCCGCGGACCTCGCAGCGATTTCGTACCGCGTCTCGGCACTGTCCCTCATCCCCGTCACCAACGCGATGGACGGATTCGCGACAAGCCACGTCATGAGCGAGGCGCTGCTTCCCGAGCCCGCGCTGCTTCGCGACTACCTGGGCGACCCGTCTGGCCGCATCAAGTCGCCGACGGTGGCTCAAGAGATGCTCTTTGGCGCCAAGGGGCGCGTGTTCCAGTTGAACGGATACCTGGGCCGCCACGCCGACGACTTCACCGAGCAGGCGCTGACCGCCCTGCGCACACACCTTGAGGGCGCCGCTGATGCCATCGAGGCCGACAACGCTGGCGACCTCGTCGACGCGACCCTCGCGTGGGTCCCCAAGGACCTCCAGGCACAGTGGCGCCGCCAGTGGGTCAACTCCGACGAGAAGGGCACCAGGCAGCGCGTTCCCGCGCTCGTTGACCTTCACAACCCCGGCATTACCGGAACCGTGCAGAACCAGCCCGACTTCCAGGCGGGTGCCGTCGACCACCGCACGCACTTCGCGAGCGCCGTGCCAGGACTCATCCGCCAGTCGATGGATGAATACGCAGCGCTCACCGGCAGGGCCTACTCGCCGATCATGGCGTATGACTGCGAGGACGCCGACTACGTCATGGTCGGCCTCGGCTCGATCACCGACGATGTGCGCGCCTTGCTCCCCTACCTGCGTTCTCAGGGTGTCAAGGTGGGCGTCGTGTCCGTCAAGGCTCTCCAGCCGTTCCCCGAGGCCGAACTGGTCGAGGCCCTCGCATCGGCCAAGTCCGTGATGGTTCTCGAGCGCTCCGACGAAACCGCACTTACCCGCGCCGTGACCCAGTCACTCTTCAAGGCCCGCGCGAACGCCGATCGCCCGCAGCACGACGGCATCCCCGCGATGGCCAAGACGCCGTCGCTCACCACCGCGATCTTCGGCCTTGGCGGCCACGACGTGCAGCCGCGTCACCTGATTGCCGCGTTCAAGCACATGTCCGACGGCAAGAACACCCCGCTCATCTACCTGGGCTCGCAGTTCTTCGGCAAGGACTCGGTGAAGTCGCTCGCGGTACTCGAAGACAAGTTGCGCGCCGCCTACCCCGAGACCGAGGCGATGGCGCTCGAGACCGAGGACAACCCCATGGGCTTGCTCCCCGAGTCCGCGCTGCGCATCCGCTTCCACTCCGTGGGCGGCTACGGAACGGTGGCGACGGGCAAACTCCTCACCGACATCCTCGCCGGCGTGCTCGACATGCACTCGAAGTCGGCGCCCAAGTACGGCTCCGAGAAGAGCGGCGCGCCCACCAACTACTACATCACCCTGAGCCCCGAGGCGGTGCTCTTCACGAACGCCGAGCTCGAGGATGTCGAGGTGGTCATCTCCCCCGACCACCAGGCGTTTGTTCACACCAACCCACTCAAGGGCCTCATCGAGGGCGGCACGTTCATCCTGCAGTCCGACCTCGCCGCCCTTGACGTGTGGCGCGGTCTTCCGGCCTATGCGCGCCGAACCATCCGCGACAGGCACATCAACTTCCTCATCGTCGACGCGTTCACGGTGGCAAAGAAGCACGCCCCTACCGCCGAACTCCAGACCCGCATGATGGGTATCGCGTTCATCGGCGCGGTGGCAGGACACGTTGACAGGGTGTCCTCGGGCGCCTCGGAAGAGGCCATCCTCGAGAAGGTCCGCGCCCAGATCTCCAAGAAGTTCGGCGGCAAGGGCGCGGCGGTCGTCGACGCCAACATGTTGGTCATCAAGGATGGCATTGCCGCGACGGTGATGGTGGACTACAACGCGCCAGAGTTCGTCGAGGCCGACGACAAGCACGCCGTCCCGGTGCTCAACACCGGAGCGGTCTCCGCCTCGATGTGCCCCGCGGCCAGCGAGCCGCGCGCAAGCAACCTCTTCGACCCCGCCTACTACGAGGACCTGATGGCGCGCCCGTTCCGCGAGGGCACCATCGGCGAGTCTCCCGTTCTGCCTGGTACCGGCATGTTCATGCCGGTGGGAACCGGTCAGACCAAGGACAAGGGCCTGTTCCGTCGCGTGGCGCCGGTCTTCAACGCCTCCAAGTGCACGGGTTGCCTCGACTGCGCGATGGTGTGCCCCGACGTCGCGATCCCCAACACGGTTCACGAGATTCACGACCTACTCCTCACCGGCATCGCGAGCATCGACGCGACGGAGGGCCAGCGCGAGAGTCTGCGCGCGAAGGTCTACCCGCTGGCCGAACGCGTCCGCGAGTCGTACCGTCAGGACAAGACGGACCGTCGCTTCGCGGACGTCGTCGCCGAGTCCGCAAAGGGACTCGACGCAGACAAGTCGATGCGCCGCCACCTGGACGCACTGGTCACCACCCTGGCGACCTTCCCCGTGGCACGCACGCGGCCGTTCTTCGACTCGATGGAGAAGGAGGTCCCCGGAAGCGGCGGCCTTTTCTCGGCAGCGGTGGACCCGTGGAAGTGCACGGGCTGCCTCCAGTGTGTCGAGGTCTGCGGCGCCGGAGCCCTCACCGCGGTTGACCAAACCGAGGACGTCTTGGCCACGCTCGAGGCTCAGTTCACGTTCATGAGCAAGCTGCCCAACACTCCCAAGCGCTTCACCGAGGGCTCCACGAGCCCCGACGGCGACATCAAGCGCATGCTGCTCGATCACACCAACTACTACGCGACCACGGGTGGCCACGGCGCCTGCAAGGGCTGTGGCGAGGTCACCGCAATCCGCCTGGTGACGTCCATGAGCCGCGCGCTCGGCGACGAGCGTCGAACCGCGTACATCGAGGAACTCGAAGAGCTCATCGAAAACCTCTCCGCAAAGCGCGACGGACTCGCCGACGGCGACTTGGACCGCCGCGACCGCATCGGCCGCGTGTTGGTCGAACTGGACAAGGCGCTGTACTTCTCGGAGGCCGGCCCCACCGGTGGAGGCCCAGCCCCCACCGTGGTCGCCAACGCGACGGGTTGCTCCTCGGTCTACGCATCGACGATGCCCTTCACGCCATACCTCGACCCGTGGGTCAACAGCCTGTTCCAAGACGCCCAGCCGCTTGCGTCGGGCATCTACGAGGGAATCTCCACCGCGCAGGTCGGCGAGGTCAGGGCCGTCAGGCAGGCACGACTCGAACTCGAGGATGCCTACGACCCCGAAGTCGACGGCAAGGCGCTCAGCACCCTGTCGTGGCACCACTTCACCGAGGACGAGCGCAGGCTTATGCCAAACGTGCTCACGATCGGCGGCGACGGCGCGAGCTATGACATCGGCTTCGGCGCAATGTCTCGCGTCCTCGCGAGTGGCACCCCCGTCAAGATGCTGGTGCTCAACACGGGCGCCTACTCGAACACGGGAGGCCAGGCGTCGACGGCTAGTTTCATCGGCCAAGACTCCGACCTCGCCAGGGTTGGCAAGGCGCACAGCGGAAAGCATGAGGGCCGCAAGGACCTCGCGCTGCTCGCCTCGTTCCACCCTGGAGTGTTCGCAAGCGCCACGTCGACCGCGATGCACGGCCACTTCCTGACGACCTCGATGCGGATGCTCGCATACCAAGAGGGCGCCGCCGTGATGGACATCTACACCCCGTGCGGCACCGAGAACGGCATCGCCGAGGACCTTTCCAACGCCCGGTCGCAGCTCGCGGTCGAGAGCAGGATGAGCCCACTCTTTGTGCACGACCCCAGCAAGGGGACGACGCTACGCGACCGGTTCTCGCTCGATGGCAACCCGGATATCAACAAGACGTGGACCACCAGCACGATCGAGTACATCGGCGAAAATGGCCAGCTCGAACTGATGGAAACGCCCCTCACGCCCGCCGAGTTCGCGCTCGGCGAGGTCCGCTTCAAGAAGCAGTTCCACAAGCTGCCTGCGGACGCCGAGGTGACCGCGACCCCGGTCGCGGAGTACGTGGAGATGAGCCTTGCGGCTCGCGAAGGCCACGTGCCATTCGTGTGGGCGACGGACGCCGACAAGCGCCTCATCAAGGTGGCCTGCACGGCGGCGATCGTGAGCCTGGTCGAGGACCGCAAGCGCTTCTGGCAGACGCTGCAGTACCTATCCGGCCAGCACGAGGACCAGATGGAGGACAAGTACCGCAAGGAGGTCGAGGCGCTCAAGGCCCAGTACGAAGAGGTCCTGCAACTGCGCGAGAGCTCGCTCGACGACATCGCCACGGCCATGTCGGCCCTCGCGGCATCGAGCAAGGCCCCCGCGCGTGGTCGTACGTCGCTCCCCCTGACCGTCACCAGCGGCAGTTCCGTGGCTACGGCACAGGCTCAGGCACCAGCCCCGGCAGCGGCCGCAGCAGCGTCGTGCGCCGAGGTTGCGGAGGGGGGCACCGGCCCCATCTACTTGGACCCGGCCGACGAGGTCAAGTGCAACGACTGCGGGACCTGCTACCAAGAGCTGCCTCAGTTCTTCGAAAAGAAGACCATGATCATCGACGGCGAATCCCAGACCGTCGCCACGATGGTCCCCGGTGCGCTCGATACGGTCCAGCTGACGCCCGACCTTCAGAAGCGCATGGACAGGGTCAAGAACTCGTGTGACGCGGAGATCATCAAATGAGCATCGTCGACGACACGGTGAAGGCCTCGGGTTCTCCTCGGGACGACCTGCGTCGGTATCTGGGCGCCAAGGATGCGCTCGAGACCACCGCTGACGAGATGGAGGGCTTGGAGGGTTCCGCAGGCGTCGAGACCTTCAAGCAACAGCTCGATCTTCTCAAGCGGCGACTCGTGGAGGATCCGTCCTCCTTCAGGGACCTGTTCATCGAGGATGGAATTGCCGCGGCCTCGTGGGAGTTCCAGCAGCCCGAGCTGAGCGATGAGTTCCTCGAGACGCTATGGGGCATCCTCACGAGCGACAGCGACGCCAGCACGGTTTTCATGAGGTTCATCTGGAGCCTCCCCGTGGGCAAGAAGCGCTCGTTCATCCGCGCCGTGGATCGCGTCCTGTCGGACCGCTACCCCATGCTCAAGGGCTTTTCTGCGGCGTGGCCTGCCAACGTCGCGATTCCTCCGTACATCAGGGAACCCGACGTACGCGCCGAGGACTTCGACCTGGTAAACAAGGGCTACCTGGGGTACATGGACCTAGGGCTGACGCCTCGCGAGGTGGACGTGCTCGTGTGGCTCGAGGTGCTGCGCGACAAGCAGTGCGAGGAGCGCCCGTGCGAGCTGGGGGGCCTCACGAAGAACACGGACGAGCGCATAGGGGGCTGCCCCGTCCGCATTCACATTCCCGAGATGATCGATCGCATCGGTCAAGGCGACTTCCGTGGGGCACTCGAGCTGATTCAGGGCTCGAACCCGTTGCCAGACGTCACCGGTCGTGTGTGCCCCCAGGAGCTTCAGTGCCAGGGTTCATGCATCCTCAAGGTGCCGATGTCGATCGGCCAGATCGAGTTCTTCCTGCCTCAGCGCGAGAAGCTTCTCTTCCCCGATGCCAACACGGAGCATTTCGCAGGCTTCGCCGACCCGTGGAAGCAGGGCACCAAGCCCCCCATCGCCATCGTCGGCTCCGGCCCATCCGGGCTCATCAACGCGTACCTCCTCGCCGTCGAGGGCTACCCCGTGACGGTGTTCGAGGCGTTCCACAAGCTCGGTGGCGTGCTGCGCTACGGCATCCCCGAGTTCCGTCTTCCCAACGACCTCATCGACGACGTGGTGGAGAAGATCCGCCTCTTGGGCGGCAAGTTCGTCATGAGCTTCGTGGTGGGCAAGACGGCCACTCTGCAGGATCTGCGCGACGCCGGCTTCTGGAAGATCTTCGTGGGCACGGGGGCTGGACTGCCGCGCTTCATGAACGTGCCGGGAGAACACCTCCTCAACGTCATGTCCGCGAACGAGTACCTCACACGCGTGAACCTCATGCAGGGCCTCAAGGAGGAGTACGAGACTCCCCTGCCCGTCATTAAGGACAAGGAGATCCTCATCATCGGCGGCGGAAACACCGCCATGGATGCGGCGCGCACCTCCCGTCGCCTCGGCGGCAATGTCACGATCGTGTACCGCCGTGGCCGCTCCGAGATGCCCGCCCGTGTCGAGGAACTCCACCACGCGCTGGAGGAAGGCATCGCACTCAAGCCTCTCGCCTCTCCGACCGAGTTCATCGGCGATGAGACCGGGTTTGTGAAGGCCGCGGTCGTCGACCACATGGAGTTGGGCGAGCCCGACGCGTCGGGTCGCCGAGCGCCCATCAGCACAGGGAACACCGAGACCATCAAGGCCGACCTGGTCATCATGGCCCTTGGCAACGCCTCCAACCCGATCATCAAGGACTCCGAACCACGGCTCGCCACGTCCAAGTGGGGCACCATCGTGCTCGAAAACGCGGGCTCACAACAGACCACGCTTGAGGGCGTCTACACGGGCGGCGACGCTGCCCGTGGAGGTTCGACGGCGGTCAACGCCGCCGGCGACGGGCAGAGCGCAGCCAGGGAGATTCTGGGCGACCTGAACGTGCCGCTCGAGCAGGTTCCTGACATGGTGTCGAAGGCTCTCACCTACACGGAACGTTGCCTGACGGCCTCGACCATCGTGGCCAAGAGGCAGCTGAGCGACGGCATTGTGGAGTTCACGGTCCGCGCCCCGGTCGTAGCCGATGCCGCGAAGGCTGGCCAGTTCGTTCGCGTCTTGATGTCGGACGGCGGCGAGCTCATTCCGCTCACGCTTGCCGACTGGGACACCAAGGCTGGCACGATCTGCCTCGTGATTCAGGGCATGGGCACCACGAGCATCCTCATGAACAAGATGGAGGTGGGCGAGTCCTTCGCGGGAATCGCAGGGCCGCTGGGCCTGCCTAGCCACGTCGAGCGCTACTCGGACGACTCCACCGTGGTGTTCACGGCGGGAGGCCTCGGCCTTCCCCCCGTCTACCCCATCGCAAGGGAACACCTCGAGTTGGGCAACCACGTCACACTCATCGCGGGCTTCCGCAGCGAGAACCTGATGTTTTGGGTGGGCGAGGGCGAAAGAGTCACGGACCTCAAGGCCAAGTACGGTGACCAGCTTGAGGTCGTCTACGCGACCAACGACGGAACGCTTGGTTACAAGGGCTTCGTCACTGGCCCTCTCGAGGAGATGCTCGAGGCGAATAAGGCCGGCAAGGGCCGCAAACTCGCCGAAATCGTCACCATTGGCCCACCGTTCATGATGAGGGCGGTGAGCGACCTCAGCAAGCCTTACGGCGTCAGGTGCGTCGCGAGCCTCAACTCGATCATGGTCGACGCCACCGGAATGTGTGGCGCCTGCATGGTGCCCGTAGAGATCGAGGGCAAGCCGGTGCGCAAGCACGCGTGCATCGACGGCCCAGAGCTCGACTCGCACATCATCGACTGGGACAAGTTCCTGCCCCGCTTCAACCTGTTCAAGACCCAGGAGAAGCAGAGCATGGACAAGCGGGGGCTCTCCCGATAGACGGTCTATCGGGTCCCGAACGGACCAAGCCAACGGCCGCCCACCCGCAAGGGTGTGGCGGCCGTTGTCGCTCTTGGTGGAGTCATTCTCCGCGGCGACGCGTGAACTGGAGCTGAGCACTCCCCAGGTGGCTCGCGTTAAGCGACCTTGCGACGGTAGATCGCCATGGCGATCACGTAGGCCGCGACCAGGATCCCGACGCACCACGCGAGCGCGACCCAGATGGCGGTGCCCACTGGTTGCCCGCCCAGCAGGTTGCGGATCGCGTCGACGATGGAGGTCACTGGCTGGTTCTCGGCGAAGGCGCGCACCGGCCCGGGCATGGTGTTCGTGGGAACGAAGGCCGAGCTGACGAACGGCAGAAAGATCAGCGGATAGGAGAAGGCGCTCGCGCCGTCCACTGATTTGGCCGTGAGGCCAGGGATGACCGCCATCCAGGTGAGCGCCAGGGTCAAGAGCGTCAGAATGCCCGTGACAGCGAGCCAGGCGAGCACCCCAGCCCCCGAGCGGAATCCCATGACGAGGGCGACAACCACGACGACGACCACCGAGATCAGGTTGGCGACGATTGAGGTCAGCACGTGCGCCCACAGCACGGACGAGCGCGCTATCGGCATCGACTGGAACCTCTCGAAGATCCCGCCCTGCAGATCGAGGAAGAGTCGGAACGCCGTGTATGAGATACCGGTCGCGATCGTGATGACAAGAATTCCGGGTAGCAGGTAGGCGACGTACGAGTCTGAGCCTGCGTTGATTGCCCCGCCGAGGACGTACACGAACATCAACATGAAGCCGATCGGCATCAGCGTTGTCGTGATGATCGTGTCCATGCTTCGGGTGATGTGGCGCAGGGAACGCCCGGTCAGCACGGCGGTGTCGCCGACAAAGTGAGTGGTCATGATGGCTCCTTACTTGGCCCTACCGACGATGGACAGGAACACGTCCTCGAGGCTTGGTTGCTTCTCGACGTACTCCACCGTGGCGGCCGGTAGCAGTTGCCTGAGTTCGGCGAGGCTGCCGTTCACGATGATGCGTCCGTCGTGGAGAATGGCGATGCGATCGGCGAGGTGCTCGGCCTCCTCCAAATATTGCGTGGTGAGCAACACCGTCGCGCCTTGAACAGCGAGTTCTTTGACGGCCCTCCACACCTCGAGGCGACCCTCGGGGTCAAGCCCTGCGGTGGGTTCGTCGAGAAAGATGATCGACGGATTCCCGATGAGGCTCATCGCGATGTCGAGGCGGCGCCGCATTCCACCCGAGTAGGTGGAGGTTCTGCGCGCACCGGCTTCGGTCAGCGCGAACCGCTCGAGCAGGTCATCAGCGATCGCGCCAGCGCCAGGGAGGTGCCGCAACCGGGCGACCATCACCAGATTCTCGCGGCCGGTCAGGATCTCGTCGACCGCAGCGAATTGTCCGGTTAGGGAAATGGACTCACGCACCTGCGCCGGTTCGCATGCCACGTCGACGCCGCTGACGGTGACGGACCCCGCATCGGCCCTCAGCAGCGTGGCCAGTATCTTGATCACCGTCGTCTTGCCCGCTCCGTTGGATCCAAGAAGCGCGAAGATTCCTCCACGCGCCACATCGAACTCGACGCCGCGCAACACCTGAAGATCCTTGTAGGACTTCTCGAGACCCCGCACGCGGATCGCGGGTTCTTGGAGTTCGTCGGCCGGCAGCGCGGCTTCCGCGTCCTCTCCCGTCATTCTTGGCCTCCCGCCGCGCGATCGATGGCGACGATGAGTCGCTCGCGTTCCTTGTCGATCCACCGTTTGCCGGTGTAGGCCTGCGCGAAGGCTTCGGCGAATTCGACTGGGTCGTCGCCGACGATGGCCCTGACGGGCGTGGCGTCGGCGGCCGCGCGCTCCCAGAGGTCGGCGAAGTCACCGAGCATGCTGAGGCTTGTCTCGCCGTCAACGATGCCCCCGTAGTACATGAAATACCGTTGGAAGGCGCTGGCGGCCGTGCCGTACGGCTCCGGAAGGGCGTCAATGCGGGCCTTGTACCGCCGGTATCGCTTCTTCTGGTCTAGCGACCCCGTGAACAGTTCGATCCACTTCCATGCCATGTCACTTGCCTCCTTGATGAAGATGCGCGAGCCGGTCCGCGAGGAAGCCCCACGTCCGCCAAAACTCGTCGAGGTACTCCAGTCCCTCGGCGTTGAGCGTGTACACCTTGCGGGGCGGCCCCTTCTCGGACGGGACCTTCTCCACATCGACCAGGAGCTTCTGCTCGAGCCTGATCAGCAAGGCGTAGACAGTGCCCTCGGCGATATCGGCGAATCCCTGGTCGCGCAGCCACGAGGTGATCTCGTAGCCGTACGCGGGACGGCCCGACAGGCTCGCCAGCACGATGCCCTCCAGCGTGCCCTTGAGCATCTCCGTCATTTGCTTGCCCACGCCACGGCCCCTTCCTTGACTACTCAGTAGTAATGACTACTAGTAGATAGTAGCACTGAGTAGCTGGAGCGCAAGTGGCTCGTGACAGAGGCGCGCGGCGTGGCGACGTCCAGCCTGGTCAGGCGACGGGAAACAGCCGATCGATCGCCGCAATGTCGTCGGCGGTCGGCGACCACGCCGACGCCGCCGCGGCGTTTGCCGTGACCTGCTCGGGCCTCGTCGCACCTGCTATGACCGACCCCACCACCGGCTTGGCCAGAAACCAGCCGAAGGTCGCCTCGAGCATCGTGATTCCGCGGGCATCACACAACGCCTGATAGGCCTCCATGGCGTCCCAGTCGGCGCCGTCCGCCACCTGTGGCCTGAGATCTGCGATGCGGGTCCCCGTGGGCCGCTCGCTGCGCGTGAACTTGCCCGTGAAGAGACCGTTGGCGAGCGGGAAGAAAGGTAAGAAGGCCATTCCCGCCGCCTCTGCGGCCGCGAGCCTGCCGTCGGCCTCGACGGCCCTCGCGGCGAGACTCAACTCGTCCTGGCTCGTCACGAACGGTGCCACGCCCAGGGATGCTGCGGCGGCATCGGCGACGCCCAGTTGCTCGACGGAAAATTGCGAGTGGCCGTACGCACGGATCTTGCCCGCGGCCACCAGCTCCGCCAACGCCTCGAGTGTCTCCTCGATCGGCACGCTTGGGTCTGGCATGTGCTGCTGGAACAGGTCGATCACGTCGATGCCCAGCCGAGAGAGCGAGGCGTCGACGGCAGCCCTGATGTAGGCGCTCGAGCCCTTGGGGCCACGCTCGTCGAGGGGCGTCGCTACCGCGGTGTGGCCAAACTTGGTGGCGACGACGGCCTCGTCCCTGCGTGCCTTCAACACCTCGGCCATCAGGCTCTCGCTCAGTCCCCACGTGCCGCCGTAGATGTCAGCCGTGTCAAAAAATGTCACTCCCGCGTCAAGCGCGGCGTGAAGCACCGCGCTGCTTCCCTCCTGGGTCTGCGTCACCGTCCCCGCGCGACCGAAGTTGTTGCAGCCGAGTCCTACGGCCGATGCCAGGAGGCCGCTACGGCCCAGAGTTCGCAATTCCATGGCCCTACGCTAACCCCGGACCACGCACCGTCTTGCCCGCAGGAATGCGATCCGCCCGCTCCTTGTTGACGCGCCATCATGGATATCGCGAACCTCTCCGGCCCCGCCCCGTCGCCCGCCAACGACACCCTCGCGGCGGGAACGCGCATGGGAGCCGTCGAACTCCACGTTCGCAACCTCGACTCGATGCTCGCTTACTACCGCGACGTCATCGCGCTCGACCAGATCGCGACCGAAGGACAGGCGCACGTCCTCGGCCGCCACGGCGTGCCCACTGTGACCCTCGCCCACTCCCCCAATCTGCCTTCGTTCGATCGTCGCGGCGCTGGCCTGTTCCACACCGCCGTCGTCTTCGAGACCCGAGCGGCGCTCGCCGCGGCGGTGCTGCGCGTGGCTCAGTCGGGCATCGGCCGCTTCACGGGCTCTGCCGACCACCTAGTCTCCGAGGCCTTCTACTTTGACGACCCCGAGGGAAACGGCGTCGAACTCTATTTCGATCGCCCGCGCGATGCCTGGGAGCGCGGCGCGGACGGCAAGCCCCTCATGGGGACGCTGCACCTCGACCCGAACGACTACCTCGACGCGAACGTCGCCGAGGCCGAGCTCGCCGCCCCACAAGGCATCGCGAGCGTTGGCCACGTCCACCTCCAGGTGGGAGACATCCCCACGGCCAAGGACTTCTACGTGGGCACGCTCGGCTTCGAGGAGACGTTCAGCATGGGCACCGCACTCTTCGTTTCCGCAGGCGGATACCACCACCACGTGGGCCTCAACGTGTGGAACTCGCGGGGCGCTGGTCCCCGAGCGGCCTCGCTTGGTCTTGGCACGATGGACATCATGGTCCCCGATGCCGACGACCTGGGCGCCCTGCGCGAACGCCTCGCCTTCAAGTGCGTCCAGGCGGCCGACGATGGCCTCACGCTGCGCTTCCCCGACCCGTGGGGCTCACAGATCCGGGTAACGGCGGGCGGCTAGTTTCGGCCGCGCCGGCGATCGAAAACTCCCGCTGGACTTTCTGTTACTACATAGGTAGATTCCGGGTGTGGGCACATTCCTCCGCGTGACACCGGCGCTTGCCGCGGTCGCCGGTGCGCTGCTCGACGCGTGGCCGGAGCAGACCTGGGGACTCGCCATTTGTGCGGGCACAGGTCGCCCCAGCGGCACCGTCTATCCCCTCCTGGAGAGGCTCGAGCGGTATGGACTCCTCACCTCGGAATGGGACACAGACGAGGTCGAGCGCCGCGGGCCGCGCCGCCGCCTCTACCGATTGACCGACGACGGGCTCGTGTGGGCCCGCGCCGTGACCGAACGAGGAGGGCGAAAGTGACAAAGAAAACGGGACGCGACCCCGCGGCGATGGTAGAAAAGGCGGTGAGCAAACTGCCGACCACGGAGCGCGAACGCTACGCGGAGGAGTGGCGCCACGACGTCGCCGCAGCGCCCGATGCCGCCGCCGCCTTGCAGGTCGCGCGAGCCGCTCGGTCGATGTCGCGCCGCCTGTGGTGGCGACACGCGGGCCTCGCGCTGCTTGGCCAGCGCGGGCGCCGCGCCCTCGTCAAGGCGTGGCTCATCGTGGCCGCCTTGCTTGTCGCCATGTCCCTGCTCGGATCCTTGTTCTACCTGGTGGCGGCGTGCGCCCTCGTGTTGACCGTTCTCGCCCTTCTCGACGCGGGCGTGAGCAGCCGAGTCATCCGGTCCGTCGAGGTCGCCTCCGTGGTCCTGGGCGCCTCCGCGTTCGCCTACCTGTGGTGGGCGTGGGGAGTGGCATTCGACGCGGCGGACAACTTTCAACCCGTCCCTCCCGCCGCAGATCACGGAGCGCTTGCGGGGATCATCCTGCTCGCCTGCATCGTGGCCTTCGTGGCGGCGCTGGCGACCAGTCTGATCCGCCGCAAGCGCTGAGGCGCGACGAGGCGAGGGAGCACATGACAAAGGCCGCCCACCCGAAGGTGAGGCGGCCTCTGTCTCAACGAACAGGGATGAGTGGAGATGGCGGGAATCTCTCGCATTTAAGCGATTAGCAGGGCCTTTGGTGGTTTCACGGGTTACCAGTCCAGTCACAGACTAAGGTGCCCGCCTCGGTGAGCGAACATCAGGCGGGCAAGACGGACTACGAAGGAGCCCGCCATGAACAACCGTACGCGCAGCACCCGACAGGCCGCCAGAACCCGCGCGGAAGCGGTGGCGCACAATCTGGTCGTCGACGCCTCGGGTGTTCTGCTAGAAGTTCCAAACCGCGCCACAGTTCCCGCATTTTGCCTGAGTGCTCTCGACCTTCCGCGACAGTCCTGTGGCAAGGAGTGACCACCCCAAAGTCAAGACAGCACCGGTTGCTTTGCCTCCGCTGATGCCCTGCTTGCGCTTGACGATCGAGGTAGACACCTGCCCTTGTGCGTGGCAATGCGGGCAGATCATCTGCGAGTTAGGGCTCGGAAGTTTTCCCACGTCACGACGATTCGGTGCGGCGAGTATCGCCGTCGCCTTAGCGACAGGCAACGCCTCGTTGACGCCATGGGTTGCAGGCTGGATGTAGGGGGTGCCAGCGGTAAGGAACGCCTCGTTGACACCGTAAGTTGCCTGCTCGGTCGTGAACCCGCTTAACTCCACTTCTGTGATGAGTTCGGAGCGGGAGAATGATCCGATTTTGCCTTCAGGCTTACGGGTTTTGTAATCGAGCAAGAACTTGGCCCAGTTCGCCGCCTGCTCGTTCCAGTCCACGTTCATGGTGTCAACGGCATACTCCGCGTCAGCGTCGGTGAACCCGCCAACCTGCAATGTTGCGATGAGGGAGTCCCGGGATAGCTCGGCATAGAATTCATTTTTTGCGGACGCGACGGCGTTCTTCTGCGCGTCCGTTTCGGCTTGGGTTTCGGCGGCGGCTGGGGCAGGTGGGACGCTCGCCGGTCTCGTCGACGGAGTCCACCCTGTCCCATCCCACCAACGAGACAGACCGGAGTCAGACATGTCCGGGTACCAGCCTGCTGGCATGGGGGCGGGCGGAAGTTCTGACATGACGTTCTCCTTCGTCGCGCTTCGCTATCTCGTCACCGTCAGCGAGACATCAAGTCCCGGTGGCAACTGGGCCCCGATAGCGACCCACATGCCACCCCGGCTGGGTCAACTGGTGGAACAGCCGACGCCTCCACTGTAGTGATCCGCTCCGGTTTACGTGGAGGATTGAAGGGCGCCAGGTCTTCTGCCGCTCCTGCGTGGGTTGCGCATCTGCGGTGACAGGGTGGCAACTGGTCCGAAAACGACCCCAGTCCCAACCAAGACGCCGCCCCACCTCGCACTAACGGGTTCACCCCAGGCGCGACTGGGGCCGCGACAACCCCCACCCGGGGACTGGGGCCAGCCACGCAGGTTCTCCCAGGGGCCAAGGCCGGTGGGTTTGCCCGCCGATTCTCTCTGTTCCCGGAGGTGGTCTGATGCCCACCTCCGCACGGGCCTCCGTCGCCGTGATCGTGCGGGAGGCGCGGCTCTGGACCCCCACGGGGGAACCCTCGACCTGCTAGCCCGCCTCTCCTCGTGGCAAAGTGGTCGGTCTGTTGAGCCATTTCCAACATCTCGGAGGCGTCGAGTTCGGTCGCTGGTGGTCGTGATCCTCGCGTGGGAGTCTCTTCACCCTGCTCCGACGTGCACCGGGTCGGCCAGATACCTGCTGAGTCTTGTGGAAAAAAACGCCGGGGGGAGATATCGCTCTGACCCTGGGAGCGACTCGTGGGTGGGGGGGGAGGGGGCTCCCCCCTACTCGGTGGCGGGGTTGGGCGCGCGTGTCACCATGCGACTAGGCGTGTCGTCGATGTGGCGCGCGTGACTGGCGCGACGGTGGGCGCGTGTAGTGGTTTGTCGCCGCGTGCTTGGTTGCATCGTCGGCAGACGATGCGGCTCATGTTCTCTACGGTGTCGGGACCGCAGTGGGCGTGGGGTGTGATGTGGTCGGGTTCGGCTGAGTTCGGCACGCGTGTGGTCTCGTAGTCGAGCCGTACGCCGCAAGTGCGGCCGGGGTGATGTTTGCACGCGAGGGAGCACGGGCAGTGTGTGAGTCCTGCGTCATGTGCGAGTGCGAGTGCGAGTGCTTCGACCAGACCATCGCCCCCCTTCGGTGCAGCCGTTGCACGCCCAGACACCACCGCCTCGGCAGCCGAGTAGGCGTCGAAGACGTCTGTCTTGCCCCGGCGGTGGCGATCAAATCGGTTGGGCCGGTTCACCGCGAACACTCCGATGCCCGCCTCACGCACGGCGCGGGTCACTGCGGCCCCGTAGGAGCCGGTGCACTCGATACCCACGCTTGCCAGCGTGGGCCACGAACCCAGGAACCGTAACGCCGCCTGATAGCCAGCTGCGGTGGTTGGCACCTGGACATCGGCCAACCTCCGCCCAGCGGCATCGATCACCGCGACATGATGTGTATCTGCGTGCGTGTCAATCCCGCCGTAGACCTCGATCTGATTGTCGTTCACCATAGGAACCGCGCCCTTCCGTATTGTCGGGTGCGCAGCCCGGCCGGGCGTCAGTCAGTTCACTATCGGGGACTCGCCAGACTCCTATCAGGACATCACGGCCCACCGGGCTGCACTTCGAAAGTGAGCCGAGCCGGTCGACACGTCGCAAGCAGGACAGCCACCAACCGGTGACGTCACAAGAGCCGTGAGTCAGACCCACCCACCAGACCATCCTGCGTCCAACGGGCCGAAGCCGCCACGTCCATCAAAGAGCCAGACCAACCGGTCCACGAGATCCATAGTGAAGAGCCAGTTATTGTCGGGATCACCCCCGCTCGCGCGGGGACGGCACACCGTCAAGGGTGCCTGCGGGTGCGCCGTTGGGATCACCCCCGCTCGCGCGGGGACGGCCTGATCGTCAACCCGATCACGTTCCCCGGAGTGGGATCACCCCCGCCCGCGCGGGGACGGCCCTATCCCTGTTGCCAACCGCGAATGGTGGCACGGATCACCCCCGCTCGCGCGGGGACGGCATTCAGGGTGCCTTCTTCAACATCACCAACGACGGATCACCCCCGCTCGCGCGGGGACGGCCAGAGTGCGATGACACCGAACGCCATGACCGACGGATCACCCCCGCTCGCGCGGGGACGGCCACCTCGCGTGCCAAAACGCACACCGCTACATGGGATCACCCCCGCTCGCGCGGGGACGGCAGCGTCAAGAGGTTGTTCATGGTGTCTCCTTAGGGATCACCCCCGCTCGCGCGGGGACGGCGACACAATGCTCAAAGACCCAATGCTCGACCTGGGATCACCCCCGCTCGCGCGGGGACGGCCGTCTGCGTCATGCTGTCCATTGCATGTGTTCCGGATCACCCCCGCTCGCGCGGGGACGGCCGTCTGCGTCATGCTGTCCATTGCATGTGTTCCGGATCACCCCCGCTCGCGCGGGGACGGCCGTCTGCGTCATGCTGTCCATTGCATGTGTTCCGGATCACCCCCGCTCGCGCGGGGACGGCGTCAAGGCGCGGCCGTCGCGACCGGTGCGGTTGGGATCACCCCCGCTCGCGCGGGGACGGCCGTCTGCGTCATGCTGTCCATTGCATGTGTTCCGGATCACCCCCGCTCGCGCGGGGACGGCCGTCTGCGTCATGCTGTCCATTGCATGTGTTCCGGATCACCCCCGCTCGCGCGGGGACGGCCGTCTGCGTCATGCTGTCCATTGCATGTGTTCCGGATCACCCCCGCTCGCGCGGGGACGGCGTCAAGGCGCGGCCGTCGCGACCGGTGCGGTTGGGATCACCCCCGCTCGCGCGGGGACGGCGTCGACGCCAGGGTGCTAGTGCGGTGCCCGTTGGGATCACCCCCGCTCGCGCGGGGACGGCGTTGGCTACGTCGCCGAGACGACGTATGGCACGGGATCACCCCCGCTCGCGCGGGGACGGCTGGTGCAAAGCTTGGTTGTATGACTGCTTGATGGGATCACCCCCGCTCGCGCGGGGACGGCGTTTTCAGACACGCCAGGGCGGCGGGGCTGGTGGGATCACCCCCGCTCGCGCGGGGACGGCGACACCTGTGCAGTCGTTGCGGACGTGGCCTTCGGATCACCCCCGCTCGCGCGGGGACGGCGCAACAAAGTGGTCCGTGGGAGACACGCTCGTGGGATCACCCCCGCTCGCGCGGGGACGGCACTTCCTGACCTGCGTCGATCCTACGCAATAGTCGTCTCGCCCTTCACTTCCCACCGCCCGCGGCGCTAGCCAGGTCTGGACCTCGACCGGGCGAACTTCCTCCGGCGCGCAGTTGAGCTCCAACCTGCGGCTACGTTCGACTTACCGCCCACCTCCGGCGTCATTGGCGCGTCCGGGATGGCGCTGGGTCCGTCGCCGGTCGCGCGCCTCATTATGAGTTGGATCCCGTCGAAGTCGACCGGCTTCCAGTCGTGACCGTAGGTGCGGAAGGCCAGGCCTTGCTCACCTTGCGCCGAGTAGACAAGGAGAGCACGGCCACGACCGATCATCTCGATGATTCTCTCCCAAGCCCGATCACGAACCCGCGCCGGTATGCGCCCGACGAAGACGCCGGGCGACACCTCGAGGAACCATCGCGTGAGGTATCCACGTAGGCCTGCGGGGCACGCGGTCAGAACGATGACGACCACGCGATTACCAGTCGAGGTCGTCGTAGTTGGTGCCGCCGGCGACGGCGCGATCGTCACCGTCCCACAACGAGATGACGTCGACGTCTCCGGAGCTGCCGCCCTCGTCGTACTCGCCGAGCAGGAGCGTGTACACGTCCCTGACGGAACGCTCGAGGACGTGCTCGGCGTGCATGAGGTCCCTCATGTGTCTGCGGGTTGCGGCGCCGATGTCTCCGAGCTCATGGCGGGCCATCTCGAACGCGGCAGGGATCGACGTGTCGGCCTTGTAGAGGTCCGCGATGTCGTAGACGAACGAACGATCGTGTCCGGTGTGGACGAATCCCAGCCCTGGTGAGCAGCCGACGGCGACGACAACGGCGTGCACCACGCCGTAGAGCGCGGTGTTGGCTGCGGAGAGTGCCTGGTTGACAGGGTCGGATGCCTCGAAGTCGTCGGGGCGGTAGTCGCGCGATCGCCATGGAACCCCGGTGCGTTCGCTCTCGGCACGGTACGAGGCGCGGACACGGGCTCCTTCACGGCCGCGGAGCTGCTGCATCGTCAGTCTTGAGGTGTCCTCACCCTCAAACCGCATCGCATACATCTGGCGAGCGACTGCGAGCCGTGAGCCCCGGTTGCTGACGAGTCGCGCCTGCGCGTCGAGAAGCCGTGATGAGCGTGCCAGCGGTCGCCCGTGGGCGTAGTAGCGGACCCCGCGCTCTCCCACCCACACTGCGGTCGATCCACTGTCGGCAAGCAGCACCATGGCCTGGTGGCTCACCGTTGTTCCGGGCCCGAGCAAGAGGGCTCCCAAGGTTGCGGCGGGGATGTGGACTGTCCCCCGGGCGTCCGTACAGGTGATGGCGTTCGCATCGCGGTGGATGACCGCGTGCTCGACGTAGATGAAGGTCAGGCGGTCTTGGGCGCGCAGCAGCTCCGGGGTCTTTGCTGGTCGGGGACCGCCGCTGGGCATCAGTGTCGATCCACATGTGCCAGTGTCAGGAGGCCGCACCCGTACGCCTTCGCAGGGCCAATCCCGTCGACCATCGCGGTGCGCAGCAGATCCGGGTCGACGACCTCAAGCCGCCCCTCGAAGATCGCCGTAGCGACGGTCACGCGTCCTTCCTGCCTTCGGAACGACCTCACGCCGCGTCCGTTGACGACCACCTCAGGGTTCCCGTCCGTCGTCGGGATCTTGACTCCCCACTTGGCGGTCCGCGAGAGGAACCAGTCGAGCTGCTGCTGGGCGGTGACGCAACCCACGCGCTGGGAGCGCTCACGATCTCCGACGCGCGTGGACCGCGTCGGGTTGGCCGCGAGTCTGAAACCCCAGTGCTGGCCGATGGCCAGGCTGTCCAGCAGCGAGGCCAGATCACCTGTGGACCACGTTGAGGTCGTGGGCCAACCTGCCTGCTCGACGAGGTGTGTGAGGTCCGGGCAACGCGGGCTCGACACGTAGAGGTACGTGTGGCGTGGGCCGGAGTCGACGCGCCACAGGATCCGCCCATGATTCGCATCCTCGCTCGGGAAGCCTGCAAGGACGGCCGCATGCATCGCTTGGGGTGAGCCGAGGAGCTTCTGGGCTCCGCGGCGTGCTGGGTTGATCTCGAACTGCGTCAGGTGCATCAGGCTCCTCCGAGCGCGGCCATGGGCTGATGAGGGTCGTCGTGGGAGGTGAACCCGGCGAAGGTCGGGTTGGTCACCGTCACGATGCCCCGCTCGATGGCCCGCAAGGCGTAGAGACGTCGCTCCGGGTCGAAGCTGATCGGAAGGTCGGCGACAGTCAGCCAGTCCTCGGCACCCGGCTGTGCGTCGGCCACCGTCTCAAGCGCCACGGTCGAGGACCGATAGGTCTTCTGCCACCACGGCGCGGCTCGCCACGGCTCATCGCTGAGAACCTCGTTGACCGACGCGTCGCGGCGAATGCCGAGCGTGACCGGTCCAGCAGGCGGGCACGACCGCCGTCCGAGGTAGAGCGGGTACACCGGGTGGCGCAGGGCGTCGTCGAGCTCGTCGATGAAACCCGGCTCACCCTCGACGACGGCGAGGAAGGCCGCGTCCGCGAGGTAGAAGCGGTAGGACAGGGGCATCGAGTGCGCGCCGTCCATCGTCCGTGCCGTCTGGAAGTCCCGCACGAGGCGACCGGGCTGGTCGACTCGGACACCGAAGCTCACCGCCAGCAGGTCCTCAATCGGGTCCGTTCGGCGTCGCCCCGCGGCTGCGGCCAGCAGACCCAGGACGCCGCTCTTCGTCGGTTGGCTCTCGGTGGTTCGCCGAACGAACCTGCTGGACACGCCCCAGGACTGCATCGGGCCGGCCAGGCGCAGGACAAGGCAGTTCACCTCTCGCTCCCCAGCCGCTCCCGCACCATCGCACCGACCGCCAGCACGAGCTGGTCGAACGACGTGCGGGGCGCCAGCTCGTCCAGGGCTGCGGCGCGGGCACCGACACCAACTGTCCACACCGCAACCGGTCGGGTCCCGTAGGCCGCGCCGATCTCGTCCGCGTAGGCGACGAGCGCCTGGACCGCGGCGTGAACCCGGCCGCTCGAGGCTGTCGAGGTGACCGCCTCTTCGAAGGCTCCGACGAGTGAGACGGACTGGTCTTCTCGGACGGACACCACGATGGCGTCTGGCAGGGTCCGGTTGGCGAACGTGTTCTGCTTGCCTGTTGGCATGGACGTGATGAAGGACCGCACGAACGCGTCGACCGCGCGGGCGGTCGCCTCGACGTCACCCAGGTTGCGTAGCAGTGCGTCCACGTCGACGGTGGCGTAGCGATACAGGGTGGAGGAGTTGAACTCGACGGTCCCGATCATCCCTGCGCCTGCGTCCTCTTCGGCGTCGGCGTTCTTGTGGTCGTCGACTGCGGTGAAGTAGTCGAACTCCGTCTCGACGCTGTGCACGCTGATGGCGTGGGCGACCTGCGCGGCGGCGTCGACGTTCAGGTCGGTCACGTCGGCGACCATGCGGCCGAAGAGCGAGACGTCGATCGCGTTCTTGTCCTTGACGAGTGCTCGTGTGGCTTTCTTCTCGAGTGTCGCCAGACCGCCGGCCCGGAAGGTGTCCACCCCCAGCGCGGCCAGGGACTCGACCTGGCGTCGGCCGAGGAACACCAGGTACCCGGCCTCCTCGGTCTCACCCTTGCGCGGCTTGGACAACGTCAACCCTGTGGCCCGGAGCACCGCTGAGCTGATCTCGTCCCGCTGTGCCGGTTCCAGGTCGGGTGCCTGTCGCGCGATCTCCTCGGACATGAGCTCGACGACCCTCTTGGTCCGCACCCCAAGGTCGGAACGGTCCAGGTACGTCTCGAAGTCTTTGCGCGTGGCCCGCTTCCAGGCCTGGCTTGATACGCGGGAGCGCCGGACGCCGCCGTAGACGGCTGTCTTGGGGCTGCCAGTGTCGTCCCGGTTGATGTTGCTCGGCGGAACGGTCTGGATGGCGTGGATGTCGATGATCGTGCGGGTCATGATGCGTCCTCTCTGACCTGGTCGGCCGCGACGTCGTGGCCCTGGTTCGTGGTGCCCGCTGGTGTGCCTGGAGCACTGTCGCGGTCGATGCGGTAGTACTGGCGTCCCCATCTGAGCCGGACGGCGTCCGCCGTCCGAGGGTCCTGAAGCTGGAGCAGGTCGTCAGCGAGTAGCCCATAGTCGAGCGGTACCCGGTGCGAACGTAGCTGAGTGATCAGGCCCCGGAGGTGGTGGACCGTCTCGTCGAAAGAGGTGGCCGTGGCAGCGGCGTCGAAGCGACGTCGCACGGCGGACTCAGCCTGCGTGGCCGACGCGAGCGAACGCACCGCTTTGCCGAGGCCGTGCCCGCGCATATGCATGGGCTCGGGCCGAGACTGTTGGTGCACCGCGTAGAGCGTGATCGCCGTGTACACGGCGCGCTCTTCGACGGTAGGGGCATCGGACACGACCCAGCCCGGCACGTTTGAGAGGGTCAGCTCCCAGAGTTCCGGGTCCCAACCGGGCGGCTTTCCGACGGCCCGGCGCAGGCGCGCAAGGACTGCGGTGGTCCCGGACGTGCCGCGGGTCGCTGCGAGTCGCGCGACCCGCGAGTGGACCAGCTTCCCGACCTCGCCGAGCTTCGGCGCGTACTCCGCCGCGCCAGGGTTCGCTCTGGCGTCGCTGGCAGGTGCCCCCTCGGCACGGTGCCCTTGCTGGTCTTGTCGCTCGCTCATGCGATCTTCCCCTTCTGCTCGACAAAACCCCGGGGCAGCGCTGCCCCGAGCTGGCCGCGGAACCATGCGTCGGACTGGCTCGTATCGACGTGCCTGTTGCGGACTTCCCGCCCAATCCACCCGGCCGGTCCGGTGGCCCCGATCAGCTCCCGGCTCAGGCTCCACACGATGGCTCGCACCAGTTGCTGCCACCGCGCCGAGGCCTCCAGCGGGTCCTCGTCCTGGCGGAGCGAGAGCACCCAGGTGCGGAACGGTGCGTCCAGGCCCGCGTAGGCAACCTCGCGTGCTCGGTCCCGCGGGCCGTCGACATCGCCGGCCCCGGTGGCCGCCTGCAGGTTGCCGGCCAAGTTCGCGAGGGCGAGAACGGCCTTGTCGGCCTGCTCGACGGCTTCAACGGCCACGGTTCGCAGCCGGGAGTCATCTGCGCGTAGGAGCGCGATCGGCAGGGACAGCAGGTCGTCGACGATCTCGTCGACGACCGACTCGTTGGATCCGTAGGCCATGCCGGTCGCCCGGACGCGCACGACCGCCTCGTCATCCAGCACGTCGGCGTAGCGGAGCGCCGCTACCCACTTCAGGACGCCCGGCTGGAGACGGCGAGCGGGTTCCCCGGAGGCCTCCGGCGTCGCCACCTCGGGCAGCAGCGCGGCCAGGCCACGCCAGAACGCGCGCTCCGGGTTGTGCTTGAGTGGCATGTACGTCGGGGTGCCGAACTTCTTGGTCTGTGGCTCGCTGAACCTCCACGCGCACATCGGTTCGAGGGCCTGCCGGTTCTGGGGGGTCGCACGATCCCCCTGCGCCAGGACCAGCCCGACAACACCGTTGTCGTCTCCCACGAGGCGCACGCGACGGGTCTGCCAGGTGTAGAGGTCCAGGTGCCCCGTCGGGGGCCGGCTGTCTGCGCCCTCGACCTCGACACCGACAGCCGGCCGCTCCCACGGTGGCAGGTCGTGACCTGAGGACGGCATCTCGCACTCCTGAGGAACCAGGAGGTTCAGGAGCAAGGTCTCGCGGACGTCGGCGCCCACGAGGCTGACGCCGCCGATCTGGCCCGACCATCCCGGGCCCAAGGGGTAGCCCTTCCCACCCTTGACCCGCGGGTCCCCGACTACTCCTGACCTGATCCCCGATGGGTCGAAGGCGTGGACGTGGATCAACCACCGGGCAGCCTCCGGCCAGCTGATCCGTTCAAGGCCACGGCCGATCCTGGTCGTGAAGAACGGTTGCCCGTTGGGAACGTCGGCGATGAGCTTCTCGAGCCCCGAGTGCTCGTCCTTCGCGGTGTGCAACCCCGCCACCTGGAAGAACGGCGTGCGAGGGTGTCGTAGGTCGAAGCGGTCCTTGAAGGCGTCGAGGTAGTCGCGCACCTCGTCGAGTGAGTCGTCCCAGTGCTCGCGCCGGTGGGTCCAGTCCGCGATGCTCTCGGGCCCGTTCCATGCTCGGTGCAGGATCGCTAGCAGGATCCGTTGGATCGCGAACACCTGGGTCGGGACGTCGCCGATGATCTGGCGCAGGTCTGCGGCCTGTTCGAGGACCCCGAGGATCGAGAGGTCATCGACTCTGCCGTCTATGCGGACGACGGGGATCCAGGGGCGTCGTACGAGATTGAAAGACGGGGTGGCCTCAGGTGGCACGAGACATCTCCAGACCATGCACGGGGTCGTATTTGAAGAGTGTGTCACCGACCTGTGACATCCCGGTCGGGTCCAGGACCAGGACGAGCCGTTCCGAGAGCAGCGGGTCGCGTTGCCAGGCCGCGAAGTAGTTCTTCTCAAGCGCGGAGATGAGGCGATCGGCGCCGGTGCCGCGGACCAGCCAGCCGCCGATCCGAAGGGCGCTACCCGCGATGGCCCGCGCGAGGGCGGGGTCCGGTGCGCGCTCGGGGTCCACGAGGTCGTTCCCGAACCCAGGGACCCCATCCAGCAAACGAAGTTGACCGTCGTTGTCCCGCTGCAGGACGAGCACCTCGATCGACTGGTCCGCGTCACGCACCTGAGCTTGCCCAGCGACGGTGTCGTCTGCTTCGCCTATGCTTCCCTCGATCCACCCGAGGACCGGGACCCCTGCCGCGCGTGGTGGTGCCAGGCGGAACACGCTCGCCCGTTCGCGCTTGGAGGCGATCACCCGGTCCGCTTCCTGCCGGGCCACTGCCATCGCCTCCTGCCATGAATCCGGACCCAAGGGGCCGTGGGCGTAGGCCCGCTGCACCCACGGAGCGATGTCCTGCGGCAGGTGAACGACCCCGTGCGCGCCGACGCACTCGATCACAAGGGCCGCCGCCCGCAGCAAGACATGCTCCCCGTATACGGCCCGACCTCCACGATCCAGCTCCGGCGGTGCCGAAGACCAGTCCGGCACCCCGACGACCACGCAGCGCGCCTGCCGAAGGCTTGACGGTCGCAGCGACTCGCCGGGCCCGCGCTCGTGGCGATGCAACCGTCCGATGCGCTGCAGCAGCAGGTCGGTCGGCGCGAGATCGGTGATCAGCACGTCGAAGTCCACGTCCAGCGACTGCTCGACCACCTGCGTGCCCACCACGATCGCGCGGTGTGGGCGTTCGCGTCCCTTTCCGGGCGCACCGAAGGTCTGGCGGAGCCACGCATCGTTCACCATCCGGTGGTGACCGATGAAGCGCGAGTGAACCAGGCGAACGTCTTGTCCGAAGACCTCAGTGAGGGTCTGGGCTGTCTGTTGCGCGCGTGCGACCGTGTTGCGGACCACGAGCGCGCACCCACCGTCGGACAGTGCCTCCCGGAGCATCGCGACGAGAGCGTCCAGGTCGTCGGGAGCGATCTCCAAGCGGACCTCGGTGTCGCGCCCAGACGGCGCAGCGGTCCTCTGCCTGACTTCGCCCGCGCGGAGGGAGGTGAGGACCGGGTAGTCGCCGAAAACCTCCGGTTCGGAACTCGCCGCGGCACCGGCACCGGCGTCGATGCTTATCGAGGCGCGCAGGGCCGCTGCTCTAGAGGCCCAGTCGATCCGCGCAGGCCGATCTACGCCGCCGGGCTCAGGTGGCGCCATCCCCCGCCGGTACGCCGCCACGAGCTCCTCACGCAGGCTCGACGGGAGGGTGGCCGACAGCATGATGACCGTCACTCCGTGGGCTCCGAGCCACTCGAGTGCCGACTGCAGGTATGTGTTCATGTATGCATCGAAGGAGTGGATCTCGTCCAGGATCACGACCTTGCGGGCCATCCCGAGGTGGCGCAGCGCAAGGTGGCGTGCGCGCAGGCCCGTGAACAGGAGCTGGTCGATGGTGCCAACCACGAAGTCGGCCAGCGGGCCCTTCTTGCGCCCGGTCATCCACCTGTGGACGACGCCGTCGAGGCTGCCAAGCGTGTCGCGGCCCGTGTGTGCCCAGAGCGGAGCTCCTTCTTCGTCGAGGCCGATCTGTTGCGGAGTTGAGGGCGTCCGCAGCTCGCGGAAGGTGCTATTCAGCGAGGCCTTGCCGTGGGCCAGCGTCACCGAGGTCGCACGATGCCCCGACGTGGACTGGGCGTCGGCGGCGATCACGGCGTCGGGAACCCGGCCTAGCCAGTCGAGCACCCGGTCGAACATCGCGTCCGTGGTCGCTTGAGTCGGCAGGGCCACGAAGCACCCGCCCGCGCCCGAGCGCGCCACGAGTATCTCCGTTGCGAGCAGGGCGGCCTCTGTCTTCCCCTCCCCCATCGGCGCCTCGATCACGAGCAGCCCCGGCACGTCCATCACGCGCGCTTCCTCCACTGCGGCGTGCTGCACTGGCCGGGCAACGGCCGCCTCACCCCAACCGAATCTTGAGCGCACGAGCTCGTCGGGAGACAGCCCGGTATCGGTCGCGTGCCACGGTCGCGGCAGCTCAAGTTCCGTCCATGCGCGGGCGGCGCGCTGCTCGGCGGACTCGCGCGGTTGGTCGCCCAGCGCGCTCAGCGGGAACAGTTCGCTGTCACTCGCGATCCAGTCCGCGACGATCACGACCGCAGTGAGGGTGATCTGGACGCTTTGCGGCAGCGCCATGTCTCTCCACGGCGCCAGCTGCAGGTCGGCCCCTGTCCTGCGGGCGGCGCGCTCGATTAGGGCGACCTGAACCTCCTCCCAGGGCCCTGAGCCGAAAAGCTCGGGGTGGTCGAGCGCACGCAGGATCGTGCTCTTGCTTGGTGGGACACCGTGATGACCGCCGACGACAACGCCCAGTTCGCTTGCTGTCTCACGCGACCACCCGTGGCGCTGACGCAACCAGCGCTCGAGTAGCACCTCGCCTGCGACAGAGTGGGGAAGGCGTCGGCGTTCCTCAGGCAGGAGCCGAGGAACCGCGAGACCGGAGAGGACCATCTGGTCCGCCAGGACCGGCACCTGCACCGCGAACGCTGGTGTTGCTTTTCCCACGTCGTGGACCCCGGCCAGGAAGGTGAGGAGGCAGCGCGCTGCACTGTCTGAACCGTCCAGCCCGGCACTCACGCGGTGTCGCACCTGCACCGGGAGCCACTCGTCCCACAACCGGGCCGCCACGGCAGCGGTGTCGTCGAGGTGTTGCCACAGCGGTAGCCAGGAGTTGACGCACCCGTACGCGTCCACGCTGGACTTCGCCCAGACAAGTTGGCCCGCAGATTGGTCCACGGCGCCTCCCCCTGTGAGCGCCACCGAGGGTGTCCCGAGTTCCGTGAAACTTCGGTGGCGGCCCGATGATCATCAGGCTACTTTCATGGTCTCATGATGATGGTCGGTGCTGACAGTCTGTTCGGCGACCAGAGCCAAACCCCGCTTTTCCGGACACGGGGTGTGTGTTGATCATGCCGCATGTCGGGCATGGGTGTGAAGTGCTTCGAAGGTCGCTGGGCTGAGGGATCGGCCGGGGTGGTCGGTGAGGGCGGTGTGCCTTCGGCGGGGGTTGTACAACCCTTCGATCCATTCGAAGATGGCGGATGCCAGTTCGGTCCGCGTGGTCCAGGCGTGGCGGTCGAGGAGTTCGCGTTGCATGGTTGACCAGAACGATTCCATCATGGCGTTGTCGGCGCTGGAGGCGACCTTGCCCATGGAGCTCAGCAGGCCCGATTGGCGTAGCCGGTGCCCTAGCCGCGGTAGGTAGACAAATCCCTTGAAGGGCAGGCCAGTAAGGACCGCCGGTGTAGGAGTGGGTCATACGTGCCGCAGCCAGTTCCAGTATCAACGTGTAGTGCCGGTCGGAAGCCGCCACGCCCATCAGAGAGCCAGACCAACCGGTCCACGAGATCCATAGTGAAGAGCCGCAATACGGGCATTGCACTTTCACGTGGATGCCTGAACGGCTCGATACGATCGCCTCGGGTGCGTTGTGGGTCGTCCTCATGGTGTCTCCTTGGCAAATTCTCGGGCGGCGCTGGCGCGCTGCTTCTCGGTCAACCCCCCGTAGATGCCCACCTCTTTGGGATGCTTGACCCCATGCGCGAGGCACTGAGCGAGCACGGGGCAGGCGGTGCACGCCCCAGCCGCTGCGGCTTGCTCGGTGATGTCGTCAAACGTCCACCACGCGGGAGGCGGTTGGCGCCCGTTGCGGCACGGGATCGTCTGGCGTTGCGCCGTAGCCTCGATGAGGCCTGACAGGTTGCGCCAGTCATGGTGCAGCTCTTCGGGCATTGCAGGTAGGCCTTTCATGCCACGCCGTTTCGTCTGGCAACGATGCGCCGGTAGGTCGGGCACGTGGGATCGTGGCGCACCTCGAGTACCCACACGCCCGGCTCTGCCTCGCGCATCTCCTGCACTGCGTTGCAGTCACCGCACCCGCCCATGACGCGCACATGGGGCTTGTAGAACGCCTCGCCGCTCATGCCACGGCCTCGCATGTCGCGTGGCAACCTGTGCCGTCATCGAACGCGAGCGGTGGGCGGCAAACGGTGCACGCTGCGGAAGGGGGCGCCGTAGCCCCTGTAACGCTTGTAACGGTTTCTTGGCGCGGCACGGGGGCGACGTACCGACCCCAAGGATCTGCGAGGTCGGCGGCGTCGTAGCCGTGTAACGGACCACTTTGGCCCTCGATGCGTAGAAGTCTTGGTCGCACTTCGTACTTGCTTAGGAACCTGGAGAGCGCACGTGCATCGAGCTCTTTACCTCGTAGGTTTCCCCATGGGGACTCTGTCATTCCGTTGAGTGCATCAAGGACTTCGGTAGTCGACATTCGAGCCCTGCCAGCGAATACCGAGCGAAGGTCACTCAAGAGTCGGATTCCCAGGCTTTCCCCCTTTTGCCGCGACAGGTCCGTTACAGCCGTTACAGCCGCTACACGTGCGCGCTGCGGCCAGTCACCTCCTGCGAGGTCCGCGACAGATATAAGGGCTTCCCATACGTCGGCGTTGCGGTCCTCGACGCCTTCGGGCATGTCGGGCCACTGAGCCGACGCTTTGGATTCGACGGAGGCCGCCCACTGTGCGAGGTGATCGAATATCACCTGAGACTCCGGGCCATTGATGCGCAACCGCCACGGCTCCACGCGTTCATGCTTTGCGCGGCGCCTCATCCGAATGACGACGCTTCGCGTCATGATCGTGTCGGGCAAGTCATTGAGCCCCGCGAGCGCCACGGCGCAGTAGGCCGGTAACTCTTCAGTGAATATCTCTTTGCCACGGACAACGCAACGCCCAGCGGTGGCACCTCTCCGGTGCCCCGCGTTGAGCATCCCGCGAATGTCTTCGTTGTCTTTGGCTTTGGGACCAAACACCGTGTCGATCTCGTCATAGAGGATGGTGGGCGGTCCTGCCTCGTCTGAGACTTTGCGGAACAGGTAGGCGGGCGATGTGTTGACCGCGTATACCGGGCGAGGCACCAACGGCTCGGTTACTTCGAGAGCGCGCGACTTGCCGCTCCCCGGCTCCGGCGATAGGAACGCGATTCGCGGCGTGGACTCCCACGCGTTCATGAGGTGGGTGTGCGCGATCCAGAGCGCGTGAGCGTCGGCTGCCCACGTGTTCGGGTACGCAACGAACCTCTCTAGATGGGTACGCACTGAGTCGAGCGTCTCCGCGCCGTTCACGCTGCTGCACGGGTCCTCTCGGGCGCTGGCGCCTTTTGCTTGAGTGGCACGCTGAAACGGGCCGCCACGTATTCAGGATCGAACCCCTGGCGCACGAGTTGATTCGCGGTGTTGCGCTCCCACCGCTCACTGTGACGCGGCGCGGCGACCTCATCGTCCGCGAAGACCTCAGACAAGGCGCGCGACGCTTCGCGTGCCCTTGGGCGCGGCCCCATCTCGCCGAGCCGAGAGCGGGCGGCGGCCCTGCCCTCGGCAGTTGCCCACTCGCGCAGATCGGGTAGACTTGGGGTTGCTAGGTGGTCGCCCTCGGTGTTCTTCGGAGCCGCGAGGGCGCCGCTGTTTCTGGGGCTAGACATCTCGACCGCCGCTCGCGCTCGCAAGGTCAATTCGCGTGACTGGGCGCATGATGCGCTCAAGGTCTCGCCGCTTGATGCGGATCATGCGTGGACCCACGCGATACGCGGGCAGGTCACCCCGCGCGATCATTCGCCTCACGCTGTCTTCGGAGCAGTTGAGGCACGCGGGCGACGCGACCTCGGCAATCGAGAGCGACGCCGGCAGTGTTGCGGGTTGGGTTTGCTGAAGCACGAAAGCCTCCTGAGCAGGACAAATATGCCCCTGCTCGGAGGCTCATATGGTGTCAGCCTACGCAGTCCGACTACCGCTTACACCCCTACTGTACCCAGGCTCGGCGCATCTGTGCAACGACATGCCGCCTCATGCAGAAGTGTCGCGCCCCGGCCGGAGGGCTTCCCTTGCGCGCCTGAGAGTGGCTATCGAGACCTCGCTCTGACCGGCTTGGGCGAAGGCATCGAGTAGCGCCTCCAGTTCCCATTTGTAGCGAAACCTGATCGAGTCGTCACACTTGGAACACTTGATATCAGCGTTTTCGCGCAGTCCCTCAAAGGCTTCCCGGTCGATCTCTCCGTCGTCCGTGACTATTTTGCGGGGCGAGGCACTTGCGAGATTGTCACCCCACAGGCTTGTCACCTTCACGCCTTCGTTCACTCGAAACATGTGGACGCCGCGTCGCTTGGTCGAGTGCCCGAGCCACAGCGGCACACCTGCGATCGAGGTCCGTTCCATTGTCTCGACCCGCAGACGGCCGTGAGCCTCGAGGTCGCACACGATCGTCACGACTACAGGCACTTTCGGCGGGGCGTTGTCCTCTGAATCCAATGTGCTCACTTCCCCGGTGTCGGTATCTGCATCTTGGCCGTGTTGGCCCGGTCGCGGTCAAGGCTCGAGTGCTGGTATCGAAGCGCAACTTCGGCGCTCGAGTGGCCGCCCCGTTCCTTGAGTTCGGCCAGTGTCGCCCCGGTGCGCGCGTACTCCGTGAGACCGGTGTGCCTGAGCGAGTGGAACCGGAAGCCGGGCCGCACCGTCTCACGGGCCCTCCTCCACGCCAAGTCGAACGCGGATTGCGAGATGGGAAGGTGCGGACGGCCATGTCGGGGCAGCACGGGGGCGTCCGCGGCTGGTGGCGTGAAGCGCTCGAGGTGTTCACAGATCATGGGAACCAGCGTCGCGGGGATCGACAACTCACGCGCCGAGCCCGCTTTCGGTGGCGTATAGGTCGGGGGCGTCGCTTTCGCATTCCACTGGCGCTCGATCACAACCGTGGCACTGTCGGCGTCGTCTAGGTGGCGGAAGTCTCGCCGTTGCAGTCCCAGCACTTCCCCCTGCCGCATGGCGCACCAGGCTCCCAGCATGACCGCTACACGTAGCCCCTCCGGCATGGCGTCAGCCATCGCTTCGACTTCCGCCGGGATTGCGAGATCGGAGCCCGGGAGTCCACGATCGCGGCGCTTGCGGGTCGACTCGACGTGTGCCGCAAACGGTGACGCTGTGATGCCTCCGGCGCCAGCCGATACGGCTGCGAGGAACAGTGACCGGGTCACGCGGGCAACGTTCGTCCACGCGCCAGGCGAAGCTTTGAGCTTGGCGAGCATCGCGTCGATGTCGGCACTGGTCACGTCGATAAGGCGCAACTGGCCGATGGCAGGCATGATGTGGGCGTGCATCGTCGAGCGGTAGGACCGGATCGTCGCGGGAGTGCGCCCGGCGTCCTCTAGCCGTCCAAGCCACTCCGGCCCCCACTCGGCTACGGTAGTCGCCTCGATACGCTCCATGACGTCCTGGGAGGCACGTTCGCGGCGTAGTTCCGTCGGGGGGATGAAGATACCGCGCGCCATTTCGGAACGCGCAATAGACATCGCTGCCTTGGCGTCGCCCAACGTCCAGAAGTTGCCGATGGAATGTTGCTTGTCGTGCCAGTAGATACGGACGCGGAACTTGCCCTCGGCTGACAGGCTGATGCCTTGGGGAAGGCTCTTGGGCTTCGCCACGGACTCTCCCTCGACTCGCCGGACTAGTCCAAGTCTAACCAATTGCTGACTTGTGCGCTACTGTGCCTAGTCGTGCGATGAGCACTGACAAGTAAATGTGCTGGTAAACGGAGAAAGCCCCTGGTACCCGTAGGCACCAGGGGCATAGTCGTGGAGATGGCGGGAATCGAACCCGCGTCCGCATGCGCAAAAGCAATTCTTCTCCGGGCGCAGCCTGAGAGCTATTTCTCGGCCCCCCACCCGCATCAGGCGAGCAAGTGAGATGGGCCCAGTCACAGTGCAAGTCCCGGTTGCCGCTGTGACGCCAGCAACCAGCAAGTTCTCTAGATGACGCCAGGAACTAGGTCGAGAACACACCTAGGCTGACGGACTTCATTGCGCTCGCTTAAGCAGCGAGGGCGAAGTCGGTGCGCTTAGTTTCGGCACCTATAAGTTGCTGGGGGCGTTCACAAGATAACCCAGCATCCTTGGCCCGCTTCTCTCGCAATACACACACACGTCGAAACCGATCATCCCCTGTGGAGTTGTGCCTCTAGTCTACCTGGGAGAACCGACGACGGCTAGCGTCAGGCGAGAACGTCCTCGGACACGTGTGCATCGGCCGCTGCTGTGGCGTCTTGACGGCGACCCTTGCCAGCCACGTAGGCGTAGGCAAAACCGATGACGATCCCACCTCCCACGAGGTTGCCAAGGCCAACCGTCAGCATGTTGATCCCAAAGTCGCCCCACGTCACGTCCACTCCCCCACCCAGCAGCCCGATCGCGAACGTGGTCATGTTCGCGACGACGTGCTCGAAGCCGGAAGCGACAAAGCCGAGCACACACCAGAAGATGATGATCGCCCTGCCTGCCTCGCTCTTGAGACGGGCCGCGGCCCACACGGCGCACGACACGAGCACGTTGCACATGACTCCGCGCCAGAAGAGTTCGGCGGGGGTGTGCTCGATCTTGCCCGCGAGGTAGCTCGCCCAGAAGTCGTGCGCCGCCCCCGACTTGAGCACGCCCGTCTGAATCATCACCCAAGCGAACGCGAACGAGCCGATCATGTTGCCGAAGAACACCGCAAGAAGTGCGCCTCCCGCCCGCGTCCATGAAATCGCACCGCGCAGCGCGCCGATCGGGAGAATCATCATCGCGGAGGTCGCAAGTTCCGAACCAGCGAAGACGACGATCGTGAGCGCGGCGGCGAAGACGCTGCCGGCGACCAGCTTGGTCGCGGGGTTGTCTTGGGCAAAGAACGCACCGCCCGCCGACCACATCAGCACGTCTCCCACGCCAATCCACATGCCAGCAAGCATCGCTGACACGAGAAAGCGCGAGGGGGTGCGCAAGAGTTCGACCTTGTGGGCAGCGGCGTGGGAATGGACGTCCACGGTTTGGGGGAGCGTGAGCATGGATTGACCGTAAGGCATGCCTAAGCCGCCGATGCCGCCCTTTGGCCCTAGAGCGCGGGAGCGGGGGCGCTCGTTACTCAGCCTGCGGCGGAAAACTCGAGCAACCGGGCACGCAATTCCGGGCTGACACGCGTCGGCGCGCTCGTGGCGGGGTCCACCAAGGCCATCGTCGTCGTGGCGGTCACGCACACCTCGTCATCGACAATCAGTCGGTAGTCGACGACAAAACTTGCACCGGCGCATTTGGACACCGAGACCTCGGCGACGATCGGCTCGGTGCGGTGGTCGATGACCCTCTTGTACGTCACCTCGATGCTCGCCACGAGGACCCAGGTGTCCGCTTCGGCCGTCAGCGGCGGCAGGATCGGATCGGCATCGGACCAAAAGGCCAGGACTCGCGCCTGTTCAAGAAGCCCGACGATCGCCACGTTGTTGACGTGTCCGTAGGCGTCAAGATCTGACCAACGCAACTGAAGTGGAACACGGATAGCAGGCACGATCCGAGGTTACGCCACACGGGCGTGGCGCAAGAACAGCCGTCACCAGCCGCCGACTCCGCCTCCGCCGCCACCGCCGCCGGAGAAGCCGCCTCCCCCGCCGAAGCCTGAGCCGCCGGACGAGCCAGGCGTTGGCGCGGTCATCGCGGAATCGGCAAAGGACGCGAACTGGTTCATCCTGTCCCCTAGCCCTGCCGCATTTGCCCAGAACGCGCCGTAGACAAATCCGCCTCCGTACCAGGTAGGCTCCGCAAGCTTCTGACCCTGCTTGGCAAGTTCTTCGAACTTCTTGGCCCACTTGTCGGCGACCCCGAAGGCAATCGCATACGGAAGGTATTTGGAGAACAGGTCCTCGCCCTCCTCGAAGCGCAATTGGTTCGCCTCCGCCTTGGTCAGGTACAACTCAAAGCCGCGCGCGTCCTGCAACGCGGCGGTGCCCTTCGCCGTGCGCGCGGGTGCATTGCCAGTCGTCGCGAGAATCATCACACCCAGCAGAATCAGCGGCACGGGAATGAGTGCCAGGCGCGTGCCTTGTGCGAGGAGGAAGGTTCCCAAGAAGCCAGCGACCAGGACAGCGATGCCCGCACCGGCCCACGCCGCGCGGGCGCTCTGCGGATTGCGCCTGAACCAACCCAGCAAGGTGACGTTGGCGTAGAGCTCCTTCTGCACGCGCGCCATCGAGGTCGAGAACGTGGTCTTCAGGTCCGAGAGCTTGACCTGCGGCCCGGCAGCGAACAACGCGTCGAGCAAGGACGCCTCATACGGGGAGAGGGCCGCGTCGCCCTCGCGCAACTTCACCAGCGTGTAGTCCTGCTCCTTGGAAAAGAGACCAGCCCTCTTCTCGCCCGCGTCGTCGATGCGCAAGTAGCCACGAACAGCGAGGTCGACGAGAGTGGCCGTCACGTCGCGCGGATCGGCCTTCTCGTCGATGAGCGTGCCGATTTGCCCGGGCCGCATTCCCGCCGGGGGGTCGAAGCGCACGGCTACGGGCGCCTTGTAGTTGCGCTTGGTCACGGTTCCATTGCTCGGGCCGACTGGAGTGAGGCCCGGAGTCAACCCGGCGAATTGCTCGTCGACCGCGGTGGTGCGCAGGTTCCGCACCAGCAAGAAGAGCCCGGCAAACAGGATGACCGCCGCACCACCGATCGTGCCCGCGTTCAGGGCAAACGCTCGCTTGAAGTCGCTGCTCGGGATCAGCGCGGGGGCCGTCGCGAAGGTGCCTTGCGGGTAGAGGACGTCGACGCTGAACGGTTGGCCGGCCGTCAAATATCCCTGGGTGAACGTGACGCTCGTGCCGGTCGCCGTGTGCCCGTCACACGAGGCCGCGATGCCTCGCGTGCCCGCGAAGCACTGCGCGTCCGAGGCCGCGACCGGCGACACCACGGTCACGGTCGCCTTGGCGATGGGCACGGCCGCGCCGTCCCCCACCGCGTTCCAGTAGAACTCGTCGCCCGCGGCCCCCGACGTCGTTTCCGACGACGAGGTCGCATTCATGACGTGCGCCACGGAATACGTGATGACATACGTCTGGGTGCCCGACACGTTACCGACGTTGGGGTCGCCTATCTTCACGTCGATGAAGTTCCTGCCCTGATCGAGATTCACCCCTGCGGGCGCCCCCGTGGGGCTCGACGCGGAGATGGCCGACGTGGCGTAGAGCCTGTCGTTGCTCGTCTTGCCGTACTTCTGCCTGGTGGGAAGCACCAGGTAGGGGCCGTGACCGGGGTTATTGCCGAAGTCAAAGTCGATCTCCAGACGCACGTCGGCCGAGCCATCCGCCTGGAGGGTGTAAGTCTCGTCCCACCTCGTGATGTGCCTACCGGGCACATCGGGCGTTGCCGCCGACGCGGCGACCGGAGTGAGAACAAGAAAGGCCGCGGCAATGATGACACCCAGGATTCGCATCCCCACATCATGCCCCGTTCCAGGGCACCAGCTCAACGAAGCCGGCTCAACGAAGCCGGCTCAACGACGCCGGCTCAACGACGCGTCGGCGACTCCTCGCGGCCGCGCGTGCTCATGGCCCGCTGCGCCTCGCGATTGTCCTGTCGTTCCTTGAGCGCTTGCCTCTTGTCATACAGGTGCTTGCCTCGGGCAAGGCCAATCTCGAGCTTGGCGCGGCCCTTCACGAAGTAGAGACGCAAGGGAACGATGGTGAATCCCTTTTCGCGGGTCTTCATCGCCAGCTCGTCGAGCTCGCTGGCGTTCAGCAGGAGCTTGCGCTTGCGCCTGGGCGCGTGATTGGTCCACGTCCCATTCAGGTATTCGGGGATGTGGAGGTTCTCCGCCCACGCCTCCCCGTTTTCGATGTGGATGTAGCCATCGCCGATGGTGGCGCGGCCCTCTCTCAACGACTTCACCTCGGTGCCCTGGAGCACCATCCCTGCCTCGAAGACGTCGTCGATGAAGAAGTCGTGGCGCGCGGATCGGTTGCTCGCCACGACCTTGAGTTCTTCGGCCATGGTTCACCTCCCGTGCGTACGACCAAATCGCGCCCGTGCGGCGCGACCAGACAGTCTACGCCCGTGCCGAGACGGTGAGTTTGGAACCCCGCTGTGATCGGTCTACCAGGCCGCGAGCAAGGTCATCGGGTCCACATACCGGTTATTGACCCTGACTTCGAAGTGAAGGTGGCACCCCGTCGAGTCGCCCGTCGATCCGACGTAGCCAACTATCTGACCGCGCGCAACCTTCTGACCTGGCGACACCGCAAACTTCGACAAGTGGTTGTAGCTCGTGGTCAGCCACTTGCCGCTCACATAGCCGTGATCAAGCAGCACCTGGTTGCCGCTGCCCGACATGTACTTCGCCCACGCCACGGTGCCATCAGCGGCCGCCGTGACCTGTGTTCCGCACGCGGCTCCAAAGTCGGTGCCCGAGTGGAGCCTCCAGACGTGGAAGATCGGGTGAAAACGCATCCCAAAGGGAGACGTGATGTAGGGGTTGGCTATCGGCACACTCAAGAAGCCCTTGACGAGCGAACCCGTGCCGTTGACGGCCTCTTCTGCGCGCTTGTTTTTCCACAGGGTATCCAACTCGGCCGTAAGCGCGGCCGCGTCGGCATCCAGTTGCGCCTGCTGCGCAAGGTAGGCCGCCTTCTGCGAATCGAGATAGGTCTTGAGGTCCTGAGTGTCGGCGAGGAGCTTCTCCATCTCGGCCTTCTTCGCCGCTGCGGTGGCCGACGCCGCTTTAGTCTGGACGACCAGGGCGTCGGCTTGCGTCATGAGCTCCGCGATGTACACCTTGACGGCGGCTTGCCTCGTCTTGCGGTTGCGGTTGACGGCCGCCAATTGCTCCGCGTCGTCGAGGGTGCTTGCCTGAACGCGGGCTGTGGTCTCCCTGTAGGCATAGTCGTCGACGAACTGTTGGGTGGTGGTCGCACCAAAGAAGATGCTCAGCGAAGAGTTGTCTTGAGCGCCTTGGTACTCGGCGCGGGCGATTTCCGCGAGCATGTTTCGCAGGTCGGTGATCTTGACGTCGTCGGACGAGATTTGCGTAGTAAGGGCCGCATCCTCGGCCTGCGCCGCCGTCAACTTGCTCGCGACAATTTTCTGTTGCAGCACGGCTGAGTCGTACTGCTGTTGGGCCAGGCGGTACTCCTCCTGCACCCCAGGCAACTGGTCGTTGAGCTGCTGGAGCTTCAGAGTCGCGTCGGCGATTGCCGTGTCCGTAGCGGTCACAGCGCTCTCAAGATCGGCCGAGTGTTGTTGCTGTTGCGCCTTTACTTTGTTTGCCTGCGCGATTTGGTCATCGTAACTCGACCAGGCGTGAACGGAGCCCTCGGCTTGTGCCACGCCGCTCGCCGATGCGCCCAGCATCGCCGCCACCGCGAGCACCGCGGCGACCTTGATGGAGCGCGATACGATAGAGATTTTTCTCATGCGCGCGTGTACCTCCCAAGGGTTGCGAGCGACGCCACCACAGCAAGCCCCACGGCACCTACCAGGAGCCACGGAGCCACGGTGAGAACGTCCGCCCCGCCGATGTAGTTCACGAAGGTGACCGACTGCTTAAGCCAGTCCTCGACCAAGTACCGCACGGAAAACCACAGACCCGCGCCAGCCATCACCGCGCCAAGGGTTGCCGCTACGGCCCCCTCGAGCATGAATGGCAACTGGATGAGGCCGCGCGAGGCTCCCACCATGCGCATGATCGTCGTCTCGCGCCGTCGGCTCAAGGCGCTCAGTCGGATGGTGGTGGTGATGAGTAGCACCGCCGCGAGAAGCATGACGGCGGCGAGGCCCGCGGCCACCAGGGTCGCAGCGTTGAGCAGGCTAAAGAGCCCCTTGAAGATTTCGCGCTGGTCCTTGACGTTCTGGACCCCGGGAACGCCCTTGACCGCGTCGGCGACCACCTCGAACTTGGTGGGGTCCTTGAGCTTGACGCGAAAACTGGCCTGCATCTGATCCGCGGTGAGCGAGGCAAATCGGTTGTCCGTGTCGCTAGCACGAAGGCTCGCGAAGGCCTGCTCACGCGACTCGTACGTGACGCTCTGAACGTAGGGAGCCGCCGCGCCGTCCAGGAGCACCGCCTTGATAGCGGCCTCTTGAGCCTTGGTCGCGAGGCCGGAGGCACATTGGATGTCGGGCGAGTTGTCGGGGCACAAGAAGACAGAGACCTCGACCTTGTCGTACCAATCGCCCTTGAGCTTGTCGACCTGCATCTGGGTCAGGGCCGCGGCACCAACGAACGTCAGTGAAACAAACGTGACCAGCACCACCGAGAGTGCCATGGTGCCGTTGCGGCGGAGCCCACTGAAGACCTCTCCGAAAATGAACCGGAGCCTCATGACTGCTCCACCTCGTAGACGCCCCGGTCTTGGTCGCGGATCAACTGCCCGCCCTTGAGCTCGATCACGCGCTTGCGCATCTGGTCGACGATCTCGTCATCGTGGGTAGCCATGAGCACTGTCGTTCCCGTGCGATTGATGCGGTCGAGAAGGCGCACGATGCCGATGGACGTGCCCGGGTCAAGATTTCCCGTGGGCTCGTCGCACAACAGAATGGGCGGGTGGTTGACAACCGCGCGGGCGATGGCCACGCGTTGCTGCTCACCGCCGGAAAGCTCGTGAGGGAAGCGCTTCTCCTTGCCCGCAAGGCCGACGAGTTCGAGAGTCTCGGGAACCATCGACTGGATGTAGTGCCTCTTCTTGCCGATGACCTGGAGCGCGAACGCGACGTTGTCATACACGGTCTTGTTCGGCAGCAAACGGAAGTCCTGGAAGACCGCGCCAATCTCGCGGCGCAAGAGCGGCACGCGCCAACTGGAGAGCTTGCCCAGGTTCCTGCCCGCCACGTGTACCTCCCCGGAAGTGGGTCGCTCCTCGCGCAAAATCAACTTGAGGCAGGTCGACTTTCCGGAGCCAGAGGAGCCGACAAGGAACACAAAATCCCCGCGTTCTATCTCCACCGAGATGTCGTCCAGCGCGGGACGGGCACCCCTGGCGTAGAGCTTGGAGACATGGTCAAGTCGAATCACGGCGGTCCTAGGCACGGGGGGTCTGACCCACGCCTCTCGCATCGTAAGTACGGTCACGGGCGTTCGGCGGGAGCACGCGCCGCTTCTGGCGTGTCGCGCCCGGCTGAGGCTATTCGTTCTCCAGGGCTCGCCGCCAGCGAATACCGGCGTCGATGAAGTCGTCGATGTCGCCGTCGAAGACCTTGTCCGTCTGGCTCGTCTCGTGCTCCGTGCGCAGGTCTTTGACCATTTGGTACGGGTGCAACACGTAGGAGCGCATCTGGTCGCCCCAACTGGCCTTGATATCCCCTGCGAGTTCCTTCTTCTGCGCGGCCTCTTCGGCCTTCTTGAGCAGCAGCAGTCGCGACTGGAGCACCCTCATTGCCGCAGCGCGGTTCTGAATCTGGCTCTTCTCATCCTGCATCGACACCACGATGCCCGAGGGAAGGTGGGTGATGCGCACGGCGGAGTCGGTCGTGTTGACGGACTGACCACCTGGCCCGGATGAGCGGAACACGTCGATCTTGATGTCCGTTTCGGGAACGTCGATGTGGTCCGTCTGGCCGATGAGCGGGATGACCTCGACGGCCGCGAAACTGGTCTGGCGCCTGCCCTGGTTGTCGAACGGGCTGATGCGCACTAGGCGGTGTGTTCCCGCCTCAACGGAAAGGTGCCCGAACGCGTACGGTGCGCTCACCTCGAACGTGGCGGACTTGATGCCCGCCTCTTCGGCATACGACGTGTCGAGAACCTTGGCGGCGTAGCCGTGACGCTCGGCCCACCGCAGGTACATGCGCATGAGCATCGCGGTGAAGTCGGCGGCATCCACGCCGCCGGCGCCCGACCGGACGGTGACGACGGCGTCGCGCTCGTCCCACTCCCCCGTCATCAGGGTCCGCACCTCCATGGACGCCAGATCCTTCTTGAGGACAGCGAGATCGGCCTCGGCCTCTGCGAGGGTGTCGGCGTCGTGTCCCTCGACACCCATCTCGATCAAGACGCCCAGATCGTCAATGCGGCTCGCGAAGGCCTGAATACGATCCACGTCTGCCTTGGCGATGCTGAGCGCGCTCGTGACCGCTTGGGCGTTGTCCTGGTCGTCCCACAGGCCGGGGGCCGATGCCTCGACCTCGAGTTCGGCGATCTTCCTCTCAAGACCCGCTGGGTCGAGGACCGCCTCGATCTGGCCGAACGTGCTGCTGAGCGCCTGGAGTTCGGCGGGAAAGTCAATGGCCATGGTGATCAAGTCTACCGGGATGCGGTGGCGGCTCCCTGCGCGCGGGGCTTGGCGACTGCGCAAGGGGCCTGGCGACGCCACGCCCCAAAAAGTGCCCAGACATGAGGAAAGGGCCCGGCTCCCCATTGCGCCGGGCCCTCGAGGCGTCGGGTGTCCCCTCCCAACGTCTCCCCACCTGAAAGCATGCCGTGAATAGACGGCGCCAGGTAGGGACCTCGGTCCTTACCTGGCGCCGTCTAGAGCGAATCTTTTGTTACTTCGTGCCCTTCTTGGCGGCCTTGGCGGGTGCCGGGGCATCCCCGACGGCCGCGTCGGCCTTGCGGGCCTTCACGTCGTCCCAAGAGATGCCGTAGTACGCGGCCTCCATCATGATCTTCATGTCTTCGATCATGGGCATGCGCGGGTTGGCGGGTGCGCACTGGTCCTCGTAGGCCTGCATGGCGAGCGTGTCGAGGCTCGCAATGAATTCGACCTCATCGACGCCCGCCGCCTGGAACGAGGGCTCGATGCCCAGCTTGGCCCGCAGTTCCTCACAGGCGACGGCGTAGGCCTCCACCGCGATCTCCGGCGTCTCGTGAGCGAGGCCAAGCATCTTCGCGATGTCCTGGAAGCGCTCGGGCGCGACGTACGACTCCTGCTTGGGCCACGAGGTCGGCTTGGTGGGAATCTTGCCGTTGTAGCGGATGACGTGCGGCAGGTAGATCGCGTTGGTGCGACCGTGTGCCACGTGGTACATCGAGCCGGTGACGTGGCTCATGGCGTGCACGAGGCCGAGGAACGCGTTACCGAACGCCATGCCGGCGATCGTCGCGGCGTTGTGCATCTTCTCGCGGGCCTTGACGGCGGTGCCACCCACGACGACCGACTCTTCGATGTTCTCGAACACCAAGCGGATGGCCTGGAGCGCAAGACCGTCGGTGAAGTCGTTCGCATACACAGAGACGTAGGCCTCGGTGGCGTGCGTCAGGGCGTCCATGCCGGAGTCGGCCGCGACCCGCGCGGGCAGGTTTGCGGTGAGCACCGGGTCAATGATCGCGACGGTGGGCGTGAGCGCGTAGTCGGCGAGCGGGTACTTGCGGCCCGTCTCGGTGTCCGTGATGACCGCGAACGGCGTCACCTCGGCGCCCGTGCCCGACGTGGTCGGGATGCAGACCAGCTTGGCAAGTTCGCCCAGCTTGGGGAACTGGAACGCGCGCTTGCGGACGTCGAAGAACTTCTCCTTGAGGTCCGAGAACACGATGTCGGGGTGCTCGTACATGAGCCACATGACCTTCGCGGCGTCCATCGGCGATCCACCACCGACGGCGATGATCGTGTCGGGCTTGAACGCCCGCATGATCTCCGCACCGGCCGTGACCGTCTTGATGGAGGGCTCGGGCTCGACGTTGTCGATGATCTGCAGCGAGACGAGGTTCGACCGGCGGCGCAGCACGTCGATGATCTTGTCGACGACGCCGATGCGGGTCATCGTCGCGTCGGTGACGATCGTGACGCGCTCGACGGCGTTCATGTCCTTCAAGTACTGGATCGCGTTGGGCTCGAAGTAGGTCTTGGAGGGAACCTTGAACCACTGCATGTTGTTGTTCCTCCGGCCGATGCGCTTCACGTTGATGAGGTTCAAAGCGGTGACGTTGTTCGACACCGAGTTCTTGCCATACGAACCGCAGCCGAGCGTGAGCGAGGGCAGGAACGCGTTGTAGATGTCGCCGATGCCGCCGTGGCTCGAGGGAGAGTTCACGATGATGCGGATGGCCTTGCAGCGCTTGCCGAACTCCTTGATGAGGTCCTCATCGGTCGCGTGGATCGCGGCTGAGTGACCCAGTCCTGAGAACTCCACCATCTGCTCGGCATAGGTGAGGCCCTGCTCGGTGTCGTTGGCCTTGAGGACGGCCAGGACCGGGCACAGCTTCTCGCGCGTCAGGGGCTCGTTCGGGCCGACTTCGCTGACCTCGGCCAGGATGATCGAGGTCTCTTCGGGAACAGTGAAGCCCGCCTGCTCGGCGATCCACTGGGGGCTCTTGCCCACCACGTTCGGGTTGAGCTTGGCTCCTGCGCAGTTGGTGCCGCCCGAGGTGGCACCGAAGATGAACTCCTCGAGCTTGGCCTTCTCGTCCTTGGTGACCTTGTAGGCGTGCAGGCGGTCGAACAGCCCCATCGCCTCGGCGTAGATCTCCTTGTCGAGGATGACGGCCTGCTCCGAGGCGCACACCATGCCGTTGTCGAAGGCCTTCGAGATCACGAGGTCGTTGATCGCGCGCTTGAGGTTGGCCGACTTATGCACGTACGCCGGCACGTTTCCGGCGCCGACGCCGAGGGCGGGCTTTCCGCAGCTGTATGCGGCCTTCACCATGGCGTTGCCACCGGTGGCGAGGATGAGCGAGACGTCGGGGTGGTTCATGAGCGCGCCGGTGGCCTCAAGCGAGGGAATCTCGACCCACTGGACACAGTGCTCGGGAGCACCCGCGGCGACGGCCGCGTCACGGACGATCTTGGCGGCGGCGATCGAGCACTCGCGAGCGCTCGGGTGGAAGCCGAAGATGATCGGGTTGCGCGTCTTGATGGCGATGAGCGACTTGAAGATCGCGGTCGACGTGGGGTTGGTCACCGGGGTGATACCGGCGATGACGCCCACGGGCTCGGCGATCTCGGTGATTCCCGTGATCGGGTCCTCGCTGATGATGCCCACGGTCTTCATGGGTGCCATCGAGTGGGTCACATGCTCGCACGCGAACAGGTTCTTCACGGCCTTGTCTTCAAACACTCCGCGGCCGGTTTCGTTGACGGCCTGCAGGGCGAGAACTCCGTGCTGGTTCAAAGCGGCGACGGACGCCTTCTTGACGTAGTAGTTCACGTCTTCTTGGGTCCTCGACGCGTACTCGGCGAGGGCCTTGATGGCATTCGCGACGAGCACGTCGATTCCTGCGGCGACCGACGTGGCGTCGGTGGGGGCAAGAGCGCCGGATTGGGGGGCGGTGGTGGTCATGGGGATCGTCCTCCTTGTGATTGCCCTATCGGGCCTTCCAAGAACGACGCTATGACCGAACTCGGGACAAACTGTCGAACCTAGGTCCCGGGTCTTTGGTCACCCTTTGTGCGTTTTCCAGGCTCAACGTAGGCCATTTTGCCCAGTCGAAGGTCCTGGTTGCTAGGACCTTAGTCAGGTCTCGGGTCCTGGTGTCGAAAACGCGAGAGAGCCCGGACCCTGGCAGGGTCCGGGCTCTCTCGTTGCGACGAGGCGCCGTCGCGGTCGTGGCGGTGGCCGCAGCCGTCGCCATTTTCGGGATGGGGTGACGGCGACTACTGCGCGAGGGTGCCCTTCCAGGCGCCGATGCCACCATCGAGGCCCACGGTGTGCGTCACGCCTGCTTTCGTCATGTACTCCATGGCGGCGCGGGAACGATTTCCCGAGCGGCAATACACGGCGTAGTCGGCCGCCGGGTCGAGCTTGGCGATCTTGTCGGGGAAGGTCGCGTCTTCGACGTCGATGTTGACGGCGCCGGGGATGTGCCCCTGCGCAAACTCCGCGGGCGTGCGCACGTCGAGCACGGTGGCTCCAGGGACTTTGACGGCCTCGGCAAAGGACGATGCCGAGACGTGCGAGCCGTCAAACGCCGGCGGGCCGGAGGGCCCCGAGGAGCATGCCGAGAGGGCCAATGCTGCGATTGCTGCGATCAGAACGGTACGAAGAGTGCGTGTCATCATGCCCCGAATCATATACCCCGGGGGGTATTATTGCCTGGCGCCTTGCCATGCGGCGCGGACCAACTCCCGATCCACCAAACTATCGACCGAACCGCACGCCCGCTCGGCGTGGGCGGTCGAGGCGCGCACCGGGGAGGCTCGAGCGTCTACGCGGTCGTCGCATCGGCGACGGTGAGTGCGCGGTCGACCACCGTGAGGGCGTCGTCAATGATGGCGAGACCCCTACGCAGCTCTTCCTCGGTAATCACCAGGGGCGGGCACACGTGGGTGCGGTTGAAGTGGGCAAACGGCCACAGTCCCGCCGCCTTGCACGCGGCCACGAACGCGGCCATCGGCGCGGCGTCGGCCCCGGAAGCGTTGAACGGCACCAGTGGCTCCCTCGTCGCCTTGTCCTTGACCAGTTCGATGGCCCAGAACAGGCCGACGCCGCGCACGTCACCCACACACGGGTGCTTCTCGAGCCAGCCCTTGAGGATGGGTTCGACCACGCGCTCGCCCATGTCCTTCACGTGGGCCAGAATGCCGTCACGCTCGAAGACGCCGAACGTCGCCACGCCCACCGCACACGCGAGCGGGTGGCCCGAGTACGTGAGGCCGCCGGGGAACATCTTGTCGTCGAAATACTCCGCGATGGCTCGCGAAATGATCACCCCTCCGAGCGGGACGTAACCGGAGTTGATGCCCTTGGCAAACGTCACCAGGTCGGGAACCACGTCGTGCGCCTGGTAGGCGAACATCTCGCCGGTGCGGCCGAAGCCGACCATGACCTCGTCGGCGATGTAGACGATGCCGTACTTGTCGCACAGGGCCCTCACGCCCTTGAGGTATCCGGGCGGGGGGACCAGGACGCCGTTGGTACCCACGATCGTCTCGATCAGGATGGCTCCGATCGTCGCGGCGCCCTCGAGCACGATCGTCTGCTCGAGGTACTCGAGCGCGCGCTCGGTTTCCTGCTCCGGGCCGTCCGAGTAGAACGGCGAGCGGTATGGGTACGGGCCGTGGAAGTGGACCACGGACGGGTCGGAGGGCTCGTTGGCCCAGCGACGCGGATCACCGGTGAGCGAGATCGCGGTCGAGGTGCTGCCGTGATAGCTGCGATACATCGCCATGACCTTGCGTTTGCCCGTAAAGAGCCTCGCCATGCGGACCGCGTTCTCATTGGCATCGGCGCCGCCGTTGGTGAAGAACACCTTGGCGAAGGACTCCCCCGCCGCGTCGGTCACCAGGGCCGCGAGCTCGCCGCGCACGTCATTTGCGAGCGCGGGCTGGATGGTCGCGAGGCGGTCCGCCTGGGCATGGATAGCGGCGATGAGCGCGGGGTGCTGGTGGCCAAGGTTGAGGTTGACCAGCTGGGCACCAAAGTCGAGGTACCTCTTGCCGTCGTAGTCCCAGAACTCGCTCCCAAGGCCTCCCGCGACGGGCATCGGGTTGATGGCGCCCTGGACGCTCCACGAGTGGAAGACGTGTGAACGGTCGTTTGCCCTGACGAGGGCCTCTTCTTCGGTGGTCATCCTGGTGCCTGTCTCGTTGGTCGGTATCAGTGATTACTAGGGAACCCAAGGTCGATCTGCGACTCGCTCGGGTGGGGCCAGCGCGTCGTGACCACCTTGCTGCGAGTGTAGAAGTGCACGGACTCGGGACCGTAGATGTGCGAGTCGCCAAAGAGCGAGTTGCGCCAGCCGCCGAACGAGTACGCACCGACGGGCACGGGCAGGGGCACGTTGACGCCCACCATTCCCACCTCGGCGTCCACCTCGAAGCGCCTTGCGGTGCCGCCGTCGCGAGTGAATATCGCGGTGCCGTTGGCGAAGGAGTTGGCGTTGATGAGCGCGACCGCCTCGTCGTACGTCCCGACGCGCACCACCGAGAGGACGGGGCCAAAGATCTCGTCCTCATAGACCCGCATGCCCGGCTTGACGTTGTCGACCAGGCTCACGCCAATGAAGAATCCGTCGCCCTCGAACTCCTGGGCAGTACCGTCGACCACGACCGTAGCGCCCTCGGCCGCTGCGCCCGTCACGTACGACGCGACCCTGTCGCGGTGCTCGCGCGTGATGAGCGGGCCCATCTCCGATGCCGGGTCGGTTCCGTCGCCGATGACAAGCTTGGCCATGCGCTCGGCCACCTTGGCGACCAGGGCGTCGGCCGTCGTGTCGCCCACCGCCACGAGCACGGAGATCGCCATGCAGCGCTCCCCCGCGGCGCCGTACGCGGCCGAGACCGCGGCGTCGGCCGCTCCGTCCAGGTCGGCATCGGGCATCACGACCATGTGATTCTTCGCGCCTCCGAGCGCCTGGACGCGCTTGCCTGCGGCGGTGCCGCGCTGGTAGATCGACCGCGCCACGGGCGTCGAACCCACGAAGCTGATGGCCGCGACATCGGGAGACTCGAGAAGCGCGTCGACGGCCACCTTGTCGCCGTGGAGCACGTTGAGCACGCCAGCTGGGAGGCCCGCGTCCTCGAAGAGCCTGACGAGGAAGTCTGCGGCGCCTGGGTCCTTCTCGCTCGGCTTGAGCACCACGGTGTTGCCGCATGCGATGGCCGATGCGGTCATCCACAGCGGCACCATGACGGGGAAGTTGAACGGCGTGATGCACGCGACCACTCCGACCGGCTGCTTGACCGAGTGCACGTCGACCCCGCGCGAGACCTGCTGGGAAAACTCGCCCTTGAGAAGGTGCACCAGCCCGGCGGCGAACTCGATGTTCTCGATGCCGCGGCTGATCTCGCCCTTGGCGTCGGCAAGGACCTTGCCGTGTTCGCGCGTGACGATCGCGGCGAGCTCGTCCTGGCGCTCGACCAGGAGCTGGCGCATGCGGAAGAACACGTCGGCGCGCTTGATGAGGCCCGTCTCGGCCCACGCCGGAAGTGCGGCCTTGGCCGCGGCGATCACGGCGTTCGCGTCGGCGGCCGATGCGTAGGCGACCTCGCCCACGACGGCGCCCGTCGCCGGGTTGAAGATGGTGCCGGTTCGCTCGGTCGAACCGAACTCCTGACCCGCGACGTGATGGCGAAGAACGCCCATGGCTTTCCCTTCATGAAGTACGCCGGACACATTGCCCGATAGCCTCGGTCCGCTGATGTGCCCAGACTCGCACATAGAATCGAGCCGTGCCCTCCTCTGACCGTCGCGATGTGACCACCATTCGGACATTCCGTACGGATGCGACGAATGCCGATCAGTCGGGCCTCGACGCACTACCGACCGTCGCCGAGGCCCTCGAGGAGCCCGCGTTCAAGCAGGGCCACCCCGAGGTGATCGAGGGCCACGCCGCACTCGACACCAAGGTGCGCTGGGTACACACCTCCGACAGCGCCGACGTCGCCAGGCTGCTCGAAGGCGGCGAGATGCTGCTCTCCACGGGCTCGGCGTGGCCCACCGAGGATGACGCGCTCGAGACCTTCGTGGAACGTCTCCACGCCGCGGGCCTGGCCGCGCTCGTGCTCGAACTCGGGTCTCGCTACGCCGAAGCCCCCGCCGCGGCACGCACGGCGGCGGCGCGCCTCGGCCTTCCGTTTGCGGTCTTGCGCAGTGAGGTGAAGTTCGTCAACCTCACCGCCGCGATCCACAGCCGGATCATCGGCAGCCAAATGGAGGCACTGCGTGCGCACGCCAAGGTCAGGGAGCGCTTCACCGCGCTCGCTCTCCGTGGCGCTCCCGCCGACCACGTGGTCACCCAACTGGCGCGCACTCTCGCGTCTCCCGTCATCCTGGAAAACCTCGCCCACGAGGTGATCGCCGCGGAAGTGGTCGACGGATCTGACGAGGCCGTCCTCGCCGATTGGGAGCGTCGTTCACGAGCGGCCGGCGCGGCCGCACCCGCGGAGACGGACTGGCTCATCGTCCCCGTCGATGCCCGAGGTACGAGGTGGGGAAACCTCGTCGCCCTTCCAGGCGCGCCGCACCCCGCAGGGCGACGGAATGTTCTCGAACAGGGCGCGATCGCACTCGCTATCGGCTGCCTCGCCGAGGGCGGTGCCGAGGAATGGAATCGCATCGCCAGGAGGGGCCTGCTGGAAGGCCTTCTCGAGGGGCGCTTCGCGACGACGGCCGACGCGGAAGCGAGGCTCGAGGCGTCGGGACTGCCCGTTGCGGGCAGGCGCATGTACGGAATCGCCTTGTCGGGCACGAGTGCCCCTGCCGCCGCTGTCGAGGCCGCCGCCCGCGCGATCGGTGCTGTCGCGAGGGCGCTTCCCGTCGACGGCGGCCGCGCCGCCATGACAGTGGCCCTGGTCTCCATGCCGCAATTGCACGACCTCGACGGCGGCTCCGCCCGCGCGTTGCTCAAGGCCCTCGGTGATGGCCCGCGCACGACGCTCACGATCGGAAGGGCCGCCTCGGGCGTCGACGAAGCACTTGCCTCGATGCGGGACGCAATCGATCATGCCGCGGACGCTGGCGCGGACCACGGTCCAGGCGCGCGGGTGCGATGGGCAGACGAGCGCCCGCTCGCGCACCTGCTCAACAGTCTGCGAGACGATCACCGGCTGCTCGACCACGGCGAGCGCATGCTCGCTCCCCTGATTGAGCACGACGCCCGTGCTGGCGGGGACCTCGAACTCGTGCTCGCCGCGATGCTCGCGCACCCAAGCAATCGCACGGCGGCGGCGAAGGCATCGCACTTGTCGCGATCGGTGTTCTACCAGCGCCTCGCGATCATCGCGTCGCTTCTAGACGCCGATCTTGACGACGGCGAGACCCAGACCGCGCTGCATATCGCGCTACTCGCGCGACGCGGCAGGCGCTAGGTTCGGGGAGGCGCGTCCAGCCCGGAGGTGAACGCCCTGCGGACCACGTCCTCCGCCGCGTCGTCGTCCCGAGCCAGCTCGGCCGAGCACAACACGTAGCCCGGCGCCGCGACGTGGACCCAGGGGCCCGACACGTCGAGCACTTCGATGGCCGCGTCGAGGCGGTCAAGGTCGACGCCGCGTTCGGCGGCGACACCCTCGGCCGCGCGCACGATGACGGCGTGAGAAGTCGCGGGAGTCTCCAGGCGGGAGTGTCGCGGCGTGCCAGAGCGGCCCGAGAACCACTCAAGCGCCTCTCTGAAGCGAAGGGCAGCAACCTCGCGCATGTCTGGTGAGCCCGCGAGGGAGGCGAATTCCGGGGGGTCGAAGACTGCTGCATGCGCGTCGGCGAGTTCCCGCATCCGGTCCTGCGCAGGCACGTGGCTCATTTGCGCCGCGCGGACCGCCGCAAAGTTCTCGACTTCGAAGGCCACGAGGGACCGCCACCAGTCCAACCATTGCGAGCTCAAGGCGGCCGCGTCGACGTGAGGGTCCGGCGCGACGCCGTGCGCGACATTTCGCAACGACGGTGGAACGCTCGGATCGACGGGAACCTGTATGCCAGCGACATCTCTGATGTACAGCGCGACATACAAGAGTTGAGTGTCATTCAACTCAAGGCGCCAACTGCTCGTCCCGCTGAGTCCCATCAAACCTCCTGCATCGACGGTACCAATGCGAGGGGCCACGCACCAGGGTTCCTTGCCCATCCCCTCTGCTGCGGGTCCCCCGAGCGTCGCTCAGTTCGTCGGAACTCAGCCGACCGGTGCCGTGAGGTCGTATAACGTCACCCCGTCGACGGTCTGGGCGGTGAAGTTCGCGCTCACCCAGGTCGCAATAGACGACGACCCGCCCTCGCCGCCACCCATCTGGGGGCCGCCACCACCGAAGCCGGACGAACTGGCGATGAAGTAGTGGATCTGACCGTTGGCGACGTATGCCTGGAACTGGGCGAGCGTCGGTGATGGGTCTGACCCGCTAAAGCCGCCGATCGGCATGACCGACTTCTCGGTGGACAGCTGGTAGCTCGCGGCGTTCTCGGCACCCGTGGTGGCCGCGACCCAGGTGTAGGAGTCGGCATTCTCCAAGAGCATTGAAGTCATCGCGTCGCTGACGGACGTGGCGCCGGGCATGCCCGGTGCGCCGTTCGCGCCGCCGATCGGCAGCGATGGAATCTGCTGCCCGCCTGGCAACGCCGCCTGACCATCGGCGGCACCTCCAGGAACTTGGCCGGCTGTGCCGCTTGGGCCGCCGGGCAACTCGCCCCGGAATCCCGGGGCCCCCATGCCGCCCGGGCCAAAGGACATGGTTCCCGCGACGGCCGGACCGGTTGTCACGGCTCCACCTTGGTGGGGGTTGAGGACGGTCTGCACGGTCCAGGCGGTCGGTCCCGCGAGGGCGGCGACCATGGCGAGCACGACGCCGGTGCGAAGCACGGTAGCCCCCAGCCGGCGGCCCAGAAGCAAACCGGCCGCGGCGACGAGGCCGACCGCGAACACGACCCAGCGCAACCACGGGTTCCACTCGGGTGACCTCGCGAGGATGACGAACGCCCAGCCGGTGGTGGCGAGCGAGACTGCGGCAAGCAGCGGCAGGGCCCAGCGTTCGGCCCGACGAGTCCACACGAGCCAGCCGCCGATGCCGACGAGGGCCGCGATTGATGGTGCGAGGGCGACCGTGTAGTACTGGTGGAAGATGCCGCTCATCAGGGAGAACGTGAGGCCGGTGACCACGAGCGTCGCACCCCAGATCAACAGGGCGGCGCGGCGAACATCGGTGCGTGGACGACGCCCGATGACCCAGAGACCGGCGAGGCCGAGCATCAGGGCCGTGGGGATGAGCCACGCGATGTGACCGCCGAGGTCACCGGTGAACATCCGCAGGATGCCGACGTTCGAGTTGAACATTCCGCCGCCGAACCCGGTTGGCGCGCCACCCGCTGCCCCGAAGGCGGTCCCGCCGAGCGCCGTGCCCAACGCGTCAGCGGAGGTTGGCGTCTCGCTGCCGAAGATCCGGCCGAGCCCGTTGTATCCGAAGGTGAGGTTGAGGAAGGAGTTGTCGGTCGAGCCGCCGACGTACGGCCGGTTGGCGGCTGGGGTGAGTTCGACGATCGCGACCCACCAACCTGCGGAAACGATCATCGCGACGACGGCGATGAGGCCGTCGCGAAGGCGCCGCCATAGCGACACGGGCGCGGCGATGAGGTAGACGGCCGCGATCCCGGGAAGCACGAGCACTGCTTGGAGTTGCTTGGTGAGGAAGCCGAGTCCGATGAGCACGCCGGCGAGCACCATCCAGCGGGTGCGTCCGTTCTCGATGGCTCGCAGGGTCGCGACGACGGCGCCCGTGAGCAGTAGCACGAGGAGCGCGTCGGGGTTGTTGAAGCGGAACATCAGTGCCGCGACCGGCGTGAGGGCCAACACGGCACCCGCTATGAGCCCTGCTTGTGCGCTGAAGTAGCGGCGCACCGAGTAGTAGACGAGCCCGACGGTGGCCACGCCCATGAGGGCCTGAGGCACGAGCATCGACCACGAATTGAGCCCGAAGACCCGAACCGAGAGCTCCATCACCCACAGGGAGGCCGGCGGCTTGTCAACCGTGATCGATGCCGCGGCATCCGATGCGCCGAAGAGGAAGGCCTTCCAACTGACCGACCCCGCCTGCACGGCGGCCGAGTAGAACGAGTTGGCCCACCCAGATGCAGAGAGGTTCCAGAGGTACATTGCGCCGGTGACCAGCAGGAGAGCCGCGAGCGACGGGCGCTCCCAGCGCTTGCGAGGCGCGGGCGCAAAAGGCTCGTGAACCTGCGGCGTCGGCGGGTCGACGGGCACCACTGCGGATGGTGTCACGACGTCGAGAACGTCAGCGCTTGTGGAGGCGGTCATCGGAGTGCTCCTTCGGGGATGTTCTTGTCGGCGGGCGCGTCGGTGAGATCAACAGCGGTGCGGGCGCCTTCAGTTGTGGCCGCTGGGCGGGGGCGGAAGACCCAACGCCTCAGGAGGACGAAGCGCAGCACGGTCGCTGCGAGGTTGGCGATGACGAGGACGGCGAGTTCAACGGAGTGGGGTGCTGTGGGTGCCGTTGCAGTGAGAAGTGCGAGGGAGCCGGAGGTGAGTGCCCAGCCGAAGAAGAACACGAGCAGGCCTTGGCCTTGATGGCGGGCCGCGTTTGTCGAACCGCGGAACCCGAACGTCACTCGCCTGTTCGCGGCCGTGTTCGCGATAGCGGTCAGCAGGAGCGCGCTGAAGTTCGCCGCCTGAGCGCCCATGGGGCCGCGCAGCAGGAGGAAGAGCAACGCGAACGCGAGGGTTGAGGCGATGCCGACGACCGCGAATCGTACGAGCTGGTGCAACAGCGCGGTTTGTGGGGGCGCGTCGGGAGGCACGACGACGCCTTGGACGATGCGTGTTTGCGAGTCTCCGACGAGCGGCAGGTGTTGACCGATTTCGCGTAACGGCAGCGCTCCGCTCATCAGTTCGCGGCCCACACGCACCACACCCTTGAGGTCCGCCATGGCGGTGGCGACGATGTCGACGCGCGAGTCGGGGTCGTCGACCCAGTCGACGGGGACCTCGTGGATGCGCAGCCCGGCCCGCTCGGCCAGCACCAGGAGTTCGGTGTCGAAGAACCATCCGGTGTCCTGGACAAGGGGGAGTAACTCGCGGGCCACATCGGCACGGATGGCCTTGAACCCGCATTGTGCGTCGGAGAACCGTGCGGCAAGCGAGGTGCGCAACAACAGGTTGTAGGAGCGGGAGATGAATTCGCGCTTGGGCCCGCGCACCACCCGGGAGGAGCGTGACAGGCGCGTGCCGATCGCCACATGGGAGTGGCCAGAAACAAGCGGGGCCACGAGGGGCAACAGGGCCGACAGGTTGGTTGAGAGGTCAACATCGCAATATGCCAACACCTGGGCATCCGACGTGGACCACACCGTGCTCAGCGCCCGACCGCGACCCTTCGCCTCAAGGCGGACCACCCGAACCTGCGGCAACTCGGCGGCCAGGCGCTCCGCAAGCGCGTAAGTGCCATCCGTCGACGCGTTATCAGCAATCGTCACCCGCCAACTGAACGGCAACGCATCACGCAGGTAGGCACACACGGCCCGAACCGACGCCTCAAGCCCCGCCACCTCATTAAAGACAGGAATGACCAGATCAAGGACGGGTCCCGCGGCGGCGGTGACACCGAGCCGCTCCGTCCGAGGTTCACGTGCCGGTGCGGGTGTGTGCGCTGAGGCGCTGGATGCCGTTGACATACCTTGAGTCTGGGGTGCGAACCTGTGCGCAAACTGAGTGAATCCTGTGGCACGGCGCAGGGTTGTTCGGGCGCTCGGGAATCCGTTGAGGGCGACGACTCCGCCCTGGCCTCCCAGGACGCCTCGACTCAGGCGCTCATCGCGTACTACAAGGCGCACCGCTCGTAACTATTTCTACTGCGAAAAGGGGCAGGGTGCTTAGGCAGCGCCCGGCCCCTTTTCGCGTCCCTGGGTGAGCTACGTATTCAGGGCCTGAGGCTCAGCCGCTCACCTGCGAGCACAGCACGCCGTCGACCACAAAGACCCCATTCTTGATGTATCCCACATCGCTACCCGGGGGCGCCTCCTCGCCCATGGGGGCCACCATGATCCACTCACCACGGTCGCCACGAATGGTCACGAAGGCTTGTCCGTTGACACGGGTTTTTGGCGAGGGTGGCGGCCCTAGGACCAGAGTCGACGACGCGCCTGCGGCCACGTCGAGCGCACCGTCGGCGTCCACTTCGTACTTCAGTTTCGTCCTGGCGTCGGCCTCGGACCATCCAGCCAGCAAGTTCGTAAAGGTGGCCTGGATCGGCACGTCACAGTGATTCTCAATTCGCACCTGCGAGCTACCCGAACCGCACCCCGTGACGAGCGCGAGGGCAGCCACAGAACCGAGGGCCCCGACCGCACGCGAACCGGACCGAAAGTTGAACGTCACGACGCCCCCCGTTGCGACGTAGGCCGCAAGACCTCAAGACCGGCGCACAGTCCGCCCGTCCCGATGACCCTACTCGTGGGCTTCGGCGTCGAGCAAGGGGTGGCGGCCGCGAAGACTCGAAGGCCGTCGCTACCTCGAGCCACGCGCCGCGCGCCGTCCGTAGACTGGATCGCATGGATGTCACCGGTCTCGTACTTGCCGCGGGAGAGCCCGTCGGAGCGGGCGGACCGTACGCCCTTCGCAGGACCGACGACGGCACGCCCTGGCTCGACATTGCGTGCACCGCACTGCGCGACGCGGGGTGCCGCGAGGTCATCGTGGTGCTGGGGGCCGGAGCCGACGCCGCGATGGCTCTAGTTCCGCGCGGCGCGCTACCCGTGGTGGCGACGGACTGGAGGGGCGGACAGGCTGCGGCACTCCGCGTGGGCCTTGCGGCCGCAGCCACGTCGAGCGCCGATGCGGTGCTGTTGACGCTGGTGAATGTGCCCGAGCAGACGGCGACTGCCTGCCGACAGGTGCTCGGGGCCGCCGTGGACGATCCGCGCGGCACGCTGGCACGCGCACACTACGACGGCAAGGCTGGCCATCCCGTGCTCGCGGGCCGCGACCACTGGGGCGACATCGCCGCAACCGTCGTGGGCGACATGGGCATCGGCGACTACCTGGAAACCCACCTCACGGCCGACGTGGACTGCACAGACCTCGGCGGCGGCAAGGTCGTCGAGGAGTAGCCGACAACGATGATGCAACCCCGGGCCCGACGGCAACTCGACCAGCGCAAAAGCCAAATGCACACGCTCCCGGCTGAGGTTTTCGCGCGCCCGCAGGCGGGCTGGCTCCGTGCCGTGCGTGATGCCCTGGGCATGCCGACCCGCGACATGGCCGCCCGCCTCGGTGTCACCAGCATGGCGATCAGCAAGCTCGAGGCCAGCGAAAGGGCTGGCACTATTGGGCTCGACACCCTCACCCGGGCCGCCGACGCGCTCGGCTGCGACGTCGTCTATGCCCTCGTGCCCAGAGTCCCGCTGGAACTGCAGATGCATCGGCAGGCCGAGGGGGTGGCTCGCGCCGAGCTGGGCCCCGTCGCCACCACCATGGCGCTCGAGGACCAGTCGTTGAACGCCCAGGCCACGCAAAGCCTGGTTGAGGACCGGATCGCCGAACTCATCGACTCCCGCTCCTTGTGGCGCACAGAGCAGTACCGCACAGAGCAGTACATGGTGACCGAGCCATGATCGAGTCCCTGCCCGACGGCGCTACTCCCGTCAGCGACCAAGAGTTCAAGGGCCTGATCCCCACCTTCGTCGCCACAAGAGCGGACCTCAACCTCGTCGAGCAAGCTGGCATCGCGGCGGCCCGCACCTGGGTCGCGCGCTCGCCCGCAGCCCACACCGTTGAGCGCGTCCTCAGCGAGCAGTTCGTTCGCGATCTCCATCGGCAGATGTACGGCAGGGTGTGGCGCTGGGCCGGGACGTACCGCACGTCCGAGCACAACATCGGCGTCGATCCCGCTCGTCTCCCGGTTGCAGTGCGCGAACTCGTCGACAACGCCCGCACCTGGGTCGCGCCGGAAACCGCGTGGGCAACCCCGGAGTTGGCGTGCATCCGCGTGCACCACCAGTTGGTATCCATCCACCCGTTTCCCAACGGCAACGGCCGCCACGCTCGTTTGTTCGCCGACCTGCTGGCTCAGAGCATCGGCGTCCAACCGTTCACCTGGGGTGGCGCGGACCTCAACGCCAGCGGGCCAGACCGTGCCGCCTACCTGGCCGCGCTACGGCGTGCAGACCGAGACCCGGACGACCTGGCCGATCTGTTGACGTTCGCCCGATCCTAGAGACTGGCTGCCAGACCTTGTGAGGCCTGACCTTCGTTGGTCCATGGGACATGGAGCGAAGAGCTGGGCGCCGACAAGCGCTCGGCCCCTTTCGTCGCTCAGATCAACTCACATTCCTGCGAATGTGTTCGGGTTGGGCCCCTGGCGACCGTCCGCGCCCTTGTCGAGCGAGTCAATGCGCGCGATCTGCCCGTCGGTGAGTTCAAAGTCAAAGATCTGCATGTTCTCCACCATGCGCTCGCGATGCATCGACTTCGGGAAGATGATGTTTCCGCGCTGAAGGTGCCAGCGCAACACCACTTGCGACGCCGCGCGGTCGACCTCGGCGGCGATTTCACCCACCACCGCGTCGCGCAACGCCTCTCCCTTCGCAAGCGGGCCCCACGCCTCGACCGCAATGCCGTGCGACTGGGACGCGCGACGCGCGTCGTCGTTGTGGAAGTAGGGATGCAACTCGATTTGGTTCACCACGGGGGTGACACCGGTCGCGTCGATGATCTTCGCCAGGTGCGCCGGCTCAAAGTTGGACACCCCTGCGGAGGTCAACCGGCCGTCCTCGACCAACTCGAGCATCACCTTCCAGGTCGAGACAAAGTCACCGTCGTACCGCGTGGGCAAGGGCCAGTGCATGAGGAACAGGTCAAGCTTGTCCAGGCGCAACTTCTCGAGCGTCTCGTCGAACGAGCGCAGCAAGTCGTCGCGAGGATGCACGTAGTTGCCGAGCTTGCTGGTGACGTAGACCTCCTCGCGCGCGAGTCCGGAGTTCGCGATCGCCTCGCCCACCTCGGCTTCGTTCTGGTAGCCCTGCGCCGTGTCGATGTGCCGGAAGCCCACGTCGAGTGCAGTGCTCACGGTCTCGACCGCATCCTCGGGAGCGATCTTGAACGTGCCGAATCCGAGTTGGGGGATGGTGGTGCCATTGCTGAGTGTGATGTGTGAGGTCATAGTCTCGGCAACGCAGGACGACGGCCAAGTAATCCATGGCGACCTTCTCGCGGGGGCCAAATACTCAGGGACGTATCGTCGACGCGGCTGACGGCGTCACGATTGCTCCCGGATCTGGGGCACTGGCGTGTCCTTCGTACATACCGAAGCACCCCGGAGCCTGCTCGGTCATCTCGTATACGGAGTAGCGGCCAACGAGAGTGCCATCCTGCCTTGTGACCGAGACCTGATACGTCGAAGGAACCGCACTCGACACGCTCACGAACACCGAGCCAATATCGACGCCTGCGAGGCCCTGCCGAAGTTGCTCGAGTTCCTGATCGGACAACTCCATGTTGTAGAGGAGTTCGGACTCCGCCGTGGGCCTGTCGCCATTCTGAACGGCGACCAGGAAGGTCCGCACCGCACCCTCGACAGTCGCGCTACCGCGCGCGCACCCGGTGCTTCCAGAGCACCCGGAAACGCACACCGCGACCGCCACAAGAAGTGCGAAGAGCCTCGTCATGGATCCCCCAATGAGCTTGCGAGAGCCGCCCTTCACCCTCTCTTGGCAACCTTAGTTGCGCTCGGCGCGCTCGGCCCCTTTTCGCGTCTCTGGATGCGTTCGACCCCTTTGGAATAGGACGCGCGACTATGTGGTTGACATGGCAACAAAGCCCTCCTACATTTGGTGGACTTGTCAACTTCTCAAAGGATCTCCATGAACGCCGTATTCCTGATTGCCCGCATCCTCTTCGCCCTGATCTTCCTGCTCAGTGCCATGGGGCACATGACAAACGCCGCCGCGATGGCCGGGTACGCAAAGTTCAAGGGCGCACCCGGTGGCAAGGCAGGCGTCATCGCATCGGGCGTCACCATGGGCCTCGGAGCGATCATGGTGCTGTTGGGCATCTACGGCGATCTCGGTGCGCTACTGGTCTTCGCGACCCTCATCCCTGTCAGCTTCTTCATGCACGCGTACTGGAAGGTGAGCGACGCTCAGGCCAAGCAGATGGACCGGACCAACTTCAACAAGAACATCGGCCTCATGGGCGGCGCGCTCGCACTGTTCCTCCTGTTCGCCGTCACGAACGCGAACCTGGGCCTCACCATCACGGGACCACTGTTCCACCTGAGCTAGCCAGCTTCACCTGAGCTCAACCCGCAGAGGGGGAGGAAGACCTTCGGGTCATCCTCCCCCTTTTGCTTGCCCGGAGCCGAGGCGCTTCGGCAGGACCCACGCGCAAGCCCCCACCCGCCGGTCACAACCCTGCAACACCATCCGTTGAGGATCGTGGGTAGCAAACACCACCAAGGAGAACGATGATCGACAACTGGCTGGACTTGGCGAAGACGACAGGAATTGGTGTCGGATCCGCCGTCCTTGTCGCGCTCGTCGTCCACCTGGCGTTGCACCTCGCCGGACGCCGGCTCGCCTGGGCGCGCAACCTCGTGGCATCGGCGCGGCGCCCCTTCTGGACGCTGCTGCTCTGGATGGGACTGTGGGTGGGTTCGGCGCCCACGCTCAAGGCGAAGGACTGGTGGCCGACCGCGTCGCACCTGTTCACCATCGGCGCCATCGCGATCGTCGCGTGGTTGCTCGTCGCCCTGGTGAGCTACGTCGCCGACCTCGCGCTCGGCCGCCACCGCATCGACATCCCCCACAACATCGCCGTGCGTCGCCTGCGCACCCAGACCATGATCATGCGCCGCGTGATGACCGCCCTCGTCATCGTCATCGCGATCGGCGCGGCGCTGTTTACGTTCAACGCCGTGCGCGCGCTCGGCGCGAGCATCCTCGCGTCGGCGGGGATCATCTCGGTGGTCGCGGGCCTCGCGGCGCAATCGGTACTTGCCAACATGTTCGCTGGTATTCAGCTAGTTTTCAGCAACGCGCTGCGCGTGGACGACGTCATTGTCGCCGAGAACGAATGGGGCAGGGTCGAGGAGATCACCCTGAGCTACGTGGTGCTGCGCCTGTGGGACGACCGCCGCCTGGTGCTGCCCTGCACCTACTTCACCTCCACGCCGTACCAAAACTGGACGCGTGAGGGCTCCGAGCTGCTCGGCGCGGTGGAGTTCGACCTCGACTGGCGCGTCTCGCCCCAGCGCATGCGCGAGCACCTGAAGGTGGTGCTCGCGGAGACCCCCCTGTATGACGGCCGCACCTGCGTGCTACAGGTCACCGACGCGACCAAGGGCTACGTGCACGTGCGCATCTTGGCGACCGCGAAGGACGCACCCAGCCTGTGGGACCTGCGCTGCTACGTGCGTGAGGCGATGCTGCTGTGGATCCAGTCCGAGTCGCCCGACGCCGCGCCCGCACAACGCATCCTGATGGCCGACGCCTCTGATGGGGCCGACGCCGAGCCCGCGCGACCCAAGCCGCGCGCAAAGAAGACCCCCGTGCCCGAGCACGTGAGTGATGCAGGGCTTTTCACCGGGAGCATCCAGGCCGTCGAGAGGGCGAGCCTGTTCATGCACGGTCAACCGCGCGAGGACGTGGGCGACGACGACCCCGCCTGGCAGCACGACACCGAGCCTCTGATCCCGCGCGTCCCCGACTGACCTCCCGCGCTTGGTGGGGACTTGCCCGGCCGACGCTTGGGCTTTGTTGCGCTGCTCGGTCGCCTTGGGTGTGGATACACGCAAGCCGGGTTCACGACCTCGCCGCGCCCCGCGAGTGGGCGTGAGCGCCGACTGAGGTGCACTGAGCCTCGAAAAGTGGTCACCAGCGCCACATCTGCCTGGTGGATTGGCGACAACCCGGCTTAGCAACGCCGCCCTAACCCCTACGGGCCTCTTCCGCGAACTCGTCGAGCGCCGTGAGCACCTCTACCGCGTCCCACACCCGGTTGCGCTTGTTGGCGCTTCGCGGGACCAGTACGCCCGCTTCGGCGAGCGCGTCGATCGCCGCGTAGGCCGTCGGCGCCGAAACCCCCAGCGCGCCTTGAACCACCTCGTAGGTGACCACAGGGTGTGCTGGAAGTATCTCCGCGAGACGCCAGGCGGAGGCGCCCTTGCGCGCGCGGACCCGCTGTCTCCAGTCGTCGGCGAGCGCCTGCAGGCGGTCGTTGAGGTCGAGCGTGCGGGCTGAGGCGAAGATGGCGGCGTATGCGACGCGTTCGATGATGGGCTCAATGTTGCCCTCGCGATACGCGGTGAGCGCCGCGAAGTACGCATCGGTCTCGTGGAGCAACCCCGCCGAGACGGGGATGGTGGAGCCGCGCGTGAGACCCGACTCTCTGAGCATCATGTGTAGCAGCGCGCGCCCCGTGCGGCCGTTGCCGTCGGCGAAGGGGTGGATGGTCTCGAACTGCGCGTGCGCGAGCGCAAGATGGGCGATCACGGGAATGTCCGTGCGACCCACAAAGGCGACGAGGTCCGCCATCGCGGCGGGTACTCGGTCGTGGTGCGGAGGCACGAAGTCGGCACGGTGCGGGCCCACGACGGCACCTCCCACCCACACCTGTTCGTCGCGCAGGCCCGGCGAGTGGCGTGGATCGGGCTCGATCAATGCGGCGTGCACGGCGAGGATCGATTCCAGGGTGATGGCCCCGTTGAAGTCGAGCGCCCGCTCCATGGCTTGCACGTTCGCCAGGACCAACAGCGCATTCGCACCAGGGTGTTCACCGATTTCCGCCTCGGCGAGCGACTTTGCGGAGGCCGTCAGCCGCTCGATCTGCGAAGACGACGCGGACTCGGTGCGCAGCAGCACCGCGGGCAAGGGGCCGATGCCTGACGTCCTCAACGTGGCATCGACGCGCGCTAGCTGCGCGGAGGCCTCTTCCGCGAGCGCCTGGACCGCGCTGGGCAGCGAAACGGTTGCGCCCGTGATGCGCGGCGTGATCGCGGCGCGATACGGTCCCGAGTGCGCAAGGACGGCTCTGCGCGAGACTCCGTCGGCGCGTGGAATCCACCGGCGAGGCTCGTAGTCGAGCGCTGGCCAGCCCTTGATCCCTGAAGATGACCTCTCCATATTTAAGGATATTACTACCTCCTTAAATAGGATGTCGTGTTATTCAAGGATAGGTTTTCAAGGTGTCTATCCCACCTGGGCGGTGTGCGCAGCGCTTCGCCGCCCCCGACATCAGCGCCCCCTTGACCTGGGAGACTAGACAACCATGACCACCATTCATGACCCCGCCAAGCGCGGCTTCGCCTCCGACAATTACTCCGGCATCCACCCAGAGGTGCTCGCCGCAATCGTCGCCGCCAACGGCGGCCACCAGAGCGCGTACGGCGGAGACGCCTACACCGCGCGCCTTCAAGAGGTGATGGCCCACCACTTCGGCGCGGGCGTCGAGGCGTATCCGATGTTCAACGGCACCGGCGCGAACGTCGTCGGCCTGCAGTCGATGCTCCCCCGCTGGGGCGCCGTGGTAACGGCCACCACCGCGCACATCAACGCCGACGAGGGCGGCGCGCCCGAGAAGGTGGGCGGCCTCAAGCTGCTCGCCGTCCCCACGGACGACGGCAAGCTCACTCCCGAACTCATCGACCGCGAGGCTTGGGGCTGGGGGAATGAGCATCGCGCGCAGCCGCTGGTGGTGTCGATCACGCAATCGACCGAGCTCGGCACCGTGTATACCGTCGACGAGATCGCGGCGATCGCCGATCACGCCCACGGCCTGGGGATGCGCCTCCACATGGACGGTGCGCGCATCTCCAATGCCGCGGCTTCGCTCGGAGTGCCGCTTCGCGCCTTCACGCGCGACGCGGGCGTGGATGTGCTGAGCTATGGCGGCACCAAGAACGGGGCGATGCTCGGCGAGGCAATCGTGGTGCTGGGCCCCCAGGCATCGGAGGGCCTGACGTACCTTCGCAAGTTGGACATGCAACTGGCGTCGAAGATGCGCTTCGTCTCGGCTCAGTTGCTCGCCCTGCTCGAGGGCGACCTGTGGTTGCGCAACGCCACGCACTCCAATGCGATGGCCCAGCGCTTGCGCGCCGGTGTCGAGGAGGGGCTCGCCGACGGGTCAATCAAGGGCGTGACCCTCACGCAGCCCACGCAGGCGAACGGCGTCTTCGCCACCCTGCCCGACGGCGTGGCGGATCGCCTGCGCGCCGTGTTCGCGTTCTACGACTGGGACGCCGCCAAGAACGAGGTGCGCTGGATGTGCAGCTTCGACACCTCAGAGGACGACATCGACGCGTTCCTCGCCGCGATAGCGCGCGAGACCTCAGCCGCCTGATCCAGCCGCTCCACGCGGTGCCTCGACTGGCGCGAGCCCGCGTGGGGACTTGCCCGGCCGACGCTTGAGCCTTGTTTCGCTGCTAGGTCAACTTGGGTGTGCGCCAAGAAGCCGCTCCCTCACGGCGGTCAGGCTTGAAGACTCGGAAGCGACTTCTTGGCGCACTGTGGGGTTGGTGGGTACACGCAGGCCGGGTTCCCCGTATGTCGTTAATATGACCTCATGACACTTCGTGGTGCAGTTGCCCTTTACGCTCGAATTTCCCAAGACCGATCAGGCGATGAGTTGGCCGTCACGCGCCAACTTGAGGACTGTCGAGCGGAGGCGGAGCGGCGCGGTTGGACTGTCGCAGATGAGTACGTGGACGACGACGTCTCCGCATACTCAGGGAAGGCTCGCCCAGCGTATGAGCGGATGCTCCGAGACATTGAAGACGGTCTGCGCGACGCGGTGATCGTGTGGCACATGGACCGATTGCACCGTCGCCCCATCGAGTTAGAGCAGTTTGTGGCGACCTGCACGCGCGCAAATGTGAGTGACGTGGTGACGCTCCACGGCGACTACGACTTGGGCAAGGGCGACGGCCTTTTTATGGCCCGGTTGATGGCCGCTATGGCGGCGAATGAATCCGACAGCAAGCGCCGCCGCCTGAAAAGGAAGGCGGTGGAGACGGCAGAAGCGGGCAAGCCGAAGTCCGGTGGGCCCCGGCCCTACGGTTTCCGAAGCGACTTCGTGACGCACGAACCTGCCGAAGTCGCTTACTTTCACGAAGCCGCCGAACGCGTGCTCGCTGGCGAATCGCTACAGTCGGTCGTCCGCTGGCTCGACGCCTCGGGCGCCCATACGGCCAAGGGCAACCAGTGGACCCCCTCAAAGTTACGCGCGCTGCTACTCGCTCCTCGCTACTGGGGCATGCGCACGCACCACGGCCAGATCGTCGCCAAGGCCACTTGGGAGCCCATCATCACCCCTGAGCAAGGTGAGCGACTCCGACTCCTCCTCACGGACCCATCGCGGGGCACGCACCGAGCCCCGCGTCGGTATCTCCTGTCGGGCTTGCTCAAGTGCAGCAAGTGCGGGGGGACGTTGTACTCGGCGCCGAAGAGCGGCGTGCGGGGCTACGCGTGCATGAAGGGCGCCGAACTCCGGGGGTGCGGAGGCACGTACATCTATGCGGCCAAACTCGAAGCGTTTATCGCGCACGCCGTGCTCATCCGTCTGGATTCACCACACCTGGTCGATGCGATGGTGAGCACCGCAGAACGGTCCGAGGTTGCTGCCATTGGTGACGCGATCGTCGCCGACACAGCCCAAATGGAGGACCTCATGAAATTGTGGGCGGACCGCGCAATGTCTACTGAAGAGTGGAAGTTGGCGCGGGACCGGCTCGAGGCTCGGGTGCAGGCAAACCGTCGCACACTCACTCGGCTCACCGAACACGATGCGATCGAGAACTACCTGGGCCAGGGCGAGGCATTGCGCGAGCAGTGGGAGGGCCTGAACCTATCCCGCCAAGCGGCGATCGTGAAGGCTGTACTCGACCATATTGTGATCTTGCCGGTCGTCCACCGAGGCAGGGCAGGTCTCGACCCGGAAAGGGTCGCTCCCCAGTGGCGGCTGTAGGCGGTCGCGCCCGCCTGGCGGCTTGCGGCGCGTCCCGCCTATCAGCACGCCAACACGGGCCAGCACTCCCAAGTCAGTGACCACCACCGGCACCCCTTGAGCAGCGCAGGTAGAGTCCACCCACGCACTCACTTGGGCAGTTGTGAAACCGTGCGCGGTCACCTTGTCAGTCACGGCTCACCGGCCACTGTGCCCACACCGCCGGCGCGCCTTGCCAGTCCGGGGTCTCGTCCGAGGTCCACACGTAGGTAGGGGGCGACTCAAGCGTCTGCGACGCTAGGTCGATCAGCCCATCGCGAGACTTTGCATAGAGCGAGACCTTCGCAGGTTGGAAGCCCTGGGCCAGGTCGTAACGGTGACGGCCCAGCACGCGGGCGTCGGTTTCGGTGAAGGTCTTGGCCACGTACTTGGACAGGTAGCCCGCAGCTCTTCGCGCCTCATCCAAAGAAGTCGCCCCGTGGCCCATGTCCCCGAGAAGCTTGATGTGGACGAAACCGCGACCCCACGCCTCATCGATCAGACCCCGAGCGACATACCGGCCTACCGCGAAATGCAGGTGCAGACCGTGGCTCTTGTGCCACTCAGGCACCCACGCATACGGCAACGCTCCACTACCAAGACCGGTACGAAGGTTGCGGAAGAAGTCCGCGACATCCAAGCGCACTTGCTCGACGTCGTGACACCCCTCACCCGCGTACGTGAGTGTTCCCAAACGGTTCAGACGATTCGTGGAGCAGTAGCGGCGAAGCCTGCCACGTGCACGCCTACCCGCCTCTTGAGCCGCCCGCACCGGGTCAACCGCGTTGCCCTTCGCCACGTACGTGGACGAGTCCCGGCGCGGGGCGCTCCCACGGAAACACCCGCCACCCTCACCCGCAGACGGGTACAGCGACAGGAACCACCCAGCGCGGTTCGACTCATTCGGGAACACGACCAGCACTCCACAGACCGAAAGGACAGAGGACTGACCACTGCCTATGGGTCTAGGAACTTTTGGGAGCGCGAAGACCGAGAGCAGAAGTCTCAACCGGTCTTCGTTCGATGGCGCTGTATGTGTGTGGGACCCGCATCTGAGGCGTTTGGTGGTAGTCCTTTTCGGTCCGGTACCCGGCGCAGATCCAGTATGCACCCACAACGGACGCCGATCAAGAAGCCCCCGAGTTATGTTGCAGATTCAAGGGAAGTGCGCGGCTACGGCGCGGACACCACGGTTCGAGGGCTTCAAGTCAAGCGTCGGGCTGGCCGTCCTCGGGGCCCTCCCCCTTGTCCCATGGATCCATGGAAAAGGACGGCTTGTAAGCCTTGGGGCTCCGTAGATAGTCGCGATGCACACGACTTCCGGTGTAGAGGTACGACACTGCACTGCTCACGAAGTCATAGCGCCGCGGCAATTCAGAAACTGGGAATTTCTCGCTGCCAGGAATCTCCATCGCTAACTGGAGGTCAACGCCCACGTTGATCTTCGCGTACTCAACAAACTCGGGCACCCGCACCTCATATAGCAAGCGGCCGGACTCCGGCTCACCGTCGAACGGACGAAGACCCTCGTGCATCCAATCCATGGACACCTCGCGACCTTCTACGAGCGAGTTGAAGCGCAACTCGGCGCCCAAGTTAGCCGTAGCAGTCACGGTCGCCGCCAGAGGAAGTCGGTGCTTGTCGGCGTTGTTGATCTCTTGTAGCACTTCCAGCATCGAAAGAGCGTAGCCCGAGCGGTCCTTCGACGGTTGGAGTTGCCCGGCTCGATCGATGAGAGCGGGCGGCGCGCCCTTGAGTTTGTCGCCAGCGCTCGCGGGCCACGCTCTCTTCGAGTCTCTCCTCGTGATGGGGAACATCAGGAGGTGTTCAAACTCGCCGATGTCGCCACTGTTCGATTGCCTGACGATGTCCCAGATGGTTGAGTCGAGAGCACTTCTCAATGAGTGCGCCGCCTCGCCGATCAAGATCGCGAACTCCGCCGCGTCGGGCGGTTGCCACTTGGTGGAATGGATGGCCGCCTCATCGCCAGCGCCAACTTCGATGGGTGCCGTCCCGAGCGGATTGGATGCGGTGTAACTCGCTAATGAATTCTTCAGGTCACCGATTCGACGACGCGCATGTTCGAGCCTTCGAACGGGCCAACCGCCAACGTCAAATACACGTGCCATTACTCAACACTAACAAATGTGGCTGCCGCACTCCGAAGTGTATTGATGAACTGCTTCGTTGGGAGTGCCGCTGTGCAGCACTCTTCTCGCGATAGCGACCAATGCGCACAAGGGTGTGCCGCTGCGCCCCTTTAGGTGTGGATTGACGACAAGCCGGGTTGCCTGGCTGGATAACCCAGGCCGGTAGTAGAGTCACTATGTAGCACGTGCTGGCTCATGATTGGTTGCCCGAGGAGGCCGGGATGGGCATGCTGGAGGCCGGTGGCGAGAGTCGCCCGATGATTTCGCTCGGGTTCGACGAGGAGTTGCACCCCAGGGGAACGCATATTTGCTTCATCTTCAACGACGAGGAGGAGCGTCGGTGGGTGATGTCGAAGTACGTCCAGAGCGGCTTGGATGCGAACGAGCAGGTCGGCTATTTCGTCGACACGATGTCGCCCGACGGCCTGAAACAGTGGATGCGCGAACACGGTGTGACCCTGCCCGATGAGCTCGATGGCCGACAATACAGCGTCGTCGCCGCAGAGGAGGCGTACTGCCCTGACGGCACCTTCAAGGTCGATCGCATGATCGAAACCGTGCGGGAGTTGCACAATCGCAGCCTCCGGGAAGGCTACGCCGGCGCCCGTGCTTCCGGAGAGATGACCTGGGTCCAACGGGGCCATCCCGGGTCGGAGAATCTAGCGGAGTATGAGTGTCGCATCAACGTGCTCGTGCGCACTGTGCCGATCACTGTGGTGTGCCAGTATGACGCGCAACGTTTCGACGGGGCGACACTCTACGACATCTTGAGCGTGCACCCGATGATGATCGTGCACGGGCAAGTGGTCAGGAATCCCTACTACGTCGAAGCGGAAGTTTTCCTGGGAAAATTGGCGACACGCCAGCGGCCCCTAGATGTCTGATACTCGGTTTGCTGCAGAGGTTCTCGGCAAGTTGCTCGTCGCGGTTCAGACGCTCGACGCCCTACCCAGTGTGAAGGGGATGGCCGAGTTCCTACAGTCTTCCCTGAGAGAAGTCCCGGGCGTCACCAACACGTTCATGTGTCTGAACGGGGAGTTCCCCTCTGCCGACCAGGCAACCATCGCAAAACTGGATCTGCACTGTCCGAAGGCAGCAGGCCCGTCGGCTTCGACCCCGCTGTGTGTGCCGGAGGATCGGCCGGACATCCAACTAGTCGCCATGCGTACACCACGTCAAGCATTCGGCTGCCTGCAACTGGTCATAGACGACGAGGCGAAGTTTGAGGCGTACCAACCGTTTCTCGTCAACATCGGCCACATGGTCGCCACCATCTTGGAGAAACGACAGAATGACCGCTCCCTAGCCACGGCGACCGCACAGCTGAACAGGCAGGCGTTTGAGTCGGCCCGCTCGATGATTGAATCGAGTCTGGACTCGTTGGTGGCGATCAGTCCGGAGGGGATGATCACCGATGCCAACGAGGCCACTGTCAAGGTCACCGGCATTCCTAGGGACGAACTGATCGGGACCGCGTTCTCGGAGTGTTTCACCGAGCCGGTCAAGGCCAACGCGATTTACCAGTTGGTTTTTGAGCGGGGGATGGCGGTGGACTACCCGTTGACGATGCGTCACCGGGACGGGACGTTGACCGAGGTGTTGTACAACGCGTCGGTGTATCGCGACGTCGGCGGCAAAGTGCTGGGTGTCTTCGCCGCAGCCCGTGACGTAACCGAAGCGAGGCAGGCGTTTCAGTCGGCCCGCTCGATGATTGAATCGAGTCTGGACTCGTTGGTGGCGATCAGTCCGGAGGGGATGATCACCGATGCCAACGAGGCCACTGTCAAGGTCACCGGCATTCCTAGGGTCGAACTGATCGGGACCGCGTTCTCGGAGTGTTTCACCGAGCCGGTCAAGGCCAACGCGATTTACCAGTTGGTTTTTGAGCAGGGCATGGCGGTGGACTACCCGTTGACGATGCGTCACCGGGACGGGACGTTGACCGAGGTGTTGTACAACGCGTCGGTGTATCGCGACGCCGGCGGCAAAGTGCTGGGTGTCTTCGCCGCAGCCCGTGACGTAACCGAGCAGAATCGTGCGGCCGAGACCGCCCGGAGTCTGGTTGCGGCGGAGGATCTGGTCCGTACGGTGATGGGTTCTGCTTCGATTGGTATCGTCTTGGCTGGCCTGGACGGTTCTATCCGTGTTGTCAACAGCGCATTGTGCGACCTCCTTGGGTATGACGAGGCGTACTTCCTGGCACACCGGCTGCAGGACACCGTCCACCCCGACGACCTCGAGGTGGCACTTCTGGACCGGACCCGGGTTATCGCCGGATCGATCAACAAGAGCGCCACAACGGTACGCCTGGTGCGGGCCGACGGCGCCACCGTTTGGGTGCGTCGAGTGACGGTGCTACTCAGGGACGGAGACGGCGAGGCGAACATGCTCATGATGCAGGTGGAAGACATCACTGCGGAGCACGAGGCTCAGGAGGCTTTGGCTTACCAGGCCTTCCACGACTCGCTGACCGGGTTACACAACCGGGCCTGGATCCTGGACATCCTGGCGGTTGATCTGCGCGCCGCCAAGCGGCGGGGGCATTCGGTGGGGGCACTGTTCGTGGACCTGGACAACTTCAAGGTCGTCAACGACTCGCTGGGGCACGCGGCCGGCGACGAGGTGTTGGCCGCGGTGGCGGAGCGGATCGTGGCCGCCCTGCGCCCAGGGGACCGTGTTGGACGTTTTGGGGGCGACGAGTTCGTCATCGTGGTCCAGGGCCTCCAGGGCCTCCAGGGCCTCCAGGGCCTCCAGGATGTCCTGGAGGTGGAACGTTGCGCCGAGCGGGTGTCTGCCTCGATCGGCGTCGATCTGCAGGTGCGAGGCCACCGGATCGTGCCGACCGCGTCCATCGGTATCGCCACCTCGACCTCGACGTCGACACCCGAGAGCCTGCTACGCGACGCCGACTCCGCACTGTCCCAAGCCAAGACCACGGGGCGGGCGCGCTGGCACTTCTTCGACGACACGATGCACGCCCAGGCTCTGGCCCGTCTCAACATAGAGGACCAGTTGCGTGAGGCGATCACCGCCAGTCAGTTCGTGGTGTTTTACCAACCCATCGTGGCCCTGGCCGACGCCCACGTGGTCGGACACGAGGCACTTGTACGTTGGGCGCACCCCAACCGCGGGCTGCTCAGCCCCGGTGAGTTCCTCGAGATCGCCGAGGACACCGGGCTGATCACCGCCATCGGCGCCCAAGTCCTGGACCAGGTCTGCGCGATGCTAGCCGAACATCCGGACCTACCCGGTCCGATCAGCGTCAACGTTTCGGCCGTCCAGCTGGCTGCGCCCGACTGGCTCACAACCGTGCGGGACACTCTGGCGACCCACCGGGTCGACCCCGCTCGGATCGTGATCGAGGTCACCGAGACCGCCGTCCTGAGCCTGGTGGACTCCGCCCGAACCGCACTGACATCCTTACGCGAACTCGGTATCGGCATCCACCTCGACGACTTCGGCACCGGATACTCCTCCATCTCGGTGCTACGAGACCTGCCGGTGACCGGAGTCAAACTCGACCTGCGCTTCGTCCACGACCTCACCGCCGACGACAGCCAAGCCAACGCCCTCGCTGAGGGCGTGAACGGTCTGGTCAAGGGCCTGCATCTGACCGGAATCGCCGAAGGCATCGAAACCCAGATGCAAGCCAACATCCTGCGCGACCAGGGATGGGAACACGGACAGGGCTACTACTTCGGCAAACCAGCCACCACACCCCTCCCCCCCTGATTCTGGATCCAGCAGGCCTGGACCGACAACGCAGAGGGAGTCGACACCGGGTTCCCGTTGGCGGTGCGCGGGTAGGTCCGTCTGGCGGAAGGGGCACATGCGCACGGCTCAAACCCGTGTGCCGCTCCGCGTCCGGAACCGCACGCCGGGATGGACACGTTGGGGTTGGCGGCTACGGTGCGATCATGTGAAGGTCAGCGCGCCAGAACATGACGGGCAAGGTGGCGGTATCAAGGAGTGGAAGTAACGAGGATCCGTGCAGAACTTGCGGCTCGCCAGCGCGACGCCCACCTGTTCAGATGCCAAAAACGATAAATCAACCGGGTGCCACCCTGAGGCTTATCCGCCGATACACCAAACCAGAATGTCCCACGAACACCCACAACGCCACCATCGTGCAACGCGTCTGGATCATCGCCCCCGACGCGACGCCTGGCGCACACCGGGTGGATTAACGACAGGCCGGGTTGGCGACTTGGGTTCTCCCGTTGGGCCCGCCTATCCGCTAGCGGAGCCTACGCGCGGTACACCTCGCGCCTGTGACCCACCGCGACTACTGTCACCACCAGCACGTCGTCGAAGATGTCGTAGATCACGCGGTAGTCACCGATCCGGGTGCGCCACGCAGTGGTCTCACCGGCGAGTTTGATGGCGCCCGTTGGCCGAGGGTTGCTCGCCAGTTCGCGGACGCGAGCCTGGATGCGAGCCCTGTGCTCGCGAGGGAGCTTCCGCAATTGGCGCGCGGCCGCCGTCGTGAACTCGACGCGGTACACGAACTACCCCAGTTCTCGGTCGAGTTCCTCAAGTTGCACCCGTCCACCATCGTCGGCCGCCTTGGCCGCGCGGTATGCCTCGACATCCGCCGCCATCTCCAGGCGCTCCAGGGTTTCGAGGTCTTGCTTGCTAATGAGCACCGCCGCAACCTTTCCGTTCCGCGTGAGTGCCACGCGCTCGCCACCGTACGCCACGTGTCCGACAACGTCCGAGAACTCGGCGCGGAACTCGCGACTACTGATGCGGCGACCAATGGTGCTCATGTGTACATAGTTTACGTTGTGTACACACGCGACGCAATGGCGGTCCGGCACTTGGCGGGCCAGCGGCTCGTGCGACTCGGCGCATATCTGGCTTTGAGACTCGCGCAGCGTCAGCCACACGCGCCGACAGCGCTGCAGGGTCCTCGCTGCGTTCGAGGTTCATGCGTACAGCATCGTCCATCGTGACCAATGGTGGTCTTACGCGCACCATGCTCGGGTGGCACCGCGAACCCGTTGCCCTACGATATGCGCTTGTCACAACACTACCGTTTTCGGTATAGTTGTGACATGGCCTCAACTACCAAGTACCGAGACGTCGTGCGCGAGATCGCGCTCGACCACTACGGGTATGTCACCACGAGGGACGCGGCCGAGGCTGGCGTTCCCGCGGGTGAGCTTCCCAAGCTTGCCGCGCGCGGCGGCCTGGAGAATGTCGCCTACGGGCTGTACAGGGTCGCCGACGTGCGCCCCACCGAGTTCGACCAGTTCGCCGAGGCACTCCTGCGGGTGGGCGAAGGCGCCTACCTCCACGGCGAGTCGGTCCTCGCGCTCTTTGGGCTTGCCGACGTCAACCCTCGGAAGATCAAGGTCGCCGTCCCCAGGCGTGCTCGACCCACGCTTCCCCCCTCTATTGAGCTGAGCCAGGTGACGGGCGACGGGCGCACCGTGTTCTATGAAGGCTTGGCGTCGCAGCCGGTAGCGGACGCCATCCTGGAGTGTCGTGGCCTCGTCGAGAGCACACGCCTGCTGGCGGCTGCGAAGCAGGCCCGGGCAGAGGGCCTGCTGACCACGGCCGAGTGGAAACTGGTGCAGAAAGGACTCTGACGGTGACGTACGACGACGCCCCACCAAGCGTGCGCTCGCTTGAGCAGCGGCTCCGCAACCGGGAGGGGAACGACGACCTGGGCCACCAACCTCGTCCAGCGCATCGCGGCGGCCGGGACTTAGATCTCCGCGAGCGGCTCACCCGACCGCGGAGCGGCAGAGGCGAACAGTTCGATCGCGCAGAACCGGCAGATCAAAGTTGCGAATGAACCCGATCAAGAAACGCCCCGACGGCTGCGTCGACCGCGCCTGGCTGCTCGGCGAACAGGAAGTGCCCGGCGTCGGCGATCGTCACCAGCTCGGCGCCAGGAATGGCGGACGCGATCTCCGCGCCCATGGCGAACGGTATGAGTCGGTCGTCGGCGCCGTGGATGACGACGACCGGACAGGTGATCGTGGGTAACAGCGTGAGGGAATCGGCGCGAGTGATGACGGCGCGTTGCTGCCGCAGGAACGCGTCGGCGCCCACTGCGCGCGCGGCCCTCCGCCAGGTCTCCAGCAGCGACGCGTCGTTCTCGTGCTGCTTCGCGACGATCACACCGAATACCGCGTCGACCAGTGCGTCGAACCCTCCGGCCTCCACCATCCGCGACTGACCTTCCCGCGACGCCACCTGCGCCGAGGTGTCGGCCCGCGCCGTCGTGCTCACCAGCGCCAACGCGGCAACCCGATCCGGTGCCTGACGGACTACCTCGAGGGCGACGTAGCCTCCCATGCTCGCCCCCAGCAGCGCGAACTGCCCAGGAGCATCGTCCAATATCCGCGCGGCCATGGCGGAGATGCTGTCGTCGCTGCGAGTGTCGGCCAAGGTGACGGCACCGCGGCTCCAGGCGGTGTCAATGATCGGCTCATACACAGAGGGGGAACACATCAGAGGAGGAACCAGGATTGTCTGCACCGCTCGATTGTGTATGCGACGACCGACACCCGCAAAAACGCCACACACAGGGCCTACAGCGGGAGTTACTCGCCGACGAACGCCCTGAGCGCCTCGAGCAACACATCCGGGGTCTCCATTTGCGGCACGTGCCCTGTTTGCGGAAGCACGTCAAAGCGCGCGCCGGGGATGGCCGCCGCGAAGGCACGACCATAGTCGACATCGGCGATGCGATCGGCCTCGCCCCACAGCACCAGGGCGGGAACCGCGATGCCTGCCAGACGCCCGAGCAGTGTGGCATCGGACATCGATCCGCCATACAACGCGAGCGTCGCGCGGTTGCCCGCCAAGACCTCCGCCACGGCGGGAGGAAGAGTCGCCGGGTCAACGCTTGGCGCCTTTGACGGGTCATACCAGGCATGTTGAGTCAGTTGAGCGGGCGTAAGGCCGGAGGCCACAGGGTGGCCTGCGACCTCGATCCCCACCGAATCCACGAGTGCGATGCGGCCCAAGCGCTGCGAACCTCGCACCGCGAGCTCGGCCGTGATCCATCCGCCGATGGAGTTGCCGATCACGGTGGCGTCCTCGAGCCCCAGCGCGTCGAGAAGCCCGGCGTAGACCTCGGCCAGTCCGACCACCGTCGTCAGTGCCTCGGGGCGGCTGGTGCCGCCAAAGCCAGGGTGAGTCGGCACGATGACGCGCGTGCCCGTGGCGTCGGCGAGGAGATCCGCGAAGCCGGTGACCGAGGCCGGCCCCGCGCCGCCATGAAGGATGACGACTGGTCGGCCTGTGCCGCGCTCGTCTGCGTTGAACAGGACTGCGCTGAGTGGCACGTCGCCAAACGAGGTGCCGATGGTGAGAGAGATGGGGTTGCTCATGACTTCACGCTATATCATCATGTTTATATAAGCAAGTGGACTCGATGCGATACGATGAGCCCATGGCGATGTCTCTCCCCGAAATCGGGCTATCCGTGAAGCGCTTGCAGGTCAAGCATCACCGCGCCGCGACCGAGGCCCTGGAACCGCTGGGGGTGACGCTCGTGCAGTGGGATGCGCTCCGGCACCTGCATGCTCACCCCGGCGCATCGCTGCACGATCTCGCGGTGTTGACCTTTCAGACCGATCAAGCGTTCGGCACGCTCGCGGCGAGGCTCGAGGCCCGCGGCCTGATCCGACGCGTGAGCGGGGCGGGGCGCGCGATCCGCCCCGAGCTGACGCCAGAGGGCGAGCGCGTATTCGTCGCGGGGAGCGCCGTGACAGAGAAGGTGGTGCGCGAGTCGTTCTCGGTGCTCGATGCGGACGAGACGGCCGCGCTCGGCCGGATGCTGGCGAGACTCCTCGCCCACTAGCGCGGGGCACTCGTGACCCCGTTTGGGCGAGCCGCTCCAGTCGTCGTCCAGCTGCGCGCGCCGTGCAGTCCTAACCCGTCCGCGCCGCGTCGGCGAGCACGTCGATCGCCGCGTGGGCCGTCGGCGCCGAAACCCCCAGCGCGCGCAGGACTACCTCGTCGGTGACAACGGGATGGGCGTGGAGAATCTCGGCGAGCCGCCAGGCGGAGGCGCCCTTGCGCGCCCAGACGCGCTGTCGCCACTCGTCGGCGAAGGGGTGGATCGTTTCGAATTGCGCATGCGCGAGCGCGAGATGCGCGATTACGGGGGCTTCGGTGCGACCCACGAAGGTGACGGGGTCCGCCATCCCGGCGGGTACTCGGCCTTGGTGCGAAGGCGCCCAGCTAACCGCCCAACGTGATGTCTTGGCGTTGATACCATTCCAAAGCCCTATAGAACTGCTCACTGTCGTAGTCGGGCCACATCTCATCCACCACATAGAAATCCGCGTAGACCGACTGGATGGGCAAGAATCCACTCAGCCTTCGCCCGCCGCCCCAGCGAATGATCAAGTCGATTCTCGAGATATCCGCGGAAGCCATGCCGTCGACGATGTTGCCACTTGAGGCGGTGGCGCCGTCCCGCGCGGAGTAGTTCAGGTCCCAGTTCCAGCCGTAGTTGACCAAGAAGTTGACCTTGATGCCACCGCGCCCAAATCTGGTTCTCTCCGTGTACGGCAGCAGTGCCTTTGGGAAGAATTTCGACTCAGTGTTCCCGATCACCAGCAAGTCCGCATCCTTGTTCGCCAGGTATTCAACGGCGTCAACACATGCCTTCTGAAAGGCCTTGATCTGCACGGTTGGGCGCTTTGTGTTGTCAACTGTGAATCCGTACAGGGTCAACTCTTTGATTCCCAACTCCAAGCACATCTCGTACAGCTCGAGTCCTGGGCGAAGTCCGGATTCATATCCGTCCTGCTTCCGCAGCCCCTTGTGCTTAGCCCACCTTCGATTGCCGTCGGGAATCACGCCAATGTGCTGTGGGATCCGACTAAAGCTCTTCATTGCGGCCTCTCGCGTATGCCGGCGACGGGCCGCCCGCTGCCCCTGATCCGGCCGGGGCGAAGCCGCATGTCATGCCGCTGTCGTACCGCTACAAGGCTGGCGTGGCATGTCCGAGTGGCGTCGCTACACCACATCACCGCTCCCCGGCGGCGAAGCCGACTGCGGTCCTGCGGATTGTCGTGCCACCCGGATTGCCGTGGCATGGAACCCATCTTGCCATGACAAGCGTCCAAGGCGGGTCGCCGCGAGTACCGGACGCACCCGTTCCTTGACGGCCGATTCGGCTGCTGGACTCTGTTCTCACCTCAGTACAGGTCTTCCCTCTCGATCGGGGTGAGGTATCCGATCGCGGAGTGCAGCCGACACTTCCTTAGGTAGCGGCATGACTCCCATCCTTTCGGGGAATCAAACCCTCCACCAAACCCGCTGTGATCCAGACAGCCTTCGTGGCTAAATCTCCGGAGATTCCTGCTCATGCCAAGGAATCGTCCGACCATACTCTCGCCAGCGTCGAGCGCCCGGGCCAGGTGCTTACACTGAGCCCGTGACGACCGCGCCGCGCGCAAAGTCCGCTAACCCGGCTGGCGGTTCCGGCGCGACGCCAGAGGCCCGCCCTCGCGTGAGACGCGTGGGGCGTCTGCTGCGGATATTGGGGCCTGGCCTCGTGACAGGCGCGGCCGACGACGACCCGTCGGGTATCGCCACCTACTCACAAGCCGGCGCCCAGTTTGGGTTCACGACCCTGTGGACGATGCTATTTACGTTCCCTCTGATGGTCGCAGTTCAGGATGCGTGCATGCGCATCGGTGCGGTGACCGGCAAGGGGTTAGCGGCGATCGTGCGGGAGCGGTATCCGAAGTGGGTGCTCTACCCGATCGTGCTTCTGGTGGTTGCGGCGAACACCTTCAATATCGGCTCCGATATCGGTGCGATGGCGGCGAGCACCAAACTCCTGGCGCCGGGGGTTCCTCTTCCCGCGCTGGCGATCGGCTTCTCAGTGATGATCGTGCTGCTTGAGGTGCTGGTGTCGTACAAGGTCTACATCCGCATTCTCAAATGGCTCGCGCTGGCCCTGTTCTCCTACATCGGAACGGCGTTCCTCGTCACCGTCCCCTGGGGAAAAGCGCTGCAGAACACAGCGATCCCGCATGTCGAATTCAACAACAACTTTCTGTTCATTGTCGTGGCGATTTTTGGCACCACAATCTCCCCGTACCTGTTCTTCTGGCAGACCAGCAACACCGTCGAGGATGAGATCGCGGAAAAAAGGGTCGGGAAAAACGGCGGAGTACCGAGGATCAGCAACCGCTACCTCAGACGGTTACGGGTAGACACCGTCATTGGCATGTTCTTCTCCAACATGGTGGCCTGGTTCATCATCCTCGTCGGTGCTGTAGTGCTGAACGCCGCCGGTGTTGTCAATATTGTCACTGCCGCGGACGCGGCCAAAGCGCTCCGCCCGCTAGTGCACAGCTTCCCCAACTCCGGCTACCTCGCCCAACTCATCTTCGCTGTGGGCGTCATCGGAATCGGGCTGATGAGCATCCCGGTCCTTGCCGGTTCGTCCGCCTACGCGATTGCCGAAACGTTCAAGGTACGGGAGGGTTTGTCCCGCAGGTTCAGCCAAGCCCGCACCTTCTACCTCGTCATCATCGCCGGGACCTTAGTTGGTTTTGGAGTGAACTTCATCGGCCTTGACCCGGTCAAGGCCCTCGTACTCACTGCCGTGTTCAACGGGATCGTCGCCGTCCCACTGATCTACCTCATCGTGCGACTCTCCAGCCGCCACGATGTCATGGGCAAACAGGCCAGTGGGAACTGGTCGAAGTTGGGCCTGTGGGCCGCGTTCGCGATTATGGGCAGCGCAGCAGTCGCCCTCCTCATCTCATTCCTGTGAAACCAGCCAGCTGCGGATCTGGTGGATCTCATGTGGCCACATCGCCGCGATCACGGCAACTCTTGCCGAGGAGGTCGGCGGGTCTCAGGTGGCACTGGGCCTGAGTTCGCAGTGGAAGGTTGGCAAGGGCAACTACGGCGAGGCAGCTGCCACGCCAGGGTTCGCCGTATGAGGGGCCGGGGAAAGTGAACTTGCGTCCATCGCATCCGCGGATTGTGACTTCGTGGTCCGACCCCAACCCTTTTCGCGTGCCGCTGCGTTTATGCTGACATGAGCGATCGGGGGGCGAGGCAGTGAGCGCGTGGAGGAGCCTGCTCGATCAGTTGATGCGCGAACGCGGGCGTGCGCTCTTCGGCTATGCGTACGCGCTCACGGGCGACCGGTATGACGCAGAGGATCTGCTTCAAGACGCTCTGGTGCGCGCCTTCCGGGGCGGCCGCACCGCATCCTCGCTCGACGCCGCGCACGTCTACGTGAAGAGGGCCATCGCGACTGCGTTCATCGATCGCTCGCGTCGGGCCGCGGTACGGCCGTTGATTTCGGGCACCGGTGGTGACCTGCAGGACTGGGTGTGGGCCCTGCCTGCCGCCCCAGATCATGCAGGCGACGTCGGGTCCGCGCTGGATCTGCAGTCTGCGCTACTGACACTTGCCCCGCGAGAGCGGGCCTGCATCGTGTTGCGCTTCATGGACGACCTCACGGTCGGTGCCGTGGCGGACACGTTGGGCCTCACGCCAGGAACCGTGAAGCGCTACCTGTCCGATGCGAAGGAGAAGCTGCGCGCGTTGCTGCCGGGACTCGACTTGGACGACTTGGAGACCGTGGCGATCGAGACGCGGGATGGGAGTGGACGATGAGCGACGCAAGGGACGCATTCCAGAATCTTCAGGCCGTCACCGGTCGAGGCTTCGATACGACCGCGCTGTATGCGGACTGGGACGAGGTGGAACAACGCATCGCGCGCCACCGCACCGGCCGCGTGGTGCTCTCCTCCTTCGTGGCGCTAGCCGTGGTCGGCGGCGTGACGTTCGCAGCCATGGCCATGCCGTTCGGGGGGGACGCCAGCCCCGCGGTTCCGGCCTCGGCAACTCCGTCGGCGTCGGCGTCGGCGACGGTTGAATCCAGCAAAACGGACCAAGCGCCCCCGGATGTTGCTCCGACGCAGGCCCCGGCGATGTCCTTGTTCGGCGAGCCCTACCCCGCCGGGGTCTCCGCGCCAAGTATCGCCTACCTTGCGGCAGGGGATCTGGGCGGCAGGTACATCTCCGAGACCGACACCGAGTACATCATCGGTCTTCTCCGCCCCGATCCCAAAGACGGTCACACAGTGGAGGTCGGCGTTCCGTTCCCCAAGGAAAGCGTGTTGATCAGTTCCGCGACCGATTGGGAGTGCGCCTGGTTGCACGAGTACGTGCAGGCCACCGAGGCAAACGACGCAAATCGGGCAGCAGCGGCCCTTGCTCAAGTGCAGAAGTTCCCCGACCTCGAGGTGGTCCAGACGTACTATCCCGATATTGGCGAGATCTCCCGCGCCCCCATAGCCAAGATCGTTGCGGGAGGGAGCATGACCGACTGGAGTTGGATCCCGGGCGGCTGCCCCAGGCCCTAGGCGGGGCCGGAGCGTGGCCAATCCGGGCGGGGCGGCACCCGCCCAGATCACACGTCGCGCTGTGGGACCTCGAAGGCCGCATCCAGCAGGTGCGTGAGCGTCGCGGCGAGACCAGGGTCCTTCGCGTACTTCTCGACTCGGAATTTGGCCTCCTCGTAGCACTCGGCGTCGACGCGGCTACCCACCACCCAGACCACGCACACCGAGCCGTCGGTTTCCACGCGGTAGACAATCCGGTACTGGCGGTCGCCCACCACGAGCTTGCGGAAGCCCGTGAGGTTGGAGCCCGTCCGGCTCCCGAGTGGCGCACCGCGCGATTCGGGGTGATCCTCGAGCTTCTTCATGGCCTTGAGGACCAACTTGCGTGCGGCGCCGTCGAGCGCGCGGACGTCGTCCTTGGCCCCAGGCGTCAACACCACCCTTGCCATGCGGGCACCCCTCCCCTTGTTCATCGCCGACGTGACTCGATCGAAGCCGCCCTGTCGAAGCTACTCAGTCGTCGAGGTCGACGCCGAACTCCGCGGCGACGTCGTCGAGCGAGTGCCGCACCCCGTCGTCGGTGCCCATTCTCGCGAGCGCCACCGACAACAGGCGCATGTCATCCTCGAGCTCATCGATCCGGTCGAGTCGCTCCATTTGGGACACGGGCACGATGGCAACCGTGGGTTCGTTATTGCGCACCACGACGAACGTTCGCCCCTGCGCGGCCTCGCTCGAGATGCGGCTGAAGTCGCGGGCGGCCACAGTCGCACTGACCATGTCGCGCGTATCGGTCTTCATGACTGATCCTCTCGTCACCGCTCACACCTCGACAGCGGTGTACGCACAATCGTACGCATAATTGTTCGCATGGCAAGTGGGCGACGCCCACCCTGCCGGAGCCGTCAGCGCGGGGGCTAGCGAGCCAGCGCCCCCAGCGCCCCCAGCGCGACCGACACCATCGCGGCAAAAGTCTTCTCGCGGCCCTCGGACGGCAGCGAGTCGCCGCGCACCACGTGGTCCGACACCGTGCCGACCATGAGCGCCTCGACGCCCTCAGCGGCCGCCACCGCGTAGAGCCCGGCGGCCTCCATCTCGACCGCGAGTGTCCCGTAGGCCGCCAGGCGCGGCACGAGCGTCGCGTCGGGGTGATAGAAGGCGTCCGACGTCAGCACCGGGCCCACGCGCAGCCTCACCCCTGCCTCGTCGGCAAAGTCCGCGGCGGCGCGCAGCAACGCGAACGACGGCGCGTGCGAATAGTGCACGCCAGGGAGACGATGCGCGGTCATGTCCGAGTCGGTGTGCGCGGCCGAAGCGGCGACCACGTCACCCAACTCGAGGTCGGGGTGGATGCCGCCCACGGTGCCGACGCGCACCAGCCGCCTCACGCCGTAATAGCGAATGAGCTCGGTCGCGTAGATGGTCGCGGAAGGCATCCCCATGCCGGTTGCCATCACCGACATCGGCCGCCCCTGGTAGGTGCCCGTATAGCCGACGATTCCACGCACCTCGGTCACCAGCCGCGCATCGTCCAGGAACGTCTCGGCGATGCGGGTGGCGCGGCGGGGGTCGCCGGGAAGCAGGATGTCGGGAGCAAAGTCGCCGTCGGCGGCAGAAATGTGAGGTGTGGGCATGCCATCGAGCCTATCCGTGGTCCGGCGTCGTGCGCCCCGGAAGGTACGCGCTCCAGCATGGCCAAGCCTGGGAGCGCGCACCCCTCGATCAGCGCAGGTCGAACCTGTCGAGTTCGGTGACCTTGCCCCAGGCCGCGACAAAGTCGCGCACGAACTTCTCCGCGGCGTCGTCGCTCGCATAGACCTCGGCGAGCGCGCGCAACTCGGAATTCGAGCCGAACAGCAGATCGACACGCGTGCCCCGGCCCACCAGCTCATCCGAGCCATCCTTGCGACCCTCGAACGCCTGCGAGCTTGGATCCAGCGGCTTCCAGGTGTTGCCGAGCTCCAGGAGCGAGACGAAGAAGTCGTTGCTCAGCACGCCTGGCCGGTCGGTGAGGACGCCATAGGGCGCACCGTCCCAGTTGGCACCGAGCGCGCGCAGTCCGCCAACGAGCACGGTCATCTCCGGCGCACTGAGGGTGAGCAGGTTGGCCTTGTCCACCAGTTGGTGCTCCTGCGGAAGCGTGGCGAGCGGGCCGTAGTAGTTGCGGAACCCATCGGCGACGGGCTCCAGGTAGTCGAACGACTCGACGTCGGTCTGCTCCTGCGTCGCATCGGTGCGGCCGGGGTGGAAGGGCACCTCGACATCGAAGCCGCCATCCTTCGCGGCCTTCTCGACGCCCGCGTTGCCCGCCAGCACCAACAGGTCCGCGAGGGACACCTTCTTGCCGCCTGCCTGGGCGCCGCTCGCTTGAGCGCCGCTGACCTGGGCGCCATCAAACGAGGCCTTGATGCCCTCGAGCACGGAGAGCACCTTGGCGAGTTGCTCGGGGTTGTTGACCGGCCAGCTCCGCTGCGGCTCCAGGCGAATGCGGGCGCCGTTGACGCCGCCGCGCTTGTCGCTGCCGCGGAACGTCGATGCCGCCGCCCACGTGGTCGACACCAGCTCGGCAACCGTCAGGCCCGAATCGAGGACCTGCCTCTTCAGCTCGGCCGCATCCGCGGCGTCGATGAGCGCGTGATCGACAGCAGGAACAGGGTCCTGCCAGATGAGCTCCTCCTGCGGAACCTCTGGTCCGAGATAGCGCGCGAGGGGGCCCATGTCACGGTGTGTGAGCTTGAACCACGCGCGAGCGAACGCGTCGCCGAACGCGACAGGATCCTCCGCAAAGCGACGCGAGATCTTGTCGTATTCGGGGTCGAAGCGCAGGGCAAGGTCGCTCGTGAGCATGCGGGGCTCACGGTGCTTGCTGGCATCGTGCGCCATGGGCACCATGTCGGCACCCCCACCGTTGATGGGGCGCCACTGATGCGCACCGGCGGGGCTGTCAAACAGTTCCCATTCGTAGGCGTACAGGATGTGGAAGAACTCGTTGTCCCAACGGGTCGGGTGGTACGTCCACGTCACCTCAAGGCCGCTCGTGATCTGGTCGTCGCCCTTGCCGGTGCCGTTGTTGTTCTTCCAGCCCAGTCCCTGCATTTCCAGGCCGGCCGCCTCGGGGTTCTCCTCCAGGTTGGAGTCGGGTGCCGCGCCATGGGTCTTCCCAAACGTGTGACCACCGGCGATGAGTGCAACGGTCTCCTCGTCGTTCATGGCCATCCGCTTGAACGTCTCGCGCACGTCTTGGGCAGACGCGAGCGGATCCGGGTTGCCGCTGGGGCCCTCGGGGTTGACGTAGATCAGGCCCATCTGCACCGCGGCGAGAGGGCGCTCCAGGTCGTGATCGGCTGAGTAGCGCTTGTCGTCAAGCCAGGTCGACTCCGAACCCCAGTAGACGTCGTCGTCCGGCTCCCAGACGTCGGCGCGACCGCCCCCAAAGCCAAAGGTGTTGAACCCCATGTTTTCGAGCGCGACATTGCCCGCAAGAACCATGAGGTCGCCCCACGAGATGGACTGGCCGTACTTCTTCTTCACGTCCCACAGGAGGCGCCTGGCCTTGTCGAGGCCCACGTTGTCTGGCCAGCTGTTGAGCGGCGCGAACCGCTGCTGGCCTGCACCGGCGCCGCCACGGCCGTCCATGACGCGGTACGTGCCCGCGCCGTGCCACGCCATCCTGACGATGAGCGGCCCGTAGTGACCGAAGTCGGCGGGCCACCAATCCTGAGACGTGGTGAGCGTCGCGGCGATGTCGGCCTTCACTGCCTCGAGGTCAAGGCTCTCGAAGGCGGACGCGTAGTCGAAGTCCTCGCCCAAGGGGTTACCGACCGCAGGGTTCTTCTTCAGGATGCACAGGTTCAGCTGGTTGGGCCACCACCGCTCGTTCGCGGATCCGCTCGTCGGGTGCGGCTGCGCGTCGGGAAGCACGGGGCAGCCGGCCTCCTCGTTCGGACGCGGACGGGTTTCGCCGTCTTCGCGCTCATCGACGGGAGTGTCGATGGGCGTCACGGCCTGGTCGACGTCGGCGGGGTTCTCGCCAACCGGGGCTGCGGGGTTCTCGTTGTCTGACATGAGGCTTCCTTTCCAAGGAATGGTGAGGTTGCGGGCCCCTCAGCCCGTGGTGGTCTGGGTAGGAGTGGTGGCCTGGGTAGGAGTGGTGGGAGTGGCGGGAGCGGCGGCCGATGCGCACGCGGCGCACATCCCCCAGTACGTGACTTCCGCCGTGTGGACCACGAATCCGTGATCATCCGACGGCGTCAGACACGGCGCGTGCCCCACCGCGCAGTCGACATCGACCACCGCGCCGCAGTGCGTGCAGACGAGGTGGTGGTGGTTGTCGGCCACCCGCAACTCATAGAGTCCGGGTTTCCCGGAAGGCTCGAAGCGGCGCACAATCCCGGCGGCGACAAAGTCGCTCAGGGCGTTGTAGACCGACTGGAGGCTTGCCTTGGGGAGCTCCGCAGTGACGCTTCGCAACACTTCGTCGGCGCTCGCGTGCGGGTGATCGCGGAGAGACCTGAGCACCGCACCCCGCGGCGTGGTGAACTTGAGGCCCGCGCCACGAATGACGTCGGCGATGCCCGCGTCGAGCGGCGCCTGCGTCCATGTGGTCATACGCCAATTATGTCACAATCTTGAGTAATTCAAAATTGAGGGCGCCGATGTTTCGGCGTGGCGCAGGGCGCAGGGCGCAGCGAACCGTCACGTAGCACACCGTGTCGCACCGTGTCCCCCACTGCGCGTCCAGAACCCCGACTGCGCGTCCAGAACCCCGACAGCGCGTCCAGAACCCCGACAGCGCGTCCGGACCTCTCACCGCGCCGTCCGGAACCCCCCGTCGGGCGTGCCAGACTGCCCATCATGGCCGTCCCCAGCCCCCGCATCGCAGAGCGTCTCGCCGCCGACTTTGGCGCCGCCGCGCCCCGCATGCTCAGCACTATGGAACGGCTCAAGGTCGCGGCCCAGGTGGATCCGGAGCGCATCCACGCCGCCATCCTGATCGCCGCGCGCGGCAACCAGACGATGTTCCAGGACGCCGTCGAGCACGCCCAGCAGGACTGGCGTGACCTGCTGGACCGCACCGGGCTGGCCGACGACGAATGGCGACGTCTGGTCGACGCCGAGTTCGGCGCGGAGCTTCCCTCCTAGCGCGAGTGGGCATGAGCGCCGACTCAGAGGCGCGCGACCCCCGCGAGTGGGCATGAGCGCCGACCCTGGAGCATGCGCCCTCCTGGTGCATGCGCGGGCGTAGCATCCAAGGGTCCCTGTCGACTCCTGACAAACTCATAGCCAGCGACATGTCCTGAGGTAATCACTACACATGAATCTGTACCTGCGCCTGATCTTCTTCCGTTTCCTGTCGAGTCGCCGCAGCCGGCTCTCCATGTGGGACACGGCCGTCACGCCCTTTCGTGTGACGCTGAGCGACCTGGACCTGCTGGGCCACGTCAACAACTCCAAGTACCCCGCGATCATGGACCTGGCGCGCATCGACCTGATGATGCGGTCCGGGTGGTGGGACAAGTTCAGGCGCAAGGGTTGGTTCCCTGTGGTGGCTGGGCAGACGATCACGTATCGCAAGTCGCTCAAGCTGGGCCAACGCTTCGACGTGGAGAGCCGCATACTCGGCATGGACGAGCGCTGGTTCTACGTCCAGCAGGTGTTCCGCCGCGAGGACACCGTCTACGCCCACGCGCTGGTACGGGTGCGGTTCCTCAAGAAGAGCAGCGGCAGCGTGGAGCACGACGAGATGGGCGAGTTCGTGGGCGGATTCCCCGACTCGCTAGACGTCCCTGAGTGGATCCGTCAATGGACTGCGGCCACCAAGGACGCCGTCTAGACCTCGAAGCCCGCGCTCGCCGTCGCCACGGCACACCCAGATGTCGAGGATGTGAATGCCGTCGCCAGTCTCCGCCGCGAGGCATCGGCGACAACTAGGCGCAATTCCACCTCCGTGCCCGGAGCCAGCGCCAGCGCCAGCCTGACGATTACTATCAAACGAGAGCAGGTTGGCTGGGCATGGCACAGACAGGGGGATGCGATGAAAAGCAGGACGCGGCTCGCGGCGGGGAGCCTCGTCGGCGTTGTCCTGGCCATAACCCTGACGGCGTGTGGCAACAAGGGCGACTTCAGCATCGACAACTCCGGCCCGGGCGACGTGACGGTGCTGACCGGTGACGAGGAGCTCATCGTCCCCGGTCAGGGTGGGCTCTCCGTTCTCGACTACGGCTGCACGCCGGGCGATGTCACGATCAGGTTTGCCTCCGGCCAGGAGGTGCTTCTCCACGGACCGGTGTGTCCAGACCAGCGCATCGTGGTCAGCGGAAGCACCGCCACCCTGGCGCCCGCCTGATTCGATGACCCGCAAACGGTTACGATCACTCATCAGTACCTTGCACCACACGCTACCTGATACGCTCGCGATATGGACAGCTCCGCAGACGCCGTTCTCACCCAGTTGCGCAAGGGCGTGCTGGAGTACTGCGTGCTCGCCTGCCTGAGGCAGCGACCGGCATACGGACTGGAATTGGCCTCGCAGCTGACCGACGCGCGCCTACTCACCAGCGAGGGCACGCTCTACCCGCTGCTGTCGCGACTGCGCAAGCAGGGCCTCGTTGAGAGCACCTGGCAGGAATCGACATCGGGGCCACCGCGCCGCTACTACCAACTCACCGACCACGGCACCACCGCCCTGGCCGCGTTTGCCGAGACCTGGAGACCGTTCAGCGACGATGTTTCCGCCATCCTGGAGGACACCCCATGAACCAGACGCCGAGCGCCGGTCTCTCTCACCCCTTGGTCGCGGCGTACCTCAGCGACCTTGAACAGGCGTTGTCGTCCGTCGACCAGCAGGAACGCATCGACACGATCGCCTCCGTGCGCGAGCACCTGACGGATGCGCTCGGGGTTGATGGGCTCGGCGCCGAAGCCGAGCCGACAACCGAACGGGTAAAGGCCGTGCTTCACGAACTGGGTTCCGTGGAGCAGATCGCCGCTTCCGCCACTCCCTCATCCGCCGCCCCCGCTTCCATTCCACCCGCGTCAACACCGCCCTCATCAGCATCGCCCACCGGACAGAAGCAAGAGGGAGGATGGGCGGCACCCGCACTCTTGGCCGCATCGATCGTGTCGCTCGTGATCCCGCTGTTCGGGGCGGTGCTGGCGATCGGCTGCCTGGTTGCCGCCATCGTGCTTCTTCGAAGCGGAGCGCCACGCCGCGGCTTCCTGAAAGCGACCATGGCGGTTTCAATCGCCACCTTGGTTGTCAACGTCTTACTGGTGGCAGGTTCCCTCGCTCTATTCAACGTCAGAAGCGACGTCACCAGCGTCCCCGGCGAGCCGGTCCCGGCTTCCGCAAGCTACGCACCCGCCCCCAGCCAGGGCTGACGCTGGACTGGCTCGTCGACCCTCATTCGTCTGCTTAAAATCGCCGGGTGAAGAACAGTCCCCAGTCATTGCCCACCCGCGTCCCCACCCTCAACGCGGCCCTGCGAGTCCCCGCAGTCACCGCCGTCTTCTGGATCGTTAAGGTACTCACCACCGGCGTGGGCGAGACCACGTCCGACTTCCTCGTGAAGACCTACAACCCCGTGCTGATGGTGCTGCTCGCCGGCGTCCTCTTTGCAGGATGCTTCTTCATCCAGATTCGCGCGCGCCGCTATGTGCCGTGGAGGTACTGGCTGTTCGTGACCGCCGTCGCAGTCTTCGGCACCATGGTCGCCGACGTCACGCACATCGTGCTGGCCGTGCCCTATGCGGTGTCCACGCCCACATTCGCGGTCGTTCTCGTTGCCGTGTTCTGGCTCTGGCGTCGCACCGAGGGCGACCTGTCGGTTCACTCGATCTTCACCCAGCGACGCGAACTGTTCTACTGGGCCGCCGTGCTCGCGACCTTCGCGCTCGGCACCGCCCTGGGCGATCTCACCGCCGTCACGTTCCACCTTGGCTACTTCGGCTCGGGAGTCATGTTCGCCGTGCTGTTCGCCGCACCCGGCATCGGCTATCGCATCGGACTGCCCGCGACCCTGAGCTTCTGGGCCGCCTACGTGGTCACCCGTCCGCTCGGGGCTTCGTTCGCCGACTGGGTCGCCGTCGAACACTCCCGCGGCGGGCTCGCGTGGGGCACCCGGCTGGTCAGCGTCATCGGGCTGCTCGTCATCGCGGCTTGCGTCGCCGGGCTGCAGGTGGCCTGGTCTCGCGCGAGGAGCGGCGAGCGGGCCGATGCCGTGGTCGGCGCCCTGCCTGCCTAGTCGGGAATCCAGCGCAACTCGTCGTGGTTGTGTACGGTCAAGAGACACGTTCAACGACGAACGACTGAGGAGACCTCATGGATGCCGCCCTGGCCAAGCTCCGACCATTCAACCTGGTAGCAGCCCTGCTTCACCTCGCGTCGATGGCGGCAATCCTGCTTCTCGCGAACGACGCCTCGCTCCCCGTGCGCGCCACGTACCTCAACGGCGCTCCCGGTTCCGACGCGTTCGGCGCGCCCGTCACGCTGATCAACATCAACATCGGCTACGCGGTGGCCGCCTTCCTGGCGCTGTCCGCGTTTTTCCATTTGCTGGTGATCTCGCCTGCGGCGTTCCCCCGTTACACGGCGGGACTGCGCCAGCACCACAACACGTTCAGGTGGGTCGAGTACTCGCTCTCGTCGTCCATCATGATCTTCCTGATACTGCAGCTCAACGGCGTATCGGACTACGCCGCGCTCGCCGGACTGTTCGCGGTCAACGCCAGCATGATCCTGTTTGGATGGCTCCAGGAGCGCTACACCACCCCGGGCGACGGGGACCTGCTGCCCTTCATCTTCGGCAGCATGGTCGGCATCGTCCCGTGGCTCATCATCGTGATCAACCTCATCGGGCCTGGCAGCACCAGCAATGCCACACCGCCAGGCTTCGTCTACGGCATCATCATGTCGCTGTTCGTGTTCTTCAACGGCTTCGCCATCGTGCAATGGAAGCAGTACCGGGCCAAGGGCAAGTGGGCCGACTACCTGCGCGGGGAGCGCGCCTACATCGTGCTGAGCCTCGTCGCGAAGACGCTGCTCGCATGGCAGGTGTTCGCGGGGGCGCTCGCCTCATAGTCGCCCTCGCGACGGGCGGCGGAAGGTCGCCAACGCTACGCTCCAAGCATGACGGCTCAGCCCACACATGTTCCGGGCACACCCACGCTGGGTGTTCCCGCGCAACGGGGCCTCGGCATCGCGATCCTGGTGGTGACTGGCCTGATCACGGCGCAGGCAATCGTCCTCGGCGTCGCGGTGGCCACGGGGAATCCATACGTCCACACAGCGGGGACGAACTTCCCCTTTGACTCGTCGGCAGGGGTCGGCCTGCTTGGGGTTCTCGCCTGGCTACTCGTGGCGCAGTGGATGGCCACCGCCGCTCGCGCCGCCGCGGCAGACGGCTACTACGTGAAGCATCGGCCGTGGGTGGCATGGTGGGGCTGGGTGATCCCCATCTGGAACCTCTGGGCGCCCTATAGGTACATGAAGGACGCGACCCAGGGCTTCCCCCTACGCTACGTCGGGCTCTGGTGGGCCGCCTGGCTCTTTGGCACCCTCACTCTCGCATATTCCGGCGAGTCCACCACCATCGATGGGGTGGTGACCCAGACTCAGACGTTAGCGTCGGCGCCGTTCAACGCGCTAGCCCTGACGGTGTCGTGGCTCCTCTTTGCGCGCATCGTCTGGACCGTAAGCCAGGGAGCCCAGGGCGCGTCCGTGAGTGGGGCGCCCACCACGACACCCCTTCCCTGGCTGCCCTAGGACGTCGCAGCGGCCTCGGCCGAGCGCGCCTCTGCTGATCGACGCAGTGCGTCCGCAAACGTGCGCACAGGCTGCGCGCCCGACACGGCAAACTTCCGGTCGAACACGAAGAATGGCACGCCGGTGGCGCCCAGCGCGGCCGCCTCGTCGATGTCCGCCTGCACCGCGTCGTCGTACTTGTCGGAAGCGAGCACGGCGCGCACCTCGTCGGCGTCGAGCCCCACCTCGACGGCCATGGCGACCAGCGTGTCGGCATCGTCCACAATGGCACCCTCGGTGAACTGGCCGCGCATCAGGCGGTCCTTCATCTCGTTACCAAGCCCGTGGTCCTGCGCCAGATGCAACACCCGATGGGCGTCACGCGTATTCGCCTGCATGTACTTGTCGAAGCGGTACTCGAGGCCCTCGGCGGCACCCAGGTCGATGAGCCGCTGGTTCATCTCGGTGATGCGCTCGGGGGTGGTGTTGAACTTCTTCGCGAGCGCCTCGCCGTGCGGCGTGTGCTGGCCGTGGGGAATCGTGGGGTCAAGCTGGAAGCTGTGCCACACCACGGCGACATCCTCGCCCGATGCCTCAATTGCGGCTTCCAGGCGGTGCTTGCCCAGGTAACACCAGCGACACGCCACATCGGACCAGACATCAACGGTGATCATGGAACCTCCAGGTGGCGCGGCTCCTGTGCCTGCGCTGAGGCTTGCCGGGGGCAAAAATTAAGGAGGTTCGCCAGGGACATTGCGAACCTCCTGCACGCATCAACCGCAGTGGTGCCAGGCGTATTCCCGCGATCCGCGCATCGGGTGCGAATCGTGCGTGAATCCCTCGCGCCACACCGCCTCTACCCGGTATGTCCTCGGCGAATTCATTAACACGTTAACGAATGCACCAAACATCACCCGATCCTCGCAACCCCCTTGGAGTCCGCCCCTGCGCGATCCGTGGGCGGTGATGTGACTGTGGCTCAGGCCGCGGCGAACTCTGCCGCGTACAGCTCGCGCAGTCGCACGAGCGCGATCCCACGCAACTGATCAGCGACCTCGGCGAGTTCCGCCGCGGGGCTGTTCTCCAGCCGACGCTCGAGTTCAGCCACGATCTGCTCGACGGAGCGGCCATCGGCGCGAATGGCGAAGACCCGGCCGTAGCGCTCCTCGTACGCCGCTAATCCCAGCTTGCCGCGGCGGTTCAGGTCGGCGTCAACGGGCGCTTCAACCGCGAGCAGCGACTCGGACATTCGCGGGACGCCGACGAGCGCCTCGTCCACCTCGGCCTCGGTGAGCGGCGTCGCAGCCGCAACGGCAGAGCGCTCAAGCCCCAGCATCGTGTCGAAGGGATGCCCCGCAAGGGCATCGGCCCAGCGCTCGACGCGCAGGCAGGTCAGCAGGGACTCACGATCGGGTTTCACCATCTTCATAGACTACTGGTGCGGGCTTCGCGCGATTGATGCCCGCCCCCTCCGGAAGTGGCTCAATCTGTACCGGTTTTTGCCCCTGATCGGCCGCCAATGGCTCAATCCGTACCGCCTCCCGACCGCCTACCGACCGCCTACCGAACGTCGCGATCGGACGGCCGGACATCGCTGACTACCAGCAACGCCCGGGCCCACCTGCTGAGGTCAGTTGCCGATCGGGTCACCTGCGGGCGAGAGCACCCACCACGCGTCGCCGACGCTCTGGCCGCTGGTTTGTCCTGGCGCCGTGTCGCCGACGTAGTAGTAAAGCGGCCAGCCGTTGAGAGTCATCTGCGGCGTACCGTCCACGCCCGTGATCATGCCCACTTGGCCAGTAATGCCTGGGAATGCTGGCTCGGACTTGGCGCCTGGTACGGCCAGCCAGTTCCTGGCGCACTGACCTGTGCAGGTGGACGCCCCGCTGCCCTGGACATCGCTGCCGTACTCGTAGACGGTCAGGCCTTTGCCGTCGACGACGATCGTGCCGAGCGACGTGACGGCCGTGCCGAGTGTGACTGCGGCATTGGTCGTACCCGCCGTCGGGGCAGGGGCGCTCGTGGCCGGAGTGTTCGCGACGAGTCCGCCAACGGCGGATTCGTCATTACCCTTCTCAGCCGAGCATGCGGACAAACCCAAAACCGCGATCGAGGCGATGGCTATGCCGACACCGAGTTTCCACTTCACGGGGGATTTCCTTTCGATCAACATGACCGCGGGCACGGTCACTGAGGAAACGACGCAAGGTCCCCCTAGGTTCACCGAATTTGCCGAACGGTCCACTATCAGGTGATTCATCCGTTCTGTCGGCCGCGGCTCGCGCCTACTCCGTCGCTGCGGGAGACTTCGTGTCCAGCGAGTACTTCTTGATTACCGCGGCACACAACTCCGGCGGGAAGTCCACCGAGCCAGCGACCGTGTTGAGCTGAATGCCGACTCCGTCCTTGACGATGGCGAAGATGTGCTTGCCCTTGACGGACATCGCGAACTGAGCCACATCGCTCGAACGAGCCGCGGCCTCGTACGACGTGGCAACGACCAGGCGCGGGATGCCATCAACCATCCCGATCACCGGGGTGAATCCGCCGCCGCCCTTGGGCTCGTCGGGGGTGGGAATCACCACCTTTGCTTCCATGAGCGCGGCCACCAGATCGTCGATGCTTGCCACACCCGACCTCACCCGATTCGCCAATCTTTCCAGGGACAATGACACCTCGCGAGACTCGATCGTCTCCCTGATCGACGCCAGCATTGGCGGGATGAGACCAAACTTTCCGGCCCCAGTTTCCACCACGAGGCCCAGGTCGGCACGCAGCGTCCCGATGACCTCCTTGCCGGTCATCGTCGCAAATTCGGGTGCGATGTCGCGCACGTGAGCGGCGGCGTCCATGGAGGTGAAGACGGCGACGTAGACCACGCCTTCGACCTCGGTCATGACCGCGCCGATCGCGGGTTTGCCATCGGCGTCGACACCCATCGGCACCTGGAGCTCGGCCGCGAGCAGTGTCTCGATGAGCGCGACGACGGACTCTTGGTCCTGACGTCCGGAGGCGATGATCGCCTCGACCACTTGGGCCTTGCTCAGATCATCGAGGTTCTCGGGCACGATGCTCGAGTCGCTGGTCACGTCGATGTCCGCCGGAGCAACTTCCGCCTCGGTCGCGGGGAGGTCGCCAGCGTCGACTGGGACGTCGTCGGCTGAGACCTCGTCGGCTGAGACGTCCGGAGTCGAGTCCGTCTCGGGGGCAGTGTGAGCGGCCTTGCGGCGGAAGAGTCGAGGCATATATACCACCGTAGCAACCACAGCGTCGGCGGCGAGCCCGTGCCGCCAGGGGTGCGCCGGAACGGATTGCGCCACTGGCGGACGATCAGGGCCCAAAACCGGTACGGATCAAGCCATCTCGATGGGAGGGGCCGGTGACACCGTGGCGGGCGTGTCGCCGGGGGGATCGGCACGGGCGCGGGCACCGGCGCGGGCGGGGAACCTACCGTTGCTGCCATTCGATGGCGCGCTCAATCAGCGCCAGGTCGGAGCCCCGCGGCCCAACCAGGCAAACCCCTATGGGGCCTGCATCGGTCATCGCGAGGGGAACTGATAGAGCGGGCCTCCCGGTGAGCCCCGCGATCGCCGTCATGCCCAGGGTCGCCTCGCGTAGGGCATTGAGGGTCTCGGCATCCGCGCCGACGCTCGGAGCGGCCGACGCGGCGGTAGGCAGCACCAACACGTCGTCGCCGAGCGCCGCATCAATTTCCGCCGCGAGCCTCCGCACGGTGACGAGACCCTTCTCCTCCCGCTCGTCAGTCACGGCCCGCGCCCACTCGAACCGGGCCTCAATGTCGGGGGCGAGCGCGCCCGGGTGGGCATCGACCCAGGCGCCGTCAGCCCGCCACGCTTCCGCGGACTGCGTGACTCTGAATGCCTCAAAAAGCTCGCGCACGGGCGGAAGGCCGACACGCACGGGGGCCTCTATTACCCCGGCGCTCGCTAGCCCTGCGACGACGTCCCTCACGGCCGCGGTGGCGTCGGGAGTGGCCGCACCGTTCACCTCCTCGCAGATCAGCACACGCGCGGAAGGCTTGGTCTCGATGCGCCGCTCGAGCCCAACCGTCGCCGTTGCGAGCATCATAAAACCGTCTCTCGTGAGCCAACCGACGGTGTCGTAACGCGGCGCGAGCGGCAGCACCCCCGCGAGCGTCACGGCGCCGTGCGTGGTCCGCAGCCCCCATAGTCCCTGGTAGGAAGCTGGGATTCGAATCGAGCCCGCCGTGTCGCTTCCGACGCCGATGTCGGCCTGGCCAAGAGCCACGGCGCTTGCGGGGCCGCTCGACGAACCTCCGGGGATCCCACCTCTCACCGCAGGATTCGGCGCGGTGCCGTAGTCGGGGTTGAGCCCCGCAATCGAGTATGCGAACTGGTCCGTCTGCGCGATTCCCGCGACGTCCGCCCCCGCATCGAGCAGCGCCTGGACGGAAGGCGCAGTCTCGAGCTCTACAGGCGCCTCGGCGAGGTACGCGCGGGATCCGGCGCCGATGCGCTGACCCGCGATCGCGAAGATGTCCTTGACGGCCACGGTGCGCCCACGCAGCGGACCGAGTCCCAAACCCTTGACGAGCGGCTCTCCCACGACTCGCCACACCCTGGTGTCCATTTCCTGCGAGGGCGCGCCGTTGCCAGGTGGGCGCACCGCTGGGATGTCAGCCATTGACTGCCTTTCGATGGGGGAACGCGGCGGTCCGGGCAAGTCAGACGAGTGAAGCCTCCCGCGTGCGGGAAATGGACAGCGCCCCACTTTGACTTCGAGATTACCGCCGCACCGTTTCCCCACCATGCGATCGGGCCGGGCGAGACGGTGGGCTACGCGGCCGCGAATGTACCCGGCAAATATTCACCGAGAAACTCTGTACGCCCGGGACCATCGGCCGATAGGGCTCGTGTCCGGCGCTCCATCCCCCCTCGGAGCTCCGGTCGGCGCGAGGGCTGGGTTCGTCCCAGTCCTCGTCGTCGTTTCCGGACGGCACATCCCCACCGCACATCCGGACGGCGCATTCGGATTACGGAGCCGGATTACGGAGCCGCCGACGCGAGACGCGCGCGAGTCCCTACATGGCGTTGTACGTGACCGCGCCCGCCGTCATCGTCAGGGCGACAGGCATCACGCGCAAGGCAGAGGCCGTCAACGCGCCCGGATCGAAATCCAAGGCGACCAGGTCTGCAGGCACGCCATCCCGCACCGCCGGGAACGCCCACGTGGCGCGCAGAGCCTGGCCGATCGTCAAGGCGTTACCCGGCTCCCACGGCGACTGATTGTCGCGCGTGCGGTGCACGGCCGCCGAGATTCCCAACCACGGGTCGAGGGCCGACACGGGGGCATCCGATCCGAGACGCAGCGGCACCCCTGCGGCGGCGAGAGCGGCGTACGGGAAAGCCCTTGCGGTGCGACCCACCCACAGTGCGTCGGTCACCTCCCGGTCGTCGAGGGCATGCTCCGGGTGAATGCCTGCCGCAATCCCTAGCGCGGCAAATCGCGACAAGTCCTCATCGCGCACCAACTGAGCGTGCTCGATCGATCCTCGCGCGCCGGTCTGTTCGAAGGCATCGAGCGCCTCCGAAACGGCCCTGTCGCCGATCGCGTGGAGCGCCACCTCAAAGCCGTGATCTCGGGCATCGGCGACAACCCTTGCGAGGTCCCCGCGTGGGTGAGCAGAATGCCCGAAGTCATGAGTCTGGGGATATGGCTCAAAGCACCAGGCCGTGCGCGTATTGAGCGCGCCGTCAGCGAAAATCTTGAGCGGACCGACCGTGACCAGCCCCCGAGTGCCCTGAACACGCCTCCCTGTGCGATCCCCGCGTGCGAGGGTCGCGTCCAAGTGTTGCGGATAGACGCCGGCCTCGACACGGAGCTGAGTGACGCCGCCCGCGACGCGTGCGGCCCACGTCTCCGGATTATCCGCCATCTCCAGGTCCATGACCCCCGTAACGCCCCTCGACGCCGCCGCCGCGACCGCGTCGCCGACCAGGGCCTCCACGGCCTTCACATCCGCCGCCTCTTCGGCCTCGAGCGCAATTTCCAGATCGAAAGCGGCCTGCTCCCTGAGGAGACCCGGCTTCGCGCCGTAACGCGCCGCCGCCGCAGAATTGATCCACACGCAGTGAAGGTCGTGGCTTATCAGCACGATGGTTCGGCCGCGCTGGCCCGCCAGCACCGCCGCGTCGTCGAGGGCAAGCGCCGTGGGCACATCCGGCCACAAGGCGTCCTGGAAGCCCCTCGCGACCAGCGGCCTCGACATCGTTCCGCCGTCGTGGTCCATCCCAGCGAGCGCGTCGCTGACGGCACGCACCACCTCGGCGGCGGAGGCCAGTCCGGCGACACTCAGCCGATTCCTGTGCTTGGACCACAACGTGAAGTGGACGTGGTGATCAACGAGCCCCGGCATGAGCCAGCGCCCGTCGAGGTCGATGCGCTCCGTCCCCGAATCGGGGCGAGCGCGCACTGAGCCCGCCGGCGACACCGACGTGACTCGACCACCGGACAGACGCACGTCCACCAGGGCGTCGACGTGCGGCGAGTCGGCGCCCCAAAGTCGGGCTCGCTCAATCACCAGCGCAGATGTGGTCATGCACACAGCGTAGGGCCGCCAGCGGCACGCGCCGCAAGGCCATGGCCTCGCTACCGGCCCGGCGCTAGTGCACCGGTTGGGTGCCCTACGCCGCCAGCGGCACCCGTGCCACGCTCGCGCGCGACGCTCCATACATTCGGCGCGAGACGGCCACGGCCACCGTCGTGTAGACCACGCCAGCAAGCGCGTCAAACACATAGTGGTTGGCTGTCCCGAGGACGACGAACGTCATGGTCAATGGGTACAGCCACGCAAGATATTTCCACTTAGAACGGTTCAAAAGCACCACCGTGAGCGCACACCAGAATGCCCAGGCCACGTGGACGCTCGGCATCGCCGCATAAAGGTTGGCAAGACCGGTCGCGTTGTCACCCCAAAACAGCACGGGATGCACGGTCATGGTGTCGAGCGCGCCCGCGAGCGCGAAGCGCGGCGGAGCGAGCGGGTAGAGCCAATAGGTGGCAAGACCACCGAGCATGACGATGGCCAACGCGGTTCTCATCATCCTGTATTGGGGCTTCCTGCGCCTCCACATCCAGATCAGCACGCCCGCCGCGACCAGCATGTGCGTGGTCTGATACCAATAGCTGCCAAAGTCTGCGAGCCATTGATGCCTCACAAAGAGCGCGTTGAGGCCCGACTCGATGTTGATGCCAAGGCCCCGCTCGGCCCGCTCAATATCGAAGGCGTGCCCCATCGCGAGCGAATACCTGTCTGGAGAGGCCGACCGCATGATCGAGTAGATGCTGTAAAGCACCACCACAAGCCCGAGCTCCGTGCCCACGGGCCCACGGGCCCAAACCGACGCCACAGCATCTGGAAGAAACCCTCGGACGAGGGACCACCCGAATCGTCGTGCTGATTTGTCATAGTGGACTCACCTCGATCACGTCGGGGATATGCGCCAGATTATCTTTGCGGCGGCAAGGCCAGGGTGCATACACGGCTCACGCAGAGGCGCGAATGACCAGTTGGGTCGGAAGAATCGTCGTTCGCGGCCTGTCTTCTGCCCCGTTGAGCACGGCGATCAGGATATCCGCCATTGCCGCGCCCATCTCTTCCGAAGGTTGGCGCACGGTGGTCAGGGGCACCTCCGTCGACCTTGCGGCCTCCGAATCGTCGTAACCGACCATCGCGATATCCGTAGGCACTTGTATGCCCATGGATCTGAGCACCGTCATCGCACCCGCAGCCATCGAGTCCGAGGCCACGAAGACGCCGTCGATGGAGGGATCCTGCTCCAACACGGTGCGCATGGCCGCGGCTCCCCCGCTCAAGGTGAAGTCGCCCTCGACAACGGGTCCCGGCGTGAGGCCCGCATCGGCGAGCGCCGCAAGGAATCCCGCCTCACGCTCCGATCCGACCCTCATGTTCTTGGGACCTGTGATCGTCGCTATACGTTTGCGGCCGATCGCGATCAGTCGCTCAGTTCCCGTGCGCGAGCCGGCAACGTTGTCCACGTCGACGACGTATCCGCCTTCGATGCCCGCTGCCGGGCGCCCTCCAAAGACCACGGGGATGGTGCTCGTCAGGGTCGACAAGAATGTGTCGGCAGTGTGGTGAGAGACCACGAGCGCGCCGTCGACGTTTCCGCCTTGCAGGTAGCGCATCGTCTTGCCGTGGGGATCGGTGGAAGCCACCATCAGGTTGAGGACGTAGTCGGACTCTTGAAGCCGATCGTTGATGCCGACGATGATCGTCGCCAGGTAAAGGTCCCCGAACAAGCGGGTCATGTCCTCGGGCACGACGAGCGCGATTGCGTGTGCCTGCTTGCTAGCCAGGGAGCGCGCCGCCCTGTTGGGCACGTATCCGAGTTCCGCGATCGCCGCGCGAACAGTGCGGGCGATCTCTTCGGAAACCTTGGGGGAACCATTCACCACGCGCGAGACCGTTGCGCGTGACACTCCTGCGTGAGCGCCCACCATTTCTAGCGTGGGCGCGGACGGCGCCTTTAGCGTTCGCATACTGCGTCGGCCTCCTGAGGTTGGGGGCCCCGGTGGAGGCCCGGTCGCGCACTGGCGACACGAACCCTCCCACCAGGGACTCTCATGAATTTAGCCCTTCACAGCACCCTGCATGATGCCAGCGATCAGTTGCTTGCCTGCGAACAAGAAGAGCAGGAGAAGCGGAATCGTCGCCAGTACCACGCCAGCCAAGACCAACGAGTAGTCCGTGAACTTCTCTGCTTGAAGCAAGCGCAGCGCCACCGGCAACGTCGGGTTCTGGTTGTTAAGCACGATGAATGGCCAGAAGAAGTTGTTCCACGTGGCCACGAAGGTGAACAGCCCGAGCATCGCCGCCGCCGGACGCGCGGCGGGAAGTGCCACGTGCCAGAAGACACGAATCATGGAACATCCGTCAACGCGCGACGCCTCGATCAACTCGGTGGGCAGCGACTGTGTCAAGTACTGCGTCATCCAGAACACGCCGAACGCCGTCACCAAGGCCGGAATGATGACCGCGCCGAGGTGCCCGGTCCAGCCGTACTTCTGCATGAGGATGTACAGCGGAACCACGCCAAGTTGCACCGGAACGGCCATCGTCGCAATCACGGCAATGAGCAACGGGCCGGAGCCCTTGAACCGCAGCTTTGCGAATGCGAAGCCGGCCAACGTAGACAGCGCCACGGTGCTCGTCGACACCGTCAGCGACACGATCAAGGAGTTGCCGAGCGCCTTCCAGAAGTGGACGGAGGGGCTGTTGATCACATAAGAGGCGTTGTGCAGGAAGTTGCCTCCCGGCCACCACGACATGTTGGGATCGTTGATGGTGTACGAGTTACCGGAACCGATCAGGAACGACCAGTAGAAGGGGAACAACGAGCCCAGAATCACCACGCCCAACACGACATAGACGAAGTTCGACGGGCGCCCGGCGCCGCGGGGCTTCCTGGTCCTGGGCGCCATTACTTGCCTCCTACTTGAGCGATCTTCTGCGATACCTTTTTGGACTTCTTCACGGCGTCTTCGCCGGAGACAAACCTACGAGCCACCCAGGTATTGATCAGCGTGATGATCATAATGAGCACGAACAGCAGCCAAGCAACCGCGGCCGCACGACCAAAGTTGAAGTCGAGCCAACCCATGTTGTACATGTACAGCGTGATCGTGAGCCACTGTTTGTTTGCCCCACCACGACCGAATGGGTCGTAGATCAACGGCTCCTCAAAGATCTGCAAGCCACCGATGGTGGACATGATGATCACGAAGACGAACGTGGGCCTGATCTGCGGAATCGTCAAGGAAATGAAGCGACGCACCGCGCCAGCTCCGTCGACCTCGGCGGCCTCGTAGAGGTCTCGAGGGACGGCTTGCATGGCCGCGAGCAAGATGAGGGTGTTGTAGCCAGTCCATCTGAAGTTCACCATCGTGGCGATCGCCATATGGCTGGGAATCACGCTGGTGTGCCACAGGATCGGGCTGATACCGAAGTCAGCGAGAGTGTTGTTGATGAGTCCGTGCTGGTCGCCGAACATGTTGGAGAAGATCAACGCCACGGCGATAGGTGCCACCACGTAGGGCAACAGAACGCCCATTCTCCAGAAGGTCTTGGCGCGCAAATTCTGGTCGAGCATCGCGGCGATCAGCGTGGCGGCGACAATCTGGGGCACGGACGACAACAAGAAGATCGAGAAGGTGTTGCGCATGGCCTTCCAGAAGTTCGGGTCGTGAAGGACCCACGAGAACTGCTGCAGACCGACAAAGGTTCCCGTTCCACGAATGTGGTCCCAGTTCTGCATCGAGATGAAGGCGGTGTACAGGATCGGGAAGAGCCCGGTGATGGCAAAGACGAGAAAGAACGGGGCGATGTACAGGTACGGCGAATACTTGACGTCCCAACGTCCGCGACGCTGCCGCCACGTGAGCGGCAGTTTGGTGCGCGACCGGTCCCCGGGAGTCTTCACGCCGTCAGGCTCAGTAGTGATGCTTGACATGGAGGTCCTTCGTGAAAGTTGAGGGCGCAACGATCCGGGCCACCCTTAAAGGCGTGGCCCGGATCAGAGCACATTAACCGAGCGCCTTGATCTCCGTCATTGCCTGAGCCCAAGAGGTCGCGGGGTCCTGCGAGCCATCCTCGACACGCGTGAGCGCGTTCTGCATGACGTCGTTGACCTTGAAGTAGTTCTGACCCTTGAACGGTGCGACGATACCCTGAGAACGGTTCTTGAAGATCGTTCCGAGGGTGGTCGAGTTGAAGAACGTCGCGTTGGTCGGGGCAGCGCCCGCGGCCATTGCAGCGTTCAGCGAGGCCTCGTCGTCAAGCGCCTTGACCTGGCTCGGGAACGTGCCCGCTGCGGCCAGCGCCTTGAGCTGCTGCTCAGGAGCGGTCAGCCATGCGGCCAGTTCCGTTGCGGCTGCAACGTTCTTGCCATCGGCAGGAACGGTGAGGTACGAACCGCCCCAGTTACCAGCGCCACCGGGGAAGACGTCTGCGACGTTCCACGTGGTGGTGTTGGGGGCGTCACCCTTGATGACACCAAGCATCCAGCCTGGGCACAGCATGGTGGCGAACTGGCCGTTCGCCATGCCTGCTGCCCAGTCAGTGGACCACTCGGCGAGGTGAGCGGACTCCGTGGTCGACGCGGTCGTCAACTGGTCCCAGATCGCCTTGACGTCAGGGTTGGTCGTTGCGGTGACCGCACCGGTGGCCGGGTCTTCGTAAGCAGCCTTGACCTGGTTGATCATGCCCTGGTATGTAGCACCAGCGCTGTCGAACCACGCCTTGCCGGTGGCCTTCGTGTACTAGTCACCAACCTTGAAGTACGTGTCCCAACCGCCCGTAAGCAGCGTGGCAACAGCGGCGGGGTCGGTCGGAAGACCGGCTGCCTTGAAGAGAGCCGAGTCGTAGCAGACAGCCTCGGGGCCGATGTCGGTTCCGTAGGCAATCAGGCGACCCTTTGAGTCAGTTGCCGCAGCGGTCTTCCAGTCAAGCCAACGGCCCTTGACATCGGGACCGTTGGTCAGGTCTGCGAGAAGGTCGGCGTACTGCATGACCTCGGGCAACCAGTCAACCTCGATGGCCTCGACGTCATCAAGACCGCCGGCGCCGAGCTTGGCGAAGTAGTTGGTACGAGCGTCGTTCGACGTCGCAGCGACGTCCTGAACAACGGTGATGTTCGGGTGCAGCGTCGTGTATTCAGCCAACAGAGCATCGGTGTAACCGAAGTCGTTGAACGTTGCGACGTGCAGCGTGATGGGCGCCTGGCTGGTCGACGATGGGGCGACCGACGAACTGGGCGTTGTCTTCGCGCTGCTGCAACCAGCAACGAGAAGGGCGAATGCCGTGGCACCAGCGGCGATGCCGAGGGCCTTGTGGCGGCGTGAGAAGCTCACGTTCACTCCTTTGTGATGTAGGGATGATACAGACCCAATGAGAGCGCTCTACTCCCGTGTGAGAGCGCTCTTTCGAATCGCTCTCACGGTAGGTCTGGGCGGCCATGCACGTCAATCGACAGGGCCCCTTGGAGCCGATTCGTCATCGAATCGTTACCAATGAGTTTCGATTGTTGGGTCGAACTCGGACTTGACCCGGTTCGATTCGAAAACCGGGCATCACCGGCGTCAATCGCGCTTGCCAGCAAATGCTGGGCCGTTGGTCCTTGGTGTGCATTCATGGCGGCCCGCAACCCTTCGGCTCGAGAGCATTTCGCCTCGCCCCCCAAGTAAAGAGTGAAAAAGAGATGACCGATCATGAGGCGCGATGTTGCGCGGCCCCTCGGGACCGCCAGGGAACTGCCCGAGTGGCAGGACGACGTGCAACGGGCCTTCCGTCAGTCCTTAGGAGACGCCGACGCGAGCCTGTCGGGGGTCTTTGGCCCCGCGCTCGACGTCGAGGAGAACGTGCTGACGATCACGGTCCTCGAGTCCGAGTCCGCGAAGCCCCACGGGGTCTCGATCGCCACGGAGGAGCGAGGCACCCCCCGCCAGGCGCCACCGCGAGTGCGGCGCACTCCGCCCACTCGTAGTGGCCGCCCCGCCATTCTCAGGCGGGCGCCGCGCTAGACCTCGCGCTTGGCGATGGTCGCTTGCGCGATCACTCGGGTCCCTTGGTAGACCACCAACGACTGCCCCGCTGCGACCCCTCGCATCGGTTGATCGAGTTCGACGAGCATCCGGTCACCTGCGAGCGTCACGGTCCCTGCGACCGGCTCGCCATGTGCCCTCACTTGCGCCAGGCAGGGCGTCGGGTCGGCCGCGGGAACGTCTGGGGCGAGCCACACGACGTCCTCGCCGACAAGTTGACGGACCGATAACAGCGTCTCGGGACCGACCACCACGACATTGCGCGCGGTATCAACCTCGGTGACATAGCGGGGCGCACCGTCGGCCGCAGGGCGCGGCAGTCGCAAGCCCTTGCGTTGGCCCACCGTGTACGCGTAGGCGCCGGTGTGAGCGCCGACGACCTCGCCGGTTTCATCGACGATCTCGCCCTCGTTCTGGCCCAGGGCACGCTCAAGGAAGCCCTTGGTGTCGCCGTCGGCCACGAAGCAGATGTCGTACGAGTCGGGCTTGTTGCTGACACCCAGCCCGCGCGCGGCGGCCTCGGCACGCACCTCCGACTTGGAAGAGATTTCCCCGAGGGGGAACATCGCCCGCGCCAACTTTTGCGGCCCCATGACGGCCAGCACGTACGACTGGTCCTTGGCGGCATCGGCCGCCCTGTGCAGCTCACGGATCCCGTCGTCACGGATCACAATGCGGGCGTAGTGACCCGTCGCCACCGCATCGAAGCCAAGTGCGTCGGCCCGTGCGAGCAGCGTGTCGAACTTGATGTGCTCGTTGCAGCGCACGCAGGGGTTGGGAGTGCGGCCCTTTGAGTACTCGCTCAGGAAGTCGGTCACCACGAGGTCGTGGAACTCGTCGCTCAGGTCCCACACGTAGTACGGGATGCCCAGCTTGTCCGCGGCGCGACGCGCATCGTTGCTGTCCTCGACCGAGCAGCAGCCCCGCGATCCCGTGCGGTACTCGTCGCGGTTACGACTGAGCGCCATGTGGACGCCGACGACCTCGTGCCCCGCGTCGACCGCGCGCGCGGCAGCCACGGCGGAGTCGACTCCGCCCGACAAGGCTGCAAGAACGCGCATGGGGAACTCCTGGGAACCAACGGGGACCCCCCCATCGTACGGGGGCTATTCACGTTGCACGCATGGGCGCCGAGCCGGAGGGCCACGGAGGCGAGGGCTCCCCTGGCGGCGCTATTCAAACTGTGCTATTAATACTAGAACAGTGCCGTTTATCCGAGACTCGACCCCGATGGCACGTCGTCAGAAGGCACGGCCCTGAGAAAGCCCCGTCTTTAGAAAGCAAGGTCTAGCAATGAACTCCAGCATTCCCTGGGCGGGACTGATCCCCGTAGCCGTCCTGATCGTCGGCTTCATGATCTATTGCATCGTCGATATCGCGCGCCACGACGTGAAGCACCTCCCGAAGTGGGCCTGGATCGTGATCTCCTGCGCGAGCATCCCGGTGGGAGGAATCATCTACCTGCTCGTCGGCCGAGACTCGAACCGCTCATGATCCGCACGCACGGGCTGGTCAAGCGCTACGGCACCCACGCGGCCCTCGATGGCGTCGACCTGGAGGTACCGGCCGGTTCGGTGTACGGACTCGCAGGGCCCAACGGCGCAGGCAAGACCACGCTGCTCGGAATCCTGGCGGGCCTCAGGAAGGCGACGGAGGGCGAGGTGACTGTCGCAGCGGAGACCGGCGAGGTCGCGGTGCTCCCCGACACTCCGCGTTTCGACCCGTGGCTCACGGGTAGGGAGGTGGTCGCGCTGGCGCTCACGCTCGGTTCGGGGACTCACTCCGTGACGACCCGCGAGGACGCAGAGCGAGTCGACGAGGTCCTCGAGCAGTCGGGGTTGACGGACGCCGCGCGACGGCGCTGCGGCGGCTACTCGCGCGGCATGCTCCAACGTCTCGGGATCGCCTCCACCCTGGTGGCGCGGCCCTCGCTGATCCTGCTCGACGAGCCCGCCTCCGCCCTCGACCCGCAAGGCAGACGGGAGGTGCTCGACCTCATCAACACGCTGCGCGGCCACGCGACGGTGCTGTTTTCAAGCCACATCCTTGGCGACGTCCAAGAGGTGTGCGACACCGTCGGGATCCTGCACCACGGCCGACTGCTGTTCCAGGGCCCGCTTTCCGATCTGCTCGTGGGACGGGCCGTGCCTCGGTACGAGCTGCGCGTCAGGGACGGGGCCGATGCCGTCGCGGGCGCCCTTTCGCGAGAGGCCTGGGTGAGTTCCGCTACGGCGGCAGAAGGAGGAATCGTGCACGTCGAAGTCAGATCGCTTGCCGACGCCGAACGCCACCTGATGGGCGCGCTCGCCGCGACCGGGGCCTCGGTGGTGTCCATGCGGCCGGAAGAGGTATCGCTCGAGCGCGCATTCCTGGAGCTGACCTCATGAGCCCCTGGCGACTTGAATACTTGCGCCTCACTCGCACCAAGAAGTGGGTGGCGCTCGCGAGCGTGTACATCGGTTTTGGCCTCGTCGGGCCTCTCACCGCCAGGTACATCAAGGAGATCTTGTCTCGCGTCGGGAGTTCGGATGGCACCGTCATTACAGTGCCCGACCCAACCCCGGCCGATGGCATGGTGCAGTTCGTGTCGAATGCCGCCCAGATCGGCACCCTCGTCGTCGTGATCGTGGCCGCAGGCGCGCTCGCGTTTGATGCGATCCCCGAGATGGGCGTGTTCCTGCGCACGAGGGTGAGCCCCGCGTGGAAGATCCTCGTGCCGCGAGTCGTCGTGTCGTTCCTCGCGGCCGCCGCCGCGTTCCTGCTCGGCACGGGGGTCGCGTGGTACGAGACGTGGGCGCTCATCGGCGCCCCACCGACCGCGCCGGTGCTTGCGGGTGCGGCGCTCGGGGTCGCGTTCCTCGCCTTCGTCGTCGCGCTCACGGCCGCCGTCGCGCAGCGCATGCGATCCGTGTTGGGCACGGTCATGACGTCACTCGTGGTGCTCATCGCGATGCCGCTCTTGGGCCTCGCTCCCGCCATAGCGCGCTGGCTTCCCACGTCGCTCGCCAACGCGCTCGCCGACCTTCCGGCGGGAGGGACGCTGAACGACTACTGGCCCGCCTTGGGGGTCTCGGTGGTCGCGACAATCCTGCTGATGTGGGCGGCGTTCGCATGGGCCGGTCGTCGCGAGGCGTAGCGCTCACGCCTGGCCGGTGAGAAACCCCGCGAGATGGCCAGCGAGAGATGCTCGCGGCCGAGCACGTAACGAGCGGCTAGCGCCTCGCCCTTTCGACCACTTCCGGGATCACCGCAATCACGGCATCGACGTCCGCCTCCGTCGACGTCCAGCCGAGCGAGAATCTGATGGTCGACGTCGCGTCAGCCTCGGAACGACCCATGGCAATCAACACATGGCTCGCCTGCACCACTCCGGCGGTGCATGCGGAACCCTGGGACGCGTCGATGCAGCGGGAGTCGAGGCCGTAGAGCAAAGCGTCGGCGTTCGCGCCTGGGAACGCGAAGTGCACGATGTGCGGCGCCCGCACGCCTACTCCACCTCCGGAAGTGGGCCGTGAGGTACCCGGTTCGGGGCCACTCAGCACCCCAGTGGGGCAAGAGGTACCCACACCCTCGATCAGGCGCGTCGCGAGCCGAGTGAGCCGTGCGCGCTCGACCTCGCGCGTCGCCACCGCCTGCTCAAGCGCGACGGCAAATGCCACCGCACCGGGGACGTCGAGGGTTCCCGATCTCACGCGCCTTTCTTGCCCGCCCCCATGGTTCAGGGGCACGAGCCGGACATCGCGCCGTGCGACAAGGGCCCCAACACCAACCGGGCCGCCAAACTTGTGTGCGCTTACGGCCATCGTCGCGAGTCCGCTCGCCGCGAAGTCCACACCCTCATACGCGATCGCTTGGGCCGCGTCACTGTGGACAGGAACCCCCGCGCTCGTCGCGAGCGCGACCACCGCCCCGATCGGCTGCACGGTCCCCACCTCGTTGTTGACCCACTGCACCGACACAAGTGCGGTCTGCGACGCATGCCCGTCAAACTCCCGCGCAAGAGCGTCGAGCCCCAGTAGCCCCGTCGCGTCCACGGCGAGCTCGACCACGGGTACCTGATGACCCACTGCGAGCCACCTAGCTGGGTCCAAGGAGGCGTGATGCTCCACTTGCGTGGTGACGAGGCGACGGCGGCCGGGATCGGCATCGATGCTGGCCCACACCCCGCCCTTGATCGCAAGATTATTGGCCTCAGTCGCACCCGATGTGAATACCACCTCGGTGGGATGTGCACCCAGAGACGCAGCGATGCGCTCGCGCGCGTCCTCGAGCCGCGCCCGGGCCTGGCGACCCGCAGCGTGCAGCGACGAGGGATTGCCGCCCTCCTCGGAGGCCTCGAGCCAGGCCTCGCGCGCGGCCGGCCGCATCGGCGTGGTCGCGGCGTGGTCGAGGTAGTGGCGCATGTGGCCATCGTAAGCGGGGCCTTCCGCAAGGCTCCGGGCACGCCCCTCGGCCGAACGCGCGGGTAACGTGGCAGCAGACTCCCTCGGAAGGACTCCCCTATGGCCACCTGGCTCATCACCGGCTGCTCAACTGGCATCGGCCGTGCCACTGTGGAGGCGGTCGCTCGCCGCGGTCACACCGTGGTGGCGACGGCCCGACGGCCCGAAACCCTCGACGACCTCGCCGCAGCGTATCCAGACCTCGTGGTCCCCCTCGCCCTCGACGTCACGGAGGAAGCATCGGTCGACGCGGCGGTCAGCGCGGCCCTCACCGCCGTCGGGCCCGTCGACGTCTTGGTCAACAACGCTGGTATTGGATACTTTTCGACGATCGAGGAGTCGGACGCCGGCGACGTGCGCGCCATGATGGAGGCCAACTTCTGGGGTGTGGCCCGCGTGACAACGGCGCTGCTCCCGCACTTCCGCGAACGCCGCGCCGGCCACATCCTCACCGTCTCATCGATCGCCGGAGTGCGCGGCTCGGTGGGCCTCGGCTACTACTGCGCGACCAAGTTTGCGGTGTCCGGTTTCATGGAGTCGCTCGCCGCGGAGGTGGGACATCTCGGCATCAAGGTCACCGTGATAGAGCCCGGCCCCGTTCGCTCACTGTGGATTCCCTCGGGCGCGAAAAAGGAAGAAATCCTCCCCGACTACGAGGCCGTGATGCGCCCGTTCTGGGACCGCATCAACGGACTACCCGGAAAACAACCGGGATCGCCCGAGGCCCTCGCGGAGGCCATGCTCGCACTGGTCGACGCCGGCGAGCCCCCTCTTCACTTCATTGCGGGAGCGCACGCGCTCGCGGGGACTCGCACCAAGATCGAACGCCTCACGGCCGACGTCGACACCTGGGAAAACCTCACGCGTTCCGTCGATCGCCCCGCGGGCTAGGGGCGAACGAGCTTCAAAGGCGCGAACTAAGGTCGTTGCGAATTTCGGTCGGGCGCTGGCGTAATCTCTGAAAACATGACGCCGAACAAGACCACCAGTGCCCGTGTAGTCCGCGCCAAGAACTGGCACCAGGCGCACAAGGAGCACCTCACTTCAGGCGAACGGGCCGCCGACTCCATGCGCAACTTCATGGGCAGTTGGGGCTTCGTCACCGGCTTCATCGTGTTCATGATCCTGTGGGCCACCGCCAATTCGGTCGCGAAGGGCTGGGACCCGTATCCGTTCATCCTGCTCAACCTGTTCCTGAGCATGCTGGCAGGAATGCAGGGTGCCATCCTGCTGATCGCCGCCAGGCGGCAGGATGCCATCGCGGCCGCACTCGCCCAGCACGACTACGACACCAATGTGGCAGCCAAGAAGGACATCGAGATGCTGCTCGCCATCAACAACCGTCAGGTCGAGATGATCGAAGAATTGCACGCGCTCGTGACAAAGCTGAGCGCTAAGTAGGGCGGGGCCCTCAGGCTAGGCGAGCCGCCTTCAGGGCGGCGATCGCTTGCGGCAGTACGTCGCCCAGATCCCCGACGACGCCGAAGTCCGCAATCTCGAAGATCGGCGCATCGGGGTCGATGTTGACGGCCACGATCGTTCCGGAGGCCTGCATCCCTCCACGGTGGTGCACCGCTCCGGAGATTCCGCACGCGACGTACAGCGCGGGAGTCACCGTCACGCCCGTCTGACCCACCATGTGTTCATGGCTGATCCAGCCCTCGTCGGTCGCGTCGCGGGACGCTCCCACGGCCGCGCCGAGCACGTCGGCCAGTTCGCGCACGAGCGTGTAGTCGCCGCTCGTGCCTCGACCGCCCGAAACGACGACGGCGGCCTCCGACAGAGGCACGCCCTCCTCTCGCGCCACGGGGGTCACCGAGGCGAGCGTCTCGCGCATCTTAGGAAGGGCAGCGAGCACGCCGACGAGCTCGGCGGCTCCCGCGGTCGCGGCAGGCTCGGCCTTGGTCGTGTTGGGCCGCAAGGCGACGATCGCACGGTCCGCGTTGACGCGCGTGCGCACGTTCCACGTGGCGGCGAATACCGTCTGCAGCGCCTCGACGCGCCCGTCGACCATCTCGGCACCTGCGGCATCGACGACGACGCCCGCACCAGTCGCGAGCGCGAGGTGCGTGGCGATCTCCTTATTGACGAACGTCGACACCATCAGCACGAGCGCGGCATCGCCCGTCGCGGCGGCAAGCGCGGCCGCGGCGGTCTTGGGGTGACGCGCCCGCTCGCCGATCGCGAGGACGCGCACCTCCTCCGCGCCGTACGCACCCAAGGCGGCCACCGCATCGGCGGGAGGTTGCTCACCCATCCACACGGCAATGGGACGCCCAATCGTGCGGGCGAGCGTCAGCGCCTCGAAAGAGGGCTGAGCGATGCCGGATCCGGCACTCTCGGAATCGCGGTGCTCCACGAGCACGGCAACGGTCGCGGTCATGCGAGCCCCCTCTCGATCAGGAATGCGGCCAGCTGCTGGCCGCCCTCGCCCTTGTCGGTCACGACCACGCGGTTCTCGCGTGGCGGTCGCGGGGAGGCGTCGACGACGGTGGTGCGGGCGGCCATGGCGCCCACGGTCACCGGATCGACGCCGATGTCCGACAGGCTCCACGTCGTCACCGGCTTGGCACGGGCCGCCATGATGAGCTTGAAATTGGGGTAGCGAGCCTTGTTGGCCTCGTCGGTGACGGACACGAGAGCGGGCAAGGCCGCCGTGACGGTCTCGTGGGCATCGGGCAGGTGGCGCTCGATCGTCGCGGTGCCATCGGCGACCTCGAGGTGCGACGCAAGGGTCAATTGGGCCACATCGAGCTCGGCCGCGAGAGCCGTGGGCAGCATCGACGTGAGCCCGTCGAGCGCGGCCATGCCGGTGATCACGAGATCAACGGCGCCGTCCTTCTCGATCTCGCGCACGGCCGCAGCGAGCACCGTCGCGGTGCCAAACACGTCCGAGCCAGCAATGCCAGCGTCGGAGACGTGGATGGCGTGATCGACACCCAACTGGAGGGCCTTGCGCACGGCCGCCACGGCGTCGGCGCCGCCCACGGTCAGCGCGTAGACCTCGCACTCGCCCTCGGGGAGCGACTCCCTGAGTTGGAGGGCTGCCTCGACAGCGTTCTCATCCAACTCATTCATGGTTCCGTCGTCCGCAGTGCGCGTGACGGAGCCCTCGGTGAACGAGCGGGTGGATTGCAGGTCGGGCACGAACTTGACTGTGACCACTATGCGCATGGATGAAGACTACCGGGGGCTACGGATGACGCCCGCGAAACCACACCAGTGCAGAATGGGGCCATGCCTCGCCGCAAAACAGCGCCACCGGTTTCCGCCACCGGCCCTGTACCTCCCGCACCCGATCCATTCCGTCTTGGAGTCCACCCCGTCGACGGCGGCGCCTCGGTGTCTGTCTTTGCTGCACACGCGACCGGCGTCGACCTGTGCCTGTTCGACGATGCGGGTGCGGAGACGCGCGTCCCTCTCAACGGCCCGTCGCACGGGAACTGGCACGGATTTATCGCGGGGATCGCCGCTGGTCAACGCTATGGGTTCCGCGCATCGGGACCCTGGGCCACCAAGCGCGGCCACCGTTACAACAAGGCGAAGCTCCTGCTCGACCCCTACGGGAGGGGAATCGACGGCCTCCTCTCGGACTCGACCGCGCCCGGTGCGAGCGTGCTCAACTCGAACCGCGACGGCACCGACTCCGCTCCGTTCATGCCCCGGTCCGTGGTGATGCCCAGTCACGACGGCCCTCTCCCCACCCCCAAGCCGCATACTCCGTGGCGCGACACCGTGCTCTACGAGGCGCACGTCAAGGGCTTCACCCAGCTGATGCCCGACGTCCCCGAGGAACTGCGCGGCACGTACGCGGGACTCGCACATCCGGCCTCCATCAAGCGCCTCACCGACCTTGGCATTACGACGATCGAGCTTCTTCCCGTGCATTCGTCGGCGTCGGAACCGCACCTCGACAACCTCGAGCTCAGCAACTACTGGGGCTATTCGACGCTCAGCTTCTTCGCGGCGAACGCGTCATACGCCACCGCGAGGGCGCAGGCGGCAGGTGCAGCCGCGGTGCGGGACGAGTTCAGAGGAATGGTCGACCTCCTCCACCAGGCGGGGCTCGAGGTCATTCTCGACGTGGTCTACAACCACACGTGTGAGGGCGGCTGGGGCGACCGTGTCGTGAGCTGGAGAGGCCTCGACAACTTCTCGTATTACCGCCACAACCCCATGAACCCGCAGCACTACGACGACGTAACGGGCACCGGCAACACCCTCGACTTCTCCAACCCTCCCGTGATCAAGATGGCCTTGGATTCGCTCAGGTACTGGTCCGATGTCATGGGCGTCGACGGCTTCCGCTTCGACCTTGCGGCGACTCTGGGCCGCACCATGAGCGGCTTCTCGACCAACCATCCGTTCCTGGTTGCCCTCACCACAGATCCCGTGCTGGGATCGACCAAGCTCATCGCCGAGCCCTGGGACCTGGGAATGGGCGGCTGGCAAGTCGGGGGCTTCCCTTCGCCGATGTCGGAGTGGAACGACCGCTTCCGCGACTACGTCCGCGACTATTGGCTCACGTTTGGCGCCGGAATTGTCGGCGCACGCAACCACGCGACGGCACCCGAGCTCGCCACCCGTCTCGCGGGATCGGCCGACCTCTTTGGCCACACCGAGCCGTACGGGATGCGTGGCCCCATGGCGTCCATCAACTTCGTGACGGCGCACGACGGGTTCAGCGCGCACGACCTCACCGCGTACAACAGCAAGCACAACGAGGCGAACGGCGAACACAACAGGGACGGAACGGACAACAACCGGTCGTATAACCACGGAGTCGAGGGACCGTCGGACGACGCCGAGGTGTTGCGCGGCCGGCGGCGATCGCTACGCAACCTCATGGGCACGCTGCTGCTCTCCGCGGGCACACCGATGATCCTCGCCGGCGACGAGATTGCTCATACCCAGGGCGGGAACAACAACGCGTATTGCCAAGACAACGAGATCTCCTGGATCAATTGGGAGACCGAGCCATGGCAGGAACACGTGCGCGACACGGTCGCCCACCTCATCGCCCTGCGCAAGGCGCACCGCGTATTGCGGCACACGCGGTTCTACGATGGAGTTGACGAGGACCCGCGCGACAACCTCCACCGGGCGGACTCGGCATGGTTCACCATCGATGGAGAACACGAACATGAGGACTGGTGGGAAGACCCCACCACGCGAGTGGTGCAATTCATGCGATCGCTGTCGGACCCCGATGCGGCGGATTCCCTGCTGGTTATCAACGGCTCCCGCGTGTCGGCCTCCGTCACCATTCCGGCCGACGATGGGGCGCCGTGGTCTCTCGTGTGGGACAGCGTCTGGGAGTCACCCAGCGAGCGCCCGGCGGACATGGTCGCGCCCGGATCGGTCACCGAAATGGAGCACATGACGATGCGCCTCTACGTCACCACACCCGGCCAAGAGCGCAGGTGAAGGTGCCGGGAGTCGGACGCCTCATGACTCCCACCGCTGGCCTGCCCGTCTTTGATCGCACCACCGAAGGCGGGTAGGTTCGTCTTATGGAGCGAAGCGTCGAGGCTTCGGTGGGCCGAGTGCCCATCGTGAATGTGCAACCGTCTCTCGAGGAGGGGCGTTGGCCCGCCCGGGCCGTCATAGGCGAGGCCGTTCCCATCTCCGCAACAATCTTCAGGGAGGGGCACGATGCCGAGGGAGCGACCGTCGTTGTCACCGGTCCCGACGGCAAGTCTCACTCGTTCCCGATGCCCCTCAATGACTGGGGAAACGCACTCTATGTCGCGCAATACTTGCCGACCAAGGAGGGCCTGCACTCGTTCAGGGTCGAGGCCTGGTCGGATCCGGTCGCCACGTGGCTGCACGCGGCGGAGGTCAAGATTCATGCCGGTGTCGACGTGCAACTCATGCTTGATGAGGGCGTGAAGATCCTCTCGCGAGCCCGAGACGAGGTTCGTCGGCCTCCCCGAGCGCGTGAGGCGCTCACGGAGGCGATTGCAGTACTCACGGATGGGCGCACGCCGCCGGATGACCGCTTTGCGGCCGCAGCATCCGACAAGGTCAGGGATATCCTCCACAAGGCTCCGTTGCGCGAATCCGTGACCTCGTCGCGCGAGTATCCCCTGCTCATCCAGCGCGAGAAGGCGCTCGTCTCGGCTTGGTACGAGATCTTCCCCCGGTCCGAGGGCGCCAAGCTCAACACGCGCACCGGTGAATGGAAATCGGGCACCTTCGCTACGGCCGCCAAGCGCCTGCCCGCGATTGCGGATATGGGCTTCGACGTGGTGTACCTCACGCCCATTCACCCCATCGGCTCGACGTACCGCAAGGGGCGCAACAACTCTCTCGCCGCCAAGCCAACGGACCCCGGCAGCCCGTACGCTATCGGCGCCGCCGAGGGTGGCCACGACGGCATTCACCCCGATCTGGGGACGATGCGATCGTTCAAGACATTCGTCTCCACCGCTCGCGACTTGGGCCTCGAGGTGGCGCTCGACTTCGCGCTCCAATGCTCGCCAGACCACCCATGGGTGACGACGCATCCCGAGTGGTTCACCACGAGGCTCGACGGCACCATCGCGTATGCGGAGAACCCCCCCAAGAAGTACCAGGACATCTATCCCCTGAACTTCGACAACGACCCCGAGGGTATCTACCAGGCAATTCGTGCGGTACTTGAGGTATGGATGGCCGCGGGCGTAACGCTCTTTCGCGTCGACAACCCGCACACCAAGCCCCTCACCTTCTGGGAACGCCTGCTCGCGGACATCGCCAGGACTCACCCCGACGTGATCTTCCTGGCCGAGGCCTTCACGCGGCCCGCAATGATGCACACGCTCGCCAAGATCGGATTCCACCAAAGCTATTCGTACTTCACGTGGCGCCCCACCGCCGCCGAAATGGGCGAGTACCTCACAGAACTGACCGGTCCGTCGTCCTTCTTCATGCGCCCAAACTTCTGGCCAACAACCCACGACATCCTCACGCCGGACATGCAGCGCGGCGGTGCGCCGTACTGGAAGATGCGCGCGGCGCTGGCCGCGTCGGGAGCCCCGTCATACGGGATCTACACGGGCTACGAGTTCATCGAGTCCATCCCCCGGCCAGGCGTCGAGGAACAGATCGACAACGAAAAATACGAGTACAAGCCCCGCGCCTGGTCGCAAGCGGACGAATACGGAATGGTGACTCTCCTCACGACTCTCAACCGCGTGCGGCGCCAACATGTCGCGTTGCGCAGGTTGCGGGGGCTGACCGTCCACCCGACAACGAACCCCAACGTGCTGTGCTTCTCGAGGCACGTGAGCGCCGAGGAGTCTCCCAACGGCAAGGCCGACACCGTCATCGTTGTCGCCTCCTTCGACCCCTATGTGACTCACGACGCGATCGTCACGCTAGACATGACGGCCATCGGCCGCCATGAAGAAGACCGAGTGGTCGTGAAGGATGCGATCACCGGCGACAACTACACGTGGGGAAGCGAGTTTTACGTGCGACTCGACCCCTCACTCACGCTGGTCCATATCGCGCCGATAGAACCATGACGACGATCACCACCAAATCGGAGGCTGTCCGTGGCTCGTGACATCGATGCAACTGTAATGGCGGATATCCTGGCGGGCACCCACCACGACCCGCACACGATCCTTGGCCCCCACGTTGAAGGCGCCGGCGTCATCGTGCGCGTCCTCCGCCCTCTCGCACGCTCCATCAGCATCGAGACCCTCGAAGGAACGTTCCCAGCGGAGCATGTCGAGGACGCGCTGTGGCAGGCCTTCCTGCCGGGAACAGAGGCGCCCGACTACAGGGTGCACGTCACCTACGACGGTGACCCGGTGACGACGGACGACCCCTACCGCTTCTTGCCGATTCTGGGCGAGCTGGACCTTCACCTCATCAGGGAGGGGCGCCACGAGCGCCTGTGGGACGCACTCGGAGCGCACGTGCGCACCTTCCCTTCGGTGCTTGGCGAGGTCGCGGGCACATCCTTCGCGGTGTGGGCGCCGAACGCTCGCTCGGTCCGCGTGATCGGGGACTTCAACCACTGGCAGGGAGTCGGCCACGCGATGCGGTCTCTCGGGGCTTCCGGCGTGTGGGAGCTCTTCATCCCGGGCGTCGCCGATGGTGCGCACTACAAGTTCGAGATCCTCGGGAAGGACGGCCACTGGAAGCAACAGGCCGACCCCATGGCCAGGCGTACCGAGGTTCCCCCCAACACCGCGTCGATCGTCACCGCGAGCAACCACGAGTGGTTGGACGAGGCCTGGCTCACGGACAGGGCCAAGCACTCCGCACACGACAGCCCCATGTCGATCTACGAGGTACACCTCGCGTCGTGGCGACAGGGCCTGAGCTATCGCGAACTGGCCGACCAACTGGTCGACTACGTGAGGGACATGGGCTTCACCCACATGGAACTGATGCCCGTGATGGAGCACCCCTTCGGCGGCTCGTGGGGCTACCAAGTGACGTCGTACTATTCTCCGACCGCGCGCTTCGGAACGCCGGACGACCTGCGCTACCTCATCGACCGCGCCCATCAGCAGGGGATCGGCATCCTCCTGGACTGGGTCCCAGGCCACTTCCCCAAGGACGCTTGGGCGCTCGGGCGCTTCGACGGCACCCCTCTTTATGAGCACCCCGACCCGTTGCGCGGTGAACAGCCCGACTGGGGAACGTTCATCTTCGATTACGGTCGCGCCGAGGTGCGCAACTTCCTCGTCGCGAACGCGCTCTACTGGCTGCAGGAATTCCACGCGGACGGGCTTCGCGTCGACGCCGTCGCGTCGATGCTCTACCTCGACTACTCCCGCGAGGCGGGCCAGTGGCGCCCCAACATCCATGGCGGTCGCGAGAACCTCGACGCCATCGCCTTCCTGCAAGAGGTCAACGGGACCGCGTACAAGAACGTGCCAGGCATCGTGATGATCGCCGAGGAGTCGACCGCATGGCCGGGAGTCACCGCGCCCACCTCCCACAACGGGCTCGGTTTTGGGCTCAAGTGGAACATGGGCTGGATGAACGACACCCTGCGCTACGTCGCCGAGGAGCCGATCAACCGCTCGTACCACCATCACACGGTGACGTTCTCCCTGATGTACGCGTTCTCGGAACACTTCCTGCTGCCGCTGAGCCACGACGAGGTCGTGCACGGCAAGGGCTCGCTCTACGAGCGCGTGCCGGGAGACAAGTGGCAAAAAGTTGCCGGGCTCAGGTCGCTGTATGCCTACCAGTGGTCACACCCCGGCAAGAAACTCCTCTTCATGGGGTGCGAGTTTGGGCAGGTCTCGGAGTGGTCGGAAGGCCGCTCGCTCGACTGGTGGCACACCGATGACCCACTCCACGACGGCCTTCGCCGACTCGTCGGCGACCTCAACGCCGTCTATCGGTCATGCCCGGCATTGTGGAACCGAGACGACGACCCTGCCGGATTCCGGTGGATCGACGCAGACGACGGCGCTCACAACGTCATTTCGTACGTGAGGTATGACCACGAAGGCAATCCGATCGTGGTAGCCGTGAACTTTGCAGGAGTGCCCCACGAGGGCTACCGACTCGCTTTCCCTCACGGCGGCGTGTGGGACGAGACCCTCAACACCGATGCCACGATATACGGAGGTTCGGGAGTGGGCAATCTCGGCAGGATCGAGGCGACAGGTTCCTCCCACAAGGGTTTCGAGGCATCGGCTTCCGTACGGCTCCCACCGCTGGGCGCCGTGTACTTCAGGCCTGCCGTCCCGCAGTCGGCCGCCCCGCAGACGGGCGACTAGCAAGCGGCCGTCCCGTGAGGCGCCGTCTAGCGCTGCAGGGACCCTCTAAATAGTGAGTGCGCTCACTCGTTGAGAGTGCTACTAGTTGAGTGCGCTGGCCAGCACCTTGCGCGCGGTAGCCACGCGCACGTCCGTTGGACCCACGACCTCAAAGAGATCCACAAGACGCAACCGGGCGCGATCGCGATCGTCGCCCGTCGTCGATACGATCACGTCGAGCAGTCGCGCGAACGCATCCTCGACTTGGCCACCGAGAATGTCGAGATCCGCGACGGCAAGCTGAGCATCGATGTCGGAAGGTGCATCAGCTGCGGCCGCTCTCACGACCGCCGGATCGGCGTCACGAGCTCGGGCAATGAGGCCCACTTGCGCCCTGCCAGCGCGCGCATCGGCATCGCGAGGGTTCTCCTTCAGGGCCTTGTCATAAGCCGCGAGCGCGCCGCCAAGATCGTCCCTTTCGATGGCCTCAAACGCCTCTTGGTGCAGTGGCGGCAACGGCGCCTCCGCCGGAACGTGCCCCGCGTCGGCCTCGGCCGAGGGTGCCCCGGACACGTCCATTCCGGCCTGCCTGGCGACCTCGACGACCTGAGCGAACACGCCACGAATTTGAGAGTCGTCTGGAGCTCCCTGGAAGAGCGGCACGGGTCGCCCGGCGACCAAGGCGAGCATCGCGGGGACCGCCTGAATTTGGAAGGCCCCAGCGAGTCCCACCTCGATGTCGACATCGACGGTCACAAGCAGCACCGAGTCGCCGTATTCACGGACGATGGCAGTGACCCTCGCGGTCAGATCGGCACACTGCGGCTCTAGCGACGAGCACAACAACACGAGAACCGGCCGACGCTGGGACTCCTGGACGAACTGGCCAGCGTTGGTCTCGGTCATCGTCTGGGGCGCGCCTGGCGCACCCGTTGCGGGGGCGTTTGCCTTGGCGGCAAGCGACGCAAGGTCGACTGCCCCTGCAAACGGTGTGGATGCGTTCATAGGCTTTTCCCTTCGCTCGTAGTGGGGTTATTCGGGCTTGACCGATACGAGGTGGTGTTCCGCGGCAACCACCGAGGGAATCTGGTTCAGACCAGGGGCAGGCACGGACAGCACGACAAGATCGCGGTACAAGTAGGTCGCCTTGTCGACGATAGTTCCCTGCACAAGCGGCGCGTCGCGATCGGAAACCTTCAGCGTCGCCCCGCTCACCGAGAAAGACGATGAGATCTGCACGGGCGCAAACACGAGCGCCCCTCCGTCTGACGTCGACAACACGTAGGTTTGCGTGAGGTCTGGCTGGACGGTGTCCACGTAGGCCCCTCCCGCCGATGCCGCGGCCGACGCAAGAGCCGTGCGAGCCGTGAACAACTGCTGGGAGTAGCTGTCTGGAGTGAAGTCAGCGGCGAGTTTGCTATCGGCGCCCTGTCGCAGAAACTCGACGTAATTCTCGAGTGCGGCACGGGGAGAGGGATCCACGCCCGTCTCGCCTAGAGCCAACTGCGTCGCCCCGTCAACGGACCCTGCCATCGCAGGAAGAGTCGCTCCCGGAATCATGTGAGCCCACGCCCTCAAGGTGTACGGGACCTGTATCGAATCCTGGACCCACAAGTACACCACCGGGGTCAGTTTGTCCGAGGGAGAATCAGAAACCGCCGCGAGCACCCGGGGCCACGTCTCCGCGTTGGACACGTAGACGCCTTGAACTCCAGACGGTAGGTCCGATACGGGCGCGTCCGCCACCGCCTTCGCCACGGCATACTCGGCGGCGCGCACCGCAACGGCGTCGCCTTCAAAGCGTGCGTCGAGAAGCGATGCGTCTTGCGCCTTGTCGGCAACGGCAAGGACCGTGAAGGTGTCGTCAATGATCGACTTCGCCTGGGTATCGAGGAGAGCGGCCTTGGCTGCGGGCGAGGGTGTCACGCCGACAATCGGCGGCGCGGCGGCGCACGCAGATAGAGAAAGCGCGGCCGTAACCAGGGCGGCCGACACGAGAATGGAGCGCCTCATGAGACACCTCCTTCTTCCGTGGTCGGTTCAGCGGGGGCGTCCACGTCCGTTTCGTTGACCGCAAGCGGACCGTCGTCATTCGATCCGAGTGGTTCCGGGTCATCGAGAACGACGTCAGGCAGGGACGAACCCGCTAGCCTGCGCTCGCGGCGTGACCCAGGATGGACCGATTTCTCGCCACTGCTCTTGGACCTTCCGCGTAGCCATGACTCCGCGCGTTCCTGGACCGGCCTCGTGTCAATGAGTCCAGACAGTGCCGCAACGGCACCAAGAATCGCGAGGACGCCACCAATCCAGATGAGGGGATTGATCCACCCGTCGTTGACCTGTCGCACCGCGCTGAACTCCACGCTGCCCAAGTTCGAACCATCTTCTGCGTACACGACCAGCACTTCGCCCGGAGCAACAGCCCCAACGGCGAGGGAGACTCGATTGACGCCCCTCCAGGAGGACCGCCAGTCGTCCGTCGATCCGTAGTCGACGCTCACCTTGGTGTCGCCCGGCTGCGCAGTTGCGTTGGCAGTCGGCGAGGGGCTTGGTGAAGCAGCCGGGGTCGCTTCGGCAGTGGCGCTCGGCGACGGACTTGGAGACGGGGTTGGAGACGGCGGCACAAACCCCGACTCGGTGCGGGTGGCGAGACCGTCCCAACCCATGTAGCCGGTCACGTAGGTGGCCGAGTGGCGCTTCAGCCAACTCGCGGCATCTGCGGCACGTGCGGTGTGTGCCTCGATGCCCCCATGTGCGTTCACCGCGATCCGGTCAAGCCCCTGGAGCGCGATGACCTCGGGGCCGATAACGACCACCGGCGTATTGACCGAAGCCGTGGTCACGACCTCGCGGTCGGGTCTGGCGTCGTTGGCGACAAGCCCCGCGATGAGCATCAGCAGGCCAAGTACACCCGCGATAATCGCTGTGGTGCGTAGTGTCACGTCGAATTCTCCGTTCGTCGGCGTACAGTCTAGGAGACAACGCTCATGACCCTCCGTTTGTGGCTTTGTTTCCCCCGGGTGCCCCTACTAGTGTGGGGTGACGCTGAGGCCCTGCGATGAGGAGAACCGATGGCCGACGATTTGCTTCCTTTCCCCGTCGCGATGCGTGGATACGACCGCGATGCGGTCGCTGCGCACGTGAAGAGGCTTGAGGACTCTGTCGCTCACGAGCACGCTGAAGCAGACAAAGCACGCAAGCAGGCGGCCGAAGCACGCGCAGCACTCGACAATGCCAAAGAGACTCTCAGCGAGAGCGACCAGCCGACGTACAAGGGGCTCGGGGCACGCGTTGAGCACCTGCTGAGGTCCGCAGAAGAGCAGTCGGCTGACGTTGTCAACCGCGCCAACACGCACGCTCAGGACACGATCGCACGCGCCAACGTCGCCGCACAGCAGCTACGGGCACGCGCCGATAACGAGGTTTCGGAGATCCTCGCCCAGTCCCGACGCGAGGCCGAGGAGATCAAAACGTCGGCGGAGGCCGAGGCGCTCTCGACGCGTGAGGCCGTCGAACGCCAGTCAAGCGAATTGCTCGCGAAGGCCAACCGCGAAGCCGAACGAATTGCGTCGTCGCTCGACGCCGAGGTTTCCGAAAAGCGCACTGGCGCCGAGCGCGAGATTCACTCCCTGCGCGCCACCGGCGAGCGTGAGATTACCGAGCTTCGCGTGGCGAGCCAACGCGAAGCGACGGAACTCGTTGAAGCGGCTCGCGCCGAGGCCGACAGCACCCTGTCCGCAGCGCGAATCGAGGCCCAAAGGCTCCGCGACGAGGCCCAGCAGGCGCTCGCGGCAGCGGGAGTCGACGCAGCACAGCTCGCTCAAGATGCAGCCGACCAAGTTGAATCGGCCGCCACCCAGGCCGCAAACGTCGTCGCCGCCGCCACCGACGAGGCCACAGTTCTTCAGCGCGAAGCCGCGGCCATCAGGGCCGATGCCGACAAGCAGGCCGCTTCGGCACTCGCCGCAGGCAAGCGACAGGCCGCTCAGGCGCTGTCGAGCGCCCAATCCGAAGCGGAAAACCTCAAGGCGGAGGCCGCCCAGCACCACGCGGCCACCCTCTCCGCCGCCGACGAGTTCTACTCCGCGAAGGTCACCGAGGCAGATCGCTACCACCAGGAACGCACCTCAACGGCCGATCGCTACTTCTCCGCCAAGACCGCCGAGGCCGACGAACTTCATGGGGCGAAGGTCACCGAGGCAGACCGCTACTTCTCCACCAAGACCGCGGAGGCCGACGAGCTTCATGGGGCGAAGGTCAACGAGGCAGACCGCTACTTCTCCGCCAAGACCGCCGAGGCCGACGAACTTCATGGGGCGAAGGTCACCGAGGCAGACCGCTACTTCTCCACCAAGACCGCGGAGGCCGACGAGCTTCATGGGGCGAAGGTCAACGAGGCAGACCGCTACTTCTCCGCCAAGACCGCGGAGGCCGACGAGCTTCATGGGGCGAAGGTCAACGAGGCGGACCGCTACTTCTCCACCAAGACCGCCGAGGCCGACGAACTTCACGAGGCAAAGGTCGCCGAGGCTCATCGCGTTCACACAGAACGCACTACCGCCGCAGAGCGCTACTTCTCCACCAAGGTGGCCGAGGCCGACCAGTACCACGGCGCAAGGTTCATCGAGGCCGACCAGTACCACGCGGACACGACCGCCGACGCGGATCAGTACCACGCCGAAACCAAGGCGGCGGCAGACCACTACGACGCACAAACGCGGCTCCGGACAGACAACGACACGACCGACCTGCGTAAGCGCGCGGAGGCAGACGCGGCGAGCCTGCGAGCCCAAGTCGCCGCCGAAATCAAGCAACTGCGCGAGCAAGCGGGTGCCGAAGCGGCCTCGTTGCTGGAGCAAGCCAAGGGCGAGTCGTCGACGACGCTCGACGCGGCGAAGTCCGAGTCCGAGCGTGTGCGCGGCGATGCCTTCGCCGAAGCGGAGGCCGCAAAGGAAGACGCCCGACGCACGCGCGAGGACCTGCAGGTCGAGGTTGCTCAGCGTCGCGAGTCCTCCCAAAAGGAGCTGTCCGAGCGCCACGCGGCCGCCAAAGCGGAAACGGACGCCATGGTGGCCGAGGCCCGCACGCGTGCGGACGACGCGGAGGCGCGACTCGCCGAGGCCCTCGAGCGTGCCGAACAGGCCCGTCGCGATGCGGAGGAGCACGCGCGCACACTTCTCAGCAACGCGAGGCACAACGCGGACGACATTGTCTCCGGCGCCCGCGAGCACGCGGAGACGATCATCTCCGAGGCCGTGACCGATGCCGAACGCGAGCGCTCACTCGCGAACAAGGAGGTCGACGAACTCAATACGCAGCGTGAGTCGATCACCTCCTACCTCGACGACCTCCGGTCGTTGCTCTCGGCAGACCCGATCCACAACCTCGCGGCTGCATCCAAGCTGGTGAAGGACCGTGCGGCGAAGGATGTCGCGGTCGAGCCAGCTGAAGACGAGCAATGAGCACGGCAGAGAAGTGTTGTGACAGAGGAACGCGATAGGAACGCTTTCGAGTTGGCGGCGCGCCTCGACAGGCTTCGCGACTCAGAGAACGCAAAGGCCGCCGTTCTCATCCAGGGCTTCGCTCGCGACGCTCACGCTGCGGGGATCCTTCCGGAGCGGCTCTCTGCGCGCCCCTACTCGGGCCGCTCGATGATGCGCACCAACATCACCGGTTGGTACATCAAGAGGGACCACAGCGTCGGGATCAGCGTCGATGGACACTTCTATTTGCTCCACGCTCCGGGTGGAATCAAGGAGCGCCTCAGGGGCGTGACTCTGGAGCCCTCGCCTGCGCCCCTGGAGATCGGCAGGGGCGCTAGGGACGGGGAATCGATGCCGTTGACCGAGTCCCTTGCGAAGCGGCTCGCGGCAGGCAACGGCGGCTACTAGTCCGGCTCGCGCTACTCGTTGGCCGCCGTCGCCAGCGCGCCGATGAGGCGCGCAACCGCCTCGGGAGCCTCCATGGCCAGCAGATGGCCTGCGGCGCCGATGCGCGTGAGTTCGACGCCGAGCGCGTCGGCCATCGCCGCGGCATCGTCGTCCGATGTGAGGCCGTCCTGGTCACCCCTCGCAACGAACGCGGGCACGTCGGCGCCGCGCAGAACCTCGAGCCGGGACGGACGTGAGGCCATGGCCAATTGACACCAGGCAACGCCTTCGCCTCGCTGGCGCGCCACGTTGGCCGACGTCGAGTGCACAAGCGACTCTCTCTCGCCGCTGAAGGCCCCCAGGAGCCCGCGAGCGGTGTCCTCGGGGTCCACTAGGCCATCGTGCGCCATCGCCGCCGTGGCGGCCTCGAGGCGCCGCGCCTTGGTTGCGTCGGAATCGGCGACGGCTCGCGTAGCGAGCAACCCGATCCCTGCCACGGCATCGGGGTGCCTCTCGAGAATCGCCATGGCGACGTAGCCACCCATCGAGCAGCCAACCCACAACGCATCTACCGATCCGGTCGCCTCACGCATGGCCGCGACTGCCGCATCGGCGATGAGTTCGAGTGAGGGGTCCTCTTCAGTCGCGGGCATCTCGCCGATCCCGGGCGGGTCGAACGTGATGATGTCGCCGACGGGCGCATCGAGGACCGCCAGCAGTGGCTCCCACTGCTCACTATCGAGAGGGAACGCGTTGAGGAAGACGAGCGGGACGTTCGCGCTTCGTGCGGTCATGAGGGGCCTCCAAGGGCCGTGACAAACTCGGTGGGCACGGTCGTGGGAAGTGGCCCCGCACCCGGAGCCACGGCGTCGACGATGTAGTCCAGAACAATTCTGACGTACTTCTCCCCCACCCACAGGTGCTTGGCTCCAGGGACCGCAATCACGCGAGCTCCGGTGAGCGGCGCGAACGCGGGAACGGCAAGCTCAGGCGGCAGATAGTCGTCGTACTCGGGAACAAGAACCGTGACGGGCTTGCCGCTCCTCGCCCAGCCTTCGAGGTTGGGCGCGGTGGCGCGGCTCAGTGGTGGGGACAGGAGGACCGCGCCCTCGACTTCCATCTCCGCGCCGTACATCAGCGCGAGCTCGGTCCCGAAGCTCCACCCGAGGAGCCAACGGTGGGGCAATCCCCTGTCAACCGCAAAGCTCACCGCAGCCCGCACATCGGCGGCTTCGCCCACTCCCTCGTCGAACTGGCCCTCAGACGTTCCGCGCGGAGAGGACGTGCCGCGCGTATTGAATCGCAACACGGCGATGTCGGCGAGCGCGGGAAGGCGCCATGCGGCCTTGCGCAAGACGTGCGAGTCCATGAATCCGCCGTGGGTGGGCAGCGGGTGCAAGGTGATCAGGGTGGCGGCGATGCGACCGGAAGCGGGAAGAGCGAGCTCTCCTACCAAGGTGAGTCCATCCTCAGTGACGATCTCGATCTCTTCGCGATGCGCGGGTAGCACCGTCATGGCACCGATCTCGGTGTCAGCCACGTTGCCTCCCAAAGGTTTCCCAGCAGTTCCTGTGCCAGTGTCGCCGCTCGTCACTCGCGACCTCTGCACCAAAGATCCCGTCCGCAGCCCAGGCCACGACGTGTTGCAGACTGCCGGGGATGTCGCGGCCGCAAGCGGGACAGGTATAGACCTTTTCGGAAGGCCGCGGCACCGCAACGAGGTATTCCTCGCCACCCGGACCGGTCTCCCGGCGTGCCCCGAAACTGCCTTGGACCCTGTCCAGATCAAGTTCCTGATGCGGTTGCCCGTAGGGGCGCTTGGTGGAGCGTCTCTTCGAGGGCATGGTTCGAGTCTACGAAAGGTGTCGGCACGCGCTGACCGCTTGTGGGGGAAAAGGCGCCGGCGCCGCGCCCGAGGGGGGGGTGGGTGCGGCGCCGGACATTTAATAGACCCGTGGGGGCGTCTCTGGTAGCAACTCTACCCCCACAACGGGGGTAAGTGCACGGTTTGCAATGGTCTCGGCGTACCAATACGCGGAATCCTTCCAAGTCCGGGCCTGAGTGTTGTAGTCAACCCTCAATAGACCGAAGCGCTTGGAGTATCCGTAGGCCCATTCGAAGTTGTCCATGAGGCTCCACGCCATATAGCCGCGGATGTCGGCACCCTCCGCAACGGCAAGTAGGAGCGCCTCCATGTGGTCGTGGAGATAGGTGTAGCGGTCTGCGTCACGGATGCGTCCGTCCTCGCTGACCTCGTCCTGCCACGATGCGCCATTCTCGGTGACGATGATGGGGAGCCCAAACTCTCGGTGCATGCGCATGAGGTGCGCGTGGAATCCGCTGGGGTCGACGTTCCAGTTCATCGTGGTGCGCTTGCCAATGAGCGGCATGAACTCGACGTCGTCAGCCCCAGGCCAACAGCGGTGGATCGTGGACTTGTGACCGTCTTCTCCCGAATTGCTCGGCGGACCCGCGTGGTGCCTGACGATGTGGCTCGAGTAGTAGTTGACGCCGACGAGGTCGAGAGTGCCCTTGATCGCGTCGAGGTCGCCGTCCTGCACGAAAGACCAGTCGGTGAGATCCGACGTGAAGGCCATGAGATCCGCGGGGTACTCGCCCACCGTGAACGGGTCGATGAAGATGCGGTTAGCCAGTGCGTCGATCTTCTCCGACGCCTCGACGTCGCGGGGGTCCGCCGGGTTCCACGGACGAGGCAGGTGAGAGTTGAGCACGATGCTGACCTTCGCGTCGGGCTTGACCTCCTTGATCGCCGCGTAGGCCAGGCCATGTGCAAGGTTCAGGTGGTGTGCCGCCGCGAGCGATACCGCGGGTTCGCTGCGGCCGGGCGCGTGGGCTCCAGACGAGTATCCGAGGAAGGCGGTGCACCACGGCTCGTTGAAGGTCGTCCAGTAGGTGACGCGGTCCTTGAATTCCTCGACGGTGCGGCGCGCGTACTCGACAAAACGATCGACCGTCGCACGCTCGGGCCAGCCTCCCAGGTCTTCGAGCGGCTGGGGAAGGTCCCAGTGGTACAGCGTCACCAGGGGCTCAATGCCATGCTTCTCGAGCTCGTCGAGGATGCGGTGGTAAAAGGCAAAACCCTCGTCGTTGAATTCCCCATCACCCGTGGGGCGAATGCGAGGCCACGCCATCGAGAACCGGTACGCGGTCAGGCCCAGATCGGCCATCGCCTGAATGTCGTCGACGTAGCGGTGGAAGTGGTCGCATGCCACGTCGCCGGTGTCGCCCTCAAACGTGAGACCGGGAGTGTGCGAGAACGTGTCCCAGATGCTCGGGAGCCTGCCGCCCTCGGCCACCCCGCCTTCGATTTGGTAGGACGCGGTTGAGGCGCCAAAGAGGAAGCCGTCCGGGAACTGAGAAGAGGTCATGGCGGAGAGTCTACCGAAACGTTTCGATTCCGGTGTCCGCTCGCGGTTGGGCGCCTGGGCGATCCCTAAAACAGTCTGGTGTGGGCGTTGTCGATGCCACGCATCGCGTCGTAATCGAGCACAAGGCAACGGATGCCCCTGTCCTCGGCAAGCACCCTTGCTTGGGGCTTGATCTCTTGGGCCGCGAACACGCCGACCACGGGAGATAGGAGCGGGTCCCTGTTCAGCAACTCCAGATAGCGAGTGAGCTGCTCGACTCCGTCGATGTCGCCCCTGCGCTTGATCTCCACGGCGACGGCCCTGCCGATCGCGTCCCTCGCCAAAATGTCGACGGGGCCGATCGCCGTAGGGTACTCCCTGCGCACGAGCGTGTGGCCCGCACCCAGCACGACAATCTGTTCCGCCATGAGCGCCTGCAGGTGAGCCTCGACGCCATCCTTCACGAGGCCAGGGTCGACCCCGAGTTCGTGCTCGGTGTCGGCAAACACCTCGTAGAGATCGATCTCCAAGCGGTCGTCCGTCTTGTCGTGCTGAACGACCCACCGCTCCACTACACCCACGCCGTCGGCGTCGTCCACGTCGCCGACGACGCGCGTCGTGCACGGAGGGCTCATCCAGTTGAGCGGCTTGTACGAGCCGCCGTCTGAGTGCAGGAGCACCGAGCCATCGGCCTTGACCATGATGGCCCTGGTCGCGGTCGGCAGGTGCGCGTTGAGCCGGCCCGAGTATCGGGCGGAGCAACGCGCGATGACGACCCGCACGGCGCGGTGCGCTAAGCGGTCGCGACGGGTTCGGCCACGATCGTGACGACGTCGTGGTCAAACGAGATGAATCCGCTCAGGACGTCGATGAAGAGGTCTTCGCCACCCAGCTCGACGACCTTGATACGCCCAGCCGCGAGCACCGAAAGGATCGGCTCGTGACCCGGCAGCAGCCCGATCGAACCCTCGACGCTCGGCGCGCTGACGAACGACGCCTCACCGACCCACAGCGTGCGGTCGGGGGCGACGATGTCGACGGACAGCGCCATAAACTAGCTCATCTCCTTTTGGATGCGAGCCCAGTTCTTCTCGAGGTCTTCCAGACCGCCGATGTTGAAGAAGGCCTGCTCCGAGATGTGGTCGTAGGCGCCCTCCGTGATGGCCTTGAACGCCGTCACGGTCTCGTCGAGGGGAACGGTCGAACCTGGCACGCCGGTGAACTGCGTCGCCATGTACGTGTTCTGCGACAGGAACTGCTGGATCTTGCGCGCACGGGCCACGATGATCTTGTCCTCTTCGGACAACTCGTCGACACCCAGGATCGCGATGATGTCCTGGAGTTCCTTGTTGCGCTGCAGGATCGACTTGACCGAGTTGGCGGTCTCGTAGTGGTCCTTGCCCACGTAGCGCGGGTCGAGGATGCGCGACGTCGAGGCGAGCGGGTCGACTGCGGGGTAGAGGCCGCGCGAGGCGATCTCGCGGCTGAGTTCCGTCGTGGCATCGAGGTGCGCAAACGTCGTGGCGGGGGCGGGGTCGGTGTAGTCGTCCGCGGGCACATAGATGGCCTGCAGCGACGTGATCGAGTGGCCACGCGTGGACGTGATGCGCTCCTGAAGCTGACCCATCTCGTCCGCCAGGTTGGGCTGATAACCCACGGCAGACGGCATGCGGCCCAGCAGGGTCGACACCTCGGAACCCGCCTGCGTGAAACGGAAGATGTTGTCGATGAACAGCAGCACGTCCTGCTTCTGCTCGTCGCGGAAGTACTCCGCCATCGTCAGCGCAGACAGTGCGACGCGAAGACGCGTGCCCGGCGGCTCGTCCATCTGGCCGAACACAAGCGCGGTCTGCTTGATCACGCCGGACTCGGTCATTTCCGTGATGAGGTCGTTGCCCTCACGGGTGCGCTCACCCACACCGGCGAACACCGACACGCCGTTGTGGTTGTTGGCAACGCGGTAGATCATTTCCTGGATCAGGACCGTCTTGCCGACGCCCGCGCCGCCGAAGAGGCCGATCTTTCCACCCATGACGTAGGGCGTGAGCAGGTCGATGACCTTGATGCCCGTCTCGAACATCTGCGTCTTCGACTCGAGCTGGTCGAAGGCCGGCGGCCTGCGGTGGATGGGCCAGCGCTCGGTGATCTCGACCTTCTCGCCGGGCTTGCCGTTGAGGAGCTCGCCCGTCACGTTCCAGACGTGACCCAGGGTCACGTCGCCGACGGGAACCGAGATCGGCGCGCCGGTGTCAACGACGATGGCGCCGCGCACAAGGCCATCGGTCGGCTTGAGCGCGATCGCGCGAATCATGTTGTCGCCGAGGTGCTGTGCGACCTCGAGCGTCATGTGCATGACGCCCTCGTCCTCGCCCTGCGCCCTCAGGTCGATTGTCGTGGTGAGCGCGCTATACATGTCTGGCAACGCATCGCCCGGGAATTCGATGTCGACGACGGGGCCGATCACCCTGGCGACGCGGCCGGTAACGACCGCATCGTGCGCGGGCGTGGCCGAGGAACCCGAACGGCTCGATGCCGGCTTCTTCGCTGCGGTGGTCGCCGCGGTCTTGGCGGTGGGAGTCATGAGGTGCTCTCTTCCGGTCAGGAGGCGGCGAGCGCGTCCGCGCCCGACACGATCTCGCTGATTTCCTGGGTGATTTCGGATTGGCGCGCCGAGTTGGCGAGCCTGGTGTACTTACGCACGATGTCTTCTGCGTTGGTGACCGCCGTGTTCATGGCGGACTGGCGGTTGGCAAGCTCGGATGCTGCGGCCTGCAACAGGCAGTTATAGATGCGCGACTCGATGTAGCGCGGCAGCAACTCATCGAGAACCTCTTGGGCGTCCGGCTCGAACGCATAGAGCGGCGAAATTTCGTCGCCGGGATCGACCACACCCTCCACGATCTCCAGAGGCAGCATGCGGATCACGCGGGGTTCTTGGCTCACCATCGACGAGAAGTGGGTGAAGACGATGTGAAGCTCACACACGCCGCCCTCGTCGACTGGAGCCAAGAACGCGCGCAACAACTCCGCCGCGATCTCGTTCGCCACCGCGTGGCCGGGAGCGTCAGAGTCCCCGGTCCAGCGACCCGCAAGTTCGCGGTTTCTGAAGGTGTAGTACGACACTCCCCTGCGACCAGCGGCATACTGCACCACTTCATGGCCCTCAGCCTCGAGGCGCTCGCGAAGACGCTCGGCCTCACGAATGGCGTTGGCCGAATAAGCCCCCGCCATTCCACGGTCGGCGGTGATCACGAGCATGGCCACCTTCTTGGTGTCCGACCGATCGCTCGTGAGCGGGTGCTTGACATCGGAGTGAGCCGCCACCGCAGAAATTGCCCTCGTAATGGCGTGCGAATATGGAGCCACAGCGGTCACCCTGGCGCGCGCCTTCCCGATGCGGGAGGCTGCGATCAGCTCCATTGCACGGAAGATCTTTTTGAGCGACTGGGTCGACCGGATCTTCTGCCGGTAGACACGCTGCTGACCACCCATGGCTTACTTCTTCGCGGACTTCGCTGAACGCTGGGCGACGATCTGTGCCTGTTCAACCTCGGCGTCGCCACCGCCCTCAATCGCCGTGTCGGTGGTGAGTGCGGCGTTCGCGGAGGTGAGGAACGTCGTCACGAAGCTGTCGACCGACGTGTGGAGTTCGGCCTCATCTTCTTCAGACAACTTGCCTGTTCCGGCAATGTGGTCGAGTACCTTGGTCGACTGGCGCAAGTGGTCGAGCATCTCGCGCTCAAACCGCAACACGTCACCGAGCTCGATCTTGTCGAGCTTGCCTTTGGTACCGGCCCAGATCGAGACCACTTGGTCCTCAATGGGGTACGGCGAGTACTGGGGCTGCTTGAGGAGCTCCATGAGACGAGCACCACGAGTCAACTGCTGGCGGCTGGCCGCATCGAGGTCGGATGCGAACATCGCGAAGGCCTCGAGCGAACGGTACTGAGCCAGGTCGATCTTGAGCGTTCCCGAGACCTGCTTCATGGCCTTGATCTGGGCCGAACCACCCACGCGGGATACCGAGATACCCACGTCGACCGCGGGGCGCTGGTTGGCGTTGAAGAGGTCCGACTGCAAGAAGATCTGGCCGTCGGTGATCGAGATGACGTTGGTGGGAATGTACGCCGACACGTCGTTCGCCTTGGTCTCGATCACCGGAAGACCGGTCATCGAGCCAGCGCCCAAGTCGTCCGACAGCTTCGCACAACGCTCGAGCAGGCGGGAGTGGAGATAGAACACGTCGCCCGGGTATGCCTCGCGGCCCGGCGGGCGGCGCAGTAGGAGCGACACCGCACGATATGCCTCGGCCTGCTTCGACAGGTCGTCAAACACGATGAGAACGTGCTTGCCGTCGTACATCCAGTGCTGGCCGATAGCCGAGCCGGTGTAAGGGGCGAGGTACTTGAAGCCTGCGGGGTCCGATGCTGGCGAGGCGACGATCGTCGTGTACTCGAGGGCGCCTGCCTCCTCGAGCGCTCCGCGAACGGCCGCGATCGTCGAGCCCTTCTGACCGATGGCCACATAGATGCAACGCACCTGCTTGGTGGGGTCGCCCGTTTCCCAGTTGGTCTTCTGGTTGATGATCGTGTCGATCGCGATCGCGGTCTTACCCGTCTGGCGGTCGCCGATGATCAACTGGCGCTGGCCGCGGCCGATCGGGATCATGGCGTCGATCGCCTTGAGACCCGTCTGGAGCGGCTCGTGCACGGACTTGCGGAACATCACGCCGGGCGCCTGGAGTTCGAGCGCGCGCCGGCCCGTGGTGACCAACTCGCCGAGACCATCGATCGGGGTGCCAAGCGGGTCAACCACGCGACCCAAGTAGCCGTCACCCACCTTGACCGACAAGACCTCACCTGTGCGATACACAGGCTGGCCCTCTTCAACCCCGGTGAACTCACCGAGGACCACGACGCCGATGTGGCTCACATCGAGGTTGAGCGCGAGGCCCAACGTGCCGTCCTCAAAGCGCAAGAGCTCGTTCGCCATGACACCAGGCATGCCCTCGACCTGAGCGATGCCGTCGCCCGCGAGCGTGACAGTGCCAACCTGCTCGGAAATGGCGCCCTTGGGCTCATACGACTTCACATGAGCGTCGAGGGCGGCCCTGATTTCATCGGGGCTGATCGTCAACTCGGCCATTCTTGTCTCTCCTGTCGATGCCGCGCTAGGCGCGAGCGTCATACGTCGGCGGTCAGCCGACAAGTCGTCGTCGTGCGTCGGCCAGGCGGGAGACGACGGTGCCGTCAACCACCTCGGAGCCAACCTGGATCTTGATTCCGCCAAGCACCTCAGGGTCAACGGCGACGTTGACCTGCATGTCGTGGCCGTACGCATCCTTGAGAATCGATGCCAAACGCGTCCGTTGCGCCGCACTCAAGTCCACGGCTGCGGTCACACTCACCACCATGAGGGCACGTCGTTCGGCCGCGGCCTTTACAAGGCCACGCACCGCGCCGAGGAGTCTCGCTCCGCGCGGAGCACTCACCTTGCGGGCCACGAGCGCGTAGGTCACTGCGTGGACCTTGCCCTGGAGCACGTCTCGGAGAACGCCCACACGACCCTCACCAAGCGCCGCACGGTCACCGAGCGCACTCAGCAGACTGCGATGAGCCACCAGCTCACGCTCGACCAGGAACAACTCCTCCTCGACCGTGGACAGGACGCCCAATGACTGGGCACTCGCCAGCAAGGCAAGGACGCCCGCATCCTCGAGGGACGTGCTCAGGTCGGCTCCGGCGGCCCATCGGGCAGTCACGAGGTCCGAAATGACGGTCACGACTCGCGGGTCGTACTTGGCGAACAGGGACGAGGCCAGGTCGGCCTTGTCCGAGGCGTCACGCGCTGGGTCGGTGAAGGCGCGAAGCAGAGAGCCGGATCGATCGAGCGCATCGACCGCCGCGAACAACTCGTCGGCGAGGCGCACTCCCTCCTTGCCCGCGGCCGATGCCACGGGGTCGAAGGCACGAAGCACCTTGTCTCGCGCTAACTGACTCGACCCTCTCATGTGTTACGCCTTCGCCTTCGTGGTCGACTCGAGCTCGTCGAGGAATCCGTCAATCACGCGCTGCTGCCTGGCGTCGTTCGTCAGGGCCTCCCCCACGATGCGCGAGGCCAGTTCGGTGGCGAGCCCCGCAATATCAGCATGCAACGTCACAACGGCCTGCTGGCGTTCGGCGGCGAGCTGCTTGAGCGACGTCTCCGCGATGCGCTCGGCGTCGTGGAAGGCCTTCTCCCGACCATCGGCGATGATCTGGCCCGCCTCGTGACGAGCATCCTCGCGAATCCTCGCCGCCTCGGCCCGCGCCACACGCAACTGAGCGGTGTATTCCTCAAGCGCGGCCGCGGCCTGAGCCTGAGCCTCCTCGGCCTTCGAGATGCCACCCTCGATCAGTTCGGCGCGCTCGTCGAGCACCTTCTTGAAGGTAGGCAACACGTAGTAGTACATCGCACCGCCGATGAGCAGCAGGACGACGATCGACCAGAAGATGTCGTACATCTCCGGCAAGAAGATGTTGTGCGGCTGAGCGGCCGCATCGGAAGCCGCCGCAGCGACCAGATGGTTGCTCAACATCACGGGAGGAAGAACGGCGTCGCGATACCGATCAAGGCAAGGATCTCGATCAGACCCACACCGATGAACATCAGGGTCTGCAGGCGGCCAGCCATCTCGGGCTGACGTGCGGTGCCCTCGACAACCTTGCCGATCAAGATGCCCATGCCGATGCCGGGGCCGATTGCCGCGAGGCCATAACCAATCGTGTTCAAGTTGCCGCTGAGGGCAATATCACTCAACGCCATGATGTCTGCCATGGTGTTTCCTTTCGTGTCCAGTGAGCCTGGACGGTTAGTGTTCTTCCGCCAACGCCATGTTGATATAGACGGCGGACAATATCGTGAAGATGAAAGCCTGCAGTATCGTGACGAAGATCTCCAGCGTCGTCATGAAGATCGAACCCACGAACGTCAGCGCGCCATAGCCGTAGTTGAAGCCATTGGCAGCCGTCACCCAGAAGTAGTCAGTGGCGGCATAAGACAACGCAAGCAGCAAGTGCCCGACGATCATGTTGATCATCAACCGGATGGTGAGCGCTCCCGGACGGATCACAAGCGTCTGCAGCCCGTCGACGACCGCAATGAGCGGCTTCAGCACAAGCGGAACCCCTGCAGGGAACAGTGACAACTTCGCGTACTTGACGGCGCCGTGGCGACGCACTCCTGCGTGGATGTAGACGATCAACACCGTCAGCGCGAGCAGCATCGGCATGGCGATGATGCCGGTCGAGGGGATGTTCAGACCGGGAATGATCTCAGTGAAATTGAATGCCACCAGACTCACGAACATGATCGTCAGCATGGGTGCGTACTTGCGCCCGTCCTTCTCTCCGAGCACGGCGTCCACAATGGTCGTGCGCACGAAGGCAAAGATCATCTCGACGATGCTCTGGCCGCGGCTCGGCACCACCTTGGCGTTGCGCGCGGCAAGCATCAGTAGCGCCACCAAAACCACGGCAATGACGACGCGCACCAGCATGATGCGGTTGAACTCGGCGAACGTCCCACCAAACCAGATCGGGGTCGGGAAAAAGTCGGCAATCGACGGACCGTGGAAGCCACCGCTGCCTGTATCCGTGGCAAGACGAAGCATAGGCCAGATAGGCAGCACAAACACTCCGGGGGCTGGGGCCCCGGGTGCACGCCACGGGGCCAAGACGGTTCAGGATAGGATCTTAGCGTACCTCATGGTCCCGGGTCGCCGGGTCTTGATGGTCCCGGGCCGCCGGGTCTTGATGGTCCCGGGCCGCCGTCTCCGGACGGACGTAAGGAATGCGTGCTTTGACCACCGCGACGATGTCGATAATGAGCGCCGCCACGGTCCCACCGAGCAGCACCGCACCGAACAGGGGCTTCAGGAGCCAGTCTTGATGCTGAGCCGCGATCACCGCGGCCAAAACCAGGATGAACTTCAGCAACCAGGTGCCCACCACCCAGGTGACGAAGGCCATCGGTCCTCGACGCGCACCCTGCCAGGCGGCGATCTGGGTGGTCAGGCTGAACACGGCCGCGACCACCACAGCCGCCACCGCGCTGACCGCTCCGCGACGTCCGTCGATGACCGCGCCGAGCACGACTCCCACCACCGCGATGATCGCCAACGCGACCGCCGACCATCTCGCGGCGGTCCGGTAGACCAGCGCATCCTCATGCATTGAAGCCTCCTGGGCGGTGGGTGTCCCCGCCTCCGTGTCGATGCGTGGCTCGGCTCCGCGGACGGGTGCCTGCGAAGTCCGGGTGTGCGTCTCCAGGGTCACCCTGCGTATGGGCTCAGATGCTACCCCGACGCCACGCCATATGTACCACGCCAGGCGTCTGAACGCCGGGAAGAACGTGGTCACCGTGGCGACGAGGAAACCGGCCACGAGTAGCCCAACCGAGTACCGGGGCTGCAGAAACACCATCGACACGGTTCCGAAGGCGAGAACAGCGGTCCACAGCCACAACACCGCGACGGCCCAACGGTGTGAGTGCCCAAACCGCAGAAGGCGGTGGTGAAGGTGATGGGCATCCGGCTTGAAGGGCGACTGTCCCTTCCCGAGTCTGCGAATGAACGCCAGCGCCATATCGATCAGTGGCACGGCGATCACGGCGAGCGGCAAGAGGATCGGCAAGAACGCGGGAATCTGCTCGCGTCTGCCCAACACGGCGGTATCAATCTGGCCGGTCACGGTGATGGCCGCCGCGGCGAAGACGAGCCCCAACACCATCGACCCCGAGTCACCCATGAAGATGCGCGCTGGGTGGACGTTGTGCGGGAGAAAGCCGAGACATGCACCGACCATCACGGCCGTCATGACGGTGGCGAGCGACGAATAGTCGCCCGGCGAGGCACCCCGCGCAAGGAAATACGTGTAGACCATGAAAGCGGTGCCGCCAATGGCGACCACTCCGGCTGCGAGCCCGTCAAGGCCGTCAACAAAGTTGACGGCATTAATGGCCACAACGACCACGACCACCGTTGCGATGAGAGACAGGTAGCTGTCGCCAATGGTGCGCCCGCCAATCGGCAGGGCGACGAGTTGGACTCCTCCCCACGCCATCAGCAGCGCGGCGAGGATCTGGCCCGCGAGTTTTGCCATCCAGTCGAGGTCCCAGATGTCGTCGGCAACCCCCACCGCGCACACCAGTGCGGCACCACCGAGAACCGCCCACGCACCATGCGAATTCTCAAAGACCCTGTTCAGAAAGGGAATCGTCGACGCCACGCCAAGCCCGGCGGCGAGGCCAAGGAAGACAGCAACCCCTCCAAGTCTCGCGGTCGGCACCACGTGAACATCGCGAGCACGCACGGCCGTCACCGCGCCGACGCGAATGGCGATGTGCCTCATCACGGGGGTCGCCACGTAGGTCACGAGGGCCGAGATGACGAGAAGCGCGAGGTATACCTTCACTCGGCATCCTCGGCAGATTCAAAGGCGTCAATACCTACCACCTCGACGAGCCTGTCCCAACTCACTCCGCCGTCTCTCAAGACGCGCAGCGCGGGCCCCGTGGCATCGACGATCGTCGAAGCGACGCCGAGCGGACTGTCGCCCGCGTCGAGATACACCGACACCGCCGAGCCGAGTTGTTCGCGCGCCTCCTCGGCGCTCGTGGCCGCGGCCCTGCCCGTGAGGTTCGCGCTCGTCACGGCGAGTGGCCCGGTGCGAGCGAGGAGAGCGAGTGCGGCCTCATGGTTAGGCACGCGTAGCGCGACGGTGCCTTGAGTCTCGCCAAGGTCCCACGCAAGGCTCGGCTGTGCGTGCAAGATCACGGTGAGCGGCCCCGGCCAGAAGGCGTCCATCAGGGCGCGTGCCGCGGTTGACACATCGCGCGCGAGGCCGTCGACCGTGCGCACGGAAGGGATGAGGACGGGCGGCGGCATCTGCCTGTCGCGGCCCTTGGCGGCGAGCAATCGCCCCACCGCATCCGGCGAGAACGCATCCGCGCCGACGCCATAGACGGTGTCGGTGGGAAGGACTATCGCCTCGCCGCGAGACACAGAGTGGACGGCCGCATCAAGCGACGGTCCCCAGGTGGCGGGGTCGAAGGCCGGCAGGATCACGCGCACCAGTCTGGCACGCCGACCAACACTTGACGGGCGGCGGCGCCGGGTTGCCCGTGTCGAGCGCCTGCCACGGTGGACCGTAGTTGGACGGTTACCTGCGTCGCGCGACGAGCATTCGATCCCGCCCGGTCAGGTCGGCGCGAGTCTCGATCGACTCGAACTCGCCCGTGCGGAGCGCGAGTTCCCTCGTCGGAGCGCCTTGAACGTCCGCGTGTTCCATGACGAAAAGCCCGCCGGGACGCAAGAGTCGAACGGCGGCGGCAACCACGGCGCGCGGCACGTCAAGGCCGTCTTCTCCTCCGCCAAACAGCGCGGAGGGCGGGTCATAGTCGCGAACCTCGGGGTCGATCGGGATTGCTCCCGCGGGAATGTATGGCGGGTTCGATACGAGCACATCGACGCTGCCGTCAAGGTGGGCGAGCACGCCAGGGTCAGTGACGTCGCCGTGGCCGACGGTGACGTTCGCCGCGTGGGAGGCGTCGGCATTGATGGTCGCGAGTTGGACGGCATCGAGTGAAGTGTCTACCGCGTGAACCACTGCTGTGGGGACCTCGGTGGCCACCGACAGGGCGATGGCTCCTGTTCCGCAACACAGGTCGACGACGAGCGGCCGACGGCCCGTCGCCGCCATAGCCTCAGCCTCATCGATCGCCACTTGAGCCACCACTTCCGTCTCGGGGCGCGGCACGAAGACGCCTGCGCGCACCTGGAGAGTGACGTAGCGAAAGACCGACGAGCCGAGGATGTGCTGGAGAGGCTCGCGGGCCTCGCGCCTGGCCAGGAGCGCCTCGAAGCGCCTCGCCTGGTCGGGGCCCACTTCTACCTCGCCTACGGGGATTCGATCGACGTCCAATGCGAAGGCGGCGAGTTCTCTCGCGTCGTGATCGGGAGAGGGCACCCCCGCGTCGGCGAGGCGCTGCGAGGCGTCCGCCAAGAGGGAGCGCAGGTGCGGCACTAGTCCTCGTGGGCCGCGAGGCGAGCGGCCTCGTCGGTGTCGATCGCCGACTGAATTACCGGACCCAGGTCGCCCGCGAGCACGTGGTCGAGGTTGTACGCCTTGTAGCCCGTGCGGTGGTCCGCGATGCGGTTCTCGGGGTAGTTGTACGTCCGGATCCGCTCAGAACGGTCGACCGTGCGGATCTGCGACTTGCGGATGTCGGAGGCCTCGGCGTCGGCCACCTCGCGCTCCGCAGCAAGCAAGCGGGCGCGCAGGATGCGCAGCGCGGACTCCTTGTTCTGGAGCTGGCTCTTCTCGTTCTGACAGCTCACCACGATGCCGGTGGGCACGTGAGTCAGGCGCACGGCCGAGTCTGTCGTGTTGACGGACTGGCCACCTGGACCTGAAGAGCGGAAGACATCGACGCGGACGTCGTTCATGTCGAGATTGACCTCGGTGACCTCTTCGACCTCGGGGTACACGAGCACTCCCGCAGCGGAGGTGTGGATGCGACCCTGTGACTCGGTCGCGGGCACGCGCTGTACGCGGTGCACCCCGCCCTCGTACTTGAGCTGGGCCCAGACGCCGTCCTCCGGGGCAACCGTTCCCCTGGACTTGATGGCCACGGAAATATCCTTGTAGCCGCCCATGTCGGTCTGGTTGGCCTCGAGCACCTCGGTCTTCCAACCCTTGTGCTCGGCGTACTTGAGGTACATCTTCAGCAGGTCGCCTGCAAACAGCGCCGACTCCTCGCCACCCTCGCCAGACTTGACCTCAAGGATGACGTCGCGGGCGTCGTCGGGGTCGCGCGGAATCAGGATGCGACGCAGGGTCTCCGTTGCCTCTTCAACCACCGCCTCGAGGGCGGGGACCTCCGCCGCGAACTCGGGGTCCACGGCCGCCATACCCTTGGCCGCTTCGAGGTCGTCAAACGCGGCGGCCCAGACGCGGTGCGCCGCGACGACGCGGCCGAGTTCAGCAAATCGGCGGCCTAGGGTGCGCGCACGTCCCACGTCGGCGTGAACCGCGGGGTCGGAGAGCTCATGCTCTATTTGTGCGTACTCCTCCAGCAGGGGCTGGACGGCTGCGAATGCTTCGGCCACGTCGTCGCGCGGCGATTACTTCTTGCCGTAGCGCTGCTCGAAGCGCGCCACGCGGCCACCGGTGTCCATGATCTTCTGCTTGCCCGTGTAGAACGGGTGGCAAGCCGAGCAGACCTCGACGTTGACCTGTCCGGATAGCACGGTGGACCTGGTCTCAAAAGTGTTACCGCAGGTGCACGTGACAGTGGTGGCCACGTACTCGGGGTGAATGTCCTTCTTCATGATCTCCCTTAAGTGTGCCGCCGGGTCCGCGCGCATACCTTGCGACGGTGAACCGGCTGGCCAGCGTTCTATTCTGCCAGAGTTGAACGCAACCTGCCTACTCGGTGTTCCCTCGCGCCGCTCGGCGGCGGGTCGTTTTGCGCCGCCGCGGACACTTTGGGCCGGTTCCGGCATGTCATGGGTAAAGGATATGGAGCACACCATGACACACGACACCGAGCCGAACCACCTCGACGCCCTTCTCGCCTGCGCCGCGCCGCGGGGCGGGGGCCCGACGGTCGACGGCGACCGCGTGCTTGCCGCAGCGATCAACGAGGCGCGACCAAGCCTCGCGCAGTGGCGACGTCGCCCCGTGCGCACGGCGCTGATCGCTGGCGCGACCGCGATCGTCCTCACCGGCGGTGGGCTCGCGGCAGCGGCCACCATCCAGGCGCGATCGGGCCCACAACCATGGGGTTCGCTCACGGTCGAAGCGTCAAAAGACGCGACCATCTTTGAATGGCCAGTGGCACTGCCCGACGGCACGCGATGCGTCGAGCGTCTCACGGGCTTCGGCCTGAGCGACGCCGTGGCCGCGACCATCCGCGCCACCCTCGACGACCCCTCCGCGATCCTCGCCGGCGACAACGGGGCCGTGCGCGCCGAGTTCCTCGGCTATCTCGATTCCGGGACTTTCTCGTGGTCAGGGGACCGAGCCTCGTTCGAGGCGACGATCGATGCGGGCTACGCTGCGGTCGCTCGGATGGATGCGACCTCTGGTCGCGGCGCCATCGCTGACACGGAACTCGGCGTCGTTCCTGGTTCCGCGGCGAATGAACTCTTCGACAACACCGCGACGCGTCTTGTGCTGGACGCGCTCGAACGCAACGGCGTGAACCCCTACGAGACGCTCAACCCCGAGACCGCCTGCAAGGTCTCGCAGTGACGGACGGGAACGACGCGGTCGCAGACGCCCTCCGCGCAAACGCGGCCGACCTCCTGAGGTACCTCCAGCGTCGGGTCGGCGATGAGGCGCCCGACGTGCTTGGCGAGACCATGCTCGTCGCGTGGCGACGCGGCAAGGACATGCCCGCCGACGCGACTCAAGCGCGCATGTGGCTGTTCGGCATCGCGCGCATGGCCGCGCTTGGTCACGGGCGCGACGCGTCGCGACGGCTGAGGTTGGCCGTGCGGCTTCACGGTCTGGTGGAACCCGTCGTGTGGCCGGACGACGACATCGCACTCGACGTGCAGCAGGCGATTGCCTCGCTCCCCGAGGAGCAGGCAGAACTCGTGCGGCTGGTCCACTGGGAGGGCTTTTCGCTCGCCGATGCCGCGCACGTGATGGGGCTCAACGCCTCCACGGCCCGCGGTCGCTACCAGCAGGCGCGTCTGGAGCTCGCCATGACCCTGCAAGTAAGCAGTCGATGAGTGACCGTTTTGGGCCGCCAAGGGCACTAGTCGACTGCTAGCTCGCGCCCCCATCCACAGATTCACCTCGGCGCTACCACGCGACGCATCGCTGTGGTCAGATTCCACTCATGCGCCCCATCGCCGGGTTGACAGGCCTCAACGGACCTCTCGTACCGTTCCTCGACGCCAACCCGCATGCCTTCACGCGCGCAGACCTCGTCACCAGGTGGTCGCGACGCCAGCTCGACGCGGGCCTTCACGCAGATGTGATCGTGCGCCTGCTTCCCGGCGTCTATTGCGGCACGCCACACGCTCAAGAAGGCTGGGTCAGAGGCGAGGCCCTGAACCTGTGGGCACCGCGCGCGCTCGTGACCGGGGCGCTCGCGTTAGACCTTTACGCGGGGACGGCATTCGCGGCGGGCCACGTCGATCTGGTCACCAACAATGGAGATACTCTCCATCCGCCCGACTGGGTGCGCGTCCATCAGATCGGGCGAGCACTCGCCAGCGGGATGCCTCGCTCCGTCAGTTGCACTGTCCCAGAACGCGCGGTGCTCGACGCGTGGAGGTTCGCGCCGCCAGGGCGCGGAGAAGGCCTCGTCTACGAGGCACTATGGCGACGTATCTGCACACCGACGCAACTCACACGCGAGATCGCGCGAGCGCCACGGGTTCCAGGACGACGCTCGCTGCTGAGACTGCTCGCCGACTTTGACGACGGTGCGACCTCACCCCTCGAGGTGAGGGCTCGGCGGGAGGTATTCGCTGGCGTTCGGTTCCGCGAGTTCGAGTGGCAGGCCGAGTTAAGAGTCGGTCACCGCAGGGCCATGGCGGACATGCTGCACCGTGTGGCCATGCTTGTCGTCGAGTTGGATGGCAAGCGGTACCACTCGACGGGGGACGCGCTGGCGAGCGACCGCGAACGCGATGTTGACCTGGCCGCCGCCGGCTTTCTCACGGTGCGCTTCAGCTGGGCAGACGTGACACGACGGCCGCACTGGTGCCGCGAACGACTGCTCGCGATCCTCGCGGCCCGGCTGCCGAGCGCTGGCAGTCGCTGACTGCCCAAAACCCGCCGCAACGTGCACTAGGTGACTGCGCTCAAGCGTTGGAGGAAGCGCAGGGGCCCGATGCCAACATCGGCATCGGGCCCCTGCGCGTGATCAGAAACTAGGCGTTGTCGGATTCCTTGGTGGGCGTGGTCTTCGCCACCTGCATGAGGAATTCCGCGTTGGTCTTGTTCTCCTTGAGCTTGCCGATGAGCAGCTCGATCGCCTGCTGCTGCTCGAGGCCGGTGAGGACCCTGCGTAGCTGCCAGCTGACCTTGAGCTCTTCGGGGCTAATGAGGATCTCTTCGCGGCGCGTGCCCGACGCGTTGACGTCCACCGCGGGGAAGATGCGGCGGTCGGCGAGCTGGCGCGAGAGCTTGAGCTCCATGTTGCCGGTGCCCTTGAATTCCTCGAAGATGACCTCGTCCATCTTGGAGCCGGTCTCAACAAGCGCGGTCGCAAGGATCGTCAGTGAGCCACCGTGCTCGATGTTGCGCGCGGCGCCGAAGAAACGCTTGGGCGGGTACAGCGCCGACGAGTCAACACCACCCGACAGGATGCGTCCCGATGCGGGAGCCGCCAGGTTGTAGGCACGGCCGAGGCGCGTGATCGAGTCGAGAAGCACCACCACGTCCTGGCCCATCTCGACCAGACGCTTGGCGCGCTCGATGGCGAGCTCGGCGATCGTGGTGTGGTCCTCGGCGGGACGGTCGAACGTCGAGGCGATGACCTCGCCCTTGACCGTGCGCTGCATGTCGGTGACCTCTTCTGGCCGTTCGTCGACGAGCACGACCATGAGGTGAACCTCGGGGTTGTTGACCGCGATCGCGTTGGCGATCGACTGCAGCACGAGCGTCTTGCCGGCCTTGGGGGGCGAGACGATGAGTCCACGCTGACCCTTACCAATCGGTGCGACCAGGTCGATCACGCGGTTGGTGAGGTTGCGAGGGTCCGTCTCGAGGTGCAAACGCGCCTGCGGGTACAGGGGCGTCAGGTCACCAAAAGTGGGCCGATCCATGGACTCTTCCGGATCCATGCCGTTGATCTTGTCAATGCTGGCAAGTGCGCTGAACTTCTGGCGCTGGCCGCGCTCGCCCGGACGGGGAAGGCGTGCGAAGCCACTGACGGCGTCGCCCTTGCGAAGTCCGTACTTGCGGACCTGGTTCATCGACACGTAGACGTCGGACTTACCAGGCAGGTAGCCCGTGGTCCGGATGAAGCCGTAGTTGTCGAGGACATCGACGATGCCGCCTACTGGAGTCAGTTCGTCGTCATCCCTAACATCGTCCTCGTCCATGGACTCCAACTGGCCGCCCTGTTGGCGTCCATCCAAGCGCACGCCGGTGCCCGCGGTGCGACCGCGACCACGGCCGCGACGGCGACGGCCGTTGCGGTCCTCGTCATCTCCACGCGGCTGCTGCGACTGCTGCTGCTGGCGGCGGTTATCGCTCTCGCCGGAGTCTTCGCCCGAATCGTTGCGCTGGCGCTGTTGATTTCCAGACTGCTGGTTTCCAGACTGCTGGTTGCGACCGCTATTGCGACCGCCCTGGTTGCGCTCGTTGTGGTTGCGCTCGCCGCCCTGGTCGCCGGTCGCGGCAATCGCGACGGCTTCCTTCGCCCTGCGTGCGCGCTCGTCGGCCGACTCGTCGGAGTCGATGCCGACGGGCGAGGCGGGTGCAACGGCGGCCTCAGCCGAGGGAGACGCCTCGACCGTGGTCTGCGCGGAACTCGCCGACCGCGACGAACGCGACGAACGCGACGTCCGGGCCGGGGCCTCGTTGGCGGAATTCGTACGGGCTGGCGCGGCTTTGGCGACTCCCCCGTTGCTGATCGCGTCGACGAGGTCGCTCTTCTTCATCTTGGTGACGCCTGCAACGCCGAGCTCAGAGGCAAGGGCCTGGAGCTGGGGCAGTTTCATGGCGCTGAGTGCCGCGGATGTGCCGGCGGCGACTGTGGTGTCTGTCACGGGTTTCCCTTCCTCGCACGAGCCACGGTGGCTCCAGAGATGCGAGTGCTTCCACGGGCGCGTCATGCGACGACGTCGTACCGACGCGCGGAACGTGGTTTGCTGTCCGCCGGGGCGATAGGCGCCGTCCGGGGGAGCACTTACACAGTAGCATCGCGCGCTCTCGATACGCAAAGAACGCCCTCTCGGCGAGGCGCCCCGAGCCGCACTTCGCCCACCCTAGTCAAGAGCGGGGGTCCCCCAATCCCACGCCATCCTTGCGCCGAAATCGCCGAAACCATTCACCGTAAGTTGGCGCACTTACGCTCCCCAAGGCGATAACATATGAGCATGCTCGACGTAACTCATGGCGACACTCATGGCGACACTCTTGGCGACACTGCAGGCATAGACCTCTTCCAGATACTGCGTGACGGCCGGCCGCGCACGCGAAGCGAACTCGCATCGCTCACGGGTCTTGCGCGCTCTACTGTCGCCTCGCGCGTCGAGTCACTCGTGAGACTCGGCCTCGTGCGCCCCGTGGGCGATGCGGTGTCGACCGGAGGCCGACCCTCCAGCCAATTCGCGCTCAACGCGTCCGGTCGAGTCGTTCTCGGCGTCGACGTCGGTGCATCCCATGTGCGCATCGCGGTCACGGACCTGAGCGGCAAGATACTGGCTCAAGATAGCGTCGCCATGGAGGTGGCAGAGGGGCCCGCCGCGGTTCTCGCATGGGTGGCGACCGCGGGGCGGGAGCTGCTCAAGAAGGCGAACGCGGCATCGACCGACTTGCTCGGGATTGGCGTGGGCCTGCCCGGCCCTGTGGAGCACGCCACCGGGCTACCGATCGACCCGCCGATCATGCCCGGTTGGGACCGATATGACGTGCCGCAAAACCTCGGCGAGCAGTTCGGCGTACCCGTGCTCGTGGACAACGACGTCAACATCATGGCGCTCGGAGAGCGCGCGGCGTCGTGGCCTCACATCGACCACTTCATCTTCGTCAAGGTCGCGACGGGCATCGGCTCGGGCGTGATCTCTGGGGGTCTTCTCCAGCGTGGCGCTCAGGGAATCGCCGGCGACATTGGCCACGTATACGTGCCGCAGGGCGACGACGTGCCATGCCGCTGCGGCAACAAGGGTTGCCTCGAGGCGCTCGCCGCGGGTCCCGCAATCGCGCGCACACTGCGTGCCGCCGGACTCGACGTCGAGTCGAGTGCCGACGTCATTGCCCTCGTGAAGGCGGGTAACACGGATGCAATCCGGGCGGTACGCGAGGCGGGTCGCACCATCGGCCAGGTTCTCACCGCGTGCGTCAGCATCATCAACCCAGCCGTGATCGTCCTCGGCGGTTCCATTGCTCAAGCAGGCGAACATCTGCTGGCGGGCGCACGCGAAGTCGTCTATGCGCGCTCCATGCCGCTCGCGACGGGCCAACTACAGATTTCCAACTCTCGAGCGGGAGCCAACGCCGGCGTTCTGGGGGCGAGCATGCTCGCCATTCACCACGCACTCTCCCCCGAGCGGGTCGACGCGTTGTTGGCGTCGACCGCCCGGTAGAGCCCCCTATTCGCGCGAACTGAACGCCGCGTCGAAGGCGGCATCGGGTGCATCAAACGCGAGTCGACGCACGAACTCCAAGCCTTCCGGCGCTCCCAAGAGGCGGTCCATGCCCGCGTCCTCCCACTCGACCGATAGAGGACCCTCGTAGCCGATCTGGTTGAGCATCCGGAACGCGTCCTCCCACGGCACGTCACCGTGACCGGTGGAGATGAAGTCCCAACCGCGGCGCGGGTCGGCCCAGGGAAGGTGCGAACCCAGGCGCCCGTTGCGGCCATTCGTCATGCGCTTGCGGGTGTCCTTGCAGTCCACGTGATAAATCCGGTCCCTGAAGTCCCACAGCAGCGCCACCGGATCGATGTCCTGCCACACCATGTGGCTCGGGTCCCAGTTGATACCAAACGCCTCGCGGTGCCCGATCGCTTCGAGTGTGCGCACCATGGTCCAGTAGTCGTAGGCGATCTCACTAGGGTGGATTTCGTGTGCGAAGCGCACACCCACCTCGTCGTAGACATCCAGAATCGGGTTCCAGCGGTCTGCGAAGTCCTTGTATCCCGCATCGATGACGTCCTGGCCCACGGGCGGGAACATCGCAAAGTACTTCCAGATGGACGAGCCGGTGAAGCCCACCACCGTCTTCACCCCCAACTTTGCGGCCAAGCGTGCCGTGTTCTTCATCTCCTCGGCCGCGCGCTGGCGCACGCCCTCGGGATCACCGTCGCCCCACACCTTGTCCGAAACCATGTCGCGGTGCCGCTGATCGATCTCGTCGCAAACTGCCTGGCCCTTGAGGTGATTGGAGATCGCCCAACACTTGAGGTTGTACTTCGCGAGCAAGTCAAGCTTGCTCTGCACGTAGTCCTCGTCGTCCCACCGCCAGGGGTCAAGGTGATCGCCCCAACAAGCGAGCTCGAGGCCGTCATAGCCCCATCCGGAGGCGAGCTTCGCCACCTCCTCGAGCGGCAGGTCGGCCCATTGGCCGGTGAACAAAGTAATCGGTCGCGCCATTGCAGTGATTCCTTCCATGGTCGTCTTTAGGATGTCGTGTCAGTCCACGCGCTGCCGGCTCCTGCACTGCGCTCGACGGCGTCGAGTACGCGCTGGACCTGCCACCCGTCGGCGAACGATGGCGTGGGCTGCTCGCCCGCGGCGATCGCCGTGACGAAGTCGCGCACCTGGTGAGTGAACCCGTGCTCGTAACCCAGCATGTGCCCCGCGGGCCACCACGCGGCCATGTAGGGATGGGACGGATCTGTCACCAAGACCTTAGTAAAGCCCTGCCGATCGGCGGGGGCGGTCGCGTCGTAGAGACTAAGACTGTTCATGTCTTCGAGGTCAAACGCGATAGCGCCCTTGTCCCCCGAAATCTCGACCCGCAGCGCGTTCTTCCTGCCGGTCGCGAAACGCGTCGCCGTGAACGTGCCAAGACCCCCGCCCGACAAACTCGCCATAAATAGCGCACAGTCGTCTACCGTGACCTGCCCGCGCTCGTCCGAGGCCGTGCCCGACAGGCCCTGACGCTCTCCGACAATGGGTCGCTCTGTCACGAAGGTCTCAAGCGTTCCGCTGACTCGAGTCAGGTTCTCGCCGGTGATGAACTGTGCGAGGTCGATGGCATGGGCGCCGATGTCTCCCAAAGCGCCGGAGCCCGCCTTCGACTTGTCCAACCGCCACGTGAGGGGCGACTCGGCGTCAACGAGCCAATCTTGGAGGTAATCGGCGCGGACGTGTCGCACCTTGCCAACGAAGCCCTCGCGCACGAGCTGCCGCGCGAAAGCCGCGGCGGGCACACGTCGATAAGTGAAGCCGACCATCGCGAAGGTGCCGGCTTTACCAGCGCGATCCGCGGCACGCGACATCGCCTCGGCCTCATCCACCGAGTTGGCAAGTGGCTTCTCACACAGCACATGCCTGCCCGCGTCGAGAGCCGCAATCGCAATCTCAGCATGGGTGTGACCTGGGGTCACGATGTCGACGATGTCGATGTCATCGCGCGCGATAACTTCGCGCCAATCCGAAGCCGCCTCTTGCCAGCCCCAATGCTCGGCGAGATGGGCGTTCTTTTGTTCATCGCGGCCCACGATCACGGCCATCTCCGGCTCGCGGTCGAGGTCGAAGAACCGGGGGGCGACTCGCCAGGCCTGGGAGTGTGCGGCTCCCATGAAGCCGTTGCCGATCATTGCTACGCGCAGGGGCGCTGACATGCTTGTCTCGCTTTCTTGTCTCATGGAGTTCGGGTCCCGGTCGGGGTGCCCGCCAGCCGGCGGGCACCCCTGTCGGTAGTTCTAGGACGCGAATCCGATCGGGAGGTACTCGTCCACGTTGTCCTTGGTCACCACGGGGGCGTTCAGGACGATGCGGTTGGGAATGCCCGACGATGCGAGATCGCCCATGTTCTTGTTCTGAGCAAGGAGCCTCGCGAGAGCGATGCCGTCTGCGGCCTGAGTCGACGGGTAGATAACGGTCGCCTCGAGCACCGTGTCACCCGCCTTGATGGACTTCATGGCGTTAAGCGAACCCGCGCCACCCACCATGAAGAACTCGCTGCGTCCAGCCTCGTCGATCGCGGCGAGGACTCCGATGCCCTGGTCGTCATCGTGGTTCCAGATGGCGTCGATCTTGGGGTTGGCCGACAGCAACTGCGCCGTGACCGCCTGGCCACCCGCGATGGTGAAGTCCGCGGCCACACGAGCGTTCACCTTGAGCCCGCAGTCCGAAAGCGCGTCGGCGAAGCCGCGGCTGCGGTCCTGCGTCAGCGGCAGCGAGTCGATGCCCGCGATCTCTGCAACGACGGCGTCGGACTGTCCGGCGAGCTTGTTGCAAATGTAGGTACCCGCGCTCACGCCCATTCCGTAGTTGTCGCCGAGGATGGTGACGCGTGCCGCGGCGGTGGACGAGAACTCGCGGTCGACGTTGATGACCGGAATGCCCGCTTTCATCGCCTTGATGGCGGCCTCGGTCAGAGCGGCGCCGTCGGTCGGCAGCAGCACGATCACGTCAACCTTGTCGTTGATAAAGGTCTCGACCTGGCTGATCTGCAAGTTGGCGTCGTTCGTGCCCTCGGCGACCCGCAACTCCACGTCGCCGTACTTCTTCGCCTCGGCGATGGCCGCTGAGTTGATCGCGCCGAGCCAACCGTGGTCGGCCGCGGGCCCCGAAAAACCGATGACGACTTTGTCGCCGGCAGCGGCGTTGTCGACGCCAGCAGCTGCAGTTCCGCCGGTACCTCCGCCATCGGAGCTGCATCCTGCCAGCAGCGCGATGACAGCAGCGGCACTGGCCGCCGCAATTGTTCGCATTCGCATGGTGCGGGATGCGGTCATGTTTTCCTCCTCGTTGAGTCACTCTGGTCGTCGCCAGCGAGAAAGGCACGTGGCGCGAATCACGAAGGTTTTCCTACGGCTCGCGCGCAACCTGTCCGCACTGACACGTCGACGCTAGCAGACCTTCGCGTTCAGTGCGCATCTTTTGCGTGTCTGTCGTCATAACGTTTCGGTCACGGGTTTACGGCCAATTTGTGCGCAACTGAGCACGTATTCGCGTCTGGACTCTTGGCCAAATGGTGATCGCGCGATCGATTGCGCATGTGTTAAGTTCAACGTGTGATCAAAGCCGACCACCAGACGTCATTACTGCAAGTTCGCGGGCTCACCAAGAGTTTCGGCGGCACCCAAGCCCTGAAGGGCGTCGATTTTGACGTGCGCGCAGGGGAGGTTCACTGCGTGCTCGGCCAGAATGGTGCAGGCAAATCGACCCTCATCAAGACCCTCTCGGGCGCACATCAGCCCGACGCAGGGGAGTTTGTGTGGCAGGGACGAACCGTGACGATCACCGACCCCGTGGCCGCTCTCGACCTGGGAATCGCGACGATGTACCAGGAACTCGATGTTGTCGACGGCCTGTCGATAGCAGACAACATCTTCCTGGGCCACGAGAACTCTGCGGGCGGCGTCGTGCGCGGGCGCGCGACCAACAATGCTGCGCGGGACCTTATGACGCGGCTCGGCCACGGCGACCTCTCCCCCACGCGCGAGGTCGGCACCTTGTCCGCGGCCAACAAACAGATCGTGGCGATGGCGCGAGCACTCTCCCACGACATCAAGCTCATGATCATGGACGAGCCAAGTGCCGTGTTGGACTCGGAGGAGGTCAACAACCTCTTCCGCGTGGTACGCGAGCTCACGTCACAAGGCATAGCGGTGATCTACATTTCTCACCGACTCGAAGAGATTGAGCGGGTCGGGGACCGCATCACCGTGCTCAAGGACGGGCGGTCACAGGCCGCAGGGCTGCCGGCACGCACCACGCCAACGCGGCAGCTGATCTCGCTCATGACCGGAACCGACATGGAGCACGTCTTCCCCCCTCGAGTCGCAGTGCCCGACAACGCCCCTGTAGTACTTGACGTGAGCGGCCTCGCCGCAGCGGGAATGTTCAGCGACGTGACCTTCACCGTGCGTGCCGGAGAGGTGGTGGGCCTCGCGGGGCTCGTCGGATCGGGACGGTCCGAGATTCTTGAAACCATTTATGGGGAGCGTCGCGCCACCGCAGGCACTGTCACGCTCGCCGGAAGGCAGCTCAAGTCAGGCTCGGTCAGCGATGCGGTCCATGCCGGCATGGGGCTCTCCCCCGAAGAGCGCAAGAGCCAAGGGCTCATGCTCGAGGAGCCGATCTACCGCAATGCCACGCTGTCCACCTTCACCCGATTCGCGCACGGACCGTTCCTCGATGAACCAGCAGAACGCGCCGCGACCCGCGAACAGATGACGGCGTTGGAGTTGCGGCCGGCCGAGCCCGACCGCATCACCCGGACCCTGTCGGGAGGTAACCAGCAGAAGATCATGCTCGCGCGCTGGCTGATCCACGGCACCAAGGTGCTATTGCTGGACGAGCCCACTCGCGGCGTCGACGTAGGCGCCCGCATGGAGATTTACGGGTTGATTCGCCGACTCGCGGCCAAGGGCACGGCGATCGTCGTGGTCTCGAGCGAGATCGACGAAGTCCTGGGCCTTGCCGATCGTGTGCTGGTCATCTCCGACGGCGGAGTCGTCGCCCAAAAGGCAACCACAGAAATCGACGAGCACGGCGTGCTCGACTTTGTCATGAAGGGAAGTGCCGCGTGAGCGAGCCGACCATCACCAACACGGCCGACGCCACCCAGGCGGATGACGCGGCAGCCAGCCACAACCCTGCGAAGCGCATTTTTGCAAGCCCGGCCGGGCGCAGCATCGGGCTCATGATCGCCCTGCTGCTGCTCGTGGTCGTGGGCGCGATCACCGCGGGCGACAACTTCATGAACGTCAACAACTTGCTGGTGATACTGCGGTCCGCGTCCGTGATCGGCGTGGTCTCCATCGGAGTGACGTTCGTGATCACCGCAGGAGGAATCGACCTGTCGGTCGGTTCGGTGCTCGGCCTCGCCTCAGTTCTCGCAAGCCTTGGCGCGATTCAGACGGCAGCATCCGGCTTCTGGCCGCTCATGGTCTTCGTCGCCGTCGCGGGAGGGATCCTCGCCGGGCTCGTCAACGGACTGATCATCGCCTACGGCAATGTTGTCGCGTTCATGGCAACTCTCGCGATGCTTGTCGGGGCGCGCGGGGTTGCGGAACTCGTTTCCCAGCGCCACACCCAGATCGTCGACAACAAGGGCTTCCTCGACTTCTTCCGTGCAGACCTACTCGGCATCTCGTGGGTGGTGTGGATCTTCGCCATCGTGGCGGTGCTCGCGTGGTTCCTTCTCAACCGCACTACCTTTGGCCGACGCACGGTCGCGATCGGCGGCAACGCCACGGCCGCCCGACTCGCAGGTGTCAACGTCAAGCGCCACACGGTGTACCTGTACATGCTGTCGGGCGCGACCGCCGGCATAGCGGCGACGATGCTGCTCTCGCGCACCACTGCGGGCACATCAACGCACGGCCAGCTCTATGAGTTGGATGCCATTGCCGCCGTCGTGGTGGGTGGCACGCTACTCGTGGGCGGCCGCGGAACGATCGGTGGAACGGTTCTCGGTGTCCTGTTGTTCCAGACCCTGACCAACGTGTTCATCCAGAACAATCTGTCGACCTCGGTGCAACTCGTCGCCAAGGGCATCATCATTGTCGCCGCAGTATTACTCCAGCAACGCTTTGCTAACCGCGACCGCGGGAGCGCAAAAGCCGCGCCGGGAGGCCACACCGCCTAGGGGTGCGCGCCCTAGACGGTGTCCTCGCCTGTGTGCGGAGGCATTGACGCTTCGGGTGCCACGGCCGCGTCAAGCGTGACCGGGGCCGCCGGTCGGTGTCAGTCGACACCGAGTCGGCCACACCGCCTGCTTTCAACGGCCCTCGGACACTCAGGAGTCGGTGGGACCCAAGTCGGGCGCGCCGACGAGGGACATCGAACCCCCGTCCGAGGACGCGAGTTCGAGGACTGTCACCTCGTTGCGACCCGCCCTCAGCAAAGGCGCTGGAATGTACAGGGTGCGGGCCGGTCCCTCGCGGGTGTACCGACCAATCATTGCCCCATTGATCCACACCCAGCCACAGCCCCATCCGGCAACGGACAAGAAGGCATCCGCCGCTTGGTCGAGTTCGAACGAGCCAAAGACGACCACGGGGCCAGCGATCGGCCCGTCAGCGTCACGTTGCTCGCGAACCACCACCGCGATACGCCCTTCGATCGACGCGAGACTCAGCGGCAAGAACCGCCATCCTCGTAGTTCTCCTCGCGCGGTCCGGACGCCGCCGACGATGCCCTTGGGCTCGCCAAGCCGCGGGCCATAGTTCACGCGGCCACGACTCTCGACGAGCACGTCGAGCCGTCCGCCCCGTCGAGGGACGGGCGCCGAGTTCTTCCGCGAGGCACGGTCAAACTCCGCGATCGGTTCCCCGTCAAGGCGTACCCAAGCGCGGTCACGGATCTCGCCCACGGCAAGAACCCCGGCATCGGCAGGCAAGTCGGCTCGATAGAGCCCCAAGCCCTGCCACAAGCCCGCGTCGTCGAACGTGGGAGGAGTGTCCGACGCGACCCACTCGCCATCCTCCGCGTCTATCATCGAATCGAAGCTAGCGGCAGCGTGAAAGCAGACCTCGGCCCGCGGAGCAAGGGCACGCTCGGCGGGGACATCGGCCCCTGTCAGTTGCGGCACGGTGACGTGCCGCTCGATCACGTCCCGTAGCGCCCACCACTTGTCCGTGACAGTTCCGTCCTCGGCCAGCGGCGCGTCGTAGTCATACGAGGTGACGACCGGTCGGTAGTAGCCCCTGTCGTTTGCACCGTTCCACAGCGCCTGATTGGTGCCGCCGTGAAACATGTACAGATTGAACGATGCACCGCTTGCCATGAAGTACTCGATGTCCGACCCATTGCGGTCGGCGGAGGCAACATGATGCGCCTCGCCCACATTGTCGAACCAACCGTTCCAGAACTCCACGCACATGAGCGGACCCGTCGGCTGATGGCGCCGCAACACCGCGAGCCGCTCCTCGGCCCCAGAGCCGAATGTCGCAGTATGCAGCAACTCGGGAAGACCGCCTCGCTCGAGCATCTCGTCGTTGGCCTGGTCGCAAGTGAACAGCGGAGTGTCCAGCCCGCAACGCCGCATCGTCGACACGAGGGATCGCAAGTACACCTTGTCGTTGCCGTACGCGCCGTACTCATTCTCGACCTGAACCATGAGCACGGGGCCTCCCCGAGGAACCTGTCGAGGCACCACGTGCTCGAGCACCCGCTCGAGATACCCCTCGACCGCCTCCAAGTAGCGGGCATCACTGCATCGCAACGCGATGTCGGGTATCGCCGTGAGCCACCCTGGAAGACCGCCGTTGTCCCACTCGGCGCAAATGTATGGCCCCGGACGCACGATGGCGTGCATCCCCTGTGCCGCTATCGCGTCGAGGAAGGCTCCGAGGTCGCGGTTGCCATCAAACCCCCACGCGCCCTCGTCGGGCTCATGAACGTTCCATGCGACGTACGTCTCGATGGCGTTGAGCCCCATGAGCCGTGCCTGCCGGATGCGGTCCTCCCACAGGGACGGGTGCACCCGGAAGTAGTGGATGGCTCCCGAGCGAATCTGGTGGGGCGCGCCATCGAGGAGAAAGTCGTGCTCTCCGACTTCGAAGCTAGCGATCGACACGGGCACCTCCACCGCTCGCAAGCTTGTGAACCTCGGCCTTGGTGGCCATCGTGGTGTCGCCCGGCGTGGTCATCGCGAGCGCACCATGCGCCGCACCGTAGTTCACCGCGGCATCGAGGCTCTCCCCTTCGAGAAGCCCATGAATGAGTCCCGATGCGAAGGAGTCGCCGCCTCCGACGCGGTCGAGAATTTCGAGCGAGTCGCGCTGAGTGGCACGGGCAAGGCCCGAGTCCCGCGACCATGCGATCGCGCCCCAGTCATTGACGGTGGCGGAGTGCACGGCGCGCAACGTCGTCGCGATGACCTTGAAGTTCGGATATGAGGCCGCCGCATCGTCGATCATCGCCGCGAATCCGGAAATGTCCAGCTCGGCAAGCGAGTCATCGACGCCCGTCACCTCGAAACCGAGCGACGCGGTGAAGTCCTCCTCGTTGCCGATCATGACGTCGACGTGCGGCGCGATCGCCCGATTCACCTCCTGAGCGCGGTCCTTGCCGCCGATGGACTTCCACAGGCTCGGCCGGTAGTTGAGGTCATAGGACACCACGGTTCCGTGACGATGCGCCGCGGTCACGGCGGCGATCACCGTCTCGGCGGACGTCTCCGAGAGCGCCGCGAAGATGCCGCCCGTGTGCAACCAGCGCACACCGAGCTCGCCGAACAGGTGATCCCAGTCCACTTCGCCCGCCGCGAGTTGCGAGGCCGCGGTGTGGCCGCGATCGGATACCCCCACGGCGCCGCGCACGCCAAACCCGCGCTCGGTGAAGTTCAGCCCGTTCCTGGTCGCGCGCCCGATGCCGTCGTATTCCTTCCACACCACGTGCGAGGCGTCGACGCCGCCAGCAAGGATGAGCCCCTCGATGAGTCGCCCGATCTCGTTGTCGGCGAGCGCGGTGATCACCGCAGTGCGATACCCAAATGCGCGCGACAGCCCGCGTGCCACGTTGTACTCCCCGCCACCCTCCCACGCGTGAAATTCGCGCGCGGTGCGAATGCGACCCTCGCCGGGATCGAGGCGGAGCATGACCTCTCCCAGGGAAACCGCGTCGTATCGGCACGCCGCTGCAGGACGGACGTCAATCACGGGCCTGGGCGCCTGTTCGGTCATCGCGAGTCTCCCTCGTGTGCAGCCAATGCGACGGCATCGGCGACCAATGCCTGCACCTGTTTCCAGTCGCCGGCCGCGACCAAGCCCCTCGGAACCATCCACGAACCGCCCACGGCACGCACGCACGAAAGTGCCAGGTACTCGTGTAGATTCGCTGGCCCGATGCCGCCAGTAGGGACGAACGAGACGTCTCCGAAGGGGGCCGCGAGCGCGGCGATCGCCTTGGCGCCGCCCGAGGTCCCCGCGGGGAAGAACTTCACTACGGAGATGCCCAGTTCGAGCGCCGCCTGCACCTCGGTTGCCGTCACCGCCCCCGGAAGCACCGCCACGCCCAGTTCGCCGCATCGCTCGACAACCGCGCGCGAAAGCCCTGGTGAGACCACGTAGCTCGCGCCCGCTCGGACCGCCAGGGTCACCTGCTCGACGGTGAGCACGGTTCCCGCGCCCACCAGCACGTCACCGCGTGCTGCCATGATGCGAATCGACTCCTCGGCGGCCGCCGTTCTGAACGTCACCTCCGCGACGGGAAGTCCCCCGTTGACTAGCGCACCCGCGAGGCCGTCCGCGCGGGAGGCGTCGTCGAGCACCACCACCGGCACGAGCCGATGGTGGGCGAGCCTGTCGAGAACTTCCGTTGTCATGTTGCTCTCCATCTGCGGTCGGGCTGCGACCATCTCAATGCGGGCCCCGGCCGATGCACGCCTGCGGGTCGGTAGCCGAGCGCGTCAGCGATGTTCATCAGGTCGGCCGCGTACCACAGGGTCGCCAACCACATTTCGGTGCCCTGAAGCGTGGCTGGGCCGCCAGGCTCAAACGGCAGGCCGCCCTCCGGCTGCCATGCCGCAAGGGTCAGGTCAATGACGGTTCTCGCCACCGAACGCGAACGATTCCTCAGGCACTCGTCGCCGCGGGCCCACCACAGCAGCCACACGACATCGAGCGCATCGCAAGCGTTCGCGGTGCTCCAATCAAGTCCTGCCTCATAGTCGGCAACGGTGGTGGCGAGGAGCGGGTCGGCACGGCGCTCGTCCCATTGAGCGGTCGTTCCGCGCAGGGCACGATAGGTGCCGTTGACCGCGTCACGAAGAGTCGGGCCACGAGCTACCAGTCCCGTTTCGGGATTGCGCCTTGAGGTCACGAATCCCAAGACCACCTCTAGCAGCCCGTCGGTGGGAGGGGCTACCGGCGAGGCTTCGGGTGCGCCAGCGCGTGCGGACCAGGTGATGGCCGTGCCGACAGCGTCGATGAGGGCCCCCGCCGACCACCCGTCATCGGCGAGCGGTAGCCGCGCGAGCGCTTGGCCGAGACCGTCCGCGTCGAGCCCGACTATCGCGGCAACCGGATGAGGAAACGACTCCTGGAGGAGGTCGAGCGCATAGCCGACGCTGAGCACGTGATAGGAGCTCGTTTGGTCGGGAAGCTCTCCCGGTGGAGGAGCCTGAACGTCCTCACCGAACTCGGGAACCAGGCCAAGGACGGCGTCCTGCAGGCGCTTCAACTCGCCGCCGTGATCACGATCGGCAAGAAGGGACGCGTCGGCGAGCAGCGTCGCAATCTCGATGGCATCGCAGCGTGCCCGCACCGTCGGCGCCGCCGCGGCGTGATCTCGATACGCTTCGCCGTCCCACGCGCGGGCAAGGATGCCACGGCTGTCGGCACGGGCGCGCCCCGCGAATGCCTGCAGCCCCAGCGCGAGCACGTCCTCGGCGCCACGGCGGTCTCGCACGACGCGAGCGGGGTTTCCCACCACCACGGCCCAGGCAGGGACATCGCGAGTCACGACCGCGCCCGCACCCACCACCGCATGGCTACCAATCGTCACGCCATCGAGCACGATCGCATGGCCGCCGATCCACACGTCGTCGCCCACCACAATGCCGTCCGCGGTAAGGGGCTGGGTGAACATCTCCGTGTCGATCGACTCGAAGCCGTGGTTGAAGCCCAGCAGCGCCGCATACGAGCCGATGCGCACCGCCCGCCCGGTACTCACGTTGCCGCGAACAACCGCACCCACATTGACGGAGCAGTCGTCGCCGATGCTGACGTCACCACTGACGTGAGCGTGCGCAGCGATGTAGGAGCGGTCTCCGAGGTAGAGCCTCTCCGGGTGGACAGCGGCGAGCCGCGACACCATCGCGCGATCGCCCAGGAGGTAGCCGCGTGCACGAAGATCGGCGAGTCGCCGCTGTTGGTCCGCGCGAGCATCTTCCGACGCGATTTCCCAGAAGGACCACGCCGCAAAGTCTGGCTCGAGGGAGTCACCCTGAGTCTCTTCCCCAGGCGGTGGGGTCATCGCGCAAGCCACCCACCGTCGACGGGAACGATGGCGCCGTGCATGTAGTTGGAGGCGTCCGAGGCGAGGAACACCGCGACGCCCTGCAGGTCCTCTGGCGTGCCCCAGCGTCCGGCAGGGATCCGCTCCATGATGCCTCGCGACCTGTCGGCGTCGGCCCGCAGCGGTGCAGTGTTGTCCGTCGCCATGTACCCGGGAGCAATCGCGTTGACGTTCACGCCGCTTCCGGCCCACTCATTCGCGAGCGCCTTGGTGAGACCTGCAACGGCGTGCTTCGTGGCGGTATAGGACGCCACGTTGACGCCGCCCTGGAACGACAGCATCGAGGCAACGTTGATGATGCGCCCGCCGCCCTGCGCGATCATGTGTCTGCCCGCTGCCTGTGAGAGGAAGAAGACCGCGTCGAGGTTGACCGCGATCACGTCGTCCCAGTCACCTTGAGGGAAGTCCACCGCCGGGCTGCGGCGGATCGTGCCCGCGTTGTTGACGAGCACGTCGAGGCCGCCCAGGTTCTCGACCACCTCGTCGACAACGCCCGCAAGGTCGGTCGCCGTGGCCGTGAGGAAGTCCGATTTCACGGAGTAGGCGCGGCGGCCGAGCGCGCGCACCTCGTCCGCGGCCTCCAACGCTCCTGATCGGTCGAGCAGCGCGATGTCCGCTCCCGCCTCCGCGAGCCCGAGCGCGCAAGCACGCCCGAGCCCGCGGCCGGCTCCGGTCACGAGCGCGACCTTGCCGTCCAGTCTGAAACTATCCAAGATCACGGCGGACTCCCTAGTGGCCCAGGTCGCGCAGCATGGACACAGTGCGGTTGACCCACCCGACGTTGGGGTCGTCCACCGCACCCTGCGTGCGACCCACGCCACCCAGGAACCACAGGTAGTAGGTGGTGTATCCGGGGGCAGACACCACAGTGTGGTAGCCCTCGGGCATCATCTGCATGCCGTGCTCGCGGATCGTGAAGTTCTCTTCGTAACCCTCGTCCGTGTACATGCGACTGATGCCAAACCCATCGGAAGGGTTGACGCGGAAGTAGTACCCCTCCTCGTGCTGGGCCTCGGCGGGAAGGTTGTCGTTCTTATGACGGTGAGGCGGGTACGTGGACCAGTTCCCCGACGGGGTGTAGGTCTCGCCCACGATCAGACGGCTCGCGGGAAGGTCGGGCTGCGCGGTCTCGGTGAGGATCTGGTGGAAGTTCCTTCCAAAGTTCGCCGCGCCCCATCGGCCCGCTGCCACCTGGTCCGGCGCGATCATGTACGGGTCCGTGTCGAGGTCACTGGGCGCCGACGGCATGGCGATTTCGACGTTCGTGAGCGCAGTGAAGGTGTAGTCGTGTCCTCGCGGGATGTACACGGAGTGAGGCTTGCCAGAGAAGACGTTGGGCCGCCCGCCCACCGACGAGAAGGCGACATCGCCGACGGTTACGGCAACCTTGCCGCCCAAAACCACGGCGAGTATCTCGCGGTCGCCCGAGCTGGCCTTGTGGGTCGCGCCCTTGCTGAGCCGCACGGTCTGAAAGTCGATCACCGAGCACGGGTTGTTCGGAATCGAGTTCACGCCCTCGTCGGCGGATAGGTAGAAGTGATTCTTCATGGCTGTTCCTTTCATTCGGTTGCGGCGGCTTAGGGTTCGGCGACGAACGTGGTCGACAGGGTGCCGATGCGGTCAAACGTGACCGTGACGACGTCGCCTGGAGCGAGGAAGCGATTCTGGGCACCGGCCTCAGGCAGCTTCCCTGGGGTTCCGGTAGCGATGATGTCGCCCGGCTCGAGCGTCATGACACTGCTGAGGTACGAGACCAGGAACTCGACGGTGAAGATCATGTCGGCGGTCGACGCGCGCACCGTGGTCTCCCCATTGCACGCGACGGTCACAGTCTGGGCGTGTGGCTCCCCCACCTCGTCGTGCGTCACGATGGCGGGACCCATCGGCCCGAACGTGTCAAAGGACTTGCCTAGCACCCATTGGGTGCCGCGCTTTTGGATGTCGCGGGCGCTGACATCGTTGAACACCGTGTACCCCGCGATGTAGCCTCGCGCGTCGACTCGCGATACGTTCTGCGCGGTGGCCCCGATGACGATGGCCATTTCGCCCTCGTAGTCGACCTGAGTGCTCACGGCAGGAAGCACGGTGACGTCCTCTGGACCGACGACGACGTTCGACGTCTTGACGAAGATCTCGGGGAACTCCGGCGCGACGGGGCCATCACCACCATGTCCTTGATAGTTGTAGCCGACGCACACGATCTTGCCGGGTCGCGGAATGGGCGCAAGCAACGTGACGTCGGCACGCGGCATTCTCATGCGAGTGGGCGCTGAGGCAGCCGCCTGGGCCATCTCCAGACCTGCCTCACCCGCAGCTAGCAGGCCAATCATGGTGCTTGGCGCACCGGAGACAGAGGCAGCGATGTCCACCACAGTGGATCCACCGTCAAGCAGCACACCCACGCGGGCGCCGCGACCGGCCTCGAATGTCACGAGCCTCACGACAAGTCCCTCTCAATCCGCGCGCTCACCAGTACGGCGTCCAATCGGGCACCACCACACGCGTGAGCGCCTCAAGGTAGAAGTAGTCGCCCCAGAGGTTACCCTCGTCGACGCCGACTCCCTTTGGCTCGTCGTAGACGCCGTGCGCGAGGAGTGCATTGGAGTCTTCGTCGGCCGAAGGGGTATAGAGAGACATGAGCGACGACAGGATCGTGAAGGCTGCGTCCCTGTAGCGATCTGCATCCGGTCCCGCACACGCTCCCGCGAGCTCAAGCAAGCCGGTAGCGGCGATCGCGCCCGACGAACTGTCGCGAGGCGCGTCGGCGCCCTCGCCGAACGCAAGGTCCCAGTACGGAACGCTGTCTTCGGGCAGGTGGTCCAGAAAGTAGTCCGCACACCGGCGCGAGGCCTCGAGGAAGGTCTCGTCTCCTGTGTGCCGGTAATTGATCGCGAAGCCGTAGATTCCCCACACCTGGCCGCGCGCCCAACACGAATCGTCGGCGTGGCCCTGCGCGGTACCGCCGCGGAGCGCCGCGCCGGTCTCCGTGTCCCAGTAATAGGTGTGGAACGTCGAGGAGTCTGGCCGGATGATGTGGTCGCGCAGTTGTCGCACGTGGGCCGTCGCTGCGTTCGCGAAGGTGGCATCGCCCGTCACTTCGGACGCCCAAAAGAGCAACGGGGTGTTCATGAGGCTGTCGATGATCGTGCGACCACGCTGCTCGAGATTGTCGAGGTCGCCCCACGCCTGGATGATGCGCGCCTTCTCGTGGTAACGCGTCATGAGGTGCCTGGCAGCCGCCAGCGCCGCGTCGCGTGCCTCGATGTCGCCGTCCTCCCGCCATGCGATCGCGCACGAAAGCGTGTAGAGGAATCCGAGGTCGTGGGTCTCGATGTCGATCGCGTTCTCGATGCGCTCGCGGAAGCTGCCGATGTGCCGCAGCGCAAGTCGCCGATAGTTGTCACCGGGGGCAAGCTCGGACGCTAGCCACAACATGCCTGGCAAAAAGCCGGTGGTCCAGCCGGTGTTGGCACCGTCCGGCAGGCCGGTGCGGCGCCTTAGGTGATAGATGCCGCCAATGGTGGTGTCGTCCGGATAGCCAACAGCGAACGTGCGCACGTTCGCGTCAATGACCGCGAGCGCCGCATCGGTCGCGGCACGCGCGCGCACCCCGAGGTCATGCGAGACGCCAATGTCACTCATAGATATGTCCTTTCGGTGGGCGACGACGGCCGCCCATCAAGCGTCACCATGTCGGTGCGAGCTCACGCTCGGGAACCGCCAGCGCGGGACGCAGGGTGTACGAGGAATTCGCCCAGGCCAGGTAGAGCACCGGCGCAGCGATGAAGCCAAGGCCCAGAGCGGGCTGTACAGCCACGATGGCGGTGAGTACGCCGACGACCACGAGCGAAACCGCGGTGAGGTACCAGCGGCGCACCGCCAGGAACAGGCACGCCTTCCAGGCAGTACGGAGCGTGACACCCGGGTCGGCGGCGACTCCCACGAGGACGTGAAGGGAGACTGCGATCACAAGCACGGCCGCCATGGCGAACATCGGGATCGCGAACGCCCCGACGCTCTTTCCCCACACGGCGACCACATCCACGGCCAGGATGAACAACAGCGTGGAGGTCGCGACTCCAACGATGATTGCCCGGCGGAACGTCGTGCGCCATCCGCGCACGAACGTGCGCACCACCGTGGCGACGCCCTGCTCCGAGTAGGACTGGAAGACGGTGAAGGCGGCCGCGACTGCGGGGCCTACGAGCGGGCTGAAGAGAGCCAACAGCGGCCACGACCGTCCGAGATCGCCCAGCAGGTAGACGGCGACGAGGGGCGCGGTCGCGATAATCAGCAGCACGTTGGTGCCGAGCGCCATGTAGATGGTCCCCGTGAACTGTTGGAACATCGAATAGAAGCCGGATTTCATCGCGTCACCCCTTGATCCCTGTGGTCGCGATGCCTTCTACGAAGTACCTCTGGCCGAATGCGAAGATGATCGCGATGGGCAGCACCGACAGCACGGATCCCGTCATGATCAGCGCGTAGTCGGCGTTGTATTGGGAAATGAAACTGTTGAGACCGAGCTGAATTGTCCAGATGCTGTGGGAGCGAAGGTAGATGAGCGGACCGAGGTAGTCATTCCACACGTTGACAAACGTCAGGAGGCTCAGGCTCGCGATCGCCGGTACCGACAGCGGCAGCATGATGCGTCGGTAGATCCCGTACTCGCTGAGTCCGTCCACGCGGGCCGCCTCGCTCAGCTCATGGGGAACCGAGTCAAAGAACTGCTTCATGAGGAAGACTCCGAACGCTCCAAACGCCTGCAACGCCACCATCGCCCAGAGGGTGTTGGTCAGATGGATCTTCGAAAAGATGATGAACTGCGGGATCATGTACGCCTGCCAAGGCACCGCGATCGTCCCGATGTAGGCGAGGAAGAGGACGTCCCTACCGCGGAATCGCATCTTGGAGAAGCCGTAGGCGGCGAAGCTGCCGGTGAACACCTGCAGGAAGGTGATGACGACGGACAGGAACAGCGTGTTCTTGATCCACGTGATCATGTCGGACTTGACGAAAATTTCGACGTAGTTGTGCCAGACCACCGGACTCGGAATCCACTTGACCGGGATCGTGAACACTTCGTTGTTGTGCTTGAGAGACGACGCCGCCATCCAGAAGAAGGGCACCAAGACACCGATGGAGGCGGCGGTCAGTGCGAGATACCCGAGCACGCGCCACATCGGGTATAGCCGGCTACGGTGCAGCGGACGGCGGGGGCGGGAATGTGGATCCCGCGGCGTCGCGAGACGGGACATTGTGGCGGTCATGACTCATCCCGCTTCTTGTTGACGACGAACTGGACGACAGTGATGCCGATGCTGATCAGGAACAGGACCACCGCCGCAGACGAGGCATAGCCGTAGTCGTTCTCCAGGAATCCCTTCTTGTAGATGAATTGCGAGAGCACCGTGGTCGCCTGGCCGGGACCGCCGTTGGTCATGACCAGCACAAGGTCGAAGATCTTGAGACTCCCGATGGTGAGGATCACGGTGATGAAGAACGTGGTGGGGCGCAGGCACGGGAGGGTGACATTCACGAACCGCTGCCACGCGTTGGCGCCGTCCGTGCGTGCCGCCTCATAGAGATCGCGGGGCACCGTCTGCAGGCCCGCGAGGAACAGCAGCATGTAATAGCCCGCGTCGCGCCACACGCTCACGATGATGAGCGCTGGCATGGCCCACGTGCTCGAATTGGTCCATCCGGGCGGGTTGTCGATGCCGACCGACCGCAGCACCTGATTGATCACGCCGTAGTCGGGGCTGTACAGCATGTTCCATACCGCAGAGATGGCCACGATGGACGTGATGAAGGGGAAGAACGCGGCGGTGCGGAAGAAGGTGACGCCGCGCATCTTGGTGTTGAGCAGCAGCGCCATGGAAAGTGAGATGACCAGCGTGAGCGGAATGTGCAGCGCGCTGTAGTAGAGGGTGTTGATCAACGCCTTGTGGAAGCTCGCATCATGTAACAGCCGCGTGAAGTTGGCGGTGCCGATCCAGGTGGCCTTGCCGAAGACATTCCACTTCGTAAAGGAGATATAGAACAGCAGGATCACTGGTAGGAGCGTGATCGCTCCGAAGCCAAGGAAGTTCGGCAGGATGAAGGACCAGCTGGTGAGCGTGTTGCGCAACTTGAGCGTGCGCCGGGACCGCGTGGGGCCTTCGGTAGTCATCGTTGACATAGGGGCTCCTCAGAGAGGTGAAGGGTTCTGGCGCGCGCCCTCGGACGCGCGCCAGAACCCATCGAACCTACTGGTTGAGGACCTCGTTAGTGGCGCGCTTCTGCGCGTCCGCTATGGCGGCGTCAACGGTCGAGCTCTCCGACATGATCGCCGTGTGCATGTCACCGAGGACGTTCTGCATGGCCGCGGTGTACTTGGATACGGGATTCTCCGGCTTGGTGTCATGCGTGCCGAACGTGAACTTCGAGAGGGCGTCGGTGGGGGCGCCCTTGAGAGCGAAGTACGCATCCGTGACGGCACTCGACGCATAGGCCGGCGTGATGCCGATCCCCGCGAGGGCCTTAGCGGCATCCTCACCGCCGACGAATGCGAGGAACTGCTTGGCCGCATCAACCTTGGACTTGTCGATGGCCGGGTTGATGCCGATGCCGGTCGGGTCGCCGAACGTCACCGGCATGGATGTCGTGCTGGAGTCGAACTGCGGCGCCGGTGCGATGCCCCAGTTGAAGGTGTCGGCATCGCCCGTCCCCTCCTGTGAGATCAGGGTCGCGACGTACCAGCTGCCCATGAGCATCATGGCCGCCTTCTGCTTGCCGAACTCGCCCTGGTAGGTGAGCTTGTTGGTCGTTACCGTGCCGAACGTGGGCTGCGAGCCCTGGTCCTGCATGGCGACAGCGCGGTCGTAATAGGACTTGAAGTAGTCGAACTTGCCGGTGAGGATGTCGGCACTAGGGGCCTGCGCGTTGGCGAAGCCCTGCAGGGTCGACTGCCAGCTGTGCTCGTAGGCACCCGTGACGTCGCCCCCGCCCAGGCCTGCGGTTAGCTTCTTCGCGGCGGCGGCGTAGTCATCCCACGTCCATTTGCCGTCTGGGTAGCTCACCCCAGCCTTGTCGAACAGGTCCTTGTTGTAGTACAAGTACCAGGAGTCCTGGCGGTACGGCACGGCATAGGTCTTGCCGGCCACCTGATACGCGGAGAGGCCGCTCGTGCTCTTGTTGAGCTGGGAGGCGACGTCCGAGACGTCCATGAGTTGTCCGCCATCCTGGTACGTGAAGAAGTTCTTCAGGTTTTTCAGGATGTAGAGGTCGGGCGCCGAGCCGGCGGCGAGATCCGCCGTCATCTGCGTGTCGTAGTTCGTCGCGTCGTATTCCTTCAGGTTGACGGTGACGTTGGGGTGCGCCGCGTGGAAAGCGTCGGCGAGTGTCTGGAATTCGGGTGTCGTCGACAGGCTCCAACCGGCGAGAGACAGCGTGACCGGCGCCGCCGCTGCGGCGCTGGTGGCACCTGCGGCAGCGGAACTGGTTGGCGTGGTGCTCCCGCCCGAACTGCACGCGGACAGCGCAAGCGCGACGGCAGCCGCCACTCCCACGCTCTTAATTATCGGGTGCTTCATTTTTCCTCCATTGGGGGATAGGTGGCCCGTCCTTGGGCACTGGTTTCGCCGGGCGGACGGGTGTCCAAACCGGGTAGATACGTGGAAAGCGAGGTGTCGGTCACCACTCCGTCGGGCCAGACAAGCGACCCTGGTTGCCCCGATCCCTTTGCGAAGTTCACCGCCGCACGAGACGCAGCTGGCTCGGAGCCAGACGACGACAACTCGACGGTGAGCAAGTGCCACTCCCCTGCCCCTACGGGCAGGAGGGCAAATGGCACACTTGAGTGAGGACCGAGCGGACTGGCATCTTCGACACGAGCGACGCCCGCCTCGGCACCGTCGCAAGCGATGCTCGAGCGAAGGCCTGCAGCTTGGACGGCCACCGCGCCATCGCGCTCGTCCGTGGAGCCATGAGTCGCAGCCGAGATCGGCCACCCGGAAACTCGAAGAGCACGGATCCGGTCGTCGGCGATCGAGTCGACACGGACCAGCCGAGCCTCCCACGGACCGCGGACTATCGAGACAACGGTGATGACGCCCGCGACCGTCGCCTGGCCGGTGTAACCCGACCCGTGGTGCTGCTGCCGTGCGTCGGCGTCGAGCCAATGGGCCGTGACAACCGAGCCTGCGATACCCACATCCACGGGTCCGGAGCGTTCGACGGCCACCCCGAGCGATCTGAACCCCGCGCGGTGCGTCGCCACGCCGTCGGCGTCCACAAAGGCCACCGTCTGATCGAGCGGGCTACGCCACGACTCTTCGTCGAGCAGCGGGAAGGTGGTCGTGGAGTAACCCAGCCGGGCGTACAGCGGAGAATCCCCGACGAGCGCGCCCTCGACCGAGTGGTCCGTGCCGTGATTGATCACGCGCACGATGCCATCGGCGACGGTACCTGAGACCAACCAGCCGGGGGCCGTGATGGCACGGACCGTATCAGCGCGCTCAATGGGAAGCGGCTGCTCAGGCGCAATCCACGCCTCGTGGTCTGCGGGGAGCATCAGGCCCATGAGGCCCTTCGATGCCCAATATGGCGATCCGGGACCGGTGTACGCCTGCGCGAGTGGCGGCCATGCGTCATGCCAGCCGACCGGCAACACCCCGTCCTCCCCCGGAACGTCGCGCTCGGCAAAGTGGCCCACGATGCCCGTTGCGGCTCGGCGCAGTAGCCCAGGTGCATGGCTTGGTACGCCGGAGAGGATGCCTGCCCAGAAGGGTGCCGCCGCTGCGAAGCGGTAGGAAAGGCTTCGGCCCTGGATCAACGGGGAACCGTCTGCTCCTACGAGAACGAGCTCGTCGTCGAGATAACGGTCGAGACGCTGCACGTCCACGCCCGCGCGCTCCGCAGCAAGGTCACGCGCGCCTTCCATGCGCGCCCATAGTGCGGGGAATGTGTGTAGGGCCCAGCCGCCGTAGTGGTCGAAAGCGCGTTCCTCACCATCGGAGAGCCAGCCGTTGGCCTTCACGAAGGAGTCATGGGTCGCAAGGTCGGCGCGCATCTCGGACTCAGACGACGGCCCGCCCACCGACGCGAGAAAGGTTTGGACGACGAGCCTGAACCACACCCAGTTGATCTGCGGGTACGTGTCGTCGCCGACGGCGGGGGCCAGGTAATCCACAACCTGCTGCTGCTGGCGGGCGTCGAGGCGGTCCCACAGCCAGGGGCGCGTCATGTCGAGCGCAAAGGCGAGCGACGCGGCCTCCACTTTTGCTTGCGGGTGCTCGTCGAGTCGCGGCCAGCGCTCGGCGCTACGCGCGTCCGTTCCAGCCAAGAGGCCCTCGGCGTACCAGTCGAGGCACCCAAGTGGGTCGCCACCGCGTGCTCCGGACACCGCGAATCCCGCAAGAAGAAATGTGCGAGCGAAGCCCTCAAGTCCGTCGATGTCCGCACCCAAAGGCCCCGCTGCGCCGGGGTAGATAATGCGGGCGTGGCCCGAGGAGCCGTGGTGCATCGCTCCGCGGAGGATGCGTTGTGCGATCAGTTCGAGGGCGTCACGATCGAGCGCAGGAACGCGCGGACGGCTCGGTGCCGTAGTTGCAGCGTTCGCTTGTCGCATTCGCGAAACCCTTCGTCATTGAGGATTCGAGATGATCAGGCCGTACGAGAGGATCAGCACAACGGTGACCATCCATTGAGAGTGAACAATGAAGTGAGCGGTTGTGTCAAGTTTTGTTTCCAAATCGAGACGTAACATGCTATGTTCGATCATTAACGAACACTGAACGCGACTGCACGAGAACTCGATGGAAGAGAGCGACCATGCCAGACGTCACCACGGGCGGGGCTCTCGCCCACATGTGGGCCGCACGGAGCCGCACGGTGCCAAGCCCCCTCGCGGTGCCGCCGGCGTCTCATCGGGCGACCTGGGATCTGACGAACGGCACGGCGCACCGCGAGACTCGTGCGGCGATCATTGCCCGGGAGACCGCCCGGGCCGTCAATCCGTGGCCCGAACTCCGGGCCACCGCCGCGATGCGGTACCACCGGGACGGCGACAGGGAAGAGTACGAAACGGCGTTGCGAGCTCGCCAGTTACGACTCACCCGCGCTGTCATCGCAGCAGCATCCACCCTCGATACGGGCTGGATCGACGAGGTCGTCGACGGCATCTATCTCTTGTGCGAGCAGTCCACCTGGTGTTGGCCAGCGCACGACGACGCGCGCCGGACGACCGGCGCACACCTGCCCGATGTCGATCGGCCCTTCCTCGACCTTGGTGCGGGCGAAATGGCCGCCCAACTCGCATGGACGGACCACCTCTTGGGCGAACAACTGGATGTCGCGGCGCCCGGACTTCGGGCTCGCCTGCGCAGAGAGGTGAGGACCCGCATCACCTCGCCGTTCCTCGAACGCGACGACTGGCATTGGCTCGGCACCCCCGACGACGTCGACAATTGGAACCCGTGGATCCTCGGCAATGTCATTACCGCAGCCACCCAGTTTGAGGACGACGCGGAAAGGCGGCGAGCAATCGTCGGCAAGGCGATCGCCGCCGTCGACACCTATGTCGAGGCCCTGCCGCTCGATGGGGCGATAGACGAGGGCTACTCCTACTGGTGGAACGGCGCATGCCGCCTGCTCGAAACCATCGACATGCTCGATGCTTCCTGGGGCGGCTTCGATGCCGGATCCGTGCCCGCGCTGCGCGCGACCGTCGATTTTCCCCACCTGATGCACCTCGGTGGCGACTGGTTCGTCGCCGCCGGCGACGGCCAGGCGCGGCCACCCCGTGACCTGCCATGGCACTCGCTGTATGTCGCGGCGAAGAATATGGGCGCGGACTCGGCACGGCGCTTTGCCCTGTCGCGACGCCCCGCATCGGGCACGGTAGCCACCGAACGCGAAGGACTGGGACGCCTCCTCGGTGCCCTCGTGGACACCACCTGGGCGGAATCATCGGGCGGGCAACCGCCGCTGCCGCGCGATGTCTGGCTCCCTTCCACACAAGTGTGGCTGGCCCGCCAGGAGGACGGCAGTTCCGAGGGTCTCGCTACCGTGCTCAAGGGAGGACACAACGGCGAGCACCACAACCACCTCGATGTGGGCTCGGTCACGGTCGCCCTCGACGGCGTGCCCGTCATCGTTGATCCAGGTCGGCCCACCTACACGAGCCTCACGTTCTCGGCCCGTCGGTATGAAATCTGGACCATGCAATCCGACTGGCACAGCGTTCCCCGTATCGCGGGCCACTCCCAAGGAATAGGTCCGGGCTTCGCTGCATCAGAGCCCCGCCGCGCCCAAACCGGCGATGCCACGACGTGCGAAATCGACCTTATCAACGCCTACCCGGTGAGCCCCATCACCCGTTGGCGACGCGTCGTGCAACTTGATCGCGCGAAAGGCGCGGTGCGGATCGTCGATGCCTGGGAGGCGTCGGCGCCAACTCCGGACTCGCTCTCCCACTGGATGATTGCGGGAGACGTCGAGCAAGGCGCTGGGTTCGCCCGCATCGGCACTGCGTCAGGACGATCAGTGATCGTTGCGTGGGATGATGTCGCCGAAGCCAGCTGGGAGACGAAGGAACTGGAGGACCCGATGCTTGCCGACGTATGGGGGCCGTCTCTCTCGCGACTCACGCTTGCCATTCCTCACCCGGAAGCGGGCGCTGGCGAAATTGCTCTCACAGTGAGGGTCGACCGATGAGCGGCGCCGAGCCGCGGTCCGTCCTCGCGGAGGCCAGAAGGAACGAACTCCTCTCGATCCTCGCGATCGAGGGAGTGGTGCGCATCTCTGACCTGGCAGAACGGCTCAACGTCACACCCATGACGCTTCGGCGAGACGTGACAGCGATGGCCGACCAAGGGCTACTGCGGCGAGTCCACGGCGGTGCCGCGGCCGTGGACCAAGAACCCGCCGCTGCCGACGAACCTCCCGCCAAGGCACACGCCACCCCGATCGGCATCCTCGTGCCGTCGATGGACTACTACTGGCCAGGCGTCATACGTGGTGCCGAGGAGACCGCCGCGCGGCTCGGAATCCGGCTGGTGCTACGCGGGTCGTCCTACGAGGCAGACGACATGCAACCACAACTAGAGCGACTCCTTGAACGCAACCACGTACGGGGAGTTGTTGTCGCGCCCAACATGGCGGCGGCCCATACCCATGAAGCTCTTGAGTGGTTGACGAAGACGGGCGTCCCGGTCGTGCTTGTGGAACGATCGGCAGCCGTGGGGCCGCTCCACACGACCCTCGAGTCGGTCATGTCGGATCACCCTCAAGGAGCAGAACTCGCGCTGCGACACCTCGCGAGCCTGGGCCATCGGCGCGTGGGATTGGCGGCCGACATGAAGAGTCCGCACAGCAACCTTGTGCGCCGTGGGTGGCACGAGGCCCGGCTGGAATTGGACCTGTCAAGAGAAGCCACCGTGGATCACGAGCTACCGGAGCCAGCGTCCCCCGGCTGGGACGACGCCGCTGACCGATTCCTTGACGAGTGCGAGTCACGGGGAATCACCGGACTCCTCATCCACGCCGATGCTGCCGCCACCGCGATTGTGCAACGGTGGGAGTCGAGAGGGCACAGCGTGCCAGGTGACTTGTCGGTCATCGCGTACGACGACGAGTTTGCGGGGCTCTTTACGCCGCGGCTCACCGCGATTCGTCCCCCTCGGCTGTCACTCGGCCGCACCGCCATCGAGCTGCTGTCCGCACGCTTGGCGGACCCTCGACGGCCGGCGCACCGGGTAATCATCACCCCGTCGCTCCGCATCAGGGAGTCGACCACCCCGCCACCGTGACACCCGTATTCGCACCCTAGGGCAACGGCACCGTCGCGCCATCGTCGATCGCCGCCGCGAACTGGGCCTCGTAGAGACGCGAGTAGGCGCCCTGCGCCTCGAGGAGCTGGGTGTGCGTGCCCTGTTCCACAATGCTCCCCTCCTCCATGACGAGGATGAGGTCGGCGTCGCGGATGGTCGAGAGCCGGTGAGCGATGACGAAGCTCGTGCGGTCCTTGCGGAGCTTCTCCATCGCGTGCTGGACGAGCAGCTCCGTGCGGGTGTCGACGGAGCTCGTCGCCTCGTCGAGGATGAGCACGCTCGGGCGGGCGAGGAAGGCGCGCGCGATCGTGATGAGCTGCTTCTCTCCCGCGCTGATGTTCGACGCGTTGTCGTCGAGCACGGTGTCGTAGCCGTCGGGGAGGGAGTGAACGAAGCGGTCGACGTAAGCCGCCTCCGCCGCGTCGTGCATCTCCTTCTCCGTGGCGTCCGGGCGGCCGTAGAGGATGTTCTCGCGGATCGTCCCCTCGAAGAGCCACGTGTCCTGGAGCACCATGCCCGTCCGGGCACGGAGGTCGTCGCGGGTCATGGTCGCGATGTCGACGCCGTCGAGCGTGATGCGCCCGCCGTCGAGCTCGTAGAAGCGCATGATCAGGTTGACGAGCGTCGTCTTGCCCGCGCCCGTAGGCCCGACGATCGCGACGGTCTTGCCGGGGACGGCGACGAGGGAAAGGTCGTCGATCAGCGGCTTGTCGGCGACGTAGCGGAACGCGACGTGCTCGAACCGCAGCTCGCCGTGGTGCTCCTTGGGCGATTCGGAGGGCTCCGGGTCCGCGGACTCCGGGTCGGCGTCGAGGAGCTCGAACACGCGCTCGGCACTCGCGACCCCTGACTGGAGGAGGTTCGCCATGGACCCGAGCTGCGCGAGCGGCTGGGAGAACTGGCGTGAGTACTGGATGAACGCTTGGATGTCGCCGATCGGCAGGGAGCCGTGGGCGACCATGATCCCGCCGACCACCGCGATGGCGACGTAGACGAGGTTCCCGACAAACATCGTCGCCGGCATGATGATGCCGCTGACGAACTGCGCGCCGAAGCTCACCTTGAAGAGCTCGTCGTTCTTGTCGTCGAAACGCTTCCCGACCTCCTTGTGCCGACCGAAGACCTTGACGAGAGCGTGCCCCGTGTACATCTCCTCGATCTGCGCGTTGAGGTCGCCGGTGTCCTTCCACTGGGCGGCGAACATCTTCTGCGAGCGCTTCGCGACGCGCATGACAATCACGGCCGTGATCGGGATCGACACGAGCGCGATGAGCGCGAGCTGCCAGGAGATGGAGAGCATCATCCCGACGACGCCGAGCACGGTGAGCACGGAGATGAACAGTTGGCTCAGGGTCTGCTGAAGTGCCTGCGAGATGTTGTCGATGTCGTTGGTCACGCGGCTGAGGAGGTCTCCGCGCGGGTGCTCGTCAAAGTACTTGAGGGGCAGGACGTGGATCTTGTCCTCGACGCGCGAACGGAGCTTGTAGATGACGCGCTGCGTGGCCGCATTGAGGATGAGGCCCTGGGCCCACCCGAGCAGGGCGGCGCCGATGTAGATGCCGATCACCCAGAACAGGATGCTGTGGAGGCGCGTGAAGTCGATCCGGTGGGTCGGCGAGGTCAGGCCCTCGAAGATTACCGTGGTGGCGTTGCCGAGGATCTTCGGCCCCGAGACGCTCGCCGCGACGCTGACGGTGCCGAGGAGGATGACGAGCCCTACCCAGACCTTCTCGGGCCCGAGGAGCCCCACGAGGCGCCGGACAGAGCCCTTGAAGTCCTTGGCCTTCTCGGCGGGAAGGCCCATGCCCCCGAAGGGGCCATGGGAGCGCGGCGCCGGCCGCGCTGGCGCGTCGTTCTGTCGCTCGCTCATGCCGCGTCCTCCGCTCGAAGCTGGGTACTGACAATCTCTCGGTAGGTCTCCGACGTCTTCAGCAACTCGGAGTGGGTGCCGCGGGCCACGATCTCGCCCGCCTCGAGCACCAGGATCTGGTCGGCGTCGACGATGCTTGAGACGCGCTGGGCGACGACGATCATCGTCACGTCCTTGACCTTGGCCCGGATGGCCGCGCGAAGCCGCGCGTCCGTCGCCGTGTCGAGGGCGGAGTACGAGTCGTCGAAGATGAGGATCTCCGGTTCGCGGACCAGGGCCCGGGCGATGCTCAGCCTTTGCCGCTGACCGCCGGACACCGTCGTGCCTCCCTGGGAGACCTCGGTCTCGATCCCCTCGGACATCTCGGTGACGAAGGGTTTGGCCTGGGCGATCTCGAGCGCCTCCCACAGCTCGTCGTCCGTCGCGTCGGGGTTGCCGTAGCGGAGGTTCGAGGCGACGGAGCCGTTGAAGAGGTAGGGACGCTGGGGCACGAGCCCCAGGCTCTTCCAGAGGACGTCGAGGTCCGCGTCGCGCACGTCCACGCCGTCGACGAGCACTTGGCCGCCCGTCGCGTCGTACAGGCGCGGAATGAGGTTGATCAGCGTGGTCTTGCCCGCGCCGGTGCTCCCGACGATCGCGGTGCGGGTCCCGCGCTTGGCCGTGAACGTGATGCCCGACAGGACGGGCTTCTCGGCCCCGGGGTAGGAGAAGGTGACGTCGCGGAACTCGACCGTGCCCGTCGCATCGAGCCTGGTCACGGGGTTGGCGGACGGGACGACGGACGATTCGGTCGCGAGGACCTCCTGGATGCGGTCGGCCGCGACGGCCGCGCGCGGAACCATGATGAAGAGGAAGGTCGCCATCATGACGGCCATGAGGATCTGGATGAGGTAGGTGAGGAAGGCGAAGAGCGCGCCGATCTGCATCTCGCCGCTCTGGATGCGCGAGGCCCCAAACCAGATGACCGCGATGCTCGAGAGGTTGAGGACCACCATGACGACGGGGAACATCGTCACCATGAGGCGCCCGGCCTTGTAGGCGGACTCGGTGACGTCGGCGTTCGCCTTGGCGAAGCGGACGCGCTCCACCGGCTCGCGCACGAAGGCGCGCACCACGCGGATGCCCGTCAGTTGCTCGCGCAGTACGCGGTTGATCACGTCGATCCGCTTCTGCATCCTGCGGAAGTGCGGAACCATCCGCGAGACGATCGCGCCGACGGCCCCGAGGAGGACGGGGATCGCCACGACCATGATCCACGAGAGCCCGACGTCCTGCTGGAGCGCCATGATGACGCCGCCGATCGCCATGAACGGCGCGGAGATCATCAGCGTCGCGGACATGAGGACGAGCATCTGCACCTGCTGGACGTCGTTCGTGGTGCGGGTGATGAGCGACGGGGCGCCGAACTTCTGCACCTCGTTCTCCGAGAAGCTGCCGACGCGGTTGAAGATCTTGGCACGCAGGTCGCGGCCCACCTTCATCGCCATCTTGGCGCCGAAGTAGACCGCCGCGATCGCGCAGGTGATTTGGAGGACCGACAGGGCGAGCATGATGCCACCGTCGTGCCAGATGAGGGCGATGTTGGGGTTCGGCAGGCCGTTGGCGCCGACGTTCGTGACGCCCTTGTCGATCAGGTGGGCGTTGAGGCTCGGCAGGTAGAGGTTCGCCATCGACTGGGCGAGCTGGAACAGGATGACGCCCCACAGAAGGCGCCCGTACGGGCGTATCGAGGTGACGAGGAGTTTCCACAACATGGGTTACTGGCCTTCCTTGGTGATGCCTCGCATGATGAAGTCGACGAGCTGATCAGTGTCTACGTCGCGAGTGGACATGAACATCGGCATCGCTGTTCCGAACGTCAGAAGCCTGATGAAGAAGAAGGCGAGACCCGGTTCGATGCGAAATTTGTCAGCATCGGGCGCGAAGAGCTTGGAGAAGATGGCCTTGGCGCGGACATCGGCGTCGGACCTGTGGGAGGGATCTCTCGGCGGCTTGTGGTGGCCGAGCGCGGAGACCACACCGATGACACCCGCGAACCTCTCCCTGAAGACCTCGACGACCGCCCTGATCTTGTCCTCAAGTTCCAGGTGGGGGTCGATGCGCTCGAGAGCCGCATAGGTCGGCTCCGGATCCATGAACCTGGCGACAGCCAGTTGGATGAGTTCGTCCTTGTCGGCGAACGCGCGGAAGATGGTGCCCTCCGCGATGCCCGCAGCATCGGCGATCTCCTTGGTCGTGACATCGGCGCCGCGGCTGAGGAGCAAGGGGACGACGGCGTCGAGTATCGACTCGCGCCTGTCCTCGACGGACATGCGCGGGGCTCGGCTTGGAATGGGCGTCGACACCCGAGAATCATAAGTGAGTGAGCGCTCACTCCGCAAGTCGAGGCGGGCGTTCAGTCCACGGCGATGTGGCCCGTGTTGCCCCTCTCCCCTGCGCGACTTCCGCCACTGTTTCAACCGTCCGGGCCTACCCTTGGCATGTGCCACTTCCCGACGTCCTTGAACTCCCGCTTGCAATCAACCTGCTAGCGGTATTCTTTGGCGCCCTCGGCGGCACCCTGCGTGCGGGTGAGGACGAACACACCGACCTCGTGGGCGTCTTTACGCTCGCGGCGGCGATGGGTTTCGGCGGCGGGCTCGTGCGTGATCTGCTGCTTGGCAATCTGCCCCCTGCCGCCTTTCGCGATCCCTCGTACCTGATCGTCGCGGCGGCCGCTGCCGGGCTCGGCATGCTGTTCCTTTACTACCTACGCAAGCTAGGGCCCGTGCTGTGGCCGATCGACACGATCGTCATCGGCCTCTTCGCGTGCGTCGGCACCAACGCCGCGCTCATCGCGGATCTGGGCATGTTGCCCGCGATCATCATCGGCACGATCGCGTCGGTCGGCGGGCTCATTCTGTCCGACCTCCTGCAGGGAAGGCCATCCTCGATCATGTACGTCGGCCCGCCCAACGCGGTCGCGGGCCTGGCGGGTGCCGTGACATACGCGCTGCTCTACACGGGCACACGGCCGCTGATCTCGATCGGCATCGCGGTGATCGCCACGGTTCTGGTGCGGCTCACCGGCCCCTTGTTCCACATGAACGTGCCGCAACCGCGCATGCGCGCCTACGAACTCAGACTCAAGCGAGCGGGCAACCTCACGCCCCGGCGCTCGGCTCGCAACGCGCGACGTGTGCGTCGCAGTGCGGGCGGCGGCATCGGCAGCAACAGCGGCACCAGCCCAACGCTCTAGCGCCGCCGCTCATCCGCCCGCGTCGTAGTCGGCGCTGGTGACCACCCACTATCCACAGACCAGCCCTAATCCCGCACCACGCGCTCCCCTTGTCCGGTACTCCTCGTACATGCGAAACAACGACGCGGTCACGCTCGTCGAGACATTGAAACGAACACCCCACGCCCACGACCGACACGCGATCGAGCGCCGGTGGCCCCGAGCAGCACTGCGCGCGGCCGTTCGCAGCGGCGCTGTCACGCGTTTGTTGCCGACGCTCTACGCCGCCACAGAGCACGCCGAGTCAACATTGACGCGAGCGCATGCGGCGACCACGTGGGTAGGATCTGGCTCCGTCGTCATCGGAGCGGCCGCAGCATCGGCATGGGAACTGTGCGAGCCTCCGCGAGTCATCACGGTGACCGCACCTCTCTCGATGTCGCGCGCTGTGCCCCCGTGGCTCTCGCTCAAGCGCTTGGCCGAGCGCCCTCCGTCCGCTCTCTGGCATGGGTGCCCCGTCGCCATGCCAGGGTGGGCGATCGCCACTGCGTATGGCCACCTGCCTCGCCACCAAGCCGACGAAATGGTGTACCGCGCCGTGCGGCGAGGGCTCGCCACACCAGGCGAAATCGGTGAAGTTGCCGCGAGTCTGAGTTCCGTACGCCACCGGAGGGAGCTCGAATCAACGTTGGCTGCAGCGGCGGCCGGTTCGGAGAGTTACTTGGAGACCGTCGGACTGAGGGCCGTCTTTTCGACGAATGACTTCGCGGGTTTCATTCGCCAGCACCGTGTCCTGGCCGACGGCGCGAGTTACCGACTCGACATGTACGACCCTGTCACACGCACCGCGGTGGAACTCGACGGCGCCGTCGCACACGGGGGTGCGGGCCAACGAGAGCGCGACGCTCGCCGCGACGTGCGGCTCGCGTCCATCGGCATCGTGACACTTCGCTTCGTGTATCGCGATCTGACGGAGCGGCCTGCCTGGTGCAGAGCGATGGTCACGAGCGCGACGGCGCGACGTGGGGTCGCGCGAGTGGGCATGAGCGGCGACTCAGACGCGTCGCATGCGTTTGAGTGGGCATGAGCGCCGACTCAGTGGTGAAACGGGGGGATCAAGCTCCCGGGCAGCCAAAATCGGCTGGAGCGGGACGCGGACCGGCTGGCAACGCTCTAACGCGCGACCGAGACTCCAGGCACGGAGCCCGCCGTGTGCACGCAGCTCCACGAGTCCCCGCCGATGCCCTCGGCCCACCCCGGCGTTCCCGTCACCAGACCTCCGGCGGCGAGAGCCGTACCAATCACCAGCACGGACGGCCCCGCGCCAGACACCACTGCGGGCAGACCGCGCTCACGCAGGTACTCGATCATCGCCGCTGCTGACGGCATGACGGACGCGCGGTAACCCTGGTGGAGTCGATCCTCGGTCGCCGCCCACAGGCGCTCGGGGTGGCCCGAAAGGGCGGCTACCAGGAGCGCGGCGCGTCCCACGTTGAACGCGGCATCGTGGTGAGGCACCTTCTCGGGCAGGACCGCGCGCGCCTCTTTGGTGGGTAGGACGGCGCGTGGAATCAGCACCGCGGTTTCGATGCCCTGCGCCACGTCGAGCGGCACCGCATGCGCGCCCTCATGGTCGAGCCATGCCACCGTCGCCCCGCCCCAAATCGCCGGGGCGGCATTGTCGGGGTGACCCTCGAACTCGGTGGCGAGGCGCAGCATCGCCTCGTTGTCGAGAACCTCAGGCTCGGCGAGCAGCCCGCGGACGGCCGCGATTCCCGCCACCACCGCTGCGGCCGAGGAGCCGAGCCCCTTCCCATGCGGGATGGAATTGCGGGCCACGATGCGCAGGCCCGTGTGCGGTACGCCCACCGCGTCGGACGCTGCGCGGATCGCGCGGACGATCAGGTGAGTCTCGTCGCGCGGAAGGGTTTCCGCCCCCTCGCCCTCGATTTCGATCTCGACGCGCGGCGAACCGAGCGCCCAGACCTCGACCTCATCGGTGACGCCCATGGCCATGCCCAGCGAATCGAAGCCGGGGCCAAGGTTGCCTGCGGTCGCGGGAACGGTGACGGTGACGTGGTCGGTGGCGTAACGCATGGCGCGCCCTACAACCCCAACACGGCAGCGGCCGCGTCGACGTCAACGGGGATCACGGCGGGGTTGACCTCGCGGCCCGCGAGCGCGGTCGCGGTGTCCTTCAGCCCGTTTCCGGTCACGGTGCACGTGATGGTGGCCCCGCGCGGCACCTCGCCCGCGGCGGCGGCGGCGAGCAAACCGGCGATGGGTGCGGCCGATGCCGGCTCCACAAACACTCCCACCTCGGCGGCGAGCCGGGCCTGGGCGGACAGGATCGCCTCGTCTGTCACGGCCCGGATCCAGCCACCGGACTCATCGCGGGCCGCGATGGCGAGATCCCACGACGCCGGCTTGCCGATGCGGATGGCGGTGGCGACCGTCTCGGGGTCCTTGATGGGGTGGCCCACGACGAATGGCGCGGCCCCGGCGGCCTGCACTCCCCAAATCTTGGGACGGCGCGTCGAAACCCCGGCGTCGGCGTACTCCTTGAAGCCCATCCAGTACGCGGAGATGTTGCCGGCATTCCCGACGGGAAGCATGTGAATATCGGGGGCGTCGCCCAGCTGGTCGACGATCTCAAAGGCCGCGGTCTTCTGGCCCTGGAGCCGGTATGGGTTCACGGAGTTGACCAGCGCGATCGGGTAGTTCTCGCTGAGCTCGCGCACGATGTCGAGGCACTCGTCGAAGTTGCCGTCCACCTGCACGAGGTCGGCGCCGTGGACGATGGCCTGCGCCATCTTGCCAGCCGCGATCTTGCCCTGAGGGATCATCACGACGCAGCGCAGCCCCGCGTGGGCGGCGTACGCGGCGGCCGAGGCGGAGGTGTTTCCCGTGGAGGCGCACACCACCGTGTGGTCCCCGTCCTTGACCACTTGGGTGATCGCCGATGTCATGCCGCGGTCCTTGAAGGAGCCGGTGGGGTTCATGCCCTCAAACTTGACGAAGACCTCGGCGCCCACCTCGGAGGAGATCTTCTCCGCGTAGATCAACGGAGTGCCTCCCTCGCCGAGCGTCACGATGCGGTCGGCCGCGTCAAACGGCAGGAGGTCCAGGTATTCATTGATGATCCCTCGCCACACGTGAGCCACGACTACTCTCCTTCGATTCTAAGCACGGATCGGATCTCGGTCACGGCGTCCGAGGAGCGCAGCGCATCAAGCACCGCAGTCACGTCGCTTTCGGGTGCCCGATGCGTCGCGATCGCCAGGGTGGCCAGTCCGGTTCCCACCCCTCCCGCTTGTTGCCTTACGGTCTCGATCGACACGCCGCTCTGGGCCAGCATGGCCGCGATGGCCGCGAGTACTCCGGGCCGATCGGGAACGGTCATTCGCAGCTGGAAGCGCGACGACGATGCGGAGATGGGCAATACGGGAAGGTCACCGTAGTGCGACTCGCGCGGCCCCCTACCGCCTCGAGCGATGTGGCGGGCCACTGACACGACATCACCAAGAACGGCCGACGCGGTGGGCGTTCCTCCCGCTCCTTGGCCGTAGAACATCAGGTCGCCTGCAGCCTCGGCCTCGACAAAGACGGCGTTATAGGCGCCGTGAACGCTCGCAAGCGGGTGCGACAGAGGGACGAGCGCGGGGTGCACGCGCACAGAAACGCCACCGTCACCACCCTCCCCCGTGCGTTCCGCGATCGCGAGCAGTTTGATGACGTGACCGGAATCGGTAGCCGCGGCGACGTCGGCGGCGGTGATGGCGGAGATGCCCTCGCGGTACACGTCGCCCAGCGGCACGCGCTGGTGGAACGCGAGGCTGGCGAGGATCGCGGCCTTGGCGGCGGCGTCGAAACCGTCGACATCGGCGGAGGGGTCCGCCTCGGCGTAGCCCAGGTCCTGGGCCTGCTTGACGGCGACTTCGTAGTCGAGGCCCCGCGCGGTCATCTCGTCGAGCACGTAGTTGGTAGTGCCGTTGACGATGCCGAGAATGCGGCGCACATGGTCGCCCGCGAGAGACTCGCGCACCGGCCGGATGATCGGGATGGCGCCCGCGACCGCGGCCTCGAAGTAGAGGTCGACATTGGCGGCGTCGGCGGCCTCATAGAGCTCGGGGCCATGGGCGGCGAGCAGGGCCTTGTTGGCGGTGACGACTCCGGCGCCCGCGGCGATCGCCTTGAGGATGATCGACTTGGCAGGCTCGATGCCGCCCATGAGTTCCACCACGACGTCCGCCTTCGCGATCAACGCGTCGGCGTCGTCCGTGAGCAGTGCGGGGTCTAGACCCACGCGATCCTTGCCGATGTCGCGTACGTAGACGCCAACGACTTCGAGCGGGGCGCCTACACGGCTGGCAAGGTCCGCGGACTGCTCCGTGAGCAGCCGGGCCACCTGAGAACCGACGGTTCCTGGGCCGAACAGGGCGATCTTCACGGGGGTATCAGACACGCGCACAACTCTAGCGGGCGCGCCGCCCAGCCCGCCCACAGCCCGATGCGGCCACAATGGCCGAGTGTCGGATCGCCGGGTTTTTGCGCGCGAGCGCTGGACCCTGCCCCGGATCTCCGCCTTCGCCATCCGGTTCCTATGGCTCCAGCTCCAGTCCCTCGTGTTCGCCCTGGTCGTCTTTGCCGCGATCGCCATCACCAGCGTCGTCTCGCTGCCCATCCCCAGATACGACGCGCTTCTCATCATCGGCATCGCGCTCACCCTTGGGCTGTGGTGGGCGGGTTGGGAGTCCGGCCGGGAGGTGGCCGTCATCTGCGCCTTCCACATCCTTGGCGTGACGATGGAGTTCTTCAAGGTGCACGCAGGGTCGTGGGACTATCCAGAGGACGCGTACACGAAGGTCGCGGGCGTGCCGCTGTACGCGGGATTCATGTACGCCGCCGTGGGCTCGTACATCGTGCAGGCGTGGAGGCGCATGGAGCTACGGGTCACGCACTTTCGCCCCCTGCCGATGACGATCCTGGCCGTCGCTGCGTACCTCAACTTCTTCACCCACCACTGGATCTGGGATCTGCGTTGGCTCATCGCGGTGCTGTTCGTCATCGAGATGCGCCGCACGATGGTCCACTTCACGGTCGGCACTCACCGCTACTTCATGCCGCTCGCCGTGTCATTTGTCGCCATCGGCTTTGGGCTATGGATCGCCGAAAATGCCGCCACGTTCATGGGCGCCTGGGAATACCCCAACCAGCGCGAGATCTGGGAGGCGGTCCACGTGGGCAAGTTCGGCTCCTGGTCGCTGCTGGTGTCGCTCAGCTTTGTGCTGGTGGCGACCATCAAACGCTTCGAGGGCGAGCTCTACGGCGTGCGCGGCCAGCGTCCCACGGTCGAGACGATCGCGGACGAGCGCATCGCAGACGAACCCGCCTAGTTCAGTGCCGTCTCAATACCCCGTGGCAGGTCGATCACTCGGCTTCCGAGCCCGTATGCCGAAAGGCCCGCGAGCGCGGCCACACGCCGCTGACTGAAGTGTGCCCAACCGTCGACGTGCACGGGAACGATGGCGGCCTCGGGCCACAGGGCAGCCACCTTGGCCGCGCGGTCGGCGTTGAGCGTGAGGATGACGGGGCCGCGGGTGGGCACCGACGCCGCACCCATGCACAGCACGGCGATCGCCACATCGGGGTGAGCCTTCGCGATGCGCTTCGCGACGGATACCAGGGCGTTGTCGCCCGAGAAGTACACGGTGGGCCAACCCTCCGCGCGCAGAATGAAGCCGATGACGGGGCCGACGAGCGGCGCGATCGCCTTGGGGCCGTGCAACGCCTCGACCGCGGTGACCGTCACCGGCGTCGGCCCATCGATCGTCACGACGTCGCCGGGCGCCATGCCCTTGAAGCCCGCCTTACGCTCCGCGCCGGCCTCGGTGGTCAGGGCGAGGGTCGCGCCGCGCGCCACCTGCTCGCCCGATGTGTCGAGGTTGTCGGGGTGGTGGTCGTGAGACACGAGCGCCAGGTCGATGGGCGGCAGCGCGTCGGCGTCGATCGCGGGGCCCTCGGTCTTGACCAGGTAGCTGTTGGGGCCGGGCGGATCGAACGTCGGGTCGGTGACGATGGTCAATCCCGCGTAGCGGAGGACGATGGTGGGGCCACCCACCAGGGCTGCGGTGACGGTGTTCATAAGACGAGCATGCCTTGCCGAGCCACGCTCGCGCGCGACCCACGCCCCGCTCCCACGCCATAGAGTCGTGCCGTGTCCGATCTCGCCCGCGTCCTCATGGTCTGCACCGGAAACATCTGCCGCTCTCCCGCGATGCATTACCTCGCCGCTCGCGACTGGGCGGGCGCCGCCGAGGTCTCGTCGGCGGGAACCCACGCGGAGACCGGCATGGACGCGACGCCGGATATCCGCCGCTCCGCCGCCGATCGGGGCCTGGCGATTCCCAGGCATCGGCCGATGCAGCTGACGGCCGCGTTCGTGTCGCGCGCCGACCTGGTCCTGGTGGCGACCGAGGCGCATGCGCGTTGGATTTCCAGCGAGATGGGCGGATTACCGGATCACGTATTCGGGCTCAAGCAGGCTGCCGCGCTCGCGTTGAGGGCCGATGCCCCCGGCGGGGACACTGCGGCCGAGCACTTGCGTGGCGCCGCGGCCGCTTTGCTCGCGGAGCAACGCCGAGAGCCCGCACCTCTGCGTAGCCTCGACGACCCGTGGGCGCGCGACCCCGGGACCTATGACCGGGTCATCGGCGATATTTTCGAAGCCGTGTCAGCGCTCACGACCTGGGCCCGCGTGGGCTGACGTCGCGGCGCCGAGCGACCGGGCCCCGTTAGTCGGACTTCATTATCCAATTTGGCGCGACATCCAGCACGCCCTGTACCAGGCTGTCGATGCTGCCCTCACCGCCACCTACGCCGGGCCCGTGGTCTTCCCTCGTGTCGGCGGCGCCGTCCGGGTCGTCCTCTGAGAACGCGGCCTCGTCTGACATGGCCCTGCCTACGGACTCGTCAATCGCCTCGAACTCGGTGTGCCCGTACTTTGCGCGCTCCGTCCCGACCTCGTTGGCGATGTCGACGAGCGCCTGGGTTCCCTCGTGCACTTTCTGGTCCTCTTGTGATTCCTTGCTGGACTCGTTCATGGGCGTTGATCCCTTTCGATTGTCCATCGCGGGCGGAAACCGCCCACTCAGGCAACGGAGAGGTCAACGGAAGCGTTCCGATGGCGTCCCTGATCCTCGCCTACTAGGGACGAAGCGTGGCGGCCGCAGTCGACGCGCGCACCACAAGCTCCGGGGTGAAGACCACGTGCCGCGGCGGCTCGGTGCTCGCACGACCGCGCTCGGCAAGAAGCAGTTCGACGGCGGTGGCACCGATCTGTTCGCGCGGCTGGCGCACCGAGGTGATGGGCACCACGGACGCGGCGGCGAACTGGATGTCGTCGTAACCCACGAGACCCACGTCGTCGGGAATACGCACAGGAGTCGCCCCCGCCATCAACGCCTGTTGAATCCCAATGGCCACCAAATCGTTGGCGGCGAGAATGCCGTCTATCTCGCCGCGCGCAACCCGTTCGCGCAGGTCCTCACCCATGCGCATGCCCGCGTCAAGCGTCAGATCGTTGCTGGGGAAGATGTCCAGCGTGGCTCCCGGGACCTCGGAAACCGCCTGGGCGGCTCCCGCGCGGCGGTCAACGATCTGACGGATCGTCGGCAAACCTCCCACACACACAAGCCGACGGCGACCCGTGTCAAGGAGGTGCCTCGCCGCCATCTTGCCTCCCGCGACGTCATCCACGGCAACGGAGGGCAGCGACCCCTCGCCGGATCGACGGTCGACCAACACCACGGGAATTCCGCGTTCGCGCAACCTGCGAAGTCGGGTTTCGGCATCCCCGACCGGAACCACCAACACTCCCGCGACGCGTTGCCGTTCGAATAGATCGAGCTGTTGGTTTTCGCGCTCCTGGTTGTCACCACTGTTGGCCAGCATCACGCTCATGCCCTCGAGAGCGGCGCGGCTTTCCACGCCAAGTGCGACGTCCGTGAAGAACGGGTTGCCGATGTCGAGCACGATCAGCGCGATCGAGGTGGACTTGCCCGCGCGAAGTTGTCGAGCCGCGGCGTTGGGCACAAAGCCAAGCTCGGCGATCACGGCCGAGACCCGGGCGAAGGTCGCCGGCCGCACGCTGTCGGGGCGGTTCAACACGTTCGACACGGTGCCCACCGACACACCTGCGTGCAGCGCGACATCGCGCACACTCACGGTCATGACGCTCGCTCACCTTCACACTCCGGGCGACGCCGTGGTCCGACGCGCACCCTCGTTTTCTGCACGTTAGCCTAACTAGGCTGAAAGGATGAGAACCATGACGCGAGTTTGCTTCATGTTGCGCGTGCGCCCCGAGCTCATGGGCGAGTACGTGGAGCGCCATCGCGCAGTTTGGCCCACCATGCTGGAGGCCATTCGCGACGCCGGCCGCCGCAACTACTCGATCTTTCTCGCAACCGACGGCACCCTCGTGGGCTACTACGAGACGGACGACGACGCCGAGGCCGCGCGGCGATTGGCAGAGGACCCGCGCACCGTGGCCTGGGAGGCGGAGTCTGCCAGGTTCTTCGTTGACCTCCGCGGTGCGCGCGCCGACCAAGGCATGCCGCAACTGACCGAGGTTTTCCACCTTGAGGACCAACTGGGCGCGCTCGACGACTGATTCCCGCAGGCGACCAGTTGCGATCGACTACCCCCTTTGGCTTGACGGCCAAGCACTGCCGTCCTAGAATCTGAAACGATTCATTTGTCGAACCGGCATGCTTGACGCCTGCACGCCTCAAAGGAGAGCCCGCATGGCCTTCACGTCCCAGACCGCGTCCCGCCTCGAAGAGCAGGCCATCGAATTGCCGTCGTGGGCCTTCGGCAACTCCGGCACCCGGTTCAAGGTGTTCACGCAGCCTGGCGTGCCACGCGACCCGTTCGAGAAGATCGCGGATGCCGCCCAGGTTCACAAGCACACGGGACTGTCCCCCACCGTGGCGCTTCACATCCCTTGGGACAAGGTCGACGACTACGCGGCACTTCGCGAGCACGCAGAGGACCACGGCGTTGCTCTAGGCACCGTCAACTCCAACACGTTCCAGGACGACGACTACAAGTTGGGCTCTCTCGCACACCGCGACCCCACCATCCGCCGCAAGGCGATCGATCACCATCTCGAGTGCATTGACATCATGGACATGACCGGCTCACGCGACCTGAAGATCTGGCTCGCGGACGGCACCAATTACCCCGGTCAAGACGACATGCGAGGACGCCAGGATCGCATCGCCGCATCTCTTGAGGAGATTTACGCGCGCATCGGCGACGAGCAGCGCCTTGTCCTCGAATACAAGATCTTCGAGCCGGCGTTCTATCACATGGACATTCCCGACTGGGGCACCAGTTACGCACAGGTGTCCGCCTTGGGCGAGCGCGCCGTCGTCTGTCTCGATACAGGCCACCACGCGCCGAGCACCAACATTGAATTCATCGTCATGCAGTTGCTGCGACTGGGAAAGCTTGGCTCCTTCGATTTCAACTCGCGCTTCTATGCCGACGACGACCTCATCGTGGGCGCGGCGGATCCGTTCCAGCTGTTCCGCATCATCGTCGAGGTGATCAGGGGCGGCGGCTACGGGGAGGAAGGCGACACCGCGTTCATGCTCGACCAGTGTCACAACATTGAGGACAAGATTCCTGGCCAGATCCGCTCGGTTCTCAACGTCCAGGAGATGACGGCGCGCGCATTGCTAATCGACCTGCCGTCGCTCGACGCGGCCCAGGCTGCGGGCGACGTGCTCACGGCCAACGGCACCATGATGGACGCCTTCTACACGGATGTGCGCCCAGATCTCGCGACGTGGCGCCAAGAGCGCGGACTCCCCGCAGACCCGATCGCCGCCTATGCCGCCTCGGGCTACCAGCAGAAGATTGCGGCCGACCGCGTCGGCGGCACACAGGCCGGCTGGGGCGCCTGAACCATGCCTTCAGGGATTGGCTCCGTGCCCGTCACCGCCTCCGAACTCATCGCCCGATCGAATCGTCTCGGCTCCGACCCGAAGAACACCAACTTCGCGGGCGGCAACACGTCCGCCAAGGGCACCGCGACTGACCCCGTCACTGGCGAAAGCATCGATCTCATGTGGGTCAAGGGCTCGGGCGGAGACCTGGGCACGCTCGGTACCGATGGCCTCGCCACCCTGCGCCTCGACCGGCTGCGCGCGCTCGTGAACGTCTACCCCGGCGTCGACCGCGAAGACGAGATGGTCCCGGCCTTCGACTACTGCCGCCACGGGATCGGCGGCGCCACGCCGTCGATCGACACGGCCATGCACGGCCTGGTCGATGCCGCGCACATCGACCACCTCCACCCCGACTCCGGAATCGCCATCGCCGCCTCCGCCGACGGCGAGGCCCTGACGCGCGCCATCTTCGGTGATCGCGTCGCATGGGTGCCGTGGCGTCGCCCAGGCTTCGAACTCGGACTCGACATCGCGGCCATCAAGGAGGCAAACCCGCAGACGATCGGTTGCATCCTCGGCGGCCACGGCATCACGGCCTGGGGCGACACCTCCGACGAGTGCGAGGCGCGCTCTCTCGAGATCATCGACACTGCCGCCGAGTACATCACGCAGCACGGCAAGGCCGACCCCTTCGGGCCAGAGCTGGCCGGTTACGGCCCACTCCCAGTCGCTGAGCGTCGCGCCAAGGCGGCCGCCCTTGCACCCGTGATCCGCGGGCTTGCCTCGCACGACAGGCCGATGGTGGGCCACTTCACCGACGCCGACGTCGTGCTGGACTTCCTGTCTCACGAGGCGCACGCGCGCCTCGCCGCTCTCGGTACGAGCTGCCCCGACCACTTCTTGCGCACCAAGGTCAGGCCCATGGTGCTCGGTCTGCCTGCCGATGCGTTTGTCGAGGACTGCATTGCGCGCCTCAAGGAGCTGCACGAGGCATATCGCGATGATTACCAGGCCTATTACGATGCTCACGCCACCGCCGAGTCCCCCGCGATCCGCGGCGCGGACCCCGCCATCGTCCTCGTCCCCGGCGTCGGCATGTTCAGCTTTGGCGCCAACAAGCAGACGGCCAGGGTCGCGGCCGAGTTCTACATCAACGCCATCAACGTCATGCGCGGCGCCGAGTCGCTGTCGACCTACTCCCCCATCTCCGATGCCGAGAAGTTCCGCATCGAGTACTGGGCACTCGAGGAGGCCAAACTCCAGCGCATGCCCCGCCCCAAGTCCCACGCCACCCGGGTGGCATTCGTGACGGGGGCCGCCTCGGGCATCGGCAAGGCAATCGCCACCCGCCTGGCTGCGGAGGGCGCTTGCGTGGTCATCGCGGACCTCGATCTCGAGAAGGCGCAGGCCGCCGCGGCCGAACTGGGCAGCACCGACGTGGCGATTGGTGTCGCCGCGAACGTCTCCGACCCCGCCGCCGTGCGCGCCGCGATGGACGAGGCGGTGCTCGCCTTCGGAGGCGTGGACCTCATCGTCAACAATGCGGGCCTGTCCCTCTCCAAACCGCTCCTGGAGACCACCGAGGCCGACTGGGACCTGCAGCACGCGGTGATGGCCAAGGGGTCCTTCCTCGTGTCCCAGGCCGCCGCGAGGGTGATGATCGCGCAGGAGATGGGCGGCGACGTCGTCTACATCGCGTCCAAGAACTCGGTCTTCGCGGGCCCCAACAACATCGCCTATTCGGCCACCAAGGCGGACCAGGCGCACCAGGTGAGGCTGCTCGCCGTGGAGCTCGGCGAGTTCGGCATCAAGGTGAACGGCATCAACCCCGACGGCGTGGTGCGCGGCTCCGGCATCTTCGCGGGCGGTTGGGGGGCCAACCGCGCCAAGACCTACGGAATCGAGGAAGACAAGTTGGGCGAGTTCTACGCGCAGCGCACCATCCTGAAGCGCGAGGTGCTCCCCGAGCACGTCGCCAACGCGGTGGCCGTCATCACCGGTCCCGACATGACCCACACCACGGGCCTGCACCTTCCCGTCGACGCGGGCGTCGCGGCGGCCTTCCTCAGATGAGTGTCGTCACCGTCGCAGCTGTCGACCTGGGAGCGACCTCCGGTCGCGTCATGGTCGGCCGCGTTGGCGACGGCATCCTCAGTCTCCAAGAGGCGGCACGATTCGCCAACGGACCAGTGGCGACCCCCGACGGTCTGCACTGGAACATTCAGCAGTTGTACTCAGACGTCCTCGCCGGGCTGCGCGAGGCAGCGACACGCGCATCCATCGCGTCGATCGGAATCGATTCGTGGGCGGTGGACTACGCGCTACTCCGTGGCGATCGCGTGCTCGGCCAACCTTTCCACTATCGCGACGAGCGGACCGCACGCGGCGTGGAGACGGTGCACGCTCAGGTGCCCTTCGCCGACTTGTACTCACACAACGGCCTCCAATTCCTGCCGTTTAACACCCTGTACCAGTTGGCCGTTGAACGCGATACGGGCATGCTCGACGTTGCGGACCGTGTCCTTCTCGTGCCCGATCTCATGGCCTGGTACCTCACAGGCGAGAAGGTCGCGGAGTCCACGAACGCCTCGACGACCGGCTTGCTCGACGTGACGACTCATGGCTGGAACGGCGAGCTCATGGATCGACTTCACCTGCAACGCACGCTGTTCCCTAGTCTCGTCCAGCCCGGAGACCGCATCGGCTCGCTACTCACCCACGTCGCCGTCCAGACCGGCCTGCACGCCAGCACTCCAGTCATCGCCGTGGGCTCGCACGACACGGCGTCCGCGGTCGTGGCCACGCCCATGACCGAACCGGGTGGGGCGTACATCTCTTGCGGCACGTGGGGACTTGTCGGCGTCGAGACCGAGAGCCCCGTTCTGACAGTGGCCGCGCGCGAGGCCAACTTCACCAACGAGGGCGGCGTCGACGGTCGCACTCGCTTCTTGCACAACGTCATGGGTCTGTGGCTGCTCAATGAGACGGTCGCCGCCTGGATTTTGGAGGATGGCGGTCCCTTCAACCTGAGCGCTCTTCTGGATGCCGCGGCAGCGGTCGAAGACGCGGTCCCCGTGTTCGATGCGAACGATTCCCGGTTCGTGGCTCCCGGTGACATGTCCGGGCGGATCGCCCTGTGGTGCACCGAGCACGGCGTTTGGGCGCCAACCAGCCGCGCGCACATCACCAGAAGCATCGTCGAAAGCCTCGCGGCGGCATTCGCAAGCGCGATACGCAACGCGGGCGAGCTCAGCGGCCAGGAGGTACGCCGCATCCACATCGTGGGCGGCGGCGCCCAGAACCCGCTGCTGTGCCAGCGCACGGCGGACCGCGCCGGCCTGCCCGTCATCGCCGGGCCCATCGAGGCCACGGCGATCGGCAATGTCTTGGTGCAAGGTCGGGCATTGGGCGCGACCGAAGGCTCGCTCGAGTCACTGCGCGACCTGGTCGCACGTACGTTCAATCCGCGGGTGTTCCAACCGAAAGGGCATTGAGCATGAAGATGAAACGCAAACTCCTGCGGCCGGCGGACCTTGCCCCGCTCATCCACTTCAAGAAGCTCGAGCTAAACGGCCGCGCGCGGCGCCTGTCGGGGGCGCACACCATCGCCGACCTTCGCGAGATCGCGAAGCGGCGCACCCCTAAGGGGGCGTTCGATTACACCGACGGCGCGGCCGAGGCGGAGCTTTCATTGGGGCGCGCGCGCCGCGCATTCCGTGAGATCGAGTTCCATCCGGCCATCCTGCGCGACGTCTCTCGCGTCGATACTTCCGTCGAGATCTTGGGCGGAAGGTCCGCCCTTCCTTTTGGCATTGCACCCACGGGGTTCACGCGCATGATGCAGGCAGAGGGCGAGCGGGCGGGCGCCTCCGCCGCCGGCGCCGCGGGCATCCCGTTCTCGCTGTCGACGTTGGGCACCGAGTCTCCCGAGGTAGTCCGTGAGGCAAACCCCGACGGACGTTGCTGGTTCCAGCTCTACATGCAGAAGGATCGCGACAAGTCGATGCAGTTGGTCGAGCGCGCGGCCGCCGTGGGCTTCGACACTCTTCTCGTCACCGTCGATGTGCCCGTCGCCGGTGCACGCCTGCGGGACAACTACAACGGCTTCACAATTCCCCCTCAGTTGACGCCCAAGACGGTGTTGAACGTGATTCCGAAACCCGAGTGGTGGTTCAACTTCTTGACGACTGAGCCCCTCACATTCGCCTCGCTGAGCGAGTGGAAGGGCACCATCGGCGAACTGCTCGACACGCTCTTCGACCCCACCGTCGACTTCGACGACCTCGAGTGGATTCGCGACCAATGGCCAGGCAAGGTGGTCGTCAAGGGAATCCAAACGCTCGCCGACGCCAAGCGAGTTGTCGATCTGGGCGTCGACGGCATCGTCCTGTCAAACCACGGCGGCCGCCAACTCGACCGCGCGCCGGTTCCGTTCCACCTCCTGCCCACAGTGGCCGCGGAACTCAAGGGCAAGACCGAGATCATTCTTGACACCGGCATCATGTCCGGAGCCGATATGGTGGCGGCCCTGGCGCTTGGCGCCGACTTCACCCTCGTGGGCCGCGCCTACCTGTACGGGCTCATGGCTGGCGGTCGCGAAGGCGTCGACCGCGCGATCGAGATTCTCAGGAGCGAGACTGTGCGCACCATGAAGTTGTTGGGGGTATCCTCCGTTAGCGAGCTCAACCCCGACCACGTGACGCAGTTGCGGCGCCTGGTCCCCGTGCCCGGACCACGCGCGATCGCCTCGGGCGCTTCCACTGCACCGAAGGCGAGGCACGCCCCTTCTCGCTGATGACCGCGTCAGACGACGCTCTGCAAGCCGCGATGGCCCCTACTGATGTTCCCGACTGCTGCGGGCTCACCCGCGTCAGCCCCCGGTGCTCAGAGGATCGAGCGCCGGTTTCCGGTACCGAAGGCCGTCGGTTCGATTCCTATCGAAGGTGCCGATCCACCCACGCCGTCCAGCCCGCCCAACGGAAGCGTGACATCGAACCGTGCTCCAGCCTGTGAGGTGACGACTATCGAGCCCCCAGCGCGCAGAACCAGGCGGTGGACCAACGCGAGTCCTACGCCCCGATGCAGGCCCGCCCTTGGCGTCTTCGTCGAGTAGCCGTCGACAAAGACCTGCTCGAGTTGATCTTGGGGAATGCCGGGCCCGGTGTCGGACACCGAAATACTGACTACCTGGTCGGATTCCTCGATGTGCACGATGACCTGGCGAGGTTGGCGGTCACTCGGGCCTCCTGCCACCGCGTCCACGGCATTGTCGACGAGGTTGCCCAAAATGGTCACCAGCGCGGTGGGGTCACGGGCCCCTGTGAGCATTCGACTCTCGGGGTCCAGCATCACTTCGACCCCCCGTTCGGCAGCCACGGTCATCTTTGCAAGCAGGAGGGCGGCCACTACGGGTGGGCCGATGCGGTCCCGCATCTCTTGGGCCGCGAAGGCTGACTGGGCGGTCAACTGACCCGCGTACGCCGTGGCCTCTTCGATCTCGCCCAGTTCGAGCAGCCCGGACAGCGCGTGCAGGCGGTTGGAGTACTCGTGTTCCTGGGCTCGTAGCGCGTTCGTGATGCTCTCCACCGAGTCCAGCTGTCTCAACAGTGCCTCCATCTCGGTGCGGTCCCTGATGGTCACCACCCATCCCGTCTCGCGCCCAGCCACCGTCACCGGCATCCGATTAATCACCAGCAGATTCTCGTCGGTGACCGCCACGGCGTCGGCGTCCGACACCACTCCGGAAAGGATGTCGTGCAGCCGGCCCTGCGGCACGAGATCGTCGAGTCGCTGCCCCACCGTGGCGCCGGCAATCCCGAGAAGCCTTCGTGCTTCGTCGTTGAGCACGTTGACTCGACCCTGCGTATCGAAAGCGATGACGCCCTCGCGGATGCCGTGCAGGGTCGCTTCGCGCTCCTGGACTAGGGCTACGATCTCGGCTGGCTCGAGGCCGAACGTCGCCCGTTTGATCGCCCGTGCCAGGATCAGGGACGCCACGAAGCCCACCGCCAGCGCCAACCCGGTGTAGAGGATCGCGGGCAACAGCGCCTGATCCAACTGCGCCGTCACCTTGGTCGCGAGGATCCCGACCGAGACCTCACCGATGGGCTTTCCGCTGCTGTCGCGGATCGGGGCGCGCGCGTTCGCCGACCGGCCGAGGCTGCCATTGTTCACTCCCGTGTGGATGTGACCGTCGAGGGCAACGACCGGCTCCTCGACCCGCTTTCCGATCAGCGCCGGGTTGGGATGGGAGTAGCGGGTCCCGTTTGCGTCGATCACCACGACGTACGCGGCGCCGGTGTCTTTCACCACTTTGTCTGCAACTCCACGGATGATGCCTTGGGGGTCTCCGGCGGCCAGCGCGGTCGATACCACCTCCATGTCGCCCACGGCAGCCGCGATGTCCGACGCGCGCTGCCTTGCGTTGCTGTCGGCGGTCGACCTGGCCAGGGAAGCATAAAGCCCCAACCCGATCGCCATCGTGACGGCGATGATTGCCAACACGGCAACCAGAATTCGCGACGAGAGCGCGTTACTGTGCAGACGCATACCCCAGGATGGCTGAAAAACAGGCATAGAGCCACCCGTTTCGTAGGTATCAGCTCCAACTCTCACAGGTGATCCCGCCGCGCGACCCCGCCGCGTTGGGGCCAACGCGGCGGGGTGAGTGGTGCGCGGCCGCCTTCGCCATCGCTTTTCGAAGGCCGACGACGGTGGGGCTCGGCTGCTAGCGGTGCCCGTTCTTCAGCCGACGGACAGGACAGGTCGGATCGGCCTGCGTGGAGAACCACGCAGGCCGATCGCGAGGTGTCACTCAATGGTGACGTTGACGTGTCTGTGCCCGTGAGGAGGAGGCTGCGTCATCCGTCGGCGCCTGCAGGCGTCGTCGTGGTGGTGTAGCCCTCGAGCTTGTTCGCGGCGATGGCGTACTTGTTGGTGAAGGTGTTGGCGATGGTGACCTTGGAGGTGTCGACACCATTTGCCTTCTCCATGGCGAAGATCACCTTCGGTCCACCGGCTGGCATGATGCCGTCAGGCAGGAACTGACCCTTGTCCGTGGTGAGCCCGGCAATGTACTTGTCCTTGCTAATGGTGCTGTTCTCGACAAAGTCGGCCGGCAGCGCGTTGGCGATGTCCGTTGCCGTGTGGGTGTCGATCCAGTGCATGGTGTCGACCAACGCGTCTACCACCTTCTGGACGGCATCCTCGTGGGAGTTCACCCAGTCCGCTTGAGCGAGCAGGCCGGCCGCGGGCCAGTCACCTCCGAGGGTGGCCTTGGCACCGTCCGCGGTGGCCAGATCAATGGCGCTATAGGCCAGACCCTTGTCGGTCAGAGCACCGACGGTGGGTTGGGTGGTCATCACACAGTCCACGGCACCCTGCTGGATTGCGGCGATTGCGGTCGCACCGGCACCCACCGCCTGGGTCGTGTAGTCGTTCCTGGTGACGCCACCTTGGGAGGCGATGAACTGGGTCAGTTCGTCGGTTCCGGAACCAAGGTCCGTGACGCCCATGGTCTTGCCCTTGAAGTCGGCTGGCGCATGAACACCACTCTTGGTGGCGCACATCTCTCGTTCGCCCGGAGCTCCAGAGAGCTGAATGATGTTGATCACGTCCTTGCCCTTGGACTGGAAGTCGATGGTGTGGACGTACCAAGCGCCAGCCATGTCGACGCTGCCGGAGGCCATCGCGTCTTCCGCTCCGACGCCGCCCTTCGTTTCGGTAGAGAGTTCGACGTTGACTCCGTACTTCTTGTAGAAGCCCAGACTTTCGGCGAGCTGATACGGCAGGTAGATCTGCTTGTCGATGCCTCCCACCATCATCTTGACCGTGGGCATCGCGGTGGAAGTGGCGGTTGAACTCGCGCTGGCCCCTGGGGCGCTAGTGCTGGCGGCGGGTGAGTTGGTGCTACAGGCCGCGAGGGTGAGCGCAATCGCTCCGGTAGCGGCTACCGCGTAGATCTTGTGCTTCATCGTGCGTGTCCCTTTCCTTGTGACTTTCCCGAGAGTTCGGGCGTTCTCAGTGCAATGAGTCGTGGCGATCGTCAGATCGCGTGGGCCTCGGAGCGGTTCGGTGGGCGCCACTTCGGGAGCGAACGCTCCAGCAACGTGATGAGGTACTCCGCCACGAGAGTGACCACAGCGATGATCACCATGCAGGCAAAGACGGTGTTGGGATCAAACGTGTTCTGCGCCTCGGTGATGAGCAGCCCGATTCCATGCTGGGCACCGAGCACCTCTGCGACGAGCGCGCCGACGATCGCGAAGCCGAATGCCGTGTGCAGGCTCGCGATGATCCATGTCATCGCGGAGGGGATGGTCACATGGGCGGCGACCTGAAGCGGCGATGCACCCAAGACGCGCACGTTCGCGACCAGATTCGGGTCTACCTCTCGAACGCCCTGGAAGGCGTTGAAGAAGACCACAAAGAAGACCAGCACCGCCGCGAGTAGCACCTTGGGGAATATCCCGAACCCGAATGCCACGAAGAAGATCGACCCAAGCACGATGCGGGGGATGGCGTTCAACATGCGGATGTAGGGGCCGGCGACTGCAGACAAGTACTTATTGGAACCCAAGAGGATGCCAAGGACGACGCCCACGACCGTGCCCAAAGCGAAGCCGTAGAGCGCCTCTTCCATGGTGATCCGGAGGTTGAGCCAGATGCTGCCGAATACCGTGCCCTTGGTGAAGAGCCGGAACAAGCTGTTCCAGACTTCGGTGGGCTGGCCGAAGAAGAACTTGTCGACCCACCCTTCAGTGGTGAACCATTGCCAGCCCCCGATCATGAACACCGCGAAGCCGATCCGGCCAAGCCAGATCGATGTCGCGCGCCTCTTCATGGCACGCCGAGCAGAGAACCGAAGTTCAGCCGCCTCCTCCTGGGCGAGAGAGTCTTTGAGCATGGTGGTAGTCATGCTGCTGAACCTGCAGTTTGCTCATAGGCACGGGTGACCTCGTCCTTCAGGGACTCCCATATCCGGCTCTGTATCTCTAGGAAGCGCTTCTCATGACGGATCTGCTGGACGTTGCCACGCGGCCTGGGAAGGTCGATATCGAAGACGTCCTTGATCGTGCCAGGGCTGCTCGTCATGATGACTACCCGATCGGAGAGCGCCACCGCCTCGTCGAGATCATGCGTGATGAACAAGACAGATGGACGCAGCTCCTCCCAGAGGTGGAGCAGTTCGTTCTGCATGATGGCCTTGGTTTGCACGTCGAGAGCGCCAAACGGCTCGTCCATCAACAAGATTCTTGGATTGTTGATCAGTGCCGCTGCCATGGCGACGCGTTTGCGCATGCCGCCGGACAGCTGGTGCGGGAAGCGGTCCTCGAAGCCGGTCAGGCCAACACGGCGCAGCCAATCCATGGCGAGCGTGGTGGCTTCTCGCTTGGGCGTGCCGAGAAGCACGGGGCCGATCGACACATTGTCGAGGACGGTCTTCCAGGGGAAGAGCGCATCCGCCTGAAACATGTAACTGACGCCGCTGGTGACGCCATCGACGATCTGATCGCGGACTCTCACCGAGCCGGCGCTTGGCCGCTCCAAACCGGAGATCTGCGCCAGCGTCGTGGACTTTCCGCAGCCGGTCGGCCCGACGATGGCGCAGAACTGGCCGGGTTCGACGGTGAGCGTCACATCCTGGATAGCAGTGAACGTCTCGCCCTTCGGCGTGAGGTACCGCTTCGTCAGGCCGCGAATGTCGATTCCTGCCGCTTCGTCGACTCTCACGCGGTCAGCGGGCGGCCGGTGCGCAAAATGAGCATCCATGTGCAAAGACCTCTTTGTCTTTCGCTTCACGACCGTGAGGGGACCACGGAAGTTACCGTGAACGCTAAGAGGTGATCGTTGGTGCCGGAAGGCTTCAGTCAGTTGTTCGTCTTTTCCGCGCAAGTGCACGTTGTGTGCGTTTTCCGCAACAGGGCAAGTGCGCGGTCGGCATGCCGTGGCCGGTGAGCCCCCTTAGGTGATATCGCAGCCGGAGGTACCTTTGACGTGTGACTATCGGACCAGGCGCCGCGAGCGGCTCAGGTAAGCGCGCGCAGGCGTTGATCAAGACACTGGTGATTGACGACGATTTCAGGGTCGCCGGAATTCACGCGGCCCACGTGGCTAAGGTCGACGGCTTTGAATGCGTGGGCCAGGCATACAACGCCGCAACCGCGCGGGAGGCAATCGCTCGTCTGGACCCTGACCTGCTCCTGCTGGATGTGCACCTCCCAGACGAAGATGGGCTCTCCCTGCTGCGATCCCTGCAGGCGGCGGGAACCCAGGTTGATTGCATCATCATCACTGCCGCCCAGGACGTGGCCACCGTCAAGTCGGCGATGACCAGCGGAGCGGTCTATTACCTCGTGAAGCCATTTAGCTTCGACCGGCTCCGAACACAGTTGGAGGCGTACCGGACGTGGCGTCAGGAGTTGGCATCCGCCTCAACCGCAAACCAGGCAACCGTGGACAGCCTCTACAACTCTCGCTCGGTTGGGATCAGCCCCGCCACCCTGACACCACGCCTGCAGCCCACCATGCAGAAGGTGCTCAACGCCGTCCGCACCGCCGGTGGTCCGGTCGGCGCGGCGGAGATCGCTGACCAACTCGGCGTCAGCCGCCCGACGGCCCAGCGCTACCTCGGCGCACTGGAGCGTCGGGGCCTGCTCATCCTGGACCTCACGTACGGCGGCACCGGCCGGCCGCTGAACACATACACCTTGCCGTAGGAGTACGAGGTGGTAAGCCGCTGTCGGGGTGCTCGTGGTCACTCCCCCGGGCCTGGTGTGCAACTCTCGACGGCTTACAACACCATCAGTTCGCTCTAGTCGCGCCAGGAGGCGCAAACGCGAGCTTCCTCGGATAAGGACGTTGGGCGCACTCCCCCTTCGTTCGAGCGTGATTGAATCGTTTCATCTCGGCATGTATCGACCACGACACCGGCGTCGCGCGCCCAACCAAGGAGAACCCGCATGGCCACCGACCAGCCCCGCCCCACCATCGACGAGCTCATCGCCCAGATGGGCGAATCGGGTGCCCGCATCTGCGACATCGACGCCTCCGAGGCCGGAGCGGGCAACATCTCGCTCTACATCGGCTGGGATATCGAGGTCCGCCGCCACTTCCCGAACGCCGAGGAGATGACCCTCCCCGATCCCGCACCCGCGCTCGCAGGCGGAACCCTGCTTGTCACCGGTTCCGGCCGTCGTCTTCGCCAGATCAAGGACGAACCCCTGTCCGCCATCGGAGCCGTGCGCGTGCACGCCGATGGCGTCACGGGCACTCTGTACACGTCGAACACCCGCCGATTCGCAAGGCTCACGTCCGAGTTCAACTCGCACCTCGCCGTGCACCAGGACCAGGTGGCGCGCCGTGGTATCGACTTTCACGCCGTGGTTCACGCCCAGCCGCCGCACCTGACGTATCTCAGCCACATCCCCGCCTACCGCGACACGGCCCGCATAAACGCCGCGATCCTGCGCTGGGAGCCGGAGACCATCGTGAGTCTTTCGCAAGGCATCGGAGTACTCGAATTTATGATCCCCGGCTCTGTCGAGATGGGTCTGGCCAATGTCGCGGGGCTCCGTGAGCACGAGATCGTCCTGTGGAGCAAGCACGGCACCATGTCCCGCTCGGATGTCTCCGTGTATCGCGCCGTCGACCGCGTCGAGTATGCGGAAACCGCCGCGCATTACGAGTACATGGATATCGTTGCAGGCGGCCGCGCGGAGGGCCTGTCCAAGGCCGAGATCCGCTCCGTCGCCGACGAGTTCGGCATCGTTTCGCCCTGGCTCTAGACGCGGCGCCGGGCAGGACCTAACCGCCGCAGCACCGCCCTCACGGTAGGCCGCTACTCCGCAGGAGTGTGGTGAGGGCCCTTCAGCGGTTCGATCTCGTGCTGACCCTCGGGCAACACGAACTTCTTTCCGTCGTGAACTCCACGCTCGTGCTCGGTCTCTTCCGCAATCGCCTCAAGTGCCAGCGTGGCCTTTTGGAACTGCTCTTCGCTCTCCGTTGACTCGCTCATGAGTCGAACCTCCTTCGTGTGTCCCTTGTGCAAGCGGCACGAGCCACTCGCGTGGCCCCACGGGGGGCGAAGTCGAACGTTGGAGCCACTTCAAGTATGCGCCTCTTACCACGGCGGGTCACCGCTCACGCGCTCAAAGAACGTCCCAATCGAGCAGGTCAGCCAAGGTATCGCGCCTGATCAACACGCGCGACTTCCCGTCCCGCACCCCAACGACCGCGGGCCGGAGCACCGAGTTGTAGTTGCTCGCCATGACGCGGCCATAGGCGCCCGTCGCGGGCACCGCGAGCAGGTCCCCGCGCGCGATGTCGGATGGCAACTGAACGTCGCGCACGAGGATGTCGCCCGACTCGCAGTGCTTTCCCACGACGCGGGACAGCACGGGCGGCGCCGACGACACCCGCGACGCGATCGCCGCGGTGTACTCCGCGCCATACGTGATGGTGCGCATGTTGTCGCTCATGCCGCCGTCGACCGCGACGTACTGCCGCTGGCCGCCCTCTTCGAGCGACACGTTCTTGGTGACGCCGACGGTGTAGAGCGTCATGCCCGCGGGCCCGGCAATACCCCTTCCCGGCTCGATTGAGATGTGCGGCCAGCCGCCGCCCGCCGCGTCGACGCCCTGCGCCACGACGTCGGCGATCTCGAGGGACGCCTTCTCGACGTCCATCGACTCCGACTCGGGCGTGTACGCAATCGCGTATCCGCCGCCCAGGTCCACCTCGGGCATCTCGAAGCCGGTCTCGGCGGCAAAGTCGGCGCGCAGGCGCAGCATCCGCTCGGCCGAATCCTTGAAGGCCCCGATCGACAGGATCTGGCTACCGATGTGCGTGTGGATCCCGAGCAGCTCAAGGTGCGGCGAGGCGTGCACTGCGCGCAGCGCATCGAGCGCCGCGCCGGTCGCGAGCGACAGCCCGAACTTCTGGTCCTCATGCGAGGTGGCGATGTATTCGTGGCCACCGGCGTGCACGCCCGTCGTCACGCGAATCAGCACGGGAGCGACCACACCGGCGGCGGCGGCGAGCGCGTCAAGCACCCCGATCTCCGTCATCGAGTCGACGACGATGCGGCCGACGCCCACCTCGAGCGCACGGATCAGTTCGGCATCGGACTTGTTGTTGCCGTGCAGCGTGATACGGGCACCGGGGGCGCCGCCGCGCAACGCGAGCTCGAGCTCTCCGCCACTCGCCACATCGATGCCGAGGCCCTCGTCGAGCACCCAGCCAGCGATCTGCGAACTCAGCAGTGCCTTGGACGCGTAGAACACGTCGCAGTGCGCGCCGTGGCGACCGAAGGCGGCCGCAAAGTGGTCGCGAAAACCCGCGGCGCGCGCGCGGAAGTCGGCCTCGTCGACGACGTAGACCGGCGTGCCGTACTCGGCGGCAAGCGCCCGCACGTCGCAGCCGCCAACGCCCAGCGCGCCATCGTCGGTGCGCACCACGGTCGCCGACCAGACGGGCACGGCTACATCCTCTCGGGGGCGCCGACGCCGAGCAGGCCCAGGCCGTTGCGCAGCACCTGGCCGGTCGCGTCGTTGAGCCACAGGCGCGTGCGGTTGAGGTCAGTGACGTCCTCGTCGCCCTGCGGGGTGACGCGCGTGCGGTCGTACCACTGGTTGAACGCGGCGGCCACTTCCTCGAGATAGCGGGCCACGCGGTGCTGCTCGCGCAGGTCGACCGCCTGGGCGACGACGCGCGGGAACTCGCTCAGCAGGCCGAGAAGTGCCGACTCCGACTCGTGCGTCAGCAGCGTGGCGTCGAAGGCATCGTCCCTGTTAATGCCGTATTCGGCGGCATTGCGCGCCACTCCGCATGTGCGCGCGTGGGCGTACTGGACGTAGAAGACGGGGTTGGCATTCGACGACGACGCGAGCAGGTCAACGTCGATGTCGAGAGTCGAGTCCGCCGAGGAACGCGCGAGCGCATACCGCGCCGCGTCGACGCCGACGTTCTCGACGAGGTCCTCCATCGTCACGACGTTGCCTGCGCGCTTTGACATCCGCACGGGAAGGCCGTCCTTTACCAGGTTGACCATCTGCCCGATGATGACCTCGACCGAGTCGGGGTCATAGCCGAGCGCGGCCGCGGCCGCCTTGAGGCGAGCGATGTAACCGTGGTGGTCGGCGCCAAGCAAGAAGATGCACAGGTCCGCGCCGCGCTCGCGCTTGTCGCGGATGTACGCGATGTCGCCCGCGATGTACGCGGCGTTGCCGTCGGACTTGATGACCACGCGGTCCTTCTCGTCGCCAAACTCGCTCGATCGCAGCCACCAGGCACCCTCGGCCTCGTACAGCGAGCCTGAGGCCTTGAGTTCCTTGAGTGCGCGGTCGACCTTGCCGGACTCGTGCAGCGAGTTCTCGTGGAAGTACACGTCAAACTCGACACCGAAGTCCTTGAGCGACTGCTTGATCTGGGCGAACATGAGCAGCGTCCCGCGTGAGCGGAAGAACTCGAGGGCCTCGTCGTGCGGGAGTTCGAGCGGATTCGTCTCGCCCACCTCCATGGCATCGACGAGGATCTGGTCGGCGATGTCGAGAATGTACTGTCCCCCGTAGCCGTCCTCGGGCGCGTCCTCACCCTTGATCGCCGCAAGCAGTGAAGCGGCAAAGCGGTCGATCTGCACTCCGTGGTCGTTGAAATAGTACTCGCGCGTCACCTTCGCGCCGTGGAATTCGAGCAGTCTGCTGAGCGAGTCGCCCACTGCGGCCCAGCGCGTGCCGCCCAAGTGGATGGGGCCCGTCGGGTTGGCCGAAACGAACTCCACGTTGACGTGCGTGCCCTCGAAGGAGACGCCGCGCCCAAAGTCGTCTCCCGCCTCGACGATCGCCCGAGCAAGTTCCCCGGCGGCACCCGCCGTGAGGCGAATGTTGAGGAAGCCCGGCCCCGCGACGTCGGCCACGCCGATGCCGTCTACCGTCACCAAGCGCGCCGCGAGCGCCTCCGCGAAGGCACGCGGGCTGGTGCCCGCCTTCTTGGCGAGTTGCATGGCGACGTTGGTCGACCAGTCCCCGTGCTCTCGCACCTTCGGGCGCTCGACGCGCACCTCAACGATGTCCTCATTGGTGAGAGCGAACTCGCCGACGGCGATGCCCTCCTCGATGCAGACGGCAATGGTCGCGGAAAGCTCTTCAGGGGTCACAGTACGAGTCTATCCGCGCCTGGGTCTGCGGCCGATGCGTGCGACGCCACTCGGACGGCAAGCCCAGTGGGAGCCCGCTGGTACCCTGTCATCGTCGCCCTCGTAGCTCAGAGGATAGAGCGCCGGTTTCCGGTACCGTAGGTCGCAGGTTCGATTCCTGTCGAGGGCACACTTGTGATGTCTCAAGACATCGTTGACCGATGTGTCGGGACATCGTTGACAGAGGTCCTCCCCCACGCGGTCCCCGCACGATTCACTCCCCCGGACGATGCCGAGCGTCGCCGACCCTGGCCAACGTGCTTTCGGAAGGTCTACGAGGGAGAACACGTGAAGGCGTGCCACCTACTTTTCATCTTGGCGATCGCCGCATTCGCGGCAGGAGCGCTCGTCGGTTGCTCGATCAACGGCGGCGGACCCTGGATCAGTCGCACCGAGCGCACCGTGAACCACGGCAACTCCTTCTCCGTGTCGGTGACGGCCGACTCCGGCTTGCAGAAGCACATCAACGACTTCGCGGACCGTGCGGTCGGTTGACACTTCGCGGGATCAGGAAACTCACCGCGCCGGATCGTCACTACGGTGCAGTCGCCTGCCTCGTCGCTACGGTGCAGTCGCCTGCCTCGTCGCTACGGTGCAGTCGCCTGCCTCGTCGCTACGGTGCAGTCGCCTGCCTCGTCGCTACGGTGCAGGCGCCGGCTTCGTCGCCGCTGGTGCAGGCGAGGCGGGTGCCGTCGTCGCGGGGGCCTTCGCCACAGGTGCAGGCGAGGCAGGTGCAGTCGTCGCAGGTGCAGTCGTCGCAGGTGCAGTCGTCGCAGGTGCAGGAGCTATGGCTGTCGTTCCGCCATCGGCGACCCCGGTGATTCCTCTCGAGGCGTAGATGGCGTCCGTCGCGGGCTTGTACTCCCAGTGCCACGGCTCGTACGTGCGGAACACGGCCCAGTCTGGGTGGTCGAAACCGTACGTGGCGGCGTTCTGTTTTAACCACGCGTCCGGCGCGCCGTGGTCATCGCCACCGCACAAGTCAAATGCCACGCCGAAGCCGTGCATCGAGGTTCCGGGAGACGCCGCCAAGTAACCGCGGGTGGCCTTCATC